>CAVWMT010000005.1:0-1076410 GCA_963756195.1 uncultured Acidimicrobiaceae bacterium
AGCAACCACACCAGCTCACACATCGTCGACTTCCTCGCCGCCGGCACCGGGCTCGTCCTGGTGGCCCTGCAGATCGCCTACCTGCCCACCCTCTATGCCGCTTACAACCGGCGCGAGACCCTCGTCACCCTGCTCGAGAGCCGGGCCGGATCACCGGCCTGGGGGCCCGAGCTGCTCATCCGCCACCAGCTCATCGCCAGCGTGAGCAACCTGCCCGTCCTCTTCGAGGACTGGGAGCGCTGGGCTGCCGACGTGGCCGAGAGCCACACGAGCTATCCCTCGCTCCTCTATCTCCGCTCGCCGCGGTCCAGGAACTCCTGGATCGTGAGCCTGGTGGCGATCATGGACGCCGCCGCCCTCTATCTGGCCCTCGACCCCGAAGGGGCGCCCATCGAGGCGCGCATGTGCGTCCGCATGGGGTTCACGTGCCTGCGGGACATCGCCCGGGTCCGGGCCATCCCCTTCGATCCCGACCCGAGCCCCGACGAGCCCATCACCCTGCCCCGCGAGGAGTTCGACTCGGCCTGCGACCGCCTGGCCGCCATCGGCTTCTCCATGACCCGGCCGACCGAGGAGGCCTGGCCCCACTTCCGCGGCTGGCGGGTCAACTACGAGTCGGTGGCCTATGCCCTGGCATGGTCACTCAACGCCCCCCCGGCGCGCTGGACAGGTCCCCGGCGCGGGTCGGGCGCCGAGACGCTGGTGCCGACCCGGCCGGTTGACCGCCAGCCGTCGGCGCGGCTCGAGCACCACCGACTCGAGCACCACTGACTCGAGCACCACTGATCGAGCACCATGGAGACCGACGCCTCGGCCACCTCGTCACCGCTGGTTCCAGGCGACGATGACCGGGCTGCTCGCGCTCCCAGCCGAGCTCGCTCACCGAGGCGGCGCCGAGCACGAAGTAGCGGCCGCCACCGGCGTCGAGGCCCAGCCACCGGGCGGCCAACACCCGCAGCAGGTGGGCATGGGCGATGCAAGCCACGTCGCCGGGGACGGCCCGAACCCGGGCGATGACCCGGTCGACCCGGCAGGCAGACTTCGGCGAGCGTCTCACCGCCGGGGGCCCCGTCTTCGAAGAGGTCCCATCCCGGTCGCTCGCGCCGGATCTCCTCTGTGGTCAGGCCCTCGTATTCGCCGTAGTCCCACTCGACCAGGTCGACGTCGACAATTTCCGTCACCCCGAGGTCCAGATAACGGCTGGTCTGACGGGCGCGGGTGAGAGGACTGGTGAACACCGCCTCCAGCCGGCTCCCGTCGAGTAGCCTCCGCACTGCCTCCAGCTGGTGCTCGGCCTCCGGCAGCAGGGGCAGGTCCGTGCGGCCCGTATGGCGCCGGTCCCGGCTCCATTCCGTCTCGCCGTGGCGGATCAAAAAGCACCGCTGCTGGGTAGAGGTCATCGGGACAGCCGAGCACTCCGAAGAACGAGGGTGCAACAGAGGCCGCCAAATGACACCTGTGTCGGAATGTGCGACGCCCCTACGACGTTGTATTGGTCGTCAGCGGAGGGCGTGAGGAGGGCGATGGGAAGGACCACGGTGACCAGGAAGAATGGACGGACACAGCGGGAGCGGGCGACCGATCCCGAGGTCCGTCCTGGGCCGGCCGGACGACGGGCGGCCGGCGGTGCCACGCGGGCTGTCGGATCCCCCAAGCGGAGCTCGGACGCCGACAGCCTGGGCCTCTTCCTCCGTGACCTCGACTTCCACCCCCTTCCCGACCACGACGCCCAGACGGCTCTGGCCAAGCGGGTGGCGGCGGGTGACGAGGAGGCACGCCGGGAGATGGTGGCCTCCAACCTTCGACTCGTCGTGCACTGGGCCCGGCGCTACCAGGACCGGGGGGTCGACCTGCCCGACCTCATCCAGGAGGGAACCTTCGGCCTCATGCGAGCGGTCGACAAGTTCGACTGGGAGCGCGGCTTCCGGTTCTCGACCTATGCCACGTGGTGGATCCGCCAGGCCCTGCAGCGGGCCGTCCAGCAGCACGGCCGCACCATCCGCCTCCCCATGGAGGTAGCCGAGCGCAACCAGCAGGTCGACGCGGCCACGTGGGAGCTGACCCACCAACTGCAGCGGGCGCCGACCGACGACGAGCTGGACGATGCCACCGCCACCAACGCCGCCATGCGCGACGACCTGGCCCGGGTGGCCCGGGTGGTGGCCAGCCTCGACCAGCCGGCGACCACCGATTCGACGGCCACCCTCGGCGATCTCGTCTCGACCGACCTCAACGAGTTCGAGGAGGATGTGGCGACCGGCCTCACCCTCGACCTCGTCCGTCAGGCCGTCGACCGGCTCACCGACCTGCAGCGCGATGTCATCTACCACCGCTTCGGCTTCGGCGGTGACGACCCGGCCTCGCTGCAGACCACGGCGGAACGGTTGGGCATCGGCGTGCGCAAGGTGCGCCAGGCCGAGGCCGAGGCGCTCGAGGTGCTGGCCGGAAGCGACATGCTCGAAGCCGCCCACCAGGCTGCCTGACCGATCTCCGGCAACCAGCTCCCTGCAATCGCTCGCCTGCAGCCAGCTCCCCGGGCACCGTCACCGGTCAGACCGGGCGACTTTCGGCCAAGGCTCAGCCGGCAATGCGGGCCAGCTCGGCCTCGAGGTCGGGGGGCAGCGGCGACGCGAAGGAGACGGCCTCTCCGGTGGCCGGGTGGTCGAAGCGCAGGGCCGAAGCGTGCAGGAACGGGCGCTCGAGGGTCGTCTCCGGCCAGCGTCGGCCCCGGCCGTAGGCGTCGTCGGCGACCACCGGATGGCCGATGGCGGCCAGGTGGACCCGGATCTGGTGGGTCCGGCCCGTCTCCAAAGAGACGGTGAGGAAGCGTTGCCGCACTCGGGTGGGGCGAAGCGCCGGTCGACGCGGTACCGGGTGCGGGCCGGGCGGCCCGTGCCGCTGCACCGCCATCCGGGTCGGCACCCGCGCCGATCGCCCGATGGGCGCGTCGACGACGCCCGTCGTCCGACTCCATCTCTCCGTGCACCAGTGCCCGATAGGTGCGCTCGACCCGGTGGTCGGCGAGCTGGGCGACGAGGGCGACGCGGGCCGGCTCCGTTCGGGCCACGACCAAGAGTCCCGACGTGCCCCGGTCGAGGCGGTGCACGATGCCCGGCCGCTCGGCGTCGGCCCCCCGACCCGAAGCCAGGCACGGCCAGGTCGGGGAACCGGGCCAAGCAGCCCGTGCACGAGCGTGCCCGTACGGTGTCCCGCCCCGGGATGGACGACGAGGCCGGCCGGCTTGTCGACCACGATGACGTCGTCGTCGGCGAAGACGACCTCGTAGGCGACCGAGCGATCGGGGACGAGGGCCGGCGAGCCCGAGCCCTCGGCGGCGCTGTCGTCGACGACCAGTCGCTGGCCGGCCCGCAGCACGGTGCTCCCCCGCCGGACCGGGTGGTCGTCGAGGCGGACGCCGCCACCTTCGATCAGAGCCGCGGCCGCGGCCCGCGACCGTTCGCTCAGGAGGCACACCGCCCGGTCCACCCGCACGCCGTCGAGGCTCGCCGGCACGACGAGGTCGAGCGCCGTCCATCAGGTGCGGGCCGATCGCCACAGCGAGACCACGATCAGCAGACCGCCGATCACGATGCACGAGTCGGCGACGTTGAAGGTGGGCCACACATGCAGGGCGATGAAGTCGACCACGGCCCCGTGATGGCCGCGGAAAGCTCGGTCGGCAAGGTTGCCGAGGGCGCCGCCGAGCACGAGGCCGAGGGCGGCCGCCCGTCCCCGGGTCGGGGCCCGCCACACCAGGACACAGAGCACGCCGACGAGGACCGCAGGCGACGATGGCCAGCCAGACGGTGGCCCCGGTGAACAGGCTGAACGACGCCCCGGTGTTGAACGAGAGCTGGAGGTCGAGCGGGCCCAGCACGTGGATCGACCCCACGCGACAGCCGGTCGGTCGCCCACCACTTGGTGAGCTGGTCGGCGGCGAGGACGGCGGCCGCCACCCCGGCCCCCACGGCGACGTTGCCCGGGCCGCCGGGCTTCCGACCCCGAGCCCGGTGCCCCCGGCGAGGCGGGAGGAGCCGGCTGGCCTCAGCGCCGTGACAGGCCGCCGCTCTTGCAGGCCACGCACAGCCGGGCGAAGGGCAGTGCCCGCAGCCGCGCCTTCGGGATCGCCTGGTGGCACCGCTCGCAGGCGCCGTAGGTCTTGCGCTCGATCTTGCGCAGCGCGTCGTCGATCTCCTCGACGGCCAGGGTGGCCTGGGCCGACAGGGCCAGGTTGCGCTCCCGGTCGACGGTGACCGTGCCCCCTTCGCCCGACTCCTCGTCGAACTGCACGTCGCCGGGCTCGCGCTCGAGGGCCAGCGAGTCGGCCTCGGCCCGAAGCGAGCTGGCCTGGCCCTCGTAGACCGATCGCTCGCCGAGGAGCAGTTCGCGCTGCTCGCCGAGGAACTTCTCGTCGTTGGCGTAGGGGCCGACCCGGGCCTTCGCCGGCTTCCCGTCGGACGAGCCGCCCGCACCACGGGCGGGAGCCGACTTCTTGGCGGCGGGTGCCTTCTTGGCCAGGCGTCGACTTGACCCCGACCCCGGTGGATGCCTTGGTGGCGGCGGCCTTCTTGGCCGGCGGCGACTTCTTGGCCGCGGGGCCGCCTTCTTGGCCGCACGCGTCGCCTTCGTGGCCGGCAGCCGGTCTCTTGCCGTCGACTTGGCCGTGGCTCGCCCGGTCTGGGGCCTTGGTGGCGGCGGCCTTCTTGCCACCGCCGGCGTGTCGTCTTCTTGGCCGGGACGACTTCTTGGCCGCGGCGTCGTCTTCTTGGCCGGCGCGCTTCTTGGCCGGCGCCGACTTCGCCGTCGACTTGGCCGCCGTCTTCTTGGCCGCTCGCGGAGCCTTGGTGGCGGCCTTGGCCACCACCTTCTTCACTGCCGTCACATCGACCTCCTCGAGGACGCTGCCGTCACGGAGTGTCCGCCGAACCGAGCGTCGTCCCAGGATGACTCAGGGCTTCAGTGGGCGGGCGACCCTACCGTGCCCGACCCCCGGCGGCAATCCCGCCGAATGTCCGTGCGACCATACCGGTACCGGCCGCGGCACCGAACACGAGCTTCACCGGCGCGCGGATGGGCGTGCGGTGACCGATCGGGATCGGGCGGCCGCCGCGCGCCGGGTACGCCGAGGCGCCCGTCCGGGCCGCTAGATGGGCAGGACGGCGCTGTTGCCCGGGGAGCGGACCGCCCCGGCCGGGCGCGGCTGGCCGGGCGTGTCCTCCGACTCGTTGTCGTCGCCCTTGGCCTCGCTCGGCCTGTGGCGGCGGCGGCCGGCCGCCGACCGGCTGGTCCGCTCGGGGTGCCGACCGGCCCGTCGGGGGTCGGCGGAGTGGGTGGCGGCGGGGGCGGCGTGCCGGCCGCTTCTCGGCCGGCCGGCGGTCGCTCTCGGTTCGACGCCTCCGGATGCACGTTGGCATCGACCCACTTGAGGATGTCGGTCAGCGCCTGGCGCAGCCTGGCCCGCTCGCTCTCGAGGTGGCGGGACATGAGCTCGACCTCGTTGGTGAGCTTGGTCCGCATGTCCTCGAGCCTGGAGATCTCCTCGCGCAGCTGCTGCTCGGACTGGGTCAGGATCTGGTCCGCCTTGGACCGGGCCTCCTCGGTCATGATCCGGGCCTTGGCCTCGGCCTCGGCGATGAGCCGGGAGGCTTCGGCCTCGGAGTCGGCCTTGGTCTGGTCCACGAACTTCTGGGCCAGGAGCAGCGTCCGCTGGAGGGTGTCGTCGGCCACCGGCGGCTCGGGAGGCGGCGGGGGAAGCTGGTTCTCGAGCATCTCCTCGAGCTGCGAGATGCGCTCGGCGGCTTGCCGGAGCCGCTCGCCGCCTTGGCGCAATTGCTCCTGGAGGCCCTCGGCCTCGACGGCCGCCTTCTCGAGGTACTCGTCGACGTCGTCCCGGTGGTAGCCCTTGAGGGTCTCCCGGAATTCGACCGTCCGCAGCGAGTCGAGTGCAGATTGCGAGGCGTCCATGGCGCCACAGCCTAGCCACGTGCGCGACGGGCGGCAGCTGATAGGGCGTGGCGATGGCGACGCCGGCCGGAGCCCGGCGACACGCCGACGAGCGGGCCGTGCCGGACGGCCGACAGGTCCGTCGAGGACGTCCGGCGCTCGGTCAGAGCAGCGGGATGATGATGACCTGGATGACCAAGAAGACGATGATCACCGAGAGGTCGATGCCCGTCCCCGCCCAACCGGAGCGGGGGGACGATCCGCCGGACGGGCCTGAGGACCGGGTCGCAGATGGCGCGCGAGCACCCGCTGCATCTTGCGCACCGGTGAGTCATACGAGACCTGGGTCACCACCCAGCTGAGGATGGAGTAGGCGAACAGCACGAGCACGAACAGCTCGAGCACGATGCGGATGAGGTCGATGATCAAGGCTCAGTCCCCGCTTCCGGACGCGCGCAGGGCGTCCGCGTCCATGGCTCAGGGATTGACCAGCCCGCGGTCGGCGAGCCGCTGTCTCTCTTCGTCGGATACCTTCACGTTAGACGGGGTGAGGAGGAAGACCTCGTCGGCCACCCGCTCCATCCCACCCGACAACGCGTAGGTCGCCCCACTGCAGAAGTCGATCATCCGCCGTTGCAGGTCGCGGTCGGCGCTCTGCATGTTGACGATCACCGGCTGGTTGTTCATGAGCCGGTTGGCGATCTCCTGTGCGTCGGCGAACCGGGCCGGGGCCACGATGTGGACCCGGGCACCGTTGACGTCCGGCGCCAACGGTCGCACCGACGCCGTGCCACGGCCGGCCGATGCCGCTGCCGTTGGCCTCCGAGGGCGTGATGGTGCGGATGCGAGGGCTGGGAGCGACCACCGTCGGTTCCTCGATCTCCTCGGTGGTGGCCATCCGCGGGCCGACCCGCCCGACCGCCGCAGCAGAGCGCGACTCGTAGTCGTCGTAGTCGTCGTAGTCGTCGTCGACGAGGCCCAGGTAGGCCATCGTCTTCTTCATGAACGAAGCTGGCATGGTTCCTCCCGCCCACAGCGTAGTGCGTGGCTCCCGGGACCGGGGGAAGGCCGAGGCCGGTCGTCAGCCGTCCGGGCCGTGGCGCGCGGCGGGCGTCGGGCGGTCACCGAAGAGGGCCCGACCGACCCGCACCATGGTCGATCCCTCGGCCACGGCCACCTCGAGGTCGTCGGTCATCCCCATCGAGACGACGGGCAGCCCGAGGTCCCCGGCCAGCCGCGACACCGAGCGGAATCCCGGCCGGGACGCCTCCGGCGGCCCGGGGGGGCCGACGGCCATCAACCCCTGCACCTCGACATCCTCGCCGCGCAGCGCCTGGACGAGCGCGGCCACATCGTCTCGGGGCACGCCGCGCCGCCCGGGGAGCGCGGCCAGCGTCACCTGGACCAGCACGGTGGCATCGGGGCGGTGGCGGGCGATGGCCGATCCCCTCCTCGAGCCGGCAGACCGATTGCCAGCAGCTGACCACCGGCGCCAGGCGGGCCACCTTGTTCCGTTGGACGGCGCCCAGGAAGTGCCAGACGGGATGGGTGCCCGGGGCCAGGGCGGCCGGCCTTGGCCAGCAACTCGGCGGCGTAGTTCTCCCCGACGTCGCTGAGCCCGGCGGCCAGGGCGGCCGACACCGCCTCGGCGCCGAAGCCCTTGGTGACGGCGACCACGGTCACCGCCGAGGGGTCGGGGGCGACCCGGGCGATGCGCTCACGGATGGCGGCCAGGCGCTCGGACACGTGCGGCGGCCAGCGGCTCCCTCGCTCACCGGCCCCCGGTCCCGCCGCCCGCCAGACCAGCAACGCCTGGCGGCTCGTTCTCGCCCCGCGCCCGGTGCGAGAAGAGGCCACCGCCGCATCCCGTGCAACGGTCGACACCGCCCACCTCTTCGACCCCGGCCCGGTCGAGGGCGGCGCGCACGGCGGCGGGCAGGTCGAGTGCGGGACGACCCTCGGCCGTCCGGCCCCGAACGACCGACCCGAAGACGTCGACCATCGCCTCGAGGTCGCCTGCCGGAGAACTCGTAGCAGCAGGGATGGATGCAGGGCCCGACGGCGCTCCACCAGCCGCGAGGCGCCCAGGGACCGCATGGCGTCGGCCGCCGCCTCGATCACGCCGTCACGGACGCCGCGCCAACCGGCGTGGACGGCGGCGAAGGCACCCTCCGGAGAGGCCAGGGCCACGGCGGCGCAGTCGGCGACGAGCACGGCCAAAGCCGCCGAGGGTCGACGTCGACACCAGGGCATCGCCCCTCCCCTCGGCCACCGCGCCGACCGGCGAGCGCACCGGCGTGGCCGGTCGCCCCGCGGCCCGCGTCAGTGTCGACCAACGGTGACCACGTCGCACCCGTGCACCTGCTCGAGCCAGTGCACACCCTCGAGGCCGCTCGCCGGCCCGGTGACCGTCGCCGCCACGCGGACGAGGGCCTCGGCTCCGCCCGGAGCGGTCGGCCGGAGGTCGCCGCGGAGGCCCCGCTCCAGGCGGCGCGCACGCCGCCGATGAGGGGGACGACGGTGCTCCGCGCCGGGTGGCGGGAGTGCCGGTCGCGTTCAGCGAAGGAACGAGGGCACGTCGAAGTCGTCGTCGCCGAGATCGAGGTCGTCGTCGACCGGCGTGGCGAAGATGTCCTCGTGGGCCGAGTCCGACCCGAGCACCCGGCTGCGGGTCTCCTCGCCACGGCCGGCGGCGTCGGCGAGGTGACCGCGCCCTTGGGCCTCCCACCGCTCGAACCCGGCGGCGATGACCGTGACCCGCACCTCCTCGTCCATCGACTCGTCGATCACGCTGCCGAAGATGATGTTGGCGTCGGGGTGGGCCACGCCGTGGATGATCTCGGCCGCTTCGTTGACCTCGAAGAGCCCGAGGTCGCGCCCGCCGGCGATGTTGAGCAGGATGCCGCGGGCGCCTTCGATGGACGCCTCGAGCAGCGGGCTGGTGATGGCCGCCCGTGCCGCGTTGACCGACCGCCCCTCGCCGGTGGCCGAGCCGATCCCCATGATGGCGGTGCCGGCGTTGGACATGATCATCTTCACGTCGGCGAAGTCGGTGTTGATGAGGCCGGGGACGGTGATCAGGCTGGTGATGCCCTGCACCCCCTGCATGAGGACCTCGTCGGCCATCTTGAAGGCGTCGATCATCGCCGTCTTCTCGGTGGAGACGGTGAGCAACCGGTCGTTGGGGATGATGATGAGGGTGTCGACCTTCTCGCGCAGGACCTGGATGCCCTGGTCGGCCTGGACCGAGCGGCGGCGGCCCTCGAAGGTGAACGGCCGGGTCACCACCCCGATGGTGAGGGCGCCGAGGTTCTTGGCGATCTCGGCCACCACGGGTGCGGCACCGGTGCCCGTCCCCCCGCCCTTGCCGGCGGTGATGAAGACCATGTCGGCGCCCTTCAGCGCCTCTTCGATCTCGGCCCGGTGCTCCTCGGCGGCCAGCTTGCCCACCTCGGGGTCGCTCCCCGCCCCGAGGCCGCGGGTGAGCTGGCGCCCGATGTCGAGCTTGAGGTCGGCGTCGCTCATGAGCAGCGCCTGGGCATCCGTGTTGATGGCGATGAACTCGACGCCCCGGAGCCCCGCTTCGATCATGCGGTTCACGGCGTTGACCCCGCCGCCACCCACTCCGACCACCTTGATGACGGCGAAGTAGTTGCTCTGCGCCGGAACGGTCATGGATCCCTTACCCTCGACCATAGGTTGAATCCGTTCCAACCGGCGAGGTGGGCAACACCATACGGGGGGCGGACTACCTGGTCAAGCACAGTCGACGGCCGCGACAGGGCCGTCGGAAGGGTGCTGCAGTGAACGTTCAGCCGGCCACGGTGGGCGATTGCGGGACGGTCACGTCGATGGTCGTGGCCCCCTGCAGCGATGCGTGGGCGATGATGGCGGCCACGTCCTCGTACTTGGCGTGGAGGTCGTTGGTGGTGCCGAGGAGCACGGTGAGCCCCGAGTTCAGGGCCAAGCTCACCGTTGCGTTGGGCGCCTCGGTCACCGAGACGACCTGGGCGGCGAAGGCCGGCGGCAGGGTCCGGCACACGGTGAGGGCGGCGGCGGCGACGCGACCCGAGCGCATGGCCCACCGGCGCGGGCGGGACGTCACCGGCCGCGCCGACGACGATGAGGACGACGAGGCCAGGGGTCCGGGTGGGCACCACGCCGAGGGTCCGTCCGTCGGCGTCGAGGATCGACCATCCCGTCTTCGGGCCGGCCATCTCTGTGGCCGGCGCCCGCTCGGTGACGGCGATCTGGACGCCGTCCGGCCAGTGCCGGTGCACGACCTGGCTGCGGCGATGTAGGGCAGCTGCTCGACCTTGGCGGCCACCGCGCCCGGGTTCACGTCGATGAGGGGAGGGTGCCCGTCGAGTCCGGCGGCCGCCTCGATGGCCGCCGTCGGGGTGTTGGGATGGCGGCCGGTGACCGTGACCACCTGGGCGCTCATCCACGGGGTGTGGAGGACGCCGAGGGCGATGACCACCACGGCCACCGTGCCCAGGGCGCCGACCAGCCAGGCCAGGCGGCGGCGGCCGCGCCGCAGGGCGATCTCGATGCGGCGCTGGCGGATGCGCGGGTCGATGCCGGCCGGGGGTCTCCGGTGTCATCCGCGCTCCCGGGCCGGTGCCGGCCGTCCGTCCGGCCTGCGGCTCGAAGCCGACCATGCACACCTCGGGCACGAGCTCGACCCCGGTGGCGGCGGCCACCACGCCGCGCACCCGCTCGATGAGGCCGACCCACGTCGTCGGCCGAGCCGTCCGGGTCGGCCTGGATGAAGTTGGCGTGCTTGGTCGACACCTGCGGCCGTGCCGAGCCGCTCCCCCTTGAGCCCGCAGGCCTCGATGAGCCGTCCGGCCGAGTCGCCGGGCGGGTTGGTGAACACCGATCCGGCGTTGGACCCGCCGGGCTGGTTCTGGCGGCGCCAGCGCACGATCTCGGCGATCTCGGCCGCACCGGCCTCGGGGTCGCCCCGCGCCGAGCCGGTAGTGCCCGGCCACCACCACCTCCGCCGGGCCGACGGAGGAGTGCCGGTAGGTGAGGGCCAGGCGCGCGGCCGGCGCCTCGAGAGCCCGCGCCTCGAGCGAGGTCGACCCATCGGAAGGACAGCAAGGGTGGCCGCGGTGTCCGAGCCGTGGCCGCCGGCGTTCATGCGGATGGCCCCGCCCACCGAGCCGGGCACGCCGACCGCCCACTCGAGGCCGCGCAGGCCGGCGGCCGCCGTGCGCCGGGCGAGCACGGGCAGGCTGACGGCGGCCCCGGCCGACCACGTCGGTCCCCTCGATCTCGATGGTCTCGAAGCCGGGGCCCAGGGCCACGGCCAGACCGGGAAAGCCGCGGTCGGCCACCAGGAGGTTCGAGCCCCGCCCCACGACGAGGACGGGGATCCCGGCGCCCGGCCTCCCGGTAGGCGCGGGCCACGGCCAGCAGCTCCTCCTCGTCGGCGGGCTCGGCCAGGAGGGCCGCCGGTCCCCCCACCCGGTAGGTGGTGCGGGCACCGAGCGGCTGGTCCCGCCGGGCGAGGGTGCCGAGGGCCCGGGCCAGGTCCCCGAGGTCCTGCACGCCGACCACGGCCGTCACCGCTCCAGCTCGGCCAGGAGCTCGTCGGGCAGCGCGGTGAGGTCGCCGGCGCCCAGGGTGAGCACAGGTCGCCGGGCTCGAGCAGGCCGGCCACGAAGGCGGCCAGCTCCGAGCGGACCGGCACGTAGTGGACGGGCATGTGCGGGAAGGCGCGCTGGACGGCGTCCGCCACCAGCCGGCCCGACACCCCCGGGACCGGCGCCTCGCCGGCCGGGTAGACGTCGGTGACCACGACCACGTCGGCATCGGAGAAGGCCGGCCCGAAGTCGGAGGCCAGGGCGGCGGTCCGGCTGTAGCGGTGGGGCTGGAAGACGGCGACCACCCGCCGCCACCCGCCGTTGGCCGCGGCGGCCAGCACGGCCCGGACCTCGCCGGGCAGATGGCCGTAGTCGTCGACCAGGGTGACCCCGCCGGCCTCCCCCCGGAACTCGAACCGGCGGGCCACGCCGGCGAAGCGGGCCAGCGCGGTGGCCGCCGCCGTCATCTCGCGCGCCGGCCGCCCGCGCCGCCACCGCGGCCACCGCCGCGTTGCGGGCGTTGTGGGCGCCGGGGACGGGTACCCCGATCCGCACCGCGTCCGACGCCGTCCGGGGCCGGACGAGGTCGAAGGCCACCGAGCTGCGGGCCAGCTCGAGCGAGGACATGCGGTACGTGCATCCGGCGCCCGTGCCCACGAGGTCGGCGCCGTGGGCCCGGCCGATGTCGGCGGCGACCGTCGTCGTCACCGCCCACCACCCGGTGGGCGGCCCCGGCACAGAACCGCTCGAAGGCGTCGCGCAGGGCGGCGAAGGTGCCGTAGTGGTCGAGGTGGTCGGGCTCGACGTTGGTGACCACGGCGATCTCCGGGGTCGAGGGCGAGGAAGCTGCCGTCGCTCTCGTCGGCCTCGACCACCAGCCAGTCGCCGGTGTCCCAGACGGCGTTGGTCCCGATCTCGTTGACATCGCCCCCGATGACGAACGACGGTCGCAGCCCGGCCTCGACCAGCACGAGGGCCAGCATCGACGCCGTGGTCGTCTTGCCGTGGGTGCCGGCGACGGCGATGGCGCGCTTGAGCGAGGCCACGCCGGCCAGCGCCTCGGCCCGCGACAGCACGGTCAGCCGGCGCGCCCGGGCCTCGGCCAGCTCGGGGTTGTCCGGGTCGACGGCCGACGACGCGGTGACCACCTCGGCGTCGCCCAGGTTGTCGGCCGGTGGCCGATGGCCACCGGGATGCCCAGCCGGCCGCAGCCGCTCGGTGACCAGGGACGCCCGCAGGTCGCTGCCGGTCACGCGGTGGCCCATGGTGGCGAGCACGATGGCGATGGCCGACATGCCGGCGCCGCCGATGCCCACGACGTGGATGCGCCGGGGCCGGTCCGGGTCGGCCGACCATCGCGCACCGCCGACCGCGCACGGGCGTCATCGGCCACTCCGCCCTCGAGGCGGCCGCGCAGCCGGGCCTGGGCATGGGCCTCGACGAGCCGCGCCCCGGCGGCGGCGGCGTCGGGGCGGCGGAGGGAGGCGGCCGCCCGCCCCATTGCCTCGAGCCCCGCAGGGTCGGCCAGCAGGTCGTCGAGCAGGGCGGCGAGGGTGGGCCCGTCGCAGCTGGCGTCGGGCAGGATGCGGGCTGCGCCGGCGGCCTCGAGCACCCGGGCGTTGGCCGTCTGGTGGTCGCCGGGAGCGCCGGGCAGCGGAACGAGCACCGACGGGCAGCCGGAGGCGGCCAGCTCGGCCACGGTCATCGCCCCTGCCCGGCACACGACCACGTCGGCGGCGGCGTAGAGGAGGTCCATGCGTTCCTCGTAGGGCACGCGGACAACGACGACCTGCCGGCTGCGGCTGGGCTGCAGGCTGGTGCCGGAGGCCGGCCGTCCGACCAGTCACGGCGGCCGACCACGTGGTAGACGGCCCGGTCGTGGCGGTCGTGCCAGTCGGTCGACCACGCCGGCCACCGCCTCGTTGATGCGCCTGGCCCCGAGCGAGCCGCCGAAGACGGCGACCGTGGGCCGGTCCTCGGGGAGGCCGAGGGCCCGGCGGGCCGCCCGGCGCCCGGCTCGGTCGCGGGAGACGGCGCCGATGGCCGGGCGTACCGGGGTCCCGGTCACCACCGACCGGGGCAGGGGCGTCCCCGGCCACCCGACGGCGCTGGCCCGGGCGAAGCGGCCGAAGAGACGGTTGGCCGCCCCCGGGACGGCGTCGACGTTGACCAGCACCAGGGGCACCCGAAGGACGACGGCGGCGGCGGCGGCGGCCACGCTGGCGTAGCCGCCCACCGAGACGACGACCCGCGGCCTCGTCCGGCGCACCAGGCGGAGGGCGTCGGCGGCGGCGCCCACCAGCTCGACGGCCGCCACCACGTTGTCCATCGTGTCGCGCAGGCTGAGCCGCCGGACGATCCCCCGGCCGGGCAGCAGCGTGAGCGGGAAGCCCCGTCCGCCGAGCGCCTCGCGGTCCTGGCCGCGGGTCGAGCCCACGAACTCGATGTCCTCGGGGGCGTGCCCGGCGGCGACCAGCGCCTCGGCCATGGCCAGGGCCGGCTGCAGGTGGCCGGCCGTGCCCCCGCCGGCGACGAGGGCGAAGCGATGATCGGGCTCCGTCGAGGGTCCGGCCTCCGCTCACGCCGGTCGCAGGCGGCGGCGGGGACGGACGGCGCCGGGCGCCGACCGCTCCTGGGCGGCGATGTTCAAGAGGATGCCGGTGGCGGCCAGGGTGACGACGAGCGAGGAGCCGCCGAACGAGACGAAGGGCAGCGGGATGCCGGTCACGGGCAGGACGCCGATGACCGCCCCGATGTTGATGACGGCCTGGCTGGTGATCCAGATGGTCACCCCGACGGCCAGCAGGCTGCCGAACCGGTCGGGCGCCCGCGTGGCCGTCCGGAACCCGAGCCAGGCCAGGGCGAAGAACAGGCCGAGCAGGACCACGGCGCCGACCAGGCCGAGCTCCTCCCCCACCACCGAGAAGATGAAGTCGGTGTGGGCGTTGGGCAGGATGCCCCACTTCTGCCGGCCACCCCCCAGGCCGAGCCCGAACAGATGGCCCGAGCCCAGGCCCACGAGGGACTGCCACACCTGGTAGCCCGATCCGGACCGGTTGGCGCCCGGGTTGAGGAACGAGAGGATCCGGTCGCGCCGGTAGGGGTCGGCCAGGCCGAAGACGAAGGCCAGCGCCGCGCGAAAAGGCCACCACCTTGACGATGGGCCTCGAGCGGGACGCCGCCCATGAACAGGACGCCGAAGGCGATGCAGGCCAGCACCACGGCCGTGCCCAGGTCGGGTTGCTAGAGGATGAGCACGGCGGCGAGGGCCGGTGACGATGAGGACGGGCGTCACCACCCGCTTTGGGCTCGCCGAGCCGGTCGGCGCGCCGGGTGAGCAGGTCGGCGGCGAAGACGCAGATGGCCAGCTTCATGAGCTCCGAGGGCTGGAGCCGCAGCATGCCGGCGCCGATCCACCGGGACGAGCCGCCGGCCGTCACCCCCACGCCGGGGACGAGCACGGCCACGAGCAGGCCGAAGGCGACGACGAGGAGCGGGGCGCGCAGGATCCGCCACCTGCGGTAGTCGAGGCGCACGGTGAGGAGCAGGGCGCAGGTGCCGACGCCCATCCACAGGACCTGGCGGAGGAGGATGGTCCACGTCGAGCCGTACTCCTGCAGGGAGATGATGGGCGATGCCGAGCCCACCATGACCAGGCCGAACACGCAGAGGACGGCGACCACGATGGCGAGGGCGGTGGCCGTCGACATCCGCCCGGCTCGGGCCTGGGCCCTGCCCGCCGTTCCGACGTCCCGCGCCGGTCCGGCCGGCTGCTCCGGGTGACTCGGTGGCTGCTGCACTCGGTGTGCTCGGCTGTGCTCGGTGCCGGCGACCTGCCGCGACGGAGTTTGGCGTATGGGCCGCTGCCGGGCGCGGGCCGGCGCAGGCGCCGAGGGATGGCGGGCCCGGCTGCGCCGCCGGGTCGAGATGCCGACGCCGCTCAACGCCGCCACCCCCGTCCGCCGTCGCCGGGGCCCGGGCGCGCCGGCTGACGCTGTCGGCCCTCGCACCTCCCTAGCCTCCACCACCGGCCCAGAGCAGTGGTGGAATCCCCCCTGCCGGCTGCGCCCTCACGTGAACTTGGACACCGTGAGGAAGTCGCCGTAGAAGATGCCGAGCCCGAGGGCGGCGAACAGCCCGGCGAGGATCCAGAAGCGGACGATGACGGTGGTCTCGGGCCAGCCCAGCAGCTCGAAGTGGTGGTGGAGGGGTGCCATGAGGAAGACGCGCCGGCCGAAGACCCGGAAGCTCACCACCTGGATGACCACCGACAGGGTCACGATGACGAAGAGCCCGCCGATGATCACGAGCAGGAGGTCGAGGTTCATGAGCAGGCAGAGGGTGGCGAGCCCCGACCCGATGGCCAGCGAGCCGGTGTCGCCCATGAAGATCCGGGCCGGCGCCGCGTTCCACCAGAGGAAGCCGAGGCACGCCCCGGCCAGGGCCACGGCGGCGAGGGCCAGGTCGAGCGCGTCGCGGACGTGGTAGATGGCGAAGTGGCGGTACTGCCAGTAGCCGATCACGGCCAGGCAGGCGAAGCAGAAGGTCGACGACCCGGCGGCCAGCCCGTCGAGGCCGTCGGTGAGGTTCACGGCGTTGGCCGCGCCGACGATGATCAAGGTGGCCCACACCACCCACAGCGCCGTCCCCATGTGGAGGCCGGGCAAGTCGTAGCGGGTGAAGGAGAGGGTGGTCGAGGCGTGCGCCCATTCCACGGCCAGGGTGGAGACGAGGACGCCGAGCCCGACCTGGGCGGCGAACTTGCCCCGCTTGTTGAGCCCGAGGCTCCGGCGATGCCGGACCTTGATCCAGTCGTCGGCGAAGCCGATGGCGGTGGCGCCGACCAGGGTGAGCAAGCACGAGGTCGCCCGAACGGCTGAAGGTCACGCCGGGGACGGCGTGGGCGCAGAGGAAGCCGACGACGACGGCGCCCACGATGCAGATGCCCCCCATGGTGGGGGTGCCGGCCTTGGCGATGTGCACCTGGGGGCCGTCCTCGCGGATCTGCTGGCCGATGTTGTGCCGCACCAGCCAGCGGATGAGGAGCGGCGTGGACAGCACGGCCACCCAGAGGGCCACGCCGCCCGAGGTCATGAGCGAGATCACCGGGCGCTCCCGGTGCCGGCCCGCTCGAGGGCCCGCCGCGCCTCGGTCGCGGTCGTCGAAGGGAAGGGCTCGTGGCGCCGATGGTCTGCGTCGTCTCGTGACCCTTGCCGGCCAGGAGGACGACGTCCCCGGGCCGGGCGAGCGCCAGGGCCCGGTCGATGGCCGCCCGGCGGTCCACCTCGACGACCACCTCGCCCCCGCCGTCCATGCCGGACCGCACCTCGTCGATGATGGCCGCCGGGTCCTCGGAGCGGGGGTTGTCCGAGGTGAGCACGACCACCTCGGCCATGCGGGCGGCCACCGCCCCCATCTCGGGGCGCTTGCCCCGGTCGCGGTCGCCGCCGCAACCGAACAGGCAGATCACCCGTCCGCCGTCGGTCATGTCACGAGCCGCGGCGATGGCCCCCTCCAGCCCGGCCGGGGTGTGGGCATAGTCGACCACCACGGCGAAGGGCGGCCGGCCCGAACGACCTCCATGCGTCCGGGCACCGGATGGGCGGCGCCCAGCCCGTCGGCGACCCGGTCCTCGTCGACCCCGAGGAGGGTGGCCACGGTGGCCGCCACCAGGGCGTTGTCCACGTTGAAGGCGCCGCTCAACGGGAGCGTCACCGGACGGCCGCGCCAGCGGAAGGACGACCAGCCCATGCCGAGGAGGATCCCGGACGCCTCGGCCCGGCGCACGGCGGTGACCGGCAGGCCCCGCACCCCTCGGCCAGGCGGCGGCCCCAGGGGTCGTCGACGTCGATGACCGCGTGCCGGGCCACCGCCGGCTCGAACAGCCTCGCCTTGGCCGCGAAGTAGTCCTCCATCGAGCCGTGGTGGTCGAGATGGTCGCGGCTCAGGTTGGTGAAGACGGCGACGTCGAAGACGATGCCGTCCACCCGGTGCTGGGAGAGAGCGTGCGACGAGACCTCCATGGCCACCGCCCGCTGTCCGCCGTCGGCGAGCTCGCGCAGCCGGCGGTGGAGCTCGGGGGCTTCGGGCGTCGTGCGGGCACCGTCCAGCGTGCCGATGACGGCGCACGGCACGCCGGCCCGTCCGAGCAGTCCGGCCACCAGGTGGGTCACCGTGGTCTTGCCGTTGGTCCCGGTCACCCCGACCATGGTCAGCTGGCGCCACGGGTGCCGGTAGAAGACGGACGACACCGCGGCCATGGCCGGCCTGGCCTCACCCGGGCCCGACCCACACCTGGGCCACGTCGAGGTCGAGCGGTCGCTCGACGAGGAGGGCGGTGGCCCCCGCCGCCACCGCCGCCGGGGCGTGGTCGTGCCCGTCGGTCCGGGAGCCGGGCAGGCAGCAGAAGAGTGCGCCGGGACGGACCTGGCGGCTGTCGAACTCGATCGAGGTGACCTCGGCGGCGGCCAGGTCGCCGCGTCGTCCGACCACTGGCAGGTCCCGGACGAGCGTCTCCATCAACACCGGGACGACCTCGGCCGGCGGGCGCATGGCTGGTGCCGGCAGAGCCGGGCCCGGGGGCCGGCCACCTACGGTCCTTCCGTGGTCGCTCCGGCCGGGACGGTGACCGACCCCTGGCCGCCGATGGCCGCGCTGGAGGCCGAGGTGGTCGGGGCGGAGGTGGTCGGGATCCCGTAGTGATGGAGGGCGTAGGCCATGATGGTCGAGAACACCGGGGCGGCCACGGCCCCACCGTAGATGGGCGTCGGGTGGTCGAGGACCACGATGGCCGAGAGGACCGGGTCCTGGGCCGGAGCGAAGCCGGCGAACGTGCCGACGTAGGCGCCGGGCTCGTAGCCCAGATGGTCGGGGTCGGGGATCTGGGCCGTCCCCGTCTTGCCGGCCACGGTGTACCCGTCGATGGCCGCGCTCGGTGCCTGTCCCCGACGTCACCACCGACTCGAGCATGGACACGAGCTGGGCGTTGGTCGCCGGGGCGATGACCCGGTGGGTGGGCGACGAAGCGGCGGCCGCCACCGTGCCTAGTGGCCTCACCGTGCCCCGCACCAGGCGAGGGGCCACGAAGACGCCGCCGTTGGCCACGGCGTTGTAGGCGTCCAGGATCTGCTGGGCGGTCACGGCGTCGTCCTGGCCGATGGGTGTCGACCCGATGGAGGTGCCTGTCCAGGCCGACGCCCCGGGCACCAGGCCCTCCGATTCGCCGGGGAAGTCGAGGCCGGTGGGCCGGCCGAAGCCGAGGTTGGCGATCTGGTCGAGCAGCCCCGTCTCGCCCAGCATCTGGGCGATCTCGATGGTGCCGATGTTGGACGACTGGGCCAGGATCTGGGTTGCGGTGAGCATCTCGATGCCGTGCGTCTCGGCGTCGTGGAAGGTGTAGGTGCCCATGGGCAGGGCGGCGGGCACCTTGACGGGCGTGTTCGGGTCGACGAGACCCTGCTGCAGGGCGGCCGAGAACGTCACCAGCTTGAACACCGATCCGGGCTCGTAGACCTGGGTCACGGCCGAGTTGGACGGGGCCTCTTCGACCCCGGCCGGCAAGGTGTCGGCCGACGACACGAGGATGGTCCCGAGGGGGTACCGGCGACCGGTGGGGAAGCAGGCGCCGCCGCCGACCCGGGAGGTGCTGCCGCCAGGTCGGCCATGGCGAGGATGTCCCCCGTCTTCACGTCCATGACGATGGCCGTGCCGCCGGTGGAATGGGCGGCCACGATCTCGGCGGCCAGCGCCTGCTCGGCCACGTACTGCACCGACTCGTCGAGGGTGAGCTCGATGCCGACGCCGGGCCGGGCGGCCACGTCCCGCGACGTGTCGCCGGGTAGGGCGACCCCGTCGGGCGAGACGAGGAGGCTCTTCGTGCCGGGCCGTCCGGCCAGCAGCGACTGGTACTGGTACTCGAGGCCCGAGGCGCCGTTGCCCTCGTAGTCGACGGTGCCCACCACCGGCTGGGCCAGCTGGCCGCTCGGCTCGACCCGCTGGGTCTCGGGGACGAGGTTGATCCCCGGGCAGGTCGAGCTTCGGCGACGGCCGCGGCTTCGGCGTCCGGCACCCGGTGGGCCAGATAGACGAACCCGCTGTGCTCGGTGAGCTCGCCGAGCAGCTTGTCGGTGGGCACGCCGAGGACGGGTGCCAGCTGGGAGGCGGTCGTCTCCGGGTGGGTGATGATCAGCGGGTCGGCCACTACCGTGCTCTTGGTCACCGTCTCGGCCAGGACCTCGCCGCTGCGGTCGTAGATCCCGCCGCGCACGGCGGGGACGGTCACTTGCTGGGTGAGCTCGGAGGCGGAAAGGGCGGCGTAGCGCTGGTGGGAGAGCTCCTGGACGGCCACCAGTCGGCCGGCCAGCGCCACGAAGACGACGATGAGGACGAGTCGAAGGGCGCGCGCCCTACGGCCGAGGAGGACAGCGGGGCTCACCGGCTCAGCCGGCCGGCGGGCTCGAGGCGGCGGATGAGGTCGGTGTGGTGTCGGGCGCGGGCAGGGGCACCTTGAGCGGGACGGCGGGGAGGTCCACGATCGAGGCCGGCGCCACCAGCCCCAGGCGCTCGGCGGCACGCACCACGACCGGTGGCGCAGCCATGCCGGCCACGGCCACCTGTTCCGCCTTCTCGGTGGCGGTGGCCGTGGTGATGGCCTGCTCGGTGTTGGTCAGCCGGATCTGCCCCTGGGCGACGACGGCGTCGCCGACGACCACGGCGAGCAGGCTGCCCACCACCAGCACGCCGGCGATCCACAACTCGGGCCGGGTGACGGTTGCCCGCCGGCGTCGGCGACGCGGTGAGGGCTCGAAGACGCGCAGCGCCGGGCGGGCGGCGGGCGCCGCCGGGCCGTCGGACGACCCGAGGGGCCTGGCGCACGGGCGGTGGAGGGCGAACCGGGGGCCATCAGGCCACCTCGCCGTCGGCCGAGGCATCGCCCGGCAGAGGTGGGCAGACGCTCGATGACCCGCAGCCGGGCGGACTCGGCCCGGTGGTTGCGAGAGACCTCGGCCGCCGTCGGTCGTCGTGCCCCCGGGGTGACCAGGGCGAACTCGGGGCACGGCCCCGCACACACAGGGCAGACCCGGCGGGCATCGACAGTCGCCGGTGGCGGCCCGAGTGAAGATGGACTTGACCAGGCGGTCCTCGCCGGAGTGGTAGGCGATGACCAGGCAGCGGCCGCCCGGCTCGAGCAGGTCGAGGGCGGCGGCCAGACCGACCCGCAGCTGCTCGGTCTCGTCGTTCACGGCGATGCGGATGGCTTGGAAGACCCGGCGTGCGGGGTGGCCCCCCGTCCGGCGGGTGGCGGCGGGAATGGCGTTGCGCACGATCTCGGCCAGCTCCGTCGTGGTGGCAATGGGACGGGCGGCCACGATGGCCCGGGCGATGCGCCGGGCGAAGCGGCCTTCGCCGTTCTCGGCGAACAAGCTCGGCCAGGGCGCTCTCGTCGAAGCCGTTGACCACGTCCGCCGCGCTGCGGCCCGAGGTCGGGTCCATGCGCATGTCGAGTGGCGCCTCGCGGCGGTAGGAGAAGCCTCGTTCCGAGATGTCGAGCTGTGGCGACGACACGCCGAGGTCGAAGACCACGCCCGAGAGCCCTGGCCCCGGTGGCACCGCCACTCCCGAGCCGGTCGCGCGACCGCTTCGGCCAGCTGGTCGAACCGGCGCCGCCTCACCGTGGCCCGGTCGCCGAAGGTGGCGAGCGCGGTCGCGGGCGGCGGAGACGGCCGCCGGGTCCCGGTCGAGGCCGAGCACCTCGATGTGGGGATGCCGTTCGAGGAGGGCGCGGGCATGGCCCGCCGATCCCACGGTGGCGTCGACGACCAGGCCGGGCGGGACGGGACCCATCAGGTCGACCACCTCGGCGACCATGACCGGCTCGTGCGAGAAGTCCTGGCTCATCCGCAGTCCCCCGACCGGCACGATGCCTGCGGGTGGAGTGCCGCGACGATCCAGCTGGAAGTATGCGGAGGAGGGTTCTTCCAGTGGTCCGATCGGGGGACTGCGCATGGGCCAGACACGTTCGATATGGACGTCGTGACGGGCAACGGCGGCGAGACCGGACTCGAGCGGGGTCGGGCGGCGGCCTCCGCCACCGCCCCGCTCCTCCGCCGCCGTGCCGGACGGGCGCGCTCCGTCCGATCGACGTCCTGGTCGCCGGCAGCCGCCGCGCCGCAGCTGCCGGCGGCGCCTGCCCTGACGGATGGTCGCGGCGGGCCCCGGCATGGAGGCTCGCCGGCGCCCTGGTTGCCCGCCGCTGTGGTCGTGGATCCGAGCGGGACGTCGCCGTCGGTGGTGACGAGGTGCAGGCCGATGTCATTCCTCACCCGTCGACTCCCTGGGTCAGCCGCTCCCCCTGCGGCGCCACCTTCTCGGTCCAGTTCGTCCCGTTCCAGAGCTCGACCCGATCGATCGCCCCGAGGACCAGCACGTCCCCCTCGAGGCCCGCGTACTCCCGGAGCTGCGGGGGATGGCCATCCGGCCCTGCCGATCGATGTCCAGCTCGTGTGAGGTCGATGCCCAGAGGCGGGCCATGTTGCGCTCGTCCCGGCCCGTCTGTCGCCCGCTCGAGCCAGGACTGGCTCTGGACCTCGAACTGGTCGGGGGTCCACAGGGCCAGGCATCCGTCCTGGTAGGCGGTCAGGAAGCCCCCGCGCTCGAAGGGGCCCCGGAACTTGACCGGCAGGATCACCCTTCCCTTGCCGTCGAGCGAATGCTCGTACCTGCCGTAGAACCCTGCCACTGGTGGCGTCTCTCCCACTTCGCTCCCCGCAGTGCTCAGGACGGCTGTCCCGCCCTCCCTTTCGCACCACTTCCCGCCACTCTATGCCCCTTCCCTCCACTCGGTCAACCACACCCTCCCCCGCCGCCCCCTCGCCGCCACCGGTCAGCGCCGCCGCCCCACCTAGTCAGCGCGGGCCGCCCACCCATCACGCCGCCAGTGAGGTGGCGCGACCTGCTGGCCGTCGGGCGGGGTGTCGGCGCCAGCACAGGCCGGTGTCGGCACGAACGCTCTGCATGAAGCTCTGCATGACGCAGTTCATGAGGCAGTGCGTGGCGCAGTGCACGACGCAGCTTGAAGCACCGGTGAGGACAGCGTCGGGGCGAAGTCGATGGCGTGCGCCACGCCGGGCAGGGACGATGCCGTCAGATGCGAGGTGGCTCGCGGCGCCCGTGGTTTAGGGCAAGGCGTCGATGAAGGCGGCGGCGGCGTCCGACACCACCGCGGACACTTCCGCGTCGCGCCCGAGCAACTCGGCGAGCCCCACGGCGGCGGACGCCAGCTCGGATGTTGCCCGCTCCCGCTCGCCCTCTTCCAACGACAAGAGGTCGACGAGCGGCGCCGGGTCCCACATCCCCGGACACGCGCCGTGGAACCAGGAGCCGGCGCGCACGCGCCGCTGGGCGAGACCGACCACCTTTCGACCGTCGGCCGCCACCACCTCCCCGTTCGAGACGGCACCGAAGCAGGCGCACGCCGGCGCACCGGCGCGGCGCGCCATTGGACCGTGCGACACCGACAGGCCCGCGCGCACCGAGGCGGCTCAATGCGTCGGCCCACGGTCGCTCCGAGCCACCAGAAAGCCCGACTCACGTCGTCCTCGGCCAGCGGGTCACCGGCCGGCACCCAGACGTCCAACCACAACGGGTCATCCGGCATGACCAGGACGGCACCGCCGCCGGAGCGCCGTCGGACGACGTCCACGCCGGCGTCCTCCGCCCGGCGCAGGTCGACGAGCGCTCTCGGGCTGCGTCGAGCCGAGCACCACGGCCGGGCCGGTCGGTCGGCAGGTGGCCACGGCCCGCCGGCTGGGATCGCGCTCGACGGTCGGCCACCCCTGATGGAGCTGTGCCGCCGTGCCCACCCGTTGCTCCGCCCTCCAGCCGCCCGGCCGGACGGCGCCGGTCAAGCGGTCAACCGCCCCAGGCCGGCAGGAGCCGGGCGCCACGCGTGGGTCCGACGCCCAGGTACGTGTGCCAGTCGTCGCTCGCCCCGCCGCACAGGGCAAGCAGTTGGACCCGGTGGCGGGGTGCCACGGGAGTGGACCGCAGCACCATGCCCACCTCGTTGGGTAGGCGGTCCTCCTTGCGTGTGTTGCATCGCCGGCACGCGGCCACCACGTTCTCCCAGGTGTGCTCGCCTCCCCGGCTGCGCGGGATCACGTGATCGAGGTTCTCCGCCGCCGAACCGCAGTACTGGCACCGCGAGCCGTCACGGGCGAACACCGTTCGGCGGTTGACCGCCACCCGGTAGTGACGTGGGATCTGCACGTAACGCACGAGCCGCACCACCGACGGCTCGGGGACGCTCACCCGCTCCGAGCGGAAGACCCGATCCGTGGTGTGGACCAGCTCGGCCTTGGTGTCGAGCACGAGGAGGACGGCCCGCTTGGACGAGACGATCCCGAGCGGCTCGAAGGTGGCGTTCAGGACCAGTGCCCGGCGGGTGGCGGTCGACGGGGAGCTCCGGCTTGGACCGCGAGCGTCGTGGCGCTCGTCGAGGAGCGACCGGCCCCCCGACTTCCCCCGTCGCTCCATGTCCAGCGAAATTAGCCGTCCCGGCCGTCGCCCCGGCGTCTCGACCGCCGGCGGCGTCACTGCGGGCGCGCCCGGCGATTGGGCGCCAGTCTCCCGGCACCACTCGAGGTAGTCGATGACGTCGGCTGGCTCCGGCTGCGCTTCGGGGTCGCCGTAG
Organism: uncultured Acidimicrobiaceae bacterium; assembly: GCA_963756195.1. GTDB lineage: Bacteria > Actinomycetota > Acidimicrobiia > Acidimicrobiales > RAAP-2 > CAVSNH01. Next base: position 24,226 of record CAVWMT010000005.1, read on the forward strand.
GCGGTGACCATGCGGAACCGCCACAGCTCGGCGGCCGGCACCGGACGTCGTGGGGGTCGGCGCCACCACCCGGGAGCGGCGAAGCGGCGGACGACGGCCGAGTGCCGTCCACCACAGGTCGGGTCGGGCGAGGACGGCCCGGACCACCGCCCGCCCGCCATCTGTGGCGACGCGCAGTCGGGCCTGGCCCATCCGGTCGGACGGCGTCCGTCTCCCGTGCGGCCGCGCAGCGTGGCTCATCGGTCGATGCCTCCGTCACCGCTTTCCGCCAGCCGCCGACCCACTGCCGCGGCACCGACCAGCGGACCCGACGCCCCGAGTCCGGCCGGGATGATCCGCGTCGGGCGGGTGAAATCGAGCCCACACCGTTCGTGGATCTCCTGCTGGGCGGCTTCGAAGAAGACGGTCCCGTAGCCGAGCGCGACCGACCCGGCCACCACGGCCAGTTGCAGGTCGAGCAGCGCGGCCACGGAGGCGACGGCCCGTCCCACGAGCGTGCCGGTGCGGATGCGGACCTCGTGCGGCGCCTGTCGTGCCGGCCGTCCGGTGGCCGCCGCGATCGACAGGCCCGATGCCTCGGCCTCGAGGCAGCCACGACCGCCGCAGACGCAGGGACGACCGTCGGGCTCGACGACGACGTGGCCGATGTGGCCGGCATTCCCGTCGTGACCGTCGAGCAGCCGCCCGTCGAGCACGATGCCCCCGCCGACGCCGGTGGACACCACCATGGCCAGGTAGTCACCGACGCCGCGGGCTGCCCCGAGCCAACCCTCGCCCAGGGCGAGGGCCTTGGCGTCGTTGTCCACCGCCACCGGCAACCCGACGACGGCAGCCAGGCGATCACGGAGCGGGAAGTCGCGCCAGGCGTGGATGTTGAGCGGCGACACGAACGCGCCTCCGGCGCGCATCGGACCGCCACAGCCCACACCGCAGGCGACCGGCCGGAGCGGGCGACTCTTCGAGCACGGTGCGCACCGCGGCCACGAGGGCATCGAACACCACCTCGGTGTCGGTGGACTGCGGGGTGGAGCATGACGACTGGGCGGCCAGGCGACCATCGCCCTCCACCACCGCCGCCGCCATCTTGGTGCCCCCGATGTCCACGGCCAGGACCACCGGATTCTGATCTCTCCGGGCGCGCGCCGCCCGGTCCTGTGGGCTCACGCTGGTCCTTGGGGCGGACCGCCCTCAGTCGTCGCGGTGGAAGCGGCCCCGGAACCAGTCGCGTGCGTCATGCGGCGCGCTGTTGAGGTTCCGGCTGTGGAGCGACCTCGACAGGTCGTCGATGCCCGCCTTCCCCATCCGGCGGGCGTTGTTGGCGAAGACCACGCCGGACAGGAACATCACCACGACGCCGACGAAGCCGAGGAAGACGGAGGAAGAGAAGGTGAAGAACATGAACACGAGAGCGGCCACGAACACCAGGGCCGACCAGATGCAGTAACGGCCGGCGTGGCGGTAGACGGTCTCCGAGCGGACCCGCTCGGCGAAGTCGGGGTCCTCCTGGTAGAGGGACTGCTCGAGCTCGTGGAGGATGCGCTGTTCGTGCTCAGAGAGCGGCACCTGACCGCCCCCTTCGCCCGCCGGCTCCCCCGGTGATCGTCCAACTCATCCTCGTGGAACCTCCACCCACCAGCAATGGTGCCTCTGGTCGTCCGAGGGGAACAGGACCGCTCCGTGGCCCTCGATATCGTCAGCATATTACAGGGCGACCCGTCATTCATCATCGCCTTTGGCCGCGCCCGGCGCGCTCGGGCCCCAGGGAGCGTCGCCCCGACGGCGGAGCGCGAGCCCGTCCGCGGTGACCAGCGAGGCGGGCCCCACCGAGGTCCCGCCGTACCTGGCCCGAATGGCGTCGACGGCCGCCGAGACCGCCTGCCACGATCGTTGCAGCCGGTCGGCCTCGGTGGCGGTCGGAAGGCGCCATCCCGTGCCGATCGCAGTGGGAGGCTCGTCGCTCGACGACCTCGCCCCAGCCGCCGCCGGTCGTCACCGGGCTGCTCGTCGCGCTCGAGGTCGAAGACGAGCTGCACGCCGTCGTCGGCCGGTGCCAGGCCCGAGAGGCTCACGCCGAGGAGCCGCACGCCGAGCGGGCGCTCGACCGACTCGAGCAGGGCCACCGCCACCGCGCCCACCGCCGCCTCGGTGTCGATGGGCACGGTCAGTGAGTGCGACCGGGTGCGCAGGGAGAAGTCCGACATCCGCAGCTTGACGTTCACCGTGCGGGCGCGGAGGCCGGCCCGGCGGACGAGTGACGTCGAGGCCTCGACCATGCGCAGCAGCCGGGCCCGGAGCTCGCCCGAGGTCCCACAGGTCGGTGGCGAAGGTCTCCTCGTGACCGATCGACTTCTGGGCGCGCTCGGGGACGACGGGTCGCTGGTCGCGGCCCTCGGCCATGGCCGCCAGCTGGTGGCCGACGGCCAGCCCCACGGCTCGTTCGAGCGTGTTGGCCGGCAGGTCGCAGAGGTCGCCGACGGTGGCCACCCCGAGGTCGCGCAGGCGGCGCTCGGTGGCCGGGCCGACGCCGGGCAGGGCGCGGACGGGCAGCGGGTCGGAGGAACGACCGCTCGTCGGCCGGCGCCACCACGACCACGCCGGGCCCCGGGCCGACGCCGGCCGGCGAGGCGACCGGCTTGGCCGCCTTGGACGCCAGCTTGGCGGTGAGCTTGCTCCGGCCCACGCCGACCGAGCAGGTCAATCGCAGCTCCTCGCTCACCCGCCGGCGGATGTCGCCGAGCGATGGTGGCACCATCCCCGAGCTGCCGCCGTGCCCCCGTCACGTCGAGGAAGGCCTCGTCGAGCGAGATGCCCTCGACCATGGGCGTCACCGACTGCAGGATGGCGTGCAGCTGCTCGCTCACCTCGGCGTAGCGGTGGTAGTGACCCTCGATGAAGATGGCCGACGGGCATCGGCGCCGTGCCTCGGAGGACGGCATGGCCGAGTGCACCCCGAACCGGCGCGCCTCGTAGGTGCAGGCGGCCACTACGCCCCGGCGGCCACTGCCGCCGACGATGACCGGCTTGCCGGCCAAGCGACGGGTCGTCGAGGACCTCGACCGAGGCGAAGAAGGCGTCCATGTCCACGTGGAGGATCACGCGATGGCCGCTCGAACGCCGGCAGGCGATGTCGGGCTCCGACGCGGGCTCGCGTGAGCGACGATCGGTCCCGCCGCCGGATCAGCCACCGAGCCGCACCCGTCGGAACGCCTCGGCGTACGGCACCCCGCACTGTCGCCCGGCATCCTCGGCCCCGAGGTGCACGGCGGCCGACGCCCATTCGCCCCCCTCGGGGAACTGGCTGCGATGGCAGGCCACGGCCGCTCCCTTGACCTCGACGGTGGCCGAGATGTCGACCCAGACATCGGGCTCGAGGGTTCCGGACAGGAGCACCGTCCCTACCTGGTGAGCCGGGCCCGAATCCGGGAAGTAGAGCGGCAGGGCGGCGGCCGGGGCGACAGCGTCGAGCACGGCCAGGCCCACCACCCGGTGGTCGCGGTGATTGAAGTACTCCTGGCCGAAGAAGAGGGCCGACGGGTCCGGGGCCAGCACCACTTCCGGTCGGTGGCGCCGCACGGCGGCGACGAGCGCCCGGCGGAGATCCTCGTCGTCGGTGAGCTCGCCGTCCCGGTAGCCCAGCGACTCCTCTCCGGCCACACCCAGCACCGAAGCGGCCTTCGCCGCTTCGGCCGCACGAGTGCGAACCAGCACGGCGGCGTCGGTCGAAGGGTCGGTCGTCCCCTTGCCCCCGTCGGTGCAGAGGATCACCCGCACCTCGCACCCGGCCTTCGACCAGGCGGCCAGCGTCCCGCCGCAGGACACGTCGGGGTCGTCGGGATGGGCGTAGACGGCGAGGGCCCGCGCCGGCACCTCACCGAGCAGCTCGGCCATCTCAGCCGTCCCCGGTGCCGGTCTCCGGGTTCCCGGCGGGCCGCTTCGGGGCCGTCGTCTTCAGCAGCCCGACCTCCCGTCGGAAGTCCTCGGCTCCTTCGAACCCCTTGTAGACGCTGGCGAACCGCACAGTAGGCGACCTCGTCGACGGCCCGGAGCCGGTCGAGCACGGCCAGTCCCACCTCCGCCGATGTGGGTGTGGGCCCCAGCTCCCGCAACTCGTCCTCGACGTCGCGGGCCATCGTCTCGAGCACCGCCTCGGAGACGGGGCGGTTCTTGGTCGCCGCCCGCAGGCCGTCGATGACCTTGCCGCGGTCGAAGGGCTCCCGCATCCCCGACCGCTTGACGACGGTGAGCGGGATCTCCTCGATGCGCTCGAAGGTGGTGTAGCGCTGCCCGCAGCTCGCACACTCGCGGCGGCGGCGGATGGCGGCCCCTCCTCGGCCAGCCTCGAGTCGACGACCCGGTCGTCGTCGGCCAGGCAATGCGGGCACCGCACGAGAGCGAGGCTACCGCTGCCCACGGCGAGCCTCAGGTTCGCCGTGGCTCCTCAGGGCAGAGTGAGCCGCTCGCCGGGGGTGATCGGTGTCGCTGCCCACCTGGGCAGCCAGCTGTGCCACCAACGGCCGCGGGTCGCCGGTCGGATCGACCCGTTCGGCGATGGTCCAGAGCGTGTCACCCGGCCGCACCACGTAGGCGACCGGGTGACCGGTCCCCGCCAGAGCGGAACCGGGGGCGTGGGAGTGACCACCGGTTCCGCCCAGCGGAAGAGCGAGGGCGCCGAGCAACAGGCCCATGACCACGAGGAGGGTGCGGCGCCGCCGGACCTCGACCGGGACCCGGCGTCGCACAGCCTGGCGGCCGAGGCCGTCCTCGCCGAGCCCGCCGGTCCCCTCGACGAGCGCGGAGGTGCGGTCCGACGTCCACCGGGGCCTCGCCGGCCACCGGCCAGGGAAGCTCGAGGACCGTCATGACGCCGACCACGGCCCGGGAGGCCCGCTCGGGCCCCTCCGGTCGTGGCCGTCCCAGTCGTGGGGTCGAACGCCTGTTCGCCATGTCCGCTATGAGACCACGAACGCATGTTCGGTGTCAAGCATCGAGACGAACAAATGTTTGCCCTGGACCGCCCGGGCCCGCTACCGTTACCCAAACGCACGTTCGCCACCCGGCCTCCCCGGCGGTGGGCCCGAGCCGGTGGCGACCAGAACGGAGGCGGCATGGCCCAGGTCCTGAGCACCAAGCGCAAGGAGATCCTCGACTGCATCGCCTCGTCGGTCCGTGACCGCGGGTACCCGCCGTCGGTCCGCGAGATCGGCGAGGTGGTCGGCCTCACCTCCTCCTCCACCGTCCACGCCCACCTGGCCGTGCTGCAGCGCGAGGGCTACCTGCGGCGCGACCCGACCAAGCCCCGGGCCATCGAGGTCTGCTACGACCCTGCGTCCAAGGTCATCGTCGAGTCGCGCCCCGTGCGACACGTGCCGCTGGTGGGCGAGGTGGCCGCCGGCACCGGCGTCCTGGCCCAGGAGAACGTCGAGGAGCTCCTCCCCCTCCCCGAGGACTTCACCGGCACCGGCACCCTGTTCATGTTGCGGGTGCGTGGCGACTCGATGATCGACGCCGGCATCTTCGACGGCGACTTCGTCGTGGTGCGCCAGCAACCCGAAGCCGAATCCGGTGACGTCGTCGTGGCCGGTGTGCCCGGTGACGAGGCCACCGTCAAGACCTTCTCGCGCCGAGGCGGGCAGGTCGTCCTCACGCCGGCCAACGAGCGCCTATCGCCCATGGTCCTCGACCCGGCCGACGTCGTCGTCTACGGCAAGGTGGTCACCGTCCTGCGGCGACTCTGAGGGCCGGGCCAGGGTCGCGCCGTCCTCAGCGGCGGGCCCCGAGCACCGAGGCGAGCACCCTGGCCACGCCGACCAGCTCCTCGCCCGTCACGAACTCGTCGGGGGTGTGGGCGAGCAGGGGGTCGCCGGGACCGAAGTTGGTGGCCGGGATCCCGTGGGCAGCAAAGGTGGCGACGTCGGTCCAGCCCAGCTTGGCCTGGGCGGGTACCCCGGTCGCCTTCACCAGCGCTGCGAGCACCGGGTCGGTGAGCGCCGGCGGGGCGCCCGGCGGCGGCATCGACGAGCTCCCAGCTGTCACCCGCCTCGAGATCGAGATGGGGGCCGAGGAGGGCGCGCAGCCCGTCCTCGGCCTCGGCGACAGTGCGGTCGGGCGCGAACCGGTGGTTGAGCACGACGGCTGCCATATCCGGCACCACGTTGCCGGCCACACCGCCCTCGACGTGCACGGCCTGCAGCTGCTCGGCGTACTGGCAGCCTTCGATCACCGGGCGGCGGCCCTCGTAGCCGGCGACCGCGGCCAGCAGGGGTGCGAGCCGGTGGATGGCATTGCGACCTTCGGCCGGCCGGGCCGTGTGCGCCCGCCGGCCCCGCAGCTCGATGCGCAGCCGCAGCGTTCCCTGGCAGCCGGCCTCGACCACGCCAGCCGTCGGCTCAGCCAGCACGGCGGCGTCGGCGGCCAGCAGGTCGGGGCGGGCCTCGAAGAGACGACGCACCCCGTTGTGGCGCTGCTCGACCTCCTCGCAGGCGTAGAAGCACCACGTCACGTCCACCCCCGGGCTCGCTCGACGGTGCGGGCCAGGTTGAGGAGCACGGCGAGGCCACCCTTCATGTCGGCGGCGCCCACCCCGGCGAGCGTGTCACCGTTGCCGGCGTGGCTCTGCGTTGTCCGCCGTCGCTGGCACGGTGTCGAGATGGCCGGCCACCACCACCCGGCGGGCCCGGCCGAGGTGGGTGCGGGCCACCACGTTGTCCCCCACCCGATCGGTAGCCAACCACGGACAGGCGCGCAGGGCAGCCTCGACGAGGTCGGCGAGGGGGCCCTCGGCGTGGCTGGGCGAGGGGACGGCGACGAGCGAGGAGGTGAGGGCCAGCAGGTCCTCGGCGGTCGCCGGGCCGGGCGCGCCGGCGATCGGCTCGTTCACGCGGCCTGCCGTGCCGGCCGGCCGCGTGCAGGCTCGACCGGTCACACCGACACCCCGTGCTCGCGCAGGATGTCGTTGAGCCGGGCCTTGTCGTGGCGGTCGCCCTCGGTGAGCCGTCGCAGCACGAGCACGCACGGCAGGAAGAACTCGCCTCCCGGGTACTGGCGCCGCCGCGACGCCGGCACCGCCACCGACCACGGCGGCACGTGCCCCCGGCCCAGCTCCTCGCCCGTTGCCGCGTCGATCACCGGGATCGAGGGGTTGAGGATGGTCCCCTCCCCGAGGACCGAGCCGCGACCGACGCGGGCCCCCTGGGTGATCATCGACCGGCTGCCGATCTTGACCTCGTCCTCGATGACCACCGGCGCGGCCTGTGGCGGCTCGAGCACCCCGCCGATGCCCACGCCGCCGGACAGGTGCACCTGCTCGCCGATCTGGGCGCACGACCCGACCGTCGCCCAGGTGTCGACCATGGTGTCCGGCTCCCACCCGGGCGCCGATGTTCACGTAGCTCGGCATGCAGATGACCCCGCGGTCGAGGAACGAGCCCCACCGCGCCGAGGCCCCCGGCACCACCCGCACCCCGGCCGCCGCGTAGTCGTGCTTGAGCGGCAGCTTGTCGGCGTACTCGAAGGGACCCACCTCGAGCGTCTCCATCGACCGGAGCCGGAAGAAGAGGAGGATGGCCCGCTTGAGCCATTCATGGACCACGACCTCGTCGCTCTGCGGGTCGATCTCGGCCACCCGCGCCTCGCCGCGGTCGAGCAGGTCGATGGCCGCGGTCACCGTGGCCAGGGCGTCGTCATCCGACGGGTCGAGCTCGTCGCGGCGCGACCAAAGCTCGTCGACGACAGCGGCAAGTTCGGACGGCGAGCGGCCTGACATGGTGTTTCACCATAGCCAGGGGGCTGGCCGACCGGTGGAACCGCTGGTGCCAGACCTTGCGTCCTACGCTCGCCGATGCCGGCGGGCTTCCATCCGTCGACGGCGGTGCGCCATCGCACCCGAGGAATATCAATCCACCGCTCGGTCTTCACGTCGTCGCCGACGAGCCGACCAGCCGATCGGCGACCAGCTCGAGCCGGTCCATGGGCTGCACGGCGGCGACGCGCACGAAGCCGGCACCGGCCGGGCCGTAGAACTCGCCGGGGCTGACCAGCAGCCCGCCTCGGCGGGCCAGCATGGCGGTCAGGCCCCATCCGTCGTCGAACTCCTCGGGCACCGGCACCCACAGGTAGAAGCCGCCGGCGGGCAGCTCGACCGGGCAGCCGGCGCTCGGCCAGCACGTCCGGCCAGGAAGCGCAGCCGTTCGTCGTAGCGTGCCCGCTGCTCGTCGACATGGGCGTCGTCGCCGAAGGCCACGACGGCCGCGTCCTGGACGGGGCCGGGCACCATGAGCCCGGCGTGGCGGCGCACCTCGGCGAGGTAGCCCGACCAGCTCGGCGTCGCCGGCGTAGAAGCCGGCCCGCACCCCGGCCAGGTTGGAACGCTTGGACAGCGAGTGCACGGCCACCACGCCGTCGCTGCCCGTCTCGAGGACCGAGCGTGGCGGACCGTGCCAGGTGAACTCGGCGTAGCACTCGTCGGAGAGCACGGGGACCCCCGGCGACGGGCCCAGGCCGCCACCTCGCCGGGTCGGTGAGCCGGCCCGTCGGGTTCGACGGCGAGTTGGTCCACAGCAGCAACGGCCCGGGCGGCGTCCTCCTCGTCGACGGCGGACAGATCGAGGCCACCGCTCGGCGCGCTCGGGCACGGGCACCGCCCGGCACCCGGCCAGGAGCGCGCCCATGGCGTAGGTCGGGTAGGAGACCTCGGGGTAGAGCACCGTGTCACGCTCCGGCGACCGCAGCCGGAGATAGTGGGCGGTCGAGGCGACGAACTCCTTGGTGCCCACACAGGCGGCCAGCTGCGTGTCGGGGTCGACGGCCACCCCGAAGCGCCGGCCGAGCCAGTCGGCCGCTGCACCGCCGGTAGGCGGCCGAGCCCGAGGCCGGCGGATAGCCGCGCTCCGCTCCCGAGGCGGCCAGCGGCGGCGATGGACGGCAGCCGGCGGCGGGTCGCACGGCGTGCCCACCGAGCAGTCGACCACTCCGTCGGCGCCGAAGATGGCCACCGCCTCGGCCCGCAGCTCCTCGAGGCGGGCGTAGGGGTAGGGCGGTGGCCGGAAGCCGACCGGCGCCGGACCGTGTCGCGCGTCACGAGGCCAGGAACTCGCGGAAGCGCCAGGCCCCGGCGTCGTCGAGGACGACCTGGATCCGGGTCGAGCCTTCGCCGGCCACCTCGCCCACGATCCCGCCTTCGCGGTGCACGGCGGCCAGCACGTCGCCCCGGCTCCAGGGGATCTCGAGCTCGACCACCCGGTCGCCCACCCGGAGCCGGTCGCCGATGGTCTCGAGCAGCTCGTCGATGCCCGCTCCGGTGCGGGCGGATGCGGTCAGCGCCCCGGGATGGGCGGCGAGCAGGCGCTCCGCCTCCTCGAGGTGGCCAGCGGTGGCGTCGATCTTGTTGACCACCAGCAGCTCGGGCAGCCCGTCGGCGCCGATCTCGGCCAGCACCCGGCGCACGGCGTCGACCTGGCCCTCGAGGTCGGGTGCCGACCCGTCGACGACGTGGACGATGAGGTCGGAGTCGACGACGACCTCGAGCGTGGAACGGAAGGACTCGACCACCTGGTGGGGCAGCTTGCGCACGAAGCCCACCGTGTCGGTGAGCAGCACCGTCTCCCCGCCGGGCAGGTCGAGCTGGCGGGTCCGCGGGTCGAGGGTCGAGAACAGGCGGTCCTCGACGAGCACGTCGGCGCCGGAGAGGCGGTTGAGCAGCGTCGACTTGCCGGCGTTGGTGTAGCCGACGAGCGACACGAGCCGCTGGCGCGACCGGGCTCCGGCTGCGGCGCTGCGTCCGCCGCGTGCGGTCGAGCTGGCGGAGGTCGGACTCGAGCCGGCGCATGCGGCTGGTCAGCCGGCGCCGGTCGACCTCGAGCTGGGTCTCGCCCGGGCCCCGGGTGCCGATCCCGCCGGCCTGCTGGCTGAAGGCGCGGCCGCGGCCGCGGAGCCGGGGCAGCCGGTAGCGGAGGAGGGCCAGCTCCACCTGGGCCCGGCCCTCGGGGGTGCGGGCGTTCTGGGCGAAGATGTCGAGGATCACCGCCGTGCGGTCGATGGCCGTTCGCCCGAGGATCTGCTCGAGGTTGCGCTGCTGGGCCGGGGTGAGGTCGTCGTCGAAGACGACGGTGTCGGCGTCGGTGGCCAGGCAGACGGCCCGCAGCTCCTCGGCCTTGCCCCGGCCGAGGTAGGTGGAGGGGTCGGGCGCGGCCCGGCGTTGCACCACCCGGTCGACCACGTCGGCGCCGGCCGTGTCGACCAGCCGGGCCAGCTCGTCGAGCGCCGCCTCGGTCTCGGCCATGGTGGAAGGCGGCAGGGTCACGCCGACCAACACGATGCGCTCGCGTACCGCCCGCGAGATGAGGGTGTCGGTGAAGGCGGACTGGTCGGGAGTCACAATCGGTCCGCCGCCAGGAGGGCGGCCGGGTCGACGGCGATGTCGGCCACCTTGTGGACGGGACCGCCGAGCCGGGCCTCGGCGCCGGCGAAGGCCACCTCGAGGGTGCCGCCCGGGTTGTGCACGCGGACCCGATCACCGGCGAGGCCCGCCGCCCTCGCGACCGCGGCCGCGGCCACGCTCCCGGTGCCGCAGGCCCGGGTCAGCCCCACGCCGCGCTCCCACACCCGGAGGCGGAGGGCGCCGTCGGCGTCGACGGCGACGAACTCGACGTTGCGGCCGCCGGGATGCTGCTCGTCGAGCGCCCGTCCCGACGCTGGCCACGTCGATGGTGGCCGGGTCGGGGCCGATGACCACGAGATGTGGGTTGCCCACGTCGACGAGCCGCGCCACCTGCACCTCGGCCAGGGCCTCGCGTCGAGCCAGCGCTAGCGCCGGCCAGGTCCTCGTGTCGGGTCCGAGCTCGGGGCGGCCCATGTCCACCCAGGCCGAGGCCGAGCCGGCCGAGGCCGGGCTCGTAGTCGACCGACCGCACGCCGGCGGCCGTCCAGACGGTGAAGGAGTGCGGCGCCACGAGCCCGGCGTCGACCGCGGCCTGGGCCAGGCACCGCAGGCCGTTGCCGCTCGTCTCGGCCGGGCCGCCGTCGGCGTTGCGCAGCTCCATGGCCAGGTCGGCCCCGTCCTTGCCGCCGAAGACCCGGATGACGCCGTCGGCACCCACGCCCCGGTGCCGGTGGCACAGCGCGGCCGACGAGCTCGGGGATCGAGCGGCGACGTCCCCTCGATGTCGAGGGTGACCAGGAAGTCGTTGCCGGCGCCGTGGTGCTTGGTGAGCCGCAGGAGGGGGGATGGCGGTGCGGTCATCGGCCCGCCCAGTCTCCCACCGCCGCCTCGGGCGCCTCGGCCAGGCGCTCGAGCACCCGGCGGACGGCCTGGCCTCCGGGGTCGACCCACTCGATGCGGGGGTCACGGCGGAACCAGGCCCATTGCCGGCGGGCGAAAGCGCGGGTGCGGCGCTCGGCCTCGGCCAGCGCCTCGGGCAGGGTGAGCGCCCCCTTCGACGTGGGCCAGCAGCTCGCGGTAGCCGAGCGCCTGGCGGGCCGTGCGGGACAGCCCGCCGGCCGGGCCGCCAGAGGCGCGGACCTCGTCGAGGAAGCCGGCGTCCATCTGTCGCACGAGGCGCTCATGGATGCGGCGGTCGAGAGTGGCGAGGTCGGGGCGGATGCCGACCAGGCGAACCGGGGTGGCCGGATAGCGCTCGAGCCCGGGGCCGTACGACGAGAAGGGCCGGCCCGACCCGAGCGCCACCTCGAGGGCGCGCAGGACCCGGCGCTCGTTGGCCGGCTCCATCCGGCCGGCGGCCAGCGGGTCGATGTCGGCCAGCCGCCGGTGCAGCGCGCCGACCTGTCGGCGACGGGCGTCGGTCCCCGGCGGGCCGGCGGCGTCCACCTCGGCCACCAGCGCGGCGGCCACCGCCGGGAAGCGGCCCGGGAAGTGCAGCCCGTCGGTGACCGCCCGCAGGTAGAGGCCCGTTCCGCCGACGAGCACGGCGTGGTGACCGCGGCTGGCGATGCCCGAGAGGGCGGCGGCCGCGGCCTCGCTGGAAGGCCCGGACCGAGAAGTCCTCGGCCGGGTCGGCGATGTCGATGAGGTGATGGGGAACGAGCGCGGCGGGCGGCGCGGTCGGGCTTGTCCGTCCCGATGTCCATGCCGCGGTAGACGGCCATCGAGTCGACCGACACGAGCTCGACCGGCCCGACGGCCGCCACTGGCCGCGGCCCGAGCCACCTCCAGGGCCGGCGGCCGACTTGCCGGACGCGGTGGTGCCGACGAGCGCCACCGTGCGCCCGAGGACGCGCCTGGCGATCTCCGCCGGCTTCGGAGCCGACCGAGCTCCGGAGACCGCCGAGCGTCCCCGCGCCCACCGTCATCCGGCGGCGACCGGGATGCGCCGGCGGTGGACGGGTGGCGCCAACGGTGTCGCGCCACTCCCCCACCAGGTGGTGAGGGGCGGCCCCGGTGATGCGCACGGCGGCGTAAGAGCCCGGTTCGGGCTGCGCCAGCCTCGCCGCTCCGCCGGGGCGGAAGTGGACCAGCTTGTTCTGGGAGCTGCGCCCGGTCATCGTGGCTGGGTCGCGCTTGGACGGGCCCTCCACCACCACCTCCTCCATCCGGCCGATGCGGGCCCGGTGGGCGGCCAGGGCCGAGCGCTCCACGACCACCCGCAGCCGTTCGAAGCGCTCGGCCACCACGTCGGCCGGCACGAACCGGTCGGCCATGGCCGCGGCCCGGGTGCCCGGGCGGGGCGAGAAGATGAAGGTGTAGGCGCTGTCGTAGGCCGCCTCGGCCACCACCTCGAGGGTGCGCTCGAAGTCGTCGTCGGACTCGCCGGGGAAGCCGACGATGAGGTCGGTGGTGACGGCCAGGTCCGCCACCGCGTCCCGGGCGGCGCGCAGGCGGGCCAGGTACCGCTCGGCCGTGTACCCGCGCCGCATGGCCGCCAGCACCTGGTCGCTCCCCGACTGGAGGGGCAGGTGCAGGTGGTTGCAGACCGCCGGCGTCTCGGCCATGGCGGCGATGGTCTCGGGGCGCAGGTCCTTCGGGTGCGGGCTGGTGAAGCGCACCCGCCGGATGCCCTCGACGGCGCCGACGGCCCGCAGCAGCGCGGCGAAGAGCGGGCGGCGCCGGGTCAGGTCGCGGCCGTAGGAGTTCACGTTCTGGCCGAGCAGCGTGACCTCGGTCACCCCCCGCCGGGCCAGTTGCTCGACCTCGTCGACGACGATCTCGAAGGGACGCGACACCTCGCGGCCGCGCACCGTAGGGCACGATGCAGAAGGCGCACGAGTTGTCACACCCGGCCTGGATGGTCACCCATGCCGCGTAGGGCACCTCGCGCACGGCGCCGAGCGCGGCAGCACGGTCGCCGTCCCAGTCGCCGCCAGCGGCGCCGGCGCTGTCGCCGGCGCTGTCTCCGTCAGCCCGACCGGGTCCGTCGGTGACCTCGACGGTCGGGCCCTCCGTCGCCGCCTGCCGCAGCAAGGCCGGCAGCCGGCCCAGGTTGTGGGTCCCGAAGACCACGTCGACGTGGGGCGCCCGGGCCCGGATGCCATCGCCGCTGAGCTGGGCCAGGCAGCCGCCGACGGCGATCTGCATCCCGGGACGGCGCTCGCGCAGCGACTTGAGGTTGCCGAGGTGGCCGTAGAACCGGTTGTCGGCGTTCTCCCGCACGCAGCACGTGTTGAACACGACGACGTCGGCCGACTCGAGGTCGTCGGTCGGCACCATGCCCTCGGACAGGAGGCCGCCGGCCAGCCGCTCCGAGTCGTGCTCGTTCATCTGGCACCCGAAGGTGCGAATGGCGAAGGTGCGGGGCGCACGGCCGGCGTCTCCGCTGGCCGCGGCGGTGGGCGCCGATCCGTCCGACGAGGTCACCGTCCCAGGATACGACGGCACCGGGAGGCCCCACCCCGGCACGCACTCCAGGACACACAAGCCGGTGTCGGAGTGCCGGCCGGTCGTTGCGCTCTACGGGTGCGAGGCCTCGACCACCGTGTGGATACCGCCGCGGACCAGCCAATCGGTCGTCACCGTCATCCGCCGGGGGGCGATGGCCGCCACCAGGTCGTCGAGGATGCGATTGGTCATGTCCTCGTGGAAGCCGCCTTCGTCTCGGTAGCTCCAGAGATAGAGCTTGAGCGACTTGAGCTCCACGATCGAGCGGTCGGGCACGTAGTGGATCCTGACGGTGGCGAAGTCGGGCTGGCCGGTCATGGGGCACAGGCAGGTGAACTCCGGCGTCTCGCAGCGGACCTCGTAGTCGCGTCCGGGATGGGGGTTGTCCACGGCCACGAGGTCGCGGGACGGGCGGGTCGGGATGGCTTCCTCCCCTCAGGAGAGGGGGCCGAGCACGTCGAGGTCGAGCGCGGGCCCGGTGCCGTCGCGGTCGAAGACCAGTCCCGTGCATGTCGGGGTGGAGCACCATGACCTCGCCGGTCACGCCGGCGTCGGCCATGGCCACGGTGGCCGCCGCCTCCACGCCGGGGGTCTCGACCCATGGCAGATGCCGAGGAGGGTGGGGCCCGATCCCGACCAGCAAACGGCCAGCGCGCCGGAGGTGGCCATGGCCGAGAGCAGCTTGGGCGCCGCCGGGAAGAGCGGGCTGCGGTAGTCCTGGTGCAGCCGGTCCTCGGTGGCCTCGGGAATGAGCAACCGGCTGTCGGCCAGCCCGGCCATCAACAGGGCGAGCCGCGACAGGTTGAAGGTGGCGCTGTCGCGGCTCACTTCGGTGGGCAGGACCTGCCGGGCCCGCGCCGTCGACAGCGTCATGTCGGGGACGATGGCCACGAAGGCCAGGCTGATATCGAGGGGAAGGCGCACGGCCTGGACACCGCCACGCACCCGGGCCGCCGCCACCAACCCGCCGATGGCGGAGGCGGCGGCGTTGTCGGCATGCCCGTCGGTGCGGGCGGCCACGGCCAGCGGGTCCTTGGCCCCGGCGGCGGCGGCGGCGGCCACGGCCAGGGCGGCCGACGAGCCGAGGCCGCGGGCGATGGGCACCTGCGAGCGCACGCGTGATGGAGAGACGGTCGGTGCCGGCCACGTCGATGGCCACCCGGGCGGCCAGATGGGACGGGTCGTCGGACAGCCCGGCGCCCTCGCCCTCCGAGCGGACCATCAGCTTCTGAGCCGGCTCGATCTCGACCTCGACGTAGCGGTCAAGGGCCAAGGCCAGGGTGTCGAAGCCGGGTCCGAGGTTGGCCGCCGAGGCTGGGGCCCGTACGCGCACGACCGATACGGTAGCCGTGGACCTGCTGGTCAGCCGTGGAGGACGCGCCACCACCACGACGGCTCGCTGACCGTGGTGGTGAGGCGCAGGGGCACCGCCTCGAGCTGGGCGCCCAGCCAGAAGAAGGCATCCCCCACCTGCCTGCCGCCAGTGGCACCGGCCGGCACCAGGTGCAGGCGGGCCAGCGAGTCGATGCGCTGGCCGGGACGGGCCACGACCTCGGCGCCGGCGACGGTCACCACCGCGGCGGTATGGCGGCTGGCCGCCCCACGAGGCGGTGACCGTGGCCACGACCGATCCCGGCTGGGTCACCGTCACGGGGACGATGCCCGACTCGGCCGAGGTGAGGACGGCCAGGGCTGCCGGGCCGGCGAACTGGAACACGGACGACAGCTGGAGCACGGAGGCCGGCGGCGTGGGGAGAAGTTCTGTGGTCGGAGGCAAGCGTGGTGGTGGTGGTGGTCGTGGTGGTGGTGGTGGTGGTATTGGTCGTCGACGATGGCGGCGGCGGGTTGGCCGCCGTCTTGGGCGGGGGCGGGGGCGGCTCGACCGGTTGGCCGAGCACGGCCACGAGGACCTGCACCTGGCGGCCCGCCACCGTTCGGTTACCGGCCAGCACGAGGCACCCGCCGGCAACGGAGGTGAAGCCCGACTTCACGCCCACGATGCCCGCCGCGCCGACCCCGCCGATCACGTTGCGGATGGTGCCGGCCATGGGGAACGGCGCCGACGGCATGGCCACGATGTCGGCGAAAGCCGGGATGCGCATGGCGGCAGCGGCGATCCGGAGGCAGTCGGCGGCGGTCGAGACCGAGCCGGCATCGAACCCGCTGGCGTCGACGTAGTGCGTGGAGATGGCGCCGAGACCGGCGGCGGTGGCGTTCATCTTGGCCACGAAGGCAGCCTGCGACCCGGCGTCCCACTCGGCGAGGGCATAGGCGATGTTGTTGGCCGAGGGCAGGAGCAGGGCCTCGAGCATCTGGCGCTCGCTCAGCTGCTCACCGGTGGCCACCGGCACCGACGACTGGTCGTCGGCGGTGTCGAGGCCGAACTGGGCGGCATCGTCGGCGCTGATGGTGATGAGCGGGCCAGCCGCTCCCGGCGCCAGGGGATGGTCGCGCAGGACGACCAGGGCGGTGGTCATCTTGGTCAACGACGCGATGGGGACGGGCGTCTCCGGCGCCGACTGGGCCGCGATATCCGAGGGCGGGGACGGACACCGCCGCCTGGCCCACCGCCGGCCACGGGAAGGCGGGCGCCACTCCGGGCACGGACATCGAGGTGACGACCGACGATCGCACCACCGGTCGGGCCAGCGGATCGGGTGGCACGCACGGCGGCGAAGGCGCCGGCGGCGGCCAGGACGGTCGCCACCCCGGCGGCCAGCCACCACCATCGGCGCCGGTGCGCCCGCCGCTGCCGCCGCTGGCGACGTGTCTCGGGCTCGGGTTGCTGGGGCTCGCCGGCGGAGGGCTCGGCGTCGGCGGGCGCGAGGTCGGCGTTGCTCAGCGGGAGTCCAGCTCCTCTGGGGTCATGAGCACGGCCCTGGCCTTCGAGCCCTCGGAAGGGCCCACGATCCCTCGGCGCTCCATGAGGTCCATGAGGCGACCGGCCCGGGCGAACCCCACTCGCAGCTTGCGCTGCAGCATCGAGGTCGAGCCGAGCTGCGAGCGGACGACCAGCTCCATGGCCTGGTCGAGCAGGTCGTCGTCGTCACCGTCGTCGTCATCGCCGCGGGCCGCGCCGTCGACGCCAACCACCGGGTCGATGCCGGCCACGACCTCCATCGCCCGCTGGCGCCGCCAGTGGGCGACGATGGCGCGAACCTCCTCGGCACTCACCCAAGGTCCCTGCAACCGCTGCGGGATCGACGACGAGGCCGACAACAGGAGCATGTCGCCGCGGCCGATGAGCCGCTCGGCGCCGGGCTGGTCGAGGATGACCCGGCTGTCGGCCAGCGTGGCCACCGAGAAGGCGAGTCGGGACGGGATGTTGGCCTTGATGACCCCGGTGATCACGTCGACCGACGGCCGCTGGGTGGCGAGCACCAGGTGGATGCCCACGGCCCGGGCCATCTGGGCCAAGCGGACAACCGACTCCTCCACGTCGCGGGCGGCCACCATCATGAGGTCGTTGAGCTCGTCGACCACGATGACGATGAACGGCAGCCGGCCGTAGCGGACCTCGTCCTCCGCCTCTTCGTCGTCTTCGTCGTCGCCGGCTCCCATCGTCCGCAGCCGGTGGGCGTCCTCGTGGTCGGTGAGCTCGCCGTTGTCGAAGGCGGCGTTGTAGCCGGCGATGTCGCGCATGCCCACCTCGGCGAGCAGGTCGTAGCGCCGCTCCATCTCGGTGACCGCCCAGCTGAGGGCGTTGGCCGCCTTCTTCGGGTCGACGACCACCTGGGTCAGCAGGTGCGGCAGGTCGTTGTAGTGGCCGAGCTCGACGCGTTTGGGGTCGACGAGGATGAGCCGGACCTGGTCGGGGGTGGCCCGGGTCAGGATGGAGGTGAGCATCGAGTTGATGCAGGACGACTTCCCCGCCCCGGTGGCTCCCGAGACGAGCACGTGGGGCATGTCGGCCAGGTTGACGAACACGGCCCGGCCGGCGATGTCCCGGCCCATGGCCACCTCGAGCGGATGGGTGGCCTTCTTCGCCTCCGCCGAGGCGAGCACGTCGCCCAGGGCCACCAGCTGGCGATGGCGGTTGGGCACCTCGACGCCGATGGCCGACCGGCCCGGGATGGGGGCCAGGATGCGCACGTCGGGCGAGGCCATGGCGTAGGCGATGTCCTTGGACAGCGATGTCACCCGCGAAACCTTGACGCCGGGCCCGAGCTCGATCTCGAAGCGGGTGACCGACGGCCCGATCGTGCGCCCGACCAAGCGGGTCTCGACCCCGTGGGCGGCGAGGGCAGCCACCAGGGCGGTGCCCCCGGCGTCGGCGTCGTGCTCGTCCACGGGTTGCTTCCCGGCCCGCTTGAGCAGGTCGGCCGGCGGCAACCGCCACTCCCCGACCGACGGCCCGAGCCGCAGCTCGAGCGGGGCGTCGGCAGCTGGACGCGCCGGCGGCGCCACCGGCTCGGTCGCGCCCTGGTCGGCGGCGGCCGGAGCGGCTCCTCGGGCGCGGTGGTCAGACCGGCACCGCTTCGGCCACCACCGGCCCTTCGGGCTCCGTCTCTGCGACGGCCCGACCGAACGGGTCGGTCGGCTCGTCCTCGTCGCTGTCCTCAGGCGGCGTGGCCGCCGGAGCTCGCCCCCCTGGGCCAGTGGCCAGGGCCCACCGGGCGGCCCTGCCCACTCCGACGGCCGCCGTCCGCACCGTCACCCCGGTGAACACGACGAGGGCCACGACCAGCACGGCGAGGAACACGGTGGCTGCCCCGGCGCCCCCAAGGGCGTGGCCCAGCGGGTCGGCCACGGCGGCACCGACCCACCCGCCGGCCGAGCCCAGCTTGGCGACGGGCGCGCGCACCGAGGGCGAGCCTCCGGCCAGCGCGGCGAGGCCGGCGATGGCCAGCAGGGTGAGGGTGGCCCCAACGATGGCCCGGGCCGCCTCGCCGGCCGCGGTGGCCCTCTTCGTCCTCCCACTCCTCGTCGCGACCCCCGCTCCGTCCGACGACGAGACGAACTCCGACCAGCACCGCCAGCGGCGGCACCAAGAGGCGCGCCCACCCGAAGACGTCGGAGGCGGCCAGGCGGACGTCGTGTCCGGCGGGGCCGAGCGAGCCGGCGTAGACGGCCAGCGCGCCCAGGGCGCCGACAGTGACGAGGACCACCGCCCAGACGTCGGCGGCATGGCCGCGCAGTACCTGGCCGATGGACTCGCCGAGACCCGGCGCGGCGTCTCGGCCACGGCGCCCGGCGCCGGACCGGTTCCCCCGCCCGCCGTGCGCCCGCCGCCCACCGTTCGGCGCCGATCCTCGCTGACGGCCGGCCGGAGGTCGGCGGCGAGCCGACCGCGAGGTCCCGGAGCGGCCCGCCGATCGCTTGGTGGCGGTCGTCACAGGAGGGAAAGGGTACCGCCGAGGCTGCAACCGGCAGGGGGACGCCGACCGCTTCGGCGCCGCTCGCGCCCAGGCAGCGCCGCAGGTCAGACGGTGACGATCACCGGCACGATCATCGGCCGCTGCCGGGTGCGCTCCCCCACCAGGCGGCCCATGGTCCGCCGTGTCACCCGGTTGAGCGACTCGTGGTCGGTACTCCCCGCGCTCAGCGCCTCCTCGAGCGCCTTGGTGATCTCGCCGCGGGCGTCGTCGAGCAGGGCCTCGACGACGCCTTCGGCATGGGCCCACCCGCGGGTCACGATCTGGGGGGTTCCCACCACCTCCCCGCGTTTGAGGTCGACGGTGGCCACCGCCATGACGACCCCCTCTTCGGCCAGCACCATGCGGTCGCGCAGCAGACCGTGGCCGATATCGCCGACCGAGCTCCCGTCGACGAACAGGTAGCCGCCGGGGACGGTGCCGTCGCGGTGCAACCCCTTGGCGTCGAGGCGCACGGCGTCGCCGTCCTCGCACAGGATGGTCCGGTCGCCGTCGATGCCCATGGACTCGGCCAGCCGCACATGGTTGGCCATGTGCCGGTACTCGCCGTGGACGGGGATGAAGTACTCCGGGCGGGTCACCGACATCAGCATGGCCAACTCGCCCCGGCGGGCATGCCCGCTCACGTGCACCGGCTCGACCCCGGTGTGGATGACCTCCACCCCGCGCCGGTGCAGGCCGTCGATGACCCGGCCCACCGACCACTCGTTGCCGGGGATGGGATGCGCGCTGATCACGACCACGTCGCCCTGGCGCAGGTTGAAGAACCGGTTGTCGCCGGTCGCCAGCCGGGAGAGGGCGGACATGGGCTCGCCTTGTGACCCGGTCGAGATCACGCACACCTGTCCGTCGTCGAGGTCGTCGACCTCTTCGATGTCGACCATCGACCGATCGGGGATGGTAAGCAGGCCGAGGCGCCGGGCCAGGGCCACGTTCTTCTGCATGGACCGCCCGAGCGTGGCGATGGACCGTCCCTCGGCGATGGCGGCGTCGGCCACCTGCTGGACGCGGTGGATGTGGCTGGCGAAGCAGGTGACGACGAACCGGCGGCCCGGGCGCTCCCGGAACACCTTCTCGAGGGTGGACCCGACCGTCGACTCCGACGGCGTGAAGCCGGGCTCCTCGGCATTGGTCGAGTCCGAGAGGAGGAGGCGGATGCCGGGGTCGTCGGCCAGCGCACCCATGCGGGCGAGGTCGGTGCGCCTCCCGTCGACCGGGTGGAGGTCGAGCTTGAAGTCGCCCGAGTGCAGGATGATCCCCTGGGGGGTGAAGAAGGCGGTGGCGAAGGAGTGCGGGACCGAGTGGGTCACGGGGATGAACTCGACCTCGCACGGCCCCACGTTCCGGCGCTCGCCGTCACTGACCGGGATGAACTGGGCCCGGTCGGCCATGCCCGCCTCGTCGACCCGGTTGCGGGCCAGGGCGAGGGTCAGCTCCGACCCGAAGACCGGCACCGACAGGGACCGCAGCAGGTAGGCCAGGCCGCCGGTGTGGTCCTCGTGCCCGTGGGTCAGGATGACGGCGTCGACTCGCTCGGCGTTCTCCTGCAGGTAGGTGAAGTCGGGCAGCACCAGGTCGACGCCGGGCATGTCGGGGTCGGGGAACATGACGCCCACGTCGAGCACGATGATGCGACCGCCCACCTCGATGCAGGCGCAGTTGCGGCCGATCTCCCCGAGGCCGCCGAGGAACACGATCCGGACTCGTCCGTGTCCTTCTTTCCGGCTCGGGCCGCACCGCCGCCACGGGTGCGGGAACGTCCGGTGCCGGTCGCTCAGGCAACCGACCGGCGGACCGCGCCCGGTTCCCCGAGCCGGGCGATGAGGGAACCGGCCTCGGCGTCGAGCGACGTCGGTGCCGGCGGGTGGGGCAACCGGCACTGCCCGACGGGAAGCCCCTGGGCCCGGCAGGCGGCCTTGGCCGGCACCGGGTTGGGGAACTCGTCGGTCGACTCGAACCGGTAGGACTCGAGCAGGCGCTGGTTGATCCGCCGGGCCTCGGCGACGCGCCCGGCGGCGAAGGTGGTCAGCATCTCGGCGATGGCGGGCCCGGCCCAGTGGCTGGCCACGCTCACCGCCCCGACGGCGCCGATGGCGGCGAACGGGAGGATGAGCGCGTCGTCACCGCAGTAGACCTCGAAAGAGGACGGGCTCTGGGCCACGACGACGGCCGCACCCGACGGGTCCCCCGTCGAGTCCTTTGTGGCCACGATGTTGTCCACCTCGTTGGCCAGCTCGACCGTCAGTGCGGGGCCGATGCGGCGACCGGTGCGCACGGGGATGTCGTAGAGCACGACCGGGAGGTCGGTGGCGGCGGCGACGGCCCGGAAATGGGCGGCGATCCCGGCCGGAGAGGGCCGGTTGTAGTACGGGGTGACGGCGAGGACGCCGGCCGCCCCCCGGCCGTCGGCTTCGGCCGTGAGAGCCACCGAATGGGCGGTGTCGTTGGTCCCGGTCGAGGCGATGACCGGGATATCGGTGGATGTGGCCACCGCCTCGATGAGATCGAGACGCTCCCCGTCGGCGAGGACCGGGCCCTCACCGGTGGTCCCGGCCACCACCAGTCCGTCGGTCCCGTTGGCGGCCAGATGACGGGCCAGCGTGACGGCCGCGTCGAGGTCGACCGACCCGTCGAGCGGCGAACGGGGTGACCATGGCGGTGACAACGGCGCCGAAGCGGGGCATGGCGATCAGCCGCCGATCACCGGTCGGTCACCGGCGGCGAGGAGAAGTGCGACCGCACGCGACGGAGGCTACCAGCCGCTGCTCCCGCTCCCCCGGAGCGATCCGCCGGCGACGGTCAGGACGCGAGGCGCTCCGAGGGTGGGGCGTCGGCCATGGCGTCGGCCTCCTCGGCAGTGTCGGTCCACGACTCGAACTCGATGACGCCGAGCTCGGTGAATTTCGTCCGCAGCCAGCCGTCGGCCGCGTCGAGCAAGCCGAGCTTCTTGCAGTTGGGGACGATCTTCGAGAACAGCAGGGCCTGGAACTGGCTGCGCTCGGGGGCCTGCTGCACGATGGGAACGATGGCCTTCGGGATCGATGCCCATCCGATCCCACACCTCCTGCTGGAGGAAGCGGTCGCGCATCCGCACGGCGGCTTCGAAGGCGAACTCCTGGCGCTCGCGCAGCTCGGAGGCGGTGAGCTCGCGGTAGTACTCCTCGAGGCTGAGGACACCGAAGGCCACGTGGCGGGCCTCGTCGGCCATCACGTAGCGCAGCAGCTGCTTGAGCAGCGGGTCCTCGGTCATCTGGTGCATGAACCCGAAGGCGGCGAGGGCCAGTCCCTCGACCATGATCTGCATCCCGAGATAGGTCATGTCCCAGCGCGAGTCACGGATGATGTCGTCGAGCAGCAGGCCGAGGTGGGCATTGAGCGGGTAGTGGCCCGAAAGCTTCTCGTCGAGGTACTTGGCGAACACCTCGACATGGCGGGCCTCGTCCATCACCTGGGTCGAGGCGTAGTACTTGGCGTCGATCCATGGGACCGACTCGACGATCTTGGCCGTGCAGATGAGGGCCCCCTGCTCGCCGTGGAGGAACTGCGAGAGCGTCCAGTTCTGGCTCTCGACCCCGAAGGCCAGCCACTCCTTGTCGGACCAGTGCTCGACCGGGGTGCCGGTGAGGTCGAACCCGGAGCCGAACCCGCCGGTGGCGGCGGCCTGGGCCAGCACCAGCTTCTCCTGGTCGACCTCGGTCTCCCAGGGCAGGTCGGTCTCGCCGTTCCACTGCGCCTTCTTGGCCTTCTCGTAGAGCTTGTTGAGCTTGGGCCGGGCCCCCTTCTCGTAGTCCCAGGTGAAGATGGAGTCGTAGCTCGGAGTGCACGACGTGGCGACCGTCGGCCTCCTCGGCGCCGACGACCGAGAGGATGGCCTCGAAGTCGTTGATGTCGGTGCCGCCCGATGATCTGCTCGGTGCTGCTCATCTCAGTGGTCATCAGCTGTCTCCTTGGATGGCTCGAGAGTTCTCGACGGTTGCCGGCGCTGTGCGGCCGGGAGCCGGCGCGAATGGGGTGATGTCAAAGGTGGGTGCGGTGGCCGCCCGGTGGAGGGCGCGCACCCCGGGCATCACGAACGTGGTCACCAGGCGGGTGGCCTGATCGGGGTCGCACAGGTCGGTCTGCGGCGAGGGTGAGATGGCGTAGGAGAGGACGATGCGGGTGGCCCACTCGGCTACCCGCCCGGCCTCGGCCGGACGCAGCCAGCGGGCCAGGAACGGCGCCGTGAACCGGGCGGCCGTCTCCAGCAGCCGGGCCGAGTCCTCGAAGGCCAGGTGGCCGAGGACGATCTCCGGCTCGTGGGCGACCATGTAGGCGAGGGCCGAATGGTTGCGGATCCGGGAGGACGCCTCGACGATCCCGGCCACCAGTGCCTCGGTGAGGTCGGAGGCCGCGCCCAACCGCAGGCCGAGGGCCGAGAACAGGCGGGCGGCCTCGGTGTCCACCACCGCGGCCAGGATCTCGTCCCGCCCGCCGGGGAAGGCCCGGTAGATCGGTGGCCCGCGACAGCCCGGCCTGCCGGGCGATGTCGTCGACCGTCGTCTTGGCCGTGCCGTAGCGGGCCAGGCACTCGAGGGTGGCATCCACCACCCGCACCCGGTGGGGCGAGGCATGGTCGCCGTCGGACACAGCCCGGGGGTTGGGCCGTTCACCGAGGTCACCGAGCACATGCAGAGCCTGGACGCTCACGGTGTGAAACGCTAGGTCAGTTTTTGTCTCATTGTCAACGGAAGGCCGCCCTGGAGGCGGGCCGACCACCCCGGCCAGGAGCTCGGCCTCGACCAGTTCGGCCACCTGTTCGGGGTCCTCGAGGTCCCACCGGCCGGGGGCGACGATGTAGGAGATGACCATGCGGGCCAGGAAGTCGGCCGCCTCGTGAAGGTCGACGCCGGGCACCACCCCGCGGGCCTCGAGGTAGGGGATCAGGAACTCGGCGATGGCGTCCCGGACGCGGATGCTCTCGACGGTGAGGGCGGGCAGCAGCTTCTCGGGCTCGGTCTGCATGACCCGCTGCAGCACCTCGTGCTCGAGGATCGACCGGTGGGCGAAGCGGATGCCGAGCTCGAGCACCTCCTCGAGACTGGCGGCCTCCTGCACCTGCTCGTAGAGGCGGAGGAAGAAGGCGGCGGTGGCCCACGCCACGGTGGCGTCGAGCAGCTCGTCACGGCCGCCGGGAAACGTGCGGTAGACGGTGGCCCGGGACACATCGGCCTCGCGGGCGGCGTTCTCGACGGTGGTCTTGGCCAGGCCCCAGCGGGCCACGCAGGCGTAGGTGGCGGCCAGAATCCGCTCGCGGGTGTCGTCCACCGTGCGCGTCGTCGTCCTCAGAGACCGAGCAGCGGCTCGAGCCCGACGGTGAGGCCCGGGTCGCCCGCCCACCGCCTGGATGGCCAGCACTACCCCGTCCATGTAACGAGGTGCGATCGGTGGAGTCATGGCGGATGGTGAGGGTCTGGCCCGGGCGCGCCGAAGACGACCTCTTGGTGGGCAACCAGCCCGGGGAGTCGTACGGAGTGGATGCGCACCCCGCCAGGCCCACTCCCACCTCGGACCCCTTCGACGACGGTGGTGGCCGTGCGGTCGGCCGGGGAGCTCCCCCACCCCGGCCGATGCCCGCGCCGCGGCCATGCGCTCGGCGGTCTGTCAGCGACGTCCCCGAGGGGGCGTCGAGCTTCCCGGCGTGGTGCAGCTCGACGATCTCTGCCGACTCGAAGTGGGGCGCGGCCAGTTCGCAGAAGCGCATGAGCAACACGGCGCCGATGGCGAAGTTGGCGGCGGCCACACAGTTGGGTGCGCTCGCCTCCGGTCCGGCGAAGAGTCGCCGCCAGGCGACGAGGTCGCTCTCCGTCGCCCCGGTGGTCCCGACCACGGCATGGATGCCGGCCGCCGCGCAGACGGGGAGGGTGGCCCGCACCGCCTCGATGCGGGTGAAGTCGACGGCCACCTCCGTCCCGGCCTGGGCCAGCGCGCCGGCATCGCCGGCCACGACGACATCACCGGCTGCCGAGCCGATGATGGAGGTGAGATCGGCGCCGGCGTGAGGGGGATCGACGGCACAGACGAGCTCGAGTCCCGGGTGCTCGAGGACCGTGCGGCACACCTCACTACCCATCCGTCCGCCCGCACCGACCACGCCGACTCGCACCACCTCTGCCACCGCTGGCGAGCCTACTGTCGGCCTCCCGCCGGCCCGAGGACGCAGCTCAGCCGAGGGCCAGCTCGTCGACGTCGAAGTCGGCGGCGTCGAAGGGCCCGACCACCGACAGGCTCCGCGGGGCGGCAGCCAGCTCGGCGGCCACGGCGTGGACGTCCTCCAAGGTGACCGACTCGACGCGGTGCAGCAGCTCGTCGACGGGGATGACCTCGTGGTAGAGGAGGAGTGCGGCGCCGATGCGGCCCATGCGCGCCCCCGAGTCCTCACCGGCCAGCAGGGTCTCGGCTCGTAGGTTGCCGACTGCCACCCGCAGCTCGCGCTCGGTGATGCCATGCGCCCCGAGGTCGCCCATAGTCGCCGTGACGACGGCCAGGGCCTCACTCACGTGCTCGGGCGCCGTGCCCAGGCCGATGCTGACCATCCCGGCGTCACAGAAGGCGACCCGCTCGGACCACACCGAATAGGCCAGCCCTCGCCGCTCGCGGATCTCCTGGAAGAGCCGGCTGGAGAGGCCACCGCCGAGCACGTGGTTGAGCACGGCCAGGGCGTAGCGCCGTTTGTCGAAGCGGTCCGACGATCGGGCCGCCATCACCAGATGGGCCTGCTCGGTCGAGCGCCGGGCCACACGCAGGGGGTCGACGCCCTGTCTCCGGAGCGCACCGGCCAGGCGCCGTGCCGCCGTCCGGGCCGAAGAACCGTTCCTCGAGTCCGGCGGCCACCACCTGGTGGTCGAGGTCGCCGGCCGCCGCCACCACCATGTTGCCCGGCCGGTAGTGACGCTCGAAGAAGGCACGGATGCCGTCCGCAGTGGTGGCGGCCACGCTGTCGGCGGTGCCCAGCACGTCGCGGCCGAGCGGATGGCCCGGGAAGGTGGCCGACGCGCTCTGCTCGGCCGCCTCGTCGGAGGGCTCGTCGGCGTGCATCAGGATCTCGTCGAGGATCACCTGACGCTCGGCGTCGACGTCGGTCGGGCGCAGGGCCGGCCGCCACATGATGTCGGAGAGGATGTCGAGGCCGAGGAAGAGGTTCTCGGCCAGCAGGCGGATGTAGAAGGAGGTGTACTCCTTCGTCGTGTAGGCGTTGAAGTCGCCACCCACCTCGTCGACTGCCTCGGCGATGGCCGCCGCGCTGCGGCTATCGGTGCCTTTGAACAAGAGGTGCTCGAGGAAGTGCGACGCGCCCGCCTCCTCCGCACCCTCGTCCCGCGAACCGGTCCCCACCCAGAAGCCGATGCAGACCGACCGGGCGTCCTCCATGCGCTCGGTGACGAGGTGGAGGCCGGATGCCAGTTGCTCGTCGCGGATCATCGACGGCCGGTGGCGAGTGGCGGCCGACACCTCCCCGCCGGATGCGGGGCGGTGCCCGTCAACGTCGGCGACGAGCGCCCCGGCCGCCCCCTCCCGACCGGTCGCCCTGCTCGACCGTCGCCGGGCCCAGGTCACCGAACTCCTCGACCAGCTCCACCTCGAAGGCCTCCTCGAAGGAAGCAGCCCCCGCCGGCGCGCGCCGAGGGTGCCGTGCGGCTGCGATCGCCGTCGCGGTCACCGCTGGGGCCACCCCGGTCGCTGCCGAACCAGCCCGGTCGTGATCGTCTCGGCGAGCTCGCCGCGGCCCGTTGCTATCGGCGCCGTCGGAAGACGGGGCCGGCGCCGTGCCGGCCAGCGAGAGGGAGACCTTCCCCTGCGGGTCGATGTCGTCGACGCGGACTTCGACCGGCTGGCCGAGTTCGAAGACGTCCTCAACCCGGTCGATGCGCTTGCCTTGGCCCATCTTGGAGATGTGGAGCAGGCCGTCACGGCCGGGAAGGATGTTCACGAAGGCGCCGAACTTGGTGATGTTGACGACCTTGCCCTCGTAGGTGACACCCACCTCGGCGAGCGGCGGGTCGAGGATCGTTCCGATGCGTCGGCGAGCCTCCTCGACCGCTGTTCCGTCCTTCGCCCCGATGGTGACCGTGCCCACCATGCCGTCGTCGTCGACGGCGATGTCGGCGCCCGTCTCCTGCTGCAGGGTGTTGATGACCTTGCCCTTGGGCCCGATGACCTCGCCGATCTTGTCGATGGGGATCTCGAAGGAGACGATCTTGGGCGCCGAAGCGGCCACCTCGGCCCGGGGGGTGTCAATGGCCCCGGCCATCACCTCGAGGATGCGCAACCGGGCCTCCTTGGCCTGGAGCAGCGCCTTGTTCAGCACGTCGAGGGGCAGTCCGTCGATCTTGGTGTCGAGCTGGAGGGCGGTGACCACGTCGCTGGTGCCGGCCACCTTGAAGTCCATGTCGCCGAAGGCGTCCTCGGCGCCCAGGATGTCGGTGAGCGTCACATAGGCGTCACCGTCGTGGACGAGCCCCATTGCGATGCCGGCCACCGGTGCCTTGATGGGAACGCCGGCAGCCATGAGGGAGAGGGTCGACCCGCACACCGAAGCCATCGACGTCGACCCGTTGGAGGCAAGGACGTCGGAAACCAGGCGCAGGGTGTAGGGGAACTCCTCCTGCGGGGGGATCACCGGCAGGAGCGCCCGCTCGGCCAGCAGGCCATGCCCGATCTCGCGCCGTTTGGGCCCTCGCATGAAGCCGGTCTCACCGGTGGAGAAGGGCGGGAAGTTGTAGTGGTGCATATACCGCTTGTGCTCGCCCGGCGTGATGGTGTCGAGGAGCTGGTTCATGCGGGGCATGCCGAGGGTGGTGACGTTGAGCACCTGCGTCTCGCCCCGCTGGAAGAGGGCCGAGCCGTGGGCGGTCGGGAAGAGGTCGACCTCGGCCGAGAGCGGCCGGATGTCGGTGGTCGTCCGCCCGTCGATGCGTAGGCCTTCCTCCACGATGCGGCGTCGCACCAGCTTCTTGGTCAGTGCCCGCACAGCCGATTTGATCTCGCCCTCCCGCTCGGGGAACTCACCGGCCAGCTGGTCGATGAGCGTGGCGGTGACCTCGTCGAGGGCGGCATTGCGCTCGGCCTTGGCCGTGATGGTTCCGGCCTTGGCCACCGCTTCGGTGCCCTCGACCTCGACCCGGCTCCAGACGTCGTCCCCGTAGTCGGCCAGGGCCGAATACTCGATGGGCTGGATGGGGCCGTGAGCAGCCACGACGGCGTCGACCAGTCGGCGCTGGAGGACGATGGACTCGCGGATCCACGTCTTGGCCGCCTCGAGCCCGTCGGCCAGCACCTCCTCGGTGACCTTGGGGGCACCCTCCTCGTAGTACTGGAACGCCTTCTCGGAGCCACCGGCCTCGACCATCATGATGGCGATCTCGGCGTCCTCGTCGTCGGACAGGGCCCGTCCCGCCACCACCAGCTCGAAGGTGGACTCGTCACCCTCCTCGAAGCTCGGGTGCGGGATCCATGTGCCCTCGGTCGAGTAGGCCACCCGGACCGACCCGATGGGGCCGTCGAAGGGGATGCCCGACAGCATGAGGGCGGCCGAGGCCGAGTTGATGGCCAGCACGTCGTGCGGATTGACCTGATCAGCCCCGAAGATGGTCCCGACGATGTGCACCTCGTTGCGGAAGCCCTTGGGGAAGGAGGGGCGGAGTGGCCGGTCGATGAGCCGACAGGTCAAGATGGCCTGGTCGGAGGCTTTGCCCTCGCGTCGGAAGAACGACCCCGGGATCTTGCCGGCGGCGTAGGCCCGCTCTTCGATGTCGACGGTGAGGGGGAAGAAGTCGGCTCCCTCGCGCACCGAACGGGCCGCCGTCGCCGTGGCCAGGAGGACAGTGTCCCCGATGCGCCCGAGGACGGCGCCGTCGGCCAACTGTGCGAGCTTGCCCGCTTCGAATGTGAGGGTGCGATCGGTGCCGCTGATGGGTGCCGATACGGTGACGGCGTCGGACATGACGCTCCTTGTGTCTCGGGGGCCACCCGAGCCAGCTCCCAGTTGTCGATCACCACGTCCTTCGGCGGCGTGGTGATCGGCAACTGGTGACTGACCTTGCAGTAGCCCGTTGTCTGTTTGTCCGCCGGCCGATGGCGGCCGGCGAAATTGCGACCACCCGGCCAAGGCCGGGCGGAGGTGGTCGATGCCTGCTAGCGGCGGAGACCGAGGCGGCCGATGACCTCCCGATACCGCTCGACGTCGTTGCGACGCACGTAGTCGAGAAGCCGCCGCCGCCGACCGATCAACTTGAGGAGCCCGCGGCGGGTGTGATGATCACCCTTGTGGACCTTCAGGTGCTCGGTCAGGTGCACGATGCGCTCGCTCAGGAGGGCGATCTGCACCTCGGGAGAACCGGTGTCCGTGTCGTGGAGCCGGTAGTCGGCGATGGTGGACTGCTTGTCTGGCATGGGTTGGAGTCGACCTCGAGGAATCTTCCGCTGCCGGGAGACGACACACCGGCGACTCCCATGCTAGCAGGGCCGATGGGGAGCGGCCCGCTGGCCGATCCCGGAAAAGCGGCGGTGGCCAACATCGGC
This sequence comes from uncultured Acidimicrobiaceae bacterium, assembly GCA_963756195.1. Lineage (GTDB taxonomy): Bacteria > Actinomycetota > Acidimicrobiia > Acidimicrobiales > RAAP-2 > CAVSNH01. Next base: position 53,983 of record CAVWMT010000005.1, read on the forward strand.
GACTCGCCGAATGACGGGTCGGCTCGGCCACGGTAGCCTCGTTCAACCAGAGCGCCGGGGTCCTTGCCGCGAAGCTCCCGTCGTCAGCCCGAAGAGATGACCGTGACCACGTCGGCGTCGCCGTCCCCACCTGCCGCCAACCCTCGAGCAGGGGCGGCCGCCCGGGGATGTGGCTGTCCTCGTGGGGAGCGTGCTGCTCCCGGGTGCTGGCGCCCAGACGGCCATACTGGGTGAGCGATGGACGGCTTCGCCTCTCTGGGCCCGGCTAGCGAGAGACCTCCGCCTCCGTCCCTGGAGCAATGGAGGGCCGCCTTCGGCCGCGCCGTGAACCCCACCCCCAGCGTGAGCCCCACCCCCGTGCACCGAGTGGTCGAGATCACCCGACCGGGTGTTGTCCTCCCCTTCCTGTCATGAGCCCCAGTCGGCGCTTCGCCGCCGCTCCCGCGTCGGTGGCCAACGCCAGGCGATTCGTGCTCGAGGCGGTGGGCGGCGCGGGACAAGAGGCCCGCGAGCGCGTCGAGCTCATGGTGTCCGAGCTGGCCGCCAATTGCGTCGTGCACGCGGCCACCGACTTCGAGGTTTCGGTCTTCCGGAGCGCGGGGTTCGTGCGCGTGGAGGTGACCGATGCGAGCGATGGGCAACCCTCCGTCAAGTGGCCCGATCCACTGCAGCCGAAGGGACGGGGACTGCAGATCGTGAGCGCTCTCGCCGACGAGTGGGGCGTCCTGCCGTCGACCGGGGGGATACCCGGCAAAATGGTGTGGTTCACGTTGGAGCTGGCCGAGTCGACCTCGGCCCAGACCGGACCAGGCGGTAGGCATGCCTGACGTTCGGCCGGTCGAACAGCGAGGCTGGCCCTCCCGTCGCATTCAGCCTCTGCTCGACGGCTTGAGCGACGGCATTGTTGCCGTCGACCTGAGCGGCCGCATCCTCTACGCCAACCCCGCCGCCGAGCAACTGCTCGACTGGCCGGAAGGCGAACTCATCGGCACGCCGGTCTACCGATTGTTCCCCGCCCCCCTCCAGGACTGGTTGGGCGACGACTTCGCCGCCTTCGTCGATGAACGCCTCCGGGAGGTGTCGGGTCGCACGCTCGAGGGCAGGCTGGTCCGTCGGAGCGGAGCCGAACTGCCGGTCGAAGTCATGGTGGCCAAGATTCCCGCCGGGCCGGGCGACGCGGTGGTCGTCGGCGTGCTGCGCCAAAGGCGGGTGGAGCGCCTCTCGCGCTGGAGCGACCTCACCCAACGGCTCTTCGACACGCTGGCTCAGCCCCACGATGAGGCACCGGCGCAAGAGCAGCTGCTCGCCGCCCTGGGCGCCGAGCTCGAGTGGGAGGCAACCACGTTGTGGTCGCTCGAGGTCGATGGATCGCTGGTCCGTCGGGCGATCTGGAGCGACCCCGCCGCCGACCCCGAGCGGCAGCTCCACCACTCGCGTCCCGAGCGGGCGTCCGAGGGCGCCACGCTGCCCCAATACGCCCTCCAGTCGGGCCAACCGATGTGGATCTCCGACCTCACCGCCGATCCGAGGTTCGCCAGCGGCCCCGCGGCGCGCGTCGGGCTGCGCGCCGCGGTCGCCTTCCCCGTCACCTACGCCGGCGAGGTGGTCGGGGTCGTCGAGCTGCTGAGCAGGGAGTCTCGCGCCGCCGACCCCGAGCTCGTCGAGCTGGTCGAAGCGGTGAGTGCGCCAGTCGGTGAGCTGCTCGCCGCCCTCGAGCGGGCCACCGACCGGGAACGACTGGTCACCGAGCTCGAGCAGGCCCGCCGCGATCAGGCCTTCCTCCTAAAGGCCAGCCGAGTGCTGGCCGAAGCTGCCGACTATCACGACACGCTCCAACGTCTCGCCGCCGTCGCCGTCCCCGCCCTCGCCGACCTCTGTCTCATCGACGTGCTGGACGAGAACGGTCGGTTCCGCCGCCTGGCCTGTCAGCACTACGACCCGAAGAAGGCCGCGCTGGTGCACGAGCTGGAGCAGGACTTCCCACCCGATCCCATGGGCACCCACCCGAGCATCGACGTCGTTCGTTCGGCGCGCTCGCGCTGGTCCCCGAACATGTCCGACAAGTTCCTGCGCGAGACCACTCGCAGCCCCCGCCACTTCGAGGTGGTCAAGGCCCTGGGATTCACTTCGTACATCGCGGTCCCTCTGGTGGCCGAGGGGACGACCATCGGCGCCGTCACATTGGTATCGGCCGGGTCCGGACGACGATTCACCGAGCGCGACGTGGCCTCCGTCGAGCAGCTAGCCGTCCAGGTCGGGTCGGTCGTCGAACGTGCCCGTCGCCACGAGCACGAACACCTCATCGCCCACACGCTCCAACAAAGCCTGCTTCCCGACCAGCTCCCCGCCGTCCAGGGGCTCGACCTCGCCGGCCGCTACGAGCCGGGCAGCGACTTCACCGAGGTCGGTGGCGATTGGTACGACGTGATCGACCTCGGTGAGCTCGTGGCCCTGGTAGTCGGCGACGTCAAGGGGCACGACATGCGAGCAGCCAGCGTCATGGGCAAGCTGCGCCACGGACTGTCGGCCATCCTGACCGAGACGCGCTCGGCGGGCGAGGCCATCAGCCGTCTGGACCGCTTCGCCATCGCCACCGGGACCGACCGGATGGCCACCGTGCAGATCGCCATGATCGAGCCGGGCACTGGCAAGATGACCGTCGCCTCGGCCGGCCATCCCCCGCCGGTGGTGGCCAACGGCGAACAGACCTCGCTGGTCGAGATCGAGCCCTGCCCACCCATCGGATCGCGACTCGGCGCCGGCGATTGCCCCGAGGCGACCATGGTGCTCGGTGGTGGGCCGGTGTTGCTGTACACGGATGGGCTCGTGGAACACCGGCACCAGGACCTCACGAGCGGTCTGCAGGAGCTCGTCGAGGTGGTCGGTGCCGCTCCGGTCCTCGCCCCTGGCGCGCTATGCGATCACGTGATTGCCAGCATGCTCGACCGGGCTCACCAACACGACGATGTGGCCCTGCTGGCGGCGCGACTGCGCTCGTCCACCTCTTGAACCAGCGCTGTCGTCGGACGCTGCGGCAGTGAGGGTTGTGGCGGACAGTGTGCCGAGGCCGGGTTCTCGAGATTGAGCTTCCGTTCTGCCCGATCATGGGCCGGGTCGCCCATGAACTGGCGCGGGAACCTCCAGGCTCGAGCAGGTGGGCTCCCAGCCGCGGTCCCTTCGCGCCCGGGTGGCCTCGAGCATCCCCGCGTGCCCTCCACGACCTGGTGAACGGGACGAAGTCGTCGGTGCTGAAGTCGATCTCGCGCCACTCGAAGCCGAAACGGATCCGGATCAGAGCACCCGGCGGGACGCCAATCAGGTGGTCGACACACCTGTCGGCGAGGAGGACGCTCGCCGCGCCGTCGCGCCCGTAACGCCGGCCCGGGCGGGTGCGGCAACCCCAGAGGGCGTGAGGTATCTTGCCGCCGTGTCCGACTACGTCATCCCCGAGCCCGAACCGAAGGAGATCGACGAAAAGCTCTCACTCGAGTTGCGTCACATGGCCGCCAACGCCGTCCTGCGGGGCAAGCCGAGCGGTCAGGAGAAGTGCGAGAACTGTCGCTACTACCTCGAGCCGTACAGCGACCTCTCGTATTGCTGGCACTCGAAGCTCCGCATCCTGGTCGGCGCCGAGTGGTGGTGCCAATGGTGGGAGGCCATCCCCGAGGACTCCTGACCGGCACGCGGCGGCTGACCGGCACGCGGCGGCTGACCGGCACGCGGCGGCTGACCGGCACGCGGCGGCCGGCCGACGCAACGGCGGCCGTACGGACGGGCCAGAAACGGGCCCGACGGCAAACAATGCCCGTTCGGGCAGCCTCCGCCGGCGCCGCCCGAGCGCGCCGCTCGAGGGGCGGCCCTCAGCCGCCGATCAGCGGTTGGGCTGCGGAGTGATGCGCAAGTAGGGCTTGACCGCGTTGAACCCCTTCGGGAAGCGCTCCTTGGCCTCGTCATCGGAGACAGCCGGAACGATGATGACGTCCTCGCCGTCCTTCCAGTTGACCGGCGTGGCCACCTTGTAGTCGGCGGTGAGCTGGAGCGAGTCGAGCACCCGAAGGACCTCGGACACGTTGCGGCCGGTGGAGGCCGGGTAGGTGAGGGTGAGCTTGACCTTCTTGTCCGGCCCGATGATGAACACCGACCGCACGGTGGCGGTGTCGCTGGCATTGGGGTGGATCATGTCGTAGAGGTCGGCAACCTTGTGGTCCTCGTCCCCGATGAGCGGGAAGTTGAGCGCCGTCCCCTGGGTCTCCTCGATGTCACCGGCCCACTTGCCATGGGAGGAGACGTCGTCGACCGAGAGCCCGATGAGCTTGGCGTTCCGCTTGTCGAACTCGCCCTTGGCCGCCGAGAAGGCGCCGAGCTCGGTCGTGCACACGGGTGTGAAGTCCCTGGGGTGGGAGAAGAGGATGCCCCAGCTGTCGCCGAGGAACTCGTGGAAGTTGATGGTGCCCTCGGTGGTCTCGGCGGTGAAGTCGGGAGCGGTGTCCCCCAGACGGATTGCCATGTGATGCTCCTTTGCGATGCCTCGGTGGTTGGAGGGGCGATGCTGCGGTGGGGCTCCGGCCGTTGGCTCGTGGCCGGTGCTGGCCCCGACCCCATCGCGCCGTCAGGTTAGCGGAAGATGTCGCAATAGTCGACCCGCTAGGTCGAGAATAGTGGGCCGGTCGAAGCTGGCCGACGCCCAGCCCATCCACCATGCTGGGACCATGCCGTCTGCGCCTGTCCATGTCGAGCGCGAAGGGCCGGTCACCGTGGTGACGATCGACCGCCCCGAGAGCCGCAACGCCATCGACCGGGACACCGCCGCCGGCCTCCTCGACGCCTTCGTGACCTTCGACGCCGATCCCGATGCCGCCGTCTGTGTCCTGTGGGGGGCGGGTGGCACCTTCTCCGCGGGAGCCGACCTGAAGGCGGTGGCCACCGGCCAGGGCAACCGGGTGACCGAGGACGGCCCCGGCCCGCTCGGCCCCACCCGGCTCGAGCTGTCCAAGCCGACCGTCGCCGCCGTCGAGGGCTTCGCCGTGGCCGGCGGCCTCGAGCTCGCCGTCTGGTGTGACCTGCGGGTTGCCGCTGCTGGGGCGACCTTCGGGGTGTTCTGTCGCCGGTTCGGGGTGCCCCTGGTGGACGGGGGCACGGTGCGGCTCCCCCGCCTCGTCGGCCAGGGCCGCGCCCTCGACCTCATTCTCACCGGCCGGCCTGTCGGCGCCCAGGAGGCCCTGGCCATGGGACTGGTCGACCGGGTCGTGCCCGACGGTCGGGCCCGCGAGGCCGCCGTGCAGCTGGCCGGCGAGCTGGCCGCCCTCCCTCAGGCCTGTATGCGAAATGACCGCCGGTCGGCCCTCGGGCAGTGGGGACTGTCCGCCCATGACGCCCTCCGGGCCGAAACCCGCCTCGGTCTCGACTCGCTGGCCTCCCCCGAGGCCCGGGCGGGTGCATTGCACTTTTCGGCCGGTCAAGGCCGGAGCGGCACACCGGTCGCGGGCAGCAGCTGACCGTCCGGGCCATGGCCGACTTGGCCGCCTTCGACTTCGACGGCACTCTCACACGTGGTGGGAGTGTCTTTGACTTCCTCGTGGCCGTCACCTCGCGCCGCCGGGTGGCGGCCGCGGTGGCCATCCTCGGCCCGCGCCTCGTCCATGCCGCGGTCGTCGGGGGCTCGGCTGCCGACGCCACCAAGCAACGGCTCTTCGAGCGGGTCCTCGGGGGGTGCCGGCCGGCCGCCTGGAAGAGGTGGGCGCCGAGTTCGGACCGGCCCATCTCGCCCGACGACTGCGCCCCGAGGTCAAGCGGCGGCTCGAGTGGCACAAAGAGCGCGGCGATCGTGTGGTCGTGGTCTCGGCGTCGCTCGAGGCTTACGTGGCCGCCGCCGGCCGGATCCTCGGCGCCGACGGGGTGGTTGCCACCCGGCTCGAGGTGGCCGGCGCCACCCTGACTGGCCGTTACGAGGGGGCGAACTGCCGAGGGGCGGAGAAACTTCGGCGCCTGCGCCAGTGGGCCGAGACGGAGGGAGGTCATCCAGAGCACGTCTGGGCCTACGGCAACAGCCGCGGTGACCTCCGCATGCTCGGAGCTGCCGACATCGGGGTCAACGTGGGCCGCCTCGGCCGCTTCGGCCGGCTGCGCGCCTTCCCGTCACTCGCCGCCCTCTCCGCCGACGACTGACTGTGAGGATGGCGCTCGTTGTCCGGTGACCGTGCTGGTCTGATCGGCCGTCTGGTCGCCCTTCGCCTTCGCCTGCTCCAAGGCCATCCGTTTGAGCGGTCCGAGTCTGACGAGATCCGGGTGAGCAAATCCGCGAACTCGCCGCCCGGGTACCCATGACCACGCAGAGGAGCATCGCTCCTCCCTGTGCGCCGGCGACAGTCTGTAGGACCGGACCGGCAGGTTCGGCAGGTTCGGCAGGTTCGGCAGGTTCATAGGTACTCCCGCCGGCGCATCCACACCAGGGTGAACCACCCCCAGATGGGAGGCAGGTAGGCGGTGAACAGCCGCTGTACGAAGACGGCGGCCACGGCCACCGAATCGGAGATCCCGGCCGCGGTGAGGCCGAAGATCATCCCGGCTTCGACGACTCCCATCCCTCCGGGCACGGGCGAGATGCCGCCGAGCATCGATCCCAGGGTCAGCACCACGACAAGGGTGGCGAGGCTGAGTCGTGCACCGAAGGCGTGGAGGGCAGCACCGAGGGCCATGGCCACCAGGAGCTGGGCGGCCAGGTTGCCGCCGAAGATCTCGACGAGGTTGCGCGGATGGGTGGAAAGCACCCGAAGGTGCGACCATGTCTCGGCCGCCTTGGGCCGCAGCTTTTCGGCCGCCATCCGACGCCACCGGGGCACGGCAAAGACGGCGCCGAGGAGGAGGCCGGCACCCATCACGACCAGCACGATGAGCCAGATGAGTTTGGCGTGCCCGCCGCTCCCACCCGACGGGCTCGTGGTGAAGTGGAGTTGGCCGAGAGCGAAGGGCAGGCAGATGAGGAAGAGGCCGCCCTTGGTGATCCAGCTGGCCGTCGACACGAGCACGGCAGAGGACACGGCCAGAGTGCTGTCGTACCCTTCCTGCTGGAAAAACCGGACCCGGGTGGCGAGCACGGCCATCGATCCACCGGCCAGGGCCACGAAGGTGTCGGCCATCTCGAGGGCCCACGTCCTTCCGAAGGCGAGCGGGTTGGTGACCGATCCAATGGTGGTCACTGCGATCGCCGGGTAGGCGAGCTGAGCCAAGACGAACACCACGGCCACCCATCCCCACCGAGCGCCTTCGATCGTGCTCCACGACTTGGTCACGTTGGCAAGCACCCCGATGAGCGCCCAGCCCCCGACCAGGGTGCCGACGACTAGGGCAAGGTTGACCCAGCTGATGCGGCGCGGCTCGATGAGCTTCGGAACCTCGACCCCGGCGGCCACCGCCCCCTCGGTGCGCACCGCGCCGAGGACCGATTTGCGTCCCCGGAGAGCCCGCTGGGCCACCGGGTCGAGGGCCGCCCGCTGCACGAAGGGCAGTACCGCGGCCAAAGTCTCTTTCGGCAGCAACCTGGCAGCAGTGGCAACCGCCTCCTGGGGGCCGACGGCCAGGGCCACGGTGGCCAGTCCGGCGGCCAGGTCACGGTCGAGTTGGTCGGGCGCGGCCGAGGCCTGGGCCATGCGGAAGTCGACCAGCCCGACCGCACCCGAGCTGTCGACCACCACCGTCTCCGGCGATATGGCGCCATGAGCGATCCGAGCAGCGCGCAGGGCCATGATCTGATGGAAGACATCGTCGAGGGCGAAACCCTCGGGCACCAGACGACGGCCCTGGCCGTTGACCGCCGCATCGCCACCGCCGGCGCCGTCGCCGCCACCTCCTTCGCCATCGCTGGTCGTGTCGCCTCCATCGGCTGGCCGACCCTTGGTGGCCTCCTCCATCAAGCGGATGAGGGGGTCGCCGGCCGGGGGCCGGCTCACCAACAGGGCGTCGTGGGCAGGCCCGGCCGGGCCGGCCGCCACCACTTCGGGGACCCTGGCACCGGCACGGCCGGCCATGAGCATCAGATAAGCCTCGTGCTCCACCTGTTGGCGACGGGTCAGGGCCAGTGTCGGCCCGGAGTCCCGATAGAAGAGGAAGCGTGCCGTCTTCGAAAGCAACTGGGCGTCGGACGCATCTCGTCCGTACATGGACACGTCGATGGGCGCCTCCCCTAACCGTCCCCTGAAACGGGCCACGCCCCACTGCTGGACGGGATTGGGCGCGATACCCGCCACCACCAGGTCGATGTCGGCGAGCAACTGCGTCAGCTCGTCAGCCGACGGCAACCCGAGTGGCGACCCGAACACCAGATGCACGATGGCGGTGACTCCCCACCCGGTGGCGGCACCGGCCGCCACGGCCACCGGCAGTCCGCTGGCCGAAACCACGGTGGTGACGGCGAGCAACATGAGGCCCACCTCGAGACAACGCTGCATCCAACGGGCCACCGTCGGCAACACGGCGGTGGCCACTGCCACCGACACCGCCATCCGCACTGCCGGAAAGGTGAAGTCGAAGTTGTGAAGGGCCGGGTCCGACGGCCGGCCGCCGTGGTCGCCGAGTACGGCCACGGCGAGCAGACAGAGTAACCAGGTGACCCCGCCCGAGAGGACGATGTTACGGAGCGCGGTCCACCGGCGACCGACCAATACCAGCAGGACGACCGCCGCCACCAGGCCGACCGAGGTCGCCCACCACAGGGAGGTGACCAACCAGCGGAGGCCGTCGGGTGCCGACGCCAACGTGGTAGCCAACTGGCGCTCGGCCGTCGAGTCTGCCCGAGTGGCCAACCAGCAGACGAGGACGCCCACGACCGCCACCACCAGGCGCAGACCGTCCGTGCCCCGCCGCCGGGTCCGGCCGTCGCCGACCGGCGAAAAGAGGATGGCCTGCCACGGTCGCCGTGCGCCGCCCACGCAGTCGGCTGGCCCGACTGACAGGTCCCCCCGACGGTGGTGTCGGCGTCCGGCCGGCGGCCGGACCCCGTCAGCCGACCGCGGACCCGTAGAAGTGGGCGTCACCGAAGCTGAAGATGCCACCGTCGGCGGCCACCATCCAGTAGCCGTGGCCGCTCGAGGTGGCGGCCATGCCCACCACCGGCTGGTTGAGCACCAGGTTGCCGGTCGAACCGTAGAAGGCGGCGCTGCCGAAGGAGAAGATGCCCCCGTCCGCCGCCACCAGCCGGTAGCCCCCACCACCGGCGCCCGGGGTCATGCCCACCACCGGCCGATTGAGGGGATGGCCGCCCATCGAGCCGTAGAACCGAGCGTCGCCGAAGCTGAACACCCCGCCGTCGGCCGCCACCAACCAGTAGCCGCGGCCGTCGGGCGTCGCCGCCATGCCCACCACCGGCTGGTTGAGCGGATGGCCGCCCATCGAGCCGTAGAACGTCGCGTCGCCGTAGCTGAACACGCCGCCGTCGCCGGCCACGAACCAGTAACCGTGCCCGTCATGGGTGGCGGCCATGCTCACCACTGGCCGATTGAGCCGGAGGTTGCCCGTCGACCCGTAGAAGTGGGCATCGCCGTAGCTGAAGATACCGCCGTCACCGGCCACCAGCCAGTACCCGCCTCCATCGGAAGTGGGCGCCATGCCCACCACCGGGGCATTGAGCGAGAGCCCGCCGGCATCTCCCTCGAAGGCAGCGTTGCCGAAGGTGGCCACCACCCCGTTGCTGGCTGCCAACCAGTAACCCCCGGAGTCAGCAGTCGGGGCCATGGCCACGGCCGGGCTGGTGATCGACGAGTTCACCGAGAACCAGTCGGACTTGAGGCCGAGGGCCGTGGCGAAGTCCAGGCCGGACAGGACGACGTTCTGGGCCGAGCCCACGAGGGTCAGCGAGGTGACGCGGCCGCCCCACTCGCCGAACCCGTTGCGTGCTGTCACGGCGATCGACTCGAGGGTGCCGAGTTGCGGCCAGGCCGCCTCGATGGCGCTCACCGGGACGGTGGCCCTCCAGGTGTGGTTGGGGTTACACGCACCGGGGACGCACACCGAGTCACCAGTGTCGGGCACAGCCGGGAAGGTGCCCCCCACCGTGTAACCGCCGGTCGACGACGAGTACTGGGTGGCGGCCACCGCACCGCCGGTGAACTCCATGACCCCAGTGCCGGTGTCCTCGGTGGCCAGGTCGGTGACGGCGCTCTCGTTGGCGATGCCGCGGTAGGTCTGGCAGTCGAGGTCACAAGTGTCGGCGTAGCCGCCGTAGGAGCCGAGCCCGGCCATGGCGTAGGAGCGCGCCGCCACCGCCTGGGCCTCCAGCTCCTGGAACCCCCACGGCTGGCCCTGCGGGCCGGCGCCGCCCAGTGTGCCCCAGCCGGCGGATGACTCGTTGGGCACCACGCCGGCCACGTAGTCCTCGAGGGGAACGATGTTGACGGTGCGCGGGGCAATGTTCGAGTTGTAGGTGGCCTCAATGTCGCCACGGGCGGTGAGATTGCCGCCGCCCTGGCAGAGCTGCAACGCCTCGGCCGCGGCATTCGGGTCGCCGAGTCCCGGGTCGGTGTTCGGCACCGCCGTCGGATTGTTGACTCCTGACGAGACCAACGTCCACATTGGTCCGGCGCAGCTCGTGGACGTATAGACGTTCCACGTCCCGCCGACCGGGCTCATGAGCACGGCTTGGCCGGCTGCCGCGTGGATCGGGGTGCCGGTCACGGTGAACGGGGAGCCCGAGGTCACGATCACCGTGTTGTCGTCGTTCTCGGTGATGGCGACGCGCAGGTTGGTCGCCGCCTGCGTGCCGCTCAGCGACGCCGGCGAGGTGCCACCGTAGAAGTGACCGAGGATGGATTGGTACGAGGTGCCGGCCACGGCGTAACCGAGGGCGCCCCACTGGCCCATACCCGCCCCGGGACCCCAGCCGTGGCCGAGGAACGTGATGTCGGGCGACGGGGTAGGCGCTGGCCGGGGCGGCAGGGACGACCGCGATGGCCAGCGCCACCAGCATGGTGGCGAGGCCGGTCGCCAAGCCCAGAACCGTGCGGCGCTTCGTGCGCGGCGGCGGCCGTGGATTGACCAGGACAGAGGCAGACACCGCGGCGGCCACGCTATCGGCGGGTGGTGAGGGCGGCGGGGATGCCGGACGTCGATGACAGCCGGTCGCGGCGAGCCGTCAGTCCCCGCCCACCTGGGCCGCGAACACCTGGGGCATCGAGCCGTAGAAGTGCGCGTCGCCAAAGGAGAACATCCCACCGTCGGCGGCCACGAACCAGTAGCCGTGCCCGTCATGAGTTGCCGACATGCCCACCACCGGCTGGTCGAGGACGATGTTTCCCGTCGACCCGTAGAAGGGCGCATCGCCGAACGAGAAGATGCCGCCATCGCCGGCCACCTCCCAGTAGCCGCTCCCGTTGGGGTTGGCAGTCATGCCCACCACCGACTGGTTGAGCGGCCGCCCACCCATCGAGCCGTTGAAACGGGCGTCACCGAAGGCGAACAGCCCGCCGTCGGCGGCCACCAGCCAGTACCCGCGCCCGTTGGAGGTAGAAGCCATTCCCACCACCGGCTTGTCGAGGACCAGGTTGCCGGTCGACCCGTAGAAGTGGGCGTCGCCGAAGGCGAAGATGCCCCCGTCGGCGGCAACGAGCCAGTAGCCGCGCCCGTCGGGGGTGGCGGCCATGCCCACGATCGGCTTGTTGAGGACCAGGTTGCCGGTCGACCCGTAGAAGCCGGCGTCCCCGAAGGCGAAGATGCCCCCGTCGGAGGCAACCTCCCAGTAGCCGCGGCCGTCCGGTGTGGGAGCCATGCCCACCACTGGCCGGTTGAGCGGCCGTCCGCCCATCGAGCCGTGGAAGGCGGCGTCACCGAAGGCGAACAGCCCGCCGTCGGAGGCCACGTTCCAGTAGCCGCGGCCGTCGCCGGTCTGAGCCATGCCCACTATCGGGGCGTCGAGATGCCCCGGTGGCGCCTGGTTCAGCCAGCCGGTCAGCTGGGGGTTCTGGTGGAACATGGGCCACGAACGGTGCCCGAGCGAGCGCCCGGCCGACCCGGCCACCTCGTAGTGCTGGATGATCCCTTGGTTGTTGACGTTGTAGCCGGCGATGGTGATGCCGATGGTGCCGTTCGGATCGGTCGTGACGAGCGGTGCGCTCTGCATGGCGATGGCGTTCACGCCGAGCACCGCCACCAGCTGCGCGCTGCGGCCGTCGAAGATGTCGAGGCCGCCGGTGGTCGGGACGAGCACGTCGTTGTAGCCGAGCCCGGTCAGGTCGGCGGTCACCACCCCACCGATGACTTGCCCGCTCGTCGGCTGCGGCCAGCCGGGCAGGGCAGCGCCGTTCGCTCCGTTGAGGGCCCAGACCATGCCGCCCGAACCGGTGTCCACTCCTTCAATCACCTGGGTTGTGCCGTTCCCCACAATGTCGCCGATGGCCGGGCTCGAGGTGGTGGCGCCGTCCAGGTTTGCTCCCCACACCACGTTGCAGTGAGAGTCGGTGGCGAAGAGCATGTTGGTGTCGGACGCACCCGGGTAGTAGGCGCCCGTGCCGACGGCGATTCCGACCGCCCCTCCGGTCAGGAAGTTGCCGACCGCCGGGGACGAGTCGACCGTCTGGTCGAAGTCGTGGTCACAGATGAGGTTGCCGCCGCCACCGAGCACTCGCAGGTGGCCGCCAGCCGTGTAGTTCACGCCGTAGGCCAGGCCCGGTGACGAGTCGCCGCCCTCGATCACCTCGTTCTGCCCGTTGCCATACAGGTCGGCGATGGACGGCGTCGAGAAGCTCGAGTCAGCCGTGAAGAACGGCCACCCCGGCACGAGCGCTCCGGTGGTGGCGTCGAAGGCGTACTGCTCCTGGCCGAGCGAGGGCGCCACCACGGCGTTGACCCCATCGAGGGAGCCGACGGCCATGGATGCCTGCACCCCGTGCGGACCGTTGGCATCCCCGGCGACGTGACCCCACAACTCGGTGCCTGTGTTGGAGAAGGCGTAATAGCCACCCACGGTCGGCTGGGCGGCGTTGCCGGCCCCCACGAAGACGTCGTCGGTGCCGGTCCCGTTCGGTGTGACCGACGGGGTCGAGTCGATGGGGGCACCCCCGGTGTGCGCCGGCCAGCCCCGCACACCCGAACCGTTGGAGAGGTGGAAAGCCCACATGGTGCCGGTCCGATCACCGACGACGACCGACGGCCCACCCCCGTCGAGGGTGGCCACCGACGGGGAGCTCTCACCGATGGGCGCCCCGGCGTCGGGCAGCGTCTGCTGCCAGATGAGGGCGGTGGGCACGGCCGGCGCAGCACCGGCCGGAGAGGTCGTAGAGCCGATGGCGATGGTTCCCGCCACCACCATCGCCGCCGCTCCACCGACAAAGAGGCGCCGCCATCCCGCCGCTCGGGTGCTCGGGCGAACGAGTGGTGCTGGACCCATGGTCACCATTCCTCTGGAGTCGTTGGTGTGCCTCTCGGTGGTGCGGCGCCGCGTTGTTCGGGGCGCGGGCGCGGAGGCGCGGAAAACCGGGCCTCGAAAGACAATGTCGGCCCGTCGCGGCAGGAACTTTACGAACGCTCACCGACGGCCTCCACTCACTGGCCGCTGGCAGGGTCCTTGCTGCTGAGGCACGCCTGCTGCTCCGAGGTGCGCCCCCGGGCATGCTCGGGCGGCCCATAGTCGGCTCGCTACCCTGAGTCGTGGCCCTCGACGCCCCGGCCGCCGACCCGACCGCCCCCTTGACCGGCGACGGCGGGGAGGGCACGGACGACCCGACCTCGGTCGGCATCGGACGGGCGGGCGGGCGGTACCGACACCACGGCCGCAGCGCCGCGCTCGAACAGGCCGCCGTGCCCATCCTGACCGCCACCGCCACCCTGGTCCTGCGTCTGGCCACCGCGGCCAGCGGCCCCACCGACTGGGACTCGGCCCAATACGCGGCCGCCGTCAGCCACTACGACGTGACCCACGGCCAGCCCCAGCCTCCCGGCTACTGGCTGTACGTGGCCGCCGGCCGGCTGGTCGGCCACCTCACCGGGCTCGGTGCCATCCACAGCCTGGTGCTCGTGTCCGCCCTGGCCTCGGCGGCGGCCACAGGGGCGACCGCGCTGGCCGGCCGCGATCTCGGAGGCCGGTGGGTCGGACTGGCCGCTGGTGTCGTCATGGCCACGTGCCCGTTCGTCTGGTTCAGCGGATCGGTGGTGGCCACCTACTCCTTCGACGCGCTGGCCTGCTCGCTGCTCATCGTCCTGGCCTGGCGCGCCCATCCCGGGAGCTGGCACGGCATCGGTGCCGCGGTCGCCTTCGCGCTCCTGGCCGGGTTCCGCCAATCGGTCGTCCAATCGTTCTTCCTGCTCGCCCTCATCGCCGCCGTCGCCTCCACCCGGCGCCTCGCCCGGCTGGCCGTCACCCTGGCCGCCGGCGCGTTGGCCACGGCGGTCTGGTTCGTGCCCATGACCCTCGAGCAGCCCGGTGGAGCGGGGGCTTGGTGGCGGGCCACTCGCATCGAGTCGGAAGGTGCAGCCCAAGCCACCTCGATCTTCGACCATGCCGCCGGCGGCCTCACCAACGTCGGCACCTTCGCCGCCTACACCATCGTGGCCATCGCCCCGCTGGCCGTCCTCACCGCGTTGGCCGCGTTGGTGCTCGGCGCCCGGCGGCTGTTCGGTGGCCGGCACCCGGTCCCTGCGATCGTCGGGTCCGGCGGATCCGGCGAGTCCGGCGAGTCCGGCGAGTCCGGCGAGTCCGGCGAGTCCGGGAACCGTCCCTGGTACCAAGGTCGGACAGCCATCCTGACCTCCGCCATCGTCCCGCCGGTAGCTCTCGTGGCCCTCGTGCAGTTCGCCAAGGGCGGCTATCTCCTCGCCTACCTGCCCGCCGCCGTCATCGCCCTGCTCCTGCCCGTCGCTGCCGTGGTCCGGCGGGCCTCCGGGCGGCGGGCCGTCCTCTGGCTGGCCGTCGCCTCCCTGGGAGTCGGCGCCGTGGCCGCCCTCGGCGCGCAACGCTTCCTGGCCGGAACGGGCGTCCTGCCGACGGCATGGACGACGACCTCCGGGGTCTGGATCGGCCAGCCCCGCTACCAGGCCCCTTACGCAGACACCCGGGCCGCCATCCGCAGTGCGGACAACATCGACGCCGGGCTCCGCACGCTTCGGCCGCTCCTCCGATCCGATCGGGACATGGTCGTCTTCGACACCCTCGACGGCGGTGCCGACATCTACCGCAACGCCGGGTGGGCCCTGCCGAGCGTCCGCGTCGCCCTCGTCTCCCCCGGCCTCGTGCTCTACACCGAGCAGGGTGGCGCGCTCTATTACACGGGGGGCACCCGGGCGGCCACGACCATCGCCGTCGGTCCGTCGGGCACGGCGCTCCTCGTAGCCTCGCCGGCGCTGCCCGGTCTCGCCGTCCTCACCGCCACCGGTGCGGCACGGCTCGTGTCAACGGCCCGGCCCATCGGCGACTACCGCGTCTGGCAGCTCCGCCCCGGTGTCACCGTCCTCGGTGTACCGGTCGTCTCCCGTGCCGGCCCCCGCCCGCTGGGCCACGGCATCTCGTGAGCGTCGCCGCCTGGGCGCGCCCTGCTCGGCCACGCGCTCGACGAAGGCGGCGTAGCGGTCGATGACCTGGGGCCACCGGAACCGCTCGTCGACATAGGCCCGGCCCCGCTCTCCGAGGGCCTCCCGCCATCCCCGGTCCTTGACCAGCCGGTCGACGGCCACCTCGAACTCGGCGAAGCCACAGAATGAGAGGCCCCCGCCCGACCGCCGGCAGTGCTCGACGGTGGCGGCGCAGCCAGCGTGCACGAGCACCGGCGTGCGGGCGCTCCATGCCTCGGCCACGGCCAGCGAGAAGGCCTCCCACGGGGACGGCGACACCAGGGCAACGGCGCCAGACAGGAGGTCCCACTTGTCCCCTTCCGAAACCGGGCCAACGAGGTCGATATCCGGATGGGGCGGGGGGGCGTCCACCACCGGGCCGGCCAGCACCAGCCGGAGGGGCCCGGGAGTATGGGACTTGTAGGCGGCGAACAGCTCGGCGAGCAGGTGGACGCCCTTGTGCCGGTCGACCCGTCCGAGGCAGAGCAGGTAGGGCGCACCGGGCCGCACTCGTTCCTGAGCAGCCGAGGTCTCGGCCGGCCTCGCGTCCGGGTCGTCCACCCCGAGCCCGAGCAGGAGCTGCCGGTGCGACGCCACCGGCACCCGGCGCTGCACGAGGTGGCGCTCGGCCTCCGTCTGGAAGACGAGCCCGTCGGCGGCGGTGAGCACCCGGTCGAAGACGGGGAGCTGGAAGGCCGGCTCGTCGTGGGCCGCCGGATGCAGCACGGCGTGGGCGCGGGTGCGGCCGATGGCGCGGACGGTCGGATAGTAGAGGTAGGGATAGAAGACGACGACGTCGACGGTGGCCTCTACCGCCTGCTCCACCAGCGCCGGGTTCCTCGGCCCCTGAAGATCGACCCATCGCTCGGAGTCGGCCATCGACGCCCGTCGGGGCTCGGCCAACAGGGCGGCCGAGAAGGGATGGAAAGAGGGGTCACGGCCAGCCTCGGCGGCGACCCGGACGACCCGGACGCCGTTGATCGTCTCGGTGCCCGCCTCGTAGACCTCGTCCCAGGTGGTGAAGTCTTCGGCACAGCCGGTCATCACCTCGACCGACCAGCCCCGTTCGGCCACCAGGTGCTCGGCGAAGAGGCGGGCGGCCGTCTCCGCACCACCGATGATGGCCGGCCCGTAACGGGGCACCACGAAGGCGACCTTCATGGGTCGGCCTTCAAGGCTCGGCGCGCACTCTTGGCCGGGGCCCGCACTCCCGGACGGGCCGGCTCAGGCGGCTCAGGCGGCACAGGCTCGCTCGAGAGACTCTGCGAACCGCTGGCGAGCGAGGGGCAGGGCGAAGTTCTCGACACGGGAGGCCGCCACCCGGGCCAGCTCGGCCCGCAAGCCCTCGTCGTGCACCACGCGGTCGACGGCCGCCGCCACACGCGCCGGCTGCTTGTCTGGCAGGACGAGGCCGGCGCCGGCCAGTGTCTCGGGCACCGCGGTGTTGTCGTAGGCCACGACGGGCAGCCGGTGGTGCATGGCCTCGAGCAGCGGCACGCAGAAGCCCTCATGGTTGGACAAACAGACGAAGGCGTCGGCGGCCTGGTAATAGGCGATGAGCTCCTCGTGGCTCACCGAGCCGGCGAAGTTCACCGAGCCGGCCAGGCCGAGCTCCTTAGCGAATCGCTCGACGGCTAGCTGGTACTCGTCACTGATGGGGCCGCCTATGAGGTGGAGCCGGGCGGTGGGGTCGTACAGGCGGCGGTAGGCGGCCAGCGCCTTGACCAGATCGTGCTGGCCCTTGTGGGGAGAGACCTTGCCCACGAAGAGCAGGTCGGTGCCGCCTCTGGTCCGATCGGCGGCCAGGCGCTCGGCGAGGGCAGGGTCGGGCTCGCCGACGAAGCTGTCGAGGTCGATGAGCAAGGAGGCGGTGGCCGTCGACCGGTAGCCCGCTTCACGAAGCTCTCCCTCGTTAAACCGCGAATCGGCCACGGCGAACTCGGTGTGTGGAGCCAGGCCGATCATCTGGGCCCGCCCGAGACGGACCTCGTCGCCCACCGCCGGCAACCAGCTCTCGAGAAGGTCGGCCGGGGTGATGTTGTGGTAGTTGACGAACTTCCGCTCCGGTCGGTCGCGGAACAAGTCGGCCACCCCGCTCCCGATCGACAACTGATAGAGCAGCACTCGGCCAGCCGGGCGGCGGTCGCCCAGCCGGGCCATGGGCAGCCCCTCCGCCAGGAGGTCGGGCGTGGCGTTGGCGTAGTAGATGTCCGATCGCAGGCCGCGCGACCGCAACAGGTCGCGGAGTTGGATGACGTGGCCGCCGATGGCGTCCCGGCTGGCCAGGGTGGGGATGACCTGGTCGATGCGGTCGACGGTCAAGTAATGGTTTCTTCCCAACCGGCCAGCGGCCCGAAGGCACTGCCCACCGCCGGCACCTCACCCGTGTGACCGGTGGAGCGCGGCCGGAGGCTCACGTCGAGGGGCATGCGGACCCGACCGGTCGACCGTCCTGGGTTGGCCACCTCGAACTGCGTCACCTGGTCCTTCCAGTCGAAGATGGCCGTCTCGGTGGCGCTGCGCACCCCGACGCTGACCGAGTAGGTGCCGTCCAGTAAGGGCACCTCGGGGAAGTAGAAGCGCACCATGCCCCCGCCTTCGGGGACCTCGATGGCGCAGCCCGGGTCGTCGGGATCGGAGGCGAAGACGAGCTCGTTCTTGTCGTCGTGGATGGCGATGGTGGCCATGGCGTTCGGAACGGCGGCGAGGCTGTCGAGGTCGGCGGTCACGGTCAGCGACTCTCCCGGATAGATGTGGACGCGGCTGCCGCTCGCCCCGTGCTCGGCCTGGACGGTGCCGATGGCCAGCACGTTGCCCTCGATGCCGCCCGACTCCGAACCGGCCAGCGTCCCCACGCCGAGCAGGTCGGCCAGGTAGACACGGATGGCCTCGCCGGGCTCGTCGACGGTGATCACCTGCCCGTGGTTCATCACCATCACCCGGTCGCAGTTCTGGCGGATGGTGTCGGTCCCATGGCTCACCACCACGATGGTCCGACCCTCGCGCTGGAACTTCTTCACGTGGTCCAGGCATTTGCGTTGGAAGGCGGCGTCCCCAACAGCCAGCACCTCGTCGACCAGGAGCACGTCGGGTTCGACGTTGACGGCGACGGCGAAGCCGAGCCGGACGTACATCCCCGATGAGTAGAACTTGACCTGGTTGTCGATGAAGTCCTCGAGCTCGGCGAAGGCCACGATGTCGTCGAACCGCTTCTCGATCTCCGAGCGCGGCAGCCCGAGGAGCGACCCGTTGAGGAAGATGTTGTCGCGCCCGGACAGCTCGGGTTGGAAGCCGGCGCCGAGCTCCAGCATGGCCGCCAAGCTGCCGCGGACCCGGATCTCGCCGGTCGTTGGTTTGAGGATGCCGGCCACGCACTTGAGCAGGGTCGACTTGCCGCACCCGTTGCGACCGAGGATCCCGAAGGTCTCGCCCTGGTTGACATCGACAGTCACGTCCCGGAGCGCCCAGAACGGGGTGAAGGGCATCTTGCCCCCGTGGATCACCCGTTCCTTGAGCGAGGTGTGCTTCTCGTTGTAGAGCCGGAACTGCTTGGAGATATCCCGGACCTCGATGGCGGTCGTGGCCATCGCGTCAGAGCTCCTCGGCGAAGTTGCCTTCGAGCCGGCCAAAGATCACCAGTGCCAACAGGAACAGGCCGACGCTGGCGATCAACACCAGGCCGAGCAGGCTGGCATAGGTGCCGATGCCCCAGGTGGGGAGGACGTGATAGACGAGCGGCTTCGTCCCCGCCGGACTGCCGGGCGGCAGGAACTTGTACTGCGTCCTCCCGTAGATGGCTCGCTGGAAGGTCATGACGATGGGAGTGATCGGGTTGACCAGGTACACGTACTGGAGCCACTTGAGGACGGGGTGGTCCTTCTGGAAGCCGGACAGGAAGATCTGCCCGTAGGTGTAGACGATCGACGTCCCCCAGAACCAGGCCATGAGCAGGACCTCGGTGAGGTGCTGGGTGTCGCGGAGGTAGACGTTGACGGCCGAGAGGAAGATGGAGAGGGCCCCGGTGAAGACCAGGAGGGCGATCAAGGCGAGCGGCAGGAGCGACATCATGAGGTAGTCAGGGTGGATGTGGAAGACGAGCATGGCCAGGACGAGCACGACCACCTGGATGGCGAAGAGCACCATGGAGACGCCCACCACCGACAGGGCCAGCAGCTCACGGGGGAAGGCAACTTTCTTCACGATGCCGGCCTTGCCCACCACCACCGAGGTGGCCCCCATGGCCGCCGTGTTGAACAGGTTCCAGACCAACAGACCGGCGAACAACCAGATGGCAAAGTTCGGTTGGTGGTTGCGGGCGATGATCTTGAACACCGTGTAGTAGATGGCCAGGACCAGCGCCGGGTTGAGCATCGACCAGGCGTACCCGAGCACGGAGTTCTTGTACTTGACCTTGAGCTCCGACCGGATCAGCAACATCAGGAGGTCGCGGTTGGACCACAGATCCTTCAGCCGCTGGCCGAGCTGGACCTTGCCGTTGACGACGGTGATCCGGTCATGGCTCTGCCCGGGGACGAAGCGGCTGCCCCCGCCGATCGTCGAGGGGCGTTCGGGCGCCGCCGAGGCGGTCCGCTCGACGCGCAGGCTCACTAGCCGGCAGCTCCGTCCGCCGCGCCGACTCTCTCCACCGGGTCCTTCTGGATCACCTCATCGATGAACCCGTAGTCGTGGGCCTCCTCGGCGGTGAACCACCGGTCGCGGTCGGAGTCAGCCTCGATGCGCTCGATCGACTGGCCGGTGTGGAAGGAGATGCGCTCGGCCATCATCCGCTTGAGGTAGATGATCTGCTCGGCCTGGATGGCGATGTCAGAGGCCTGGCCCTGCATCTGGCCCGAGGGTTGGTGCATGAGGATGCGGCTGTGCGGAAGGGCGTAGCGCTTGCCGGGGGCGCCGGCACAGAGCAGGAACTGCCCCATCGAGGCGGCCAGGCCCACGCAGATTGTGCGCACGTCGCAGCGCACGTACTGCATGGTGTCGTAGATGGCCAGTCCGTCGGTGACCGATCCGCCCGGCGAGTTGATGTAGATGGAGATGTCACGGTCGTTGTGCTCGGCCTCGAGCAGGATGAGCTGGGAGCAGACCAGGTTGGCGGTGTTCTGGTCGATGGCCGAACCGATGAAGACGATGCGCTCCTTGAGCAGACGCTGGAAGATGTCCGAGGCCGGCCCGATCTCGGCGGTCTTCATCTCGGGGCCGGCGGCGCTCGGGACGGCCAGCAACTCCGACCCTACCCCTGACCAGGGAGACGGGACGGACGGCGACGAATGATCAAGGGGGGACACGCAGGCAGAGCCTACTGCCTGGTACTCGCCAGCGGACGCACGGCCGACGGCTCCGACGGCCGGCTGACGGCGCGTTCAGGCCGTGGCCCGCACCTGTTCGCGCAGCCCTGTGACGAGCTCCACGAACCGGTCGGCGGCCCCGGCGAGGTCGAGCTCCTGCACACGGCGACGGCCGGCGGCCACCAGGCGTTGGCGACCAGCGGCGTCGGCCAACAGCCGGCTGACCACTTCGGCCACGCGACCGGGGCGCCGGTCGTCGACGACCACGGCCGCATCGGCGACCGTTTCGGGTACAGCACCGGCGCGGTAGGCGACGATAGGCAGTCCCTGGCCCATGGCTTCGATCAGGGGAACGCCGAATCCCTCGTGGTCGGAGAGCATCACAAGGACATCGGCCGACCGGTAGTGGGCGGCGAGCTCGCCGTCGCTCAGCCCGGTGGTGAAGTCGACGGCGTCGGCCAGGCCGAGCTCGGCGGCGAAACGATGGAGAGCGGCGGCGTAGTGGGGCTCGGTTGGGGCACCGACGATGGTGAGGCGGGCCTCGGGATCCGAGCCCGTCCGGGCGGCGAGAAGGGCGGCGATGGTGCGCTCGTGCGACTTGTTGGGGGCGAGGCGGCCGACCGACAGCCACCACGCTCCCCCACCCCGTCGGCCGGCCAGTCGCTCGGCGGCGGCGGAGTCGGGCTCAGGCGGCGGGACGGCGACATTGGCCACCGGCACCACCTCGATGCTCGAACAGCCGGCGCGCGCCAGCTCGCCAGCGTCGAAGCGAGACGGCGCCACCCCGAGGGCGGCACGCGGAGCAAGTAGGGCGAGCTCCTGTTGGGCACCAACCTGCAATCGGGTGATGGAGTTGTTCCACGGCCGGAAGGCGTCAGGCGGCGTGATGCCGTGGTAGTTGAGGACGACGGGCTCGCTCCTCCCGGCCAGCCAGTTGGAGATGGCTGAGCTCGTGGCCAGCTGGTAGACGAGGACGTCGCCGGGAGCCGCCTCGGTGGCGTAGTCGCGATAGTCACGGGTCTCGGATGCCGTCTGCGGGTCGGGGACCTCGACGTAGATCTGTGATCGGATGCCGGCAGCCGACATCCGATCACGCAGCGAGCGTGTGTGTTCCCCACCGCGTCGTGGCGGTGGAGCATGGGCACGAAGAGGTGCACGCCGCTCACCGGCTGCTCACCGGCCCACCTCGGCGACGATGGCGTGCACGGATCCACCGGCAGCCGGCCGGTGCCACGTGACCGGGCCGGCACCGAGCCGGCGGAGGACCAGCAGCCAGGTCTCGGGATGCAGGGGCCGGCCGGGGAGAAGGTCCCGACCCTGAGGGGCGAGCGCGCCGTCCCACGCCGCCTGGTCGGTGGCGAAGATGACGACTCGGCCACCGCGAACGGTGACCCGCAGCGCGTCCCGCGTCAGTGCGACCTTGTCGGCGAGCCCCACCCGGTCAGTGCATCCGGCGAGGACGATCCCGGCGGCGGCGCCGTCGGGGAGCCCGGCGAGGTGGCTTCCCATCTCGTCGAGCACCAGGGTGGTCTCCGGGCGGTCTCCGCTCGACAGGGCCTGCCAAACGACCGGGCCACGGGGCTCGACACCGACCACCTGCCGCCGGGTGCGGACGGCGGCCTCGACCAGTGCCGCGTCGCGGGCCTCCCCGACCACCAGCGGCCCGGCCGGCGGAGGTTCCGATCCCAGCCCCAACCATGAGGGCAGCGGCTCCGTCCACTCCGAGCAGTCGGGGGGCGGCACCTCGAGATCGGTGGCCACCACCCCCGCCGGGTCGCGGCGGTCCTCCAGGGCCTCGACGCGGGCGGCCAGGTAATGCAGCGCGTGCCAGGCAGCCTCGAAGCGGTCGCCGGAGAGCGATGACACGGCAGCGTCGGCGGCAGCTCGGGCGTCGGCGGCCAGGATCTCGGCCAGGACCGTGGTGACGTCGCCGACAAACCGGCGCCCGATGCGCGCCGATCGGCCACGCTCCCAGAGGTCGTCGGGCAGACCCGGCCACGGGAGGGAGCCGGCCGACGAGTCGTGATCGGGACGGTCGAGGCGTCGCATGGCGTCGTCGAAGCACCATTGCAGGCTCCCCTGCGGGCGCAACCGGTCAAAGGCGGCGAGGACGGCGGCCTCCTCGGGGCCGAGCTCGTCGTTGGCGGATGGCCCGGCGCCCACCGTCGGTTCCGTACCGGGCCGGCCGTCCTCGTCGGGTCCACGCCCGCCGGTGTCCGCGTCGCCGCCTGGGACCACCGAATCATCCTCCCCGCACGTACTCGGCACCACCGTGGACTGGGCGCAGACGCCCGGTGTGCAGCCGGGGCCTCGCTCCCCGGTCGACGACCTCTTCGAGGAACCGGGTGTACCGATCGACGACCGCCGGCCAACGGTAGTGGCGGGCGACGTAGGCCTGCCCGGCATCGGCCAGTCGACGACGGAGCGGGCCGTCACCGACCAGGCGCTCGACGGCCACCTCGAATGACCGGTACGAGTCGAACCAGAGGCCACCCCGCGACCGCCGGCAGTGCTCCATCATCGCCGCGCAGCCAGCGTTCACGACGACCGGCACGCCGACCGTCCAGGCTTCGAGCAGCACCAACGAGAAGGACTCGTAGGCAGATGGGTGGACCAAGGCCTGGGCCCCGGCCAGCACGTCCCACTTCACACCATCGGACACCACGCCGGTCGCCACCACGTCGGGATGGTCGGGTGCCTTGTTCGAAACGGGTCCGACGAAGGCAAGGGCGAGGTCACCCGGATGGCGCGCCTTGTACTCGGCGAAGTACTCGGCCAGCATCAGACAGCCCTTGTGCTCGTCGACACGCCCGAGGTAGCAGAGGTAGGGGCGGTCCCCGAGACCCAGCAGGTCGCCGCCGGCCGTCGCCGGACCCGGCGGGGTCGTCGACTCCGAGGCCGAGGACGATCTGGGGCCGGGCCGCGCTCCCGAAGACGTGCTCCATGAGCGTGCGTTCGGCCCGCGTGTAATAGACGAGCCCGTCGAGATCGAAAACGCTCCGCCGGAAGGCGCTCAGGTAGAGGGCGGGCTCGTCGTGCGCAGCCGGATGGAGGACGGTCGGAATCGTCGAGGCAGCGATGGCGTCGACGGTGGTGGCGAACAGATACGGCGTACAGGCCAGCGCATCCGCCTCGGCGGCGGCCACGGCGCCGACCAAGCCGGGGCACATGGGACCGTTGAGGGCGACCCACCGTCGGGACTCCTCGAGCGACGCCGACTCGGGGGCCACGCGGAGCCTGGCATCGAGCTCGAAGTAGTCGAGGAGCCGGCGGCTGGCCGTGGGGAACCGGTGGACGGTGACCCCGTTGAGGACCGAGGTGCCCTCCGCCTCGCTGTTCTCCCACGTGAGATGGTCGAGCGCGCAGCTGGTGAACACCTCGACGGGCCACTCCGGGCCGGCGACCAGGCGCTCGGCCAGCATGCGGGCGGCCGTCTCGGCCCCACCGATGACCGCGGTCCCATAGCGCGGTGTGACGAAGGCCAGCCTCACACCGGCACCGGCCTCACACCGGCACCGGCCGCCCGGCGGCCACCGAGGAGAGGAGCTCGACGAACCGGGCGCGGGTGGTCGCCGCGTCGAACGAGCGCAGCCGGCGCCGGCCGGCATCAACCAGCCGTCGGGCGAGGTCCGAGTCGCGGCGGATCCGGTCGACGGCCGTCGAGACCCCGGAGGGCCGCGGATCCGAGACGAGAAGACCGGCCTCCCCGAGGGTTTCGGGCACCGCTCCGGCCGAGAGCGCCACGATCGGCAACTCCGAACGCATGGCCTCGAGCAGGGGGATACAGAACCCCTCGTGCTCCGAGAGACTCACGAAGACGTCGGCGTCGGCGTACCAGGCGGCCAGCTGTGCCTCGCTGAGGTGCTGGGCATGGCGGACACAGCCGCCGAGGCCGAGCTCGTCGGCGAAGGCGAACACGGCGTCGGCGTAGGACTCGGTGACCGCCGGCCCCACCAGGTGCAGTCGCGCCTCGGGGTCGAACCAGCGGCGGTGGAGCCAGAGGGCCTCGACCAGCCGATGCTGGTTCTTGTTGGGCGAGAGCCGGCCGACGAAGAGGAGCACCGTCCCCGGGCCGTGTTGAGCGGCGAGCCGGTGCCGCTCGTCGGTGTCAACAGCGGGCCAGGGCCCGGTCTCGACCAGGATGGGCACGACGGCTGTGCGCCGGCAGCCGAGCCGGTCGAGCTCGGAGGCGTTGAAGGCCGAGTCGGCGATGCCCAGGGTGGCTTGTGGTGCGAGGGCGGCGACCTGGGCCCGGGCCAGTCCCACCTTCTCGGCGGTGTGGTCCTCCCAACCAGCGTAGAAGGAGGCGGGCGTCACGTTGTGGTAGTCGAGCACGAGCGTCTCCCGACGGGTGCGCAGGAACTCGGCGATCGGCGAGGCCGTGCCCAGCTGGTAGAGCAGGACGTCACCGGGCCTGGCGCGATCGGGGTAGCCCTCGAAGTACGTCGCCTCGCCCAGGAGTTCGTCGTGGGCCGCCTCCACGAAGATGTCCGACTCGAACCCGGCGAGGCGCAGGGCGTCCCGCAAGGCGAGCGTGTGGTCGCCGGTGGCGTCCCGGGGCAGCAGTGCCGGGACGAGCTGATGGACGGCGGTCACCGCTCTCGGACGGTGACCAGCAGGTACTCGCTCGGCCCCAGCAGCAGCCGGTTGACGACGTCGATGGCCCGGTTGACGGTCTCAGACCCGGCCGCGCCGCCGGGGAGCGGGTCCAGTCGCGAGTCGCCGCCGCCATTCGTGACCGTCGCCGCCGCGAATCCCCGCTCGCCGAGCAGGTGCGACCAGGTCTCGGCGTGGAGAGGTCGGCCAGGAGCGAGGTCGGTGACCATGGGCGACGCCGACGCCGCCCAGTGCTCGGGGGTGGCCGAGTGAAGGACGAGGGAGCCGCCCACCGCCAGCCGGCTGGCGAGCAGGTCGACCAACCGCTCGCGTCGGTTGGGCGACACCCATTGCACCGAGCCGCTCAGCACCACCCCGGCCAGCTCCTCGGCGCCCACCACCTCGAGATGGTCCAGAAGTCCCTCGGCCCTCACGTCGAGGCCGCGGTCGGCGGCCAGCTCGACCACCTCGTCGGTCGAATCCACCCCGTAGGCGTCCACACCGGCGGTGACCAATCGCTCGACGAGGGCCCCGTCCCCGCAGTCGGCATGCAGGACGCGGCCGTGCACCCCGGACACCGCGGAGACAGCGGCCTCGACCCACCAACCGGTGGCCACGTCTGCAGCAGGCAGCAGGGTGGCCGGCAAGTCGGGGGCTCGCTGGGCCTCGACCGCCGTCTCGAGATCCTCGACATGGTCGACGACCACATGAAACATCCGCGAGGTGGCCCACGCGAACTTGACCACCTGGTGCACGATGAACCCCATGTACCAGGCGATGGACGATCGGATCAGCCGCTTGACTTGGCTACCGACCGCCTTCTCCGATGCCACCGGCACCGCCATGTCGATGTAGGCGGAGCCGTCGACCAGGGCCAGGGTCTCGCGCAGGCGCGCCTTACCCTGCAGCCCCACCGGCGAGAATTCGAGGAAGAGCTCGTCGAGCTCGCGCTCGAGGCCGGGAGGGATGTCACCGGACGCCCGGCGCCGGCGCACCTCGGCGTCGATCTCGGCCATGACCCCGTCGAGGTAGTCGGCGTGACCGTGTCCGTGTCCGTGTCCGTGTCCGTGTCCGTGTCCGTGTCCGTGTCCGTGTCCGTCGCCGTCGCCCCGGGACCCGGTCTCGGCGGTGCCGGCCGCGCTCACGGCGGGCGTCGGGGACGACTCGGGCCGCACACGGCGACTATAGCCAGAGGCCTCCTGCGCCCTTCGACTGCCATCGGGGGCGCGCGACCTCGGCAGTAGAGTGGGGCAACGCGCCGCGGGCGTGGCGGAACTGGCAGACGCGCCGGGTTTAGGACCCGGTCCCTTCGGGGGTGGAGGTTCGAGTCCTCTCGCCCGCACTCTCGCCAGCACTCTCGCCCGAACGGTGGCTCCCAACGAGGGCGGCTCCTCGAAGGTGGCCCCGGACCTTGACGCCGTTTCGGCGGACCGCGCCGCCTTCCTTTGTCCCTTCACCTATCTGTTTGCCAACCGTCGGAGACGGCGACTGCCGTGCCGACAGGCGCCGGTAGGGTCAAAGGCGGGAGCAGCGCCGGCAAAGAGAAGAGGTCATGCAGCCCCGGATCCAGCTGAACCAGAAGATCGCGGTCAGCGTGGTCTTCGTGGCCGCCATGTTCATGACCATCATGGACATCACCATCGTGAACGTGGCCCTGCCCAGCATCGGGCGCGAGTTCCACGAGCGGACCGCCTCCCTCGACTCGGTCGTGGTCGGATTCCTGGTCAGCCTGGCCGTCTTCATCCCCGCAGCTGGCTGGCTGGGCGACCGCTTCGGCATGAAGCGCATCTTGCTCGTGGCCATCGCCCTGTTCACGGGGGCCTCTGCCCTATGCGGCCTGGCCGGATCGCTGCCCGAGCTCGTCTTCTTCCGGGTGCTCCAAGGAGTCGGTGGCGGCATGCTCACCCCGGTGGGCATGGCCATGCTCTACCGCACCTTCCCCCCGGCCGAGCGGGTCCGGGCCTCGAGCATCCTCACCACGCCCACAGCCATCGCCCCGGCCGTCGGGCCGGTGCTCGGTGGCCTGCTGGTCACCGACCTCAGTTGGCGCTGGGTGTTCTACGTGAACCTCCCCATCGGCGCCCTGGCCATCTGCTTCGGCCTGCTCTGCCTCCAGGAGCAGCGCGAACCGGTTCGTGGCCGGTTCGACCTCCCCGGATTTCTGCTGTCCGGTGTCGGCTTCGCCCTGGTGATGTTCGGGATAAGCGACGGCCCGGCCCGAGGCTGGCATTCTCCGGTGATACTCGGAGCCATCGCGCTCGGTGCGGTGCTCATCGTGGCCATGGTGGTAGTGGAGATGCGCACGTCGGCGCCGCTGCTCCGCCTGCGCCTGTTCGGCAACCGCCTGTTCCGGTCGGGCAGCCTGGTGCTCGTCCTCTCGGTGGCCGCCTTCCTTGGCGTCCTCTTCGTAGCCCCCCTCTTCTTCCAGCTCGGCCTTGGCCTCTCGGCCCTGCAGTCGGGGCTCAACACCTTCCCTGAGGCTATCGGCATCATGATCGGCGCCCAGTTCGCCAGCCGGCTCTTCTACCCCCGGATGGGACCGCGCCGGCTCATCGCCGCCGGGCTCGTCGGTGTGGCCATCTCCATGACCCTCATGACTCGGATCGGTGCCCACACCGACCTGTGGTGGATGCGGCTGCTCATGTTCGCCATGGGACTCTGCCAGGCGCAGTCCTTCATCTCCGTGCAGGCTGCCACCTTCGCCACCGTCTCCCACAGCGACACGGCCCAGGCTTCTTCGCTCTTCAACAGCCAGCGGCAGCTGGGCAGCGCTGTCGGCGTGGCCGTGCTCTCGAGCGTGCTGGCCCTGGTCGGAACCGTCCACGTGGTCGGCGGACGAGTCGCCCCCGACCTGACCGGGTATCACGTTGCCTTCTTGGTCGCCGCCGGGGTGGCCCTCGTCGGGTCGCTGGCTGCCCTGACCATTCACGATGCCGATGCTGCAGCGACCATGGTCCGGCGCCACAGAGCGGTATCACAACCGCGAGAGCCCGAGCTCGCCCCGGCCTGAGATGGGCTGGAATCGCCTCCATGGGTTAGGCGACGAACCGGGGTAGCGAAAACCACAAACGGAAGAGGAACGACGAAAGGAACGTGGACATGCCCCTCGAAGGAACCTACGAGCCCAGCCCGGCGCAGTGGGTGCGTGACCAGGTAACCGAATACGAGTCGTCGGGCGGGACCCGGGACACCACGATGCGGGACATGCCGGTCGTGGTCCTCACCAGCCGGGGTGCGCGGTCGGGCAAGCTGCGCAAGACGCCGCTCATGCGGGTGGAGCACGATGGACGTTACGCCGTGGTGGCCTCCAAGGGCGGGGCTCCCGAAAACCCAGTCTGGTACTACAACCTGGTGGCCGATCCCCACGTCGAACTGCAGGACGGCCCGAAGAAGTCCGACATGGTCGCCCGGGAGCTGCACGGTGACGAGAAGGACGAGTGGTGGCAGCGGGCCGTCGAGGCCTACCCGGACTACGCCGATTACCAGCGCAAGACGGACCGGCAGATCCCCGTCTTCCTCCTCGAGCCGGCGGGCGACTGAGACTTTCAGGGCTTGCGGAGGACGAGCGCCAACAGGTAGCAGTTCACCGCGTCGGCGTAGACGCCGATATACCTGGCCAGCGCGGCCTGGTCGAACCGGCCGTCGGCGGCGGCCGGGCCACCCCAATTGAGGCCGCGGACGCTCAACACCTCGAAGCCGGCGGCGGTGACCTTGGCCACCAGCTGCTCGAGGGTGTACTCGACCTTGTGGTCGGGATCGATGAATGCATCCTGCTGGAGGCGGCATACCCGTCCGTTGGGGGTGTCGATGGCCAGGGTGCCGCCGGGTGCGAGGACGCGGTGCACTTCGGCGAGGACCACGTCGCCGTCGGCTTCGGTCACGTGCTCGATGGACTGGCCGCTGTAGACCAATCCGACGCTCCCGTCGGAAGCGAAGGACAGGTCGGTCATGGACCGGTACTCGTAGCGGACCCGTCCTCGGTCGGTCTGCCCCCCATCGAACTGCTCGGAATGGTAGAGCGGGTGCCGGTCGTCGGGTAGGAGGTCCACCACCACCAGCTCGTCGAAGTCGTAGGGATAGCCGAGGACCACGCAGCGCGCCCCGGGCGTCGGTGGTGTGCCCGCCTCCCAGGTCGACGATGCGATGGGCCGGTGGCAGCCCGATGATGAACTCGCAGCGGCTGGCATGGAGCGCGCTGTGGAGGTTGGCCGCACCGACGTGCACCTGGGTGCGGAACTCGTTCGAGCACCGGATCCGGTCGACGACGTCCTCGTGCCTCAGGGAGCCGGCCGCCATGGCCCCGGCCTGCTCGGTCCATGCCGGCTCATCGGGCTCGCGGCGGAGGAGCACGTTGTAGGCCATCCGCACCGCCTGGCGGGGCGGGAGTTGCCGATAGGTGAGACCGGCAAGGCGGGCGACCTCGCGCCGGACGCGGCGCTCGATGCGCTCGAGATGCGGAGAGACGCGGGCCAGGGCAGTGGGCGTCCCTCCCGGACCCCCGTCGGCGTCCGTCGCCCGATCGCCTTCGCCCACTCGGTCTCCGTTCGCGCCCATCGTGTTCGCCGGCCGGACGGTCGCCGAACCTACCATCGGGATCCCTGGCCAACGGCGGGATAGTCTGACGGCCGTGTCGGCGACGGGGGCGAAGCGGCCGGGGATCGGCATCGTCGGGGCAGGCAACATCGCCGTCCTCAACGTCAAGGGTTATCTGGAGGACCCGCGCTGCGACGTGGTGGCGGTGTGCGACCCGGTGGCCGGGCGGGCGGCGCGGGCAGCGAGCACGTGGGGGGAAGCCCGGGCCTACACCTCCCTCGACGAGCTGCTGGCCGATCCCGGCGTCGACGCCGTGGAGATCCTCACGCCCACCCACCTGCACCACGACCACGTCCTGGCCGCGGTGGGCGCCGGCAAGCACGTCTCCTGCCAGAAGCCCATCGCCAACTCGGTCGACGACGCCCGGGCCATGACCAAGGCCGCCGAGGCCGCCGGCATCATCTTCCGGATCAGCGAGTGCTTCCGCCACTACCCGCCGCTCGTCCGGGCCAAGGAGCTCATCCGTGACGGGGCCATCGGCAAGCCGACTCATCTCCGGGTACGCACGGTGGTGGGCCAGACGAACTCGGCCTTCCAGACCGGGTTGCAGGCCGACGGCTACACCTGGCGCATGAACAACCAGAGCCCCGGCGGTCACCTCTTCGACGACATGATCCACAAGTACGCGGTGGCCTTGTGGCTCCTCGACCAGGACATCGTGTCGGTGCAGGCGGTGGTGCGCCGGCGCGACTTCTTCTTCGAGCCGTGCGACGTGATCTTCGAGTACGAGGACCCCTCCCTCCTTGGTGCCATGGAGGTCTCCTACGCGCCCAAGATGTGGATGCGCAGCTCCTACTACGGGGCCGACGAGTTCTTCGAGGTCCAGGGGGACGACGGCTTCCTCTGGGTGACCCGGTGCACCGGTGAGCTGCTCGACCTGCCCGCCCTCGTGCTCTACCAGGGACACGAGCACGCCCAGACGACCACATCGTTCCCGGACGTACCCTCGTCCTGGGACCTCGGGTTCGACGGGTCGGCCTCGCACTTCATCGACGCCATCTGTGACGGCGTGACGCCCGAGATGAGCGGCGAAGAGGCGGTCAAGGCCCTGCAGCTCTGCTTTGCCGTCTACCAGGCCGGCAACACCGGCGAGGCGGCCGACCCGCGCACCATCACCGGCACGGTGGTGCCCGACGGATGGCCACGCTGATCGGCTGGCCACCGGCTCCTGGCGGATGACCCTCACCGGCTTCGGGAACCTGGCCGTCAAGGTTTCCGACCTCGACGCCGCCCTCGCCTTCTACGAGGGGGCCGGCGCCCGGGTGGGCGAGCGAGGCCCCTGGCACGGCGGCGAGCGGGCCGACCTCTTCCTCGGGCCCACCCAGGTCACCCTCTTCACCCGGGCCATCTACGAGGACGCGGTGGCGCTGCCCGACGAGTGCTTCCTGCACGCGGCCGTCTTCACCGACGACCTCGACGTCGCCCTCGAGGGGCGCGCTGTCGTGTGGGGCCCGGCCGAGGTCGAGGGCGGCTTCGGGCGGCGGCGCATCGCCTTCGTCGACGCCCCCGGCGGGTTCCGGCTGGAGTTCATGGAGCAGCTCGAGGCCCCGACCGACCCGCCGGCTGATGACGAATCCGGGCTGGGTATGGAAGGTGCCGACCTCTCGTGAAGGTGACCCGCATCCTCCACCACAGCGTGAACGTCGAGGGCGACCTCGACCGCTGCGTCGACTTCTACCGACACCTTTCGCTGACCAGCACCCCTCGCCCGGAGATCCCCGGGGTGGCCGGCCACTGGTTCGCCGTGGACCGCGCCCAGGTGCACCTCGTCGACGCGCCGGCGGGTGAGTCCGATATCCGGCCCACCGGCCCCCACGTCTGCTTCGGCGTCGAGGACCTCGCCGCCGCGATGTCGGAACTCGAGCGCGACAGCATCCCCTTCGTGCGGGGACGGCAGGGGACGGTCGAGCAGATTTGGGTGGCCGACCCGGTCGGGAACACCATCGAGCTGCAGCAGGATCCCGACCTCGCCCGGTAAGGGCCGGTTGAGTGCCCGGTGGGTGGTTGCGGGGTCCGGCCGTTCCGCATGTTGCCCAAATTGTTTTAGGCCAGATCTGTCAAAAATTTTGACGAAATCGGGAATTCCTGGAAATGGAGGTCCGGCCCGGACCCTCCCAAGGCGGCCCGGACCGGCCTTCCGGCCCCCGCCGACCCAATGCTGACCCTCAGGCGGCCCGACGCAGCGGCACCGAGGCGTACCCGGCCACGTTTGACATCTGCACCCGGGTGCAACGCGGACTCGTCGATCTCGTAGCGGGTCCAGCGTCGTGCGAGCTCGCCGATAGCCACCCGGCTCTCGAGGCGGGCCAGGGCGGCTCCGAGGCAGCTGTGGATGCCGTAGCCGAACCCGAGGGCCAGGCTCGGCGGCCGGTCGATGTCGAAGTCGTCCGGGAGCTCGAAAGCCCGCTCGTCGTGGGTGGCGGCGCCGGTGACGAGGAGGGTGGGGTGCCCGGCCGGGATGGTGACCCCCGAATAGGTCGCTTCGGCCACGGAAAAGCGCCCCTGATATTGGGACGGCGGCCAGTAGCGCAGTATCTCCTCCACGGCACCAGGAATGCGGTCCGGATCGTCGAGCACCTTCTGCCACTCGACGGGATGACGGGCGAAGAGCACGGCGGCGTTGCCCACCAGCTTGGTCACCGTTTCCGCCCCCGCCCCACCGAGCAGGGCGGCGAAGCCGGCGATCTCCTCGTCGTCGAGGCGGGTGGCCACGCCGTCACCTCGGTCGACTTCGGCGGCGATGAGCTGGCTGATCATGTCGTCGCTCGGGTGGGCGCGCTTGTCGGCCACCAAATCCATGAAGTACACGACCGACTCGATGGCCGCCGCCGCCCCTTCGGCCGTCGGCTCCATCTCCCCTGGCTCCCGGTGAAGCATGGTGTCGAGCCAGTGGCGGATCTGCTGGCGGTCCGGGGCGGGCACGCCGAGCATGCGGGAGATGACCTCGACGGGAAACGGACCCGAGAAGTCCGCCACCACGTCGAAACCGTCTGCGTCGCACTGGTCGAAGAAGCCACCGATGACCTCCCTGACCATGGGCTCCAGGGCGACCACCGCCTTCGGCGTGAACACCCGGCTCACGAGGGCACGAAGTCGGTCGTGCTCGGGCGGGTCGATCATTATGATGCTTCTGAGCTGGCGCACGAGCTCGGGCGGCTTGGACAGCATGGACAAATCCACGCCGTGGGCTGACGAGAATGTCTGCCACTCGCGGTGGGCCCGGGCCACGTCCTCGTAGCGGAAGAGCGCCCAGAACCCGTAGCGCTCGTTGTAGGAAACCGGCGCCTCGTCCCGCATGCGCCGGTAGAGGTCGTAGGGGTCGTTGAAGTATTCGTCGGAGAACGGGTCGAACACCGGAGCCGAACTCGTCGCCGCTTTTGTCATCGGTCACCTCCTGGCGAGGATGCGCCTCGTGCCTCGCACCTCTCCGGCTCTCTCGCCACTTCGATCCCGCCGCTCACCGCGAGCTGACGAATGGCCGCCGATCAGGAGGTCGCCAGTCGTCATCTGCCGGCAGAGGATGGCGGAACAGACGGGCGGCGTTGCCGCCGGCCATCTGACGCATCTCCTCCACCGGAAAGTTGCCCATGGCGTCGGCCAGCACCTGCTGGGTGTCGGGCCAGGTTGAGTCGGCATGCGGGTAGTCGCTCTCGACCATGATGTGGTCGACACCGATCCGCTCCCGCAGGGCCAACACCGAGGGGTCGTCGATGGTGCAGAACCAGAAGTTGCGGCGGGCCACCTCGCTCGGCAGCAAGTCGGAGGGCCAGGCCGATGACTCGCTGCCCGAGGCCGAGTGGTGAAGCACGTAGTCGACCCGGTCGAGCAGCATAGGCACCCAGCCGATGCCCCCTTCGGAGAAGGCGACCCGAAGGTCGGGGAACCGGAGCGGGACTCCTGACCAGAGCCACTCGGCCGCGGCCACGAGGCCGTTGACCGGGAAGAGCGTGGGCAGGAGCTCGAAGGGCGGGTCAGGCGAAGGCAGAGGCGCCCATGACGAGGCGCCGGTGTGCAGGCAGACCACCGTGTCGGTCTCGGCGCAGGCGGCGAAGAGAGGGTCCCACCTCCCGGAGAAGATGGACGGAAAGCCCAGCTGTGCCGGGAACTCGGGCATGCTCACGGCCTTGAAGCCACGCTCGGCATTGCGCCGGACTTCGGAAGCGGCGAGCTCGATGTCGGCCAGCCACGGCAGCTGCAGCGGGATGATCCGCTCCGGATAGGTCCCGGCCCACACTTCGGCGTGCCAGTCGTTCCATGCCCGCACACAGGCGAGACCGAGATCGAGGTCCTCCGACCTGGAGAAGACGGCGCCACAGAAGCCGGCGACCAGTGACGGGAAGCAGAGCGACGCCCACACCCCGTTCAAGTCCATGTCCCGAACGCGGGCTTCGATGTCGTAGCAGCCAGCCCGCATCTCGTCGAAGCGGGCCGGGTCCATGGACCACGATTCCCGCGGGCGCCCGACCACGGCGTTGAGGCCGACATTGGGATAGGTCCGGTCTTCGTAGACCCACACCTGGTCGCCGCCGTCGGTCTCGACGACTTTCGGGGCGCGATCGGCGAGCGATGCCGGCATGCGCCCCTCGAACAGGTCGGGCGGCTCGATGAGGTGGTCGTCGACGGAGATGACCGGGGCCACGATGGGCCGTGGCTCGGGATCCGGCAAGAGCGTGGTGCCTGATCGAGTGGCGGGGTCGAGGGCGTGCGCGCCGGACGGTGCTGGCAGACGGCTGGCGCCGCCCGGCCTTCGCCCGGCTGTGGTGGCCATCGAGGCGTCACGCTATCATGCGCATCGAAAATGACGTTCTCGCCGCAGCCGCTGTCCGTCTCGGCGCGCCCGCGACGGCACCGCGGCCGTCGAGGGCGGTGCCGTCGAGGGCGGTGCCGTCGACGGTGAGCGCGGCCTCCAGCCCGACGACCGGGGCGCGCCCCTCACCCGAACTGGTCATCGACGGCAAGACGGTGCCGGGGGCCGCCGGCACCTATCCCGTGGTGAACCCGGTGCGTCCCCATGAGGTCGTCCTCGACGCGCCGTGGGCCAGCCAGCACCAGCTGGACGACGCCGTGGCCGCCGCCCACCGGGCCCAGCCGGCATGGGCCGAGCTGAGCGCCGACGAACGAGCCGAACAGCTCATCGCCGCTGCCCAGGCCGATGCGGCCGCCATCGACGAGCTCGCCCATCTGCTGACCCGCGAGCACGGCAAGGTGCTGTGGGAGGCCACCTTCGACATCGGCACCATGGCCGGCATGGCCGCCGCCTTCGCCCCCCTGGTCGCCGAGTCGCTGGCACCCCGCACCGTGCCCATCAGTGGCGGACGCCGGACGGTGGTCGAGCGGGTCCCCCACGGCGTGGTCGGCGCCATCATCCCCTTCAACTGGCCGGTCTCGGTGTTGGGCAACAAGGTGCTCCCCGCCCTGCTGGCCGGCAACGCCGTCGTCGTGAAGCCGCCACCGACCTGCCCGGGGGCGATGCTCGAGGTGGCGGCGGCCCTGGCCGCGGCCCTGCCTCCCGGGCTCCTGAACGTCGTCAACGGACCGGATGTCTCCCTGGGCCAGGCCCTCGTCACCCACCCGGGCATCGACATGGTCACCTTCACCGGTAGCGTGCCGGCCGGGCGGGCGGTCATGGCCGCAGCCGCGGCCACGACCAAGCCGATCGTCCTCGAGCTCGGGGGCAACGACCCGGCTGTCATCGCCCCCGACGTCGAGATCGACGCCGCGCTGGCCGACCGCATGGTGGCGGCCGCCTTCACCACCAGCGGGCAGGTGTGCATGGCTATCAAGCGCGTCTACGTGCCCGAGGACCGCCGGCCGGCCCTCGTCGAAGCGCTGGTTGACCGGCTGGCCGCGGAGGTCGTCGGTGACGGCCTCGCCGCGGAGGTCACGATGGGCCCCGTGCACACGGCGGCGGCTCGCGACCGGGCCGAGGCCATGCTGGCCGAGGCAGGGGCGGCCGGCGCTCGCATCCACCGTCCGGCGACCGTGCGGGAAGAGGACGCCGGCTCGGGCGGCTACCTGGTCTCACCGGCCATCGTCGATGAGCCACCGGAGGACTCGCGCATCGTCGTCGACGAGCAGTTCGCCCCCGTCCTCCCCATCATCGGCTACCGGCAGCTCGACGACGCGATCAGGCTGGCCAATGCCACGACCTTCGGCCTCTGCGCCTCGGTGTGGACCAATGACGCAGAGCTGGCCGCTTCGGTGTCCCACCGCCTCGAAGCCGGAACCATCTTCGTCAACGACCACGGCATGGGGGCCATGGACCATCTGGCCCCGCTCGGAGGATGGAAGGCGTCGGGGTTCGGAGCCGAGCTCGGACCAGAGGGCATGGCCGACCTCACCCGGGCGCGTGTCGTCCGGGGCCTGTCCGAAGCGTCGTCATGACCCGTTGACGTCGCCGCCGCGCTCTGGCGCGCGGCGGCACGCCGGCACGAGACTGGTCGCGACACACAGGCGGCCGGCAGGAAGGAGGCACCGTGTACGACCTGGTGATCAGAGGAGGGATGGTCGTCGACGGCACGGGAGGCCCTTCCCGCCGAGCCGATGTCGCCGTCCAGGACGGGACGGTCGTGGCCGTCGGAGAGGTCGACGGCTCGGGCACCCGCGAGGTGGACGCCGACGGCCTTGTGGTGGCCCCCGGCTTCGTCGACCTCCACACCCACTACGACGCCCAGCTGTTCTGGGACCCGACGGCCAGCCCGTCCCCCCTGCACGGCGTGACCACCGTGATGGGAGGGAACTGCGGGTTCTCCTTGGCCCCGGCCGGCCCCGACCACTCCGACTACCTGTCCCGCATGATGGCCCGGGTCGAAGGTATGCCCCTCACCGCCCTCCAGCAGGGCCTCGACTGGGCGTGGGGGTCCTTCGGCGACTGGTTGGACCGCCTCGACGGGCGCCTCGGTGTGAACGCCGGCTTTTTGGTCGGGCACTCTGCCCTCCGTCGGTCGGTGATGGGCGACCGAGCGGTGGGCGAGGAGGCGAGCAGTGACGAGGTCGAGGCCATGGTCCGTCTCGCCCACCAGTCGATGTCGGCCGGTGCCCTCGGGATCTCGTCCTCCCAGGCCCACACCCACAACGACGGCGAGGGACAACCCGTCCCGTCGCGGTGGG
Source organism: uncultured Acidimicrobiaceae bacterium (assembly GCA_963756195.1). Taxonomy (GTDB): domain Bacteria; phylum Actinomycetota; class Acidimicrobiia; order Acidimicrobiales; family RAAP-2; genus CAVSNH01. Next base: position 91,110 of record CAVWMT010000005.1, read on the forward strand.
CCGCCCGCCCGGAGCTCGAGGCCCTGGTCGGCGCGGTGCGCGACCACCCGGGTACGACCGTCGAGCTCATCGTCCGGGGCTGCATCAACGGGTTCAGCGAGGAAGAGGTCGAGCTCATGGGCACCCTGTCCCTGCTCGCCGACCGGCCCGTCAACTGGAACGTGCTCGCCGTCTCCTCGGCCAACCCCGACGGCGCCACACGCCAGCTCGAGGCGTCGACGGCCGCCGCCGCCCGCGGCGCCGCAGTGGTAGCCCTCACCCTCCCCCACACCATGCAGATCCGGCTCTCGTTCCTGAGCGGCACCGTCCTCGACGGACTGCCGGGTTGGCGCGAGATCCTGGCCCTGCCCGTCCCCGAGCGCCTGGCCGCCCTCTCCGATCCCGAGGTCCGCCGCCGGATGGATTCGACCGCACATTCGAAGGAGGCCGGGATCCTGGCCCACTTGGCCAACTGGAAGATGCTCCGCATCGACGAGACCTTCGACCCGTCCAACGCCACTTACGAGGGCCGCACCGTCGGCGAGGTGGCGGCCGAGCGGGGCCAGGAGCCCTTCGACGCTCTCTTGGACGTGGTGGTGGCCGACACGCTGCGCACCGGGCTGCGGCCCCCCATCCCGGAGACCGACGCCGACTGGGCGCTGCGCGTCAAGACCTGGCACGACCCCCGGACGGTGGTGGGAGGGTCGGACGCCGGCGCCCACCTCGACATGATGTGTGGTGCGGTGTACTCGACGGCCCTGCTCGGCGAGGCCGTCCGCAAGCGCAAGCTTCTGTCCTGGGAGGAAGCCATCCACCATCTCACCGACGTGCCTGCCCGTCTCTACGGCCTCCGCGGCCGCGGGCGTCTGGCCGAGGGGTGGCGCGCCGACATAGTGCTGATCGACCCCGAGCGGGTGGGACACGGGCCCGAACGCACGCGTGACGACCTGCCGAGCGGTGCCTCCCGGCTCTACGCCGAGGCCGACGGTATCGAGCACGTGCTGGTCAACGGGACCGAGGTGGTGACCGCCGGCTCGTTCACCGGTAGCCTGCCCGGTACCCTGCTCCGCTCCGGGACCGACACCGAGACCGTGCACGCCGCGGACTGTGCCCAGGCGATCGCCGGGTGATGGCTGGCGAGGGGCACATGAGGAATGCGTGAGGAAAGTGCGATGAACGACAGCGGGGGTGGCGCCAGCTCCGAACGCGTGTCCATCGTCACCGGGGCCTCGTCCGGCATCGGTGCGGCACTGGCCCGCGAGCTGGCGCGGCGCGGGACGATGGTGGCCCTGGTGGCTCGCCGAGCCGATCGACTCGACGAGGTGCTGGCCGACTGCGTAGTCACCGCCCCCGCCTCACGCTCGTACCCCGCCGACCTGTCCGACCCGGAGCGGGCCGCCGAGCTCGCCCTCACGATCTGGGACGACTTTGGCGGCGTCGATGTGCTCGTCAACAATGCCGGGATCCCTCTCCGGCGGCCCGTCCAGCGGGTGACCATGGACGAGGTCCGACGGGCCATGACCGTCAATTACTTCTCGCCGGTGGCCATGACCCTCGCCCTCCTGCCCGGCATGCTCGCTCGCCGTCGCGGCACCATCGTGAACGTGTCCAGCCTCGGCGGCCGCCTGGGCATCCCCACCGAGGCGGCCTACTGCGGCTCGAAGTTTGCCCTGGCCGGCTGGAGCGAGTCGATGGCCGGCGACCTGGCCGGCACCGGGGTCTCGGTGCGCCTGGTCCTGCCGGGCGCCATCGATACCGAGATCTGGGACCAGCCAGGCAACGACGACCCGCTCTACCACGGGCCCAAGGAGCCACCCGAGGCCATCGCCGCCGGCATCGCCGACTGCATCGATGGCTCCACCTTCGAGCACTACATCCCCGACCTCAAGGCCATCATCGAGGCCAAGACGGCCGACTTCGACGCCTTCCTGGTCGGCATGTCGGCCATGTCCGAGGGCACCGCCGATGACAAGGAGATGGCTGATCGCATGGAACGGGCCACCCGGCCGGCCGCCTCCAATCCGGGCTCGCCGGGGTGAGCGCGGCCAGCGGCGGGAAGCCCAAAGCCCTCGTCACCGCGGCGGTGCGCGGGCCGGGACTCGACCTGCTCAACGAGCTCGCCGATTGCACCTTCGACTCGTGGCTCGACCAGCCCAGCCTGCGCATCTACAAGGCCGAGGAGCTGGCCGAGCGGGTGCGTGAGCTTGGGGCGACCATCGTGGTGGTCGAAAGCGACCGGTGTGCCGACCCGCTGTTCGAGCTACCCATGGTGGCTGTCTGCAGCTGCCGGGGTGATCCGACCAATGTGGACGTGCCCGGGGCGACGGCGGCCGGCATCCCTGTGCTGCGCGCCCCCGGCCGCAATGCCGACGCCGTGGCCGAGCTGGCCATTGCCCTGCTGTTGGCGGCGACCCGTGGGATCCGGCCGGCCGACGCCGACGTGCGGGCCGGCGAGATCTATCGGGACGGGACCATCCCCTACCAGCGCTACCGGGCGTGGGAGCTCAACGGGCGGACGGTGGGCCTGGTCGGCCTGGGAGCGGTGGGCCGCGCCCTGCGCTGGCGCCTGCGGGGCCTCGGCATGGAGGTCGTCGCCTACGACCCCTATGCGCCCGAAGCCACCGTCGGCCTCGACGAGCTACTGGAGCGGTCCGACGTCGTCTCCATGCACGCCCCGGTCACACCGGAGACGACGGGCATGATGGGCGCCGAGCAATTCGCGGCCATGCGCGACGGGGTCGTCTTCCTCAACACGGCACGGGCGGACCTCCACGACACCGAAGCCCTGGTCGCCGCCCTCGAGTCAGGCAAGGTGGCGGCCGCCGGGCTCGACCACTTCGAAGGCGAGTTCCTCGCCCCCGATCACCCCCTCACCACCTTCGACTCGGTGGTGCTCACCCCGCACATCGGTGGGGCGACCTACGACACCGAGACCAACCACACCTCGACCATCGCCGAGGACCTCTGTCGGCTCCTGGCCGGGGCGCGTCCTCGCTTCGTCGTGAACCCGGAGGTGCTGGACCGGCCGTAGATGCTGGACGGCGCGCCGATGGAGGGCCGACGCCGCTCGGCCCTCGCCCTCAGGCAGGGGTGAAGGCCACCGGCAAGGCGATGGGTGAGCGGAAGGCCAGGCCCCGGATGTGGACGTCCTGGTCGGGGGCGGGATCGAGGCGCAGGCCGTCGAGCCGGTCGAGCAGAGCGTTGATGGCCACTCGGGTCTCCATACGGGCCAGGTGCATGCCTAGGCAGACATGGATGCCGAAGCCGAAGCCAACGTGTTGCTTGGACTCGCGGAAGATGTCGAAGCGGTCGGGATCCTTGTACTTGCGTTCGTCGCGGTTGGCCGCTCCGAGCATCAGGGCGACATCGGCCCCCTCAGCGATGGGAACGCCGGCGAGCTCGGTGTCTTTGGTGGTGCTCCGAAGGATGACCGTGACCGGTGGTTCCCAGCGCACCACCTCCTCGATGGCACCGGCCATGAGGTCGCGGTCGGCGGTGAGGGCGGCGAGCTGGTCCGGATTGGTGAGCAACCCGAAGAGCAGGCTGCCCGACGCCCGGTAGGTCGTCTCGACACCAGCCGGCAACAGCAACCGGAGGAACGAGTAGATCTCTTCGTCCTCTAGCCGCCGCCCGTCCACCTCGACGGCGGCGAGCTCGCTGATGAGGTCGTCGGCGGGTCGGCGGCGGCGCTCCTCGAGCACTTCGGCGAAGTAGTCGCGCAGGTCGGAGGAGGCGGCCATGCCCCGCTCCCAGTTGGCCGCCGTGCTGGTGATGGCGATGGCCCAACGCTGGAAGATGGTGAAGTCGGATCGGGGCAAACCAAGGATGCGGGCGATCACCTGCACCGGGAAGTCGAAGGTGACCTCCTGGACCAGGTCAGCGTGACCCTGGTCGATGAAGCCGTCGATGAGCTCGTCCACAACGCACCGGACGAGCTCTTCCTCCCACTTCTCGAGCATCTTCGAACGGAAGGTGGGCGACACGAGGGCCCGGTGAATGCGGTGATCGGGCTCGTCCATCTGCAGGATGGTCTTGCCCATGACCGCCCCCATGATCCCCTCGTAGACCGTCGACGAATACGTCTCGGGATCGCGGAGGACTTGGCAGCACTCGTCGAACCCGAACACCGTGGCCGGAAGAGGCCGGTTCACGTCGACCTGGTCGAGCCCGGCACCGACGTCGACTGGGCCGAGGTGCACGGGGCTCTCGCGGCAGAGCTCATGCATGCGTGGAAATGGGTCCCGGATGTCGCCCGAGACAGTGTCCTGTAGCTCGAAGGGGTCGAATCGCGCAGGGCGCTCGCTGGCTTCGGTCGTCCTCGATGTCATGCGGCTGACTCCTCGTCGCCAGGCGGCTCCCGCGCCGCCCTCTCCATTTACGGGATCTATCGGGTCACTCCGCCTGCGCCTGAACCGAAATCCTAATCAAACGTTCGTTCAAGGTGCATATCGGGCATCGAACAAAGGCGCTCTGGCCTGGGGCGATGTGCCCGGAATGGAATTGCATTCGACGGCGGAGGCAATTTCCCCCGACAATGGAATCCATGGCACAAGCCTCGCCGGCCGAGCGGGACGGCACCCGGGCTCCAGGGACGAGCCAGCGCCAGCACATCCTGGCCGTGGCCCTCTCGCTCATGTCCCAACACGGAGTCGACGGGACCAGCATGCGCGACCTGGCTTCGGCGGCCGGCCTCAACGTGGCCTCGCTCTACCACTACTTCCCTTCGAAGCGCGACCTTCTGGTAGCCGTACTCCGCGAGCACGGCGTGGTCGACGCGGCCGCTTCGTCGTCTGCCCCGTACATCGCCGCGGATCCGGCCACGACCCTCGGCGGCCTGCTGGCCGACCTCCTGGACTCGATGCTCGAGGTGGAGGACTTCGTACGCCTCATGTTCGGCGAGGTGCTGCGAGGGGACGAGACAGCCCACGCCGTTGGCCTCGACCTCTTCACCGCCACCAAGGACCTGCTCGAAAGGTGGCTGGCGAAGGACCGACCCGATCTGTGCGCTCCCGAAGACCGCCCCGCACTCGCTCGGGTCTTGCGGGCCCTCCTCGTCGGCCTCTACTTCGAGCACGTGGCCGGGGTGCTCGAGGAGAACGGGACGCCGACGGCTGACGTGCTGCGCGAACGCGCCCTCGAGTCGGCCTCATTCTTCGAGAAGTAAGCCGACCGCCGGCTCGTCAGCCCAGTCGCTCGATGACCGTGGCGTTGGCCTGTCCACCACCCTCACACATGGTCTGGAAGCCATAGCGACCGCCGATGGCCTCGAGCCGGCTGAGCAGGGACCCGCACAGCCGCACACCCGATGCACCGAGAGGATGGCCGATGGCGATGGCCCCACCGTGGGGGTTGTAGCGCTCACGGTCGGGGTCGAAGGCATGGGCCCACATGAGGGCGATGGCGGCGAAGGCCTCGTTGCACTCGATGGCGTCGAACTCGTCGACCTTCATGCCCGATCGCTCCAGCAGTTTGTGGGTGACCGGCACCGGTGCCGAGAGCACGATGGCGGCGTCCTCGGCGGCCACGGCGAAATGGGCGAAGCGGGCACGGACAGGGAGGCCCAGGGACTCGGCCACCGACCGCTCGGCGATGAGCATGGCTCCAGCACCGTCGTTCATCTGTGACGAGTTGCCGGCCGTGATGTCGGGTGCCGTGTCCGGCTCCCAGTTCTGTGCCGGGGGCAGGGCCGCCATCTTCTCGAGAGACGCGTTGCGCCGGATTCCCTCGTCGATGCTCAGCGACTCGCCGGTGAACGAACCGTCTTCGGCCTTGATGGGAGTAGGCACCACTTCGCGGTCGAGATAGCCGGCGTCCCAGGCCGCTGCCGCTCGCCGGTGGCTCTCGAGCGAGTACTCGTCCATCTCCTCGCGGCTGACGCCGTAGCGGTCGGCGAGCACCTGGGCGATGCGGAATTGCGCCCACAACCGACCGTCAATGTGCTCGCGGAACGAAGGCGGGAACGGCCCCGTGCCACCGCGGGCGTTCTTGGCCATGGGGACACGACTCATGCACTCCACTCCTCCGGCGACGACCAGGTCATAGTGACCGGCGGTCACACCGGCGGCGGCGAAGTGGATGGCCTGTTGCGAGGAGCCGCACTGGCGGTCGACGGTGGTGGCCGGCACGTGCTGGGGCAGGCCGGCCGAAACCCACGCGTTGCGGGTCACGTTGGTGCTCTGCTCCCCCACCTGGCCAACGCACCCCCCGATCACATCGTCGATGCGGCCGGGGTCGACCCCCGCCCGCTCGAGGAGCGTGCTCAGGGCGAAGCCGAACAGATCGGCCGGGTGCCAGTGCTGAAGGGCGCCTCCCCGCTTGCCGAACGTGGTCCGCACCACGTCGACGATGACTGCCTCACGAATCTCTACGCCCATGCTCACTCCCTCGTCGCCGGGTCAGGTGGCCCGAGCGGTCAGACTCCGACACGCACGAAGCTAGCGCGAGGGGCCGGGAGCCATGGTCGGCACTCTTGTTGTGCTGGTGACTCTCGCCGGGCTCCGACCGGCGCAATGAGGCAGCATGTGGCCATGACACACGACCGCAAGTTCCGATTCGCCGCGCAACTGTCCTCCTCGCCGGATGGGACGGCGAAGGGCTGGGCCGACCAGGCCCGACGGGCCGAAGACCTGGGATATTCGACCCTCTTCATGCCCGATCACTTCGGCGACCAGCTCGCCCCCATCCCGGCCCTGGCCGCCGTGGCCGCCGCCACCACCACACTGCGGATGGGCTCGCTCGTGTTCGGCAACGACTACCGCCACCCGGTGGTGCTGGCCAAGGAGGCGGCCACGCTCGATGTACTGAGCGAAGGTCGCCTCGAGATGAGCCTCGGCGCCGGCTGGATGCGCACCGACTACGAGGAGGCGGGCATGACCTACGACCCGCCCAAGGTGCGGGTCGACCGCTTCGAGGAGTCGGTCGAGGTGATCCAGGGCCTGCTGCGAACCGACGGGGCCTTCAGCTACGAAGGCTCCCACTATCAGATCAACGAGCACCACCTGCTCCCCCGTCCCGTGCAGCAACCGGGGCCACCGCTCATCATCGGCGGCGGCGGCCGGCGCATTCTCTCCTTCGCGGCGCAGCACGCCGACATCGTCAGCATCAACGTCAACCTCCGGGAGGGAACCGGCGGAGTCGAGACTGCCCCTAACGCCGCGCCGGAGCGCACCCACGAGAAGATCGACTGGGTCAAGGACGCAGCAGGAGGTCGCTTCGACGACCTCGAGCTCAACGCCCTCGTCGGCTTCGTGATGATCACCGACGACGCCCAGGGCATGGCCGACGCCATGGCACCGTCATTTGGCATTGATCCGAAGGATGCGCTGCACATCCCCCTCGCCCTCATCGGCACCATCGACGAGATGGTCGAGGAACTGCAATGGCGCCGCGAGAACTACGGCATCTCCTACTGGTCGATCGAGGCAGACAGCTGGGAGACGCTCGGGTCGATTGTCGGTCGGCTCGCCGGCACCTGATCGGCACCTGTCGGACGCCAGTCAGGCGCCCCGGACTGTCGACGAGCGCTTCGCTACGTTGAGCCGGTGATTCTGTGGCTGAACGGGCCGTTCGGCGTAGGGAAGACGGCGACCGCCAGATTCGTCGAGAAGCAGCTTCTCGGCTGGCGACTGTTCGATCCGGAGTGGGTCGGATACATGCTCCGCGCCAATCTGGCCGACTGGGAGGTGGCTGACTTCCAAGACCTGCCTCCGTGGCGGGCCCTGGTCCCACAGGTGGCTCGGCAGATCATGGAACTGACCGGTGACCATCTGCTCGTCGTCCAGACGGTGCTCCGGGAAGACGTTTGGAACGAACTCCAGACCGGCTTCGCTGCGAATAACTGCGAAGTCACACACGTTGTCCTCCACGCGGACGACGAAGTGCTGCGAGAGAGAATCGTCGCTGACGAGGTGGAGCGAGATGCCAGGGATTGGCGGCTCGCGCATGCCGACCCCTATCGCTTGTCACGACTCTGGCTGTCTTCGAGGGCCGACCTGGTCGTCGACACCACGAACATCTCGGCGACTGACGCCGCCAACCTGGTCATCAAAACCGTGAGAGCTCGAACGGCGCCGTGAGCAACTGACTTGGACGACCAGAAAACCTGGCCCACCTGACCGATGTCAGGGGTCCGGTCCAAGCCCGTGCGGACCGATCCGGCGCACTGGCGGTCAGTTGCGGAACCCTCCCAGTGCTCCCCATCTGTAACCCGTATAGCGGACCAGCACAATGAGGCTGGCGGCGTGATCCTCGGAGAGGAGGGCACGCCGCTGTCGGTTCCGGCCTACGGAAGGTCGGCCAACGCCTCCCACCCCATCGGAGGCGGCGCCAGCCGCCAGTACTGCTCGCCGGCCTTGGCCCCGAGCCGGTCGGTCAGCGCGTGCTCGGCCTCGAGCGGCGGGATCTGGCTCTTGTAGCACCAGATGGATCGCCGCTTGCGCTCAATGTCGGGCTCGACGGGCACCAAAGCGGGAGTGGGCCACAATCCACTCCGGAATAGCTTGCCCACCCGCCAGGCCAGGAGACCCGGCAGCCCTGAGTAGCCGGCGTCCTGGTAACAGAACCATCCCGAGTCCGGCAGCTCTCCGAGGAGTTGCTCGCGGGCCAGCAAGCCTGACTGATGGGCGACGTCGTGATCGGGATTCCCCAGGCCCATCGGGAAGAACACGCTCGAGAAGCCCCCACTGCGCACCGCACCGGCTATCACCGGAGCGATCTCGGCAGGCTTGGGACGATCCTCGGGCTCGAGGTACTGGTGCTCGGAGAAGTCGAGCCAGACCGGCTCGGCGTCGTACACGGCTAGGGCGGCCCGGTCCTCCTTCTGCCGCACCCCGACCACGTCGTCTCCGCTCACGAAGCCGCCCGACGCGTCCCATTCCTTCGGCGGGTCGGGGTAGTGCGGTGGCCGGCCCCCAAAGACGGTGATGACCGCCGATCCCGGGTGCCGGCCGAGGAAGTCGCCCGTTCCCATGACGGCGTCGTCGAAGTGCGGCGAGACCACCGCCACATGACGCAGCAGGGCGGGGTCCACCTCTCCCCATGTCGGCGGGGCGAACCCGTCGCTCACCCTCCCGACTCCTTGGCGAAAGGCGGTGCCGACCACCCTGGCGCGGCCGTCCCCGTTCGGCCACGAGGACCGCCGGTAGCATCCCCGCCATGGCCGGACCGAAGCTCGAGACACTCCTCTACGAGGAGTCGGACGGCGTGGCGTGGATCACCCTCAACCGGCCGGAGGCCCTCAACGCCTTCGACACCGCCATGCAGCAGGAGCTGCGCAGGATGTGGGCCGACCTGCGGGTCAACGACGACGTGCGCTGCATCGTGATCACCGGCAGCGGGGACCGCGCCTTTTCCACCGGGCTCGACCGAGGCGAGATCCAGGACATCGACGAGCTGCCACCGGGCAAGCTCCCCGGCTACAACACGCCCTGGGACTTCGACGACCCTGGCAAGTCCGTGTGTCCCAAGTCCAACGACCTCTGGAAACCGGTGATCGCCGCCGTCAACGGCATGGCCTGCGGGGGCGCCTTCTACATCCTCGGCGAGGTCGACTTCATCATCGCCGCCGAGAACGCCACCTTCTTCGACCCGCACGTGACCTACGGCATGCCCGCCGCCTTCGAGCCCATATTCCTGCTGCACAAGATGCCCTTCCAGGAGGTCGTCCGCCTCTCGCTGCTCGGTGCCCACGAGCGCCTCTCCGCCCAGCGCGCCTACCAGGTCGGCCTGGTGTCGGAGGTGGTGCCGGGCAACGAGCTCCGGTCGCGCACCGAGTGGGCCGCCAAGGTCATCGCCGGACAGCCCGCCCTCGCCGTCCAGGGAACCGTCCGGGCCCTGTGGACCGGGCTCGAGCTCAGCCGGCGCCAGGCCCTCGAACAGGCCTTCCTCTTCACCAACATCGGCACCGACGCGGCCAGCCTGGCTGAGGGCCAAGCCCGCTTCTCCACGGGACAGCGGATCGACTGGCACCTGCGCTGAGCCGGTCAGAGCACGGCTCCTTTGATCTTGAGGTCGAGGATGGCATCGGTGTCCAGCCCGAGCTCGGCCAGCACCTCATCGGTGTGCTCACCATGGTCGGGAGCGCGGACCAGGTCAGGTGGTTCCTCGTCGAACTGCAGAGGTGAGGCGACCATGCGGAATGTGGTTCCAGATGCGGCCTCGACATCGCGCAGGTAGCCGTTGGCCAGAACCTGCGGGTCGGTGAGCAGCTCGTCGGCCGTCTGCACGGGGGACCACACGCCGTCGACCTCGTTCATGATGGGCTTCCACTCCTCGAGGGTCTTGGTGGCGAAGATGTCGTCGAGGATGGTGCAGCATTCGACGCAGTTCTGTGCCCGGGCCGTCGAGTCGACGAAGCGGGGGTCGTCGGCCAGCTCCGGGTGGCCGATCTTGGTCACGAGGTCGGCCCAGTAGCGGTCGGACTCGAGCATGACGAACGACATGAACCGGCCGTCCTTCGTCTTGAAGTTGTTGACCAATGGGTTGGGCATCCTTCGGCGGTCTCCCCGCGGCATCCGCGAGAAGCCGAAGAGGCCGGCAGCAAGCACGGTGGCCCCGATGGCCCACGCACCATTGGCCAGCAGCGAATTGTCGACGATGAGGGCCTCACCGGTCCGCTCACGATGGAACAGCGCGGCCGAGATGCCCCCGGCGATGGTGAGACCGCCGATCACGTCGCCGAAACCGGGACCGGGCTGGCTCACCGGGTACTCGCCGGGTGTGCTGATGATGTCGGCCGGGCCGCCCCTCCCCCACCACGCCGAGTTGTCGTAGCCGCCGCGCTCGGATTCGGGCCCTCGCTGGCCCATACCCGAGCCGCGGGCGTAGATGAGGTTTGGGTTCACCGCCCGCAGGTCATCGACGTCGATGCGGAGCTTCCTGCGGGCCTGCGGCCGGAAGTTGGTGAGGAAGACATCGGCAGTGGCAACCAGCTTGAGCAACAGCTCGTGGCCCTCTTCGGTCTTGAGGTCGAGACCCACGCTGCGCTTACCCCGGTTGGGCAGCTCGATCATGTGATTGATGCCTCCCGGGCCCGAGGGAACGAGGCCCGACGTCACGAGCCCGCGTTGGGGGTCACCCGACTCCGGATGCTCGATCTTGATGACATCCGCCCCCCACTCGGCGAGAACCGTCCCGCCGATGGGGACGTACGTCCAGGCCGCCACTTCGACGACCCGGATGCCGTTCATGATGGGCTTCACAGTGACTCTCCTTTGCCTGTCCGCTACAGAGCGGGTGACGACGACCTGGCGGCGGACTTACTCGGCGATGTTGGCGAAGACCGACATGTCGAGCGTGCCGACGGCGAACGCCCCAATGGTGCCACCGTCGGTCAGCAGGTTCTCCCCGGTAATGGCGGAGGCGGCCCTCGAGTTGAGAAAGATGAGCGGGTAGGCCTGCTCCTCGGGCGTCTGCCGGCGGCCGAGCGGAATCGGATAGTTGTCCATGAACTTCTTTCCCACCTGCTCCTCGAAGTCGGGCATCATCGGTGTGTCGGTGGGCCCCGGGCTCGTGCAATTGATGCGGATCCCCCGCTTGCCGAGTTCGAACGAGCGCCAGATGGTCCAGACGATGATGGCCTCCTTGGAGGGCGCGTAACCGCTGGCGATGTCCTCGGGATGGTCCTGGAGCCATTTCACCGTCTCGGCCCAGCCCTCGCAGGTCACGAGCGGCTTCCACTTGTCGATACTGGCCTGCCAGCCGGCCCCCGCCCCCGAGGAGATGCTGGCGATGGCGGCGCCCCCGCCCATGCGCTCCACACAGAGGTCGGTGAGATGGCGCATGGCCGCGAAATTCACGGTCATGGTGTCGAGGTCCGAGAACCGGCCTCCGGGGAGACCGGCGCAGTTGAACAGGGCGTGGATCGGCCCGCCGATGAGCTCGACGGCGCCGGCAATGGCGTCGGGGCTGCGCAGGTCGACAGCGTGATACCCGGCCACGTCGATCGGGGGCTCCTTCAAGTCCAGCACGTGGATCTCGGCGCCCAAGTTGGCGAGCTCGCGGACAGTGGCCGCACCCATGCCCGCGCCTCCGCCGCCGCTCACCACGACCCGCATGCCTTCATAGCTCCACACTGATGTCATGGCCGTCCCTTCACCTTTCTCGCGCCATCTTCTTCTGACCTCTTCTCCCTGGCGTTGCGCCAGCCCCGGACCGGTGCCGTTCGGCGTGTCAACGTGGCAGACCGAGGCCGTGTTCGGCCACGATGTTGCGGTTGATCTCCGTCGTTCCCCCGGCGATCGACGACGAGGGGGATGAGATCAGGCTCCATCTCCAATGATTCTCGGTGCCGTCGCCGAAGAGGGTGAAGCCGATGTCGGCTAGCTCCCGGCCGGCAGCCGCCCACATCAACTTGGTCAGACTGCCCATCGCTGGTGACGGTTTTCCCCCGGCCCCGATGGCCTCCAGCTCACGAGACGTCATCCAACGCATGCAGGCGATGGAGGAGTAGAGCCGGGCCATGCGATCGCGGAGGACTGGGCTGATGACCGTCCCCGCCTGTTTGGCCTCGGCCACCAGCTGGTCGAAGCGTGCGGCCAGGCCTAGATGGAACTTGGCCACGCCGGCCCGCTCGAAGCTCAGCGTGGTCATGGCCACCCGCCAACCCTCGTGTAAGGGGCCGAGCAGACAGTCACGGGGAACGAACACGTCGTCGAAGAACAGCTCGGCGAACGTCGAGTCGCCGGTCATGGTCCGAAGGGGGCGCACCTCGATTCCTGGTGTGCGCATGTCGACGAGCAGGCAGCTGATGCCCTTGTGCTTGGGGGCGTCCGGGTCGGTACGCACGTAGAGCTGGCACCAGTCGGCGTGCTGGCCGAGGCTGTTCCAGGTCTTCTGCCCGTTGACGACGAACCCGTCGTCGACCACCCTGGCCGAGGTCCGCAGCGAGGCCAGGTCGCTCCCGGCGTCGGGCTCGGACATCCCCTGGCACCAGATCTCGTCACCCCGGAGCAACGGGGTGAGGAAGCGCTCCTGCTGCCCGGAGTGGCCGAAGGCCATGATGGCCGGGGCGATGTTGGCCACGCCGATGACGTTGACCGGCCCCGGGGCATCGGCGGCCACCATCACCTCGTAGTAGGCGAGCTGTTCGGCCACCGAGGCGTCCCGGCCGCCGTACTCGGACGGCCACGAGATGGCCGCCAGCCCGGCATCGGCCAGACAGTGGTTCCACGCCCGGAGCAGCTCGAAGTCACCGTCGCTGTGCAGGCCCATTCGCCCGGCGGTCGCCACCTCGGGGGTGAGGTTGGTCTCGAGCCAGTCGGTCAGGGCGGCACGGAGCTGTTCCGGCCCGGACCATGTCACAGGCCAGGCCGTCATCTCGGGTCTGGCGGGGTAATCGCCTGCCACGGCCAGGGAACCGTCGGCGCTCATGGCCCCCCTCGACCACCAGCGCACCAGCGCAAAGTCCGTGGTCGCACGACGCAGCAGGCTAGCCCAGGGCCTCTGGCGGCGACAATCCCGTTTTCACTGCTCTGGCAGGGGAACGCCGGGCTCACTCCTCGAGGGAGATGGCGTTTTCGGGACAGTTGAGCACCGCGGTGCGGGCCTGCTCCTCGAGGCCGCTCGGCACCTCCGGCGTCTTGACGGTGCCATAACCCCGGTCGTCGCAGTCGAAGAGGTCGGGGGCCAGCGAGTAGCACCGGCCGTGACCGGTGCACCGTTCGGTGTCGAGCACGATGCGCACGGATTCATCCTAAGGGCGCTCGGCGGGTTCGGGTCGAGGCCTGGACTCCGGGTGGCGACACCCCACGACTCGTGGCGAGCCCGAGGGCGGCCAGGTGCTGCAGGTAGCCGATCCCGTACGGCGTGGCCGTGCCGTCGTAGCTGCTGATGAGGGACGGCTCGCCCTTGCAGCTGCCCACGAACCAGGCCCAGGCCAGGTAGGAGATCCCGTGGCGGTCGGCGAAGCGGAGGAAAGGCGGATAGAGGGTATCCCCGCAGTCCAGCTCGCCGAATTCGCCGACCACGATGGGCACAGTGCGGGCCAGGGGGGCGAGAACCCGGCGCCAGCAGGCCGGGCGGTAGCAGGGTGACCAGTCCGGGTGGGCAGGGTTCTTCCAGTAGATGTGGATGCTGGCGGCCAGCTGGTGGAGCGGGTCTTCCGGCGCCTTCGTGGCCCACTCGTCAAGATCGCCCGCGTACTGCGGGCCGCCGGCCATGACCACGTTGGTGGCGCCGGTGGCGCGGACCGCGCCGAGCAGCTGTTGCAGGCCGGCCGCCTGGTAGTGGAACCCGGTGCACGTGCCGCCGGCGCTGCCGTCGAGGACGCAGCGCCAGGCGGCGGTCGAGTCGGTGTTGTCATTGGGGTACGGCTCGTTGAACAGGTCGAAGATCACGGCGGGGTCGTCCCGGAAGGCGGTGGCCACCGACGTCCAAAAGGCCGATGCATAGCGCTCGTCGGGCATCGGCTCCTGGCCGATGGCCTTCCGCTTTCCGCCGGTGGATGAGAAGTGCATGTCGACGATCACGTACATGCCTGCCGCCACCAGCTCGTCGACGTAGGCCTCGACGGCCTGCTGGTAAGCGGGTCCCGAGACGGAGTGGGGCACTCCTTGGACGCCGAGCCAGCACGACTCATTGAGCTCCACCCGGGCGGCGTTGAAACCCCAGGACCGCATGGCGGCGATGGACGACGGGCTCGCCTCCTGGTCACCGTCGAAGATGCTGTGCTCGCTCACACAGGCGTACTCGGTTCCCGACGTGTCCGCACCGCGGAGGACCAGGGTGTGCCCGGACCCGTCGACCAAGTGGTTGCCGTCCACTCGGACGGAAAGAGGCGCCGGTGCGGCCGCCGCCGAGCCGGGCACCGCCACCAGCACCGAGGACGCCGCTGCCAACAGGCAGGCCACCGCGGTCGTGGTGGCCACCACCTGGCGCCACGCCCCCCGCATCGCCTCAAGCCTCTTCCGACACTCCCAGCGCCGGCAGGCAGAACCGGATCACGTGGGCCTGTGCTTCGTCACGCTCCAGCGGCCGCCGCTCGCGCACATGCGGGCTGGCCACGCTCCAGACCAGGTCGAAGATCGAGTACGCGTCGGGAAGCGGATCGGCCCCCGGGAGCGATCCGTCAGCCGCACCCTTCCGCAGAGCCTCGAGGAGCGGGGCAACCAGGCAGTCCTCCAGCCAAGCCACCTCGCTGTCGTAGCCGACGGTCTGGCGAGCCGAGGCATTGAACACCACCAGGCGCTGGATGCGCTTTCGGTCGTAGGCGATGGACAGCAGCTCGTCGATCCAGACGCGAACAGCGTCGACCGGCGATGAGGCAGAGCCCACCTGCCGGGCGACGTGGTCGACGTCGGGTCGGGCCGCGGTGCGGAACATGGCGAGGAGGAGGTCGTCCTTGGACTGGAACTGCCGGTAGAAGGCCCGGGTCGAGAGCCCGGCGTCATCGAGGATGTCCTGAACGCTCGCACCCAGGAAGCCATTGCGTCGCATGACCTTGAGGGCGGCGTCCATGAGCTGCCGGCGCTCGGCGTCAGCTTCGCTGGTCGGGGGACCGGGGAGGCGACCTCCTCGACGGCGGCGTCGTCGGGGGGGCGGTCACCCGGCCGAGGATACCGGTGACCTTCCCCGACGCGCTGCGCATCACTGTGCGTGCAGGTCCAGGCCGAACTCCCGCGTATCCCGCCGCCCGGGCCCTTGACCGTCGATGCCGGGAGCCGCCCCGTGTCGGCCGAACGGCGCCCTGAAGGGCAGGCGATGGAGGTCAGCGGGCGAACAGGTACTCGTCGATGGCCCGGTGGTAGTTCCAGATGGTCATCTCCTGGGCCACGTTGAGGTGATGGCCGTCGTAGGCACGCGAGTGCAGGCCGGCGGTCACCTCTGACATGTTGGAGAAGTCCTGGGTGAGGATGCCGCCCACGTCGCCATCCCGCCAGTCCTCGAAGAACTGTGGAGCGGCAGTGTCGATACCCTCTCGGGGAGGCACCTCGAGCCCCTGCACGTCGAAGATGCAGCTTTCCGGGTCACGGCCGTTGGGTCGGGCGCGGTAGGCGAGGCAGCAAGCCATGTCGATGAGGAACACCGTGTTCGGGAAGAGGTGCCAGTCGTACATCGCTCCCTTGAGCTGGGCGTCGGTCACCGTCGGGTAGTCGATCCCGGCCTCCTCGGCGTGCTGCCGGCGCAACCGCTGGTAGATGGCGTTGCCGTCCGGGCCGTCGGCCCCCTCGGTGTGCACCAGCTCCTCAGCGGCCGTTAGGTCGGTGCGCAGGTAGAGGGCGCGCAACTCGCGCAGCGAGTACTCGACGTTGCGGCGCACGGCCTCGGGGTCGGCGCGGTAAGCCGCCCGCAGCTTGGCCGAGTCGCCCTCCGGGCCGTAGCGGAACAGGTCGGCATGGCGGGAGTGCAGCCGGAACACCTCGTTGAAGGTGCGGCCGTAGGCGTCGCACTCGGCGACGGTGGCCGGGGTGGCGCGCTTGTCAGGCCGAAGGAGCTGGGGATGGGTGCCGGGGACGTGCCAGCTCTCGATGAAGGCGTCGAGGGCCGTCTTCCAGTTGGCCGGCAGGATGACCGACTTGTACCAGGCGATGCGCATGTCCTCGAGCTTGAAACCGTCCAGGCGTTCGGGGATGGGCGCCAGGTACTCCTCCAGCGGCTCGGCCTTCCCGTCGATGTTGACGAAGACCCAGCCGCCCCACACGCCGAGCCGGCATTCGGGCAGGCAGAGGTCCTCGGGCGGACGCGGGTCGAAGTTGGCCGCGTCGGCCTGGTAGCGCAACGAACCGTCGAGGTTCCAACGCCACGAGTGGAACGGGCACCGGATCTCCCCGACGCGACCTTGGCCGCGTACGAGGCGGGTGCCGCGGTGCCGGCAGGCGTTGAAGTACGCCCGCAGTCCCTGCTCGCTGCGGACCACGATGATGGACTCGCCGCCGATCTCGAAGTCCACGAACTGGCCGACCTGCTCGACCTCGTCGACCCGGCAGGCGTTGAGCCAGGTGGCCGGGAACAGCCGATCGAGCTCGAGGTCGAGGAACTCGACATCGGTGTAGCGACCCTTGGGCACGAAGGCCGGCCCCAAGCGCCACCGCTCGGGCACCACCGCCGTCCTCTCGGAGACCGTCTGGCTCATGGCGAGCTCCCTTCTGTCACCGACCGGCCGGTCGTGGCCCCAACGAACCGGGCCACCGCCTCGGCGACCACCTCCTCATTCTCGCCGGCCGGCGGCTGGTTGGCGGTCACCGCCGGGGTCCTGCCATGCCTCGGCCCGAACGCCCCGCCGGCGGAGCTCCTGGCCGGCAACCGCACCGTCGGCGTCTTCCGCCGCCCCGGTCTCCACCAAGAGAATGGGAGGTGCCGCCCCGTCCGCCACCCGAAGACCGGCAGGAAGTACGGACGAGATGGGACGCCGGGGCGTCGACGGCCACCACGGCGGAGACGGCGAGCGGGCACGTGCAGGCCGACGCCCAGTGCCACCGCCGCGCCCTGCCGCCATCCCATGAGGACCGGGCGGTCGAGGCCGGCGTCGTCCAGGAGGTCCGACACCTGCACGACGGCCCGGGTCAAGGTGAGCGGGTCGGTGCCGGCACCGCCCGGCAGCGAGCGGTACCAGCAGGGTCCCCCGACCTCCATGCCGCTCGGGGTGGTGGCGTAGTCGCCGAAGGGCACGACGAGCCTGCCGCCGAGCCCGACTGCGGCGGGCGAGCGCCACCAGCTGGTCGACTGGCACCCCGCCCTGTCCGTGGAGGAGCACGGCCGACGGCCCTGTCCCTGCCTCCGCCCCTGCCCCCTGTCGCCTGACTCGATGACCCGGTAGGCGAGCTTCATCGGCCAGCCCCAATTCGCGGCGACCTGCGGGCGGCGTGGTCGCCGGCCAGGAAGCCGAAGACCATGCCCGGTCCGATGGTGGACCCACCTCCCGGGTAGCCCTCGCCGAACACGGAGTCGACGCAGTTGCCGGCGCCGTACAGCCCGGTGATGGGCCCGTCTGGCCCGAGGATGCGACCCTCGTTGGTCGTCAGCGGCCCGCTGTTGGTGTCGAAGGTCGTCCCGACCAGGGCGATGGCGAACAACCGGCCGTCGGCGTCGAGCGGATGCATGAGGGGGTTGGGCAACTGGTTGTCGGCCGCCCGCGGTCCATGGAACGCCGTCTCGACCGCCTTGGTGCCCCGCCCGAAGTCGTCGTCGCGGCCGGCCTCGGCCATGGCGTTGAACCGGGCCACCGTGGCCCGCAGCGACGAGGCGAAGCTCGGGTCGAGCTTGACCGGGCCGATGCCTGCGCGGCAGGACCGAAGGCAGGCGGTACCGGACTCGGTCGTCGAGGGCGGCGGCCAGCCCCTCGATCCCCTCGCCGGTGACGACGTGGTCGGCCACCGCTCCTGGGGGAGGTATCGGGTAGCGACCGCCGAATCGTTCGGCCGTGCGCTGGTCGTAGATCATGAACAGCACCCTGTTCACGTACTCGTCCCCGCTGAAGACGTGGTGGGCACGTCCCCGGGTCTCGTACTCGCGCTTCTCGTCGACCACCCGGGCACCCAGGCGGTTGACCAGGATCATGCCGTCGCCGGGCACCGACCACACGTCGAGCACCGACGGAGCATCGTCGTCGAGCGCCTCGGCCACCTGTTGGTTCCACCATCCGTTGTGCATGCCGCCGAGCTCGGCCCCGGCCCTGACGGCCAGCGCCACCAGGTCGCCGGTGTTGGTGGGCACGCCTGATCCACCGGCGATGGGACCGCGCAGGAAGCGGTGGCGGAGCTCCGGACTGTGGGCGAACCCCCCGGAGCCGAAGACCACGCCACCCCGCGCCATCACCGTGCGGCAGGCCGAGCCGTCGTCGACGACCGCGCCGCGTACGGCTCCGTCTTCGATGACGAGGTCGACGACCCGGTGGCCGAGGCGCACCTCGCTCCCCCGTGCGCACAGAAGTGCAGCCAGCTGTCGGACGAGCTCGGCCGCCGTTGCCGGTCCCGCCGTCCGTGGCCACCGCCTGCAGCCCGCGACCACGGATGGCCTTGTTCTCCTCGAACTCGTAGTAGTCGGGGAAGCCCTGACCGTCCCACATCTTCCACGGCGCCTCCATGCGCACGGATCCCGCGGCCGCCAGGCGGGACATGACCTCGGCGCCCCGGTCGTAATAGGCCTCGAGCTTGCTGTGGTCGGCGGGGTCGAGGCCCAGGTGCGGGGACTCGGGGTCGTACACCGTGGGATAGCCGACCCGGGCCATGTAAGCGAGGGCGTCGGGGCGCGGGTCGTCGATGCCGGCGGCCTGCATGAGGGAGTTGGCATAGATGTGGGCCACGCCACCCGAGCACGCGGTCGTCCCGCCCACCACCGAGCCCTTCTCGCAGATCACGACGGCGGCCCCGGCGGCCAGTGCGCCGACGGCGGCACTGAGGGCGGCACCGCCACTGCCGACCACCAGCACGTCGCATTCCTCGGGCGGGCCGCCACCTCGCGGCCGGCTGCGAGCGTGGCGCACCGCGGCGGTGGGGCAGGCCGGCGAGGTCGGCCACCCGCTCTCCCAGGGAGGGCCGACGCGCGTGCTCGGACATGGTCGACGCCCTCCCGACAATCCAACGACCGGCCCGGCGGGCCGCCGTTACGATAGCAGCGCCCGTGCGCGGCACCACCGGGCACGGCGATCGCAATTCGAGGATCAAGACGCGCGCCGCATCCGCCGGCCACGTCAGAAGCGGGGACGACATGGCGCTCACCACCGAGGACCAGCTCGCCATCCAGCAACTGGTGGCCCGCTACAACCACGCCATCGACGGCGGTGACGGTCGCGCCTACGCCGACGCCTTCATCGAGGACGGCGTCCTCGACGCCGGCGACCTCGTGCTCGAAGGCCGCGCCGCCCTCGCCGCCTTCGCCGACTCCTTCCCGCGTTCGGTGCGGGCCCCGCGCCACGTCGCCACCAACCTGGTCATCGACGGCGACGGCGACCAGGCCGAGCTCAGGGCCTACGTGCAGCTCTACGTGCTGGACGGTGACCCGCCATACCAGCAGGTCAGCGCATCCGGCATCTACACCGACGTCCTTACCAAGTCAGACGGCCGATGGCGCTTCGTGCGCCGCACGTTCGTGAACGACACCGCCGCCGCGCCGCCGTCGAGCTGAGCGCCGGTCAGGACGACGCGTCGCCGGTCCCCGCGCGGCGCCGTCGTCGGCACCGGTCTGATCGGCGGCCACCTCCCGCGGCAGTCGGCCGCCCCGCTGGGCCATGAACGCCCGCACGTCGGTGGCCATGCTGGCGATCGTGGTGAAGTCGGCCGTCCCCTGCAGGTGGACGCGCATGCCCATCTGCTCCCAGGCCCGCTTGACCCCGGCCTTGACCGTCAGGATGGTGGTCAGCGGCATCCGGGCGATGGTGGCCGCCGTCTCCTCCACCGTCGACTCGAGGTCTGCCCGCGGCACCACCCGGTTGACCAGCCCCCACTCCATGGGCCTCCTCGGCGGTGAGCGTGGGCGACAGGTACAGGTACTCGTAGGCCCGCTTCCAGTTCATGAGGATCCACGGCTCGACGAGCGTCTGGGCCCCGGGCAGGCCGAAGCCCTGGGGCAACGGCATCTGGAAGTAGGCGTCGTCCGAGGCGATGGTGAGGTCGGTGAGGTAGGAGTACATGGTCCCCCCTCCCAGGCAGTAGCCGTGGACCTGGGAGATGGTGGCCTTCGGGAACTCCCAGAGGCGCAGCGGCGGCCACAGGAACAGGTCGTAGTTGTGGCGCTTCCACGTCCGCTCCGGGGTCGGGCCCTTGCGTCGGGTAGACGGTGGCCATCTCCTCGTGGGGGACGATGGCGTGGCCGGCGCAGAACCCCTTGCCGTTGGCCTTGATCACGAGCACCTTGACCTCGTCGTCACGGTCGGCCATGGCCAGGGCCTCGTCGAAGTCCCACACCTGCTGGGCCGTCTGGATGTTGGCCTTGTCCGGCGTGTTGAGGACGATGTCGGGCGACAGCGTCGTCCTTCTCGTAGATGATCGTCTCCATCTCGGTGCGCTCCACCCGTCCTCCTGTCGGCCGTCGGTCTCGTCACGCGGCCCGGGCCGCTCGGCGAACGGGCCACAGGGTAGTGCTGCCCCCGCCGTCCGGATTCGATGGCTCAGGCCGGTTCGATGTAGCCCACTTCCTCGCCGACCGGGTAGGTCTCGCCGACCGTGGCTGTCGGGTGGAAGACGCCGGCCGCCGGGCTCTCGACATCGATCTCCACCTTCTCGGTCTCGAGGCGGTAGACGACCTGGCCCTCGGCCACGGCCCCGCCGTCCGCGACGACCCACTCCACGATGGTGCCCTCGGTCATGGTCACGCCGGCCTGCGGGATGCGGATGGTCACGCGGCCGGCGTCGGCGTCGGCCACCAGCCCGTCAGCTCCCCGCCGCCATGGCCCGCACGCGCTCGGCGATGCGACCCCGGTTCGGGAAGTGCTTGGCCTCGAGACCGGCGGCGTAGGGGATGGGCCCGTAGACGGCGCCCAGCCGCTCCACCGGGCGGGTCAGCTGCCCGAAGAGCTCGTGGGAGAGCAGGGCGGCGATCTCGGCGCCGGGGCCGGCGAACTGCGTGGCGGCGTGCACGATGAGGGCCCGCCCGGTCCGGGCCACGCTGCGCAGGACCGCCTCCCGGTCGAGGGGGACGAGTGAGCGCAGGTCGATCACCTCGATGCTGATGCCGTCGGCGGCCAGCTCCTCGGCGGCGGCCAAGGCTTCGGGAACCTGCCATCCCCAGGTGACGACGGTCACGTCGTCGCCCGATCGCTTGACCTCGGCCCGTCCCGAGCGGGACCTCGTGGCGCCCGGCCGGCACCGGGCCGCGGGTGAACAGCAAGGACATGGTCTCCATGAAGATGCACGGGTCGTCGTCGAAGATGCAGGCGGTGAGCAGTCCCTTGGCGTCGGCCGGGGTGCTCGGCACCGCCACCTTGAGCCCTGGCACCTGCATCATCCACCCCTCGAGCGACTGCGAGTGCTGGGCACCGAACTGGCGGCCGCCTCCCACCGCGGTGCGGATGGTGATGGGCACGTGCGTGCGGCCCACCGGACATGTAGCGGAGCTTGGCCGCATGGTTGGCCACCTGGTCCATGCACACGGCGAAGAAGTCCATGAGCATGACCTCGGCCACCGGGCGCAGGCCGGCCAGCGAGGCACCGATGGCCGTGCCCACGATGGCCTGCTCGGAGATGGGCGTGCCCCGCACCCGGGCCCGCCCGTACTTGGTGGACAGGCCGACGGTGGCCTTCATCACCCCGCCGGCCGGGTCCTCGATGTCCTCGCCCAGGAGGAAGACGTCGGGGTCCTCGGCCAGCGCCCCGTCGAGGGCCTGGTTGACGGCACCGGACATGGTGTCGATGGGGGCGCCGGCGGCCGACCCGTCCCGGGCGGCGGTCATGCCGGCACCGCGGCCTGGTCGGCGAACACGTCGGTCTGCAACTCGTCGTCGGACGGCACCGGTGCGGCGGCGGCGGCCTCGACGGCGGCCTCGACCTCGGCGACCACCTCTTCGTCGATGCCGGCCAGGGTGTCCTCGCTCACGCCGCGCTCCTCGCTCAGCCAGCGGCGGGTGCCGGCCACCGGCTCGTCGGCCTCGGCCTTGGCCAACTCCTCGGCATCCATGTAGTCGGTGGCCGCCCCGAAGGTGTGGCCGCCCAAGCGGTAGGTGAGGCACTCGAGGAAGGTCGGCCCCCCGCCCGACCGGGCCCGGGCCACGGCATGGCCGGCTGCCTCGTACATGGCCGGCACGCTGTTGCCGTCGACGGTGGCCGCGGCCATGCCGTAGGTGGCGAACCGCTCGGCCAGCCGCTCGGTGCGCGTGTAGTCGGCGAACCGGGTGTGCTCGCCATACTGGTTGTGCTGGCACACGAAGATGACCGGTACCTGCCACAGCGCGGCCAAGTTGGCCGCCTCGTGGGTGGCGCCGATGCTGGTGGCGCCGTCCCCGAAGTTGACCACGGTGACCTGGTCGGTGCCCCGCAGGGTGGCGGCGAGAGCGAGTCCCACGGCGATGGGCAGGCCACCGCCCACCACCCCGGTGGTGACCATGAGGCCCGACTGCGGGTCGGACAGGTGCATAGGACCGCCCTTGCCCTTGGAGGTGCCGGTGACCTTCCCGCACATCTCGGCGATCAGCTCGTCGAGGGGAACCCCCTTGGCGATGCAGTCGTGCATGCCACGGTAGGTGGTGACCATCGAGTCGTCGGGCCGGAGGTGGGCAGATATCGCCGCCGGGATCACCTCCTGGCCGCGCACCCCGTAGTAGGTCATGCGGAACTCACCGGCGCCGAGACCGCGCACGATGCGGTCCTCGGCGGCCCGGATGGTGCGCATGGTCCGGTAGATACGGAGCGCGGTGGCGTCGTCGAGCGGAGCGACCTCTGCCGTCGACGGCGACCGCTCGCTGGCTGTCATGGCGATCCCCCGTTTCACTGTGTCGGCAACGCGTGCCGATCGACCTACCCAGTCGCGGCGATCAGTGCCCGGAGTGCCTTGCGATCGACCTTGCCGAAGTCGTTGTACGGTAGCTCATCGACCACCAGCAGACGCTCGGGCATCTTGAAGGCGGCGATGCGTCCGCGGCAGAAGTCCCGCAGCTCCTCGATGGTCATGTCGCCGTCTACGACGGCGGCCACGCCCACCCGGTGGCCCATCTCGGTGTCGGGGACGCCGACGGCGGTGACGTCCCGCACGGCCGCATGGGCGCGCACCACGTCCTCGACCTCCATGGGCGCGAACTTCTCGCCGCCGCGGTTGATGGTGTCGGACAGCCGTCCCGCCGGGTACAGGTAGCCCTCGGCGTCCACCGATACGAGGTCACCGGTCCGCAGCCACCCGGGCGACGTGCCGTCGCCGGCCACCGCGTCGACGGTGGCTCCGGTGCCCTGTTTGACCCACAGCTCGCCGACCGTCCCGGTCGGCACCTCTTCGGTGGTGTCGGGGTCGACCACCCGGATCTCGACACCGGGCAACGGCTTGCCCACCGAGGCCAGCCGCTCGGGTGAATGATCGCCCGGGGGCAGGATGGTGATGGAGCCGAGCGTCTCGGTCTGGCCGAAGGTGTTGGCCAGGCCGACGCCGGGCAGCCGCTCTGCCGCCGTGCGGATGAGCTCGGGCGAGGCGGGGGCCGCCCCGTAGGTGAGGACGAGGAGGGAGCTCAAGTCGCGGTCGTGCGAGGGTGGGGTGCTCGAGGATTCGGTGCAGCATGGTTGGGCACCAAGAAGCAGGTGTTCACCCGGTAGCGCTCGACGGCGTCCAGCCACTCGCCGGCGTCGAAGCGGGTGAGGGCGACCGTGGTCGAGCCCCGGGCCAGGGCCACCATCAGGCCGAGCATGCCGCCCACGTGCACGAAGGGCACGCACATGAGGGAGACGGCCGGCACCGGATCGGCAGCCGGGGCGTAGGCGGCGATACGCGAGCCGATCAGGCCTTGGGCGAGGGGTACCGCCTTCGGCGTCCCCGTCGTTCCACTGGTGAAGAGGACGACGGCATCGGACGAGAGGTCCGGATCGATGTCTGTGGCCGGCTCACCGGCATCGACCGCACCCTTGCCCCCGAGGAGGTCGGCCTCACCGAGGACGGTGACACACCCGGCATCGAACAGCGCGTCGGCGGCCTTTGGTCCGGCCACACCGACCGGACCCGGTCCCGGCCGCGGTGACGAGGGCGGCGAACTCGTCAGCTCACGAGGCGGGGGTTCATGAGGGCGGCGGCGGCCCCGATGCGGGCACAGGCGATGACGGTGGCGGTGGCGAGGACGCTCATGTCGTCGGCCAGCGGGACCCGGTCGCCGGCCTCCACTCCGGCGGCCCGCAGCCCGGCGGCCACCCGACCGACCGCATCCTCGAGCTCGCCATAGGTGGTGGGCTCGCCTTCGATGACGAGGGCCATGCGGCTGAGGGTCGAGCTCGGCGGCCGCGTCGAGGACGCGGCCCAGCACGCGATCGGTCATCGGTGATCCGACAGGTTCGCCCCCGCCGCCATGCCGTGCATCAGGCCGACGGCTCGCTCCCGACGATGCCCACGAAGCTCACGCACTCGCCCGGGCCCCCGCCCAGGTTGTGGGTGAGCCCGAGGGTGCGCCCGCCCTCGGTCACGCTCTTGATCTGGCGCTCGGGTGGAGCCTGGCGGCGCAGCTGGAGCCAGCACTCGAAGAGCATGCGCAGGCCCGAGGCCCCGATGGGATGGCCGAAGCTCTTGAGGCCGCCGTCGGGGTTGACAGGCAGCTCGCCGTCGCGGTCGAAGGTGCCGGCCAGCACCTCCTTCCAGGCCGTGCCCCGCTCGGCAAAGCCGAGGTCCTCCATGAGGACGAGCTCGGTCGGGGTGAAGCAGTCGTGCACCTCGGCCATGGCCAGCTCGGCCCGGGGGTCAGCAACGCCGGCCTGCTGGTAGGCGTCCTGACCGGCGCGCACGACCTCCTCGAAGCTGGTGTAGTCGTAGTCGGGGTCGATGATGCCGGCGGCGGGGCCGGCCACGAAGCTCAGCCCCTTCACGTACAGCGGAGTCGTCGGTGTACCGGTGGGCGTCCTCGCTGCGGCAGAGGATGGCCGCCGCCGCCCCGTCGCTCACGCCGCTGCAGTCGAACACTCCGAGGTCGCCGGCCACCCGCGGCGAGGTGGTGATCTTCTCGAGGGGCACCTCCTTGCGGAACTGCGCCCGGGGGTTGACGGCGCCGTTGCGGTGGTTCTTCCAGGCGATGCGGCTCATCACCGCCTTGAGCTCCTCGGGATCGACGCCGTACTTGTGGGCATAGGCGGGCACGAGGAAGGAGAAGGCGGCCGGCGAGCTCAAGCCGGCGTTGGTGCCGTCACCGACGAGGCGGATGCCGGTGAGGCCGGAGTAGCCCGAATCCTTGAGCTTCTCCACCCCGATGGCCATGGCCAAGTCGTAGGCGCCCGAGGCCACCGCGTAGCAGGCGTTGCGGAACGCCTCCGAACCGGTGGCGCAGAAGTTCTCGACGCGGGTCACCGGCTTGTAGTCGACCTTGAGCGGTCGGGAGAAGGTGAGCCCCGACTGGCCCGAGCCCAGCGTGCCGAGCCAGAAGGCGTCGATGTCGCCGAAGTCGATGCCCGCCGAGTCGACGCACTCGACGGTGGCGTCGGTGAGGAGGTCGTCGGCGCCCTTGTCCCAGAGCTCGCCGAAGCGGGTGCACCCCATCCCGACGATCGCCACCCGGTCGCGAATTCCCCTGCTCGCCATGTCAGCCGCTCTCCTTCTGCTCCGGGCGGTCGTGCTCGGGGCTCTGCTGCCGGGCGGCCCGGCCCTCTGTGGGACCGCCTGCCCCAGTGCCTACGCCCTCCCGTCTCTGTCGACTCGTCGGCGAGGGGCCTGGCCTTCCAGAAGTAATTATGCACGCCCTGCGCCGTGTAGAACCGCCGGAAGGTCATCTCCACCCGGGTGCCGATGGCCAGGGCGTCGGGGTCCACGTCGGTCATCTCGCCCCGGTAGCGACCGCCGCCGTCGAAGTCGATGACGGCGCCGACCAGCGGTGGCGAGAGGCTGAAGGCCAGGTGGTCGACGGTGTAGGTGGCCACCGTCCCCTCGCACGTCGGCCAGGCGCTGCGGCTCCATCCGGTCGACCGAGCGGCAGGACAGACAGACCCGGGTGGGCGGCAGGTGCACGAAGCCGCACACCGTGCACCGGCTGGCCGAAAATCCGAACTTCCAGAGCTCGTTGCGGCGCATGGCCGGCGCGTCGGGGCGCTCCGGGTCGGGGCGCCGCGGCGGCTCGCGGCGCAGCTGGCCGCGCCAGGTGAGGAACACGGCGTAGGGCAGGTCGGCTCGCCCGGCGTCGGCCAGCTCGGCCACGGTCGGCCAACCCGGCACGGCGTCGCGACGCTTGCACGTCTGGCAGGGCATCGGTGGTCCGCAGCACGGCGGCATCGGCCCCGTCGGCGACCGACACCACGGCGATCGTCTGGCCAGGATCGGCCCGCTCGAGCACGTCGGCCAGCGGCCAAGGCAGCCTGGGCGGCGCCCAGGTTCCCGATCCGCGAGGTGTGGTCGGGGGCGAGCCGCTCGCTAGGCACTCCGAGCGACGAGCGGATCACGCCGGTGGCCCGGCCGTGCAGCCCGGCGACCACCAGGTGGTCGACGTCCTCGGCGCCGATCCCGGCTTCGTCGAGGGCGGCGGTGAATGCCTTGCGGGCCAGGGGGACGAGGGCCTCCTCGCCGAACCGCTCCTCCCACTGCCGGGTGGCCGACATCACCGGGGACCCGCCACCGGTCGAGGAACTCGTCGGTGGCCGCCGCCGCCCCGAGCGTCTCGGCCACCGCGCCTTCGGGAGCGAAAAGGAAGGCGACCGACCCGTCGCCCGATTGGCTCTCCTCGGCGCCGCCGGCCAGCCCGGTGCGCAGGTCGGACACGACGCCGAGGGTGGGGTGCGCCACGACCGGAGAGGGCCGCCGTCCGGAGCGCCGCCCACGACGAGCGAACAGACCCGCAGACGTCATAGGCCCCGGCCGAGGCATCGAGCCCCAGCGCGGCATGGATAGTGGTGGCGTTGGTCTTGTCGAGGTAGGCCGGGTCCGGGGTGGCGAAGTAGATGTCTCGCACGCCGAGGCCGCCAGCTGAACGCAACGCCCGCCGGGCCGCTTCGACGGCGAGGGTCGTGGTGTCCTCGTCGTAGGAGGCGACGGCCCGGGTCCCCCTCCCGGCCGGGATGCCGAAGGCGGCGCCGATGGCGGCACGCTCGAGGCGCCAGTACGGCACGTAGACGCCCCAGCCAACGATCCCAGCGCTCATCTCGGGTCTCTCTCCTCTCCATCGACGAACGACCTCGGCGGTCCGTCTCCGGGCGCGCCAGCGTACGGGTCCGCAGACCGGATCAGTTCCGGCCGGCCAGAGCGGCCGCCCGCGTGCGCAGCGCCGAGCGGTCCGGCTTGCCCGAGCCCGAGGAGCGGGATGGCGTCGAGGTGCACGACCAGCTCCGGTGTCTTGAACCGGGCCACGCCCTGGTCCGAGAACCAGCGCCGGCACTCTTCCACATCCAGCCGCTCGTCGGCGACCACGAAGGCACAGACCCGTTCACCGACCCGCTCGTCGGGGCAACCCACGACCACCGCTTGGCGGACCATGGGATGCAGCTCGAGCAGCCGCTCGACCTCGGCGGTGGCGATGTTCTCGCCGGCGCGGATGATCACGTCCTTGAGGCGCCCGACGATGGTGAGCCACCCTTCGCCGTCGAGGACGCCGAGGTCACCGGTGGCGAACCAACCGCGCCGGACTGCCTGCTTGGTCTGCGCCTCGTCGCCGTAGCCCACGAACAGCTCAGGGCCGCGCAGCAGGACCTCGCCCGGCTGCCCCGCCGGCCGTCGCCGGGTAGCGCCCGGATCCACCACCAGCACCACGCCGTCGCCCACCGGGTGGCCGTCGGTGTCACGGGCCCGGTCCGGGCCGTCGGCCACCGTGCTCGTGGTGATGGTCGGGGCCTCGGTCGACCCGTAGGTGCGCTTCACGGTGGCCCCGAGCCCGCGTCGCGCCTTGTCGACGAACTCGGGCGTCACCCCCATCCCGCCGCAGGACACCACCCGCAGGGTCGGCACCCGCTCGGTGACCCGGCCGACCTCCAGCATGCCGAGGAAGAGGGTTGGCGGCCCGATCATGAACGACACCCGGTGCTCAGAGGCAAGCTGCACGCCGCGCTCGGGGTCCCACTTCTCCATGAGCACGACGGGCATGCCCGCCGTCTGCGGCACCAGCACCGAGTTGAGCAACCCGGAGACGTGGGCGAGGGGCGAGGGCATGAGGGCGGCGTCATCGCCGCCGAGGCCATGAGCAGCCACCATGGAGCGCGCCTTGTAGGCCAGGCCACGCGAGGAGTGGAGCACCGCCTTCGGGTCGCCCGTCGAGCCCGAGGTGAACAGCACGACGGCGATGTCGGAACCGCGGCCGGCACCGTCGCGAGCCGGTCGGGCCCCCAGCAGCTCCCCGAACCCGCCGCCGGGAACACGCACCCCGATGGTCCCCGGCTGGTCGTAGAGGGCCATGCCCGGTCCGGCCAGGGTCACCGCCGCCCCGAGTGAGGCGATCATGCGCTCGACCTCGCTCGAGCCGACCTGGTGGTGGATGGGGGCGGCCACCGCCCCCCGCCGCCAGCAGGCCCGGAAGAGCACAACGGCCTCCCACCAGTTGGGCATCTGCCAGGCCACCACGTCGCCATGGCCCACGCCGCGGGCGGCGAGCCCTCCCGCCACTGCGTCGACGGCGGACTCGAGTTCGGCGCCGCTCAGGGTGTGCGGCCCGTCGACGACGGCAGTGGCCGCCGGTGGATAGGCCCCGGTCAGTAGTCGGTCGAGGGTGGGGACGTCCCAGGCGCCACCCGGCCGGCGGTAGCGGGCGGCGTCGGGTTGCCGATAGGTGGCCCGCAGCCTCACGAGGCGGGAACGGGCCCCTCCACCGCGTCGACGGTGAGCATGCGCACCGGGGGTGCGTCGCGCCAGCTCGGGATGCCGTCATCCGGCTCGGCCACCGGGTACTTACTCTCGTGGATCCCGGCCCAATGAGCGTGGTTGAGCTCGTGCAGGGTGAAGCACGCCTGCAGCGAGTTGTAGAAGCCCATGTTGTCGACCGTCTGGTTGACCGACTCCTTGATCATGAGCGCGGTCATGGTCGGCACCCGGGCGATGCGCCGGGCGTAGTCGAGCGTGCGGTCGGCCAGTTCGCCGGCCGGGAAGATCTTCGACACCATGCCAAGACGATGGGCCTCCTCGACGTCGATGGCGTCGCCGGTGAGCATGAGCTCCTTGGTGCGGCGGGGCCCGAACTCCCACGGATGGCCGAAGTACTCCATGCCGCACATGCCGAGGCGGGTGCCGACCATGTCGGCGAAGACCACGTCGTCGGCGGCCACGATGAGGTCACAGGCCCACATGAGCATGAGGCCGGCCGAGTACACGGCGCCGTGCACCTGGGCGACGGTGATCTTGCGCAGGTTCCGCCAGCGCAGGGTGTTCTGGAAGTAGTAGTGCCACTCCTGGAGCATGAGGGATTCGGTGCCCTTGCGGGTGGCCCCGTTGATGGTGGCCGTGCGGTGCTGGTCGGGCCCGGGCTGCCACTCGGCCATGGCCTCCTTCGAGCCCATGTCGTGGCCCGAGGAGAACATGGGTCCGACGCCTCCCGAGGATGACCACCCGCACCTTGTCGTCCTCCTCGGCCCGCACGAGGGCGTCGTCGAGGTCGACGAGGAGTCCCCGGTTCTGGGCGTTGCGGGTCTCGGGGCGGTTGAGAAGCACCCGGACGATCTCGCCACCGTCGAGCTCCTCGTAGGTGACGTACTTGTAGTCGGTCATCGGCCATCTCCTCGTGACTCGCCTCGTCGGCGGTGCAGCTTCCTGCCCGGCGACGGCGCTTCCGGAGGGCCACGGTATACCGCCTGGTCTTCGAGCAGGTTCGTGGGCGAGGGCCGTGCCGCCTCACGCGTCGGTCGGTCGGTTCCACCCCGACGACGCACCGCCGGGCGCGGCCGGCGCGGACTCAGTCCTCGATGCTGAGAGCGATCTTGGGGCAGGCCCGGACGGCCTGCTCGACCTTGGCTCGCAACGACTCGGGCGGCTTCTCGTCGAGCACGTAGAGCTGGTCGTCGTCCCGGACCTCGAACACCTCGGGGGCAGCCGCCATGCACAGGGCGTTCGACTCGCATCGGCCGTAGTCCACGACGACTCGCATCGGCCAGGATTGTAGTCACCGACCCGGTCGGGAACGATGGCCGCCGGGCCCTGGCACAGCGGTGAAAACGCCGTTTGCGCTCGGTTCCCGAACTGGGTACGATGCCGGTGAGAATCAGCTGCCGGTCAGCTCTGCTCCGAGAACGGGTCCCTGCGGCATGGCAGGCACGCCGGCCACGGTGCGTCGAGCGAATCAGAGAAAGGCAACAGCCATGTCTCCACGGAAAGTCGACTTCCCGATCTTCGACGCCGACAACCACATGTACGAGACGACGGATGCGTTCACCAAATTCCTGCCCAAGGAGTACGACGGGCTGATCAAGTACGTCGAGGTCAATGGGCGGACCAAGATCGCCGTCAATAACGTCATCAGCGATTACATCCCGAACCCCACGTTCGAGGTGGTGGCCGCTCCCGGCGCCCAGGAGGAGTACTTCAAGCAAGGCAACCCCGAGGGCAAGTCCCGCCGCGAGATCATGGGCAAGCCCATCCGGTCGCTACCCGCCTTCATGGCGCCCGAACCAAGGCTCAAGCTCATGGACGAGCTCGGCCTCGACCGCGCCCTCATGTGGCCGACCCTCGCCAGCCTGCTCGAGGAACGCCTACGGGGCGATCCGGAGGCCGTCCATGCCGTCATCCACGCCCTCAACCAGTGGATGCACGAGCACTGGACCTTCAACTACGAGGACCGCATCTTTCCGACGCCGGTCATCAACCTCGGCATCGTGGAGGACGCCATCAAGGAGCTCGAGTGGGTGCTCGAGCGCGGCGCCCGCATCGTCCTCATCCGCCCGGCCCCGGTCTACGGCTACCTGGGCCCGCGGTCGTTCGCCCTGCCCGAGTTCGACCCCTTCTGGAAGAAGGTCGACGAAGCGAGGATCCCAGTCGGGATGCACGCCTCCGACAGCGGCTACCAGCGCTACTTCGACGAGTGGGAGGGCAACCGCCACGGTGAGATGACTCCGTTCAAGGGCGGCTCGGGATTCATGGCCATCGTCGGCCACCAGGGCCGGCCCATCATGGACACCGTCGCCTCCCTCATCGGCCACGGCCTCTGCACCCGGTTCCCCAACCTGCGCTTCGCCCCGGTCGAGAACGGCAGCAACTGGGTGCGCCCGCATCCTCGAGCACATGGGCGCGGCCTATCACGCCGCGCCCAAGTCCTTCGACGAGGACCCGGTCGAGACCTTCAAGCGCAACATCTACGTGCACCCGTTCCACGAGGAGGACCCCATCGGGCTGATCGAGCTCCTGGGCGCTGACCGGGTGCTGTTCGGCTCCGACTACCCCCACCCCGAGGGCATGGCCGACCCGGTGAGCTTCGTCGACGAGCTGGACTCCCTGGACCATGACACGGTGGCCAAGATCATGGGCGGCAACCTCAACCAGCTCATGGGGTTCGAAGCGGCCGCCTGAGCCGGCGCGTCGTAGTTGTCGACCGATCAGACCGCGACCGGTGGTCGGCCTCCGGTGGGTGACGGTGACGACACTCTGGTGACGCCGCCGCACCCCGATCTCGATCTCGCTGACCTCATCGGCTTGGCTCCCGACGCCGCGGTCTCTGCGGCTGAGGTCAAGGGCGTCACGAGGATTCGCGTGATCGAGATCGCGAACGGCAAAACCGTGGGCATGATTGACATGATGCTTGCCCCCACCCGGCTGGACCTCTTTCACCAGGGCGGGCGAGTTGTGTACGCATGCTTTCCATCGAGCCGTCATGCAGGTGAGTGGCCACGCAGCTGACTTGAACGGCGGTCGGGCACCTCCGAGAGCCCCCCATTGCCGGGTGTGGCGACAGGATCCGATCCGTCAGCCGACGAGCTGATCAGCGTCTCGCTCGGACAGCGCCTTCAACATGAGCAATTGCTTGCGCATCATGATCAAGTCGCCAGCCGGTAGAAATTGCTGCAGAGCGCAGCCGATGAGACCTTGGCGGGTCTGATACGCAACCTTCACAACCAGGCGACATCGTTGTGCATTGGCGGGTATCACCTTGTACGTGACGGCTACCCGACCAAAGACGACCGTCGTTGAATCGACCGTCATCGAACGACCCTCTTCAAACGAGATCAAGTGGAAGATCGTCATGAAGCGCTGTCCGACCTCGAGCTCTTCAAGGCCCGGCACCAGTTGTCGCGGACTTCGCCTTCCGAGATTGTCGATCCAGTCGTAGCTATAGGGCGCGACTCGTAGTTGACACAGCCAACGGAACACCACTTCGGGCGGCGCAGTCACGTCCACAGCCCGATACAAAACTCCGTCTGGACGCTCAATCAGGTCATCACAAGGAAAGGCTGCGGTCCGCTCGCTTGGAAAAGTCCCCCACGTCTCAACGATCGAGGAGCCTCTCATGTGGTCAATCTACGCGTCTCGCCGATCGGCAGCCCATTTCGCATTTCGCCACGCACTGACGCCGACGGTGACCTGCAGGAGACGGACCTGCAGGACCCTGACCTGCAGCCCGCTCCCGGAGGCATCTCCAACCCCGAGCGGATGGCCGGCACATTCCAGAGACAGGACGCCGTTGCGCCGCCTTCGTTGACCGAAACGGCGAAACGATAGGGTCGCAGGGTGATCGTCTTCGTCCACGGAGTTCCGGAGACCGCCGCCTTGTGGGACAAGGTCCGGTCCCACATCGATACCGAGTCGGTTGCCCTTTCACTGCCGGGATTCGGGTGTCCCCGGCCGAGTGGATTCGGGGCGACCAAGGACGAATACGTGGCGTGGCTGCTTGACGAACTCGACAAGATCGATGAACCAGTCGACCTCGTGGGTCACGACTGGGGGGCGGCCCTGACCTATCGGGTCGCCACCGCCCATGGGGAGTCTGTTCGCTCCTGGGTCACCGACGGCCTCACTGCTGTGCATCCGGACTACGTCTGGCACGACTTCGCTCAGATCTGGCAGACCGCTAGCGAAGGAGAGGCGTTCTGGGCCGACCAGCTCGCAGCTCCGATCGAGGAACGGGCTGGCGTGTTCGAAGCATTTGGCGTGCCCCACGACGACGCGGTGACGCTGGGTTCAGCAATCGACGAGACCATGGCCTCGTGCATTCTCGATCTCTATCGCTCCGCCCTACCGAACATCCATTCCGACTGGAGCAACCCCTTCCAACCCACGTCGGCCCCTGGGTTCGTGCTTGCCGCGTCGGAGGATCCGTTCGGCGACGAGGCCAAGAACCGAGAAGCGGCCGAGGCGCTCGGCGCTCGGCTCGAGCTCCTCGAAGGTGTCGGTCACTGGTGGCCAGCCCAGGCTCCAGCCGAGGCCGCTTCGATGTTGGTCGAGTTCGTCGGGTCGGTTGGTTAGAGCCCCGGAGGCGTGATCGGCCTCTCGTTGTGCCGGACTTGCTTCAGTTGTGCCGCACCTGGTCGAAGGGCAGCTCGCGGTCGGCCGCGTACTCCCGGGGCATGCCCAGCACCCGCTCGCTGATGATGTTGCGCTGCATCTCGGTGCTGCCACCCCCGAGACTGCCGCCCTGGCGGATCGAGGTAGGCGTCGCCCCAGTTGGCGGCCCCGAGGATCCCGCTCGCCCCTCGTCCCCCGCTGCCTTCCTCGCCGAGCCAGGCGCCGATGCTGGGGCCGGCGATGTCGAGGGCGATGTCGAGGTGGCGCTCGGTGGTGGTGGCGGCGAAGAGCCGGGCGATGCGATCCGGCCGGCGGCGGCAGGGCGCCGGTGCGGATGCCGGTGGTGATCCGCTGGACGAGCTGGCCCTGGACCCGGTCGAGCACCCGGGCCTCGGCCACCAGCTGGCGGATCCGGGAGTCGGAGGCCTGGCCGCTGCGCCGGGCCAGGTCGACGAGGTCGGTGCGCTGCGTGCCGTGGCCGGAACCCGGCCACCGCCATTCCGCTGATGTAGGGCGACCCCCCGCCCACGGCGTCGCGCTCGTGATAGAGGAGCCGCGACGCCACCGTCCATCCGTCGTCGACCTCGCCGACCACGTCGCTGGCCGGGATGACCACGTCGTCGAAGAACTCCTGGCAGAACTCGACCGAGCCGTTGAGCATCTTGATCTGCTGGATCTCGACCCCGGGCTGGTGGATCTTCATGATGAACATGGTCAGCCCACGGTGCTTGGGCACCTGCCAGTTGGTCCGGGCCAGGCACATGGCGTAGTCGCACTTGTGGGCGCCGGTGCTCCAGATCTTGGACCCGTTGAGGATGAAGACGTCGCCGTCCCGGGTGGCCCGGGTCACGAGGCCGGCCAGGTCCGAGCCGCCGCTCGGCTCGGAGAGGAACTGCACCCACAGCTCGTCGCCCCGGAGGATGGCCGGGATGTGGCGCTTCTTCTGCTCCTCGGTGCCGAAGTCGAGCAGCGTGGCGGCCAGGATCGACAGGGTCGGGACGTTGAAGACGGTGGGCATCTGGTAGGGCAGGCTCTCCTGGGTGAAGGCCCGCTGGTGGGCCCGGCTGAGACCCTGGCCGCCGTACTCGGTCGGGAAAGCAGATGCCGGCGAAGCCCCCGTCGAAGAGCGTCCGCTGCAGCCCCTTGGCCCACTCCCCCGTCTCGTCGTCGCTGGGACAGGTGGGCGTTGTTCACCCCATCCGGGAGCAGCGGCATGTTGGCGGCCAGCCACTCCCGGGCCCGGAGGCGGTACGACTCGAGGTCTTCGGCGTCCCGCCTCGGCGGCGACCTCACGCTGGTCGGTGGCCATCTCCTGCTCCTCCTAGATCCCGATGATGCCGGCCACCCGTTCCCGGTGGTCGCTCGGCGTGCCCAGCTGTGACCGGTCGACGATGGCCCGACGCAGGTAGAGGTGGATGTCGTGGTCCCAGGTGGTGCCGATGCCGCCGTGGAGCTGCACGCAGTCCTGGATGATCCCCGGCGCCTGCTCACCGATGTAGGCCTTGGCCACGCTGACCAGCTCGGCGGCGCTGGCCGATCGGCGTCGACGGCCTGGGCGGCGGCGTCGGCCGTGGCGTAGCTGGCCTCGATCCACAGCTTCATGTCGGCGAACCGGTGCTTGAGGGCCTGGTAGGAGGCGAGCGGACGTCCGAAGGAGTACCGGTCGAAGGCGTACTCGATGGTGAACTCGAGCACCCGGCCGATGACGCCGGCCATCTCCGCGCACTGCAGGACGGCGGCGGTGCGCAGCTGGCGCTCGACGTCGTCTGCTGCGTCGCTCCGGTCGACCGAGGACCGTCTCGGCCCCGGCGACCGCTCCGTCGAAGCGCACCTGGGCGAAACGGCGGACCAGGTCCAGGCTGTGCGCCGGCTCCACGGTGACCCCAGGGGTGTCGACGGGAAGGAGAACCTGGACGGGACCGTCGGGCCCTGGGCGGTGACGAGCAGCCAGTCGGCCTGGCCGGCCGCCTCGATCGGGCCGGTGACCCCGTCGAGCACGAAGCCGCCGTCCTGCCCGGGGCGCGTCACCGTGGCCGCCGGTCCCGGATCGAGACCGGCAGCCGGGTGCGGCCAGGCACCAGGACGCCACCGACGTGCCGCTCACCAACCCGGGTAGTACTTGCTCGCGCTGGCTTTCGGTGCCTGACCGGGCCACCGCCTCGGCGACGACGTTGGCCGGCAGGAACGGGCCCGGGTGCGACGCACCGGCCCATCTCCTCGGCCACGAGGACGAGGTCGAGCAAGCCGTGGCCGGAGACGCTTCCGCCGCCGTCCTCTTCGGGGACCAGCATCGACACCCAGCCGAGCTCGGCACCCTGCTTCCACCAGGCCGGGTCGAAGCCGCCGGGCTGCTCCTCGGCCAGCCGCCGGACCGTCTCGGTCGGAACGGTGGATCTCGAGGAACTTGCGGGTGGTCTCCCAGAGGAGCTGTTGGTCTTCGGTGACCTCGAAGTTCACGCCCTACCCCGCGCCGGCGGAGGAGCCGAAGACGAGCGGCAGCTCGTCGAGCTGCCGAAGGCCGAACATGTAGTGGAGCTCGGTGCCGGGCTTGATGGAGTACTCGGGGATGCGGCGGTGCCACTCGCGGAGGGCGATGCGCAGCTCGGTGCGGGCCAGGTGCGACCCCAGGCAGCGGTGGACCCCGCCCCCGAAGGCCAGGTGCTTGTTGGGGTTGCGGGTCAGGTCCACCGTGTAGGCGTCGGCGCAGCTCGTCCTCGTCGGTGTTGGCCGAGCCGATGATCACGGCGACGTTCTCGCCCTTGCGGATCGGACACCCGTCGACCTCGGTGTCCCTGGTGGCCACCCGGGGCACGGTGGTCACCGGCGTCTCCCACCGCAGGAGCTCCTCGACAGCGGACGGGATGATGGACGGGTCGTCGACGATGCGGCGCCGCTGGTCCGGATGTTGGGCCAGGTAGGCGAACATGCACTCGAGGCTGTCGGTCACCGTGTCGAGACCGGCGATGAGGAAGAGGAAGCAGATGCCGACCATCTCGTCTTCGGTCAACCTCTGCCCGTCGACCTCGGCGGTGATGAACATGGACAACAGGTCGTCGGCGGGCTTGCGCCGGCGCTCTTCGATGGCGCCGCGGAAGTAGGCCTCGACCCGCTCGGCGGCCGCCTTCTGGGTGTCCTTGATCTGGTCGAGGTCGTCGCCGGACGGGCGCAGGATGCCGTCCTTCATCTCGAGGAACATGTCGAGCTCGGACAGGGGCAGTCCGACCAGGCGGAGGAACACGGATGAAGGAAGAGGGATGGCGAAATCGGCGCCGAACTCGCATTCCCCCCGGTCGATGAACGTATCGATCCGCTCGTTGATCATCTTGGTGATGTCGGGTTCGCGTGCGGCCATCTGGCGCGGGGCGAAGATCGGGTCGAGAAGCCGCCGGTAGTTGCGATGGATGGGCGGGTCGACCTGAAGAGGGATGAGCGGCACCGACTGACCGAGGTCGACCGCCTCCATCCCCGAGGAGAACTCGTCAGGGTGCTGGAGCACGTACTCGGTCGTCGAGCGGCGGACCACCTGCGGCCCCCAGGTCCCGGGGATGACGGGGGCAATCGCCCGCATCTTGCGGTAATACGTCTGCGGGTCGTTGGCGGCGGCGTCCGAGAACGCGTCGGGAAGCTCTTCGGACTGCTCAGCCTGCTCGGCCTGTGCCATGGCATGCCTCCTGGGCGTTCCCCCACCGGCATCCGCTGCTCGATGCGCCGGCCGAGGGGCCTGAGAACCGGCTTTTCAATCGACACTTTACCCCTGGGTTCCCGACCAGGCACTCTCGGTCGCATCAGGGTTCACGATCTCGTCCACCAGACCCCATTGGTGGGCCGTCTCTGCATCGAGGTCCGAGCCGGTAAGGGCGAGCCACGCCGTCCGGTGCCGGCCAATGCGCCGGGGCAACGAGGCGGTGCCCCCGGCTCCGGGTATGAGGCCCATGGCCAGCTCGGGCAGGCGAATGCGCGTGTCGGGCGTGGCCGTGACCCGGCCGGCGGCCGCGGCGATCTCGATGCCGGCCCCGACGCAGGCGCCGTGAAGGTGCGCCACCGTGCGCGCCGCGACCGGAGCCATGGCGGCAGCCACGCTGCGCGAGGTGCGTACGAGATGGGCGCGGACCGGATCCGGCGCCGTTCCGAACTCATCGAGGTCGCCCCCGCTGCAGAAGTGGGGCCCGCGTCCCGAGAGGTGGACGGAGGCGACCGAGGCGTCGACGATGGCCACCGCCAATGCTTCGCACAGAGCGTCCCGCAGGGCGGCGTTCAGCGCATTGCGGACGTGCGGACGGTCGAGGATGAGGTGCAGGTCGTCGCCGGCTCCGCTCCACGCCCAGCACCTGCTCCTCGGCCGGGGCGCACCGGCGGTGCAGGTCGCTCGGACAACCACCGGGCGAACTCGGGGCCCCCCTGGAGGGTCGAGTAGGCCAGCGACTCGATCACCAGCGCCTGGCCGAAGGAGGCACCGGCGCCGGCTCGGAGCACCTGGGCGAGGACGGCGGCCGCACCCGGCGACCTCGAGGTGGCGGACGACAACCGAGCCAGGGCGCGGTCCAGATCGGGAACGGCTAGCCACGGCGCCGGAACGGCCGAGGACGCTTCGACAAGGACGGCGTCGAAGCACGAGAACGGCCCGGCGAACGCAGCCGAACGACTCACGCCGACGACCACCAAAGGGCGACCCCGGTGCCCGGTCCAGATCGGCACCACGTGCCCGGCCGAATCGAGATCCACGACAACGAGCGGACCGGCGCCTGCCCGACCGAGGTCTCCGAGCCCGTCGGCATCGCCGGCCAGCAGATCGCCGAAGGCGGCGAGGTCGATGGTCACGTCATCGACCGACACTTGGCGAGCGTAATCCGGCAATCTCGGGCCGGACTCTCCGGGACCACGCCGCCGACAGGACGGTCATGCATAATGACCGTCCATGACGCCCCACCCCTCGGCCGCCGTGGCGCGCCCATGACGCCCGGGCGGCTTCAGATGAGCAGCGGCCCGGCAACGGGCGAGGTCACCGTCGGGATCGACATCGGCACCACCTCGGTCAAGGCGCTGGCCGTCTCCGCCGACGGCGGGGTCGTGGCCCGGGCCCGGGTCCCGCATCGCATCTACCACGCCTCGGCCGACTACCTCGAGCACGACGCCAGGGCGGCCTGGCGGCGGGGGCCTCGCCGGGCCATGGCCCAGGTGCAGGCAGAGCTCGACGACATGGGTTCGGGACCGATCGCCGGCATCTGCGTGGCCGGCATGGTGCCGTCGATGACGGCCGTCGACCGGCGCGGCGTCCCCCAGACCCCCGGCCTGCTCTACGGCGACCTCCGAGGGCGCGGGCCCGGGATTGGGCCTGCCCGACGACGGCTCCCAGGCGGCCATGCCCGACGCCGTCGGCTTCCTGCGATGGACGGCGAACGAGGTGCCCGGCGCCCACGGCTACTGGCCGGCCCAGGCCGTGGCCACCCACAGCCTGTCGGGCCATCCGGTCATGGACACGATGGTGGCCGTGACCCTGGTGGACCTGCACCAGGGCGGGCAGTGGAACGAGGAGCTGCTCGCCGCCATGGGGGTCGGGGTGGCGCAGATGCCGGAGGTGGCCTTCACCGGGCACGCGGCGGGGACGATGGCCCTGCCCGGGCGCGGCCGGCCGGAGCGCGGCGGCCGGTGAGGCGGTGGTGGCCGGCGGCACCATCGACGCCATGTGCGACCAGATCGTGGCCGGGGCCGAGGAGACCGGCGACGTGCTGGTCATCTTCGGCGCCACCCTCATCGTGTGGGCGGTCACCGACGATTGGGTCGAGGTGCCGGGGCTCTGGACGGTCCCCCACACCACCCCCGACAAGATCCTGCTCGGCGGGCCGAGCAACGCCGGCGCCCTCTTCGTCGACTGGGCCCGCTCGCTGCTGCGATCGCGACCGGACGCGCCGACGGCACCGACGCCCGTTCCGGTGACCCGAACCGGGTGCCGGTGTGGCTCCCGTACCTGCGAGGCGAACGGGTGCCCTACCACGACCCGTCCCTGCGCGCCGGTCTCTACGACCTCGACATCTGCGACGGCCCCGAGGGGCTGTGCCGGGCCGCCTACGAGGCGAGCGGCTTCGTGGTGCGCAGCTTCGTCGAACGGGCCGGCATCAAGGCGCGACGCATCGTGGCCAGCGGCGGTGGCACCCGCTCCGAGGCGTGGATGGCCGCGGTGGCCGATGCCAGCGGGCTGCCGGTCGACTGCGTCGCCGTTCCCGAGGGCGCCGCCCGCGGTGCCGCCTACCTGGCCCGGATGGCCGCCGGCCTCGAGAGCGACCTCGACGGCTCGCGTCGGTGGGCCGGCGTCGGCCGCCGGGTGGAGCCGGACCCGAGCTGGCAGCAGGCCGCCGACCGGCGCTACCAGCGGTTCGTCGGGCTCGGCCCCGGACACTGAGCGGCGCCGGCGCCCCGCAGTCGGCGGCGCCGGCGCGGTCGGGAGGCGCCGGTCAGGAGGCCGGCTCGAACGCCACCTTGACGGCGCCGCTCTCCTGCTGGTCGGCCAGCACCCGCAGGGCGGCGTGCCACCGGTCGAGGGGGAAGCGGTGGGTCAGCATGCCGGAGATGTCGACCCGCCCGTCGCGCACGAGGTCGAGGTAGTGGCGGATGGCGTGCTGGCGGACGCCGTCGATCTCCTCGACGCCGAAGGCGTTGGAGCCGAGCAGGGACAGCTCCTTGAAGTAGATGGGCGTGTACTCCCACCGGCCCGGGGTGTGCACGCCCGTCTGGACCAGCGTGCCCCGCTCGGCCAGCACCCGCACGTCGACCTCGAGCGTCTCGGGCCGGGCCACGGTGTCGTAGACCACGTCGACGCCCCCGGGCTGGGCCATGGGTAGCCCGGCAAAGGGCGTGTGCAGGACGCCGCCCGACCAGGCGGCGATGGCCTCGGTGAGCTCGAGGCGCGGCTCGTGGGGGAAGACCTCGGCGGCGCCGAACTGCCGGGCCAGCTCGGCCTGGGCCGGGAAGCGGGCCACCACGCCGACCTCCGTTTCGGGGTACAGCATTCGGAGCACGGCCACGCTGGTGACCCCGAGAGCGCCGGCGCCGTAGACGAGGGCGCGGCCGCCGGGCGGTGGCGGGCAGCGGAGGACGGCGTGCAGCGACACCGAGAAGGGGTCGG
This sequence comes from uncultured Acidimicrobiaceae bacterium, assembly GCA_963756195.1. Taxonomy (GTDB): domain Bacteria; phylum Actinomycetota; class Acidimicrobiia; order Acidimicrobiales; family RAAP-2; genus CAVSNH01. The sequence goes on from CAVWMT010000005.1 coordinate 132,142, forward strand.
CGAGCACGGCCACCTCGTCGCTCACGTCGTCGGGGATGGGGATCAGCATCGAGTCGTGGGCGGCCATGAAGTCGGCCCATCCGCCCGGCGCGTCGGTCGCCACCCCGACGTGCACCCCGGGACCGAGGGCACCGCTCGTGAAGCTGTGGCAGAGGTTCAGGTCGCCGCGCTGGCAGGCGGGACACGGAGGGTCGATGCCGCGCGGCCCGCAGGTGAGCCACGGGTTGAGCACGACCCGCTGGCCGACCTCGAGCCCGGCTCGCCTCCGGGCCGAGTGACACCACCTCGGCCACCACCTCGTGGCCGGGGATGTGCGGGATGGAGGAGAAGGCGGCCATCGGGTTGTCGATGTCCCCCGACTCGAACTCCCCGAGCACGAGCTTGGTCTCCGAACCGCAGACCCCCGACAGCCGGGGCCTGGTGATGACCCAGTCGGGCCGGACCAGCCTGGCGTCGTCGACCGTGTGCAGCCCGAAGGGCAGCGCGTCCAGCCTCTGGTCGAGCTCGTCGCCAGGGCCGTCGCCGGCGTCCTCGTCCTCGCGGGGGATCCCGAAGACGAGCGCCCTCATGGCTCGGTCGGCGTCGCGCATCGTCGTCATCGATCCGGGAACCTACCGGTTACCCCTCCCACTGTCGACGCACACCGATCCTGCATCCCGGCCGCCGCCACGGCACGGCGTGCCGGGCGCCAGTGACTACCATCCCCCGGATGCCGGCCAACGGTCCTGCCATCCGCCTCCTCCCCCGCGTCGACGACACCAACCGGTTCTTCTGGACGAGCGGGCGGGACGGTCGCCTCCGATTCCTCCGCTGCGAGGACTGCAAGCAGCTCATCCACCCACCGGCGCCTCGTTGCCCGCCGTGCCTGTCCGGACGACGTGGCCCCGCACGCGGTGAGCGGCCGCGGGCACGGTGCACTCCTTCACGGTCAACCACCAGCAGTGGATCCCCGGCTCCGAGCCCTACATCGTGGGCCTGGTGGCCATCGCCGAGCAGCCCGACGTGCGCCTCATGACCAACCTCGTCGACTGCGAGCCGGACGAGGGCCTCATCGGAGCGCGAGGTCGAGGTCGTCTTCGAGGAGCAGGACGACGTGTTCCTGCCGCTCTTCCGGCCGGTGCCCACCGACGGGTCGACGACCGGCGGTGGCGGCGTGAGCCCGGCCCCGGCCGAGCGGCAGGCCGCCATCACCGGCATCGGCCAGTCGGCCGTCGGGCGCCGGCTGGGCCGCACCGACATCGACCTCACCGTCGAGGCCTGCCTGGCCGCCATCGAGGACGCCGGGCTGACCCGCGAGGACATCGACGGGCTGGCCACCTATCCGGGCGGCGGCGTCGGCATGGGCGGATTCGCCGGACCGTCGAGCCCCGAAGTCCAGGACGCCCTGCGCCTGCGGCTCAACTGGCACGACGGCGGATCCGAGGGCGCCGGCCCAGATGCGGGCGGTCATCGCCGCCTGCTTCGCGGTGGCGGCCGGCGCCGCCCGCCACGTCCTCGTCTACCGGACCGTCACCGAGTCCACCGCCCAGGGGTCCGGCGGCAGGCAAGGCATCGGCGGCTCGGGCGGTGGCAGTGGCGGTGGCGGGCCCCGCTTCTCCGGCTTCCTGCAGTGGTCGCTCCCCTTCGGGGCGGTCTCGGCCGTGAACTGGCTGGCGCTCGTCGCCCAGCGCCGGGTCTTCGAGTTCGGGCTGACCCGCGAGCAGCTCGGGCAGATCGCCATCAACGCCCGCCGCAACGCCGGCCTCAACCCCAAGGCCGTCTACCGCGACCCGATGACCATGGACGACTACCTGGCCGCCCGGATGATCTCCACGCCACTCTGCCTCTTCGACTGCGACCCGCCGAGCGACGGCTCGACCGCCTTCATCGTCTCCCATGCCGACTACGCGCCCGACGCGCCCCGGCCGGCGTGCCACGTGAACGCGGTGGGCACGGCGCTGTGGGGTCGGCCGAGCTGGGACCAGTTCGACGACATGACGACCATGGCCGCCCGCGACGCCGGCGCCAGCATGTGGACGCGCACCGAGCTGCGGCCGGCCGACGTGGACGTCGCCGAGCTCTACGACGGCTTCAGCATCATCACCATGGTCTGGCTCGAGGCGCTCGGGTTCTGCGGGCGTGGCGAGAGCGGGCCGTTCGTCGAGGGCGGCCGGCGCATCGCCCTGGAAGGAGAGCTCCCCCTCAACACGGCCGGCGGCCAGCTGTCGTCGGGCCGGCTCCACGGCTTCGGCCTGCTGCACGAGGCGTGCGTGCAGCTCCGGGGCGAGGGCGGCGAGCGCCAGGTGCCGGGCGACCCCGAGGTGGCGGCGGTGGCCAACGGCGGCGGCCCGCTGGCCGGGACCATGCTCCTCACCCGCGGCCCGGGCTGAGGACACGCCGCCGGCTCGGCCGGAGCCGCTCAGAAGAGAGCGGGGGCGTCCACCGGTCGCTCGGCGAGCAGGGTGGCCAGGCGGTCGCGATGGAAGTCGCCGTCGCCGAAGGACACGGCGTCGAGCTGGGCCCGCTTCACGAACAGATGCAGGTCGTGCTCCCAGGTGAACCCGATGCCGCCGTGGACCTGGAGGCCGGTGGCCATGACCCGCCGCGCCGCGTCCGAGCACCATGCCTTGGCCGACGACGCCGCCAGCGAGGCGTCGGCCTGGCCGGCGGCCAGGCACCAGGCCGCGTAGTAGACGCTCGAACGCATGCCCTCGACATCGACCAGGGCGTCGGCCAGCCGGTGCTTGACGGCCTGGAAGCTGCCGATGGGGCGCCCGAACTGCACACGCTCGCAGGCGTAGTCGACGCTCATGGCCAGCACCCGGTCGGCGGCCCCGAGCAGCTCGGCGGCCAGGGCGGTGGCGGCGCGGTCGAGGACCCGGCGGGCGGCGCTCGCCGTCACCGATGGCGCCAGGCCGGGCGCGCCGTCGAGTCGGAGCCAGGCCAAGCGAGCGGGTCCGGTCCATGGCCGGCTGCGCTGCCGGCCGGACGTCGGAGAGCTCGCAGCGCGAACAGCGCGTCAGGGGTCGACCACCACGGCGACGTCGGCCACCGAGGCATAGAGCGTCGGCTCCGGCCGGCAGGTGAGGGCCACGCGCCCGCGCCGTCGCCACCTCCGGCCGACCATCGGCCTCCGACCTCGGCGGCCGGGGCGAAGGCCAGGCAGGCCACCGACTCGCCCGCCGGCCAGCCGGTCGGCCCAGGCCGTGGCCTCGACGTGCAACGCCGAAGCGGCATCGGCGCCGTGGGCCGCCTGCCGCAGGGCGTCGAGAGCCAGGCTGTGGCCAAGGAACGGGGTGGGGGCAACGGCACGGCCGATCTCCTCGCAGAGGACGGTGAGCTCGACCATGCCGAGTCCCAGGCCGCCCGAGGTGGGCGGCTCCTCGATGGCCGGCCAACCCTGGTCGACCATGACCGCCCACAGGTCGCGGTCGAAGTCGTCAACCGCCGCCGTCCCCTCGGTCGCCGGCCCGGGCTCGCCGGGACCGACGAACCGCCGCACCCGCTCCATCGGCGCGTGGCGCTCGAGCACGAGCCGGGCCGCGTCTCGGAGGGCCTCCTGGTCGGCCGAGAGCTCGAACTCCACGGCGGCGCAGTCTACGGTCGCGCCGACCGACCAATTCGTCAGGATTCCCTGACGGCCGGCGGCATGGCAGAAGGCTTGTGCCAAGCTTGGCCCCCGTGGACCTGCGCATGACCACCGAGCAGGAGGCCCTGCGCGGCGAGCTCCACGATTGGCTGGTCGAGAACCTGCCTTGGGAGTACGGCGTCGGCCTGCCGCCCCGGTTCCCCGACCTCGCCGAGTCGGTCGCCTTCGGGCGCACGTGGCAGGCCAGCCTGGCTGCCGGCAAGTGGGTGGGCGTGACCTGGCCGGTCGAGTTCGGCGGGCGCGGGCTCGGTCCCACCGAGCACTTCATCGTGACCGAGGAGCTGGCCCGGGCCCGGGCGCCCGAGCTCGTCGGGCGCATCGCCATCAACCTGGTCGCCCCGACCCTCTTCGCCCACGGCGACGAGGAGCAGCGGCACCGGTGGCTGCCGCCCATCCTCCCGGCCCAGGAGCTCTGGTGCCAGCTCTTCTCCGAGCCCGACGCCGGCTCGGACCTGGCCTCGCTCACCACCCGGGCCATCACGAACGGAGGGCGGGTGGTCGGTGACCGGCCGCAAGGTGTGGACCTCCTACGCGCAGTTCGCCGACTGGGGTCTCTGCCTGGCCCGCAGTGATCCCGACGCCGCCCACCCGCCAGCAGGGCATCACCTGCCTGGTCGTCGACATGCACGCCGACGGCGTGGACGTGCGTCCCCTCGTCCAGGTCACCGGCGAGGCCGAGTTCAACGAGGTCTTCCTCGACGACGTGTTCGTGCCCGACGACCAGGTGCTCGGGCAACCCGGGGAAGGATGGCGGGTGGCCAACTCCACCCTGTCCCACGAGCGCGGGGTGAACCCCCGCCAGCTCGGCATCCACTGCCAGCTGGTCCTCGAGCTGCTGGAGCTGGCCCGCCAGTCGGGCGCGCTGGCCGACTGGAGCCTGCGCCAGCGGGTAGCCGAGGCCTATCTCGAGGTCAAGCTCTTCCAGCTGCACAACTGGCGCACGCTGACCCGGCTCGAACGAGGCGAAGCCCCCGGACCCGAGGGAAGCGCCCTCAAGCTGTACTGGAGCGAGATGTCCAAGCGACTCCACGAGACGGTGATGGCCGTGCTCGGCCCGAGCGCGCCGCTCTGGCAGGGGGCCGAGGACAACCCCGGGGACGGCACCTGGCAGCGGTCGTGGCTCTATTACCAGGCTTCCTCCATCTTCGCCGGCACCAACGAGATCCAGCGCACCCTGGTGGGCGAGCGGGTACTGGGGTTGCCGCGGGGCTGAACTCCCCGCTTGGCGCCGGGCCCCGGCACGACCAGCGGTGCCTGTCGAGGCGCGGCCCCGGGCCGCCGGGTTCGATCAGGTCAGGTCAGCTCATGTCACGAGGCGGGCTCGGGCTCGCGGGGCTGTCCGAGGATGCGCTCGGCGATCACGTTCCGCTGGATCTCGCTCGTCCCCCCGGCGATGGTCAGGCAACGGGTCACGAGGAAGCCGTGGGCCCATCGCTTGGCGCTGCTCCCGTCGAGCGCCGCGCCTTCGGGGCCGAGGAAGTCGAGGCCCTGTTCCTGCACCCGCTGCTCGTGCTCGACGCCGAGCAGCTTGCGCACGCTGGTGATGGCCGCCGGATCGGCGCCGGCCAGGGTGCGCAGGGTGGAACGGTGGGCCAGCAGGCTGATCGACTGGGCCTCGACCAGCAGCGCACCCGACGCGGTGGAGGGCGTTGGCGGGCAGCTCCTCGTGCCGGCGCTCGGCCAGTCGCAGCAGAGACTCGACGCCGATGCCGAAGGTCGACCCCGACGACATGGACACCCGCTCGTTGGCCAGGGTGGCCCGGGCCATCTTCCAGCCGTCCCCGGGATTGCCGATGACACAGTCGTCGGGCACGAACACGTCGTCGAGGAAGACCTCGTTGAACATGGCCTCGCCGGTCATCTCCCGCAGGGGCCGGACGTCGATGCCGGGGGTCGACATGTCCACGACGAAGTAGGTGATGCCCTCGTGCTTGGGTACGTCCGGGTCGGTCCGGGCCAGGCAGATCCCCCACTGCGACTGGCGGGCCATCGACGTCCACACCTTCTGGCCGGAGAGCGACCAGCCACCGTCCGCCCGCTCGGCCCGGGTGGTGAGGGAGGCCAGGTCCGAGCCGGCGCCGGGCTCCGAGAAGAGCTGGCACCACATGATCTGCCCGAGGAGGGTCGGGCGCACCCAGCGCTCGCGTTGTTCGCTCGGTGCCGTGGGCGATGAGGACCGGCAGCGCCCAGGCGCCCACCCCGAGGTGCGGGCGCATGATGCCGGCCGCCGCCATCTCCTCGTCGATGACCAGCTGCTCGACAGCGGTGGCGTCGCGACCGAACGGCGCCGGCCAGTGCGGACTGACCAACCCGGCGTCGACGATGGCCCGGCGCTGGTCGTCACCCTCGCGGCCGGCGATGTCGGCGACGAGCGGCGTGCAGCTCGGCGCGCACGGCGGACGCCTCGGCGCGGCAGGTCGGTGGCCAGCGAGCGGCGCACGCCGCGGCGGGCGAGCTCGACCACCTCGTCGACGAAGCCGTCGGACCCACCGAGCAGCTGGCGCGTCGCCGTCGCCCGCTTCAGGTACAGGTGGGCGTCGTGCTCCCAGGTGAAGCCGATGCCGCCGAGCAGCTGGATGCAGTCCTTGGCCGATTGCACGGCGCCGTCGGTGATCAGCGCGGCGGCGACCGATGTCGCCAGGGCGGCCTGGTCGTCGTCGGTGCCTGCCGCCCGGGCTGCGTCCCAGCCCAACGCCTCCATCTGCTCGCTGCGCACCAGCATGTCGGCCAGGCGGTGCTTGACCGCCTGGAACTGGCCGATGGGCCGGCCGAACTGCCGGCGGACCTTGGCGTACTCGGAGGCCGTCTCGAGGCACCAGCGGGCGGCGCCGGCGAGCTCGGCGGTCAACAGGACGGCGGCCAGCTGGCGCACCCGTCCGGTCGACAGCGACGGGAACTGACGATCGGGGGCGACGGCGACCGGGCCTCGGTCGCCACCAGCGCTCCCACCCGCCGGGTCGGGTCGAGGCTCTCGAGCGGCTCGGCCACGAAGCCTCCACCGCGCCACGCCGCCGTCGGCAGCCACGTCCACCAGGCACCACACCTCGGTGCCGTCACTCCCGGCTGCCGGCACCAGTGCCTTGGAGGCCACCGCCGCGCCGAGCACCGGGCGCAGGGTGCCGCGAACCTCGAGCGTGCCGTCCGGCGCCCCGGCCGCACACCTCGAGCCGTCCGGCCGCGAAGGACACCGCCGCCGTCTCGCTGCCGTCGACCAGCCCGGGAACGAGGGCGGCGCGCTGGGCGTCGGTGCCCGCACTCGACCACGGCGGCGGCGGCGAGCACGGTGGGCACGAGCGGCCCGGGGACGAGCGACCGTCCGGCCTGTTCGAGCACCACGGCGAGCTCGGCCAGACCGAAGCCCTGGCCGCCGTACTCCTCGGGGACGTGGATGCCGAGCCATCCCTGGGCGGCGAGCTCCTTCCACACCGGCTGCAGCTCCTCGTCGGCGGCGTCGAGCAACGCCCGTGGAACCGACGGCGGGCAATGGGCGTCCAGCCACCGCCGAACGGTCTGGCCGAGGATCTCGTGCTCCTCGGAGATGGCGATCGTCATGGTCGAACCTTCTGGTCAGCACACGGTCAGCGCATGACGGGCGAGCAGCGGCACCGGCGCCGGTGGGCGGACGGCACACCATCTTCTCACCCGGCATGGGCGGCACGCAGCAGGCGCTTCAGGACCTTCCCGTTCTGGTCCCGCGGGAGCTCGTCGGTGACCTCCCACACGTGGGGCACCTTGTAGGAGGCAAGGCGAGCCCGGACGTGGGCTTCGAGCTCGGACGTCTCGACCGGCCGGCGCAGCTGGACGATGGCCTTCAGGTGCTCGCCGTCGCGCTCGTCGGGGATGCCGAACACCGCGCAGTCGACGACGTCGGGGTGCTCGTAGAGCACCTCCTCGATCTCGCGGGGGGCGATGTTGACGCCACCCCACAGCACCATGTCCGACGCTCGGTCGGTGATGGTGAGGTAGCCCTCCTCGTCGAGGAACCCGATGTCGCCGACGGTGAAGGCGTCGTCCCGCCAGGCCTTGGCCGTCGCTGCGTCGTCGTTGCGGTAGCTGAAGCGCCGCCCACCGGGCGGCCGGATGTAGACGAGCCCCGACTCGCCGGTCGGAAGGGGCGCTCCCGTCCTCGTCGAGGATGCGGATCTCGACGCCGGGCCACGGACGCCCGACGCTGCCGGGATGGGCCCGCCATTCTTCGGGCGAGATGCGGGTGGCCCCACCCTCGCTCGCCCCGTAGAGCTCGTGGATCTCGGTGCTGGGGGAAGGCCTCCATCATCCGCTGCTTGACGACGATCGGGACAGGGGGCGGCGGCGTGGACGACGAGCGAGAGGCTGGAGGTGTCGATGGCCGCCCGCTCCTCGTCGGGCAACTCCAGGATGCGGATGAAGTGGGCCGGCACCATGAACGAGCGGGTGCCCCGATGGCGGCTCACCTCCTCGAGCCAGGACCGCGCCTCGAACCGCTCGGTGATCACGGTGGTGGCCCCGATGTAGAGCGCGCACAGCGCCCACCCGCAGTGCGACGCGTGGTAGGCGGGGCCACTCATCACGTAGACGTCATCGGGCGTCCAGCTCCAGAGGGCGACCTGTCCCTCCATGCCCGCGTGTCGGCCGGCGGCGTCGGCCAGGGCGCCGTGGACGACGCCCTTCGGTCGGGCGGTGGTCCCCGACGTGTAGAACATGAGCTCGGGCCCGGGCCCGCTGTCCCCATCGGCGGTCGGCTCGGATGCGGCCAGCGCCTGCTCGTAGTCCTCGCCCACCACCAGCAGCCCTCCCGGACACGGCTGCTCGCTCGGTCGCCGGGCGCGCCTCGTCGACCAGGTCGGCGTGGCCCACGGCCACGGCCACACCGGCGTCGCTCCAGGATGTAGGCGAGCTCGTCGGCCTTCAGGTGCCAGTTCAGCGGCAGGTAGGGGGCGTCGACCATCGACGCGGCCATCGCCACCTCGAAGGGCTCGAACCCGTTGGGCAGCACCGTGGCCACCGGCCGGCCCGGCCCGGCACCGCGGGCGGCGAGCACGGCGGCCAGACGTCGGGCGCGCTGGTCGAGGTCGCGGTAGCTGCGGACCTCGTCACCGAACACGAGGGCCGCATGCGAACCACGATGGCGGGCGTGTGCGCTCACACCACGGTCGGCGGTCTCTTGCCCCACAGCTGGCACGGTGCGGCGACGCTACCGCCTGGGCGACCAGCCGCGGGCAGCCCGAGCGGCCTGTGACCTGCGCCGGGGGGCGGCGGTCTGCCACCGCGTGCCAACATCGGATGACGACGGCACCGATCGAGGGCGTGCCGGGGAGGATGGAGGAGTCGGTGATGCGCGAACAGTTCGGGAACCGTCGAGCGTGAGATGGCGGCTGCCCCCGCCGAGATCTGGGCCTACCGCCTCGACTTCCGCAACCTCTCCGGGTACAACCCGAACGTCAAGAACCTCGAGCAGCTGAAGGCCGGCGGCAGCGACGGCGTAGGGGCGACCTACCGCTTCGACCTCGAGGGCCCCGGGGGCGCGTTCCCCATCGAGCTCGAGGTCATGCGGACCGAGCCGGACCGGGTGGTGGCCATCGAGATGCGCGGGGCGATGCCCGCCGCCGAGGTGTTCACGGTGGAACCCCAGCCCGCCGCCGAGTCTGGGCCGCGGTCGTCGGTGACCGTCGCCCTCACCCTGCGCATCCCCGACGAGATCCCGCCGACCGGCGACGAGAAGATGGTCAAGGGCGGCGTCGGCCAGTTGGCCGACGAGCTCGACGCTATGGCGGTCGCCCTCGGCGACAGGAGCGGCTCGTGATCCTCCCCTCCCCAATGCGCCGTCCCGGTGCCGCCCGTGACTGAAGCACCTCCCGCCGTCATCCCGGCCCACCCGCTCGACCCGCTCACCGGCGACGAGATCCGAGCGGCGGTGACCGCCGTGCGCGCCGACAGCCGGTTCACAGAGGGCGCCCGCTTCGCCACCGTGACGCTCGAGCCTCCGTCCAAGGCGACCCTCGCCGGCCACCGGCCTGATGCGCCCACCGAGCGCCGGGTGCGGCTGATCATCGTCCCTGGCCCCGAGACGACGGTGGTCGAGGCGATCGTGCGGGTGCCCGACGGCGGTGGTCGAGCAATGGGAGGAGCACTCCGGCGTGCGGCCGGCGCTGCTCTTCGAGGAGTCCATGCGCACCATCGCCGCCCTGCGGGCCAACCCGGAGTGGCAGGAGGCCATCCGCCGCCGGGGCATCACCGACATGGACAAGGTGCAGATCGATCCATGGCCCACCGGCAACTTCGGCCGCGAGGTGGAGACGGACCGTCGCATCGCCCGCTGCCTCGCCTACTACCGCGAGGAGCCCACCGACAACGGATATGCCCGGCCCATCGAAGGAGTGGTGGCCACCGTGGACGCCGCCCGTGGCGAGGTCCTCGAGGTGACGGACTACGGGGTGGTCCCCGTCCCCACCGAGACCGGCAGCTACTACCCCGAGGACCACCAGCCACTCGCGTGCCGGCCTGCGCCCCCTCGAGATCCACCAACCCGATGGGCCGAGCTTCACGGTGGAGTCGAACGAGATCCGCTGGCTCGGATGGTCGATGCGGGTGTCCATGGACCCGAACGACGGACTCGTGCTCCATGCCGTCGCCATCGAGGACGCGCGGCCGCCGGCGGCCGGTCCTCCATCGGGCGTCCGATCACCGAGATGGTCGTGCCCTACGGCGACCCGGGCCGGTGCACGGATGGAAGAACGCCTTCGACGCCGGCGAGTGGGGCCTCGGCCGCATGGTCAACTCGCTCGAGCTCGGCTGCGACTGCCTCGGCACCATCCACTACCTCGACGCCACTTTCGCCACCGAACGGGGCGAGCCGTATGTGGTGCGCAATGCCATCTGCATCCACGAGGAGGACTACGGGATCCTCTGGAAGCACCAGGACATGCACTCCGGACGCACCGAGGTCCGCCGGTCCCGGCGGCTGGTCGTGTCCTCCATCGCCACCGTGGGCAACTACGAGTACGGCTTCTACTGGTACTTCTACCTCGACGGCACCATCCAGCTGGAGGTGAAGCTGACCGGCGTCATGCAGACCCAGGCGCTCGCCCCCGGGCATCGCAGCCGCTACGCCTCCCCCATCGCTCCCGACCTCGCCGCACCGGTCCACCAGCACCTGTTCTGCGCCCGGCTCGACTTCGAGGTCGACGGCACCGTCAACGAGGTCCACGAGGTCGAGGCACACCCGATCCCGCCCGGTGCCGACAATCCCTGGGCCAACGCATTCGTACCGGTGACCCGCCGCCTCGACTCCGAGCTGGCCGCCAGGCGGACGGTGGACCCGGCGACCAGCCGGTGTTGGAAGTTCGTGAACCCGGACGTGCACAACCGCTTGGGCGAGCCCGGTCTCCTACAAGCTCGTCCCCGGTCCGTCGCCGGTCATGCTCGCCGACGCCGAATCCAGCGTGGGCCGGCGGGCCGGCTTCGCCCGCTACAACCTGTGGGTCACCCCCTACGCCCCCGAGGAGCGCCGAGGGGCGGGCGACTACCCCAACCAGCACGAGGGCGGCGACGGCCTGCCCAAGATGGACGGCCGCCGACCGGTCACTGGTGGGCACCGACATCGTGGCCTGGCACACCTTCGGCGTGACCCACATCCCGCGCCCGGAGGACTGGCCGGTCATGCCCGTCGAGTACTGCGGGTTCCACCTCGTGCCCACCGGCTTCTTCGACGCCAACCCCGCCCTCGACCTGCCGCCGCCCCATGCCGACCACTCGAGGGAGGCCTGACCCGGACCACCGCTCAGAGACGCTCCGTCGACGCTCGATGCCGAAGGACAGATGCTGTACCTCATAGGCGGCCCGCCCCGATGCGGGAAGAGTGAGCTCGCCCTGCGGCTGTGCCGGACTCGCGGGCTGCCGTTCCTCTCGACCGACGTGTTGTGGGGCGTGCTCGAAGTGGCCATCCCGGCGTGGCGCACGCCCATGAGCGAAGGGCGCTGAGCGCATCCCCACCGCCGCCGAGATGTTCAAGCCCTATCTGGCGCAGCTTCTCGGGTTGCTGGCGGCGGCGGCGCCTGATTTCGTCGTCGAGGGCGAGCTCGTCATCCCTTCGCACATCCCCTCGCTCTCCGCCTCCTACCCCTTGCGCTCGGTGTTCCTCGTCCGCAGCCACACCTCGTCCCGCAGCTGCTGGACCCGCCCGGGCAGGAATCGCCTGGCTGTCGGGAGCCCCGGCCGCCCTTCTCGACGCCGTCGCCGAGGAGATCAGGAGTCACTCGGCCTCGGTGGCCCGGGAGTGCGCCGAGCTGGGCCTGCCGTGCGTCGACGTCGCCCGCCGACTTCGGCAGCGGCCATGCACGAGGCCGAGGAACTGCTCGGGCTGGCGTGGGCAGACTGCGAAGAGAAGCGGCGGTCACAGGCGTCGAGCAGAGCGCTCCGGGCGTGCTCGAGCGGCAGCCCGGCCAGCCCGGAACCCGGTCAGCTCAGGAGGCGACGCCGGTCAGCATCTGGGCCAGGCGGGCCCGGTGGGAGGCGTGGCCCCCGAGAAGGACGTCGTTCTGCTTGGCCCGCTTGAAGAGGAAGTGGGCGTCGTTGGCCCACGTGAAGCCCACCCCGCCGTGCAACTGGATGTCGTCGCCGGTGACCCGGATGGCCGCCTCGGTGGTGTAGCCGGCGGCCATGGCCGCCGCCCGCTCGCGCCGGGGGTCCTCGGCGTCGGAGGCCCAGGCGGCGAACTCGACCCCGACCCGGGCCATCTCGACCAGGTGGAACATGTCGACCATCTTGTGCTTGGCCACCTGGAAGGAGGCCACCGGCTTGTCGAAGACGATCCGCTCCTTGGTGTAGTCGATGGCCATCTCGAGGGCGCGATCGGCGACGCCGAGGGTCTCTGCGGCGAGCGCCACGGCGACGTCGTCCATCACCCGCCGCCAGAGACCGCCTTGGTTGCCGGGAGGTCCGAGCGGCACGCACGGTCGCTCGTGGAACTCGATGCGGGCCATCTTGCGCGTCGGGTCGAGCGACGGCACCGGCTCGCCCGCCGGCTCCTCGACCAGGAACCCGCGGCGGCCGTCCTCGGTGCCGGCCACGACGATGGCCCAGTCGGCAGTGTGGCCGTCCATGACCAATGGCTTGGTGCCGTCGAGCACCCAGGATGCTCCCCTGCGCCGAGCCCGGGTGGCGATGGAGCCGAGCGGGTCCCCGTGGCCGAACTCGTGCAGCGCCACGGTGCCCCGCTGGCCGCCGATGGCCAGATCGGCCATGAGCTCGTCGGCGCCGAGGGCGCGGGCGGCGAGCGTGGCGAAGACGGCCGACGAGAAGAACGGACCAGGCAGGGGGACCCGGCCGGTCTCGTGGAGGACGATGCACATCTCGGCCAGCCCCGCCCCGGCCCCGCCGAAGGGCTCGGGCACCAAGAGGCCGGTCCACCCAAGGCCGACAAGGGTGGACCAGAGTCCCTCGTCGTGCCCACCAGTGTCATCGGCCATCCGGCGCAGGAGGTCCCCGCCCACCTCACGGTCCATGGCCTGGCGGGCGACGTCCCGGAGCGCCTCCTGCTCGGCGTCGTAGGTGAAGTCCATGCCGCTTCGTCTCCTCCGGTCTGCGTGCGGCCTCCGCCCAGGCCGGCCCGACGGGCAGGTCAGTGTAGACGCAGGTGGTAGTCGGTACTTGGTCGGCCCTCACCGCCGGGCACCTTCGGGTGGGTCGAGCTTCAAGCCGGTCGCGCCGGAGCCAACTCCTACACTGAGAACCGAACCATGGTCTACGTCCTCGCAGTCGCGGCGGCCTTGTCGAATGCGTTGATCAGTGTCCTCCAGCGGATGGGCGTCGAAGACGCCAAGGAGGAGGACACCCTCAAGCTCTCGCTGATAACGCACGCCCTCCGTCGAGGAGTGTGGCTAGCCGGCTTCGCCCTCATGGTCGGCTCGTTCATCCTCCAGGCACTGGCACTTCACTTCGGCGACCTCACCGAGGTGCAGCCCATCCTGGTCACCGAGCTTCTCTTCCTCGTGTTCATCCTTTCCACCTGGTTCGACTACCGCATGGGCATCAAGGAGTGGCTAGGAGTGATCCTGGCTGCCGGCGGGCTGGCCGGCTTCCTCTTCTTCTCATCGCCGACGCCCGGCGGCCAAGTGCCGACCAACCTCAACTGGCTGCTGGTGGGTTGCTCTTGTGTCGGGTTGATGGCCATCACGACCGTGCTTGCTCTCCGAGGTCCGCGCTGGTTCCGAGCCGCCATGTTCGGCACCGCCGCGGCCATCGGCTACGCCTTCACGGCGTCGCTCACAAAGGAGCTCACCCACTTCGTGGCCGTCGACTGGCCGACCATGTTCCTGCACTGGCAGACCTACGGCGTCGTGGTCTTCGGCGTGCTCTCCGTGTTCCTGACCCAGAACGCCTTCCACGCCGGCCCCATCGGCGCATCGCAGGCTGCCCTCGTGCTGGTCGACCCCCTCGTCAGCATCTCGATCGGCATCGCCCTCTTCAACGACAACCTGAAGACGGCAGGGGCCCGCGGCCCGCTCGAAGCCATCTCGCTTCTGCTCCTCATCGTGGGCGGTTTCATCCTCTCGCACTCCTCGGCAGTGGCCATGCTGAAAGGCGAGGAAGGGGCCGGCGGGGACCTGCTGACCCCACGCCTGCGGCGCCACCGAGAGCTCACAGCGGCCTGTCGCGGCCAGTCCCACTTCGGACCCCAATCCCACCCTCACGTCCTGAGGGAGCGAGAAGTCCAGTTGGGTACACTTCGCCCGTGGACTTCTCCCTGACGGCCGAGGACCAGGCCTTCGGCGACGAGCTGCGCAGCTGGCTCGACAAGAACCTCGAGCAGTTCCTCACCGAGACCGAGGACGAGGAGCAGCGGGCAGCCGGCGCCACCCAAGAGCGGCGCAAGGCGTGGCAGCGCCGGATGAACGAGGGCGGCTGGGCGGCGGTGCACTGGCCCACCGAGTGGGGCGGGCGCGAGACCACGCCCGTGCAGCGGCTCCTCTACTCCGAGATCCTGGCCGAGTACCGCACGCCGGGCATCTACAACACCAACGGCATCTGGCAGATCGGCCCGATGCTCATCCTGTGGGGCACCGAGGAGCAGAAGAAGCGCTGGCTGCCGTCCATCCTCGAGGCCGACGAGCACTGGTGCCAGGGGTTCTCGGAGCCCGATGCTGGCAACGATCTCGCCAACCTGCGCACCATGGCCATCCTCGACGGCGACCACTACGTGGTGAACGGCCAGAAGATCTGGATCTCGAGCGCCCACCTGGCCAAGTGGGGGCTGTTCCTCTTCCGCACCGATCCGACCGCCATCGAGCGCGGCGCCAAGCACGAGGGCATCACCGCCTTCATCGTCGACCTCGAGGCCGAGGGCGTCGAAGTGCGCCCCATCCGGGACATGTCGGGAGACGAGCTGTTCAACGAGGTCTACTTCCGCGACGTGAAGGTCCCCGTCGACTACCGGCTGGGCGGCGAGGGCGAGGGCTGGATGGTGGCCATGGGCACCCTCACCAACGAGCGGGTGGGCATCGCCGGCCAGATCGTGAACCTGGCCGCCGATCTCCGGGCCATGGTGGAGGCGGCGCGGGCCCTCAACCCCGAGGCCCTCGACGATCCGGTCATGGCCGACCGGCTGGCCCGGGCGTGGACGGAGATCGAGCTCACCCGGCTGCTCGTCTACCGGGCGTTCAGCAAGGTCATCCGGGGCGAGAAAGGCTGGCCGGAGGTCCCCTTCTCCAAGCTGCAGTACTCGATCCTGGCCCAGACCATGGCCGAGCTGGCCGTCGACCTGCTGGGCCCGGCGGGACTCCTCACCCGCGGCGGCCCCGACGCCGTCGACCGGGGCAAGTGGGCCCGCCTCTACTCGTTCAACCGCTTCACGACCATCGGCGGCGGCTCGACCGAGGTGCAGAAGAACATCATCGCCGACCGGGCCATCAAGCTTCCCGGCCAGGCGCGGTCCTCCTGACCGGGCCGACCGCATGGCCGACGGCCGGGACCCCCGGTCCCCCTGCCTGATCGGAGTCGCCCGGCGCACCTGGCATCCCGACGAGACGGCCGCCGAGGGCGCGCCCGAGCCCCTCGACATGTGGACGGAGGTGGCCCGGGCGGCTGCTGCTGACTCCGGCGGGCGGGACGTGCTCGAGCGTCTGGACCGGATCGACGTCGTCTACTGCCAGTCCTGGCAGTACGACGACCCGGCCGGACGGCTGGCCGAGCGCATCGGTGCCTCCCCGCGGGTCGGCGCCTACTCGGGCATCGGCGGGACGGTGCCCCAGGTGCTCACCTCGCGCGCCGCCCGCGACATCCTGGCCGGCCGCCTCGACCTCGGCCTCGTCGTCGGGGCCGAGGCCCTTGCCACCCGTCGCCGGTTGCGCAAGGCCGGCGAGAAGCCGGCCTGGAGCCACCCACCGGCCGAGAAGCGACCCTTCCCCTTCGACCTCCCCTTTCATCCCGGCGAGGTGGCCCACAACATCTTCGAGGCGTGGCTCACCTTCGCCACTCTTCGACAACGCCCACCGAGCCCATCTCGGCATCGGCCTGGACGAGTACCGGCATGACCTCGGCGAGCTGCTCTCCCCCATGACGGCAGTGGCCGCGGCCAACCCGGACGCATGGTTCCCGGTCGCCCGTGGCGTCGACGAGATCATCGGACCGACGGCCGACAACCGGATGGTCGGCTATCCGTACTCGAAGCTCATGACGGCCATCATGGACGTGGACATGGCCGCCGCCGTACTGGTGGCCAGCGACGAGACGGCCGACGCCCTCGGCGTGCCCGACGAGCGCCGGGTGTACCTGCGGGGCTGGGGCTACGCCGAGGACCCGGTCGCCCTCGGGGCCCGGCGAGACCTGTGGAGGTCGGGAGCCATGGCGGCGGCGTCCGCCGCCGCCATGGCCGGTGCCGGCGTCGAGGCCGACCAAGTCGACCACTACGACCTCTACTCGTGCTTCACGAGCTCCGTCGCCTTCGCCCTCGACGCCCTCGGCCTCGATCCCACCCGCTCCCGTCGCGGTGGGCCGGAGACGCCCGAGCGCCCGATCACCGTGACCGGCGGGCTCCCCTACCACGGCGGGCCGGGCAGCAACTACATGACGCATTCGCTCGCCACCATGGCCGAGCGCCTGCGAGCCGAGCCCGGCACCATGGGCGTGGTCAGCGGCGTGGGGATGCACATGAACAAGCACACCTTCGCCGCCTACTCGACCGAGCCCGGCCCGCTCGTGCCGCCGGACGACGAAGAGGTGGCGGCTGCGGCCGCGATGGAGGAGCTGCCGGTGCTCGAGTCCCACGAGGGGCAGGCCACGGTGGCCACCTACTCGGTCGTCCACGGCCGGGAGGGCGAACCCGAGTGGGCCGCCCTGGTCTGCGACGTCCCCGTCCGACGGCCGTGGAGAGGTGGCCGCCCGCTGCTACGCCCGGCTCTCCGATCCCGAGGCGCTGGCCGAGGCCGAGCGCACCGAGCTCATCGGCCGGTCGGTCTCGCTGGCCGCGGCCGACGGGCACACCGAAGCCCACCTGTAGCAACTCGTCCTGAGCGGAACTCTCCGGATCCTCACTCCGGCAAGGCGTGGAGCGCTCAGGCCGCCGGCATCGGTGGTCCCCAGATCCCGCCTACGTTCTGGACATGGGTCGACTGGCGGTTGCCTCGGGTGCCGTACTGCCCTTGCTTTTGCTGGCGGGTTGCACTGCGTCGACGCCCTCCGGCAGCACCGCGACGACGGCCAGTAGCCCGACGACCTTCTCGTCCGCCGCCGGCTCGTCAACGACGTCGACGCCGCCCGTTCCGTCCAACCCCCCTCCGACCAAGCCACCCCACATCCCGGGCTTCTTGGCCCAGTCGGTGAGTTTCGTCACAGCAGAGGTCGGCTTCGTCCTCGGGGACGTTGCCTGCCCGACCGGGCCATGCCTCTCCCTTCGGAGGACGGCCGATCGGGGTACGACGTGGGCTTCAGCCACTGCACCTCCTCCTACGGTCGTGGGAGGAGGTGATGGACCCGAGCTGCATTTCGCCGATGCTCTTGATGGGTGGGCCTACGGGGCCACGGTGTGGGCCACGCACGACGGCGCACAACAGTGGGAACAAGTCCACCTGGGTGGATCGGTCATGGCCATGGCATCGGGGGCCGGCGAGGTCTATGCGCTCGTCAACGGCTGCGATACGTGCGACTCAGGGCTCCTCTACCGCAGCCCCGTCAGCCATGACTCGTGGACCGAAGTGCCAGGTGTCACCGGTCGATTCGACCCGGGCGAGGCCGGCGTGGTGGCCGAAGGTAGCACCGTGTTCGTGTGGGCTGACCTTCCGAAGCCCGAGTTGCTCCGGGCATCCAACGGCACCGACTTCACCTCGTTGCCGATCCCCTGTCCGCCAGGATCCGCCGACGAACCAGTGCCCTTTGAACTCGGGAGTCTGGCGGCCAGTGATCCCGAGGACGTCGCCGTCGCGTGCCTCGGGGTGGCCGGAGCTGGCTCCCAGGAGAAACAGATGTTCGTCTCCCACAACGGCGGAACCACCTTCCTCCCGCTTCCTGTCCCCGTCCCCGGAGGAGGGATCGGCGCTCAGCTGGCCATGCCCAGTGCGACGACGGTGCTGTTCGGCACTGGGTCCGCGGCCACGTCGGTATACCGAGTGGCGGGGCCCGACAACTCGTGGGCCGCCTCCTTCATGTTCAGCGACGGTGGGGTCGGCCTGTCCGACCTGGCCTTCGTCGACCCTTCACATGGGGCATTCGTCCATGGGCCCGCCTCCTTCGTCATCCCACTGTTGGATTCGCCGGACCCCCCTCCCGAGCCGGGAGAGGTCTACCTCACCGACGACGGCGGATCATCGTGGTATCCGGTGGACATCGGAGCCTGACGCGGCCGAGTCTGATCCCCGATCTCTCCTGAATGGCCCGGGGCTAGGCTCTTTGGCGCTGGTGTCAGTTTGGGCCCGACGCCGGGGTGACAGCGCTCGACAAGCGTGGAGGAAGCCAGATGCGAACCGAGGACCTGATTCTCGTCAGTGTGGACGACCACGTGGTCGAGCCGCCTGGCCTCTTCGACGGCCGCCTCCCGGCCAAGTACCAGGATCTTGCGCCCAAGCTGGTACGCAAGGACAACGGCACCGACGTCTGGCAATACGACGGCAACGAGATCCCCAACATCGGCCTCAACGCCGTGGTGGGTCGGCCGCCCGAGGAGTACGGCATCGAGCCCACCTCCCTCGACGAGATGCGCAAGGGCTGCTACGACATCGGCGAACGGGTCCGGGACATGAACGCCAACGGCGTGCTGGGCTCGATGTGCTTCCCCTCCTTCCCGCAGTTCTGTGGCCAGCTCTTCGCCCGCACGGAGGACAAGGACGTCGCCCTGGCCATGCTCCGGGCCTACAACGACTGGCACATCGAAGATTGGTGCGGAGCCGCCCCGGGACGCTTCATTCCCCTCTCGCTGCCGGCCATCTGGGATCCCCATCTGGCCGCCGAGGAGATCCGACGGGTGGCCAAGAAGGGCTGCCACGCCGTGACCTTCTCGGAGAACCCCGAGAAGCTCGGCTGGCCGAGCCTCCACAACGATCACTGGGACCCGTTCTGGCAGGCCTGCGCCGACGAGGGCACGGTCGTGTGCCTGCACATCGGCTCCTCGTCCCAGGTGGTCATCACGTCGATGGAGGCGCCCATCGACGTCCTCATCACCCTGCAGCCGATGAACGTGGTCCAGGCGGCCGCCGACCTGCTGTGGTCACCGGTGCTCCGCAAGTACACCGACCTGCGCATCGCCCTCTCCGAGGGTGGCATCGGGTGGATCCCCTACTTCCTCGAGCGGGTTGACTACGTCTACCAGCACCACAAGGCCTGGACCGGCCAGGACTTCGGCGATCTCCTGCCGAGCCAGCTTTTCAAGGAGCGGATCATCACCTGCTTCATCGACGACGCCTTCGGGGTGGCCAATCGCCACTACCTCAACATGGACAACATCACCTGGGAGTGCGACTACCCGCACTCCGACTCGACGTGGCCGCAGGCTCCCGAGATGGCCATGAAGTACCTCGAGGGCGTGCCCGACGACGAGGTCAACAAGATCACCCACCTCAACGCCATGCGGCACTTCCGGTTCGACCCGTTCAGCGTCCGTCCGCGCGAGAAGTGCACGGTGGCCGCCTTGCGGGCCGAGTCTCCTGACGTCGACCTCTCGATCATGCGGCGGTCGTCGAGCCCCCTCGAGCGGGCCCAAGCACACGAAGGCCTCCGACCTCAGCAGTCTCAGCAGGTCATCCGGCGACGACTGACTGAGCTACTGCCAGGTGCCCATCCACTATGAGACGGGCGACGATCACGTCGCCCGCATCACTGTCGACCGTCCAGAGGCGAAGAACGCTATGGACATGGAGCACTTCTTCCAGCTCCGTTCGGCCTGGGACCGCTTCGGTGACGATGAGGACGCCTGGGTGGCCATCATCACCGGCGTCGGCGATTCCTTCCTGGTCGGCGCCGACCTGAAGACCTACATCCCGCAGATCACCGAGCACCAGAAGAAGATCGCCGCCGGGGAGGTCTCCGACCTCGGGGGCTACCAGCTCGACGACGGGGTCAAGGCCGTGCTGCGGGGAGTCAAGCTCTACAAGCCGATCATCGCCGCCATCAACGGCACCTGTGTGGCCGGGGGCATGGAGATGCTTGGTGGCTGCGACATCCGGGTAGCGGCCGACACGGCCACCTTCGGTGTGCTCGAGCCCAAACGGGGGCTGTTCGCCGGCGGAGGCACGACCGTGCGGCTTCCCCGCCAGATCCCCTTCCCGGCGGCCATGGAATTCCTGCTCTGCGCCGATCGGATCAGCGCGGCCAAGGCCTTCGAGATGGGCCTCCTCAACGAAGTGACCTCGCCGGAGCGACTGATGGAGCGGGCGGACGACTACGCCGCCCGGATCACGGCCAACGGGCCGCTGGCCGTCCGCAAGACAAAGGAGTCGGTGCTGCGGGGGCTGGCCACCGACATGCGGGAGGCATACCGCATCGAGTCCGAGATCGCCGCCGAGGTGTTCAGCAGCGAGGACGCCACAGAGGGCCCTAAGGCCTTCGCCGAGAAGCGCCCGCCGGTCTGGACCGGTCGCTGAGCTCGCCGCCGACCGCCCTCTGTCCACTCCTCTCGGCTGTTCCTCTCTTGAATCTGGGGGCGGCCGATAGACAGACCGATCGTCGGTCTTTCTAGTGGGTTCGGCGAATTTCAAACGGAGCGACGGGTAGGGCTCGGGCGCTCAGCCGCCGGGCGCTCAGCCGTCGGGCGCTCAGCCGTCGGGCGCTCAGCCCTTGGCCGCTCAGCCCTTGTAGGTGCGCATGAACCCGCCGTAGATGCTGGAGAAGTTGCTGTTGACCTCGTCGGGCAACGGGTGGACCGTCCCGAGCTGTCCGGCACCCCAGATGATGTGGGCGCTGCGCTCGACCAGCGCCGTGATGTGGAGGACCTTGTCCGGCGTCGGGCCCACCGCCACCATGCCGTGGTTGGCGATGAGAGCAGCGCCTCGGTCCTTGAGCGCGGCAACCGCTTGCGCCCCCAGGTCGGCGGTGCCGCTCGCCGCGTACTCGGTGCACCGCACCTCGCCCCCCACGTAGACCGAGAACTCGTCGATGCAGGGAGGGACCGACTGATGGGCGATGGCGAACATGGTTGCGTGCACCGGGTGGGAGTGGATGACCGAGCCGATGTCGGAGTAGGCCGCGTAGCACGCCAGGTGCAGGGCCATCTCGGAGGACGGTCCCCGGGTGCCCTCGAGCACCTTTCCATCGGCGTCCACCCGCACCAGGTCCTCGAGCGTCATCGCCTCGTAGCTGATGGACGATGGGGTGATCCAGATCGTCCCGTCCTCGGACCGGGCCGAGATGTTGCCGGCCGTGCCCTCGACGAGGCCTCGCCTCAGCATGTCCTCGGCCGCAGCCAGCACGGCGTGAGCTGCGTCTTCGACGAACGCGGCCATGTTCTACCTCCTCGGTGATCGGCGGGCGCTCGTCGCGCCGGCCGGTTCGACGACGGCTCGGGCCGAGATGGTACCGGTTTGTCCGACAGGCACCCCGACGGCCAGCTCGGGGCCGATGATGCGTTGGCTATCCTGCAACGCCGTGGGACTGCTCGAAGATCGCGTCGCCATCGTCACCGGTTCGGGCCTGGGCATCGGCCGGGCGGTGGCCAAGTGCCTGGCCGCAGAAGGTGCCAAGGTGGTGGTCAACGACATCGGTGCGTCGCTCGACGGGCGCCAACGTGGCGATGCCGAGGACCCGGCCACCACCGTCGTAAAGGAGATCGAGGCCGACGGCGGCACGGCGGTCGGTGAGCCACGACTCGGTCTCCGACTTCGAGGCCGCCGGTCGGATCGTGGCCACCGCCACCGACACCTTCGGCCGCATCGACATCCTCGTAAACAACGCCGGCATCGTCCGCGACCGTTCGCTCCTCAAGATGGCCGAGGAGGACTTCGACGCCGTGGTCGCCGTGCACCAGAAGGGCACCTTCAACATGACCCGCCATGCCGCCCCTCACATGAAGGAGGCGGGTTACGGCCGCATCATCAACATGACCTCGTCGGCCGGACTGCGGGGGAACTTCGGCCAGACCAACTACGGCGCGGCCAAGGCCGCCATCATGGGCATGACCTTCGTGTGGGCCGTCGAGCTCGGGAAGTACGGCATCACGGTGAACGCCATGGCGCCCTCGGGCCTGACCCGCATGACCGAGGGCCTCTACCAGGGTGCGGAGCCGCCCAAGAGCGAGGACCCCTCCCTCAACGCCCCCCTCGTCGCCTTCCTCGCCTCCGAGCAGGCGTCGTTCGTGAACGGCCAGGTCGTCGGCCGGACCGGCTACGCCTACACGTTGTTCCAGACGCCTCGGCAGATCGCGGCCATGTGGCGAGACGGCGGGTGGACGCCGACCGAGGTGGCCGACCACTTCCACGACGTCCTCGGCCAGCACCTGCAGCCGGTGGGTATGCCCAGCCATCCCCTGCTGGGCAAGCGCGACTGACGAGGCTAGCGCAGCCGGACGCTCAGCCCGCCGCTTAGGACGGTGCCCTAGCCCGGCCTCGCCGCCCGATTCGGCCAGCCGGGACCGCAACTGGTTCTTCAGCACCTTCCCGGCCGAGTTGCGGGGCAGGTGGTCGGCGAACTCCCACCGCCGCGGCACCTTGAAGGCGGCCAGCTTCTCGAGGCAGTGGGCCCGAAGGTCCTCCGGGTCGGGTGCGGTGCCGGGCCTCGCCACCACCACGGCGGCGAGGTCCTCACCGAGCACCTCGTGGGGGATGCCGACCACCGCCACCTCGGCCACCGCCGGATGGGTGGCGATCACGTTCTCCACGTCGACGGCGTGGATGTTGTTTCCGCCCCGGATGATCACGTCCTTGGCCCGGCCCGAGATGTACAGGTAGCCATCCTCGTCGAGGTGGCCGATGTCGCCCGTGCGCAGCCAGCCCTCGACCCAGGTGGCCGCGGTGGCTTCGGGGTCGTCGAGGTACTCACGGGGCCGGCCCGGGATGTGGAGCTCGATGCGGCCGAGCTCACCGGCCGCCACTTCGTTGCCCTCGTCGTCGACGGCGCGGACCTCGGCCGGCGGCGCGGGCTTACCTACCGAGCCCGGCCGGCGCACCGCCTCCCCCTTGGGCATGAGGCAGTAGACGGACCCGGCTTCGGTCATCCCGTAGTTGTTCGACACGAGGGCGTCGGGCATCTTGGCCTGCAACCGGTCGACGGCGGAGGGAGCCAGCGGTGCGCTGCCTACCGAGCAGATCTGCACGGATGTGAGGTCGGCCTCGTCGAAGCGGGGATGGGCGAGGAGCAGGTTGACCATGGCTGGTACCAGGAACACGGCCACCGGCCGCTCGGCCTCGACCAGGTCGAACCAGACCTCGGCGTCGAACTTGGGCAGATAGGCAGAGACCAGGCCCAGCTTCATGGGACTGAAGATGAAGCTCACCCCGGCGAACGTCGACTGCGGGCTGGCGTGCAGCCAGAGCTCGCCCGACCACACCGGCTCGCCGTTGGGCACCGCCGAGGCGTTGGCATGGCGGATGGCTACCGCCTTCGGGTTTCCCGGTCGTGCCCGAGGTGAAGAGGATGTCAGCGAGGTCGTCGGCGCCTACTTCGACCTGATAGTCGGAGCTGTCGCCGTCCAGCGCCTCGGACCAGGACAGAACCCGCCCGTCGGCCCGGCCGTGGCCGACCGCCTCCGCCTCGGGTGGCATCGATGACCCGCTCGAGCGGCGAGAACCCGGTCCCGGTCACCTCGAGCGCGCTCGCCACCCGCTCGTCGTCGGCCACGAGCACGGTCACGCGGGCGTGGGCCAGCATCCGGGCAACCTCGTTGCCCGACAGGCGGGAGTCGAGGGGCACGATGGCGGCCCCGGCCTTGTGGGCGGCCGCGTAGGTCGTGACCCAGCGCGAGCCCGTTGGTGCCGTCGAGCTGGACGGCCACCCGGTCCCCCCGCCGCACGCCGAGGGTGGTGAGGCCCCGGGCCAGCTGATTGGAGTGCCGGTCCCAGTCCCCGAAGGTGAGCTGGCCCACCCCGATGACCCGGTAGCCGGGCTCGTCGGGATGGCGGTTGGCCATGATGCGCAACTGGTCGACCTGCAGTGGTGATCTGGTGGGTGCCGACCCGCTCATGACTCTCCCTCCAACGTCTGCTCCTTCACCAACGTCTGCTTCCTCGCCGATGGTGGTTCCTCGGCGCCGAGCGACCGATCATCATCCGATCGCCCGTCTGAGGAATCCAACCATGCCCACCGCGGCCAGCGCCACCAGGGCGCCGACCGCCACCACGAAGCAGATCCAGACGGGGATGTGGGGCACCGACGGGGCCATGAGGCCCCGGAGCCCCTCGCTCACATAGGTCATCGGGTTCGCCGCGCAGACCACCTGGAACCAGCGGATGCGAGCCAGAGACGGCCACGGGTACTGGCTCGAGCCGGTGAAGAGCAGCGGGGTGAGGACGAGGGCGAAGGTCACGTTGATGCGATTGGGGGGGACGTAGGTGCCGAGGATGAGTCCCATGGCCGCTCCGAGCAGCGCGCCGAGGACGGTCATGGCCACCACGCCGGCCGCCGCCCCCGCCGACCAGGGGATCGAGCCCAGCAGCCAGACCCCGATGGGGAACATGACGGCGGCGGCCACCGTCCCCCGCATGGCCGAGAAGACCACCTTCTCGATGGCCACCGCGCCGGTGGGCAGCGGGGCGAGCAGCCTGTCCTCGATCTCGTTGCTGTAGGAGAACTCGATCACCAGGGGCAGTGCCGTGCTCTGCAGCCCGGTGAGCACGCCGGCCAGGGCCACGAGCCCAGGGAAGAGGACCTCGGCGTAGCCCGGACGGGCGTAGCCCAGCTGGGTGAGGACCTTGCCGAAGACGAACAGCAGGAAGAGCGGCTGGAGGATGACCTGGGCCAGGAAGAGTGGGAACTCCCGACCGGTCACATAGCAGTCGCGCCGCAGGATGGCGAGGGCGGTCGACCACGGGCCGAGACGCGGCGAGCGGCGAGGCGGCGACGCTCTCGACCGGCTGTTCGACGTCGGGGACGGCGATCATCTGCTCACCGCAGCGACCGCCCGGTCAGGTGGATGAAGAGGTCCTCGAGGGTCGGCTCCCCGAGGCGAACGTCGGTGAGCCGGCCCTCCGGCCCCGGTGATGGCCTGGGCGGCCGGGCCCATGAGCGGGGCGGCGTCACCGTGCACGTAGATGCGGAAGCGCCAACCGGCGGCCTCCGGGTCGTCGAGCACCTCGACCCGGTCGACTCGGGCCAGTTCCCCGAGCAGTCGGTGGATGGTGTCCGCGGTCGGCGCCCGGACCCGGCTCGACGGTGCAGTCGAGGGTCCGCTCGCCGGCCATGCCCCGCACCAAGGCCTCGGGCGAGTCGAGGGCGAGCACCCGGCCATGGTCGATGATGGCCACGCGGTCGCTCAGGGTGGCGGCCTCCTCCATGTCGTGGGTGGTGATGACCACCGTGGTGCCGGCGGTCCGCAACTCGGTGACCCGGTCCCAGAGGAACAGGCGGGCGGCCGGGTCGAGGCCGGTCGACGGCTCGTCGAGGAAGAGGACCCGGGGCGCGTGCATGAGGGACCGGGCGATCATCATCCGCTGGATCTGCCCTCCCGAGAAGTCGTCGGGCCGGCCCCCGGCCCGGTCGGCCAGGCCGAACTGCTCGAGCAGCTCCTGGGCCCGAGCCTTGCGCACCGGGCCGGGCACTCCGTGGTAGCTGGCGTGGAACAGCAGGTTCTGGCGCACCGACAGCGAGCGGTCGAGGTTGTTCTGCTGCGGGACGACGCCGAGCAGGCGGCGAGCGCCCACCGGGTCGGCGCGGACGTCGACCCCGGCCACCAAGGCCCGGCCCGCCGTCGGCTTGATGCGGGTGGTCAGGATGCCGATGGTGGTCGTCTTGCCGGCGCCGTTGGGGCCGAGCACGCCGAACACGCAGCCGTTGGGAACCCCGAAGCTGATCCCGGCCACGGCGTCGACCGGTGCCTTCGGGTACCGCTTGACCAGGCCGTCGACCTCGACCGCCCATTCATCCTCGAACCTCGGCGCGCATGGCCACCGTCTTCTCCGGCTCGAGTCCGGCTTGTCACCCGTGTTGTCGTTGCCGTCCGCTGAACGGGCAGCGGCACGACGCGGCGGGTTCGTCGTGGTTACCGGCCGGTAGAGCCCCGGCGGCACCGCATGCTGTCGACCGAGCCGGCAGAAGCGCAAAACACGGCGTGCGGAATCCACCGCCCACCAGGGACTGAGCCGGCCAACACGGCGAACCCTGACATGAGTATCCTACAAATGCCCTCGGAGGCCATCGTCCGACAAACGGTCGGCTGGTCCGACATTCGGTCGGTCGACCCGTCGAGGGTGCAGAAGCGGCCGAGACGGGAACATGAGCAGCACAACGAAGACGACTGGGGGAGACATGCATCACGGCAAGAGCGCGGACCTTGGGGCTCATGGCCGGCGCGGCCGGACTCGCCGTGCTGCTGACGGCGTGCTCGAGCAACTCGAGCAGCTCGACGACCACGACGACGTCGTCGTCTCGGCACGACGGCCACGACGGCCTCGACGACGCCGTCGAACGGTGGCGGTGTGACTGTTGCCGCAGGTCAACCCATCGTCGTCGGCTCCATCGCCACGCTGACCGGGGCCATCGCCTCCAACTTCAACGGCACGCCGTCCGGCATGGAGGCCTACTTCGACTACGATCAACTCCCAGGGCGGCGTCGATGGCCACAAGTTCGACCTCAAGTACAACCTCGACGACGGCAGCAACCCCGCCACCTTCACCCAGCTGGCCCACACCCTCATCGAGCAGGACCACGTCTTCGCCGTGCTGGCGTCCTCGCTACTTCTTCAGCCCCAACTTCTTCGTGTCGACCAACACGCCGACGTTCGGCTACAACGTCTCGGGCAACTGGGCCGGACCGGACAACCTGTTCGCCGCCGGCGGCTCGACCCAGAACTACAACGCCGGCGCCCCGGCGGTGGCCTATGCCATCAAGACAGACCGACTCGAAACGGGTCGGCGTTCATCAGCTACGGATCGGCCATCACCTCCTCCTACAACGCCTGCAACGCCGACGCCACAAACCTGTCCAAGGCCGGCATCGACGTCGTCTACACCGACCTCGACGCGGCGTTGGGCGCCACCTTCACCTCGGCCGTCCAGCGCATGCAGGCGGACAACGTCGACTTCGTCGCTGAGCTGCATGGAGGCCTCCGACAGCATCACCATGGCCCGCGAGATGCAGCAGTACGGGCTGACCAAGGTCCACCAGCTCTGGTTCGACGGCTACGACTACAGCCTGCTCAAGCAGTACAACTCGATCATGCAGGGCGTCTACCTCAACGCCAACGGCAGCGTTCCCTTCGACGCCGTGAACGCCTACCCGGGCCAGTACCCCGGCGAGGCGACCTATCGATCCATCATGAAGAAGTACGAGCCCAACTTCGTCTACTCACAGGAAGCCCTCCAGGGTTGGCAGTCGGCCGCATTGCTGGCCGCAGGTGTGAAGGATGGCGGGCAGCGACGTGACCCAGGCCAACGTCATCGACCAGCATGAACAAGGTCACCGACGTCACGGCGGCGGTGTGGCCGACATGACCAACTGGACCAACGGCCACAACGAGCCGATGACCATCTACCCGTTGTGCAGTGCCTTCGTCCAGGTCAAGGGCAACACCTTCGTGCCCGCCCTCAACCGCCGACCCGGCGTGTTCGATTGCTTCGGCCCGGGAAAGCCGGTGAACGCGGGGGTGCCCTCCCACAGGTGGACGGAAGTGGTACTCCGAGCGACATCGCATCCCGCGTCGATTTGAAGGACCCTGTAATCGTGGCGCCGCCCAGCGGGAACACCGGGGACGTGAGCCGGCCCGGCCCGGGCGATGACGGCGACAAGGGGCGGTCAGTGAGCCAATTCATCGGCTTCGCCATCCCCGGCGTCCCCTACGGGTGCACCTTCGCCATCGTCGCCGTCGGCTTGGTCCTCACCTACCAGGCCACCGGGGTCTTCAACTTCGCCTTCGGTGCCCAGGCCTACGTCTCGGCCTATCGCCTTCACGAAGCTCGTCCAGAACGTCGGGCCTCCCCGTCTGGCTGGCCTTCATCCTCTCCGTGGTCGATCTTGGCCCCCGGCCTCGGGCTCGTCCTTCGACCGGCTCCTCTTCCGCAAGATCCCCAACACCAACACAACGGCCAAGCTCGTCACTCGGCATCAGCCTCTTCGTGGGCATCCCTGTCCTCATGCCCGTGCTGTTCGGCAGCCAGAACATCTACAACTCGCCGAGCATCCTCTTCAACCCGAACGTCATCTACTTCCACGTCTTCGGGGCGCCCTATGAGCGGCATCGACCTGAGCTCGGTGGTGTGCACGGTGGCCGTCCTTCTGGCCTTGGTCATCCTCATGCGGTTCACCAACCTCGGTCTCCAGATGCGAGGCGCCGTGGAGAGCCGACGCCTCGTACAGCTCGACGGGGTGAACTCCGGCAAGGTGGTGGCCAGCGGCCTGGGCCATCTCGAGCCTCATGGCCGGACTGGCCGGGGTCATCCTCGCCCCCCTCAACAACCAACTCTCAGTTCTTGCCGTACGCCACGCTCATGGTGGCGGCGTTCGCCGCGGCCGCCTGGGCCTCGTTGCGATCGCTTGCCCATCGCCGCCATCGTCGGCGTGCTCATGGGCGTGGCTCACCCTGGTGCTGGCGGGCTATCTGCCCTCGAGCTCCACCTTCTCGGCGGCCCTCCTCTACTCGGTGCCCTTCATCGTGCTGATCGTCGCCCTGCTCATCGTGCCGGGCATGCGAGGTCTCGACGACATGAAGGACCCGCTGGCCTCGGTCGATCCGCCCGTGCCGCCGACCATCGCCACGCTCCGCGCCCGCAGCTCAACCGGATCATCCGCCGCCTCTGGTACTTGCTGCTCGGCGGCGTTCATCGTCTCCATGCTGACCTGGATCCCCCCGACCTGGACGTTCGTGTTCAACGAAGGGCTGGCCTTCTCGGTCATCTTCCTCTCCATCACCCTAATCACCGGCATGGGGGGCCAGCTCTCGTTGGCCCAGGCCACGTTGGCCGGGGTCGGTGCCTTCACCGCTGCCCAACTGGCCAACCACCTCGGGCTCAACCTGCTGGTCGGCGGCATCGTCGGAGCGGTGCTGGCGGCGGTGGTGGCCACCATCCTGGCCCTGGCCTCGCTGCGTCTGAAGGGCCTCGGGCTCGCCCTCATGACCATTGCCGCGGCCCTGTTCTTCGACAACTCCGTCTTCGACCAGTCGAGCATCAGCAATGGGGTGTCCGCTCACCATCCAGCAGAAGCTGGGTCGGCTTCGGCCTGTTCAACCCGAACGGCCACAACGTCTTCATCCTCGAGTTCCTCGTCCTCGTCGTCTGCGTCATCGCCGTGCTGCTCATCCGCAAGGGAACCATCGGTCAGTACCTCTCGGCCATGCGGGGCAGCGAGACGGCGGCGGCCGGGCTCGGCATCAACCTCACCTGGCAACGGGTGATGATCTTCGCCATCTCCGGGGCGATGGCCGGCATCGGCGGGACCCTGCTCGTCATCCAGCAGCGGACCATCAGCAACGAGGCCTTCAACTACGAGTTCGGTCTGGCCTTCGTGGTCATCGTGGTGACGACCGGGGTCTCAACCGTCGAAGGGTGCCATCCAGGGTGGCATCGGCTTCGTCGTCATCCAGCAGCTGCTCACTTACCTGCCCGCCCGCTTGGGCGGCAACAGCCTCGTGCTCGTCTTCTTCGCCTTCGGCGCCCTGGCCTACGCCGCCATCCCGAGGGCATCCTCGAGTTCCAGAAGCGCAAGTGGACCCTGCGCTTCGAGCGCCTGCTCTTCAAGCCGAAGGAGCCGGACGTGCCAATACCCACCGGCCGTATCTCCGGTGCTGGTGGCACGAACGGGCCCTCACCAGTCGGCGGCGTCATCGTCGAAGCCCTCGGCGCCGAGCCCCGGGGGCCGACATGAGCGCGATGGCGCAGACCGCCACCGGCCGACGCAGAGCTGCTCGAGGTCTCCGGTGTCAGCAAGTCGTTCGGCGGCATCGCCGCGGTGAGCGACATGACCTTCACCGTGTCCCGGGGCGAGAGCGTCGGCCTGGTCGGCCCCAACGGGGCCGGAAAGACGACGCTTGTTCAACTGCATCTGTGGCCAGCTCAGACCGGAGCAGGGCACGATCCGCCTCGAAGGCGAGAGCATCGCCGAGCTGCCCGTGTACAAGCGCGCACGTCGCGGGCTCGGACGCACCTATCAGCGGGTCGAGGTCTTCCCGGACATGAACGTGCGCGAGCACCTCCTCGTGGCCGAGCGCGCCCGGCGTGGCGACGGGCACCTCTGGCAGGACCTCTGCAACAAGAGCAAGCCGAGACCCGAAGAGCTCGAGCGGGTGGCCGAGGTCCTCGACCTGGTAGGCATCGCCGACCGGGCCGACACTCCGGTCTCCGCACTCGGCCTCGGGTCGTGCCGTCTCGTCGAGCTGGCCCGCGCCCTCGTCGCCGACCCGGTCCTGCTGTTGGCCGACGAGCCGTCGTCCGGCCTCGACATGCAGGAGACCCAAGAGCTGGCCCACGTGCTCCGCACGCTGCAGCAGGAACGGGGCATGGCCGTGCTGCTGGTCGAGCATGACCTGGCCATGGTCGGTGCCGTGGTCGACCGCACCCTCGTCATGGACCTCGGCTCGATGGTCGCCGAGGGCACCTTCGACGAGGTCATGGCCGATCCCGGCGTACGCAACGCCTACCTCGGGATAACCGAATGAGCTCCACCCTGAATTCGGCACCGGCTGCCGCCCCGCCGGCGCTCGAAGTCGATCATGTGAGCGCCTCCTACGGGCCCTACCGGGCGCTGTTCGACGTGAGCTTCACGGTCGCCGCTGGCGGTGTGACCGCGCTGTTGGGCTCGAACGGGGCCGGCAAGTCGACGGTGGCACGGGTGGTGAGCGGCCTTCTGCCGAGCACGAGCGGGAGCCATCCGGGTCGGCGGGCGGGACGTGACGCGCAAGCCGGCCTTCAAGATCGCCCGGTGGGGCATGGCCCATGTCCCCGAAGGTCGGGGCATCTTCGCCAGTCTCACCGTGGAGGAGAACCTCACCCTCGCCTTCCGTCAGCGCCTGGGTCGCAAGCGGGCGAGCGACGCCCTCGAACGGGCCTACACGACGTTCCCGATCCTGGGTGAGCGGCGCAAGCAGCGAGGCGGGACCCTCTCCGGCGGGCAGCAACGCCTGCTCTCGCTGGCCAAGGTGCTCATGGCGCCGCCCGAGGTGCTGGTGGCCGACGAGCTGTCCCTCGGCCTTGCCCCCGTCGTCATCGACGCCGTCTACGACGGCTTGCGGAAAATCAACCAGGCAGGAACGGCCCTCCTCGTCGTGGAGCAGCAGGTGGACCGGGCCGTCGGTCTGTGCCAACAGGCGGTGGTCCTCGAGCACGGAGCTGTGGCCTTCTTTGGCCCTGCCGACGGGGCGATCAAAGCGGTGGAGCAGGTGCTAGCCAGCCGGGGCCGGGCGGCACGCTCGGCGGTCTGATCTGATCGGGCACCGCTCGGCGGCGACCTCACCGGCGGTCGTGGCCCGGACCCGGGGAGCGTGAGCGAACGCATGGCGACCGACGAGACGAGGCCAGCGGGCCAGCGGGCCGGTGCCAGCGACCGGAGGACGGGCCAAGGGGGGCGGGGCGGCGCGACCACCGGTCGTCCTCGATCTGGCGGCCGGCGCCCGGGAGAGGTGGGTCCCTTCGACGGCCCTACCGGGGCAGCGAGCAGCGGCGGAGTGGCCAATGGCAACGGCGCAGTAGGTGGCCCGGCCGCCCAGCGAGCGCTCCGAACCCAGGGGCGGCGCACCATGCGGCGGTTGCTGGACGCGGCCATGAAGGCCATCGACGAGCGCGGCTATCACGCCACGCGTGTCCAGGACGTGGTCGACATTGCCAACACATCGCACGGAACCTTCTACCTGTACTTCTCGAACAAGGAGGACCTGGTCCGGGCCCTGACCATGGAGGCCACCTCGGAGACCACCAGCATGGGACGGACCATGAGCGAGGCGAGCAGCGATATCGACTTCGACGATTGGGACCAGCTGCGCCAGTGGGTCGCGGGCTACTCAATCGTCTGGTCGCGCTACGCACCCCTCTTTCGCGCCTGGTCGGACCTCGCCAGCATCGACGAGGGCATCGCCGACCAGATCCGCAAGATGGTCCAGGCCCACGCCGACGCCATCGCCGCCCGCCTCTCCGTCGTCGAGCGGGCCGACGGTGTCGACCCCGAGGTGGCCGGCCTGGCCGTCATCGCCCTGCTCGATCGTTTCCACTACCTCCGCGAGTTCACGGGTGAACCGGTGGACGACGCCGCCATCGATAGCCTGACCACGCTCATCCACCGGGCACTCTTCCCGGGAGACGAAGGCGGCGACCGAGATGACGGCGGCGACGGGACGCGGCCCTGACGACCCCGGTCGTGCGTCGCAGACGGCCTGGCCCGAACCCGGGCTCAGCCCAGGCCCACCTCGACGGCGGTGCCCGCCGTGGCCAGGTCGGCTGAGTCGTTGTCCTCGGCGTAACGCAGGCCCTGGACGTTGAACAGCCGCACCGACGGGCCCCGGGCCGGGAACGGACCCCAGTGCCAGGTGCCCTGGTCCAGCACGATGGCCTGCTGGACGGGCACGGTGAAGGCCCGGATCTCCGCTGCCCCATCGGCCGTCGTCGGGTCGACGCCAGGGGGTGCGACGGCGATGACGGCATCGACGTCGAGCGGCATGATCACCTGCGTGTGAGTGAGGTGGCGGTAGAGCACCTCGCATCGCAGGGCACCGTCGCTCGCCGGCACCTCGTCTCGCTCGTGCCCGATGATGTTCACGTGGGCGTCGGCCCACTCGAAGGCCAGCCGGTTGCTTCCGTCGTTCGGATCGGTGTCGGCGACGGGCAGCCAGCCGAACGGCTGCCATGTCGACTCGGAGACGGCCTGCGGATCGATACGGCGGGTGGTCTCGCCCATGTGCCTCCCTCGGCGGTGCCGGCCAGCCCTGATCTAACCTGACGTGCGTATCAGCCGCAAACTCTAGCCAGCGGGCCGCACCCGGCGGTGGGCCCGAACCGCATGCGAAAGCAGGAGGTGCCCATTCCCATGGCGATGGACGTACGCAACATCAACGATGCCGCACCCATCGTGGAGCACAACGGCACCGTGCCGGTGTGGTGGATGGTCCGCCCCCGCGAGATGCTCGAGAAGACCGAAGGGGGCTACCTCGAGCTGGTCAACGAGTTCGAGGTGCCGGGAGGAGGCGAGGTCTTCCCGCACTCGCACCCGACCCACGAGTTCTACTACGTGCTGTCCGGGCGAGGCACCATGATCATCGGCGACGAGGAGCGTCCGATCGCCCAGGGTGATCTCGTCTACATTCCGCCCGATGTGACCCACAGCCTGCGACCGGTGAGCGGGACCGCCCCCATCCACTGCTTCTGCTTCGCCATCGGCACTCCCGGGGCCGGTCCCATCGACTACACGACACACTGAGTGGGTCGCGTTCTCGTCACCCACCCCCTGCCCGCCGGGGGGATCGACGCGCTGGTCAACGCTGGGCACGAACTGCTCGAGCCGGGTGGGCGTCCGCTCGTCGACTGGGCGCCGGAGGTCGACGCCATCCTCTGCCTGCTCACCGACCCCGTCGACGCCGAGGCTCTCCGAGCCGGGGCCACCGGCCGCCTGCGGGTGGTGAGCCTGGCCGCCGTCGGCTACGACAACGTCGATATCGCCGAGGCCGCCGCGCTCGGCATCACCGTCTGCAACACCCCTGGCGTGCTCGACGAGTCGACGGCCGACCTGGCCTTCCTGCTCATCTTGGCCGCCAACCGGCTCTCGTCCGACGCCGAGCGCGACTTGCGAGCCGGCCGTTGGGAGGGTTGGGGCATCTCCGACCACCTCGGCACCGACGTATGGGGCACCTGCCTGGGGCTGGTCGGCTACGGACGCATCGGCCGGGCCGTGGCCCGCCGGGCCCAGGGGTTCGGCATGGAGGTCATCCACCACACGCGGAGCGATACCGGCGAGGCCGGCTGGGTCCCCTCGCTCACCGAACTGCTGGCCCGGGCGGACACGCTAAGCCTGCACGTGCCCCTGACCGCCGAGACCCGCCACCTCATCGGAGCGCCCGAGCTGGCAGCCATGAAGCCCACCGCTGTCCTGGTCAACACGGCCCGCGGCGCGGTGGTCGACGAGGCGGCCCTGGCCCGGGCCCTCGAGCGCGGCGAGCTGCACGCCGCCGGCCTCGACGTCTACTCGCAAGAGCCGGTGGTCAGCCCCGCCCTGCTGGCCGCCCCGCGGACGGTGCTGCTCCCCCACATCGGCAGCGCCACCATCCGAACCCGCGTGGGCATGGCCCGCATGGCTGCCGAGGCCATCTGCAATGTGCTGGCCGGACGGGCGCCGGCCCACACCGTGCCGGGCTGAGAGCCGGGGTGGTCGACCGTCAGGACGGGCGTCGGGCCAGCAGATAGACGCGCTGTGAGGGGTACTCGTGGTCGAGCGGCCCCCGCTGCTCTCTCGACTGCAGGACGAGACCGGCGCCCACGATGAGGCCGGTGATCTCCTCGCTCGAGTAAAGGACACCCGCGACCGGCGTGATCCGGTGGCCGAGGAGCTCCTCGATGCGCACATCGCCCAGGCCGAGATGCGTGACCAGCAGCAGAGCCCCGTCAGGGCGCAGCACCCTGACCATCTCGCCGAGCGCGTCGCCCACCTCTGGCCTCGGGACGTGCTGGATCGAATAGAAGGCGACGACCAGTGAGCAGGAGTCGTCACCGACGGGAAGATGGCGCATGTCCCCCTGGACGACGGGGGGCCGGCCGACAGACCGTGCCACCGCCAGCATCCCGAAGGAGAGATCCACGCCCACAACGGGCACGCCGTGGCCAGCCACGAAGGCACTGGTCGTCCCAGTACCGCACCCCACGTCGAGTGCCCATCCTCCCCGGGGTACCGTCGCCGCCGCTGCTTCGAGCATGGCCCGGTCGAGCGGCAGGTGGGCGAGATCCTCTCCGAACGCCGCTTCATAATCCTCGGCCACCGTGTCGTAGGCGGCGCTGACCGCGTCGGCTGAGAAGAGCTCTTCGGAACCGAGGTTCCCGTCCGGCGGCGGCGTCATCGGGGCACCGGTTGGGTCATCGGGGCCCGGGCTGGTCCCCCTCCACGACATCGACCACGCCGACGTCGAGGCCGAGGAGCTCGATCGTCGTGGTACCCGCCCGCAGCGCCTGGAAGAAACCGCCTTCCTTCTCGGCACGAGCCTGTCCGGCGGCCAGCACGTCGTCGAGAGCGTCAGCGGGGACGATCACCACTCCGTCGGCATCGCCGACCACCCAGTCGCAGGCGGCCACGTTGGTGCCGGCCACCACGGCTGGTGCGCCGACCGAGCCGCGGGCGAGCTTGGTCGCCCCCCGCAGGGCCACGGTGGCCGAGAAGACGGGGAATTGGTGCGCCTCGAGGGCGGCGACATCACGCACGCCGCCGTCGATGACCAGACCGGCCAGCTGCCGCGACTCGGCGGCGGTGGTCAGCACCTCTCCCCAGTAGCCCCGGTCGGGCACGTCGCCGACGTCGACGACCAAGGCGTGTCCCGATGGGGCGGTGGCCACGGCCACATGGATGGCCAGGTTGTCTCCCGGCGAGCACCGCACGGGCACGGCCGGGGCGGCCAAGGTGGCACCGCGCCAAGCCGGCCGGATGCGAGGGGGAAGGAGCCGGGCGCCCGACTCGCCCAGGGTGGCAGCGCCGAGCTCGGCGAGCTCGGCGCCCACTGCGTCCATCGGTCGGTCACTCACCGGTCGGCCGCTCATCGGTCCGCCGACACTGTCGATTCGACCCGCACTGCCACGGTCACCTCTATCTCCACCGCGCCACCGCGTGGCAGGGCCGCCACACCCACGGCCGAGCGGGTGTGGCGGCCGGCCCCACCGAAGACGTCGGAGAGGACGCCGCTCGCCCCGTCCACGACGCTTGGTTGCTCGTGGAACCCCGGGTCGGAGGCCACGAAGCCGGTCACGGTGAGGACCCGCTCGATGCGGTCGAGAGACCCGAGCGCCTGCTCGAGCACGGAGAGCGCATTGAGGGCGCAGATGGCGGCTGCCTCCCGACCCTCCCCCACGGTGACGTCGCGGCCCAGGGTGCCCACACAGGTGAGAACGCCGTCGATGCGGGGCAGCTGTCCTGAGGTGCGGGCGATGCCGTCGTGGACCACTACGGCGTCGAGCGGGTCGTGGGGCGGATGGGGCCCGTGCAGAACCAGGCCCAGCTCGGACAGGCGGGCGCGGATGCGGCCCTGTGCGGCCGCCGGCTCCTGTCCGGCATCACCCATCCGACCCTTCCTCCCGTCCACCTGACAGCCGTTGGGCCATCGGGCCCGATGATGGTAACCCGCTGCCCAGATGGGCCCGAGGCCGCGGACAGAGACGCCGCCAGGAACGGCATTGCGGCCCAGTCGGTAGTGTCGACGCCCATGCCCGACCGCTTCTTCCCCACAGCCGCCTCATGAAGATCGGCATCGCCCTCGGCACCGTGCGGCCGGACCGGTGGGCGGAGGTCACCGAAGAGGCCGACCGCCTCGGATTCGAATCAGTGTGGCTGCCCGAGCACCTGGTCTTGCCAGTGGCCTCGGCCGGGAGTCCCTACGCCGGCGCCGAGCACCCACCGGTCCCCTCTGATGTTCCCGTCCACGACGCCTTCGCCTTCCTCTGCTTCCTCGCCGGCCGTACCAGCCAGATCCGGTTCAGCACTCACGTCTTCAACATCGGGCTCCGACATCCATTTGCAACAGCACGGGCGGTGACCACCCTCGACATCGTCTCCGATGGCCGCGCCATGTTCGGCGTCGGGGCCAGCTGGCTCGAGTCGGAGTGGGAGGCGGTGGGCCTGGACTTCGCCAGTCGCGGGAGGCGGGTCGACGAGGCCATCGCCGTTTGCCAGCAGCTGTGGACCGAGCCGGTCATCGAACATCACGGCGAGTTCTTCGACTTCGGCCCGGTGATGTTCGAGCCCAAGCCGGTCCAGAAGCCGTGGCCGCCCATCCACATGGGCGGGGACGGTCCCGCCGCCTTGCGCCGGGCAGCGACGGTTGGCGACGGTTGGATCCCCATGAACCATGCCGTCGACCAGATCCCCGCCGACGCCGCTCGGATCGCCATCCTTCGGGAGAAGGCCGGCCGGCCGGGCCCGGTGGAGATCACCATGGGGGTCGGCGCCGACCTCGACAGCCTCCGTCAGGCCGCAGCGGCCGGCGTGGGCCGGGCTCTGGTGCGACCGTGGACCCGGGGAAGCGAGACCATCGACAGCCTCCGCCGGTTCGCCGACGAGGTGCTCGAGGTGGCCGGATCCCTGGAAGTGACCGTCGCGG
Organism: uncultured Acidimicrobiaceae bacterium; assembly: GCA_963756195.1. Taxonomy (GTDB): domain Bacteria; phylum Actinomycetota; class Acidimicrobiia; order Acidimicrobiales; family RAAP-2; genus CAVSNH01. The sequence goes on from CAVWMT010000005.1 coordinate 169,585, forward strand.
ACGCCTGAGTCCCGGCTTGATCGGCCGAGCACCGGAACCGGATTCTGCGACCCCATCCCGCAGTTCCTCCCTCCACCGCTAACCCAGAGCCGGCCGGCCGGCACTATCCAGCCATGGGAACCGACCTGCCGCGGGACGAGCTCGGCGACGGCATCCTCGTCGGCCTGGCTCGTGGCGGCGACCTCGGTGCTTTTTCCAGCCTCATTCGGCGACACGAAGCCATGGCCTGGCGCTTGTGCCAGCAGATGCTGGGCGACCGTGAGGCCAGTGGCGACGTCATCCAAGAAGCGACCCTGGCCGCTTGGCTGAACCTCGACCAACTGGCTGATCCCGAGCGATTCGGCGCATGGCTCTGTGGGATCGCGCTCAATATCGGCCGGCGCGCACTTCGCCGGTCGGCCACCGATGCACGGTTGTATGAGCGGGTAGCCGAGGGCGTACCCAGCACCCTGACCCCAGAGGATCACGCCGAGCTGGCGGACATTGCCCGGCGGGTCGAGCGAGCAGTCCGAGACCTCTCGCTCGGTCAACGCCAAGTCGTGTACCTCTTCTACCTCGAGGGGCTCACCCACCGCGAAGCGGCCGCTGAGCTCGGTGTTTCTGTCAATGCCGTCAAGGCGCGGCTGCACCAAGCCCGGTCGAATCTCGGCCGTGCTCTCATCGACCTACGAAACGAGGCGCGAACCATGCCACCATCCACGGACTTCGTCCCCGTGCGCATCGTCGATGTCCGCCTGAGCGCGGACGACTCCGTTGACCGCACGGGGGTGGTGAGACTGGAAACCGAAGACGGGGGCCGTCATCTCATCATCTTCATCGGGATGCCCGAGGCAACGGCCCTTGCCTTCAGTCTGGAGAACGTCGAGATGCCGCGGCCCATGACCTACCAGTTCGCCCACAACCTCCTGCAGACTTGCGGCGGTCGAGTACGTAAGGTCCGCATCACCCAGCTGGTCAACTCGACCTACCTCGCCGCCGTCAGAATCGAGACACCAGGTGGGATCCAGGACACCGACGCCCGCCCGAGCGACGCCCTCAACCTGGCCGTCCTGTCAGGAGCGCCGATCGGCGCCGACCCCTCAGTGCTGTGGGAACCCGGCAACCCACGGCTGGAGCAGTGGTGGGACGGCCTCGTCGAACGCTCCGAGTTCGTCCAGGAGGTCAAGGAGCGACAGGAGAGACATCGTCGTGAGTTGCTCGAGCGGATCAGCCCGGATCAGCCACCGGATTAGGCATCTGGGTCGTAGCAGGTACTGCCACGCGCACCAGGTCTTCTCCGAAGACGATCTCTCCGTCGAAGTGTTGTCGGGCGATGGCAGTCCATTCGTCTGCCGCACCCGGAGCGGGCCCCGGTACCTGATGGGTTAGCACCAGGGTGCCGACGCCGTTGCGCGAGGCGGTCTGTGCCGCCTGCTCGACCGTCGAGTGGTAGTCGATGGTGTCGCGGAAACGCTGCAGGGGGACGAGGGAGACGAGGTCGTCACGGAGCACCGTCTGGACATAGACGTCGGCATCCCGACACAGCTCGTCGAGGCCAGGGCATGGCAGCGTGTCGCCGGCCACGACGACGGAATGGCCGTCGTGCTCGAACCGGTAGGCGAGGGTCGGTTCCACTGGTCGGTGGTCGGTGCCGGCGGCGGTGACCCGCACCGATCCGTCGTCGTGGACGATCCCGGCCCCGAGCTCGGTGACCGACACCTGCGGCTCCCAGTCGAGGTCGGCGTGATGAGCCACGCGGTAGCCAATGTCCGGAGCCAGCGATGCGAGCACTCCGGCAAGCACCTCGGCGGTCCGGAACGGCCCCTTGACCTCCAGGGTCAGGGGCGTCTGGCTCATGACCCAATGGGTGGTGACGATGTCGCCGAGATCGCAGATGTGGTCGCTGTGGAGGTGGGTCAGGAGGACCGCGTCGCACATGAAGGGGAGGACACCGGCAGCGACCATCCGCATGCACACTCCCCTGCCTGCATCAACCAGATAGACGCGCTGGCCGGCCCGCACCAGGGTGGCCGGCCCGGCCCGGGCAGCGTCGGGCAGCGGATTCCCTGTCCCCAAAAGGACGACCTCCACACTCACGTCCACCCCACCTCTCGCTCGACCCTCGCTGATCTTGTCGCACGGTCATCTTGCCGCCCTCCCGCCTTTTCGGCCATGCTTCCCCGGTTCTAGCTGCGGCCTGGGGCTGTGGCCGGAGGCTCGCAACCACAGGCTGGCTCGCACAGCTGGCAACGAGAGGGAGGACGTCATGGGAATGCTCGACGGCAAGGTGGCCATCGTGACCGGGGCGGGACGTGGCATCGGCCGCGAGGAGGCCCTCCTCTTGGCGTCGGAGGGCGCCAAGGTAGTCGTGAACGACGTCGGTGCCGCTGTGACCGGCGAGGGTGGCGACAAGCACCCGGCCGAAGAGGTGGTCGAGCTCATCAAGGCCGGCGGGAGCGATGCCGCCGTCAACGCCTCCGACGTGAGCTCGTGGCAGGGGGCGAAGGACCTCGTCGATCAGGCCGTCGACACCTTCGGGCAGCTCGACATCCTGGTCAACAACGCCGGGATCCTCCGGGACAAGATGAGCTTCAACATGGACGAGTCGGATTGGGACGACGTCATCCGCGTCCACCTGAAGGGGCACTTCGCCCCCGCCCACCACGCCGCCGTCTACTGGCGCAACCGGGCCAAGGCCGGCGAGGACGTCTACGGCCGCATCGTCAACACCTCGTCGGAGGCCGGCCTGTTTGGCAATGCCGGGCAGGCCAACTACGGAGCGGCAAAGGGTGGCATCGTCTCGCTCACCTGGGTGCTCGCCCGCGAGCTCGAGCGCTACGGCGTCACCGTCAATGCCATCGCACCCCGGGCCCGGACCCGCATGACCGAGAACCTCTTCGGCGGCGGCTTGGCTCAGCCCACTGATGGTTTCGACGCGTTCGACCCGAAGAATGTGGCCCAGCTCGTCACCTTCCTCACCACTCCAGAGGCCGCCGACATCTCGGGCCAGGTCTTTGTCGTCTACGGCGGCGACATCTGGGTGATGGGCGGGTTCCGGGCCGCCGGCGAGGTCCACCGCGATTCGATGTGGTCGCCGGAGAAGCTGGCCAAGGCCAAGGGCGAGCTGTTCAAGGGCATCTCGTCCGGGGTGCCACCCTTCGCCATCACCTGATCCGGCGGCCGCTCCCGCTGCCGACCGGCCGGCCCCGGGCCAGGTCAGCCCCGGGTCGCCACCACCGCGCTGGCCGACCCCACCACCTTCTCCTCACCGTCCTGGTTGACCAGGCGCACGTCGAGGTCCACGAGATGGTCGTCGCCCTCGGTGCGCTTTCCGGTCACGACGATCCTGGTCGAGAGCTTCTCATCGGGCCAGGTCTGCTTGGCGAAGCGAACCTGGTACCGGCGCACGTTGCCGATACCGACGAAGTCGGTGAGGGCCGAGCCGAGGAAGCCCATCGAGAACATGCCGTGCCCGAACACGCTGGGCTGTCCGGCCGCCTTGGCCTTGACCTCGTCGTGGTGCATGGGGTTGAAGTCGTAGGAGGCACCGGCGTAGCGGACGAGGTCGGTCCGGTCGAGCACGTGGGTGCGAACCGGCGCCTCCTCGCCCTCCTTGATGTCCTCGAAGTACCGCACCGCGTCACCCATCGGTCAGCCCTTTCTCGCCCGGCGCCGCCCAAACCATACCGTGGCCGGCCTCGGCGGCCCGAAGTCGCCGGCCCTCGACGGCGACCGGGCTCACCATCCCTTGAATGTCGGCGGGCGGCGCTCGGCGAAGGCGGCAAGGCCCTCGCGGCAGTCCTCGGTCCCCACTACCAGTTCCTGGGCCGCAGCCTCGTCCCAGAAGGCCGACGCCCGGTCCGATTCGAGCGATCGGTTGGTGAGGTGCTTGGCCGCGGCGATGGCCTTGGTCGGCCCCGCCGCCAGGCGCCCGGCCCATTCCCGGGTCACCGCCTCGAGCTGGTCGCCGGGCACGACGCGGTTGACCAGGCCCATGCGCTCGGCCTCCCGGGCCGGCACCTCGTCGCCGAAGAAGAAGAGCTCCTTGGCCCGCTGCGGACCGATGAGGCGAGGCAACAGATAGGCACCGCCGGCATCGGGGGCGATGCCCCGGCGCACGAAGACGGCGAGGAACGTGGCCTCCTCGGCGGCCACGACCAGGTCGCAGGCCATGGCCAGGTGCAGCCCGCCACCGGCGGCGGTGGCGTTGACCGAGGCGATGACCGGCTTCTCGCAGTCGAGCACGGAGGCGATCAGTCGCTGCCATCCGTCGCGGATCATGCGGGCCGCCTCGCCGACGGTGCGGGCCGGTGCCCCCGCCGGCCGCGCCGCCTCGCCTCCCTGAGGCCGCAGGTCAGCCCCCGTGCAGAAGCCCTTCTGGCCGGTCCCGGCCAGCACCACCGCCCGTACCGTGAGGTCGGCCGATGCTTCATCGAACCACTCGATGAGCCGGTCGCGCATGGCCGTGGTCAGCGCATTGCCGGCCTCGGGCCGGTTGAGGGTGATCCAGGCGACGCCGCCCTCGAGATGCCGCAGCAGGTGCTCGGCGGCGTCGGTGGCCGCCGGTTCGGTCATCAGCTCCGGTGGATGATGTTCATCCGCGACGTGCACACCGGCGTCCCGGTGTCGCGCTCGGTCCATGCCGTCTCGACCACGACGAACGTCATGGTCCTCCCCTTGGACTCCTTGCGGTAGGCGTCGGCCACCTTGCCGTCACCGACCAGCACGTCGCCGGCCAGCACCGGACGGTGGTAGGTGAACTCCTGCTCGCCGTGGAGGATGATGCCGCCGTTGGCCATGAGGGGACCGAGCACCTCGCCCATCGGGTTGGCGTCGGGGTTGGCGTCCTCGGGCTGCAGCTCGGGGAAGACGCCGAAGTTGTTCATCACTCCCGGGTAGGTCGGTGGGGCCGGGAATGCCGGCCAGGCCGGCCTCGGCGGCTGCCCTCGGGTCGCGGTAGATGGGGCTGCGGTCCTTGACGGCGTCGGCGAAGACGGCGATGTGGCCGCGCTCGACGGTCACCACCGTGGTGCCCGTCGGTTTGCCGATGATCTGCTCGAGGACGTCGTCTGCCACCGTGGCTCCCTCTCCGCTCGCTCTGTGGCTGTCGGCGTGCTCGGGACCCGAACCGCCACCGCCCGGGCACCATAACGCGGCCCATGGCCGGCTGTCGGCCCCGGCTGTTCGGGAAGACCCCTCATATACTCGCCGGCCATGGCCAAGTCCGACTCGATGCGGATCGGCCGCATCGTCCAGGTCCTCACCGAGTTCGTGCGCCCGGCCCGGCGCGGCCCGAGCGTGCCCCTCGAGGTGGCCGCCCACCACGTGCACGGCGAACCGGTCCCCTACGACCGAGGCGGTGGCCGCCGACTTCGAGCCCTTCGCCGTGGGGGATGCCATGGGGCCCGGCCTGGGACACCACCTGGTTCCGCCTGCGTGGCCGCATCCCCGACGAGTGGTCCGGCCGCGAGGTGCGGCTGGGCTTCGCCATCGGCAACCCCGGCGAGACGGGCTTCGGCGCCGAGGCTCTCCTCTATCGAGACGGTGTGCCCGTCCAGGGCCTCTCCCCCAACCACCGCCACCACCGGCTGACCGGCGAGCGCGCCGGGGGGTGAGGAGATCGAGTGCTACGTCGAGGCGGCGGCCAACCCGCCCTCTCCCTTCGGGGCCAACCCGTGGCCGCTGCTCATGGCCGAGCCCCACGGTGCGCCGCAGTTCACCCTGGCCCGGGCCGACCTCCACGTCATCGACCCCGCCTTCGAGGCCTTCTTCGATGACTTCCGGGTGGCCGTCGAGCTGCTGTTCGAGCTGCCCGCCTCCGAGCCCCGCCACGCTCGCCTGCTGGCCGGGCTGGAGCGGGCCTGCGACGGCCTCGACCTACCCGACATCGGCGACACCTGGGAGGAGGTGGCGCCGCTGGTGCGGGCGCTGCTGGACGAGCCGGCATCGCCGTCGGCCCACCGGGTCAGCGCGGTGGGCCACGCCCACCTGGACACGGCCTGGCTATGGCCGGTGCGGGAGACGGTGCGCAAGGCGGCACGCACGTTCGCCACGGTGTGCGACCTCATGGACCACTACCCCGAGTACCGGTTCGTGATCTCCCAGGCGCAGCACCTGGCCTGGATGCGCGACCACTACCCGGCGCTGTGGGAACGCATCAGCAAGCGCGTCGCCGAGGGCCGCATCGAGCCCACCGGCAGCATGTGGGTCGAGGCCGACTGCAACATCCCCTCCGGGGAGTCGCTGGTGCGCCAGATCGTCTTCGGCAAGCGGTTCTTCCTCGACGAGCTCGGCGTCGAGACCGAGGACGTCTGGTTGCCGGACGTCTTCGGGTACTCGGCGGCGCTGCCCCAGATCATGCGGCTCGGCGGTGCGCACCGGTTCCTCACCCAGAAGCTGTCGTGGAACCAGTACAACGACATGCCCCACCACACCTTCCTCTGGGAGGGCATCGACGGATCGCGGGTGCTCACCCATTTCCCGCCGGCCGACACCTACGGCGGGGCGGTGACCGCTCACGAGCTGCGCTACGGCGTGTCCAACTTCCGCGACCACGAGCACGTCAACCGCTCCCTCTATCTGTTCGGGTACGGGGACGGCGGCGGCGGTCCTACCGATGCCATGCTCGAGTCGGCCCGCCGACTGGCGGACTCCGAGGGTCTCCCGCAGCTCACCATGGAGGGACCCCGGGCCTTCTTCGAGAAGGTCGAAGATGAGATCGTCGACCCGGCCGTCTGGGTCGGCGAGCTCTACCTCGAGCACCACCGCGGCACCTACACGTCGCAGGCCGAGACCAAGCTCGGCAACCGACGCGGTGAGCTCGCCCTCCGCGACGCCGAGCTGTGGTCGGCCCTGGCCGGCAGCGGTGGCACCCCGGGAGCTCTGGACGACGCTTGGCGCACGCTGCTCATCAACCAGTTCCACGACATCATTCCCGGCTCGGGCATCCACTGGGTCTACGAGGACACGAGGAGGGAGCTGGCCGGCGTACGGCGGAAGGCCGACGACGTCGCCGACACCGCCCTCGGCGCACTCACCGCTTCGGTCGGGACAGCCGGGCTGGCCCACCCGGTGGTGGTGTGGAACTCGCTCTCTCGCCAGCGCACCGACCTGGTCGAGGTCGATGGTCCCGACGGTGCCACCATCGCCCGTGCTCCCGACGGCACCGCGCTGCCCCTGCAGGCGGTGGGCGGCAGCCGGTCCATCTTCCGGGCCCGGGTGCCCGCCTTCGGCTACTGCGTCTACGACCTCGTGTCCGGAAAACCCGACAGCGGACCGGTCCCAGCCGAGGCCGGCCTGCGGTACATGGCCAACGGCATCCTCCGGGTCGAGCTCGACGACCGCGGGCTCGTCACCTCTGTCCTCGACGAGCGGGTGGGGCGACAGGTGCTCGCAGACGGCGGCTGCGGCAATCTTCTCCAGCTGCATCCCGACTACCCCAACTTCTTCGACGCCTGGGACATCGACGCCTGGTACCGCCACACGGCGGTGGACCTGGTCGACGTCGACGCCGTCGAGGTCACAGAGTCGGGACCGGTGCGCTCGGCCATCCGGGTCCGGCGGTCCTTCGGCGCCTCGACCATCACACAGACCCTCAGCCTTGTGGCCGGCTCGCCTGTTCTTCGGGTCGACAACGAGGTCGACTGGCACGAGAGCAACCGGCTGCTCAAGGTGGCCTTCCCGGTGGCCGTGAAGTGCCCGCGGGCCACCTACGAGATCCAGTACGGCCACGTCGAGCGGCCGACCCACGCCAACACCAGCTGGGAGGCGGCACGGTTCGAGGTCTGCGCCCACAAGTGGGCCGACTTCTCGGAGCCGGGATACGGGGTCGCCCTCCTCAACGACAGCAAGTACGGCCACGACATCACCGACGCCGGCATGCGCCTCTCGCTCCTGCGCGCCCCACCTGGCCGGACCCGGAGGCGGACCGGGGCCATCACCGGTTCGCCTACGGGCTCCTCCCCCACCTCGGCGACCTGCGGGAGGCCGGGGTCGTCGACGCCGGCTACGAGTTCAACGTGCCGTTGCGGGTGGTGCCCGCCGAGGCCCATGAGTGGTTCGCGCCCCACGAGGCCTCGTTCATCGGCGTCGACGCGCCCAACGCCTGCGTCGAAGTCGTGAAGCGGGCCGACGACGGCTCTGGCGCCCTCGTCGTGCGCCTCTACGAGTCGTGGGGAGGTCGGGGTGCGGTGACCCTCACCCTCCCCCGACGTCTTCGACGGGCGGCCCGCACCGACCTGTTGGAACGCGAGGTCGGTCCCATCGAAGTGGACGGGAACTCGATTCGGCTCGAGCTCGCCCCTTTCGAGATCGTGACCCTCCGCCTGGAGGAGGCCGAGCCCGCCTGAGCTCAGTACCCGGTGGGCCGCGCCGGCCGCGTCGGCCAGTCCGGCCTGCTGACCGGTGGGGATCGGTGAGCGGGGACCGTTTCCGCCCTATCCGCCCTGCTCAAGGAGTTGTTCGACCCGGTCGATGAGATCACGGTGCGCCGAAGGCCGCGCGAGCAGGCGTCGGTCCGCAGGACCGTGAAGCTGGCGGGCATCCTCGCGGCCCTGCTGCTCACGCCGACGGTCGTGCTGGCCACGCCGGCCGCCGCGGCCCCGGACCTCTCCTCGGTCGTGATCTCGCACAGCCTTCCGGGGCTAATGGAAAGCCCACCCGGGCCCGAGAACGGACCCATCACCCCGAGCAACATCGGGGTCCTCGGGCCGGTCGGCCGGACCGCCACCCTCTCCCAGCAGTTGGCCAACGGGAACCTGTCCGTCTACTTGCGCACCTGGAAGGGAGGGCTGAACGGTGGCGACCTGGCTGCCATCGTGGCCATCGGCTTCAACGACACCAGTCTCGTGCCGGCCTTCCTGGCCGGGGTCGACACCGAGCTCGGCCAGGGCGCAGCCAGCACGTTCCCGGTCCCGCAGATCTCCGGCGCCTCGGGGTTCATCTTCCATCTGCCGGTCACGCAGTCGGGCGAGATCGGCACCCAGTATGTCGTGGCCTTCACTCGGAGCAACGACATCTTCTTCGTCCAGGTGACGACCGTCCTGGGCGACCTGTCCATGGATGACGCCATCTCGCTGGCGTCGAGCCAGGCGGCTCAAGCGTCCGGAGATGCGTCATCGGGGTCGGTCGGGACTTCCGATGCGCTGATCGGCGGACTCGCCTTCATCGCCGCTCTGGCCGTGCTGGTGATCGCTTTCGTCGTTGTGCTCGTCCGACGCGGACGGCCAAGGCGGACGCCGGGACTGGCCTTCTCGGTCGACTCGGGTGTGGCGGCGCCGTCCGGCTCCTTCGGGATGACCCGTCCGCCGGGCGCCACGGCCAATGGCGGTCCGTCCACCTTGGCCAGGGCGGCGGGAGCGCATGCAGCGACCGCCACCCTGCCGACTTTCGACGACTTCGCTCGGCCAGGAGCCGCCATGCCCTCTCCAGCGGTCGCCCCGACCCAGCCGGCTGCGTTCCAAGCCTTCTCCCCCGGCTGGTATCCCGACGCGCAGGACGGATCGCTCCTGCGGTACTTCGACGGCCACACCTGGACCGGGCACACCGCCCCCCGTCGGGGCTGATCTGAGCCCGCTCCCGAGCGCGGGCGCTCAGCGATCGGGCGGCAGCCCGTGGGCGGGGCTCCCCCTCGCCCGCCAGGCTTCGTAACGATCGAGGAAGTCCTCGCCGAAGGGGTCCTCGCCGACGAGGGGCATGGCCGCGCGCCACACGACGAGATCGTCGGGGGCGAGCTCGGCCGCCCGCTCGGCGTGCCGGCGAGTCGTGGCCTCGTCCTGACGGCGGTGCGCCTCTTCCGCCACCCGGAAGTGCAGCCGGGCCAGCACCTCGTCCTCGGAGAGGTCCTCCACCGCGGCAGCTGCTTCCGTCGCGCTCATCGGCGGGGTTCCCTCGGTGACCCATCGACGCACGGCGTCGAGGTGCGGTCCCGACTGGATCCCGGTGAGCTCGGCAAACAGATCGGAACCGTGGGCCGAGCCTGGCGGGCGCACGATCGTGCCGCTCTCGTCGATCCACACCACGGTCGGGACGTTGGAGATGGCGAACAGCTCGGGCAGGAGCCGGGCTGGGTCGTAGAGCACCGGCATGGTCATGCCGTCGGCGAAAGGCCGCACCGCCTCGGCGTCATGATCCAGGGCCACCGCGATAACGGTGAAGCCGGACGGCCGGAGCTCGTCGTGCAGGGCCTGCCAACCGGGGAGGTCGTAACAGCAACCGCACCAGCTGGCGAAGGCGACCAGCAGTCGCTTGTTGCCCTGCCATTCGTCGAGCCGGTGCACGACACCCTCGAGGTCGGGCAGCTCGAGCTCGGGCGCCACCAGGTCCCGGAGCACCCGTCGTCGGGCCTCGGCTGGTCGGGCCAGGGCGCAGATCCCAGCCTCGACGTCGACCACCACGGGCCGGCCGAGGGCGTCGGCCACGGCCACAAGGTCGACCCGGCCCTCGCCGTCGAGCACGTCGGTGGCGGCAACCGGCACGCAGACGTTGCCTCGGCACAGGCCGCCGTCGGTCAGGTGCCACCCCAGCGTGGCGGCCAGCTGGGAGGGTTCGAGGAGGATTGTGCACCGCTGGCGGTCGACAGCGGCATCGACGGTCGTCGACTGCTCGTCGATGATGGTGACAGTCGTCACGGGTTCGCCCGCTCCGCGGCCGCCTCGGGCCGTCCCGCCGTCTTGCCACCGGTTTCCATGGGCGGCAGGCCGGCAGCGGACACGAACCGCCGGCTGCGGGCCCGGTAGTCGCCTTCGGCGGAGGGGGTCGGTTGGGCCGGCGAGAAGAGGACCACAGCGCCGGCCGGGGTGGCGGCCACTGCCCGGTGCACCGCTTCCTCCAGCGACGCGGTGCAGTCCACGGTGATCCGACCGCCCCCCGGCGCGGCCGCCACCGCCTCGGCGATACGAAGGCCGCCAGGGCCCACGACCACCACCGACGGGACGGGGCGCGGCCGGCGAGGGCCGCGCCCAACGTCGTCATGTCCACCCCACGGTCCGCCCCTCCGGCGATGAGGGTCAGGTCGCGCCCGGCGAAGGCGTCCATCGAGGCCAGGGTGGCAAAGGGATTCGAGGCGAGGGCGTCGTCGACGAAGGTCAGCTCGTCACGCTGGCCGACGGCATGGCACCGCGAGGGAAGGCCGCCGAAGTCGGCAACCGCCTCGGCAACAGCACCGGTGGGCGGCGGCTCGCCGGCCAGGAGGAGCACACCGGCGACAGCGCCGCACAGGTTCCACAGGTTGTGGCGGCCGGGAACACGAAGCGCGCCGGCCTCGACAATCGGCCGCCCGTCGGCAGTCACCACTCCTGCGCCGTCCACCGTTACCCGTCCGGTGGGGCCGTAGAGCATCCGGTCAGGGTGGTCCGAAGTGCGGGCCACGGCATCGTCGCTGGCCGCGTTCACAGCCAGAGCGCCAGGGGCACCGACCCAGAGCAGTCTGAGCTTGTCCCGGTAGTAGGCGTCCACCCCTCCGTGCCAGTCGAGGTGGTCGGGAGCCAGGCTGGTGAGGACGCACACCGGCGGCGTGGTGGTGACGTCGACCGCCTGGTAGGAGGAGACCTCGACGACGTAGGCGTCGGCGCGGGGCCGGTCGTAGGTCTCGGTCACCGGTACGCCGATGTTGCCCACCAGCTCGACGTCACGACCCATCGCCCGGAGGATGGCGGCCGTCAACGATGCAGTCGTGCTCTTGCCTTTGGTGCCGGCCACGGCCACCATCGGCGCATCAGCGAAGTCGGCCAGCCAGATGGCCATGGCCGTGGTCACCTCGGCGCCGGCCGACTCGGCGGCAGCCAGCTCGGGGCGGTAGCGGCTCACACCTGGTGCCCGGACGACGACGTCGACGGCCGACCAGTCCGCTGCGCCCGGGGTCACGACCCCCGATTCGGCGGAGGGACCAGCCGCAGCGAGGGAAGCGCCGATGGCGCCAGCCGGGTCGTCGTCGACCAGCATCGGCTCCTGTCGCCGGGCCCGCAGGAGGCGCACGATCCCCGCTGCCCTCCCGGCCGAGTCCCCAGACGGCCACCCGCTTCCCCGAGAGATCTTCGAGTCTCACCGAGTCACCTCGTCGCCGCCCGGGCTCCGTCGGTCATCGGCTCATGCCGAGAAAGCGCGTCACCGAGTCGGCCACCTCGGGGTCGGGGAAGGCCAGCCCGGGCTCCGGGGCGAGCAGCGTGTCGACATCATCGTCAGAGACCATGGCCCGGGCGTGGGCGGCGAGGGCGGCCACGACAGGCGTGTCCCGCCACTCGTCCTCTGTGCTCAGCAGGCGGAGGGCGGCGGCCGACTCCCGTCGCTCCCCCACGCATTCGAACGGCTTGTCGGCGGTCGACATCAGCGCCTCGAATCCGGGCACCTGCGCCGGGTCGGCGAGGAGGTCGATCCCCATGATCGTAGAGAGCTCACCGCGGGTGAGGAAGGGAGCGAGCATCAGGGCCACGAACCGGCACTTGGCGCACCGTCCGCACCAGCCGTCGGAGGCCCCGCCGGTGCGCCGGAAGACGGCATTGCAGCTGCAGAACGTGGCGCGGTAGCGGTCGAGGCCGGCGAAGGCCCGGCTGATGGCCAGCTCCGAGTAGGGACGGAGGGCGGAACCGTAGGTGAGGTTGGGGTCGATGGACGACGTGACCAACTCGCGGAGCAGCGTCTCGAAGTCGCGGCTCTTCGAATACTGGTGATTGACAGGCACCCCGTCGACCATCACCGTCTCCTCGCTGGCCGAGCGCTCGATGGCCATGGCGATGGTGTCGTAGCCGTAGATCACGGATCCGAGGACACAGACGAGGGACACGATGCCGGTGATCGGAACGTGGCCGTTGAGCGCTCCGCCCCGGTTGAGACGTTCCAGTTCCGGCGACAGCGTGCGCCGAGCCACAATCAGCTCGAGCCCGGCCTGGTCGGCCAGGTCGACGACCAGCGGGTGGGGGTCGACGGCGAACAACCTCGGTTCGAGGGGGCGGAGGGCCTCGGCCAGGACGAGCGAATCCTTGCCGCCGCCGATGGGCACCACCAGACTTCGCGGCCCGTCAGTCGATTGGCCGACCGGTGTGACCGTGCCGGCGGCCGGGTCGGCTGCCAGGCCCGCTGCCGGTTCGGCGACGATGGTCACCGGTCGGGGCACCGGCAACCCGTTGACCAGTGCGAACTCGCGGAGCCCGTCGTCGTAGACATGCCGGTGGAAGGCCGCTTCGTCTGGGGTCAGGCTGCCCTCGTCCACCACCACAGTCAGCGGGGCCGCCGCCTTGTAGTAGCTGGTGCCGGCGGCAATGTGCAGGTGCAGGAGGGCCCGCCCCAGCCGGGGGTCGTCGGCGACAAAGGCTGCGGCCGGAGGTGTCTCGAAGGTGATGGTCTCGACGAATTCCGGCCCCCCGTCGAAGGCATAGCCGAGGGTGGCGGTGCCGGTCCGGGCGTCGAAGGACCGGGACGTGACGTAGAAGGCGGTGACCGCCGCGGGGTCGAACCGGCCGTCGTCCATGGCCGGACCAGGGTACCGGTGGACAACCCGTCGGCCGACGGTCATCGGCAGGGCGGGCTCACCCTTCCGACGAGCCCTCCGCCAGTTGCGGTCGGAGATGGGCCACGATGGCCAGCCTGCTCCCCGACGACTGGATGACCCACCCCTCTCCCTTCTGCAGGCGGCGCGGGGGCGGGTCGTCCTCGTTCGCCCCGCGCAAGGCCTCGAGCACTGCGAGGGCGACGTCACCATGGGTGCAGAGGACAGCGGCTTCGCCGGCCATGCGCTCCATGAGGCGGATGGTCTCTGCACCGTGACCCTCGGCCAGCTCCTCGATCGACTCGACCGGCAGGCCGAGGGCCTCGGCCGTGGGTTGCACGGTGGCAAAGCAGCGGACGTAGGGGCTGGAGAGGATGCGCTGCGGCCGATACTCGGCGAGCAGGGGCACGAGCGCCGCGCCTGAACCATTCCGCGCTGGGACAGGGGCCTCGTGCGGTCGTCCCCCTTGTAGGCGCCCCGCCGACCGGCGTGGCCGTGTCGGATCAGCAGGATCGGCATGCCCCGATGCTGCCATGCAAGTGACGACCCGATGGTGATGGCAGACCGGATCTCGCCCGTCGGCTCTGCGCTGGCGACCGTGTCGCCCACCGCCGACACTCCGAGTTCACACACGGTTCACTTTGGGTCCCGGGAACGGGGCGGGCGCCGCTCATCGGCATGCCCGGCGCCCTCCGCCGACCGCCTCGGGCCGGCGGTGACAGCATGGGGCAATGGACGCCGAGCGGGTCACCTACGCCGGGTTCGAGGGCGTGCAGCTGGTGGCCGACGTTCGGGGAGCCCCGTCCGACCCCCCGGTCCTCTTCCTCCACGGCGGCGGACAGACGCGGTTCGCCTGGGGGCAGACGGCGTCCCGGGTCGCGGCGCAGGGCTGGCGCACGGTGGCGCTGGACCTCCGCGGCCACGGCGAGAGCGACTGGGCGCCGAACGGCGACTACTCCTTCACCGCCTTCGGGGCCGACTGCCTGGCCGTGGTCGACGCCCTGGGCGCGCCGCCGGTGCTGGTGGGGGCCTCCCTCGGCGGCATGTCGGCACTGCTGGCCGAGGGGACGAGCGACCGCACCGTCTCCGCCGGCCTCGTCCTCGTCGACATCACGGCCAAGACCAACCGGGAGGGCATCGAGCGCATCTCGGCGTTCATGCGGTCGGGGCTGGGCGGGTTCGCATCGCTGGAGGAGGCGGCCGACGCCATCGCCGATTACACCCCGCACCGGCAAAAACGGGTCAACCCGGCCGGCCTGGAGAAGGTTCTCCGCCCACGTGACGGCCGGTGGTACTGGCACTGGGACCCGGCCTTCATCCTTCGTCCGGAGCGGACCGAAGTCGTCCCCGACCGCCTGCTCGGGCTCTTGGACGTAGCCATGGACAACATCAGCGTCCCCACCCTCTTGGTCCGGGGCCTGCTCAGCGACGTGGTGAGCCAGGAAGGGGTCGACGACCTGCTGGCCCGCATCCCAGGGAGCACGGTGGTCGACGTGGACGGCGCCGCCCACATGATCGCCGGCGACCGCAACGACGCCTTCTCCGACGCCGTGATCGACTTCCTCGAGCAGCGCATCCGGCCCCTCTTCGGGGACCGGGCGCAGTTGCCTCCTCCCGACAGCGCCGCCTGATCGTCAGCTGCCCCCGCGAGGGCCGAAGCGCAGGCCGCCGTCCGCCCGGATCACCTCACCGTTGAGGTACTGGTTGACGCAGATGTGCTCGACCAAGGCCGCGTACTCCTCGGCCCTCCCCATGCGCTTCGGGAAGGGGACGATGGGACCCCAGGTGGCCTCGATCTTCTCGGGGTCGGCGCCGTAGGCGGGGGTGAGGAAGACGCCAGGCGCGATGGTGACCACCCGGATGCCGGCCGGCGCCAGGTCGCGGGCGGCGGTCAGCGTCATCCCGATGACGCCTCCTTTGGCGCTGGCATAGGCGACCTGGCCGATGGTCCCCTCGTAGCCGGCGATCGACGCCGTGTTGACGACCACACCGCGTTCTCCGTTGGCACGGGGGTCCGACCGGCTGATGGCGGCAGCAGCCAACCGCAACATGTTGAAGGTACCCACCAGGTAGTGCTCGATCGTCGGCCGGAAATTGTCGAGGGAGAGAGGCGTACCGTCCCGGCCGAGCGTGCGCCCGCCGCCGCCGAAGCCGCCGTGGACGGCTACGGCCAGTCGCACCGGTCCGAGGGCGGCCGCCTGCTCGAAAGCGAAGGTCACGCTCTCCTCCGAGCAGACGTCGCAGTTGGCGAAGGCCGTTCCCTCTCCGAGCTCGGCCGCCAGCGCTCGTCCCTTCTCGGCCGCCAAGTCGGCGATCACGACGCGGGCGCCGGCCTGCACCAAACGTCGCACCGTGGCCTCACCCAGCCCGCCGGCGCCACCGCTCACCACGGCAGCCGATCCGGGCAGCTCCATCGTCGTCCTCCGATTCAGGCCGACGACCGGGATCCGGACGCCGGCTGGGCCCCCTCGGGAAAAGCCCGCACCATGTTGTCCTGCACGAAGGAGGCGACGATGTGGCCGTCCTCGGTGAAGATGTCGGCCCGGCCGTAGGAACGACCCCGCCCGGCGTAGGGGCTATGGTGGGCCAGCAGGTGCCACTGGCCGGCGTCGACCGGCTGGTGGAAGGTCAGCGTGTGGCTCAGCACGCTGGTCGAGATGGAGACGTGGGCCATCGACTGCCCGATCCCGGCGTGCGGGCGCATCGCCGTCCCGATGAGGAACCCGTCGGTGGCGTAAGCCAGTAGGGCCTGGCCCAGGGTCCCGGTCGTCTGCGGAGCGACGAAGCGGCTCCAGACGAACAGCTCGGCTGGCCCCACGGCGTCGGGATCGCGGACGTCGACACCACCGGCGATCCGGATCTCCCACGGGCCGCCCTCTGCTCCCGATGGCGGGCAGTCGGCCGGGCCCGGACAGTCCGGGGGTGCATCGCCGTGGCGGATCAGGTCGGGTTCGGCCGCGCTGAGCAGGGCGAGCGACCGGGCGCAGACCCGGTCGCCCTGGGCCATAGTCACCGTGACGCTGCCCAGCGCCCGCCCGAGGTGGACGGGCTCGACATGGACGTCGAGCAAGCGGTCGGGCTCGGCCCCGCGGGCGAAGATGGTGTGCACCGTCTTGACCTCTTTCGAAGGGTCGGCGGTGGTGGCAGCCACGATGGTCTGGCCGAGAAGCTGGCCGCCGAAGACGACAGCGCCTCCGAAGTGAGTGGCCACGTTGCCGGCCCGGAACCGCCCATCGCCCAGCGGGGTGAGCTCGAGGGCACTCGGCAGGTCCGGCCGGAGCGAGTCCCCGGAGCCGGCCGCGCCGGCATCTTCGGTCACGAGTTGGCCACCACGTGCTCGAGGTAGTCGGCCAGCTTCTGGCGCGCCTCCTCGCGCCGGGCGGGGAGGTGGGCGGTCGGCCAGAGCCCTGGTGCCGGCTGGTAGCCCTTCAGCACCTCGCGGGCCACGGTGATCTTGTGGACTTCCGTGGGCCCGTCGACGACACTCATGATGGGGCCCATCCACCACATGCCGGCGAAGGGCATCTCGTTGGAGACGCCGAGGGCGCCGTGGGCGTGCATCGACCGCCAGACGGCGTCATGGACGACCTTGGGGGTGAGAGCCTTTATAGCGGCGATGTCCTTTCGTACCCGGGCGTAGTCCTTGTTGTTGTCGATCTGCCACGCCGTGTAGAGCACCAGCAAGCGGAACTGCTGGAGCTCGGCATAGGAGTCGGCGATGTCGCCCTGGATGAACTCCTTGCGGGCCAGCAGACTCCCCTGGGTCTCACGGCTCAGCACCCGCTCGCAAAGAAGGTCGAGGGCTCGCTGGCAGACGGCCACCGTTCGCATGGCGTGGTGCACCCGCCCCCCGCCCAGGCGTGTCTGGGCGATGACGAAGGCCTGGCCCTCGCCGCCGAGCAAGCTGTCGGCCGGCAATCTGACACCGTCGTAATGGATGAGAGCGTGCATGCCCTCCTCCGACGATTCGCCGGCCAGGCCGGTGTTGCGCACGATCTCGACGCCCGGCGTGTCCGTCGGCACCAGGAACATCGACGCCCCCTGGTAGACGCTCACCTCCGGGTCGGTGATGGCCATGACGATCAGGAAGGCCGCCGTGCGGGCGTTCGAGGAGAAGTACTTCCAGCCGTCGATGACCCAGGCGTCGCCGTCGCGTGTGGCTCGGCAGGTGAACTGCTTGGGGTCCGAGCCGGCCTGCGGCTCCGTCATCGAATAGCTCGAGAACACCTCCCCTTCGAGGAGCGGCTGGAGGTACTTTGCCTTCTGTTCCTCGGTGCCGTAGTGGGCGATGATCTCGGCATTGCCGGTGTCAGGGGCCTGGGTGCCGAAGACGATGGGCGCCCAGCTCGAGGTGCCGAGGATCTCGTTCAGCAGAGCGAGCTTGAGCTGGCCGTAGCCCTTTCCGCCGAGCTCCGGGCCGAGGTGGGCAGCCCACAAGTCGTGGTCGCGGACCTCCTGCTTCATGGGGTCGACGATCGGGCGCAGCTCGTCGTCGAGGGGGTGGAACTGGCGGTGCGGGTAGCAGAGGTCGAGCGGCTCGACCCGCTCGGCCACGAAGTCCCGTGCCCAGTCGAGCTTGGACTGGAACTCCGGCTCGGTCGAGAAATCCCAGGCCATGGTGTCCTTTCTTGCGGCGCGGGCACGCGGGATGAGGAGGGCGGCATCCGACCACCCGGCCGAGCGGCCCCCCGCCGTGCGAGGAGCCCCACCGGCCCCGCGCCGATCTCCATGGTGCGCCGACGCCCCGAGCATACGTAATGTGCATGGGCCCGCCGGCCCTCCATGGGCAGCCACGGGCACCGCACTCCGGCCTGTGCCGGCATGGACGGCGACGAAGAGGAAACAGTGGACGATCTCGGGGGCAGGGTTGCGCTGGTCACCGGAGCCAGCCGCGGTGTCGGCGCGGCTACGGCCGTCGCCCTGGCCGAGGCGGGCTGCCATGTGGCCTGCGCCGCCCGCTCCACCCGAGCCGCGCCGCAGCGCACAGCCGGCACCCTCGAGGACACCGTGGCCGCCGTCGAGGACCGGGGTGGGAGGGCCCTCGCCGTCCCCACCAACCTCGCCCGGGACGAGGACGTCGTCGCCATGATCGCCCGGACCATGGACCACTTCGGACGGCTCGACTTCCTGGTCAACAACGCCGCCATCACCTTCGTCGGCGACCTGGGCATCCCGCTCCACCGTTACGACCTGGTCATGCAGGTGAACGTGCGGGCACCCCTCATCGCCCTGCGCGAGGCCGTCCCCCATCTGCGCGCGAACGGCGGCAGCGTGGTCAACGTGTCGTCGGTGGCCGCGCTCCATCCCTATCCGTCCCTGATGGCCTACGGCATGTCGAAGATCGCCCTCGAACGACTCACCGTCGACGCCGCCGCCCAGCTGGCCGGCTCGGGGATCGCGGTGAACTGCTTCCGCATCGACGTGCCGGTGGCTTCCGAGGGTTTCGTGGCCAACACGCCGGGGGCGGACCACAGCAACTGGGAGCCGGCCGCGGTGGCAGCCGAGGGCATCGTGTGGATGCTGCGCCAGCCGGCTGACTACTCGGGCCGGCGCGAGAGCATGTTCGCCCTCCGCCGGCGCGAGGGCATCATGGCCTCCCGAGTGCCGCGGCCGTCCACCCAGCCCCCGCCCACAGCGCTCACCGACGGGCTGGTCACAGTCGGGGCGACCACCTTCGAGGAGCCGTATCCCGAGCCGGGGGGAGACTGACACCATGGCCGACACCACCAGCGCGGAGGAGGCCACGGGCGGCGCCGACCGCACCACCGGTCTCGTCGACGCCGAGCGCCTGGGACGCTGGATGGACGAGCAGGGTCTCCCCGGCTCGGGCGAGCCGGTCGAGGTCACCTTCATCAGCGGGGGTGCCTCGAACGAGATCTTCGCCATCCGCCGGGGTGACTTCGTTTCGGTGCTGCGCCGTCCGCCCCGGGTCGTGCCCAAGGGTCGCAATGAGACCATGCTCCGCGAGTTCCGGGTTCTCGACGCCCTCAACGGCACTGACGTCCCCCATCCGGAGGCGCACGGCGCCTGCGATGATCCGTCGGTCGTCGGAGCCTCCTTCTACCTCATGGGCATGGTCGACGGCTGGTCACCGATGAACACCAACGGGTGGCCGGCCCCCTTCGACACCGACCTCGAAGCCCGGTTCGGCCTCGCGATCCAGCTGGTGGACGGCATCGCCCGACTGGCCCGGGTGGACTGGCGAGCCCGTGGCCTCGAGGGGTTCGGCAAGCCCGAGGGATTCCACGATCGCCAAGTCGACCGGTGGCTCGCCCACCTCAATGCGGTGCAGTTCCGGGATCTGCCCGGCCTGGACGTCGCCTCCGAGTGGCTGAGGAGGCATCGGCCACGCCGCTGGGAGCCGGGCATCATCCACGGTGACTACCAGTTTGCCAACGTCATGTTCGCCCACGGGGCGCCGGCCCGCCTGGCTGCCATCGTCGACTGGGAGATGTCGACGGTCGGTGATCCGCTTCTCGACCTCGGCTGGGTGATGAGCGGGTGGTCCGACCCGGACGAGGATCGGACCAAGGGCTACGCCGACCAAACCGGCATGCCGTCGCGGGACGAGATGCTCGAGCACTACGCCACCGTCTCGGGCCGGGATGTCGAGGAGATCGACTATTACGTGATCCTGGCCCGCTTCAAGCTGGCCATCGTGCTCGAGGCGGGCTATGCCCGGGTGGTCAAGGGTGAAGCCGACAACCCGAGCATGGCCGCCTACGAGTGGGTGGTGCTCGACCAGATGCGCGGTGCGGCGGAGCTGGCCTCGACCACGCGGCTCGGGCAGTAGCGCCGGGCGGCCGGGGGAGGAGCGGGGCGCCCCTCGGGCCGTCCTGCCCGGGTGAGTGAGAAGCCATTGCCCGGCCTGGCGGTACCGTGGACGAGGCCTGTTCCACCGCAGGGGCCGGTCGCGGACAGGGGGTGAGCGTGGCGTTCATCCAGAGATCGGCCGTGGCCGTTGCCGCGGCCCTGGCCGTGGTGGCAGTGGTGGCTGCTGCCCTGACCGCCAGCGGCCGTCCCGGCACCGTAACCACCGGGCCTCCCCCACCGCCACCACCGCCGGGCCGGTCGGTCCTCCTCACCACATCGAAGGACGGTGCGTCGGTCGACGCCAGTGTGGGCCAGCTCGTCGTTGTCCGCCTGCCGGGCAAAAGGACCATGCGGTGGTCGGCGGTCCGAGTGTCGCAGACCGGTGCGGTGCTCGTCGTGAGTTCGGGCTCGCTGTCCGCGGATGGCACGTCGACCGCTGTCTACCGGGTGGCACACGACGGTACCGCCAGGCTGTCGGCCACCGGAGCCCCCATCTGCGCCCCTGACGCCGCGTGCCCGCAGTTCATCGTGCTCTGGCGGGCCTCGGTGATCGTCGACGCCTGATGCAGACCCGATGCACGGCTCCACGGCTGCACGGCTGCACGGTGCTCCGCACCGCCATCCATCCCGAGCCCGCGCCCTGTCGTCAATTGCGGTGCGCTGCCGACAATTTGGGTAAGGACTCTGACACCAGCACTGACAAGGGACACATGTGTCGATCCGGGCTGAAGCGACAACCGAGGGCGCCCACATCGTGGACTTCTACTCGGACGACCATGACCTGGTCCTTCGCGTCGCTGCCCACCTGGCCGGCGCCCTCAGCGGCGGGGGTGCAGCGGTTGCCGTGTGCACACCATCCCACCGCCGCGCCCTGCTGGCCGCTTTGGAGGCATCGGGGCGGGACGTGGCAACGGCGCAACGGACCGATCGCCTCGTCCTCCTGGACGCGGCCGCGTCCCTGACTCGCATCACGATCGCCGGGCGGGCGGACACAGCCCGTTTCGAAGCCGTGATCGGCCAACTGCTCCGGTCGATCTCGGTACCGGGCCGACCTCTCCATGCCTTCAGCGGGACGGTTGCCCCCCTGTGGGACGACGATCGTGTCAACGAAGCCCTGGAGCTCGAGGCGCTCTGGAACGACCTCGGTGTGACCCTTCTTTGTTCTCAACTGCGCCTATCCGACCGAGATTGTCGGCAGTGACGTTGAGAGCCATGACGTGCAACGGGTCTGCCAGCTGCACTCGTGCGTCGTGGACGGTGCTCAGGTTGTGTAGTCGACGGGCCCCGCCCCGCCCACCCCGATGGCGAAGGCCAGGCCGTGGAGCGGCGCGTTCGGCGTAGTCGTCCAGATGCTGTGCGTGGTGTCCGGCGGCGTGTAGACGAGGTCACCCTGGGCCACCTCGCGCTCCTCGTCTCCGATCTTCATGATCCCCCGACCGGAGAGGATGTAATAGAACTCGTGAGTGGGGTGCGAGTGGGGATCGACCATGCCCCCGCCGTCCACGGTGAACTCGCTCACCAACTCCAGAAAGCCTCCGTCGGTGGCCTTCAACATCTCGCGGGGCTCGACCAGCCACCACACCGGGACCGTTCCGTTGTGCTCGATGGTCGGACGCACGTCCTCGATCGACCTCACGTCCATGGGCTTCCCTCCGCCTCCTGCCTCGCTCGCGGCAGGCGCTTCTTCACTCCACCTCGGCCGGTGCCGGCCCGGCGTAGGTCTTGGTCTCGGTGTACTGCTCGAAACCCTCGCGACCGTTCTGGCGGCCGATGCCGCTGGCCTTGTAGCCGCCGAAGGGAGCATCGGCGCCGTACCAGATCCCGCCGTTGATGGTGGCCGTGCCGGCCCGGAGACGCCGAGCCACGGCCATGGCCCGATCCTCCGAGGCCGAGGTCACGCCGCAGCCCAGGCCGTACTGGTTGTCGTTGGCGATGCGCACGGCGTCGTCATCGTCCTCGAAGGGGACCACGACGAGAACCGGCCCGAAGATCTCCTCTCGGGCGATGGTCATGGAGTTGTCCACGTCGGCGAAGAGCGTCGGCTCGACGTAGTAGCCCTTGTCGAACTGGGGTGGCCGCTTGCCGCCCGCCACCAGGCGGGCGCCCTCTTCGACACCCCTGTCGATGTAGCCCATCACCCGATCGCGTTGGACGGCGCTGATCTGCGGACCCTGGAAGTTACCGGGGTCGGTGGGGTCACCGTAGGGGACGTTGCCGAACGCCTCCTCCATGATGGCCATGCCCTCGTCGTAGCGCGAGCGGGGCAGCAGCATGCGGGTGAGCATCACGCAGCCCTGGCCACCGTGCACGCACACCGTCCATGCCATGGAGAGCTTCGCCTCGAGGTCGGTGTCATCGAGGATGATGTCGGCCGACTTGCCGCCGAGCTCGAGGAAGAGGCGCTTGAGGGTGGGCGCCCCCTTCTCCATGATGCGCCGGCCCACCGCCGTCGAGCCCGGTGAAGGAGATGAGGTCGACCCGGGGGTCGGTGACCAGGTCCTCGGCCACTTCGTTGTCCGACGTGGTCACCACCTGGAGGACGCCAGGCGGGAAGTCGGTGCGCTCGGCCACCAGGCGCCCGATGCGGGTGGCGTTCCAGGGCGTGTTGGGCGCGGCCTTGAGGATGACGGTGTTGCCGGTGGCCAGCGCCGGGCCGAGCTTGTTCATCGTCACTTCGAAGGGGTAGTTCCAAGGGACGATGGCGGCGACCACTCCCGTCGCTTCCTTGCTCACCTTCCGCCAGGCTGCGGCCGCCGAAGGCGGTCCCGATGGGAAGGTCGCGCTCCCACTCGAACTCGTCGATGTAGGCCGCCGGCCATTTGAGGGCCTCGCCCAGCGGGGCGTCGAGCTGCGGGCCATAGGTCAGGAGCACCGGTGTGCCTACCTCGGCCACGAGCTCGGCCCGGAGCAGCTCCTGCTCCTCCTCGAGAGCGGCCTGCAGCTGTGTCAGACACCGCTTGCGCAGCTCCTTGTTGGTCGACCAGTCGGTCTCGTCGAAGGCCTGGCGGGCGGCGGAGATGGCGGCGTCGGCATCCTCGTGGCCGGCGTCCGCCACCTGGCCGAGGACGTCCTCCGTGGCCGGGTTGATGTTGTCGAAGGTCTTTCCCGACCTGGCCTCGACGAGTTTCCCGCCGATCAGCATCCGGGTCTCGCCCGACACGGTGGCGGCCTCCTCCGTGGTCGTCATGGCTGTGCTCCTCTCCCGGCCGACGCCGACCGCATCAACCGCAGATCGCCGCGGTTCACTGCGTCAACGTAGCGGACGCTGGCCGGCTCATCCGCCGGCCACGAGGGAGCCGGCCACGTAGGTGGACCGGACCAGCTCTGGCGTCGAGCTCGTCGCGTGCCAGACGCCACGGCACGAACAGCAAGCACAGGTCGGCACGGGCACCGGCCTCGACCCGACGGGGCGGCGCGCCGGGGTGCTCGAGGGGTGAGAGATAGAGGCCGAGTGCTTCCTCGGGGCTCAGCCCCTCGTCGGGCCCGAGCTCGGCTCCCGACGACGTGCGCCGGTCCACCGCGGCGCGCATCCCCACCCACGGGTCGGGATCACCGAAGGGGGCATCCGAGCTGCCGGCCAAGCAAATACCGGCCCTCTTCCAGCCACGGAGGCGGTAGAGCCAGGGGAGGTCGGCGGCCTCCACCTGGCGCCGGTAGCGGTCGCCGTGGGTGCGGATGAAGCCAGGTTGGGTCACGATGATCACCTCCAGCCCACCCAGCAGCTCGACTATCTCTGGCGGGGACACCGCCGCGTGCTCGATGCGGGCGGCCCTGGCGCCGGCATCCCGGATGGCGGCGGCGGCGAGGACAAGCGCCTCGCGGCTCACGCAATGGACGGCCACTCCACGATCAGCGGCGCCGCTGATGGTGGCGACCAGCTCGTCGAGCCCGGGCAGGTGATCCTCGGTGAGAACGATCTTGCGGGCACCGATCGTCAGGAACTCCTGACGCCGTGGCGGCAACTCCCCTCCGAGCAGGTGCAGACGCTGCGACAGGGACCCCGTTCGCTGCGCTCCCTCGAAGAGTGACAGCTCGGCCGGCCCGTTGCCGACCGTGGCATCGGTCACACCCGTGAGCCCGTACTCGGCAAGCGACCGGCCCACCGCGTCGAGGGGAGGCGGATCGGGATCGAGCCAGGCAACCCGCAACTCGTCGTCACGGCCGTAGAAGACGCCAGCGGCGCCGGCGTCGCCGGCGTCGTCGGGCGTGACTCCGCGCCGTGCCACCAGGTCGGCGCCGGCCCGGTTGAGAACCCACTGGTGCCCGCTGCGGTGCTGCACTCGTACCGGCACCTCGCCGCGGTCGCCCATCAGCTCGTCGAGGGTGGCGCCGTCGAGCACGCCCGTCACCGTGTCGTCGTAGCCGTAGCCCCGCACCCATCGGCCCCGAGAGGTGGCCGCCGCCGCCCACCGCAGTCGCCGGGCCAGTTGGGCGCGGTCGGTGACCTCGGGGGGCCCGCAGGGCACCGACCGCGCCCTCGCCGCCATGGACAGGAGGTGTAGATGGTGGTCGTGCAGCCCGGGCAGCAGGGCGCCGCCGCCCCCGTCAACGACGGTCACCCCAGAACCGGAACGGCGGCCGACTCCGGCACCCTCGTAGGCGGCTTCCTCGACGAAGGCGATCTCCTCGCCGGCGATGCCGACCCGCCGTCCAGGCTGCCCATCGACCTCGACGTCCTCGAAGACGAGGATCGTCGGTTCACCTTCCGGGCGCCGAGCTCCCATCAGGTTGAGAGGGCGGGATCGGGCCGGGTCTCGGCTCCCTCCCCCCAAAGGCCATTGACTGGCACCGCTGTCTCGTCGTGGAAGACCTTCCACCCCGATGCCTGCCGCTCGACGCGGTGGTCCCCCGGGCATCCGTCACCCCTATTGACGAATGCCGATGATGCCGCCATCGAGCAGTCGACCAGGTGGCCTCCGCCGGAGACGATGGAAGCCAGCCCGGCCAGCCCGGCCAGGAGACCGCTCACCGGATCGGCCACGGCGTCGGCACAGAACACCGGCCTGCCGACACCGTCACGACCAACCAGGCCGCCGGCTACGGCGGCATCGTCCCCGAAGGCCACCCGGGCCGACCGGGGACCCCAACGCCCGTAGCCGGTGATCGACACCCAGGTCCGCCCGGGGCGGGCGGCCACGAAGCCCTCCGGCTCGAGCCCGAGCGAGGCCAGCGCCCGCGGCCGCGACGCCTCGAGGACGACGTCGGCCGACGCCACCAGCTCGTGCAGTCGGCGACGGTCGTCCAGGGCCGAGAAGTCGACGGCCAGGCGCTCGTGGCCCCGGCGGAGCTCGGCGTGCAGCGCTGGGTCCCCGACCCGGCCCGCATCGGGACGATCGACCGCCTCGACCGTCACCACCCGGGCGCCGGCCCGTCCGAGCAGGTGGGCGCACAACGGTCCCGCCCATAGCGCGGTGAAGTCCACGACCAGCGGACGGCCTGCGCCCCAGCCGGTGCCTCCGGGCGCGCCCAGGCGGTGAACGGACCACGGTGCGTCAGCGGCGGCCTCCTCCCCGAGTACCGACGCCGGCAGCCCGAGCTCCCGGGCGGCATCAACGATCTCGCCGGCGTGGCGACGGGCCGCCTCCGCCGCCAGCGAGTTCCAGCACTGCTGGTCGGTGGCCACCTCGGTACGGTCCACACGCCCGGCGGTCAGTGCCGGCAACAGCTCGACGTCCTCGGGCCGGGCCAGGTTGAGCGCGACCCACGAGCCACCGGCCGGGAGCAGCCGGCATTGTCTCCCGAAGGACACCGTGCCGCCGGGGGGCGCCGGCGCCCGAGCCGCGGCCCGGGCGACGACCAGGCGGGCCGGGTCGAGGGCGAGCCGACGGCCGAGCCGGCCGGCCAGTCCTTCGAGGCGTCGCGCCGCGGCGTCGAGCGTGCCCAGCACGTCCCCCTCCGGCCAGGCAAGCGCGTCGGGCCACCCCGAGATCGACATGGCCCCAGAGGCGGCCCACGCCAGCACCGGGCACCCCTTCGCCGCTGTCGGCGATGACGCTGTCCCGCCGTCCACGAAGACGCCGAGCCCGGCGACTGCCAGCCGGCGGCGCACGACTTCCTCGCTCGAGCTCAGCTGATCCGCTCTTCCGGTGCACGTCGGGCCGGCTCGCACGAGACGACACCCTACTGATGGGCCAGGGAAGCTCCTCCCGTGCCAGCGGCCGGCGCCGCCAGGCCGTGACCCGGCGTCTGGGCGCGAGCGCCACAGTGAGCTACCAAGAGGTCGACCGCACGGACGGTGCTGGCTGCCGATGCGGTTACCATCACCTGCGCAACGCCGAGGGAGAAGGGACGCGGGATGGAGGTCAAGGCCGGGACCAGGCTGCGCAGCGCGGTGAGCGAAGCCGAGGTGATCGTCATCCGTGCTACCGGCGTTGACGTCGAGCTGACCTGCGGTGGCGTCCCCATGGTGGAGGGTGACGACGCGGCCGCCGGGCAACGGGCACAGGCCGACGACGAGGGGTCGGTCGTCCTCGGCAAGCGCTACGTCGACGAGGACGACACCATCGAGGTGCTCTGCACCAAGCCGGGAACGGGCACCCTCGCCCTCGGCGGGCGCCCTCTCGTGTTGAAGGGCGCCAAACCCCTGCCGTCGTCGGACTGAGGGCGGCCGCCCCGCAACCGTCATGCACCTCGGCCTCGTACTCGAGATGACCCACAGCGGCATGGGTGACCGGGTCGCTGTCGCGGCCGATGGGAGCCGCCTCACCCACCGGCAGCTGGCCGAGCGATCGTGGGCGGCGGCGTCGCGCTTCGTGGCCGAAGGCACGCCGGCGATCGTCTACGTGGGCGGCAACCACCTCGCCTTTCCTCTCGCGCTGTTCGGCGCCGCCGGTGCCGGCATCCCCTTCATCCCCCTCAATTACCGGCTGGCGGCGGGGCAGATCCGGGACCGCCTGGACGCCCACCCGGGCGCGCTCGTCGTCCACCAGGGGGAGCTGCCTCCCGGCGTCGACGCCGCCCGGGCCGTCGACCACCAGGCCTTCACCGACTCCCTCGAAGAGGCATCCTCGGAACCGGAGCCGGCCCGGCCGTGCGACCCGGAGCTCCCCTGCGTCCTCGTCTATACGAGCGGCACCACGTCCGCCCCCAAGGCCGCCGTGCTGCGTCACCGGCACCTCATGTCGTATCTCCTCGGCACCGTCGAGTTCTCCTGCGCCGACGAGGACGAGGCCGCCCTCGTGACCGTCCCGCCCTACCACATCGCCGGCGTGGCCAACCTGCTGAGCAACCTCTTCGCCGGCCGGCGGATCGTGTATCTCGACCAGTTCGACCCGAAGAGCTGGCTCGAGACCGTGCGTGGCGAGGGGGTGACCCAGGCCATGGTCGTGCCGACCATGCTGGCCCGCATCGTCGACCAACTGGGCGACGCCGTCGACGCGGCCACCCCGTCGCTGCGCACCATCTCCTACGGGGGCGCGCCGATGCCGGCCGGCGTCCTGCGGCGGGCTATGGCCCTCTTCCCCGATGTGGGGTTCGTCAACGCCTACGGCCTGACCGAGACGAGCTCGACCATCGCCCTGCTCGGCCCCGAGGACCACCGCGACGCGTTCGACTCGGACGACCCGGTGGTGCGCGACCGCCTGCAGTCGGTGGGCCGGCTGGTGCCGGGCGTCGAGCTCGAGGTCCGCGACGACGCCGGGCCGGCCGCTGCCGGCCGGCCAGGTCGGGCTGCTCTACCTGCGGGGCGAGCAGATCTCCGGCGAGTACGCCCACGGCACCGCGCTCGACGAGGACGGCTGGTTCCCCACTCGCGACCGCGGCTGGGTCGACGAGGACGGCTACCTCTTCATCGAAGGTCGGGCCGACGACACCATCATCCGGGGCGGCGAGAACATCGCGCCGGCCGAGATCGAGGAAGTGCTGCTGTCCTGTGACGGGGTGGCCGACGCCGCCGTGGTCGGCCTGCCCGACGAGGAATGGGGCCAGCGACTGGCCGCCGTGGTCGTCACCCGGGACGGTGCCGAGGTGAAGGCCGACGAGCTCCGGGAGGAGGTGCGCCGCCGGCTGCGGTCGTCGAAGACACCCGAGAGCATCGACGTCTGGCCCGAGCTGCCCCGCACCGACACCGGCAAGCTCCTGCGCCGTCAGGTCGCCGACAGGCTGGCGGCCGGTTGAGCGAGCCCGGCGGCGCCGGATCGGCAAGATCGTCCACCGGCGCCCGGCGGATCGAGGTCGGGCTGAACCTGCCGCAAGTCGCCCTGGGTCCCGACGCCCTCCTCGAACGGGCCCTCGCCGCCGAAGCCGCCGGGTTGCACTCCCTGTGGCTCTACGACCACCTCTACAGCCCTGGGCAACCCGATCGCGACTCCTTCGAGGCCTGGACGGCGGCCACCTTCCTTCTGGCCCGCACCGAGCGGCTGCGGGTGGGGCACCTCGTGCTGGACAACAACTTCCGCCATCCCGCCCTCCTGGCCAAGATGGTCACCACCCTCGATGTGCTCTCAGGCGGCCGGGTCGAGGTGGGCATCGGCAGCGGCTCCGTCCGGGCCGAGCACGACCAGCTGGGCATCCCGTGGGGGACGGCGGCCGAGCGGGGCGAGCGGCTGGCCGAGGGCCTGGCCATCCTGACCGGCATGCTCGACCAGGAGGTCACCAGCTTCGACGGTCACCACTACCGGGTCGAGGATGTCCCCAACCTGCCGCGGCCGGTCCAGATCGCCGCGACCGCCCATCCACGTCGGTGGCGTCGGCCTGCGGTACACGCTGCCCTTGGCCGCCCGCTTCGCCGACGTCTGGAACGTGCCGACCTACGGACTGGCCGGCTGGGAGGCGGCCCGCCGGGCCCTCGACCGCGAGTGCGAGGCCATTGGCCGCGACCCGGACACGGTGGCCACCTCGATCGAGGCGGTGTGCGTCCTCGCCCCCGACGATGCCGCGCTCGGCTCCGCCCGGGAGTCGGCGATGCGCCGCTACGGCGCCGCTCGCTGGGGGCTCGAAGCCGGTGGCTTCATCGGAACGCCCGAGGTGATCATCGACCGGATCAGCGAGCTCGCCGCCAAGGGGGTCACGCTCTTCGTGTTCTTCACCCACGACCGGGGTGACCCGCGGACCATCGAGCTGCTCGGGGAGCGGGTCCTCCCCCATCTCGGATGAGTCGCCGGCCTGTGCCGGTGGAGGATCGATGTCCGCCGACGCGGCAACGCTAAGGTCGGGCGGACCGACCCGGATGAGGGCACGGATCAATCCCGGGAGGACGGCGTGCAACGGCGCAGGGGAAGCACGGGGCGTGGCTGATCTGACCGTCGAGGTGGCCGATCACGTCGCCACCGTGACCCTCGACCGGCCTCCGGTCAACGCCGTCGACCGTTCGACCATGGCTGAGATCCGCGACGCCTTCCGCGGCTTCGACGACGACCGCCAGGTGCGCGCCGCCATCTTCACCGCCGCCGGCGACCGTGC
Source organism: uncultured Acidimicrobiaceae bacterium (assembly GCA_963756195.1). Taxonomy (GTDB): domain Bacteria; phylum Actinomycetota; class Acidimicrobiia; order Acidimicrobiales; family RAAP-2; genus CAVSNH01. Next base: position 199,256 of record CAVWMT010000005.1, read on the forward strand.
CTTCATGGCCGGGGCCGACCTGCGGACGGTGGGTCAATCAGCTGTACCCCAGGACGAGCTGCCCGCCACCCTCGTCACCGACCCGCCGCGGGTGGCCCGCGACGCCATGTGGGCCATCGTCGAATGCGCGGTGCCGGTCATCGGCGCCATCAACGGACCGGCGCTCGGAGCCGGCGTGGCCTTCGCCGCCTGCTGCGACATCCTGCTGGCCGCCGAGGGTGCGTCCTTCGGCGCCCCCGAGATCAACGTCGGGCTGCTCGGGGCGAGCGCCCATCTAACCCGGCTGGTCGGTCGCTACAAGGCGCGAGAGATGTACTTCACCGGTGAGCGGGTGGACGCCGAGGAGCTCCATCGGTTGGGCGCGGTGCGAGCCGTCGTCCCCCGCGACCGCCTGTTGGACGAGGCCAAGGCGCTGGCCACCGAGCTCGCCCAGAAGAGCCCCATCGCCCTGCGGCTGGCCAAAGAGGCGATGAACCGCATCGAGGACCTCCCCCTCGAGGAGGCCTACCGAACCGAGCAGGAGTACACGGCCCGGCTCAACACCTTCGAGGACGCTGCCGAGGCCCGGGCGGCCTACGCCGAGAAGCGCGAGCCCAACTGGCGGTGGCGGTAGCGGTCGCGGTCGGGGGGTCAGCGACTGGCTCCGGCGGTCGGGGCATGCCGACGGAGGACGAGGCCGCCCTGTTCGTCCGATTTCAGCTGTTCAGGAGACCAATGAGCCATCCTGGACCGGCCACATCCGCTCCCAGTCCCTCCACACGCTGGCGCAGCCCACGATCGGCGGAGACGAGTGTCACCGGAGTGGTCGCATCGGCCGTGACGGACACAAGCGTTTCGTCTCCGCTCCCGGGGGCGTGCACGACGTTGACGCCGTCGACCACGCCCTCCTCGACCCCGTGCCGGGCAGCCCCTTCGAGAACCACGACGACAGGTTCGGCAAGCCGGCCCGCTGTCACTGCCGCACGAACCTGTTCCACGAACCGTCGCGCTGCTCCTGGCCGATCCCGCCACCAGCCGTCCGGACGAGACCCGACCACATTCGCCGCATCGATGAGAAGCATCATTCAAGTCCTCACAAGCTGACTTACCCGGCTAGGTGTCGGGAGAGAAATCCCAACGACGGCGGCTCCTCGGAGAGGAAAAATGGGTCAGTGTGGCAGCCATGGGCAAACTCGACCATGGACCCCGTGGGAAGGGCCCGCACGAATGTCTCGACTCCGGGATGAAATGGATCATCATCGCCTGATGCCACTCTGACGGGAGTATGTGCCAGAGCCTGACTAAGGGTTACGACGTCATTTGCCTTGAACTCTTCAGTCGACTCAAAGGCACCGGCGTTGGCGGAGTTGGCTTGGGCGTAGCTGGTCCAAATCGCGGGACTAATTGCGGCCACCGCCGAGATGAGATTGGGATACTTCTCGGCCAGGAGAATGGCACCGTAGCCCCCCATGGAGATTCCCATCGTGCCGATCTTCAGAGGTGGTCTGCCGAGTCCGAGTTGCTGGCAACGCGGGATCAACTCGTCGATCACCATTCCCATGGGGTCGTCGCCCGGATGGGGATTCCAGTACCCGTTGCCGCCATCGACTGTCACAAGAGCCATCGGCGCCAGCTGGAGCCCCTGAAGGTGCAGCGCCACAGCTTGGGCTGGGGTCATCCCCACCAAGGCGTCTGTGTGGTTGCCGCCAAATCCGTGCAGCATGACGACGAGCGGCAGCGCGCTTCCTGGTTCATGTGCGGGTGGATAAGCCACGGTGTAACCAACGTTTCGATTGCGGGCATCCGAGTAGAAGGTCCCCGACATCGACCGACCCAGTGGCGAGAAGACGAGCGGCTCGTTGTTTGCTGAACAAGCACCGTCGAGCTGATCCAGGGTCTGCTGTCCGGGTAGCACGCCATGTGAGACCAGCTCGAACCCGGTCGTACCAGCGACGACGACGAGGACAACCCCACCGATGCTGATCTTCAGGAAGCGTCTTCTGTCCCACGCCGGTTCTTTCGATCCGCCCGAGTGATCGTCTTCGAGGATCGGAGGATCGTCCTCGTTCGAAGTCCGCCGCACCATCCGCCGATTATTCCGCAGTTACGCGAGCGGAACGATGAGGTTGAGTTTGTATCGTGAGCGTACGAAGCTCGGGCGGGCGGAGACGCAAGAGAAGATGGACTGCGGTGTTCGACGAGTGAAGGGGCCCGAAGGCCCCTTCACTCGCTCCTTCATCCCAGTTGAAGGTTCACGCGGCATTAGAGGCGATGTCGGGTCCAACTTCACCTCCGGCAGAGACGGTGGCCAGCCGGTCGAGGTAGTGATCCCAACCCTGGGTGTAATCACTGACCGCATCGTCGGGAAGCCCTCGATGGACGAGACGAACCCTCGTCTTTTCACCATCGGGAGTCAGAGTGATCTCCACCTCGGTGCTTCCCGCGGGAATCGGGTGGTTGGGCTCGTCCCATCCGAAGGTGAACACGACCTTGCGGTCGGGTACCACCTCGACGAACTCGCCGACGCCCGGGTGCTTGCCTTGGGCCAACACTCGGTAGACGCCGCCAGCTCGAGGATCGAGCTCGGCCTTTGTCCCCATCCACCGGACGTGCTTTGAGGGATCGACGAGGAAGGGGAAGATGGTGGCCGGACTGGCATCCATCACGACCTCTCGAGTCAGTTCAGCCATCTGTGCTTTCCTTTCTTTCGTTCGGCCGATTCGGCCACGGATTGCAGTCGCTGCAAACTTCCGGTCCAGTAGTCGTCGAGAAATTGGCGGAGTCGACCCATCTCGGGTTGATTGGCGCGGTAGAGCCGGCGAGTCCCGTCACGGCGCTCGATCACCAGTTCGGCCTCCCGCAGAACGCCGAGGTGTTGGGAGATGGCCGACCGGGTGACATCGTCGAACCGGGCCGCGATCTCGGCCGCCGGAAGCTCGTCACTCCATACCTGTCGGAGGATCTCGCGCCGCCGGGGCTCGGCGAGGGCTTTGAGGGCCGCATCCACAACACTAACGTTAGCATCTACTAACGTTAGTGTCAACTAACCCAATCGTTCTGCAACCGGGTGACCCCAAAGGTTTGTGACAAGGGGGACAGCTACTGGCGATCGACCCAGTTCAGATGGCGATCCCCTCAGGACCGCTCCGAGCGGAAACGCTCAACCTTGGTCGCCCGGCCGCCATCCGGGCGAGGAGGTCGTGCGGCCCCGAGCCACGCTCTGACCGATGTAGTTCTTCTGGGCCTCGATGGTGCCGGCCCCGAAGCAGAGCCCCCGAATGTCCCGGTAGGCCCGCTCGACCGGGTACTCACGGCTGTAGCCGTAGCCGCCATGGATCTGCATGGCCTCGTCGCACACCAGCTTGGCCGCCAGGTTGGCCGCCGCCTTGGCCATCGCCGTCTCGAGGGCGGGCGGTGTCCCGCCGGGGCCGGCCAGGCGCACGGCTCGGCCGAGCAGGAGGCGCGCCCCTTCCAAGGCGATGGCCATGTCGGCGAACTTCCACTGCAGCCCCTGGAGCTCGCCGATGGGGCGACCGCCCACCACCCGCTCGGCGGCGTAGGCGACAGCGTGCTCGAGCGCACCCTGGGCGGCGCCGATGCACATGGCCGCATTGCCGCAACGCTCGTGGTTGAGGTGAGCGAGGAGCGCCTTGAACGACTCGGACGTGGTCGGGTCGCCGGCCAAGAGCACGTCGTCCGGCCCGATGGCCACGTCGTCGAAGGCGATCTCGGCCTCGGTGGCGGCGTGGATACCCATCGAGCGGTGGCGGCCGGCGATGCTCACCCCGCCTCGGTCGGTGGGGACGACAACGGCGCCGATGCCTTTGGCCCCTTCCCCACCAGGCCACCGGCACCAGACGAGCACGCCTTGGGCCACATGCCCGAGTGTCGAGTAGTTCTTGTAGGCGTTGAGACGGAAACGTCCAGGCCCGTCCTCGCGCAGCGAAGCCCGCATGTTCTGGACGGCGGAGCCGGCATCCGGCTCGGTGATGCCGATGCTGATGATGGCGTCGCCGGCGGCCACGCCGGGAAGCCAGCGCTCCTTCAGCGCGTCCGATCCCAGGTGCTCGATCCCCCGGCTCGGGCCGTTGTAGGACAGCTGGCAGCAGATCGCGGTCGAGACGTCGAAGCGGGCGATCTCCTCGAGCACGATGGCGGCCTCGACGTCACCCAGGCCGAGGCCGCCCCACTCCGTCCCGATGGTCACCCGGAAGAGGTCGGCGGCGGCCAGGGCCTTGACCGCCTCCCAGGGAACCTCTCCGGTCTCGTCCCCCGCCGACGCACGGGGGCCGACCTCACGCTCGGCGAGGTGGCGGGCCAGCTCGCGGAGCGCGGTCTGGTCGGAGTCCTCGGCCATGGGATCGGCGCCGTGCGCCTCGGTGGCTGCCACGGCCTGGCATGGTACCGGGCCGGCCCATCGTCGCCCGAGCGTGCGCTCTCTGTCCCGTGGGCCGTGTCTCCTGCTCTCGCTGGGCTAGGGCTCGGCGTCGGGCCGGAGGAACCGCTGCTCGGGATCCCACCGCCGAAGAGCCTCGACCTCCTCAGGGGTCGGCCCCGGAGTCTCCGTTAGTTCCTCCGCGCACTCGAGCTCCCACCCGCAACGGCTGCGCGCCGACTCGACTCGATCGACGATCGTCCCGGGGCCGGCTGGCACCGCGGTGAGCACAAAGCGTCCGTGGCGTCGCTCGAAGGTGCCGAGATCGGTGACAAGAGCGCGTACCCGGTCGCCGGGCGAGGTGACGTAGGGCACCTCCTCGACCGTCCGGCGTGGCGCCAGGGTGGCCACCACCACGACCTCGTCGGCGGCCGAAGCCACGTCGTTCCCGCCGCCCGATCCGACCAGGAACGCCTTGTCCGGGATGACCGTCGAATTGATGTTGCCGGACCGGTCGATTTGCGCCGCCCCGAGGCAGCCGAGCAACCGGGTGCCCGGGCCGGCCACGAACGTGGAGAGGACCGTCTCCGAGTCCGACACCATGATGGCGCTCGGGAAGCTCCGGTGGTTGAACACGAACGGGTCGGCTGGCGTCGGCTCGTAGCCCCACAGCCCGAGCTCGGCGGTGAGCACGACCTCAGAGCCGCGTTCCCTGGCCGTGTGCACAGCCAGCCAGGCGCACAGGTTGGCCACCCCGGCGCCAGCCAGCACGGCGTCGTAAGCGCCCTCGATGACGCGGTCGGCCACGTACCGGGCGCCGAAGACCGTGGCCCGCTCCCAGGCCCCGACCGGCGCCTCGAGGTCGGGCGGGTGGGCGGCCTCGTCGTCCCGCCACGAGTCGGGCTCGGCCCGGCGCCGAAGCCGGGCCAGCCGTGCCGGGCCCAGCTGCTCGAGGTACACCTGCTGGTTGGGCGGGCCGAGGACCCAGCGCTCGATGAAGGCGTCGAAGCCGTCGCCGCGGCTGGCGTCGCGGACCTCCTGCCAGAACTCGAGATCCTCTCCGTAGGGCTCGACGGGGAGATGCGGGACATAGAGCCCTCCGGGGTGGGCGCCCATGGGCACCTCCGAGACGGCCAGCACACGGTGGGCCGGGATGCGCACGAGGTGCGACCACGGCCGGATGTCGTCGACCACGCGCTCACAGGTCACGATGGCGCCCCGGCGGGCGGCGAGGGCCCCCCAGACACCCTCGAGCAGCGGAGGGCTCATGGCCACGTTCCCGTCGGTGTCGGCCAACGGCGCATGGAGCAGCGCGACGTCGGGAGCGTACGGCTCGAGAAGCCCGAGGCGGCCGCCGAACGGCGAATCGACCACTGCGAACCCGGGGTTCTCCGCCATCGACGACCCTTGGAGCGAGGTGGTGGCGATGGCGGGCAGACCGCGGGCGGCGGCCTCCAGTCGTTGGAGGAAGGTGAGGAAGGACCAGTGCTCGACTTCGACCGCGCCGGATAGGTACGCCTCGCCGAACCACCGGTTGGGCGTGAAGTTGGGGAACACGTCGCCGGAGTAGCCGGTCACCACTTTCGACAGGAGCCCGCCGCGGAAGAACACGGCACCGAGGCTGGAGAGGCTGAGCATCACCAGGGTGAACCCGGGATCCCTACCCCACCACTGCCGGATCACCTCACGGGCGGCTGCCGTCCAGCGGGTGTGGCCGGTGACCACGTGCACGGCGTCCCCCGGCTGCACGTGGCTGGCCACCGCTTCTTCGAGAGAGACGACCGGGGTGCTCATCGCCTTCTTCGTCCGTCGGCCACCAGGCCGAGACCGTAGCGGAGGGCGACTGCAGCGACGAGCAGGCCTCGGGGACCGCCTGAGGTGCGTCAGTACACTGACCGAGTGATCCGCTACGAGGTCGGCAAGGACCATGTCGCCCACCTCACCCTCGACCGGCCCGAAGCCAAGAACGCCTTGAGCGTCGAGATGCGCGACGACATCCTCGCCCGCGTGCGCCAGGCCCGCGCCGACGACGACGTGCGGTCCCTCCTCATCACCGGGGTGGGCGACTCGTTCTGCGCCGGCATGGACCTCCGCCAGTCCACCGTGAGCGGCGCCGGCGGCGAACGGTTCGACCCCCGGGCCACGAGCGAGGCGCTCCGGGTCGGGGTCCAGGCCTTCATCCGAGAGCTCTGGGAGCTCGACAAGCCGACCGTGGCTGCCGTCAACGGCACCGCCGTCGGCCCCGGCGCGCACCTGGCCCTCGCCTGTGACTTCGTGCTCACCTGCGAGCAGGCCAAGTTCGTCTGGTCTTTCGCCCGCTGGGGACTGGTGGTCGATGCCGGCGGTGCCTACCTCCTCCCCCGCCTGGTGGGCCTGCCCCGAGCCAAGGCCATGGTCATGCTGGGCGAGGGGGCGATGGGCGCCGAAGCGGTCGACCTCGGCCTGGCCTACCGCTGCCTGGCCACCGTCGAAGAGCTCGACAGCGCCGCGCAGGAGCTCGCCGCCCGGATGGCCGCCGGGCCCACACGATCGCTCGGCCTGTCCAAGGCGCTCCTCAACGCCACCTTCGAGACGCCGCTCGCCGCCTCCCTCGAGCGCGAGGGGCAGGCCCAGGCCATGGCCACCACCTCCCCCGAGATGGCCGAGGGCATGGCCGCCTTCAAGGACCGCCGCGCCCCCGACTTCCCGGGGGCGCGTTGAGCGGGCCGGTCCCGGCCACCGCAACGCCCGCCGCCTCCGGTCGCTCCGCTCGCCGGGCTGCGGGTCGTCGACGTCGGCACTCGCATCGGGGCGCCCTTCTGCGCCGGCCTGCTCGGCGAGATGGGCGCCGAGGTCATCAAGGTCGAGGACCCCGTCGGGGGCGACTTCATGCGCACCATCGGCCCCTTCGCCACCGGCCCCGACGGCCAGGACTACTCGATGTGGTGGGCGGTCGAGGGCCGAGGGCGCAAGGGGGTCACCATCGACCTGCGCCGCCCCGAGGGCCAGGACCTGTTCCGCCGGCTGGCGGCCCGCTCCGACGTCGTCTGCGAGAACTTCCGGCCGGGGACTCTCGAGGGCTGGCACATCGGCCCCGACGACTGCGATCCGCGCCTCGTCTGGGCCCGCATCAGCGTCTTCGGTCAGGACGGCCCCTACGCCGATCGGCCCGGGCCTCGACCGGATGGGCATCGCCTACGGCGGCCTCCTGGCCATCACCGGCTATCCCGACCGGCCGCCCGTGCGTCCCGGCGTCACCATCTCCGACTACCTCACCGGCACCTTCGCCGCCGAGGCAGTGGTCGCCGCCCTCTACCGGCGGGACCGGGCCGGCAGCGGCACCGGGCGCGGCGGGGTGGTCGACGCCTCTCTCTACGGCTCGATCCTGCGCACCCTGGAGTGGACGGTGGCCGGTCACGACCGCCTCGGGCTCGTCCGCGACCGGCAGGGCAACCGGCTGGCCAACTCGGCTCCACTCGACAACTACACGACGGCCGACGGCCGCACGGTGTGCATCGTGGCCGGATCCGACGCCAACTTCCGCCGCCTGTGCCGGGCCATGGGCCGCCCCGAGCTGGCCGACGACCCACGGTGGGGAACCCTCAAGGCCCGGGCCGACGACGGTGACGCCATCAACGGGCTGGTCGCCGACTGGGTGGCCACCATGCCGGCCCGGGAGGTCGAGGAGGTGTGCGTGCGCAACGGCGTGCCCGTCGGCTTGGCCTACCGCGCCGCCGACATCATCGCCGACCCGCACATGGCCGCCCGCGGCGACCTCGTCGAGGTCGACGACCCGGTGGCCGGCCCGCACCTGCAACAGGCGCCCTACCCGCGCCTCGACGGCGCCACCCCGGAGGCGCCCGTCCCGGCCCCGGCACTCGGCCAGCACAACCACGAGGTGCTTCTGCGGACTCGTCGGGCTCGACGAGTCGACGCTCGCCGACTACCGCAGACGAGGGGATCGTGTGATCGGCGCGACGGGCGCGACGGACGCCGTCCCCGTGCACGAGGGCCTCTTCACCACCGGAGCCGAGCCGCGCCTCCTCGGCTCGCACTGCCGGCACTGCGGCGCCCGCCACTTCCCGCGCATCGACTCCTGCCCCTATTGCGGAACGCCCTCTCCCGAGGAGTGCGAGCTGCCCCCCACCGGCCGTCTGTGGGCGTGGACCACGGTCACCGCCCCGCCACCCGGATACGAGGGGCCAGTGCCCTACGGCTTCGGGGTGGTCGAGCTCGACGGGGGCCCGAGGGTGATCACCCGGCTGACCGAGCCCGACGCGTCCGCCCTCTCGGCCGGCCAGGCCATGCGGTTGGTGCTCACCGATGTCGAGCGCCCCCGGCGGAGAGCCGCGTCGTCTCATGGGCCTTCGCCCCCGATAGGGCCGACGGGCCGTGACCGGGGCCGCCGTCTCCGGGGTGGGCATCCACCCGTTCGGCCGGTTCGAGGACCGCACGACGACCGATCTCGGCGTTACCGCCGTGCGCGGCGCCCTCGAGGAAGCCGGCATCGCCGGACGCGACATCCAGGCGGCCTATTGCGGCACGGCCTACGGCGGAGTGGCCTCCGGCCACAAGGTGCTCGGACGACTGGCCGCCACCGGCATGCCCATCCTCGACGTCGAGGCGGGTTGCGCCAGCGGCGCCGCCGCCCTCATGCTGGCCGCCTCGGCCATCTCGTCGGGCCAGTACGACACGGTGCTCGCCTTCGGCCTCGAGAAGATGCCGAAGGGCATCATCCGCTCCTCGTTCTTCGAGCCGTGGCAGGAGGTGGCCGGCCTCGGCTCGACACCGGCCTACTTCGCGCTCCGGGCCCAGCGCCTCATGGCCACCTCGGGGGTGACCGACGACGACCTCGCCGCCGTGGTGGTGAAGAACCGCCGGCACGGCGTGGCCAACCCCGACGCCATGTTCCGCTCCGAGGTCACCGCCGCCGACGTGCTGGCCTCCCGCATGGTCTGCCCACCGCTGCGGCTGTGGATGCTCTGCTCGCCCAACGAGGGAGCGGCGGCCGTCGTCCTGCGCCGTGCCACCGGCGCCGCCGGCGAGGTGCAGCTTGCCGCGTCCGTGCTCGTCTCCCACTTGCCCGGGTCGGTCCTCAGCGAGTCGACGCCACTGTCCGGCCTGGCCGACGACACCATCCCCGCACCCACCGCCCGGGCCGCGGCCCTGGCCTACGAGGAGGCGGGCCTCGGGCCGACCGACCTCGACCTCGTCGAGTGCCAGGACACCGACGCCGCCCGCGAGCTCATCTCCTGCGAGGAGCTCGGCCTGTGCTCCCCCGGGCGAGGTGGCCGGCCTCCTACGGGACGGGGCGACCACCCTCGGGGGGCGCATCCCGGTCAACGTGAGCGGCGGCCTGCTGTCCAAGGGCGAGCCGCTCGGCGCCTCGGCCCTCGGGCAGGTGGTCGAGCTCGTGCGCCAGCTGCGGGGCGAGGCCGGTGCCCGTCAGGTTGAGGGTGCCCGGGTGGGGCTGGCCCACACCATCGGCAGGGGGGCCAACGCCAGCGTGGTCATCCTCCGCCGCTGACCTCGGAGGGCGACGACGCGCGCATCCTCCGTGCCCGTGCGATCGGCGATGAGCTGGGCCCGGTTCACCTTGGTGGCCGCGCTGCGGGGGATGGCGGTGACGAACTCCACCGTCTTCGGCACCTTGTAGGGGGCCAACCGATCCTTGGCGAAGGCCCGGATCTCCTCGGCGGTGGGCGGCGCGTCGGGGTCCTGGGGCTCGATGATGGCGTGGACCCGCCGGCCCCACTCGGGGTCGGGCAGCCCGACCACCACCACGTCGGCCACCCCCGCGTGCTCGGAGAGGGCCGCCTCCACCTCGGCCGGGAACACGTTGGCCCCGCCGGTCACGATCATGTCGACCCGCCGGTCGGCGATGTAGCAGTAGCCCTCCTCGTCGAGCCGGCCGAGGTCGCCGGCGGTGGCGAAGCCGTCCTCGGTCATGGGCAGGTCATGGGTGGCGCCGAGATAGCCGATAGAGGCCGGTCGTGCCCGAGCGCAGGTAGATCTCGCCCACCTCGCCGGCCGGCACGTCGCGCTGGTGCTCGTCGAGGATGCGCAGCTCGGTGTCGCGAAAGCCTCGTCCGATGCTGCCGGGGTGGTCGAGCCACTCGTCGCCCCGGATGGCGGTCAGTCCGAGGCGCTCGGTCATCCCGTAGCACATGTACAGGCGCTCGCCGCCGAGCAGGTCGATCCAGAACCGGGCCAGGGCCGGCGGGAAGACGGCGGCGCCTTGCTGCACCCACACCACGCTCGAGAAGTCACGCTGCTCGACGCCGGGTACGCGGGCCATGCGGGCCAGCATGGTCGGGGTGGCGGTGAAGGCGGTGATCCGCTCGCGCTCGATGAGGTCGAGGGCGAGGGCGGCGTCGAACTTGGTCATGATGACCAGTGAGTCGCCGGCCAGCAGGTAGACGAACTGGGCGAAGCCGTTGGTGTGGTAGAGCGCGGTGGGCACCAGGATGACTTGCCGTCCGACGTCTACGCCCCAGTTGTCCGGGAAGGGCAACGTCCTCGAAGGGGTTCATGACCGCTGGGCTGTGGTCCATGATGATCTTGGGCGTGCCCGTCGACCCGCTCGAGCAGATGCCGTTGACGGCAGGGGCGACCACCTCGGGCAGTGGTTCGTCGGAGAGCGACCTCGACCTCTCGAACAGCTCGGCGCGGTCGCGGCCGACGAGCAGGGCGGCGTCCAACACGCCGGCCACCCGGGCCCGCTCCCAGTCGGGAAGGTCCCAGCGCACCGGTACCGGCGAGGCGCCGATCTTCCAGCAGGCCAGCACGGCCTCGACCATCTCGACGGAGTTGGGCAGCTCGAGGCCGACCCGGTCGCCGACGCCCGATGCCCTCGGCGGCGAAGGCCCTGGCCACCTGGTTCGAGCGCCGGTCGAGGGTGCGCCAGTCGAGCCGGGTGGCCCCGCCGGCCTCGTCGACCATGGTCACGGCCACCATGTCGGGGTACGACTCGGCCAACACCCGGATCTGGGTGCCGTAGGGCCGGCCCTCGACCTCCGGGCGCATCACCTCGGCCAGAGGGCTCATCGCCGGCTCCGTGGGCGCCGCGTTCGGATGTGCCCTGCTCCCTCGGCTCACAACGAGGGGAAAGCTACCCGGACGGTGCCGCGCACCGCACGCCGGTGCTCGTGGCCACCGGTGAAGGGAACAGCCGCGGCTCCTACACTGGCGGCGCGGCGATCCTGCGCCCGGCGTCGCCTCGCTGCCCACCCCTCACCTCGGGAGGTCCTTTTGCACTACGTCAACCTCGGCGCCACCGGCCTTCGGGTCTCCCGGATCTGCCTCGGCATGATGAGCTTCGGCAACAACAGCGAGCGTCCCTGGGTCCTCGACGAGAGCCAGGCCGAGCCCATCATCCGCGCCGCCGTCGAAGGCGGGGTCACCTTCTTCGACACGGCCGACACCTATTCGAAGGGAGCCAGCGAGGAAGCCACGGGCCGCATCCTGCCCAAGCTCCTCAGCCGCGACGAGATGGTGGTGGCCACCAAGGTGTTCATGCCCATGACGCCCGGAGAGAACGGGGGCGGCCTGTCCCGCAAGCACATCCTCTCGGCCATCGACGCCTCGTTGGCCAGGCTGGACATGGACTACGTGGACCTGTACCAGATCCATCGCTGGGACCCGCGCACGCCCATCGAGGAGACCATGGAGGCGCTCCACGACGTGGTCCGCTCCGGCAAGGCTCGCTACATCGGGGCGAGCTCCATGTTCGCCTGGCAGTTCGCCAAAGCCCAGCATGTCGCCGAGCAGAACCACTGGACGCCGTTCGTGTCCATGCAGCCGCACTACAACCTCATCTACCGGGAGGAGGAGCGCGAGATGATCCCCCTCTGCCTGGACCAGGGCGTGGGGGTCATCCCCTGGAGCCCGCTCGCCCGAGGCGTGCTGGCCGGCAACCGGAGCCGGGACGGCGACCGTCGCACCACCCGATCGGACACCGACGATTTCACCAATTACCTCTACGCCCAGCCCACCGACTTCGACGTGGTCGACCGGGTCGGCGGAGGTGGCCGCCGCCCGCGGGGTCCCATCGGCCCAGGTGGCCCTGGCCTGGCTGCTCGGACGTCCGGGAGTGACGGCCCCCATCGTCGGTGCCACCAAGCCGCACCACCTGGCCGACGCGCTGGCCGCCGAGGAGCTGCAGCTGTCCGACGACGAGGTGGCCCGGCTCGAAGAGCCGTACGTCCCCCATCCCGTCCTCGGCCACTTCTGAACCTGCTCGGCGGGGAAAGCTCGGCCCGCCGGTCGGGGCGGCTCCGGGCTCGAACCTCAGGCCGGGGGGCGCTCGGCCAGGAGGACCGACCGGGCCGACAACGGCGCCGAGGTGGTCCCGGCGCCGGCCACCAATGCCGTCAGGGCGGCGACGCCGGCGAGCACGGCACACGTGATCGAGAACGCCGTGGCCACCTGGCCGGGATGGCCGCTGTCGCCGCCCATGGCCACGAAGACGGCGGTGCTCACGGCCAGGCCGAGGGCGGTGCCGAGGCCGCGGCTCATGTTGAGGAGGCCCGAGGCGAGGCCCGACTGGTCGGGAGGGACCGACGCCATGATCCCGGCGTTGTTGGGCGAGTTGAACAGTCCGAGGCCGGCACCCACGGCGGCGAGCAGGGCCACGAAGACCCAACCCGCCCGGTCGCCAGGCGGACAGGGCGATCAAGCCCGACGGCGGCCAGCCCCATGCCCGCCGCCGCCGGCACTCGCACGCCGACACGGTCGGCCATGCGTCCCGACCACGGGGCCACGAGCCCAAGGGCCACCGGCATGGCCATGAGCTCGAGACCGGTGCGGACCGTGCTCGCCCCGAGGGAGCGCTCGAAGTAGAAGGGCACCACCACGAGCACACCGAAGAGCACGGCGAAGGCCAGGAGGCTGCTGGTGATGCCGGCGGCGAAGGTGCGCTCGAGGAACAGGCGAACATCGACCATGGGGGCCGGATGCCGGCGCTCCCGGGCCACGAAGAGAGCGCCGAGGACCACCGACCCGACGATGGCGCCGACGACGGCCACGCTGGCCCACCCGAGCTGGTTGCCCTGCGAGATGGCGAACACGATGGCCGCCACCGCCGGGAAGAAGAGCGCCAGCCCTTCCCAGTCGAAGGCGGACCCGGCCCTGGAGGTGACGGCTCCGGGGCACGAAGACCAGCGCCGCCACGATTCCGACCAGCCCGACGGGAACGTTGACCAAGAAGATGAGGCGCCAGCCGCCGGCCGCCAGCAGCAGGCCACCCACCGATGGGCCGAGGGCCAGCCCGAGGGCCTGGGCCGCGCCCTGGATGCCGAGCGAACGCCCGAGCCGCGCCGCTGGCACGGCCAGGGCGATGATGGCCACGCTGTTGGCCTGGAGCATGGCCGCACCGACGGCCTGGAGGGCCCGGAAGGCGTCGAGGGCGAGCAGGCTCGGAGCCGCCGCACACAGCGCCGAGCCGGCGATGAAGATGGCGAAGCCGTAGACGTAGAGGAGCTTGCGGCCGACCATGTCGGCAAAGCGGCCGACGGCGGCCACCGTGGCCACCAGCACCAGTAGGTAGCTGAGACCGACCCAGGCCACGCTGGCTACGCCGGCATGGAACGACCGGGCGAGCGACGGGAAGGCGAGGGTCACGATGCTGGCGTCGAGCTGGCCCATGAAGGCCCCGATGCACACGGCCGCCACCGCCAGCAGGTAGCCGCGGGGCAGGCGCCTGATCGACGTCGGGCCGGCGGGGCTCGACCAGGAGTCGCTGCCAACCGCTGGCCTCGGGCTCGTCGAGCATGGTCACGCTTCTATTTTCCCGGTCCACCGATCGACAAGTCCAATAAATCGATTTTATTGATAGCATTAGAATTACTTATGGATTCTCGCAAGCTCGCCCACTTCGTGGCGGTGGTCGACCATGACGGCTTCACCGCCGCCGCCGACGCCACCGGCGTGAGCCAGCCGGCCCTGTCGATCGCCGTGCGCGACCTCGAGGCAGAGCTCGGCGCTCCGCTCTTCGACCGGGTGGGCCGCCGGGTCCGCCTCACGGCCGCCGGGCGCGCCCTGGTCGGCCCGGCCCGGCTGGCGTTGCGCGACATGGAGACGGGCCGCGCCGCGGTGGCCGCCGTGGCCGGGGTCGAAGCCGGGTCGCTGACGGTGGCGAGCCTTCCCACACTGGCCGCCGAGCCACTGGCCGGCTTCGTCGGCCGCTACCGCCAGCTGCATCCCGGCCTCGTCTTCGACCTCGCCGCCCCCGAGGACAGCGGCGACCTCCTGGCCATGGTCGGCGACGGTCGCTGCGAGGTCGGAGTCACCGAGGCCACCGACCTTCCCGCCGACCTCGCCGGCCATGACATCGGCGAGCAGCCGCTCTCGCTCATCCTGCCGCCGGCCCTGGCGTCCGCCCGGTTGCGCCGCACGTCGAAGGGGGTCCGCGGCGAGGCTGCCAACCGTGCGGCTCACCGAGCTCAGCGGCATCCCCTTCGTGGCCACCCCGCCCGGCACCTCGACCCGCCGGCTGCTCGACGAGGGGTTCGCGGCGGTCGGGGCCGCCCCCACGGTGGCGGTAGTCACCGCCCAGCGGGACGCCGTCATCCCCCTGGTGCTGGCCGGGGCCGGGGCCGCCCTCGTCCCCGCCCCGCTGGCTGACGGGGCGGCTGCCGCCGGCGCCGTGGTGGCCCGTCCGGTGCCCGCCGTCTCGCGGCGGATCGCCGTCGTCCATCGCCAAGGGCCGCTGTCGCCGGCCGCCGCCGGTTTCGTGGCCCTGGCCCGGGGGATCGACGTCCGGAAGTCTGAACCGGCCGCGTTCAAGCTGGCGCCAGGGACGGCCGATATCCAAGCAGCCGGGTTCGCCGAGCAGAGCCGCCGATCAGCTCGGCGGACCCGGCGCCCGACCCCCTGGGCCGAAGCTCCGCCGGGCAGACGGCACCCAAGCTCAGCCTGCCGAGGGCCATTCCATCCCGCCGAACGCCGAATTCGTCAGGACTCCCTGACGCCTGGCTGACAAGCGCGGGAAGAACGCCAGCTCGACCCGGGCGGCGTGCATTCCTCATCTGTCGTGGTACCGGCCCGACGCCTGAGGTAGGCCGGGCAGACGCCACCAGTACCCTTTCTGAGGCGGCACACACCGCACCCTGACGCGCCGGCGAGGTGCGTCGATGCCGCGCAGAGATGCGGCGGAGAAGGAGACCGAATGTCCGAGCGCCCCCCGACCTCCGTCGACTTCCACTTCGACATCATGTGCCCCTACGCCTACCAGACGTCGCTCTGGATGCGCGAGGTCCGCGACCGGGCCGGGGTCGAGGTGGACTGGCGATTCTTCAGCCTCGAGGAGATCAACCGGCAGGAGGGCAAGAAGCACCCGTGGGAACGCCAGTGGTCCTACGGCTGGTCGATGATGCGCATCGGTGCCTGGCTGCGGAGGAAGGACATGGCCCTCCTCGACCGCTGGTACGAGTCGGCCGGCCGCGCCCTGCACGTCGAAGGCCGCAAGCCCCACCAGCCGGAGGTGGCAGCCGCCATCCTCGAGGAGATGGGCCTCGATCGGGGCATCGTCGACCGAGGCCATCTCCGACCCGACGACCGGCGACGAGGTCCTCGCCGAGCACGAACGGGTGGTCGAGCGGGGTGGTTTCGGCGTCCCCACCCTGATCTTCGAGGACGGGCAGGCGCTGTTCGGGCCGGTGCTCGTCGACCCGCCCACCGGGGATGCCGCCATCCGTCTCTGGGAGCTGGTCTGCGGCTGGCTCGAGTTCCCCCACCTCTTCGAGCTCCAGCGACCCAAGGACGCAGCCGCCATCGACGCCATCGCCGCCGCCTTCACGCCCTACCTCGACGCCCGCGACTGGGTGTCCGTGCAGCGCCCCACACCCTGAAGCCCACACCCTGGCGGCCCAGCGACCCTGGCGCGAGCCGTCTGCCACCAGCCCTCGCCAGCCGCCAGGCGATCGGCTAGGTCGTCGTCTCGGCGCCGGACACGCCACGCGTGCGGCGGAGCCGGCCGAGGGCCAACGCCGGGAAGATGACCACCGAGAGCAGCCCGGCGGCCACCAACGACGCGGCGTTGACCTCGAGGATGCGGTCCTCGGCGAGGGCGATGCTGGTGATGACCACGATCAGGGGCAGGCCCGTGGCCGAGAAGAGCGCCATGCGGCGGCCACTGCCGCCGCGGGAGCTCCTTGCGGTAGAGGAGGTAGACGGGCAGGCCACGGGCCAGGAGCATCAGGGCGAGGAAGAACGGCACCCGCCACAGCTGACTCGGGGTGCTGGATGAACACGTGCAGGTCGAAGGTGATGCCGCTCACCACGAAGAAGATCGGGATGAGGAACCCGAACCCGATGGCCTCGAGCTTGGCCCGCACGAGGTCGGCCTCGTCGCCGGTGGCGATGCGCCGGACCACGATGCCGGCGGAGAAGGCACCCAGCAACACGTCGAGGCCCAGCTTGTCGGCCAGCAGCACCAGAAGCAGGATCATGAGCAGCGACAGGCGGACGGGGAGCTGCGCGCTCGACTCGAGGTGACGGCTGAGCATGCGCACGAGTCGCGGGCGGATGCGTGCGTGTGGCGAGCACGGTGGTGGCCACGGCCACGGCCACGAAGGCCACCAGCAGCAGCGAAGTGAGGACGGGGTCCTTGCGGGTCAGGAGCAGGGCCACGGCCACGATGGGCCCGAACTCGCCCAGCGTCCCGATGGCCATGATGTGCGAGCCGAAGGGCGTCGGGAGCACGTCGGCGTCGCGGAGCATGGGCATGAGCGTGCCGAGGGCCGTGGTGGTGAGGGCGAGACCCACGACGACGGTGTCGCGGGCCAGTCCCGACGATACGAGGTCGAAGGCGGCGGCGAAGCCGATCACCAGCGAGATGAGCCAGCCGAACGTGGCCAGGCGCACCGGCTTGCCCCGGATGCGCTCGATGTTGAGCTCGTAGCCGGCCAGGAAGATGAGGTAGCTGAGCCCGAGGTCGGAGAGACCGGTGATCACGCTGTCGAGGTGGGCGACGTTGAGCGCGTAGCGCCCGATGAGGATCCCGAGGCCGATCTGGAAGACGATCTCGGGAACGGCCAGCTTGACCCGTGATCTCGGAGAGGAGCGGCGAGGCCACCGCGATCAGCGCGATGAGCACGAAGGTGACGATGGCCGCCGTGGTCACCGTACGCCCCGGAGACCGGTCCACCATCGCCTCACCACTAGGCGGGCGACCCGTGCGACTGCTGCTGCCTCCACCGACTCGGCAGGACATCTGGGGCTACCATCCCCACCGGTGCGTCCGCCAGCGGGCAGGGCGAGCCAGGTGCGTCGGACCGGAGAGGACGATGGCCATCGGGCAACGAAGTAACGGCTGGGGATCACCGGTGCTGACCGTCGTCGGGCCGGCCAGCGCGTCGGCCCACCGTGCCGAGCGGCATCCGGAGAGGCCGGAACGGATCGACGCCGTCGCCTCGGGCATCGACGACCTCCACCTCGAGGACGCGGTGCAGATGGTGGCCACCCGGCCGGCCACCGACGAGGACCTGGCCCGGGTCCACGCAGCCTGCCTACCTCGAGCGGCTCCGCGACCTCTGCCGGTCCGGAGGTGGGGCCCTCGACCCCGACACCTACGCCACGGCGAGCTCCTGGGAGGCGGCCCGGCACGCCGCCGGATCGGGACTCGTGGCCATCGACGAGCTCCGGGCTCACGGTGGCATCGGCCTCGTCGCGGCTCGGCCGCCCGGCCACCACGCCCTGGCCGATCGGGCCATGGGCTTCTGCCTGCTCAACAACGTCGCGGTCACGGCCCGGGCCCTCGCCGCCGAGGGCGAACGGGTGGCCATCGTCGACTGGGACGTCCACCACGGCAACGGGACCCAGGCCATCTTCTGGGACGACCCGCAGGTGCTCTATGTCTCCCTGCACCAATGGCCGTGCTATCCGGGGACCGGACGGGCCAGCGAGGTGGGCGGCCCACAGGCGGCGGGCCTGACCGTCAATCTCCCGCTTCCGCCGGGGGCGACCGGCGACGTCGTCCGGGACGCATTCGACCGGGTGGCCGCGCCGGCCATCGACTCGTTCCAGCCGACATGGGTGCTCGTCTCGGCCGGGTTCGATGCCCACCGGGCCGACCCGCTGGCGGAGCTGGCCCTCTCGGCCGGCGACTTCGCCGGCCTGGCTACGGCGGTGGCCGCCCACGCCCCCCCGGGTCGCCTGGTCCTTCACCTGGAGGGCGGCTACGACCTCCGGGCCCTCCGTTCGTCGGTGGCGGCCACCCTGGGCGCGCTGCTCGGCGCCGGCACGACCGACGAACCGCCCACGGCTGGGGGCGCCGGACAAGGTCAGGTCGACGAGATCCTGGCCCGGCGCCAGGCGGCGCTCGACGAGATGGAATGATCAGTCGCGCACATATGTCAGGGGCTCGTGTTCCGTTCGTGCCTGCGTTGAGGGAGGAGACCGATGGCCGACACTGAGGCGGATGGGACGCCGTTGATCATCGTGGGGATCGATGGCTCGCCATCATCCCTCGATGCCCTGCGTTGGGCCATGGCCGCAGCCAGAGCCACCGACGGGACGGTCGAGGCCGTGGCCATCTGGCACTGGCCGTCCAGTTGGGGCGCAGCGGTGCCGTTCCCCGACGGATTCGACCCGGCCGCCGACACCCGGGCCATGCTCGATCAGGCGCTGGCACCGATCCTCGCCGACCAGTCCGGATGTCACCGTGGTCCGTCGTGTCGAGGAGGGACAGGCCGCTCTGGTGCTCATCGAGCGCTCGCACCACGCCGACCTGCTGGTGGTCGGATGCCGCGGCCACGGTGAGTTCTCGGGAATGCTGATCGGGTCGGTGAGCCAGCACTGCGCGGCCCACGCCCACTGCCCGGTGCTCGTCTACCGCCATCGTTCGGAGGACGACTGATCAGCGCGGGTAGTCGCTGTCCGGTCGGCGAAGGTAGACGCTGCTCGATCGGCGGCGGATCGGTCGGGCGGGGCAGCCCGGGGCGGACGTTCGCCGGTCAGCCGGCTCATCCGCTCCCGCCTGCAGCCTCCCACTCGGTGACCATGGCACCAAAGCGGAGCGGGTTGTAGACGTCCTCCTCGTACGGACCAGCGACCCCCTCCGGCGTACTTGAGCAATGTGAAGTTGTACTCCTGGTGCACCCGTCCGTCACCCACGTCGGCCATGCGGTTCCACACCTGGCACACGACCCAACCCCGGTCCTCGTCGATCATCGCCCATTCGATCGGGAACGCGTCCATGCTGGCGTCCCGGGTACTCGGACATGGTCCGGGTGATCCATTCGCCAATGGCCTCCCGACCGGAGAACGTGCCGTAGTGGTGCTCGATGTAGGTGGCGTCCTCGGTGAACTGGTCGACCCAGCCCGTCCAGTCGCCGCTGCGAGCAGCCTCGGCTGCCCGACGCTGGTAGTCGGCGAACGCCGCCTCGATCTCATTCCTCGGCCACCGTCCCATGCCCCGGCCAGTATGTCGGCTCCACGTCATGGACGACGGCTCCCGCCGGTCAGCGCACCCGGAGGGGCCTCGGCCGGCTTCTTCCCCTCGCCTGATCTCCCGTCGGTCACCGGAGCGCCATCGGCGGCAACGACACCGTCCGTATCGCGTTCCGAATCGAAGTCTACGGAGACCCGCTGGTCCGAACGGCTGCGGTGCTTGAGCACCATCTGGCTAAGCACCTCTCGGTCCGCAGGTGTCAGCGGTGCCCGCACCGATCGCGGCCACAGGCGGCGATGCTGGACCACGTTGACTTCGGCGGCATAGACGGTCAGCTGCGAACCGAGGTAGATCCAGGCGAGCAGACCGAGCACCATGGCGAAGAAGCCGTAGACCTGGCTCGCGTGGCGGAGGGTGTGGTCGACGAGCGCACCGCCCACGTACTGGAGCACCGTCCATCCGGTAGCAGCGATCGCCGCCCCCGGCAGCAACCAGCGCCATCGGACGGAGGGCGGCGTCAGCAGGCGGAAGGCGAGCCGAGTAGATGCCGAGGTTGAGCAGCAGGGAGACGACCACGGCGCCGGCTACGGCGAGGCCGCTCCGGTTGCCCACGGTCACCACACCGGCCAGGGCCGTGCTCACCAGCAGGAAGCCGCCGACGGCGGCGACCACGCCCAAACTCCGGACGAGTCGGGGCACGAACCCAGGCCGCTCGACGAGCGGTATGTCCCAAACCTCGGCCATGGCGTACTGCGCCGTTTGGACTGCGCCCTGTGAACCCCAGATGAGACCGATGATGCCAACAGCCAGACCGATACCGGCCCGGTTGTGTAGCGCGTGGATGTTCCCACCGAGCTGGGCGCCTACCACCGGGAACTGTGACAGGGCCGAGTGTTCGATCCTGTGAGTGGCCGATTTGCTCCCGCCGGTCGCCAGTCCCACGATCGTGATCAGCAACAGGAGGAGGGGGAACAGCGACAGGAATCCGTAGTAGGTCATAAGACCGGCCAACATGCCGCCGTTGTCGTTGCCGAACTTCTTCACCACCCCGTAGAGGAAGCCGATGGGCTTTCTCCGGCGCTGGAACGCGTCCACGGCGCCTACCGCCTGGTCGATCCGTCGCACTATCCCACCTCCGGGACCGTGGCCATACGACCACGCCGGCCCAGCCGGGACGCCCGGTCGCCCGTCCTGTCCGATCCCCTTCGTCGTTCCGGCATGACCGCTCCTACCGCCCCCGCCGCCTGCCAAGCGAACCCAGTTTGTCGGACGATCACATGTCAGCAGACAAAGCCGCTCATGTACCTCTTCCCAGCGGAAGCGATTTCATGCCCTCCTCCGGTTCGCTGGTTCTTTGCCAGGCGGTCGTCGTGACGTGACGGCCGGAGGACACGACCGTGCTCCGGCAGCCTCACGTCGCAACACGTACCACGCTCGAACCCGGGCATCCGGCCGGCGACGAATGAGGCGCTCCAGGTTTTGCATTGTCGGTCAGCGGGAAGTGATTGAAGCAACCATTCAAGGTCGGTCCTTTCGGAAGGCCAAGAGAGAAAGGCGAAGACCACAATGGTGGTTCTGCTTGCCTTGCTGCTGGTGCTGTTGTTCTTCGGACTCGGGTTCACGCTCCACTTGCTTTGGGTCCTGGCCGCAGTGTTCTTCGTACTGTGGCTGGTCGGGTTCGCCATCGGCCGAGGCGAGGGCGCCGGCCGGAACCACTTCTACCGCTGGTAGCCGTCTTCGGTTCCAGCGGAGAACGACGCCGACGGCCGGCGGCCATAGGGTCGCCGGCCTGTGCGTACCGCGATCCCGGTGCACGATAATGTGCGCCGAGCCCGTTGCTGGAGGGCGATGTCGAAGAGCCGTTCGCCGGCCTTACATCTCCGTGTTGAAGACGTCCCGGAGCTTGGCCAGGCTCGAGGCCAGCAGCCGGGACACGTGCATCTGGCTGATGCCGATGCGGGCCGCGATCTGTGACTGGGTGAGTCCGTCGACGAAGCGGAGGCTGAGGATGGTGCGCTCGCGATCGGGCAGCTTGGCCAGCGAGAAGGCGAGCAGGAGGCGGTCCTCGGTGCCGGTGAAGCCCGGGTCGACATCGCCGAGACGGGACCCGATGGTGCTCTCCTGGCGGTCCGGCGCGTCGATCGACGACGTTCGATAGCTCTGGCCGGCCTCGAGGGCCTCGAGCACGCTGTCCTCGGTGACGCTGGTGGCCCTGGCCATCTCGGCGATCGTCGGTGGTCGACCGAGCTCATGGGTCATCGACTCGGTGACGTGGCCGAGCTCGAGGTACAGCTCCTGGATGCGCCTCGGTGCCCGGATGGCCCATCCCTTGTCCCGGAAATGGCGCTTGAGCTCGCCGATGATCGTCCGGGTGGCGAAGGTGCTGAACTCGACTCCTCGCTCCGGATCGAATCGGTCGACGGACTTGATGAGGGCGATGGACGCGACCTGGGCGAGGTCGTCGTAGGTCTCACCCCGGTTCGAAAGACGCCGAGCGAGCTGGCGGGCCAGGTCAAGGTGGGCTTCGACCAGTTCGTCACGGAGGTGCTGATCACCGGTCTCGGCATATTCCACGAACTTCTGACGTAGGTCCCCTTCCTCGACCGATGACGCCATCAGTTCGGTCTCGAGGTGCGCCGCTTCCGCAGCCACGCCCTCGGGTAACCGCCCTCGGTGTCGTGCCCGTGCTCGTCCACCAAAGCATCGACGATGCGGGCGGAAAGATCGTTCTGCTGGTCGACGGCTGGACTCTTCCCGTCACCCCCGGGGGCCGCCATGAATACACACTCCACTTCGATCCGGTCGTCGTCACGGAGGAACCGGAGCTGCAGCCGGCCGTCGATGCTCCCGTCGGTCAAGTGAGACGCACAGCTCGTCGACGGCGAGGCGCAGGTCCTCGATCTCCTCGACATCGAAGTCGGCCCGCGAGGCGATCGTTCCCGCCGCGAAACGGGCCAGCACGACCAAGTCCGCCCGGACCGGCAAGGTCAGTTCGACAGTGTCACTCATCACTGCACACACTCATGGTGCTGCCCCAGCCCTTCTCGGTACGTCACGACGGCACTCATGCCTTCGTCGCCTCGGCCAGACTAGGAACGATGGTGAAGAGATCGGTGAGCCCGGTGATCTCGAAGACCTTGAGGATCCGTGGCTCGGTGATCACCAGTCGCATATCAGTGCCGGTGCCGGTGCATTCCTTGTGGATGCCGATGAGCACCCCAAGGGCGGTCGAGTCGATGAAGCTGACGCCGGATAGATCGACGACCAGGGAGCCCTGCTTGGCGGCAGCCTGCTCGAGGTGCTCGCGCACGGTTGGCGCGGCGGCGACGTCGATCTCGCCGGTGAGGGAGACGACGACGGATCGGCCGTCGCTCTCCTCGGTCACTCCGAACGTCTCGTCCATGCTGCGCTCCTCCTCACCGCGGCTCCGGCCGCTCCGATCGGTTTTGTCGCTCTCATTGCCGGACTTTCGCTGCCCGGTTCGCTCGGCGGCCGATCTCCGGATCGACGTGCCAACATTGCGGCGGTGTTCGGGCTGCCCGCTCCCGGGCCCGCACGGACACAGGATCGGCTCGAATAACGCTCAGACCAGGGTACTCGCGCCGATTCGCACGCCCGCAGACTTCAGACGCCCACGGTGGCCGCCTGACCGGGCGGCCGAGGCGATCCGGTGCGGCGAGGGTCGCCCACGGGCGGTCCGGGTAGAAGGGTGACGATGGCGTCGCCCTCCACTCAAGGACTACCGGGCGAAGCGGGACCCGGCCCGGACCCCGGAGCCGGTCCCCCGCACCTCGCGTCGTAGCCGCCGTACAACCGACGAAGCGTCTCGCTTCGTCGTCCAGGAGCATCACGCGTCCGCTCTCCATTGGGACTTCCGCCTCGAGCGCGACGGCGTGCTCGTCTCCTGGGCCCTGCCCAAGGGCTTGCCACTCGACCCCCGCACCAACCACCTCGCCGTCCACACCGAGGACCATCCGCTCGAGTACCTGACCTTCAGCGGCACCATCCCGGCGGGCGAGTACGGCGGCGGGACGGTGGCTATCTGGGACCACGGCACCTACCGATGCGAGAAGTGGCGCGAGGACGAAGTCATCGTCGTGCTCGACGGCGAGCGCTCCCAAGGCCGGTACGTGCTCTTCAAGACGAAGGGCAACCAGTGGATGATCCACCGCATGGACCCCCCGCCACCCGGCTACGAACCGCTGCCCGAAACGCTGGCACCCATGCTGGCGACCGCCGGGAAGCTGCCGGGGACGGAGGAGGGCTGGGCCTTCGAGTTCAAATGGGACGGCATCCGGGCCATCCTGGCCTCGGACGGTGGCCGGGTCCGAGCCACCAGCCGCAATGGCCGAGACATCACCGCCTCCTACCCGGAGTTGCGGGAGCTGGGAGAGGCGATCGGCGTCCGAGCAGGTGCTCCTCGACAGCGAGCTGGTCGTCGTCGACGAGGCAGGCCGACCTTCGTTCGGCCGCCTGCAGCATCGGATGCAGGTGCAGGGTGCCGCGGTCAAGCGGGCCGCCGCCCAGCGACCCGGTGAGCATCGTGCTCTTCGACCTCCTGCACCACAACGGCCACTCCCTCCTCGAGCTGCCCTACGACGAGCGCCGGGCCCGACTGGAGGGGCTCGGGCTGGCCGGGCCGCGCTGGGCGGTCACCCCCGCCTTCGTGCACGAATCCCCGGGTGGCGTCATGGCCCTGGCCACCGACATCGGCATGGAGGGCGTGGTGGCCAAGCGGCGTGACAGCCGCTACCGGCCGGGGCGTCCGCAGCCGCGACTGGATCAAGGTCAAGGCCGAGCGCACCCAGGAGGTGGTCATCGGCGGTTGGACGGCGGGCAAGGGAAACCGGACCGACGCGTTCGGCGCCCTGCTCCTCGGCCTCCCCGACCCGGATCTCGGCGGTCAACTGCGGTTCGTGGGCAAGGTGGGGACCGGCTTCGATACCGCCGGCGATGGAGAGTCTGCTCGACCGGCTTCGGCCGCCTGCAGTCCGCAAGACGAGCCCGTTCGCAGGACCGCTGCCGGCCACGGATCGGGCACCGTAGCCGGCTGGGTCCGGCCGGATCCCTGGTCGGCGAGGTCCGCTACACCGAATGGACCCGTGACGGCCGTCTCCGGCACCCGGTGTGGCGGGGCCTGCGGACCGACAAGACGGCAGCCGAGGTGACCCGTGAGCCCTGACCAGCACGAGTCGGTGACGACCAGTGTCGAGGGGCGACAGCTGAAGTTGACCCGGCTCGACAAGGTCCTCTTCCCGGAGTGCGGGTTCACCAAGGGCGAGCTCATCGACTACTACGCCCGGGTGGCGCCGGTCATGCTCCCCCACGTCCGCGACCGGCCGCTCACCATGAAGCGCTATCCCGACGGCGTCGAGGGCCAGTCGTTCTTCGAGAAGACACCGCCCGTCGCACGCCCCCGACTGGGTCCGCCACGCGTTGGTGCCGTCGACGGGGTCCGGTGACGGGGTCGACTACAGCGTGGTCTGCGACCTGCCCACCCTGCTGTGGGCGGCCAACCTGGCCACCATCGAGTTCCACGTGCCGCTGTGGCACATCGGGAGGCGGCGCAAGCTGCCCGCGCCTCCCGATCACTTGGTGTTCGACCTGGACCCCGGGTGAGGGGACCACCATCGTGGAGTGCTGCCGTGTGGCCGGCCTCATCGCCGAGGAGCTGACTGAAGAGGGCCTCGCCGCCTGGCCGAAGACGAGCGGATCGAAGGGCCTCCAGGTCTACGCCGAGACACCGGGAACCCGGCCGAACTGGGAATCGGTGCGAACGCTTCGCCCACGACCTCGCCGTCCGCCTGGAGGCGTCGGAACCCGACCTCGTCGTCTCCAACATGCGTCGTGGACTGCGAGCCGGCAAGGTGCTCATCGACTGGAGCCAGAACCACCCGGCCAAGACCACCGTCGCCGTGTACTCAGTGCGGGCGCGGCCGTTCCCCACGGTCTCAACCCCGGTGAGCTGGGAGGAGGTGCACGCCTGCCTCGAAGCCGGTGACCCGGATCTCCTGCGCTTCACCACCGACGACGTGCTCGCCCGCGTGGCGGACGACGGGCGACCTGTTCGCAGCGCTGGCCGGCGACGAAGCAGGGCGCCAGCTGACCTGGGCAATTGGCGGTGACTGGTCACCGGCGAGTTGCCGTCGCAACTTGTCGGTCGCGAGTCGCTCACTTCTCTGGGACTTCGGTGTGACGGTTGGATTGCAGTCCTGCCCGCCGAGGTTGGCATCGGGAGGGCGACGGGTACCGATGGGCCGTGCTGCGAGAGCCGCTCTACCCTGCCACGCCCGCCAGCCGACTGGGCCGGCCCGCCCGGGCTGTCGGTGGCTTTCACCTTCGAGGGCTCGCGTTGCGAGCTCTCGCTGGCCGGCCGCCTCGATGCCTATTCGTTGGTGGCCCTGCGCGCCCAGGCCGACCAACTCGCGCTCGAGCCGTTCGACGAGATCGTCGTGCACGTCGACGAGCTCACCGAGCTCGATCGGACTGGGTTGGCGGCGCTCACCGAGCTGCAGACGCTGACCGAGGAGAGGGGCGCCCGGTTCCGAATCGACGGGGTCAGCGCGACAATCGGGGATTGGCTGGCCAAGGTGGTCCCTGCCCTGGGACGGGATGCCTGACGACAGCTCTGAGCTCCAATGGCACGCGCACCTCAAGGTCACCATGCGCCAGGACAATGGCGACCTTACCGAGGACGTCATCGAGGTGGTTACCCATCGACGACGACGGCACCGACGACAACGACGACGACGGCGCCAACCGGTTGGTCGAGGGTGCTGCCGGCTTCGCGCTGGTCCAGTCCCGAGGAGCCGCTTCCCGGATCTCTGGAGGGCGATGGCGACCATCCCGGGGCCCCATAGCGCAGGATCGGACGGGTACGGTGGCGTAATGGTCGACCTTGGGCCCATCGGCCCACAGGAGGGGGACGGGGAAGAGCCGGAGCCGACGCCGGCCGCCCGGTTGCTACTCGACGGATTCGAGCGCATCGCCTCCAGCGTCGAACAGGTGGTCGACGGCCTCGACGTCGCGCACCTCGCCTTCCGCCCGAAACCGGAGGCCAACTCCATCGCCTGGCTGGTCTGGCACCTCACGAGGATCCAGGACGACCATTTCGCCGGCGCCTTCAACCACGAACAGGTGTGGACGTCCGAGGGGTGGTGCGAGCGGTTCCAACTGCCGTTCCACGAGGAGGCCACCGGTTACGGCCATCGCCTCGAGGACGTCGGCGCCGTCCGCGTCGAGGGATCCCTGCTCCGCGACTACCACCGAGCCGTCCACCAGCGGACACAGCGCAGCCTCAGGACGGCTCCGGGACCACGATCTCGATCGGGTGGTGGACGAGTCTTGGGACCCACCGGTGACCATGGCCGTGCGCCTGGTGAGCGTCGTGACCGACGACCTCCAGCATGCCGGCCAGGCCGCCTATGTCCGCGGCCTCCTACCCGGCGGGAACTGACAGCAGCGGGACTGACCAGGAAGGATCGAACGCCCGGCGGCACGGGTTCGGCCGTAGGCGGCCACTGGCGTCGGGTTCGAAGGGCGACTACCGGCAGGATCTGCCAGCCCCCTGACAGGTTCGGTGGTTTGCTCCCGCCCAGCGGGGGTACAGGCTCGGAGGCAACGAGTGCCCGACCCCCTCTCTAGGCACTCCCGTCGGCTCCCGATGCCCTTTCGGCCGGGAGCCGACGCATGTCCCGGGCACCCTCCCTCCCGCGCGCCAAGACGGCGCTGTGGCTGGAGACCTCAGGCTCTGAGACCGCCGATGCCCAACGAACCCGAGTCGGCTTGGTCGTCGGTCGAGGCGGCCTCCTCCTCCGTCTCGAGGACCGAATCCTCGGTGAAGAGGTACGTCCGCAGGTGGCGGTCGAGGGCCGGGTCGCGGCGGCGCAGCCATTCGAGGGTCATGGACGCGTGCTCCTTCTCCTCGTCGCGGTTGTGGGCGAGGATGCCGGCAAGGTCCGCGTCGTCGGTGGCGTCGACCCGCTGGTCGTACCAGTCGACGGCCTCGAGCTCCTCCTGGATGGAGGTGATGGCTCGGTGGCGGTCAATGGTGGCGGCGGCCAGTTTGTCCTCGGGCTCGTGCAGGCCGGCACTCTGCGCCATGGTCCCTCCTCGTCCAACAGGCGGGCGGCGGATGCCGTCCCGTCGCCGGGTCACACTACCGGCATGGTTGCGGCCGGGTCATTGGCGCGTCCGACGAACGTGGTTCGCCGTCAGCCCGTGCAGCCAGGCAGCGTCTCGCCGTCCCGTACAGAACTGCACGACCATGGTTCGGTCAGCGAAAGTGACCGCCAGAGCGCACGTCCCCACCTGCCCCATCTGCGTCGGCTGACCGGAACTGGATGCTGATGCGAGCGCCGCACGGTCGTCTGGTCTTCGGCACCGCGTGCTCCCAAGTTCGCTGGCAGCTCCCGCCCATGACCAGAAGGTCGCCCCCACCGAGGTCGAATCGCCGCGACCGGCCTCCCCCGCGGGGGCGAAGAAGGAGACGGCGACTGGCGCCGAGGGAGACGATGGCCACCAGGGTGTCGCCGCCGCGGCTGCGGCCGATGCGGTCACCGTGCCAGGCCACGCTGTCCCGGCCGTCCCGGTAGAGGCAGATGCCGACGGTCACGAGTGGCCCTCCCGAGCTCGCCGCGTACCGTCCGTTGAGAGCATCGCGGGCCTCGACCAGACTGGCGTCGGGCAACGCGTCGCCCTCGGCGTAGGTCGCCACCAGCCGGGGCACGGCCACGAGCCGGTCGTACATCACCCGCTCCTCCTCCCGCCACGGCACAGTGGTGGACAGCCGCCTGAAGAGCGTGTCGGCACCTGCCATCCAGCCTCGGCAGACCTCGAGCCACGCGCCGCGGCTCAGGTCCTCACGCTCGAATCCCTCGCCCAAAGATCTCGGGCCGACCGGACCATCGGCTTCGAAGAGCGAGACCTGACGGACCCCTAACACGGGCCCGACATTAATCGAACAGGCGTTCGTATCCGCCTCAGGCCGTGGACCCTTAGCCGGTCGGCGCCGGGCCCTCCATGGCCTCGTCCTCGTCCCAGGCACGCCGCACGGCTTCCTCGTCCGCTTCGGGGACGGGATCTGGTGGTTCCTGCTCGACGTCTTCAGCGATGGGCTGTGCTCTCCCGTGGCACTCGGGCTCCGGTTCAGTCTCGGGATGTGCGCTCCGACGTGCAGTCACATGTCCCCCCACCTGGTGCGTCCGTATGCCATTGGCCGTCCCGATCTGATGGCCCAATCGACAGGGTCACCGTCATCCAGTGGCAGAGACGCCGGTTCCGCTCAACCGATCGCAGATGAGAAGATGCACCGGCTGGGAGTGACGGCGGCGGGATCGGAACTCCCAGCCGGGTGCACGTGTGGGTTGTCCTTCCCCATCACCGGCGGCCCAAACCTCGATTCCAGGACCTATTGCTATCCGGTCGACCCAGTCGACCCGGTGGCGGTCTGCCCCACGGCGCTCATTCCTGTGGTCCTTGGCCTTGGCCGCCGACCAGGTCGTCGGTGGCGGCCCGTTCGAGGCGCGCCCGTGACCGTCGACCACGACGTCCTCCGGGGACGCCCACCGTCTGCTCGCGTCCATCACGTCGATCTCGACGGGCACCACGCAGCGGCGTTGGCAGTCGACGATGGCGGCCTCGTCAGCCCCGCTCCGATCCAGCAACTCACGGAGGAGAACGGCTCTGGCCCACGGCCATGATCCCGGCGGTGCGGTCAGGCCAGTTCCCGTCGGGCCTCCCTCAAGTCGGTGGCCGGTGCGTGGGCGAGCCAATTGATCTCGATCCAAGCAGGGACCGGCCTGTCGCCGTCGACGACGAGGTCAGCCAGACGGCCGCCGAGGAAGGCCTCGGTCTCCTCGACGAGGTACCTCCGACACTGTTCGGCGAAATCCGAACGGAACGTCCGTCCCAGTCTGAACACGGGTCCTCCGGCGGCGCTCGCTCATCGTACGATCCCGTTCGTACGATCCCGTGCGCCCGACCAGGTCTTTTACCCTCGAGAGGCGCCGCCAAACGCTGTCGGGCGGGTCGACGGCACGGGGCCCCGGCGGACAGCCGGAGACCGTGGGCTACAACGGAGACCATGTCCGACCGGGAGCTCGTGGCCCTCGGCACGGCCAGCCAGGCGCCCACCCGGTACCGCAACCACAACGGCTACCTGCTGCGCTGGGACGGCACCGACATCCTCTTCGACCCAGGCGAAGGCACTCAGCGCCAGATGATCTGGGCGGGCGTGCCGGCCACCCGGATCCGGGCCATCTGCATCACCCATTTCCACGGGGACCACTGCCTCGGGCTGCCCGGTGTCCTCCAACGGATGGCCCTCGACGAGGTGACCCATCCGATGAGCGTCCTCTTCCCTGGGACGGGGTGGTCGTTCTTCGACCGGCTCCGGCACGCCTCCGTCTTCCGAGACGAGCGCCTCGACATCCGTCCCTACCCGGTCGACGCCGATGGCCCGGTGGTCGAGGTCGAGCCCTCACTCACCATCTCGGCGCGCCGCCTCGACCACGAGCCCGACACCTACGGATGGCGGGTCGACGAGGCGGCCGGCCGGCGCATGCTGCCGGACCGGCTCCGACAGCTCGGTATCGCGGGCCCGGCGGTCGGGCGAGCTCCAGCGCCATGGCGTGCTCGAGGTCGACGGGCGACGGGTGTCCATCGACGAGGCGAGCACCCTGCGACGCGGGCAGAGCATGGCCTTCGTCATGGACACGGGGATCTGCCAGGCGGCCGTCGAGCTGGCCGCGGGTGCCGACCTCGCCGTGTGCGAGTCCACCTTCGCCACCGCCGACGAGGGGTTGGCCCGCGCCTGGCGGCACCTGACCGCGGCCGATGCCGCCAGGGTGGCCCGCGCCGCCGGCGTCCGCCTGTTGGTCCTCGCCCACTTCTCGCAGCGCTACCCGGACATCACCCCGTTGGTCGACGAGGCGTGCGGCCATCTTCCCGAACGTGGTGGCCGCCGCCGACCTGCAGCGCGTTCCCGTCCCTCGCCGAGAACTCGGATACAGGCGGCCGTGCTGTCACTCCCTGAGTTGGCCGTCAGGCGTCGGCCCCAAGGGCATCGAGCACGTCGCCGACTACCGCTTCGATACACGACAGCGGGTCGGACATCGCCTTCGATGGCCCGAACCGGTCGACCAGGGACTCCACGGCCACCCCGCGCCGGGACGCCTCCTGCCTCGCATCTGCGGTGACCTGGCCGGCGACCACGACCACCGGAACGCCGGCGGCACCTGCGTCGTCGACCACCCCGCCGACCACTTTCCCCAGGAAGGACTGCGCGTCGAGCGCGCCCTCGCCGCTGATCACCATGTCGGCGTCGGCCAGGTACCGGCCCAGTCCCATGGCGTCGGCCACCAGCCCGTAGCCGGAGCGCAGCTCTCCACCGAGGGCCACGATGGCCCCGCCGAAGCCGCCGGCCGCCCCCGAACCCGGCACCGACGCCACGTCCATACCGAGCTCGTCGCCGTAGCGTCGGGCAAGTGTCTCGAGCCGTTGCTCGAGCGCTCGGACCTGCTCGGCCGTGGCCCCCTTCTGCGGCGCGAAGAGCCGGGCGGCATCGACGAATCCGATGCGTACGTCGCAGGCGCCGACCAGCTGCGCTCCCCGGAGGCCGCCGGACTCCCTCACGAACGCGCAGGCCTCCCATCCGCCGTCGGTCGTGGCCGATCCTCCGAGGCCGACAAGGATCCGACCACCCGACGCCAACGGTGGTCGCCGCCGTGGCGATGAGCTGGCCGGTGCCGAGCGACGTGGCCGCCACCGGATCGTTGGCCGCAGGACCACCGGCCAGCGTGAGCCCGGAAGCCCGGGCCATCTCGATCACGGCCAGCTCGCCGTCGGTGCGCCACTCGGCGACCACGGCGTCACCGGCCGGGCCGCACACCTCGTCGAAGCGCGGCTCGAGGTCACGGGCGGCGAACACCTCGAGGAGCCCGTCCCCGCCATCCGACAGCGGCACGGCGTCGACCGCCCACCCCCGGCGGGTGGCGGCCCGGCTCATGGCCGCCGCCACCTGCGGTGCCGAGGCCGTTCCCCGGTACTTGTCGGGGGCGGCGAGCAAGGCGGGGCATGGCCCCCAAACTGTGCCCGACGGGGTCGACCCGGGACGGCCATGCGGTCCTGTTGCCGAGTCATCCGCTTGATCGAATGTCGTGTGATGTAATAATGTAATGACTGCAAGATCTCGAGAGGCGTCTGCCGCAGGTGGCAGGTCAGGAGGACCCGGACATGGTGCAATCACGGTCGAGCATGGGGCGCAGGTCCGGCCGGGCCCAGGCCCGTCCCAGGGGGACGGCCTCCGAGGGTGAGCGGATCTCGGTCGACGACGTCTGCGGCTGGCTGGCCGGGCGGCTGCCGGACGACTGGTTCGAGGCCGCCCCGGGGTGACCGTCGACCGGGACGAGATCCTCATCATCGGACGGGTCCCGGCGCCCGACCTCCCCGATGACGCCGACGAGCCGGCCGAAGCCGCCGCCGAGGTCGGCCGCATCTCCCGCTTCCGCGAGGACACCCGGGACCGGCGCATGGCCATCGCCCGGGAGGCCGAGCATCGCTTCGGCCGGCCCATCAGCTGGGGTGCGGAGTCGGGATCGACGAGCGCGGTGTTCACCAACCTCTCGGTGCCGGTGATGACGAGGCTGCGCCAGCCCGAGCGCACCGTGCTCGACACCCTGGTCGACGCGGGCGTGGCCCGCAGCCGATCGGACGCCCTCGCCTGGTGCGTGAAGCTGGTCTCGGCCAACACGGACGAGTGGTTGCAGAAGCTCCGGTCGGCCATGGAAGCGGTGGAGTCGGTGCGCGACGAAGGGCCAGGGGTCGGCTGACCCGCTGACCCGCTGACCGTGCTGACCCGCTGTGCCCGCGCTCGGCGCCGATGGTCAGCCGAAGGCCGCGGCCAACGAAGCGCGCCATGACCGGAGGTCGGTCGAGTGCTCCTCCCCGGTCCGGCCCATGCGCACGGTAACCAGGTCGAGCGAGGGACGAGATGTCGATGAACTGCCCGTCGTGCCCGGCGGCCCAGAACCGTCCGGGCGCGTCGCCGCCGGTCCACCACTGGCTGCCGTGGAAATCGTCGCCGTCGGGGTCGGGAGAGCGGGCCCGGCGCCCGTGGTCGACCCAGCCTTCGGGAAGCAGGCGCACGCCGTCCCAGACTCCGTCACGGAGGTAGAGCAGGCCGAACTTGGCGAAGTCCCGGGCGCTGGCATAGGCGTAGGACGAAGCCACCCATGTGCCGGCGTCATCGAGAGTGATCCGGGCCGACGACATGCCGAGCGGGCCGAAGAGTCGCTCGTCGAGGAAGGCGCGGTACGACTCCCCCGGGCCCGACGGTGCGGGCCACGATGCCGGAGATGATGTTGCTCGTGCCGCTCGAGTAGTTGAAGCGGCTGCCGGGCTCGGCGCCGAGCGGACGGTCTGCCGCGAAGGCGGCCATGTCCGACTTGCCCACGGCCGAACAGCATGGCCATCACATCGGAGCGATCGGGGTCCTCGTAGTCCTCGACGAAGGCGAGGCCGTCCCGCATCTCGAGCAGGTGCTCGAGCGTGATGGCACCCCGTGGGTCGCCGTGCTCCCCGCCATTCGGGCACCGGCGCCGGTCGGTCGAGCTCGAGCCGGCCATCGGCCACGAGCATGCCGACCACTGCGTGCAGCATCGACTTGGCCATCGACCACGACAGCAGCGGCGTCTCCGCGGTGACGAGCGGCCCTTGTCCCTCCCACTTGGGCAGTCGGCCGTCGTAATGCTCGAAGACGAGCCTGCCGCCGTGCACGACGACGACGGCGTAGGTCTCGGCCAACGGACCCGACCGGTCGAAGGCGGCGGCCATGAGGGCGTCCAGGTCGACGCCGGCGGGCACCGGACCGGTGGGCCATCGCTGGGTCGGCCAGGGGACGCCGTCGGGCTGGGCCGGCAATGCCACAAGCGTCGCCGCGTCGGTGGGCTCGGTCACGGTGGGTCACCTCATGGCGCCGGGGGTGGGGCGCTCCCATGCTAGGGAGGAGGGCCATGGGAAACGGCCAGGCATCCGCGGCGGGACCGACCGCTGACTGCGTGGTCGTCGGCGGTGGGCTGGTCGGGAGTGCCACCGCCTACGAGCTGGTCTGCGCGGGCGTCGACACCGTCCTCGTCGACCGGCACGACCCGGGCCGCGCCACGGACGCCGGTGCCGGGATCCTCTCTCCCGAGACCAACCAGGACCCGGACTCCGGGCGCCTTCGCCGTCGGCCGGGCGGCGGCCCGCCACATCGAGGTGCTCGTGGCCCGGCTGGCCAACGACGGCGTGGCCGACGCCGGCTTCGCCCGCATCGGCTCGCTGCTCATCGCCGAGCGCCCAGGCGACGACGCCGTGATGGATGCGGCCGTCCAGCTCATCCAGTCGCGGGCCGGCGCCACCGAGGAGATCGAACCGGAAGAGGCCCATCGCCACTTCCCGCTACTCGGCACCGTCCGACGAGCCCTGTTCAACCCCGATGGTCGCCGCGTCGACGGACGCACCCTGCGCGCCGCCCTGGAGACGGCGGCCGTCCGCCGCGGCCTGCGCACCGAGCGCTCCTCGGTCCGAGGCGTGGACGTCGACGCCAAGACGGCCACGGTGCGGGAGTCCGGACCGAGAGCGGGTCGATCGACACCGGAGCGGTCGTGATCGCCGGCGGAGCCTGGTCGTCCGAGCTCGCCGTCGACTTCCGCGTGGCGCTACCCGTCGGGCCGCTTGAAGGGACAGATCATCCACCTGCAGCTTCCCGGCATCCGAATCGTCGCGCTGGTCCATCGTCCAACCCGTGCTCGGCTTCTACCTCGTCCCGTGGCCCGACGGCCGGGTGGCCTGTGGCGGCACCATGGAGGCGGACAGCCGGGTTCGACCACCGGGTCACCGCGGACGGGGTCAACCAGCTGCTCCGCGAATGCCTGCGCACGGCGCCGGGCCTGTCCGAAGCCGGCGTCATCGAGGTCAGGGTGGGGTCACGGCCGGCCACGGCCGACGGCCTTCCTATCCTCGGTGCGCTGCCGGCTGGTCGAACGCGTTCGTGGCCACCGGACACGGTGCCGAGGGCCTGCTACTCGGCCCTCTGAGTGGCCGCCTCGTCTCCGCCATGGTCCGTGGAGGTCCGCCGGCCTGCCAACGTCGACGGAAGCGGCCGCCGCCTGTCTCGGGAGCTGGTCACCCGAGCGATTCCTGGCCTGAGGTCGTGGCGCATCAGGCACGCAGCACCGACATGTCAGCCGACCCCTCCGGACGAGCAACGGAGTCTGGGCCCACCCGCCGGCCAACGCCTACTCCGAGCCATCCGATCTCGGCCCCCGGGCCGCCCCGCTCGACATGCCTTCGTGCAAGATGCCCTAATCGACGCTCAGGAAATCCGAGGCTCAGGATGTCCCGACGCCAAAGTGCGGCGGGGCTTCATTTGTCAGGAAACCCTGACGGTCGTCAGGACTTCCTGACAGATCGGGCCCCGAAATAAAGAAGGCCAAGGGAGACCACCGCACAGATCGTGGCGCCGGAAGTGGCGCCAGCTCCCGTCGGCGCCCGGTGCATCCCCCAAACCCGTCGGACCTCGGTGCACCTTGCCCGCCCCACCCTCGGGACGTTAGGTTAGGCTTACCTAATATCTCGACCGCCCAGGTGGCGTCGGGAAGGCGCCCCGGGGCGGGGTCCGGAGCCTCCCCACAAGGAGCGTGGTCATGGGACGCAGAGGTGAGGCCGGAGACCGCGGCAGACGGCTGACGGGGACGGGCCCGAAGGCAGCCCGCGCTGGGGTGCTGATCGTCTTCGTGGCGACGGCGGCCGGCCTGCTGGCGGCCTGCGGCAGCTCGGTGACCGGCCCGGCACAGGGCTCATCCAAGCCGGGGACGACCATCACCCTCTACAACGCCCAGCACCCGCAGACGACCGACGCGCTCGTCGCCGCCTTCACCAGACAGACGGGGATCAAGGTCAGGGTCGAGAACGACGACGAGGACGTGCTCACCGCGCAGATCGAAGAGGAAGGCGCCCGCTCCCCCGCCGACGTCTTCTACGCCGAGAATTCGAACTGGCTCCAGCAGCTCGACGATCGTGACATGCTCGCCCCGGTGTCGGCGTCGACCCTGGCCAGCGTGCCCCACCAGGACAACGCCCCCAACGGCGAGTGGGTCGGCGTCTCGGCACGCATCAGCGTGATGGTCTACGACCCGGCCAACGTTTCGGCCTCCGAGCTTCCCTCATCGGTGCTCGACCTGGCCAAGCCGCAGTGGAAGGGCAAGATCGAGATCGCACCGTCGGAGACGGACTTCTGGCCCATCGTGGTCTCGGTCGCCCGGAGCCGGGGCCATGCCGCTGCTGTGGCCTGGCTCGAGGGGTTGAAGGCCAACGCCGGCGGGAACGACAACGTGCCGGACAACGAGACGCTGACCAGCGATATCAACCAAGGCCTGACCGACCTGGCCGTGATCAACCACTACTACTACTACCGGTTCCGGGCCGAGATCGGGAAATCGGCGGTGTCAGCCAAGATCGCCTACTTCGCGGCGGGCGATCCCGGGGTACATCGAGAACATCTCAGGGGCGGCCGTGCTCAGGTCGTCGTCCCACCAGGCCGCGGCCGAGAAGTTCCTCGCCTTCCTGACCAGCCAGACCGGGCAGACCATCCTCGCCCACAGCGAGAGCTTCGAGTACCCCATCCGTCCCGGCGTGTCCGCCAATCCCGAGCTGACCCCGCTCGCCGACCTGCACCCCGCCTCCTTCACCCCGGCGGAGTTGGGCACCGGCCTCGAGGCCAAGGCGCTGTTGCAGCAAGCCGGCCTCATTTGAGCGCGGGCGCTCGGTGACCAGCACCGCCATCGCCGAGCCATTGTCCCGTCGGGCCGGCCCGTCGGGCTCGTCCGCCGCCTCCACCGACGGGGCCGCGGCCGGCTGGCCGTCTGTGTCAGCGCGGTGGTCGCCGTCCTGCTCCTGTCGCCGCTCATCCTGCTCGCCCTCGACGCCCACAGCGTCGGGATGGGCCGAGATCCAACGCGTCCTCTTCCGGCAGCGGTCGTTGATGCTGTTGCGCAATACGGTGGTGCTCTCCGTGCTGGTCGTGGTGTGCGCGGCGGTGATCGGGGTCGGAGCGGCATGGTGGGTCGAGCGAGGGGGCATCCCGGGCCGCCGGCTGTGGACGGTCCTACTCGTCCTTCCCGTCGCCATCCCCGACTTCGTGGTCGGCTACGCGTGGCACTCAATCGTTCCCGGCCTCAACTCGCTCGTCGGCGCCACCCTGGTCATGACGCTCGGCACCTACCCACTCGTGTTCCTGCCGGTCATCGCCGCCCTCCGCCGGACCGACCCGGCCATGGAGGACGTCGCCCACAGCCTCGGCATCGGCCGCCTGGCCACCTTCGTGCGGGTGACCCTGCCCCTCGTCCGCACGGCGGTGATCGGCGGCAGCGTGCTCGTCGTGCTCACCGTCATCTCCGAGTACGGCGCCTTCGAGATCCTGCGCTACCAGACCTTCACCACCGAGATCTTCACCGAGTTCCAGTTCGACTCACAGGCGGCCGGCGCCCTCTCGATCCCCCTCGTCATGCTGGGCCTCCTGGCGCTCGGCATCGACGTGCTCGTCCCGCGTCGGACGGCCTATCGCACGGCACCCCGTCGGGCGTCTGTGGCCGTGCCGTGGCACTGGCGATCGACCGGCCCCCATGGCCGGACTGGCGGCAGTCGTGATCCTCGGCGTCGGGGTGCCCATCGGCACCCTCGGCTACTGGATGGCCCAAGGTCAGCACACCACCCTGCCGGCAGCGGCGACACTGGCCTCGGCCACCTGGGCCAGCCTCCGGTACAGCGCGGCAGGCGCGGCGGTGGCGGTGGTGGCCTCGCTGCCGGTGGCCATGATGACCTTCCGGCGGACGAGCACCGGGCGAATGCTGCTCGAACGGTCCACCTTCGTGACCCAGGCGGTGCCCGGGGTGGTGGTGGCGTTGAGCTTCGTCTTCCTGGCCACCCGCTACGTCTACGGGCTGTACCAGACGAGCGTGCTGCTGGTGGCCGCCTACGCCGTGCTCCATTTCCCGCTCGCCCTGGTCTGCGTGAAGACCTCGGTGGCCCAGGCACCGTCTCGGCTGGCCGACGTCGGCCGCTCCCTCGGGCACCGACCCGTCGCGGTGTTCCTCCGCGTCACGCTGCCCCTCATCGCCCCAGGGCTCATCGCCGGATTCTGCCTCGTCTTCCTCACCGCCGTGACCGAACTCACGGCCACGCTCGTGCTGGCCCCCATCGGTGTCCAGACGCTGGCCACCCAGTTCTGGGCTTACCAGAGCGCGGTGTCCTACGGCGCCGCCGCGCCCTATGCGTTGGTCATCGTGGCCCTGGCCGCCGTGCCGGGTGCCCTGCTCGCCCTCTGGTTCGACCGGGACCGCCAGGAGCATGCTGGCCTTCTGACCGTGAGACGCGCCGCGGGGCGACGGCCGCGGGCGAGGGGCGATCAGGCCCTTTCCTTGCTATTGCGGAAGAAGCCGACGAGTTCGTCGGCCACAGCGGCGGCGTGGGTCATGGGCCCGAGGTGGCTGGCGCTGGCGATCTCGGCGAACCGGGCTCCAGGGATCTGCGCCGCCGCCTGGCGGGCCCGCGCCGGAGGCGAGTCCACGTCGTGCTCGAAGCCGAGGACGAGGCAGGGCACCCGGATGTCCGGCCACACCTTGGTCCGCTCGGTGTCGAGCATCCAGCTCATGGCTGCCGCCAACTGGCCCTCCCGTCCGGGGTTCGGCCACACCTCCATGTCGCCGATCATCGACAGCCATGCGTCGACGGTGGCGTCGTCCTGCAGCGCGCTGTTGGGCAGGTAGCGCAGGGTCTCGGTGGCGTAGAACAGACGGGGAAGGTCGACCTCGGAGTGGGCGATGGCGAGCTCGACCGAGGTGATGGCCTTCTCCCATGACGTGGTCACGTTGCAGCTGCCGATCAGCGCTGCAGCCTGCACGCGCCCGGGATGCTGCGCGCAGATGGTCTCGGCGATCCAGCCACCCATCGAGTAGCCGGCCATGCGGGCCGTGGCTGAAACCGAGGTGGTCGCAGAGGGCCAGGGTGTCGTCCACCATCTGGGCGATGGTGTAGGGGGCGGGCGGCGACGACGACGGAGCCACGCCCCGGTTGTCGAAGGTGACGACCGTAAAGCCAGCATCGGCCAGGCGGGGGGCCACACCGAGGTCCCAGGCGAGCGCCGGTTGCCCGCAGCCGCAGATGAGGACGACCGGGTCGCCCTCGCCGCGCACCTGGTAGTCGAGCGAGAGGTCGGCGAGCTCGAGGGTGGCCACCGTTCGGCCGCTCAGGTCATCGACAGCTTGGGGACGACCTCGTCCATGAACCGGCGCAGCGTCTCGTCCGACGGGAAGTCCCGCAGCCAGAGGATGAGGCCGCGGCAGCCGGCGTCGAGGTAGGCCTGCGCCTTCTCGGCCACCTGCTCCGGGGTGCCCACCAGGTTTTCGGCCAGGTACGGCTCGGTCGCCTGCCGGCCCCACAGGCTTCCGCCGCCATCGGACTCGCACCAGGCGATGGTGTCCTCCTCGGTGTCGAAGATGCGACAGTCGGGCCCGTGGGTGCGGACGATCTCCTCGAAGGGTCGCCCGATCTCCTCGCAGTGTTGGGCGAGCACCGCGGACTTGCGCTCGAAGGCCTCGATCCCGACCTGCCAGTTGGTGAGGTCGGCCCGGCGGGCGGCGATGCGCAGGTTGACGCGCTCTCCGCCACCGCCCACAAGGATGGGTGGCAGCTGCTGGACGGGCTTCGGGTCGCAGAAAGCGCCGTCGAAGCGGAGGTGGGCGCCCTCGAAGGTCACCTGCTCCTCGGTCCACATGCCGGCGGACCACCTCGAGGGTCTCGTCGAGCACGGCCAGGCGCTCGGGATTCGATCGGTACTCGTAGCCGTAGGCCCGGTACTCCTCGGCGTACCACCCCGCTCCCAGCCCGAGGATGAGCCGCCCGCCGGAGAACACGTCCACGCAGGCGGCTTCCTTGGCCAGCAGCCCGGCGTTGCGGTAGGAGGAACAGGTCACGAGCTGCCCAAGCCGGATCCGCGACGTGCGCTGCGAGAGGGCGGCCAGAGTGGTGAAGGCCTCGAAAACGTGGGTGGGACGCCGCCGGGGCACGGTCTCCACGTGGTCGTAGACCCAGAGATGGTCGTAGCCGAGCGACTCGGCCAGTGCGGCCAGCTCGACGCTGCGGTCCCAAGCGTCGGGACCACTCCACCCCTCGTACTCGAGCTTCCACCCCTGGGGGACGAAGACCCCGATCTCGAGGCCGCCGGAGCCATGAGCGGCACCGTGGGCGGCGGCTGCGCTCACCGGGCGAACTCCCACCACTGCACCTCGCACATCATGGGCAGCAGGTAGCGGACGTAGAAGGAGTGGATCTTCACCACCTCGCGGTCGTCCACGTGAAGGTCGATGAGGTCGACCCGGTCGTCCTTGTCGCGCAAAGGCCACGGCCCGGTCGCGGAGTCCTTGCAGCTCTTCCTCTGA
Source organism: uncultured Acidimicrobiaceae bacterium (assembly GCA_963756195.1). Lineage (GTDB taxonomy): Bacteria > Actinomycetota > Acidimicrobiia > Acidimicrobiales > RAAP-2 > CAVSNH01. The sequence goes on from CAVWMT010000005.1 coordinate 239,457, forward strand.
TCCCACGGCGAAGCCGAAGTGGTCGAGACGGGCACAGGTCATTGGCTCCTCCTCGGAGATGAGGAACATGAACTGGTCCCAGTGCACGCAGGAGAACACGAGCCGGTGCCGGTCCTCGGTCAGCATCTCGAGCTCCTCGAAGCCGAACACCTCGCCCCAGAAACGGCAGAGGTCGGCCCGGTGGTCAGCGTCGAGCCCGCCGGCGGGCAGGCTCATGGCCACGTGGTTGAAGCGCGGGTTGCCCGTCGGGTAGTAGGGATGGCTCATGTGCGTTCCTCCATGTCCGAGGGCCCGGAGCCGCTGGCGAGTCAAACGGGGCACGACCATGACCTTGCCGGCCAGGCGCCCTTCGGCCAGACCCACCAGCGCATCGGGCAACCGGTCGAGGGTCACGTCCTCGGCCTCGATGAGCAGGTCGGTGGGGAAGGTCAGGCGAGGCCAATAGCTCGAGCGCCCGCTCGAAGCCGTCGAGGTCGTAGATGAAGGAGCCGACCACCGAGAGCTCGTTGAGCACGAACCGGTTGGGGTCGAAGGACGGGCCCCTCGATGCCGGCGCCGACCAGGGCCAGGGTGCCGCCCCGGGCCAACTGGTAGAAGCCGGCCTCCATGGCCGCCTTCTTGCCCGAGCACTCGAGCACAACGTGGAAGGCGGGTTCAGCGAGTCGCTCCGGCTCCCAGGGTGGGAAGCGCTCCAGGTGGTCCGGCTCCCACACCTCGGTGGCGCCAAGGTCCGATGCCAGCTTGCGGCGCCGCTCCCCCGGCTCGACGGTCACGACATCCGTGATTCCCAAGGCCCGCAGGGCGGCGATGGACAGGGCGCCGATGGGGCCGGCGCCGATGACGAGAACCCGATCACCGGGCTTCGCCCCCGAGCGGGTGATCCCGTGCAGGGCCACGGCCAGTGGCTCGGCCAACGCCGCGTCACGGTAGCTCATGCCCTCCGGGCAAGCGGACCAGTGAGACTGCCCGCACTCGGATGTAGCCGGCAAAGGCACCGTCACTGAAGGCCCCGGCCGACGACCGCCGGTTCTCGCACTGCGAGGGCTTGCCCTCGAGGCAGCGACGGCACCGGCCGCACTTCGGGGACGGGCCGCCCACCACCGCCTCGCCGACCTGCCAGCCCTCGACGCCGTCGCCGACGGCGGCGATCGTCCCGGTGTACTCATGGCCGGCGATGTGGCCCGGCGTATCGCCCCACCCCTCGAGCAGGATGTGGATGTCGGAGCCGCAGATGCCGCAGTAGTTGACCTCGAGCACCACCTCGCCGGGGCCCGGCACGGGCACCGGCCGCTCCTCCACGGCCACGTCACCCTTGCCCCGATAGACGGCGGCCGGCATCACCGCGGGCAGATCGCCCATGATCACCCTCCCCGGTCGGGTCCCGAACCGCACGCACCGCACGACGGCGACCCCACGTCGACGACCTGGTCATGCTAGGCGAGGGCCTGACGGCCGTCGCCAGGCCGGGTCCAGCCCGGCTCTCGCGTCAGTGGGCGGCCGGAGCCGGTGGCTGGTCCTCGTGCGCGGGGGGCTGGCTCGTGTCGATGCCGAACAGGCCAACCTCCGCACCCAGGTCCTCGGGGACCTTTGTCGGCGTGTCCCGGTTGAGGACCTCACCCCGGAAGTAGGCCGGCCGCCGCGAGGCGTAGGCGAGGACGAGGACAATTCCGACGATCAGGGCGAGGATGTCGATGATGAACACCCCGCCGATGTCCCAGTGGGGCCAGAAGCCCATCTTCCAGCTCGTATAGCTGTTGCCCGGTCCCCAGTAGAAGTAGAGGTTGTAGCCCATGGCCGACCAGAGCATGAGCCAGCCGAGGAGCGGCAGGATCCCCCGCAGCCACAGGTTACGGGGAGACTCACGCAGGGTCTTTCGGTAGTACCAGAAGCAGGAGAGGCCGGTGAGCCCGTAGTAGAAGGCGATCATCACCCCGAGGGCGGACACCGAGTCGGAGATGACCGTCCCGGCCGAGATGTAGTTGAGCATCACGTAGAGCCCGATCGAGACCAGGCCCATGACCACGGTCGAGACCGTGGGCGTGAGGAACCGCCGGTGGATCCGGCTGAAGGCGGAAGGGATGGCCTTGTAGACGCTCATGGCCAGGGTCGTCCGGGCCGTGGGCAGAATGGTGGTCTGCGTCGAGGCGGCCGCCGAGCTCAGCACCATGAGCAGGAGCAGCTTGCCCAGGAAGGTCCCGAACCCAGAAGTCCCGAATATCGAGGTGCCGAGTATCGAGAGCACGTCGCCTTCGTGCGCGGTGTTGCCGAGTCCGATGCCCGTGGTCCCCACGCCGGCGTAGGACTGCACCGACAGGATGACGAGCACATAGGTCACCAGAAGGATCACCGTCGAGATCACGGCGGCCCGGCCCGGTGTCTTTTCGGGCTCGAACGTCTCCTCGTTCACCGACACCGCCGTGTCCCACCCCCAGTAGATGAAGAGCATGAGGATGATGCCATTGATGAAGTTGTGGGCCGAGGCCACCTTGAAGGGGTTGAACCAGCTCAACGCCGGTGTCAGGTGACCGATTGGCGCCGTGCCGTTCCCGACCTTGATGAGGGCCCAGATGGAGAGGATGAAGAGCATGGTGAGCTCGATACTGAGGAGCACCTTCTGGAAGTTGGCCGACACCTCGATGCCCACGTAGCAGATCACCGTCATGGCCACGATCCAGGCGATGCCGACGAGCAGCACCCACCCGCTGTCGGCATTGCTGCCGATGCCATGAGCGCCGAAGAGCTGGAATCCGTACTGACCGGCGATCTGGGCCAGGCTGGCCATGACCAGGATGTCGGCGGCGATGATGCCCCAGCCCCCGGCCCACCCGGTCCAGGGCCCGAAGGCACGGGCCCCCCAGGTGAACGTCGTGCCGCAGTCGGGGTCGGCGTTGTTGAGCTCTTTGTAGCCGTAGGCGATGAACAGCATCGGGATGAAGGCGATGAGGGTCACGATCGGTGCCTGCAGCCCGATGGCGACCACCACGAAGCCCAGGGTGGCGGCCAGGCTGTAGGCGGGGGCGGTCGACGCCACCCCGACCACGGTGCTGGAGATGAGCCCGAGGGCCCCGCCCTTGAGCCCCTTGTCCGGGTGTTCGGTGACCGGATGACTTCCGTCCGTCGGTGCCGTCACTGTTGCCACGAGTCGCCTCCCCCTGTTGTGTTTGGCGGAGGACAGGAGCCGACCGAAGGACCGACACGCCGTCCAACCGGGGATGGACAGTAGTGCTGTAAGCGACCGATTGCACCCATTATCAGGGACGTTGCCGCCGAAAGCCAGCATCCTTCGAATTCCGCACTGTCCCCCGCGACTCGGCCCGGACACCGCCGGTCAGCGTGGACCGAGCTTGCGGATTGTTTGGCTTGCGATCGGAGCTTGGGCCATCCGACCCCGTTGTCACCCGGTACCGCGACGAATTCCGCACCGCCCCGAGGACGGCGATCCTGTGGACGACCGGCCGCTTGGACCGACCGCTCGTCAGCCGCCCCCGGCGCGCCGGCCGGCGGCACGGAGGGCGTCCAGCCAATGGTCGAGCCCGGGGACGGCGCGAGCCGGGATCTTGGCCGCCTCGTCGGCGCGGCGCAACACCAGGGCGTCGTCGAAGACCGGCGAGCGCCGGAACGACTCGACGTCATCCGGCGTCATCCCCTCCCCCTGGATGACAAGGGTGCGCACGCTGTCGGCCGACAGATTGTCGCGGTAGCCGGTCTCCACCGTCACGAGGTACCGCTTGGCCGGCACGTGAGCCTCGACCAGGTCGGCCACCCGGTCGCCCAGGACGGGGCGCACGAAGGATGCACCCAGCCGGCCGTGGTTGGCATCCGTGCCGAAGGCGTGACCGACGTCGTGGACGAGGCCGGCGAGCTGCAGCTCCTCATCGTCGGGACGGACGACCGCCAGCTCGAAGGCACACTGCAGCCAGTGGTCGAGCTCGCTGAGACCGCCGCCCTCGGAGGACGTTTGCCGGGCCATCTCGCCCATTAGGTCGACGAGCGCTTGGAAGGTGGTCATCGCTCGAGGGACGGGACCCGGCCGACCCCGCCCTCCAGTACCAGCATGTCGCTGAAGGTTCGATCGGCGTGCTGGGCCCGCCACGTCAGCATGGACCGGGCACCTGAGAGGGCGAGATCGGGGTCCTTGCTCAGCGTCCCCCACGTCGGATCGGCAGCCAGGTCGAAGCACAACCAGTGGCCGTCGGCGAATTGCACGTAGGCAGAGTTCTCGCCGGCCACGACGGCCAGGTTCATCGACTCGAGCCGCCGGTCCCACGGCCAGGGGTAGGGGCCGAAGAGGATTCGCTCCCACCGCCAGTCGTACTCCCAGTGGCTCTGCGTCCGCCACCACGGCGGTTCCTCGCCGCGCACGAACGGCATGAGCGAGAGTCCGTCGCTCTGGGCCGGAACCTCGAGCTCGAGCGCCTCGGACAGGGTGGCCAAGATGTCCACGTTCTCGGTGCGGGCGTCGACCACGCAACCGTGGGCCGCCGGGAACCGCGGGTCGCGGACGATGCAGGGGGTGTGGTAGCTGGCCGGGAACAGGCCTCCTTTTCCGAGCTGCCCCTGGTCGCCGAGCTGCTCACCGTGGTCGGAGGCCACCACCACGAGCGTCTCGTCCCACAGGCCGAGGTCGCGCAGGGCGCGCCACAGCCGTCCCAGCTGCGCGTCGACGTCGGAGACCATCCCGAAGTACTGGGCCCGGACGGCCCGGAGGTGGGCCGAGTCGATGGCGGGGATCGGCGCGGCGAGCTCGCCACAGAAGGGTACGGGCCACTCCGGCCTGGGCACCGGATCGCCCACCTCCTCGGGTGGGTAGGCGGTGGACCACGCACCGGCCGCCGCGTACGGCGGGTGCGGACCCCAGTAGCTGGCGTGCACGAACCACGGCCGGTCCTGGCGGCCCAGCCAGTCGACGAGGCGGTCGGTCAGGAATGCGGAGACGCCATGCTCGGCGGGACGCTCCGGCACGCTGGCGAGGGCGTGGTCACCGTCGCGGAACTCGCCGTAGCCAAGGTCGGACAGCCAGTCCCGCCACGCCTCCTGCTCATCCCCAAGCTCGAGCTCGAAAGCCATTCCTGGGAGCAAACCTTGGTAGTTGGACAGACGGGGGTCGTCCGGGCCGTCGGCCGACCGGGGGTCGATGGCCTGGTCGACGTAGCCGAAGAGCACGGGGGCATACCCGGCTCGCCGTCCCACCAAAGCCACGTTGTCGAAGCGGCGGTCGAGGGGCGTCCCGTTCCCGACCACCCGGTTGTTCATCTGGTACGTGCCCGTGTAGAGGCAGGCGCGTCCAGGGCTGCACGGTGCCGCCTGGCTGCAGTGGCGGGTGAAGCGAGCGCCGTTTGCGGCGAGCTCGTCGAGCGCCGGCGTCCGGACGGTCGGATGGCCGGCGACGGAGAGACAGTCACCCCGGAACTGGTCGACGGTGATGAAGAGGACGTTCTGCATCTCATCCGCCGGTGCCGGACGGCGCCCCGGTGGCTGCATGGTACCGCCTGAGCTCGACGTCCTTTGCCAGTCAGCGTGCAAACGGGGCCAGGCGGGCCGCCGATCAGAGACGCGGGATGTCGAAGGCCGGCCGGTATCATCCCGGTCCCGGCCGGGAGGCCCGGCACGGTTCCCGCCAACCGCTGTGGTGCCTCCCGGTCGGTGCCATCTTGGACCGACCCGCTCTCCCCCACTTGGGCACGGCCCTTGATCATCCGTCTGGATCTGTCGACTTTGGCCAACCCGCTCGACACGAGCAACGTGCCCACCAGCGCTTCCGTAAGCTGTCCGACCGAGACCCGGTGCACGACGACCGCGAGGCGGCGTGAACCCATGAGACGTGAACGCCATGAGAGGAGTCGTTATGCAGTGGAACCGGGTCACAGGGACAACGGCAATCGCCACCATCCGGCCTCGCACCGCCGGCCCGCCCGTCGCTGTCCGGCATCGCAGGTAAGGCGGCCCGGTGGATACCCGTGGCATCGGTTCGCTCGAGGTGTCGGTTATGGGCCTCGGCACCAACAACTTCGGGATGGGCATGGCCGCCGGCGACGTGACGCCGGTCGTCCAGGCAGCCCTCGACACCGGTGTCACCTTCTTCGACACTGCCGACTCATACGGCGAGAGCGAGGAACGGCTTGGCCTTGCTCTCGGCAGCCGCCGCGAGGAAGTGGTCTTGGCCACGAAGTTCGGCAGCCCGGTGGACGGTGGGCCAGGAGGGGCGGCGCCCGACTACGTGCGCACCGCGGCCGAGCGCAGCCTGAAACGGCTCGGCACTGACCGCATCGACCTCTACCAGCTCCACCGACCGGCCCCGACGACGCCTATCGCCGACACCATGGGTGCCCTCGACGAGCTGATCGACGCCGGCAAAGTCCGCGACATCGGCTGTTCCAACTTCAGCGCCGTTCAGCTGCGTGAAGCCGAGGCGGCTGCATCTGAGTCCGGTGGTCACCACTTCGTGAGCGTGCAGAACCACTACAACTTGCTCCACCGTGCCGACGAGGAGGAGGTGCTGCCCGAGTGCCGTCGGCTCGGCATCGCCTATCTCCCCTACTTCCCGCTGGCCAGTGGGCTCCTGACCGGCAAGTACGCCCATGGCCAGGCACCCCCGGCCGGGACCCGGCTCAATCGCTGGGGCGAGCGGGCGAAGGGAATCCTCACCGAGGGCAATTTCGCAGCGGTCGACGCGGCCACCGCCTGGGCCGCCGACCACGGGCGATCGGTGCTCGACCTGGCGATCGCCTGGCTCCTCGCCGACCCGGTCGTGGCCTCGGTCATCGCCGGAGCAACGACACCGGACCAGGTAAGGGCCAACGCCGTCGCCGGCGCCTGGCGGCTCTCGGCCGACGAGCGCGCCGAGGTCGAAGCACTCGTTGCCGCTGCCTGAGAGGCGCTGGTCACACCCACCTCCGGGTCACCATCTGCAGCAACCGGAGCCGGTCGAGGTGCCTTGTCACGCCTCCCAAGGGACAGGTGACCGTTTGACCTGGTGGAGCGGTGGCAATGTGCGTACCCGGATGGAAAGCTGCACGCCGGTGCCGGCTCGAGGCCGGCGGCCTCGGCGAAGGGGGAACCAATGGTGGGTCGGCGACCGCGCACTCCGATGGCGAGCTCAGCGGTGACAGACCGAGGAGGCCACGAAGGTGCAAACGTGCCCGCCAGGCGGGCCGGCACCCGTGCGCTCCTCGGCGCCGCCGCCGTGGTCTGTGCCACGACCCTGGTGGCGTGCTCGAGCAACACGGCGACGCCCAGCCCGCAGTCGTCCACGGCGCCCACGTCGCCGGCGCCCGGTGGATCGGGCACCATCCAGGTCGGCGCCATCGCCACCATCACCGGAGTCGGAGCCGGTGACTTCTCCTCGTTCATCCCCGGCATGCAGGCCTACTTCGACATGGTGGACGCCGAGGGAGGAGTCAACGGCCACAAGATCGTTGTGGCCCACAACCTCGACGACGGCGGCAACCCGACCACTTTCAGCCAACTGGCCCACACGCTCATCCAGCAGGACAATGCTTTCGCCGTCTTCGTGTCGACCTTCTGGTTCACCCCGGACTTCTTCGTGTCTACGGGCACCCCGACCTACGGGTACAACGTGAGCGGGAACTGGGCCGGGCCGGGCAACCTCTTCGCCGCCGGCGGATCGACGCAGGACTACCACGCCATTGCTCCCCCCGTCGCCTTCTTCCTCAAGCGGACGCACACGAAGTCGGTGGCGCTCATCAGCTACGGGCAAGGCATCCCGGCCTCGTACCCGGCCTGTCACACCCTCGGGCAAGACCTCACCGCAGCCGGCATCGACGTGAGCTACGAGGATCTCGACGCCTCGCTGGGCGGTAACTTCACCTCGGCTGCTCAGCAGATCGCCGCCCACCACTCGGACTTCGTCGTCAGCTGCATCGAGGACTCGGACGACATCACCCTGACGCGTGACCTCCAGCAGTACGGGGTCAAGATCCACCAGTTGTGGCTCAACGGCTACAACCAGGCACTCCTGGCCCAGTATCAGAGCCTCATGCAGGGCGTCTACATCGACGCCAACGGTTTCGTGCCCTTTGCCGCGCCAGCATTGTTCCCGGGGGCCTACCCGGGGATGCAGCAATACCTGACCGTCATGCGAAAGTACGAACCCAACGATGTGACCAACCAGCTGGCCATGCAGGGATGGCAGTCCGCCGCCCTGTTCACCGAGGGACTCAAGCTGGCTGGCCGCAATCCGACCCCGCAGTCAGTGATCGCCCGAACCAACGGGGTGACCGACTTCACCGCCGGCGGGGTGTCAGCCCCTGTCAACTGGACAACGGCCCACACCACACAGTCCTTCCCCATCTGCCCGTCCTTCGTGCAGGTCCAGGGGGCCAAATTCGTGCCGGTGACGGCCACCGGGCACCAGGTGTTCATTTGCTTCGGGCAGCACACGAACCTGAAGGACCCTGTGCCGGTCGCCCCCCTGCCGGGAACGCCCGGCACTTGAGGGACCAGTCATTTTTGGCTACGCGGGCCGGGAACGAATAGGCATTGTGACCAGCCCGTCACGGCATGCAAACTCGATCGGAGCGCACGCGGGCTGGTTCTCACCCATCATGGGCGGGTAGTCATGGGGCGATGAGATCGACCACCCACGACCACGCCCCCTCTGACCACATCGAGCGCGAGGTCAAGCTCAAGGCCGACGCTCGACCTCGCCCTGCCCGACCTACGCGGTCTGGTCGGCGGCACCAACCGCCTTCCCGACCAGGAGTTGCGGGCCGCCTACATCGACACGCCCGACTTCAGGCTCTGGCGTCGCGGCATCACCCTTCGCCACCGGTTGGGCGAAGGGCCCACCTCAGGGACGTGGACCGTCAAGCTGCCCGAGAGGCCCACTGGGGCGACTCTGGACCGAACCGAGCTCTCGTGGCCGGGCTCCCGCGATGCGATGCCACCGGAAGCCCAACGCCTCTTGCGGGGCTTGGTGCGCTCCGCCGAACTACGTCAGCTCGCCGAGCTCAGTACCGTTCGCCGTCCCCTCGAGCTGCACGACGAGCGGGGCCGGTCCTGGGCCGTGCTCGACGACGACACCGTGACCGTGAACGGCGGCCCGCGCGACGGGCTGCGCTTCCGCCAGGTCGAGCTGGAGCTGTCCGACGACGAGGCGGAGGACCAGACCGGGAAGGGGCCGAGCCAAAGGCTCGACGCGGTGGTTCAGGTGCTGCGAGACGCCGGGGCCCGCCCGGACGACTCGCCCAAGCTCGCCACCGCCCTCGGGCTGGCGGCAGGATCGGCTCCCGGGCCACCGGTCCGACGTCGGCAAGCGCAGCTCGCTCGAGGCAGTGGTACGGACCAGCATCAACGCCGGGCTCGACGGACTCCTTGACTACGACTACCGCCTCCGTCTCCACACCCACAACCCATCCGCTCATGACATCCACCAGGGCCGGGTGGCCACCCGCCGGCTCCGTTCGGACCTCAAGACGTTCCGACCAGCCCTCGATCCGACCTGGGTCCGCCATATCCGCGACGACCTCCGGTGGCTCGGTGCGGCGCTGGGCGATGTGCGGGACGCCGACGTGCTGATCTCCGGACTGTCGGCGCACAAAGAGGGCTCACCAACGGACGCCGCCGGCCAACGAGAACTGCTCGGTCGTCTGTCCGAGCAGCGCCAGTTGGCGTGCCAGCAGCTCGCCCACGTGATCGATGACGAATCGCGGTACTTGGGGCTGCTCGACCGGCTGCATGCCGCCGGCCAGACGCCTCCGTTCCGGGCCAAGCGAGGACACGGCCATGCGAAGAAACAGAGCTCAGTAGCTGACAGCCCGGCCCGCACCGCCCTCCCCCGCCTGGTCCACCGTTCGTGGCGGTCCTTGCGCAAGCAGGTCGGCCGGGTCGGTGACCATCCGACCAATGGTGAGCTGCATCGGATCCGAATCAAGGCCAAGCAGCTGCGCTACGCGTCGGAGGCGGCCGTTCCGGTCCTCGGCAAGCGGGCCCGGCGAACTGCTGCTGCCGCCAAGGAGCTCCAGACCGTCCTCGGAGAGCATCACGACGCGGTGAGTTCAGAGGAGTGGCTGTGGAGCGAGGCGCTGGCGGCGAGCCCGTGGGCCAGCTTCGCCGCCGGGCTGCTGACCAGCGAGGAGCGGCGGCGCCAACAGGAACTGCGGCGGCGGTGGGGCAAGGTCTGGAAGCGGCTGGACAGGGCGAAGGTGCGGGCCTGGCTGGAATGACAGCCGGACATTCGGCCGACGGCGGGGCGGATCCCTCCAGGGACATGCGGGAGGGTGGACGAGGCAAGTAGCGACCTCAAGCAGGCTGGCGAGAAGGTGAAGGACGCCTTCAGGCGCTGACCCGCCGGAGAGCGACGGGCGGGGAAAGATAGGCGGATGCGACGGCGTACCCAGGGAGCTTCGCGGTGCGGTCGGAAAGGCAACCGGAAGGCGAGCCCGGCTGGCGGCCGTGCTCGCCGGGGTCGTCGGGCTCGCCGTTGCCTCCGGCGGCGCCGTGGGTGCCAGCACGTCGACCAAATCGTCCACGTCGACCACGGCTGGAATCGGCGCCCCAGCGGCCTCGAGGTCGTGGACCGTCTACCACGGCGACCTAGAAGGCACGGGTGTCTCGGTCGGTCCGGGTCCCATCGACACCACCGCGCCGGCCTGGACGTCGCCCGCCCTCGACGGCCAGCTCTACGGGGAGCCCCTGGTGGAATCGGGGCGTGTCTACGTCGCCACCGAGAACGACACCATCTACGCCCTCGATGCGGCAACCGGGCGGGTCGTCTGGTCGAGACACGTCGGGAGCCCGGTACCGGCCAATTCCCTCCCGTGCGGGGACATCCAGCCGACCGTCGGGATCACCGGCACGCCGGTCATCGACCCGGCCCGGAACGAGATCTTCGTGGTCGCAGACGAGTTGGTCGGGGGGAACCGTCCCACATGCTGGTGGGTCTCGACGCAAGTTCGGGCATGGTCGAGCTCACGAAGGACGTGGACCCGCCCGGAGCCGACCCCGCCGCCATCCTGCAGCGCACGGGACTCACCCTGGACGCCGGCCGAGTGGCCTTCTCCTACGGCGGCAACTACGGAGACTGCTCGATCTACCACGGTTGGGTGGTGACCGTTCCCGAGTCCGGGGGCACGCCCGTCGACTTCGAGGTCGACTCCGGCCCCGGCGAGCGGCAGGGGGCCATCTGGATGGGTGGCGCAGCCCCAGTGGTCGACGCGGCCGGCGACATCTGGGTGAGCGCCGGCAACGGGTCGGTCACCTCCCGTGGCCAAGCCTATGACGACAGCGACTCCGTGCTGGAGCTGTCGTCATCCCTCCGTCTCCTCCAATACTTCGCCCCGTCCAGCTGGCCGAGCGACAATGCCAGTGACCTCGACTTCTCGACCGCCCCCGTGCTGCTCGGCGACGGACAGGTCGTCATCTCGGGCAAGTCCCAGATCACCTACCTCCTCGACGGTGCCCGGCTCGGCGGCATCGGCGGCGAGCAGGCCCTCCTGCGATCGAGCTGCGGGAACGACATCGACGGCGGGAGCGCGTTCGTCGGCACGACCATCTACATCCCGTGTCTCAACGGACCCATCGCCGTCCAGGCCGGCTCGTCACCACCTTCCCTGCGCAGGCTCTGGAGCGCCTCAGTAGGCGGCGGGCCGCCCATCATGGCCGCAGGTCTGGTATGGACCATCGGGCAGAATGGCGTCCTCTATGGCCTCGATCCGGCGACTGGCGACGTGAGCCAGCAGGCGACGATCGGCGCACCGGCCAACCACTTCCCGACGCCCGGGGTCGGTGACGGCCTGCTCCTCGCTCCCGCCTCCGACGGGCTGGTGGCCTTCAGCGACGGACCATCCACGACGCCCACGACCGCGCCCCACCCGACGTCAACCACAGCGCCGGCGGGACGGGGGACGGGGTCGGGCAACCACCACGGCGTGGCGGCCGCAGCCACCGGCGGACTGCCGGCTGGCGCACTGGCCGCCATCGCCGCCGGCGGGGCCGCACTCGTTGGCGGGCTGGCCTGGCTGGCCTCGAGACGGCGACGGTCGGGCACGCCGGGCGCCTGACCTTCGACCTCCGGCCGGCACCGACCTCGATCACCGCCTCGTCTGCAGGTCCCGTTTGGTTGTGGCCAGGTAGGCCACCATCACGACGATCACACCGCTGAGCACCAGAGCCACCCGCCCGTCGCCCCACCCGACTCCACCAACGGCCCCGGGCTTGCCGATCCAGTCGGCGAAGGAGGCGCCGAGCGGACGGGTGAGGACGTAGGCGCACCAGAACGAGAAGACAGCGTTCCAGGCGAGCCAGCGGAAGCCGGCGGCCGGCACGCAGATGAGCACGGCGAAGAGCACCAGGGACCCGAGGTAGCCGAGGTGGAAGGTCGTCGCCGTGAGGTCGCCGACGGCCGTGCCCATGGCGAAGGTGGCCACCACCGCCGCCCAGTAGAAGGCCTCACGGCGCGGGGTGTCGATGGTGTGGAACGAGAGCGTGCGCTCCGTCCGCTGCCAGGTGAGGAACACGGCGGCGAGCACGACGGCGTAGAGGACCGACGAGGCCACGTATGGCACGTGGAAACCGACGTGGAGGACGTCGGCGGCCATGGTGCCGAACACGCCGACCATGACGACGGCGAACCAGTAGGTCCAGGCCAGGTACCGCCGCATGGAGAACTGAAGGGTGAGGGCGACGACGAAGCCGAGGAAGCCCAGGGCCACGGCCGGCACCGGGTGGAGCTGGTGGACGAGGTAGTCGGAGGTCGCCTCGCCCATGGCCGTCGACAGGGCCTTGATGACCCAGAAGTAGACGGTGACCTCGGGGACCCGGAGCTCCCCATGGGTGGTCAGCACGGCCAGCGATGTTCGGCGGTTCACAGGCTTCGGCGACGTCCACGGTAGGCGCCGGCGGCGAGAGCAAGGACGCCGAGCAGCGGCAGGACGGTTGCCGCCGCCCAGGTGTGGTGGCGAAGCCCCAAAGCGACTCCGACGATCACCAGCGTGGCCACGAAGGCGGCGGGGCTCTCCCCGATCAGGAAATTCCAGAGGAACCGCCCGGCGACGGTCAGTCCCCGCATCATCACGCCATCACCTCGCCGCCGAACCGGGCGCGGCCGGTGCCGGAGGGGCTCGGCGGCGGGCAGAAGGGCGCGCAGCCAGAAGATGGCAATCCCCGCGGCCAAGACAAAGATGCCCACCAGGAAGACGATGGCCAGGTCGTTGCCGGGCCATCGCACGCCGGCACCTTCGCCCACCCAAAAGGTCCCGAAGCTCATGAGCATCACGCCCACGCCGAGCTTGATGGTGTTCTCGGGCACTGCGGAAAGCTGTCGGGCCACGATCGCGCCAGCGATGCCGACCACCACCGCAGCCAGGCCGGCGGTGGCGGCAGCCAGGCCGAGCCGATGGTCACTGGCACCGAGGCCGACGACCACGAGGACCACCTCGATCCCCTCGAGCAGCACCCCTTTGAACGCCACGCTGAAGCCCACCACGTCGTGCCTCGGCCGCGACCGATCGGTGGCACCCTTCCCCAACTTGGCGGTCTCCTCGGCGAAGATGGCGTCCTCGTCGTGGAGGGCCTTGTGGCCGCTTGCCCGCAGCACCGCCTTCTGCAACCACGAGAGGCCCAGGTTGAGGAGGACGGCACCGACCACGACCCGCAGCACGTCGAGGGGCACGTAGTGGAGCAGGGGCACGCCGAGGACGCCGACCAGCACGGCCAGCAGCGCCACGGCGGCAGCGGCGCCCTCGAGGGCCGGTCGCCAGCCGCGGGTCACTCCCGCCGCCATCACGATGGTCAAGGCCTCGACCATTTCGACGGCGCTGGCGCCGAAGACGGCCAGAACGAAGAAGGCAGTCGTAGTCGGGCTCATCCTCGACGCCGTTCGGTCCCGGAAGCGGTCACGGCGACCCTGACTCGCACGCGGAATATCGCTATGGAGGCGGGCACAGGCTCACGCATACCCGATCAGGTTTACCAGCCCCGGTCGCCATGCTGGGGCCAGGGTCATGACTCCGTTGCGCGCACGACGCTCGGTGTCCGCATCGACCACCTGGGGACGGACGGCCATGCTCATGAGGCGTCCGACGTCGCCTTTCCCTCGGACAGGCGCGGGTCCCTGATGCGCAACCGACGGAGGAGCTCGTCGAGGGCGGCCACCTGTCCGCGCACAAGACGGATCCGGGCTGATGCCAGGGGCACCCATTCGACACGATCGATCTCGGGGACCTCGATGATCCGGCCCGATCTCCTTGGCCACTCGAGCTCGAAAGTGTTGCTCACACAGGCAGTGGTGTCGAGATCCCCTTCGCCGGCCCAGATCCGGACCACTTTGCCGCCGGCCTGACGGAAGGCCCCGAGGTCTTCGAGGTCCACCTCGGGCGGCGCTTGGCCGAGCTCCTCTTCGAACTCACGACGGGCGGTGGTCAGGGGGTCCTCGTCGTCGCATTCCCCCTTCGGGACAGACCAGGCGGCCGCATCTTTCTTCGTCCAGAACGGGCCGCCCATGTGACCGATGAGCACCTGGATGACGCCGTCCTGGATGCGGTAGAGCAGGATCCCGGCACTCATCCTCGGCATGCACGATCCTTACGGGTGTCCTGGTCGGAAGCTCGCCATCATTCGAGAACCCGGCTCTTGGCATCTGAGGGTGGTCCGGCGGATCCTGACCTAGCTGGCGCGGCGTGGAGCGAGTCTGCGAACAAGCGCACGCGTCATTGCTCTGTCCGTGAGAACGGATCGCATCGGCTCACCTTCTCAACTCCTGCCGGAGACAAACCCATTGGTTGAGCCCGCGGCACTCTCATTGAAGTAACTGAGCAGATCATTGCCTGAATCGCCGGTAATTCCGTTGAGCTCGACAATAATCGCCCATTTGGTGGAGGTCGCGGTGATGACTGGGAAACGGTTCTTGCCGGTTCCGAGGTAGTTCTCCCACATCTGACCGTATCCCTTGCCCGAACCATAGGTAGCAACACAATTGTTCACGAACGCGTTGAAATTATCGCATGACGCCGCTTGCTTGTTTGCTGCAGGAATGAATCCATTGAAGGCTTTCTTCATTGAGCTAGCTGAGGGAAATAGCTCGTAGAACGCGACGTCGATTGGTCCAGATGTCTTGCTGTAATCGCAATTCTCCTGTGCGTCCTCGCTCGAAGCTGCATAAGAGGCCTTGCTCTGTTCGATGCAGCTGACGCCCGGAGTGGTCGGGACGATCGCCCGCAGCTGTTCTGCCGGTGTGGGCTCGTTCACAAGATGCCAGATACCGAATCCGCCACCGACGAGGATGAGCGTCGCTATGACGGCGGCAACGATCAGCCGATGTGCTTGCTTGACCCGCTTCCTTAGCCGATCAGTCTCGACGCGCTGGCGCCATCCGAGGATGGCCGGCGCAAGCACGTCGTGGAAGATCTCGTACTTGGCGCCGCCCTGTGCTCCAGCTGGCGGATCGACCCTCCGGAGCACTCGTGCGTCACTTCGCGCCAGTCCCTCGAGCACGGTCTCGATCTCCGCGTTCGAATGATGTGCATAGTCGGCCAAATCGGGCACATTCTGTGCGATCTTTGCCCCTGATGGTGTGACCAAGTGGTGAAAGACATCGGCAGCAAGATCGCGTTCCTTGGGTGACAGCTGTTCAAGCGTGGCGTCGAGGTGTGTCCGAACGATCTCCTCGGCGCCTCCCAATTGCCGGAGGGTCGAAAGGTGGAGCACTCGGGGGTCCTGCGGTTGCTGGATCTCCCAAATCTGTTGCTCGGTTTGCCACAGGCGTGTCATCACCAATTGCAAATAGGGTGCCTCTATCGCATCGGTTCCGTCATTGCCGTCAATGCTGCCGAGTCCGGTGGAGTTGCCGGCGATGCTGCCGAGTCCGGTGGAGTTGCCGGCGATGCTGCCGACACTGACTTGCTTGAGGATCTCGTCGACGAGCTCCCGTTCGATCTCGACCGGCGACTGCGACGGATGCAGCTCGTTGTAGCGCTGGATCGGGTTCCGGATCGCCTCCTCGGCTCGCTCCCGACTGAGCTTGTCCAGACTGAGGTAGTTGCTGTAGAGGTTCGTGATGCGGCCGCGGAAGAGATCGCCCAGGCTGGCGTATGCATCCTCCCGAATGGAGATGAGGAAGTTGGCGCGAATATCAGGCTGATTGATGGTGTGCGCCAGCTGTTCGACGAGGAGGCCCTTGCTCGCGTCCCCCGATCGGTAGAGCGAATACTCCTCGAACTGATCGAGCATGATGAGCAGCCGCGCATCCACCAGCTGCGCAGCCGCTGTGATGGCGAGGTCGAGCCGCTGAGGCAGAACCGGCCGATCGCCGTCGGCGTAGAGGGTGCCGATGGATCTCTCGATCTGCCGGACGACCTCGGTGACCGGGCTCTCTGTCCACGAGCTACAAACGACAGGGACAAAGCCGGCTGAACCTCGCTCGCGAAAGTTCTTCTTCGCCAGCTCACGGAGGCGGTGAGCGACTCCCGCCCGGAGCAGGGAGCTCTTGCCGGTACCGCTCACCGCGTGGAGGAGCGTCAACTGGGACGCTCGAAGGTTGGCGATGATGGTCTTGCGCTCAGCATCCCGTCCGAAGAAAAAACCCGAGGTCTCCTCGGTGAAGAAGGACAGCTCGACGAACGGGCACTCCGAATCCGCCTGGGTCACCTTTTCCAGCTCCATCACCATGTCAACACGCTCCGCCTTCAGGATGGCGCCTGGGAAAGGGTGGACATCGTGGAGTTCAATGCGGTGACATATTCAGCCAATGACGCGTTGAGAAGATCGACGCGGCCAGCGTGGCTCCAGAACTCCTTTTCGAGAAGATCAGGACTCTCCTCGATGGCCCATGACTTCGCCTCGATTGATCCGCCGGGCCAAATCCGCTTCAGGAAGACGCGAAGGCGCCAATCACGCATGGTGTACCCGAGAAAGAGGCAGTGGCAGCTTTTCAACTTTTGCAGAATCTGGATAGGGATCAGACTGTCGGCGGGACTCTCGCTGAGATACTCGATGTACTGATCCTCGGTGATGACATAGTTCTCCTTCCACTGGAAGGACCCTTCACCGCCATCGACGGCACCGTGGATCTTGACGATGAGCGATCGCTCCAGCTCGAGGTCATCGTCGACGGGAAGCTTGGTGTATTTGTTCGGAACGGCGATGACCTCCGGTTCGCCGTCGAAGGGGAAATGGACGAACCTTCCTTTAAACGGGCCCGACGCCATGTAGACGGCGAGGTCATACGGTTCTTCCGCTTCCTGAAAGGCCAATTCGAGTGAATTGTCGTAGTTCGTGGTGATGATCAGCTGATATCGCTTGGGTAGATCCAGGGCCGCCAATCGAGAAGGGAGGAGCGAGAGATAGCGATGCACGCTGTTCGGCTTGGACTCGGCACCGAGGATCTGCCTCAGAGATCGATAGAGATCGGGTTTTCCCCTTGTCTCGCTCACATATTGACTGACCTCGGCAAGGTCACGAGATTGTGATTCCAATCTGAATCGCCGGGCGAGATTGTCGGCAAGCTCCATGTCGTCGGGCAGGGTTCCCGAATCGTCTTGCCACGGTTCAGTGCGGTCGCATGCATTGACACGTGATCCGAGCAAGGGAACCAGCGTTCCTTCGTGGACGATGTAGTCCAGAACCTCTTCGTAGTGCTCGCCGTGAGCGTTCCCCACGATCGTGCCGTGATCGACTTGCTTACTTTCGGTCAGAGGTTCCGCTACCACTTCAGGAACAGGCTTCTCGCGGGCGATCCGGAGGATGCTGTCGATGAGATGGTCAACGTCATGATCGAGGGCGTCATCGATCCGAATGTGCTCGATGTGTCGGGCGGCGAGCGGTCTGAGCGATTTCGGGAGGCTGTCTTCGGTGGGCGGGGTGGCCTCACCGATGATGACCGGGATGACGTCGATGGTGGAGCCCTTGCCCAACGCCGTCTTGATCTCGAGCTCGACGATGTCCGGGTCGGCATTCCCGAAGTTGTCCTGAGCGCGCTTCTTCAGAATCTGAAGCCACCGAGGTCCGATGACGACCAAGAACACGCCCGAACGGGTTGCATGAGATTTGATCTCCTGCAACCACTTCTGGCCGGCCCGTAGATTGATGACGTCCAAGAAGACGTTCTCAGCCCCGAACGGCTTCACCAGGCGCTCATACAGGAGCCTCGCTTCCGCTGACGCATCTTCGCGGCGGTAGTTGATGAATATCTTCCAAGGCAGGTCTGTTTGGCCGGCCTGCGAGCTCGCCTGATCGATCTCGTCCGTATCCGTGCTCATTTCACCCCAACCTCTCCTCTTGCGGGTCAGTCTTGTCCGTAGCGGACGGGCTTGGCATTTGCCTCGTGTTGCTCGCTAACCCGATCTGCTCACCGTCAAAGAGGGTTGAATCTGAGCACGTCCGATCACGAAGTCGAGGAGGTGGAGAGCCATCGGCTTTGACAGCTTCCCGGGCCTTTGTCATTGCCCAAGACATTCGTACGGGCGACCGCCAAGCCAGTCCAGCGTCCGATGGCTGACTTCGCGCCGGTCTCCCACAGAGGTCATTGGTAAGGGTCGGTTCATCCTTTGCTCAGCCTTTAGCTCTCGACTGCTCCATGAGCCAGCCAGAAATCGTTCAGTCGACTTTGAACCTTGACCAGCCAGATGATCCCGCCGACGATCGGCAAGAAGACCCAGAAGCCGGTTATGGCCCTCACTGGTTCCGCTTGACCGTCACGGCTATACAGCTGGCCGACTTCCAACGGCATCATGAAGGCGTTGACAACCCCGACCAAGAATGCGAAGAGCAAACCAAGTCCGCCGCCAATCCCTTCGCCCGAATAGCTCTTCATCTCCTTGAACGTCGAGTATTGCCAATAGAGGCCGTAGATCCCGAGCGTGACGATCGAGAGCAAGATCACGACGATCGGCTTTCTCACCAAGCCCACGGCGCCGATCGCTGGTTGTGCCACCGCCATTTCATCCCCCTGCCAGTGGGACGAAGGCGCCCCGCCGAGCTCACAGAGTTTGGCACAGGCCCGGCTCTGGTGCATGAGCTAGGTCGCCCGCGTGAATCCGAAGCTTCGGCATCGAGCCGGCTGGCGGCCGACAGCACGGTCGCAGGATCGGGAGGTTGGAAAGCCACTCGATCCTGCACCACCTGAAAAGTCGCTGCACTGTCGAGCCTGAGGCAGACATTTCCCCTTCATGGCAAGCGCCTCGCTACCGTTCCGTCAGGACGGGACCGACACCAACGGCTAACCCGGACGTGGACCCAGTGCGGTCGGACGGCCACCCCGAGCACCGTCGGCTCGGCGCTCACGACAGCCCGGAGATAGCTGTTGAGGACGCACTGCTCTTCGTCGCCGGGCCGGCCTCGTACCCCAAGCGCACCCAGGCGGTTGGCGATGCCTCCGGATGACGAGCCGAACTCCTTCATCAGCTGCTCGACGGAGGACCCGAGCCGCCGCCTCCTCTGCGATCGGACCCCCACCGGACCGCTACCGCCCGCCCCGACCAGCCTCGGCCGGGGTCAACTCGATCAAGGCGGATGGGCCCCGACGTCCGCTCTCCGGAGGCGGCATCCGGTGACAAAGCGCCAATGTTGTGCCGCCTCCAGACCGGCCTGCTCCCGCTGATCCTTCTGCTCCGGGCGACCATCGTCCGGCGCGTCCCGGCGGACTACCTACCCCGCCGGCGTTGCCACCACGCGGCCGCCGGTCAGTGCCCCTTGATGACGTAACCCGGTGGCGGGATGGTGCCCGGACCGGTCGACAGACAGCCGTCGAGGAGGGTGGGGTCCGGTGGGGCAGCCAGCTTGGGCGGCGTCAAGAAGGCCGGCGGCCCGGTGAGGTCGATGCTGTCGAGCAAGTCGTCGGCGGCCGCGTCTCGCCGAGTGAGCGAGGGGAGGTTCCACTTGGTCTCGACCAACTTGAGGATCGAGGTGTGGTCGTGGACCTTCCTCGACACGTAGTTCGGCTTGGCCCGCGGTGAGACAATCCCCGATGGCACCCGAAACCCGTAGCGCTTGAAGACCGGCCCTTGCGGATCGGAGGGGCCGAACATCGGTGCTACGTCGTCCGGCTTGACCGCAGAGTGGGGAGGCACATGGTCGTAGTAGCCACCGCCCTCGTCGTAGGTCCAGACGAGCAAGGTGGTCGGCCACTGCGGTGAGGACATCACTGCGTTGATCACCTGGGACATGAATTGGTCGCCGAACTGGACGTCCTGGGGATTCTCCTCGGACGAGGTGCCGAAGTTGGGGTCGACCATGCTGTAGGCGGGCAAGGTGCCAGCGGCGGCGTCGGAGAAGAACTGGTCGATGCCGACCAGGTTGGGGCCGATGTCCGGCTCGCCCGCCAGATACGTCCAGATGAGGGCGGAGGGCACGTTCGCGAAGTAGTTCCGCCACGAGATCCCGTAGCGGTTGAGCGTCTCGAAGATGGTCCCGTTGGGTGGCCGGTCGTCGTTGAGGACGTCGTAGAGGAGCCCGAGAGACGTGCCGGCCATGAAGAAGCGTCGGTTCGGGTACGTCTGAGCCATCACCGAGCAGAAGTACCGGTCGCACACCGGGAAAACGGACGCCAGCGAGTTGACGAACGGCATGACGGTGGCGTCGTAGTAGCCCATGGACACCGGGCCGCTCTGGCTCTTCACGAACCCGTCCATCTGCCCGTGGTCGAACGACGTATGGGCCGCCGGCCAGGTGTTGAAGGGATGGGCGTCCTGCTGACAGGGGTTGGGCATGGGGAAAGCGCGCAACTCTGCTTCCCGGAAGGGAGGCGGGATGGCCGAGTCCTCCGGCCACGGGTTGCGGTTGGTTGGTAGCCCCTGGTGATCGAGCCTGAAACCGTCGCCGCGGGGCGACGTCCCGAGGAGGCTGTCGTAGGTGTGGTTCTCCATCATCAGGGCGACGATGGTGGTGATCTCGGGAAGTTGGTCGCTACCAGCCGGCGCCTTGGGATTGGGCAGCCGGCCCGGGCCCGCTCCACCCGCCGGCATCGCCGCGCCGGCACGCCCGGCCGAGACGCCGAGGGCAGCCGCACCGGCCAGCGCGCCACCGAGAACCGCCCGACGGGACACCTGCCGCGGCTCGCTCATAGGCGGAACGTAGCAGTGCCAATTGACAAGGACAAGGGCCTTCGATCTGAGCACGGCCCATTCGGCGTCATTCCTGAGAGCGCCACTCAGGCCACCTGATTGCCTGGCGAAGACGCATTGATGTCACGCTGACACGCGGCCGATCACCACGGTCACTCGGCGTGGTCATCGACCATCACTCCCTTGCCGCGCCGGGTGGTTATCCTGGCCATATGAACTGGCTCGCACGGGATAGTGGGTTCCGTCGGTGCTCTACGAGATCTACCAAGCACAGCGAGATCTGACGGCTCCCGCCAACGCCATGGCCACCGTGGCCTTGCGTTGGATCGATCTCCTGCCCGACCGCCTGACGGACAACCCTCCGATGCGGTTCGCCGCCGCGATGAACGAGATGGTGTCAAGGGCCAGGCTCAACCACTCCCGGCCCGATTTCAAGATCGGCCCGGTGCTGGTCGACGGCCAACTCGCCCAAGTCGAGGAAACGACCGAGGCCATCACCCCATTTGGTTCGCTGATCCATTTCACCAAGACCTCAGCCGGGCCGCCGCAACCGCGCCTGTTGGTCGTGGCCGCACTGGCCGGACATTTCTCGAGCCTCCTGCGGTCCACGGTGGCGGCGCTGCTCCCCCACCAGGACGTCTTCCTCATTGACTGGCACAACGCTCGGGACGTACCGCTCGACGAAGGCGAGTTCGGTCTCGACGATTATGTGGACCTCGTCATCGACTGCCAACGGCAGGTCGGCCCCGGCGCCCACTTACTCGCCGTCTGCCAGCCCTGCCCGGCCGCGTTGGTGGCCACAGCCATGATGTCCGAGCGCCGCGATCCGGCTGTCCCCCGCAGCTTGACCCTCATGGCCGGCCCCATCGACGGGCGAGTGAGCCCGACCTCGGTCAACCAGCTGGCGACCGAACAGCCGCTCAGCTGGTTCGAGGACAACGTGATCGCGACGGTGCCCTGGCGCTACGCCGGCCGCGGCCGTCAGGTCTATCCCGGCTTCCTACAGCTGGCGGCCTTCATGTCCATGAACTTCGCTCAACACGTCGACCACCACCTCGCTTTATTTCATGAGCTGGTGGTCGGAGACGCTGCCCGGGCCACCATCACCAAGGATTTCTACGACGAGTACTTCTCGGTCCTCGATCTTCCCGCCGCCCTCTACCTGGAGACGGTCGACCGGGTCTTCCAGCGGTTCCTGCTCGCCACCGGCCACTACGAGCACCGCGGACGGCATGTGGACCTGGCGGCCATCAACCGGACCGCTTTGCTTACTGTCGAGGGTGGCCAAGATGACATCTGCGGATTGGGGCAAACCATGGCCGCCCAGGATCTGTGTCCCCGGATCCCACGCGCCCGTCGCCGCCACCACCTCCAAGCCGGCGTCGGTCACTACGGAGTCTTCAGCGGAAGCGCTTGGGAAAAGCAGATCAGTCCTGTGGTCCGCAACTTCATCCTGGCCAACGACTGATTGGCTGTCACCGTCACGAACCGACTCCGCCGGTAGCGTCGGCAAACGGTCGGCGCAAGGATGGTGCTCAGAACTCGGCGTCGAGCTCTTCGAGATCGTCGGGTTCGGCGGCGGCGGCTTCCGCCCACTCCACCATGTCGGGCATGGTCATGATCGTCTCTACATAGGCCCGGCAGTCGTCAGGGAGCTCGAGCTCATATGTGAACGTCCGCGAACATACCGGGGCGTACATGGCGTCGGCCATAGTTGGCGCATGGCCAAAGAGGAAGGGACCGCCACCGCTGATCAGGCAGTCCTGCCAAATGGCCACGATCCGGTCGATGTCGGCTAGGGCGCCTGCCCATGGCTTGAAGCCCGGATGGCGCGCCTTCATGTTCATGGGCAGAGACGAGCGCAGATTGTGGAAGCCGGCATGCATCTCTCCACACACGGATCGGCAGCGAGCCCGTTGGGCTGGGTTGTCGGGAAGGAGACCCGCCTTCGGGGATAGCTCGTGCAGGTACTCGCCGATGGCCAGGGTGTCCCACACGATGACGCCATCGTGCTCGAGGGACGGCACCAGGAAGGAAGGTGACGACGGCAATAACTCGGCTCGGGCCCCTAGGTCATTGGCGGCCACGAGCTGCTCCTCGAATTCGAGGTTGGCCATCCGGCACAGCAGCCACCCCCGCAGGGACCAGGCGCCGTAGTTCCGGTTGTTAATAGTGAGGATCGCCCGAGTCATCGACAAACTCCCGCATTGGATGATGGCGAACGGCCTCGAAACGGCCCGGGATTGTGGACGCCCTCCCGACCGATCGACGGCTCGCCCCCAACCTCGTTGCCGGTCAGGGGCGAGCCGAACTCGGCTGGCGGACTCAGGCGCCGGTTGTCTTCTTGGCCGGCCCGTTGGCGGTGGTCGATGGCGTGGCCACCGTCGTCAGCTCCGACAGGAATGCCTTTTGCGAGTCGAGCAGACGGCTGGTGAACCGGAAGGTGGTGTCGATCACCTCCTGGAGGGTCATCGGCCCCTGGGACAGCGGAGCGACAGTGCGGGCCGGCACCATGCCGTCCACAGTCGCAGCTGCGGTGGAGACGGCCTCGACCGCAATCCGCTGACCGACTTCGATGGCCTTCAGCACGCCGTCCTGGACGGATTCGGTGATCTCGGTGGCGGTGGTCATGGTTCCTCGCTTTGCTGTGGTCGGTGGGGAACTCTTTGGGATTGTAGCTGTCGTGCTAACTATACCTAGCACATCCTCAACGAGCAAACGCGACCGTGGACGACCGTCCGGGCGGCCCTTGGGTTCAATCGGCCGGATTGAGTCGGGCCCGAATGGCCTTCTTGTCGACCTTGCCGACCCCGGTCTCCGGGATCTCGGCCACCAACTCGAACCATTCGGGGTGCTGCCAGCGGGCAAACCCACACGAGGCGAGGTGGGAACGGATGGCATCGTCGCTCATCGAACACCCCGGACGCAGGACCACGAGAGCCGCGTCCAGTGCGTCATCCACCATGGCGCCATCCTGCCGCGGAAGGAGGCGGGCCCAACCCCGCCTCGGTGCTCACGCGTTGTGAACGTAGCGACCCGGTGCCGGACCCTGGGCCGGGTGGAGGCGACTGCCGAGCCGGTTGGGCGCCTGGCGCTCGCCGCCAGCGCGGGCGCCCTGCCAGTTGACCCACCGCTCCCACCAGACACCGGGGCTTTCGGTCGAAGTGGCCAGCCACTCGTCGGGGTCCGGTCCCGTCACCATCCCGGTGGCGATGGCCATCTTCTTCGAGCCGGGAGGGTTGACGAGGCTCTGGATGTGACCCGACGACGAGAGGACGAACTCGCTCTCGCCCCCGAACAGGGTGGTGGTGGCGAAGCAGGCCTGCCAGGGCACCAGATGGTCGTTGCGGGCGCCCACCGAAAGGATGTCGCAGTCGACCTTTCGGAGGTCGATGGGGCAGCCGAGGCAGGAGAGCTCGCCCCGGGCCAGCGCGTTGTGCAGGAACACGTCCAGGAACTCCTTGTGCAAGGTGGCCGGCAGCGCCGTCCCGTCCGCATTCCAGGCCAGGACGTCGAAGGCCGGCGGGTCCTCTCCCAGGAGATTGTTGTTGACCCAGTAGTTCCAGATGAGATCGTTGGGACGCAGCATCGAGAAGAGTGCACCGAGGGCTTCGGGGCCGAGGGTGCCCCGGCGGCTTCGATGACCGCACCGCCCGAGTCCATCACGTCGGGGATGCCCAGCATCCCGATGGTGGACGGCACGCTGTAGTCCAGCTGCGTCACCGCGAAGGTGGAGGTGTTGATGAGATGGCGGCCGGACGAGGCCAGCCGGCCGAGCAAGTGCGGCGGTGGTGAGCCCGCCGGCGCACACACCGACGGCGGCCACGTCGTCGCTGGCGACGACCTCGGCGGCCGCCTCCATGGCCTCCTCCAAGGCGTCGACGTAGGTCCCGAGGCCCCAGTCCCGCTGGGCTGCGGTGGGGTTCCGCCAGCTCACGGCGAACACCTGGAATCCCTGGGCGACGGCGTACTCCACGAAGCTGCGCCCGGGAGCCAGGTCCATGACGTAGTACTTGTTGATCTGCGGTGGGACGACCACCACCGGGCGGGCCCGTACACACGGGCGTGGTCGGGGTGTATTGGAGCAACTCGCACACCTCGTTGACGTAGACGACGGCCCCCGGGGTGACGGCCAGGTTCCGCCCCACCTCATGAAGGCGCCGGCGGTGCCACGGACCGGGGCATGCCGCGGTTGTCGACCACGTCCCGCCCGAAGTTGCGCAGGCCGCGCCAGACGCTGCGGCCGGCCGTCTCCCATGCTCGCTCCAGCGCCTCGGGGTTGAGCGGGAAGTAGTTGGTCGGGGCGAGCGCCGAGGTGAGCAGACGGGTTGCGAACCGGGCCCGTTCCTCGGTGCGCCAGTCGAGACCGGCATCGTCCACCAGCTGGAGCAGGGTCTCGGTCCAGGCCAGGTAGCACTGGGCCATCCGCCGGTACCCGGGGTGTTCCCGCCAGGCCCGGTTCTCGAACCGCCAGTCCCTGGGCTCGGGGGCCACGTCCGAACGGCCAACTCCGATGCGCACCCACTCCCCGACCAGCTCGGCGACCCGCCGGGGCCCGGTGGTGGTGGCCACGCGCTGGCCGGTCCGGGCCAGGGCTTCGAGCAAGCTGAGTGGGTCGAGGGTGCCGAGGAACTCCCCGCCCCCGATGACCGGCTCGACGTCCTCCGGTGTCACCGCGTCGGCCATGGTCGCCTCCATGGGAACTGGACGTGCCCGCTCGTCGGAGATTGGAACACCCAGCACTACCCGCGTCAATGGGTAACGTAAACAGAGGACGCGGACGAGAGCCCCAGCGTGCGTCCGACCCATCGGCTCGCCCGGCGGGGTCAGCAAGGCCAGTCGCCGCCCAGCCGGGCCCTGCGAGCTGGCGCTGGGTGGCCAGCAGCTGAGGATCGCCGAAAGGCGGGAAGGAGCAGGCGCGGACATGAGCCTCTTGGGACGCCGGGACCCGGACACTGTCCCGCCGGGCACGGTCGGTCAGGGAAAGGGCCGATGACCGAGGCCGACCCCGGGGACGGATCCTCCGACGACCGGGCTGCCGCCGGACGTCTCCCTGCCGTGGGCGGCCTTCGGCAGCTACCTCCGAGCCCAGCGGCAGCTCGCCCAGATGAGCCTCCGGCAGCTGGCCGAGCTCACTCGCATCTCGAATCCCTATCTCAGCCAGATCGAGCGCGGCCTCCACCAGCCCTCGGTGACCATCATCCGGGCGCTGGCCGAGGCCCTCGGGCTCTCCGTCGAAGATCTCCTGGCCCAGGCGGCCGGGGTTGCCGCCCGGCCGGAGCGTGCGCCGGCCACGGCCGAGGCCATCCGCAACGACCCCCGCCTCGACGCCGCCCAGAAGCGCGCCCTCCTGACCGTCTACTCGTCCATGGTGGGCGAGGAAGAGGTGGATGACTGATGGATCGAGGCTCGGGACGCCGAACCACAGATGCGGCCGTTCCACCCGCGGCGGGGATGACGAAGACTCAGGTGGTGCTCACCCGAGCCGGCTCCTGGGTCGGCATCTGCTGCACCGAGGGCAAGGGGTAGGGCGGCTGGTTGACGGCAACCTCGAGCAGGTCGCCCTGCGTACACCCCTTGGCGGCCACGTAGCTCGGGTCGTTCCGTCGTGGGCGGTAGCTCGGGGAGGGCAACGTCGACGTCGTCGAAGTGCAGCGTGGCGGTGAGGTCGCCGACCGTGGCCCGACGCCACGACGAGAGGTTGGGGGCCTTCACCCCGAAGCGCTCCTCGACGAAGCGAAGCTGCGAGGTGTGGTCGAAGGTCTGGCTGACGATGCGACCGCCCCGGCTGAACGGCGAGATGACCATCAGCGGAACCCGGAAGCCGAGCCCGATGGGTCCAGCGAAGCCACTGGCGTCCTGCGGCAGCGGCGACATGCGTGAGGAACTCGCTCGTCGGTGCCCGGAGGGGCGACCGGTGGGGCGACGTGGTCGAAGAACCCGTCGTTCTCGTCGTACATGTGGAAGAGCACGGTCTTCGACCAGACCTCGGGATTGGAGACCAGCGTCCGCAAGCACCTGGTCGGTGAACCACTCGCCCAGGAATGGCGGGGCCGGAGGGTGCTCGTCGTAGCCCACCGGGGTGAACATCCAGCTCACCTGGGGCAGCCGCCCGGAGGCCACGTCGGCGGCGAAGTCGCCGGGGAAGGTCGGGAGGAAGGCCTTGCTGATGGATGGACGACGATCGGGTCCTGGTACTGCGAGAAGTAGGGAAGGACGCTGTCGGTGGTGAGGCCGATCTTCTGCATGGCGTCGATGGTGTAGATGGAGCCGGCTCGGGCCGTAGCACTTCCAGCTGATGCCGGCGTCCTCGAGGACCTCGGGCATGGTCGTCCCAGTGCACGCTGAAGAGGGCGTCCGGTGAGCCGTTGGTGATGATCACCGGGCCGCCCGCCTTGCCCGCCGGGTCGATCGTCCCCGACATCTGCATGAGCCGGTTGGGATGGGTGGGCCCCATCACCGAGCAGTGGTAGCCGTCGCAGATGGTGTAGGCGTCGGCCAGCGTGTAGTAGTAGGGCAGGTCCTCCCTCGTGTAGTAGCCCATGGTGAGGACGCCTTGGGTCGGGCCCTCGTTGGCCGCCGAGGTGTGGACCCGGACGAAGGCGTCCATCTTCCCGCCGTTGCGGCACTGGTGCTGGGGTCCCCAGGCATGGGTCAGGTCGAACGTGCAATCGGCGATGTCGGTGTGCACGGTGTCGAGGTGGAACGGGAGCAGCCGGCCGTTCGCCGACGCCGCCCCGGGGGGCTGCCACGGCTGCGAGAAGGGGCCCGAGGTCGTCGGGCGGGGTGGTCGTCGAATCCCCGCACGCCCGGGTAGGTGCCGTAGTAGTGGTCGAACGACCGGTTCTCCATCATGAGGAAGATCACGTGCTCGACGGCGCCGAGGTCGGAGCCGGCCGGGCGCCACCCTGGCCGATCGGGCCACAGTGGAGGTCGACGGTGATGCGCTCCTGGCCACAGGCCGCGGCCAGGGCGCCCAGCCCGGAGGCGGCACCGGCGGCGAGCAGCTGGCGCCGGCTGATCGGCCAGCGGCTGTCGTCTCCTGGGGATCACTCGGCGTCATGCACCCTCACCTTGGCAAAGAGTCCCGGCGTCTTCAATCGGCCCTCCTGACCCGTCACCCACCTGGACGGAGCCCATCCCAGGACCAGCGGGGCGTGGCCGCCCCGGCGGGAACGATCGAGGCCTTCGGCGAGTAGAACATGACCTCGCTCGTCGCCCACTCCATATAGGCGCGCAGTG
Organism: uncultured Acidimicrobiaceae bacterium; assembly: GCA_963756195.1. GTDB lineage: Bacteria > Actinomycetota > Acidimicrobiia > Acidimicrobiales > RAAP-2 > CAVSNH01. The sequence continues at coordinate 267,713 of CAVWMT010000005.1, forward strand.
CGGCTCGGAACTCCGTTGCGTCGGGCAGCTCGGCGTCGTCGGCCGCCTTGGTGAAGCACTCCACGAACCGCACGGCCAGGTCGTCCTGGGCTTGCATACGGGCATGGACCTCCAGCATGGCCGATTGCCCACCGCAGCGCTCGGAGTAGGTGGGAGGGCCACCGAGCACCTCTGCCCAGTACCCGGCCAACCGCTCGATGTGGTCGGGATGGCCGGGATGCGAGAAGGGGTGGTTCAGGACCGGATCGTCCAAGCACCGTTGATGGTGGGCGGCGGCCAGCCTGATGAAGGCGGCCATGCCGCCGGCGAATTCGTACAGCGACGGGCGGTCCATGCGGGTGAGCATCGCACGGCGCCGGACCGTCTCCAGGTCGTCCGGGACTAACGTCGGTGGGCGTCCATGACCGGCCTACCCGAGCCCGAGAGCCAGTTCGTCGAGGCGGACGGGACACCGGCACTGCCGCCGGACACCGTCGGGCTCCTCGAGGGCATCTGCACCACCCGGGCCATCCGCCGCTACCTCGACGAACCCGTCCCCGGGCGCCGTGCTCCGCGACATCCTGTTCGCCGCCACTCGTGCCCCGAGCGGCTCCAATCGCCAGCCGTTCCGGTTCCTCGTCCTCACCGACGGGCCCAAGGCAGTGGCGGCCAAGGAGATCCTCGCCAAGGGAGCCCGCAAGGCCTGGGACGCCAAGCGGGCCACCGATCGCTACGACGAAGGCTCCGGCGCCGACCAGAGCTCACCCAAGGCCTCGATGGCCAGGGCCATGGAGGCCTACGTCGACCATCTGGACCACGTCCCGGTGCTCATCCTGGCCGGGATGGTCCGCCACCGGGCGCCCTATCCCTGGAGGGCGCTTCGGTCTACCCGGCGTGCCAGAACCTGTTGCTCGCCGCCCGCGCCCTCGGCTACGGCGGCGTCATGACCAGCTGGCACGTCTTCGTCGAGGCCGAGCTGCGGGACCTCCTCGGTATCCCCGAGGAGGTCTTCCTGGCCGCGGCCATCACCATCGGGCGACCCGAGGGCCACCACGGCCCCGTCCGGCGCCGGCCGCTCGCCGAGCTCGTCTATCTCGACGAATGGGGATCGTCCGCACCGTTCGCCACCGACCCCCCGGGGACCCGCTACACCAGCGCGGGGCCGCCGGCCTCTCACGTGAGGCCGGGGGCATGACCGAGCTCAGCACCGGCTCAGGACCGGAGCGTGCACGCGGTGTGGCGCCGTTGCCCGGACACTGGCCGGGGCGTCGGTGTGATCCGGCATGACTGAACGGAATCGGCATGGTCTTCCTTGACCGAGACGACGCCGGGCGCGCTCTCGGCGACCGACTGCGCCGGCTGTCGCTCACCGACCCCGTGGTGCTGGCCCTTCCCCGAGGCGGGGTTCCCGTCGGCTACCGGGTGGCCTGGCGCTCGGGGCTCCCTTGGACGTCATCGTCGTGCGCAAGCTCGGTGTTCCGTTCCAGCCCGAGCTGGCCATGGGCGCCGTCGGTGAGGACTCGGTCCGGGTGCTGGACGACGAGGTCGTCGCAGGCGTGCGGCATCGGCGTCGAGGAGATCGCCGCCATCGAAGCCCACGAGCGGCAGGAGGTCCTCTCTCGGGCCCGCCGCTATCGGGCCGGCCGCTCCCGGGTACCGCTGGGGGGACGCACCGCCGTCGTCGTCGACGACGGGATGGCCACCGGGTCGACGGCTCGAGCCGCCTGCCTGGTGGCGCGGGCCCAAGGAGCCGCAGCCGTCGTCATGGCCGTCCCCGTGGCATCGAGCCATGCCGTGATTCGGCTGCGTGACGCCAGCGACTCGTGGTGGCGCTCGAGCAACCGGAGCCGTTCTTCGCCGTCGGGCAGTGGTACCTGCGATTCGACCAGACGTCGGATGCCGAGGTCATCAGGCTGCTGAACGAGGCGCGCCGGCGCCCGGAGTCAAGCGGCAGGACCCCCGCATCGCCGAAGGTGGGGATACGCACCGGTCGCATGGCTGAACCGAGCCGGCCTACGCCTCGACCAGCCAACGGTCGAGACCCCGCGTGGCGACGGAGCGGCCGTGCGGCGTCTGGGCTACAACAGGACGTGACCTTGCGCCCTATCGCTTGGGTCTTCGTGCTCTTCGGGGTGTTCTGGGGCGGCTGGGCGGTGGCCGCCATCGACATCGAGCACGGGCTCGGACTGTCAACAGGAGGCTTCGGCCTTCTGCTCTCGGTGAGCCTGGCCGGAAGTGCCACGGCCAACGCCGTGGGCGGTGGGCTGTGCGAGCGGTTCGGGACGGCGAGGGTCCTCGGATTGGCCCTCGGCTCGTGGGCGGCGTTCCTCGTCATCGGGGCGGCGGTCCGGGCGCCCGCTCGGGCTCGGATTGCCATCGTGTTCGTCGTGGTCAACGCCGGGCTCATCGACGTGACCATCAACGTGGCCTCGTTGGCCGCACTGGCCGACCAGCCCGGGCGGCTGGTCAGATTCCACTCCCTGTTCAACGCCGGTGCCGCCGGTCGGCGCCGCCCTCACCGGCACGCTTGCTCGCCGCCCACCTCTCCTGGCGCTGGGTGTGGGTGGCCGTGGCCGTCCTGTCCGCCGTCCTGGCCGTGGTCTGTGCTCGGTCGCCCATTCCGGGAGCCGGGACGCGGCGAACAGGTTCCCTGGCACGGTGCCCTCACCCTGCTGCGCGAGGAGCACCTCTTCGTGCTGGCCGGCGTCTTCGCCCTGGCCGCCATGGTCGAAGGAGGAATCGACCTCTGGGGCGTGCTCTTCCTCCGGTCCCAGCTGAACTCGGGTCTGTTGCTCGGGGCGGGCGGCGCCGTGCTCGGCTACAGCGTGGCCGCCGTGGCCCGCTCCGTCCTCGGACCGAGCGTCGGCCGACGGGGGCCGCCCCGCGGGGTGATGATCGGGGCGGGCACGGCCGCCGTCGGCGCGCGTCCTCCTCGCCGTCGCCCCGGTGGCGGCCGATCGGTGCCCTCGGCCTCGTCCTCGCCGCCGGCGGCATCTCGATGTGCTGGCCGCTCCTCGTGGCCATGGCCGGCCGGGGACGCGAGCGCGGCGGCGCCGCCGTGGGGGCGGTCACGGCCGGCGGCTATCTCGGGCTGGTGGCCGGGCCGGCCCTGGTCGGGTGGATGGCGAACGTCATCGGGCTGCGCGGCGCCCTGGGACTCCTGGCCGCGGCGGCGGCGGTCGTGGCGGCAGTTCCGGCGCTGCGACCCCGCCTCCTCGTCGGCGGGGCCCCGGCCTCGTAGCCGGGTCGCCGGCCTCGTCGCCGGGCGGTGGTCAAGTACCCGGGGGGAGCGGGGTCTCGGATGGCGGACACCAAAGCTCACGGGCTCGAGCAGGAGGACGAGCAGGAGGAAGTGTCAGTCGAGGACCAGGACGCCCCGGATGTTCCGTCCGTCACGCATGTCCTGGTAGCCCTCGTTGATCTGCTCGAGCGGATAGGTCTTGGTGATCATGCCGTCGAGGTCGAGAAGGCCGTCCCGGTAGAGCCCGAGCAGCGCGGGCACGTCGAGCTCGGGTCGCGAGGACCCGAAGATGGAGCCGACCAGCTCCTTCTCCATGACCATGAGGTCGAGCATGCTCATGGTGACGTCGGTCTCCGTCCACGGGTGCACGTTGGTCACGACCACCCGCCCCCGCTTGGCGGCGAGCGCCATGATGGAGGCGACGAGGTCGCCCCGGCCCTACCGACATCGTGCAGATGACCCGGTGGCACATCCGTCCCCGGGTCAGCTCCTGGATGAGCGGGAACGCCTCGTCGATGGTGGCAGCGGTGTGCGTGGCCCCGAACGCCAACGGCCCGCTCCCGCTTGAAGGGCACGGGGTCGACGGCCACGATGCGCCGGGCTCCGGCCAGGCGCGCTCCCTGCACCGCCGCCGAGCCGACACCACCCACGCCGAGGACGGCGACATCCTGTCCCGGCTCGACCCGGGCGCGGAGCACGGCGGAGCCCCAACCGGTGCTCACCCCGCAGGACACAAGGCAGGCGCGGTCGAGGGGCAGGTCGTCGTCGATCTTGATGAATGACCGCTCGTGGCTCACGGTGTGGCGGGCGAAGGTGCCGAGCATGCAGAAGATGCGGAGGTCCTGGCCCCGGGCGTGGTGTCGGGCCGTCTTGTCGCTGACCTGCCAACCGTCGGCGATATACATGCCCATGTCGCACAGTCCCTGGTGGCCCTCGATGCAAGAGGGGCAGTGGCCGCACGGGGGCAGGAAGCTGGCCACCACGTGGTCGCCGGGGGCGAGGGTGGTGACGCCCGGTCCGACCTCCTCCACGATGCCCGCCCCTTCGTGGCCCCCGATCATGGAGCCGAGGAAGGGCATGTCGCCAGTGAGGAAGTGCTCGTCGGAATGGCACAGTCCCGAGGCCACCAGGCGCACCAGAACCTCCTGCTGCCTTGGGCGGGTCGAGGTCGATGTCCTCGACCTCCCACTTGCCCCCGGGTTCCCACAGCACGGCAGCCTGCGTCTTCACGGTGCTCCCCTTTCCGTCGTGTCCGGATCGTGCGGCCCTCGCCGCCCGATTCGCCCGGGCCAGCACCGTAGGCGAAGGGGTCATCAGCCGCCTCCTTCTGACACTGCTCACGCGCCCGGCGGGACAGACCTCATGGTGACGGTCAGCCGCCTCGTGCCTGGGGTGCCTCCACCTTGCCGGCCTTCTCGGCGATCGAGCCGGCCGTGGTCGAGGCGATGTTGTCGACGAAGGCCGGCAGCTCGAAGAGCACAGGTCCGGGCGGGGTGCGACCGGAGAGCGCCAGGGTCACCGCCGTGCCCGCCGCGGCTGACCCGGATCCCCATCCGCCGTCCGTCGAGACTCGGGAAGTTGGTGACGGCGATGGGCCCCGCGTCCCAGCCAGTCGTCGGGCACGCCACGACCGACGATCAGCGAGCCGTCGGCCGCCTGGGCCACCAGCGAGTCCAACAGGACCTTGTTGGCCCCTGCCATCCCCCAGGCGTGCGGCGACGAGCCTTGTCCCGCCGTCGGGTGGCGTCCGACCCAGGGGCCGGTGCTCGACGGTGCCGTCGAGCTCTCCCACCACGAGTACGGTCCGCTCTGGCTGTTGTCGATCATGAACTCGTAGCTCAGGATCCCCTGGTCGCGATAGGCGATGCCCGCCGGCCAGCCCGGCCGTGCCGTAGGCGGCGTTGTAGCCGCTCGAGAAGTAGTCGTCGGGGAACCCGCCGAAGGTGTCCGGCGGAAGCTTGCCCTTCAGACGGCCGAACCCGTAGGCGTAGGTGGCGTCGATGAGGGTCTGGCCCGGGCCGTCGATCGGTCGCCCCGAACAGCGATCCCTCCCAGGCCCAGCTTGCCGAATGGGCGACGCCCAGTTGGCGTCTTCGGGGTTGGCGCATCGGTTGGCCGTGTCGGGCTGGAGGAGCGAGCACGGCAGGTAGTCGAGGTCGTACCGATGGATGGTCGCCTCGAGCGTGGTGTTGGTCGCCGACAGAAGGCTCGAGTACTGCTGGCTGGCCCAGGCCTCCTCGGCTGGAATCCCCCACCCGGCCGGCCAGATAGCGGTAGGCGGCCAGCCCGAGCAGGGCCTCGAAGTCGTCGGTGGTCCAGTAGCCCTCGGTGTCGATGTCGTTGGTCGCCTCCATGGTCCCGCTCGGGCCCGTCCGGTCGGCGGCGATCTGGTGGGCGGTGTCCTCGATGCTCGGCTGGGCGGCGGCACCCTCCGGTCCTGTCGGTCGGCGAAGTTGGCCTTCACGAAGCCGAGGTCGCCGGTCTTCTCGAGATAGACGGCCCACGGCACCGAGTACGTCCACACTCCGTCGACGTACTGCGCCTGCGAGCCGACCACGTTGCGGGCCTCGAGCAGGAGGGCGTGGGCGCCTTGGAAGTCACCCTGGGTGAAGAGGTTGGTCAGGATGCCGATGACGTCGTGGCTGAACTCGCTCTCGTAGCCGTTGACGCCGGTGTCGAGGTCGTTGCCACTCCGGGCGATCTGGGTGGTGATGAATCCGCTGCGATAGGCGTCCTCCAGGGCGACGTCGGGCACTTGGATCTGGGCGATGGTGGCGAGCTGCCCGTCCCAGAATGCGCGCATGTGGGCGAAGTGCTCGTCGAATCCCCCGGCCTGGGCCAGGGCCTCCGACGTCGGCCACGGGTAGGCGTTGCCGAACCGGTCGACGGCCACCACGTAGTCGTGCTGCACGGACGCGTGGGGCTCGACTGCGACCGGGGCGTCGTCGAGCGGGACGAGCCCCGGTGACGGCTCGGGGTCGGCCTCGACGACCCGATTGGTCGGGTTGTGCACGGCCACCCGGCTGTAGACGGCGACATAGGCGTCTCCCCCGAGCACGACCCGGTCGGCGAACTCGGTGATGGAGACGACTGCACCCGAGCGATGGAAGGTGGTGATCTGTGCCGGCAGGTACCCGTCGACGTCGGTCCACGTGGTGGAGCGCGCCGTCGTAGATCCCGAACCCGTAATCGGTGAAGTTCCGCTCCTGCACCTCGAACGTGCCGCCCAGGCAGGTGACGACGCCCTTGATGGTTGCCCTCCCATCCGATCGCCGATGCCGTGGCGTCGGCACCGGTGAAGGCGTCGGTGACGACGTTGAGCGTGCAGTCGTAGCGGGGCGCCGGTCCGTCGGCGGGGTTGGCGGAGGACGGCGTCGGGCGGCCGGTGGCGGCGGTTCGGGGCACGGCCGTGGCCGGCTGCATCACCACCACGAGACCGGCGGACAGCCCGACGACAGCGACAACCACCTTTGCTCGCCGGCAGTGCTCCCAGCTGCCATCCCACCGGTTCATTGTGACAGTTGACCGGTCCAGCGAGGACATCCGCCAACCTGTCGGCACCGCGCCGGTTCGAGGGCTGCGCTCGCCCTCTCGACCTACCTCAGATCTGTGACGACACGTGCACGGCGGAGGGCGCCACCACAGGCAGGCTGATGCCGATGGAGGTGAAGGTGACCGATCCGCCGAGGCGGGGTGTGGCGAAGGCGGTGGTCGTGGCCACCAGCTGCAGGGTGAGCTTCTGTCCGGGCGCCACCGACTGGCAGATCGTTTCGAGGGGCACCGTGGTCGAGTGCAGATGACCGTCGAGCGTGACGGCTACGGGTGTGATCTGGCTACCGATGACCAGGCCGGTCGAGTCGTCCACCAGTTGGGCGAAGACGCGGGTCGGGCGCACCCCCGGTGACGTGCTGCCGCGGTAGGTGACGGTGAGGACCGGTGCTCCGACCACCAGGGACGTGTGCGCGTCGCCGTGGATGCGCACGTCGACCGCGGTCTTGGCCGGCGTCGGGAGGATTCCGAAGGCCACGCCGGCCAGCGCGCTGTTGCTGCCCGGACGGCCACGTGGCTCCGAGAACGGGCCGGATCCGCCGCTAGCGACCAGGGGCAGTGTGCCGCTCCCGGCCGCCCGCAGCTCGGAAACCGTGGGAAGTGGATAACTGCTGGCCGCGTACCGGACGCCGTGCTGGTCGATGAGGTCGACGGTCGCCCCGGTGTTCACGGACCGGTCGCGCTTCACCCATCGGTCGAGCCAGGCGATGGTGGCCCTCTCGACCACCGAGGGGTCGCCCTGGTTTGTCAGACACACCCCGTGCCCACCGCAGAACCAGAGCATGGACACCGGGACGTGGTCTCTGCGCACCTGCTCGTAGTTGGCCACACCCTCCTCGAGAGGGAAAAGGGTGTCGACCGTGCCCTGGACGATGAGGGTGGGGACACGGATGTCTGCCACCAGGCTGGCGGGACCGCGAGCGGCGAACCACGCCTCGTCGGCCGGGTCGACCTGCCCGGTGGCGTTGGCCTGGGCCGCGCCCGACCGGATACGGGGATCGAGTGAGTCCCCAGCTGCCGAGGCGAGCAGCAGGTTGCCCCATCCTGCTTTGTACAAGCCGGTCGGGTCGAGGCTGGTGACGAGCGAGTGCCACGAGATGGTGGGCACGATGGCGTCGACCCGGCAGTCTTGGGCTGCGGTCACCCACTGGATGCCCCCGCCATAGGAACCACCAACCATTCCCATCCGGGGATCACCCGGACTGTCGAGCTGGACGCCCGGTCGTGTTGCCACCCAGTCGATGAGCCGCGAGACATCCCGCGCCTCGTAGTCGGGGCTGTCGACTTCGGCGGCACCCGTCGACTTGCCGAATCCACGGGGGTCCCAGGTGAGGACGTTGAAGCCGGCCTGGTGCAGGTCATGGATGCTCACCGTGCCGAACAGGTCACCGGTCCCCGTCAGATCGGTGTCCCCGGACTCGCTCCATCCCGGCCCCATGAGCACGGTCGGAGCCGGGTGAGCAGACGAGGCGCTGGCCAGCGGGAACCAGTGGGCACGGATCTTGGTGCCGTCGAACGAGGTGATCGTCCAGTCGGAGCGAACTCCTGGCACCGGGGTGGCGAGGACGGGGCTCGCCACCGGACGATGGCAGGCGGGTGGCTTCCACGAAGCGCCGGCCGCGGCGCCAGCTGTGGACGCCGTCGAGATGGCAGAGGCACCGCTCAGAAGTGAGCCCACCAGCACGCCGGCAAGGAAGAGGACGGGCCCGTCTCGTCGACGGGGTGGGCGCTCCGCACTGCGGATCGCGCGGTCGGGTGGCTCGGACTCGGCCGACGATGCGAGCCCGCACACCACCGCCGAAGCCTACTGCCATGCTTCCGACGAGCTTCTGACGAGGAGTCCAAGCCAATCCCTGGTGCCGCTCATCGGGACCTGGACGGCCGGATAGCGTGCGCGCAGTGCCCATTGCCCCACACATCCGGCGGCTGCGAGAGCTGGTGGGCAACGAGCTTCTTCTGCTGCCGTCCGCGGCAGTGCTCCCTCGTGACGAGGCGGGCCGCGTCCTGCTCGTCCGCGACCTGGAGACCGGACAATGGGCTGCCATTGGTGGCGCCATCGAGCCCGACGAGTCACCCGAGCAATGCGCGAAACGAGAGGCTGAGGAGGAAGCCGGCGTCACGCTCCGCCTCGGGCCCATCCTGGCCGTCCTGGGCGGGCCCGAGTACCGGATCGAATATCCGAACGGCGATCGGACCGCGTACGTGTCGACAGTCTTCGACGCCACCGTCCAGAGCGGCACGCCGAGGCCCGACGGCGAGGAGACCTCCGAGGTCGCCTGGTGGCTTCCGGAGGGAATGCCGCTCGACGAGATGAGCACTTTCACGAGAGCATTGCTCCGCGGCGTCGGCCTCCTGTCTGGCTCCGACGGATGCCACTCCCGCCCCCTGCTGGTCCTGGTCACGGGGGTCCCGGGCACGGGCAAGTCGACCGTGGCCGAACAGGCGGCCGCTCGGCTCGGCTGCACGGTGCTGGGCCACGACTGGGTGATGAGCGGGCTTCGGCCCTACGCCGAGCTCCAGCGTGCCCTCGATGGCATGCGCCCTCCGGGCCATGGAGTGGTGGGGTGGTCCGTTCTCAGCGCACTCGCCCGGTCCGAGATTCGACAATGTGCATCAGTCGTCCTCGACGGCGTGGCCCGCGCCCCCAGATTGAGCAGCTACGTCAGCTGGCCGCTGAAGAGAACGCCGACTTCACCGTCATCCTGACCGAGTGCTCGAACATCGATCTCCACCGGTCGCGAACCGAGGGCCGGCGACGCGACATCCCCGACTGGTACGAACTGGACTGGGGTCACGTCCAACGGGCACTGGGCCAATGGGACCCGGACATGGCGGTCGACCTCCGGCTGGACGCCGCCGAACCGCTCGAGCGCAACGAGGACCGCCTCGATCTCCACCTACGTGAGAAACGGAAGGAGTGACAAGACGACTCGTCCGTGACCGGGCAGTACCGTTCACGAATGCCGCGGCCCGACCAACCGATCGTCCGCCACTACGAGGCCATCCGTGAGGAGGACCGGATCGCCTCGGGCCTCGGCCAGCTCGAGTTGCTCCGGGTCCAAGAAGTCCTCGTCCGGCACCTGCCGCCACCACCGGCCACGGTCCTCGACGTCGGAGGGGCGACCGGTGTGCATGCCGCCTGGCTCGCCGAACGGGGGTTCGATGTGCGCATCATCGACATCTCCCCTCGGCACGTGGAAGTGGCCAACGACCAGCTCGGATCGGTAGGCGTGGTAGCCGAGCTCGGCGACGCCCGTTCCCTGCCGGTGGCCGACGCCAGCGCCGACGTCGTCCTCCTCTTCGGTCCCCTCTACCACCTGACCGAAGGGGCCGATCGGTTGCGAGCCCTTGGCGAAGCGATGCGGGTGGTGCGGTCGGGCGGGATGGTGGCCGTCGCCACCATCAGCATGTTCGCCTCCCTCTTCGACGGCCTGGCCCGGGGCTTCCTGTTCGACCCGGACTTCGTGCCCATCGTCGAGCGAGACCTGGCCGAAGGACAGCATCGCAACCCGGACGAGCGGGCCCATTGGTTCACCACGGCGTTCTTTCACCATCCGGACGACCTGCGGCGGGAGCTGGTCGAGGCCGGCCTGGAGGTACTGGAGCTCGTCGGCCTCGAGGGCCTGGGCGGATGGCTCCCGCATTTGGCCGATCGCTGGGACAACCAGGCTGCGCGTGAGCGGATCCTCTGGTCGGCGCGCATGATCGAATCGGAGCCGTCGCTCATAGGGCTGTCCGCGCATCTGCTGGCTGTGGCAGCGAAGCCATGAGTAGGCCGACTGCTCACACCAGGCCGGCCGAATGCCCCGCCCGCGGCCAGGTGAGCGTCCCGCCGACCCCCCATCCGGTGAGGGCGGTTGGCATGGTTGTCTGGGCACGGAGATCACTCCCGAGCGGACTGCAGTCTCGAAGTGGGCGCTGCCCGGGTTCGTCAGCCCGCCGAGCGCTGGGCGGTCGCCAGAATCGTCAGGTACTGCTTGGTCACTCCTCCGCCCAATTCCGTCTCGACCAGGCGACCCATCTCGCCGAATAGCTCGTCACGCCTGGCAGGGTCCATGAGCGCATAACTCGACTGGGTGGACAGCATCATCAAGTAGGAGGTCGTGTCGTAAGCAGCGACCCACGGGTAGGTCGAGACCTCCGGCGCCTCGAAGAGGTGGGCGACCGAGCTCGGGGCGGCGAATTTTCGCTCGACACGGGACCAGACGGCGGCCATGTCCCCTCCCCCATTGGCGTTCGCCTCAACGTCGGCGACTGTCGGAAACGTCCACGGCCCGACATCCGGAGCCAGACGCACATGAAGGTCCCGAAAGTCCGAAGCGAGTCGGGACTCGGTCCCGCCGCGGGCATGGACGTTGGTCAGCAGGGCGATGCTTCCTCGAGGTCGGAGCGCCTGCGCCGCCCTGGGGAAGGCAACGGTTGGATCGACCCAGTGAAAGGCAGTCGCCGAGACTACGGCGTCATAGGTACCGGGGTCGACGTCTTCCTCGAACGTTGTGACCACCACCTCAGCGTTCGGGAAGCCCGACAGGTTCTTTCGAGCTCGGGCGGCCAGGTTGACCCCGGGTTCGATGCATCTGATGACGCCCACATTCGGGGCAAGACCTCGGGTGGCCTGGCCGGTTCCACAGCCGATCTCGAGCACGGCACTCGCCGGCCCCAAACGACAACGGGTCCGAAGGTCGGACATGGCCTTGGGCGGATAGCCCGGACGGGCGGTGTCGTATGCAGCCGCCAGTTGGTCGAACGTCGCTCCTGCCACCTCCCTCGGGTTCGCGAGATCGGCGAGGAGCGGGATGTTAGGGGACGACGGATCGGTGGATGCCACGGCGATCAGTCTCGCCCACCCAGGCCGGCGATCGGCCCTCTGGTTGGCGTCGACCACAATGGGTCCGTGGTCGACGTCCGCCCCATGTGCACCGAAGACGTCGTCGACGCCGAGGCCGGCTGGGACCACTCCTATCGGACTCTTCTCCTCCAACAGCATCTCCCCACCACCGAGCGAACTCCGGAGCTCATCGAGCTCCGCCAGCAACGAATGGCCCACCTGCTCGCCACCGATCCTGGAGGCTCATGGGTAGCCGAGGTCGACGGGGCCATCGTCGCCGTCGCCCAGGCCCACATTCGTGGTGACCGGTGGGTGCTGGCCACCCTCGGTGTCGTGCCCGATCGCCAGGAGCAAGGTCTCGGCCGGGCGACTGCTCGAGCGGACCCTCGCCTATGGGCGTCATGCCGCGCTCGGGGCCATCTTCTCCTCGCCCGACCCCCGGGCCGTCCACCGGTACGTCTCAGCCGGCTTCGACCTGCACCCGACTGCCGGCGGATTCGGCCGCCCTCGGAAGCGCATCGACCCACCCGCCGGCATCATCCACGGGGCCGAGGACGCCTTCGAGGTCGTGAGCGCCGTGGACCGGGCGGTGCGCGGGTCCGAGCGAGCCATCGACATCGGATTCCAGCTGCGCAACGGACACCAGCTCCTGCTGGCCGACGACCGCGGCTATGCCATCGTGCAGGGTGGTCATGTGGCTACGTTGGCGGCCCTGGACGAGAACACGGCGGCTCGCCTCCTGTCTTGTGCCATTGCCCACTGCCCGCCAGACAAGCCGTTCAACGTGTCTTGGATCACGCCGCGCCAACAATGGGCCGTTGCCGTTCTGGTCTCGGCCAGCGTTCCCCTGTTCTTCCACGAGGCGGTCATGACCAGAGGCCACTGGGAGCCCGAGCTGCCGTACCTGCCGAGCGGCATCTTTGGATAGGGGCAGGGTCGGTCGACCTCAAGTCTCGGGATCCCCGCCGATCACCCGGCCTCACCCTTCGATCAGTCAGCCGGCTCCGAGATGCTGTCGATGACCTGGGCGGCGGCCGTTTGGAATCGGTTGGGATCGTCGTAGGGACGGGCGAGCAGCATGGCACCTTCGAGAGCGCCGACGACCATTCGCGCCACCTCACGGGCGGATCCCGGGAAATGCAGAGAGCCGGCGGCACGTCCTTCGTCGAGGACGCGCTCGAGCCACTATCTCGTTGTCGTCGAAGAAGGTCAGCAGCCGCTCCTGAATGGGCTCGGGCAACGTCCGGAACTCGGCGGCCAGCATCCCGCACAGGCACATCCGGTCGTCTTGCAGGACACCGAGATAGAGGTCGGCATAGGAGCGCAGCTTGGTCGGCGCGTCGACGTCTCTGGTCTCGATCTCATCCAGCGCGTCGGAGAAGCGGCGTGCATAGCGGTCGATGAGCGCTCTGCCGAGCTCCGCCTTGCCCGAGAAGTGATAGTGCAGGGCTGCCTTGGTGACCCCGAGCTCGGCGGCGACGTCGGCATAGCTGAACCCGTTGAAGCCGCGGGTCTGGACCAGCCGCTCTGCGACGTCGAGGACCTGCGAGGCGGTGCCGCCGTCCCTGTCTCCTCCTTGTCCACTCGTCCCCGATCGGTCGCCTCTCGGCTCGGTGCCTCTTGACTCTTACCTACTAGTAGATAAGGATAGCAGAACGGTCGACCTGCACCAGGTGGTCGACCGAGACGACAGGAGGCGAAGGGATGCGCCAGCTCGCTGAGCACCGCAGGTTCGGACAGGCGGACGAGACCCGGGAGTTCCCCAACGGTCGGGCCGAGATCCTCAAGGTCGGGGAGGGCGAGGTCGGGCGCCTGGTCTTCGAGCCCGGCTGGCAATGGTCCAACGACGTACAGCCGATCGCCAAGACCGAGAGCTGCGAGGCGCCGCACTTCCAGTACCACGTGGCCGGCCGGCTGGCGATCCGGATGGACGATGGCACCGAGTTCGTCGCTGAACCGGGGGACGTGACCTCGCTGCCGAGCGGCCACGACGCATGGGTCGTCGGGGACGAGCCCGTGGTCGTCGTGGACTGGTTCGGCGCCAGCAACTACGCCAAGGACTCTTAGGTGAAGTCAGGTCGGATCGATCAGATGAACATCATCGAGACCGTCGAGCGGTTCGGTGCGGCGTGGGAAGCCCACGATCTCGACGCCGCGCTGGCCATGGTCACCGAGGACTGCCTCTTCGATGCCACCGGCCCCGCCCCAGACGGAGCCGCCTACCGGGGTCCCGAGGCGATCCGCCGGGTCTGGCAGGCGATCTTCGACGATCCCGGCAGCCGGTTCGAGATCGAGGAGACCTTCGCCTGCGACGACCGGGTCGTCCAACGCTGGCGGTACCGCTGGGAGGGAGGACACGTCCGGGGCGTCGACTTGTTTCGTATCCGCGAGGGCAAGGTTTCGGAGAAGCTGTCCTATGTCAAGGGATGAGGGTTGATCGGCTCCGACGGACATGTCGTTACGTTCAGAAGTTCGGATTACCCAGGTGAGCCAAACAAGGAGGCTGCAACGTGGCACGGAAGATCGCAGATTGTCGGGAGATGCCAAGTGAGAGTGGCTGCACGCTGACCATTGCCGGCGAGGAAGACGAAGTGGTCAGGGCGGCAGCCATGCATGCTGCAGACGTCCATGGTCACACGAACGGTCCCGAGCTTCGTGAACAGATTCGATCGATGTTGAAGGACACCTGAGTCTGAGACCGGCCTGATATAGCTCGATCGGGCGCAGCCGCCGCCTCACTCTTTGCACCCTGTACCGACTCGAAGAGGCCACCAAGGAGCGCCACGCCAGGTCTGCCGCCCCACCGCCACACATAGAGGGCGGCCTCGGCCGTTGTCCGGTTCACAGCCAGGGTCTGCCGGCCTCTGTCACCACAGTGTTGATGGCGCCTGGTTAGCACCTCCCGTCTGCGCGCCCAGAACTGTCCGCAGCCGTGCGATATTGGCAGCTCCCCGGTGCCGACATTGGTCCGGCCCGGTCACATCGTGGGGGGCACGATGAGGTTCTGAGGGATCGCCAATGGGAGCTGCCATCCTGAGCAGCCATCCACGAAGTCGGAGCGACATGGAGAGTTCAGAGCTGGTGCTGGAGCGGGATGATCCAGCCGCAGCCGGCGGGGCGATGTTCGCAGAAGGAGAGCGACCCCAAGCTGGTGGTCAACCTCCCGACGCTCCGGGTCCCACCGGTATCAATGGCTGGCTTCGCCGGGGAGGTCGTCCCTGGTGGTCGACACCCACGATGGCTGTCATCGGCGTACTGTCCGGGGTTCTCTATTTCCACCAGCTTTCAAAGAATGCCTACTCCAGCACCTTCTACGCGGCAGCGGTGAAGAGCGGCACCGAGAGCTGGAAGGCCTTCTTCTTCGGATCGCTCGACCCGTCCTCCTTCATCACCGTTGACAAGCCGCCGGCTTCCCTCTGGGTCATGGAGATCTCAGGCCGGATCTTCGGATTCTCCAGCGTCAGCATGTTGGCTCCGATCGCACTAGCCGGGGTCCTTGCCGTCGTCGTGACCTTCCACCTGGTGCGGCGATGGACTGGCGATGTGGCCGCCGTGCTGGCCGCCAGCGCGCTGGCCGTGACTCCTGTCGTGACGGCGATCTTCCGAAGCGACGAGCCGGACGCCATCATGACCCTCTTTCTCGTTCTGGCGGCCTGGGCCTTGTGGTCGGCCCTCGAGACGGGCGCGACGTCACGGCTGGTCCTCTGCTCGGCGCTCCTCGGGATGGCCTTCTTGACCAAGATGCTCGAAGCGTTCGTCGTCGTCCCGGCCTTTCCCCTCGCCTATCTCCTCTTCGGTCCTCCCAAGCTGGGGCGGCGGCTCGTCCAGCTCCTCTGGGGTGGGCTCGTCCTCGTCGTCGCCTCGGGCTGGTGGGTGGCCGTTGTCGAGCTGTGGCCCGTCACAAGCCGGCCCTACATCGACAGCAGCGGCGACAACTCCGAGATCAGCCTCATCTTCGGCTACAACGGCTTCGGGCGACTCCTCGGTACGTCCAACCCATTCCGCATCTCCCTGCCTCACACAAGGCTGGGGAACCGATTTTCGGCCACCATCGCCAGCGCCACCCACTTCGGCAGCCAGCCCGGCTGGCAACGCATGTTCGCTCCCGCCCTCGGGTCCCAGATCAGTTGGCTCATCCCGGTGGCCGGCCTCGGCCTCCTCGCCGGGCTGTGGGCCAGCCGTCGCGACCCCCGGACCTCACTGGTCCGGGCCGGATTTGTCTTTTGGGGGACATGGGCGCTCTGCGGAATCATCGTCTTAAGCTTCGTCCAAGGGACATTTCACACCTACTACGTCATCGAGATCGCGCCCGCGTTGGCTGCCCTGGCCGGCGGGGGGGCGGTGCAAATGTGGCGACTCGGCCGCTCAAAGCTCCGATATGCCTGGGTCCTGCCCCTGGGGGTGATGGCCAGCGCTCTGTGGGCCGCCCACCTCCTCGAACGGGCACCCAGCTACAAGCCTTCGCTCGCCCATCTCGTCGAGGTGAGCGGGGTCATCGGGGCGGTCGTCCTTCTCATCGCACTCGTCGGAGCGAGGCGGCTCCCGCGTATGGCGCTGGTGACGATGGCGGCCATCGGCGGGTTGTGCTCCGTGGTCGCCGCCTTCGCCGGGCCGGCGGCCTACGCCCTCTACACCGTGCAGAACACGAGCAGCCCGAGTAATCCGACGGGTGGGCCGGCGGCAAGGACCTCTACATCTACATCGGGCCTTCCCAGTCGGTTTGACAACCCCGGGCTGACCAAGGTCCTGGCTCGTCTCGATCGGATCACCGAGGCAGAGACGGCGGCGAACGGCGGGGTGCCACCCGTGGCAGGCGTCTCGCCGGGGATGATTCGGTTCCTCAAAGCCCACCGCGATGGAGCCAGCTGGATCGTGGCCGTTGGCGGCTCGACAACAGCGGCCCCCTTGATCCTCATCAGTGGGGAGCCGGTCATGTCCATGGGTGGATTCACCGGCTCTGAGCCGGTCCCCACCCTGTCACAGTTCGAACGGCTGGCCGACGAAGGCAAGATCCAATACGTGCTGGTCGGAGGCGGGGGGTTCGGAGGGTTCGGCCGCTTCGGCGGGTTCGGGGGGGGCCGGGGGCTCTCCGCCGCCGCGGCCGTTGATCAGTGGACCCTCGCGCATGGAGTGCAAGTACCGGCACACGCCTACGGAAGCCTGGGGAGTGGTGGGTCGCTGTACTACGTCGGCCCGCAATCGAAGGCGCCCGTGCAGAACTGAGTCGGCAGGAGGTCGCTGGCTCATCCACGATCATTACTGCGTGACCCTCCGACGATTTCCGACGGCTGATCCGGTGAAACCCACTGTCGAACCAGCACGCAAGGTTGATGCCCCTGCGGGCAAGCGTTCGGTTGCCCGCGAGCGGTTGGCGTCGTGCTGAGAATCCAACCAGCGGGATTGTTTCTCTCGAGCGGAATGATCACGACGCCACCACCAAGCGGATTGCTCATCTCGGAAGGCGGAACGTAATGAGAAACTCACTCAAGGCACCAAGGACCACCTCGGGGGCGGGCTCTCGTGATCTCATCGCGGCGCAGGGCGTTCGGTTTCGGCGTCGGATCACCTGCTCAACACGTACCGGCGGTGACCGAGACCGCCACCTCAGTGGCCGTGGCGCCGTTTTCGAGGTCGATGTGGGTAGCACCGGGTCGAGAGGTGTTCCGGGCCCCCGAGACCCGGAGACAGTATCCGTGCGGATAGTGGGTCGACACCGGCACCACGATGACCGTGGGCGCGGAGATCTTCGGGTTCGAGCGGTACCGCAAGGTGAAGGCGGCCGTGGTCGGGTCGAAGGACATCGACGTGGGCGTCCCGGCCACCGCCGACGCGTAGGTCTCGGACAACACGTTCAGCTGCGAGGCGGTGGCCTTCCGGGGAGGCCACAGCGCCGAGGAGTGTGACCCGGTCGGATCGGCGTAGTTGATCCACTGCCAGTAGATCCAACCCACCAAATTGGCATTTGCGTCGGATGTGATCCGGGTGAGGTCAGCAGTGCCGGTGGTGGCGCCGAACTCGGTGAGCAGCCAGCTCGGCCCGCTCGGCTGCGCTGGGGATGCGTCCGTGGCCCGCTCCTGTTCGTGCTGCTTGAACACGGTGCTCTCGAGAGGTCCGCAGACGGATCCGAAGTCGGGCGGCTCCGGACCGTTGGGGACGTGCAGGAAGCAGTAGTCGTGAAAGTTGAGCACGAGGCGTGGATAGCCCATGGCGCCGATGTTGTTTGGCACCCCCGAGTCCGTGCTGTAGTTGCCCTCGTAGGCGACAAGGTGTGTCGGGTCCGCAGCCTCGAGCCGCGGGATCAAACCCTCTTTCGGGTCGTCGGGAGGACAGGTGACCCTCTGGCCGTCCTGGGCCAGACCGGGGTGGGCTCGACCGGTGTAGAAGCACTCCAGCTGGGCGTCGAAGGTCGGACTGTCGGGATCGGTGGCGAGGCCGGGACCGTACGGTTCGTTGAAGGGGTCATAGCCGATCACCCAAGGGTTGCTCCGAAGTCGGGAGCCGATCTTGGTCCAGAGGTTGTCGAACTCACCCTGGATGTTGCCGACGACGTCGTTCATCCAGAAATGACCGTAGGCCTGGGTCACGCCGGGCCCCATGTAGTTGACGCTCCAATTCTGGATGCCTAGCTGGGGCTTCGGAGCGATGCCGTCGGTGCAGACCGCCCAGTTGGGCGCTCCCTCACCGCCGAAGACTTCGTTGTAGACGTCCTGGTGCATGTCCACGAGCGAATAGATCCCGTACCGTGCCAGCAGCGAGATCGTGGCCTCGAGCCGATCCATGTAGGTGTTGAAGATCTTGGCGCTGAATTGGGCGGGGCCTGAGGCTCGCGGGGTCCCGGGCTTGCAGATGTCCGGATCGTTGATCGGATCAGTGCCCGGCTCGAGCCCCTTCCAGACCACCCCGAGACGCACGACGTCGAACCCGAGCTGGGCCATGCGTTGCGCCTCTGCCGGCGTGAGGACGTTCCGCCCGGTTCCGTTCACCTCGACCTCGTAGGGCGGGATCTTGTACACGAGGTCGACGCCATGGAGCAGGACAGTCCGCCCGTCGTGATCCACGAGCTGGGGACCGCCGGGAGCCCGAAGCGGACCCACCGGCCCCTTGGCCGGGTTGGCTACCGGAAGCGACGCGGCTGATGCCGATCCTCCCCAACAGGTCAGCACGAGGGCGGTGGTGGCGACGAGCAACCGCACCTTCCCGATGCGGATGGTCCGTCTCGGATGCCCGGGTAACCGCATCCGTCCTGTACCGCTCGCACGCCACTTCGCGGCCTTGGACATGTCTGGAGTCTGTCGCGGCCGCATCCCTCGATGCCCGCCGCGATGCCGGCCGCGATGTTGGTTGTGATGGCGGCAGAGAACAGCTCGAGCCTGCCCTGGTCGGGGGCTTGACCGGCGGGAACCAGGCGGTACCCTTCATCGACCCGACGGACCCCTCCCGACGCCATGACCGCGTCGACCCTGGACCTACGATCGAGGAGTGGAGTTCCACGAGGCGTCCAAGTTCCCCGTCGAGGACTCGATGCGCCTTCTCGATGGCGAGACCGATCCATATGACACCGATCACCTTGGGATCACTTGGGATTCGAAGACCCGGCATCTCCTGCTCGTCGACGCTGACGGCCGGCTCATCGCTCATGCCGGCTGGAGCATGGTCGAGCTCGAATCAGGGCGTCACGGCCCGATCTCAGGAGTTGGACTGGGCGGGGTCCTCGTCCACCGGGACCAGCGAGGGCATGGTGTCGGAGCCCTGCTAATCCAAGAGGCGACCAACAGGATGGGGAAGCTCGATCGACCAATAGGCCTGTTGTTCTGCCGCCCCGTGCGTGTACCCTTCTACGAGCGGAACGGATGGCGCCGGGCCACCAACGAGGTCACCGTGGACCAACCGGGAGGGCTACTCGTGATGCCTCTCGAGATGTGTTGGTTCCCCTTCGAGCCGCATGCATCACTGCCGGCAGGACGACTCCGGTTGAGCGGCCTCCCGTTCTGAGAGGATTCCGGCCCGGTCGGTCAGGGGCTGACGCCGAGGACGGCTTCGGCGGTCGTCCAGTTGGAGGCGATGGCCTGTTGGGCAGCGGTCAGCGTCACCTCTCCTGAGCACACGACTGCATTGAGACGATCTTCGACCCCGTCCTTGGCATTCTCCCCGTAGTTGTCGCTCGAATCGAACTGCGAGGGCGAGCCGGAGTCGAGCTCCGGCCACAGGTTCCGAACATCGCTGGAGCCCCCGAGCTCAAGGGGAACGAGGTGGTCGTACTCATACTGGGACGCCGAGCCCGGCGAGCCGTACGCCGCCATCGACCGATACTTGGCGGGCTCGGTGATCGATTCCGGAGGGCGAAGGGACGACGCATAGCCGGACGCACAGATGGTGGACTGGATGTTGGCCTGTGTGACCATCGTGTCGATCGCCCCCGGGGTGCAACCGGGATCCGGCAGCGGGTAGTCGTCGCTGGCGGTCCGGTAATGGCAAGTTCCAGGGGAGGGCATCGGGCCACTTAGGCCGCTCGAGCTCCAGCCGATGCCGGTGTCGCCGAGCCCGGAGGCCGGAGTTGGAGGAAGCCCAGACGTCGCCGGCGCTCTGGTCGTCGTGGTCGTCACGGGCCCCGTGGACGCCTCAGTCGTCCTGTTGGTTGTCGACGAGACCGCCGTGGTCGATGGGGTCCGGCCGGAAGCCCTTGACTGACCCGGCGAACTGCAGCCCGCCAGCATCGGGACAGCGAGCACGAGTGCGGCGGCGGCGGCTCCCGTCTTCACCCCCTGCATCACATGGAGTCTGTACTAGCCCGGACGTTTCAGTAGTCCCGCCGAAAGCCGCGCCCGATTGACGCGGAAATGCCCTCGTGGCAAGGGAAACTGTTGATTGCGAAGCCAACAGAACCCCAACCAGGAGGGCACTTCCGAGATGAAGCGTACTGCCGCTCGATCCAACGTCATGGTGACCACTGGCGGCAAGGGGGTGGCCACCCATGCCGGTGCTCGATTGCTCTGCGAACTGGCCGACGGCCTCGGGTTGAGCAGCGCCCTCTCGGAGGCGATGGCGCCGACCAAACAGCGCCGGCGGGGCCACGATCGCGGTCAGGTGCTGGTGGATCTGGCCGTGGCCATTGCCGATGGGGCCACCACCATCACTGATCTGCGGGTGTTGTCGGACCAACCGGGTCTCTTCGGCGAGGTGGCCTCGGTCCCGACGGCCTGGCGCACCCTCGAGGCGGTGGATGCCGCCAGCCTCGAGCGCATCGCCACCGCCCGGGCCACGGCGCGGGCCGAGGCGTGGGCGGCGGGTCTCGACCCCGGCTTCTACGTGATCGACCTCGACGCCACACTCGTGGGTGCCCACTCCGACAAAGAGGGTGCGGCCCCGAACTACAAGCACGGCTTCGGTTTCCACCCCCTCATCGCCTTCCTCGACGCCACCGGGGAGCCGCTCGCCGGCCGGCTGCGCTCGGGCAACGCCGCCGCCGGCCGGCCCGACGACCACATCGAAGTCCTCGACGAGGCCCTGGCCCAGCTACCGCTCGACCCGAGGAGCACAGAGGTCATCGCCCGGGCCGACACCGCGGGCTGCTCCCACCGGTTCATTGGCGCCTGCCGGGAGCGAAACGTCCGCTTCGTGGTGGGCCACAAGCTGAGCGCCGAGCTCGCCGCCATCGTGCTCGGTGTGCCGAAGAACCGCTGGCAGGAGACGGTTTCAGCGGACGGCGCCGACGTCCGCGAATCCGGCGAGGTGGCCGAGATCACCGACCTGGTCGACCTGTCGGGCTGGGGAGCGGGCACCCGGATGATCGCCCGTCGCGAGCTGCCCCATCCCGGTGCCCAGCTCCGCTTCACCGATGTCGACGGCTACCGATACCAGGTGTTCATCACCGACCATGCCGATCCCGATGTCTGCTTCCTCGAAGCCCTCTATCGAGGCCGGGGGCGTTGTGAACAGCGGATCTGCGACGCCAAGGACACCGGGCTCGCCAACCTGCCTTCGGCCAGCTTCGCCATCAATGCCGCCTGGCTCGCCCTCGTGCTCATCGCCGGCGATCTCCTCACCTGGATGAAGGGGCTGTGCCTCGACGGTCCGCTCGCCCGAGCCGAGCCCAAACGCCTGCGTTACACGATCTTGCACACTGCGGGCGTGCTCGTGCGCTCGGCCCGGCGCACCACCTTGCGCATTGCCGAGGGATGGCCATGGGCCGATGAGCTCGTCGGGGCCTTCGCCCGACTCCCGAACTGGTCCAGCGCCTAAACGGATCGGCCGGCCGCACACACCGGGGCGTGATCACCTTGGGTTCACGCGTTCTCCCGAGCGGCATCACCCGGCCTCTCCTCGACTACCCAGCTGGAGACGTCCGGTGGGCCAGCCAATTCTCGTCACGAAATGCTGCTGCCGACAAGATCTGAGCGTCGCGAGGTCACACCCAGACCTCCCGCGGAGTTACTGAAAGGTCCGGGCTAGTGCTGCGACAGAAGGCACCGGGTCGTGACGGACAAGCGAGTGGAAGAGGCGGGAGCCCGCACCTGCTCATCTGGAACAATGCCCCTGATCGCAATCGGCGACGTAACCGGTGGTCCGGTGTGCATGCCCGGAAACCCGAACGACACCACCATCGAGAACCCGAGCTTCTTCGCCATCGATGCCAGTACCGGTCAGGTCCTCTGGGACGCTGACAATGCCCAGTCCTTCGGGGCCACGACGTACGCCGGTGGCTTCCTCTTCACCGGCCTGGTCTTCAGTAATTCGGCACAAGTCCGGGACGCCGTGACGGGGTGTGGTGGCCATCCTGGCGTTGCCCAACCCGTGCTGGGGTGGGATCGCCATCTCGGGAGACATGGTGGTCATGGGGGTGGGCACGTCCGCTTCGGGGACGCCGGGCGGGGTCATCGCCTTCGAGCCGACCCGTGGTGGCGAGAGCTCCGCCTCCGCGCCCCCACCGGCTTGACCCCTCCCCGCCCCCGCCCCTGCTGACACCCCCGCCGTCGGCGTGGCCGGGCAGCTACCCTTCGCTCGCCATGACCATCCGCGGCCGCTGCCGACGAGCCGGCCCCAGGTCGGCGATCCTCCTGGCGCTCGTAGTGGCGGCGGCCGGGTGCGGCTCCTCGACCGCCTCCGGCGGGAGCCCGACCACCTCGGGCGCGCCCCGCGGGGCAACGACGGTTCCGGTGGCCCCGCCGCCCTCCCCCATCGTGTGGTCACCGTGCCCGTCGAGTTCGAGCACCCAGTGCGGCAGTGTGGACGTACCCCTCGACTACAGCCGGCCCCTGGGCCAAACCCTGACTCTGGCCGTCAGCCGCGCTCCGGCGCTCAGCGCCCCTCCCGAAGGGACCATCCTGTTCAATCCCGGCGGCCCGGGTGAGAGCGGCAACCAGATCCTGCCCGTTGCCCTCGCCCTGATCCCGCCGGTCGTTCGCCGCGACTTCGACATCGTGACCTTCGATCCCCGTGGAACGGGGGCCAGTGCCCCGCTCGACTGCGGTACGCCGCCGTCGGCCGCCGCCAGTGTGCTCCCGGTACCCGCCGGTCCCGGCCACTCCCTCCCGGGAACGTCCGTCTTCAGCGCCATGGCTGCGGCCTGCGAGAAGCAGCCGTCTCTCGAGCCTTTCGTCAACACCGTCAACACGGCCCGGGACATGGACCGGATCCGTCAGGCTCTCGGCCTGTCCACCATCAGCTACTACGGCATCTCCTACGGCACGGTGCTCGGGGCCGAGTACGCCGACCTCTTCCCCCACCGGATCGACAGGATGGTCCTCGACGGGGCCGTCGACGTGGACGCCACGCTCACCCGGCAGGCGCAAGAGGCGGCCCCGGCCGAGGAGCAGTCACTCCTCCACTTCTTCGCCGAATGCCAACAGCTGCGGCCGTGCCCGTTCGGGACGGACCCGAGCGCGGCCTTCAGCCGTCTGGTGGCGTCGTTGAGCCGCCATCCTCTTCCTGCGCCCGGGTCCGGTGACGCCTACCCGGTGACCGTCGGCGACCTGGACACGGCCACCCTGTTCGCCCTCAGCGTGCCCGAGTCGACAAGCGCCCTTCATCGATGCCCTGGTCGCCGCTCAGCACGGGAACGGTGCGCCGCTGCGCTCCCTGGCCCTCGAGCTCGAGACCGACGTCGACGGGGCACCCCTGGTGGATGCCCTGTGGGCCATCACCTGTAACGACGCCGCCGTCCATCCCGGACCCGTCGCCGCCGGCGACCTGGCCGTGGCGCTCAACGCCCGCTACCCGCTCATCGGCGCCTACGCCGTCAACTACACCATGGGTGGCTGCGTCTCGTGGCCGCGCGCCCAAGAGCCCGTCGTCAACCTGCACCCGCAGGGGACTCCGCCGGTTCTCGTCGTCGGCAACACCGGCGACCCCAACACCCCATACATCGGCGCCCGTCACCTCGCCGCCATCTTTCCGTCAGGGCGGCTGCTGACCTGGCGAGGGTGGGGCCACACCTGGCTGCTCAGCGGCTCGAGCGACCTGTGCATGCAACGACTGGTCACCGGCTACCTGTCGGCAGGAGCGCTGCCTCCTGCCGGCACCGTCTGCGATTGATTGCTGCCCGCCTGAACTCTTGGGCGACCACGGTGTTCGGGCGGCGTGTTCGTTCCGTCGACCGAACAGGGGGTGAGGAGCCGTGCCATCGCCATGGGAACGGGTTCCCTCGGAAAGAGGCAACGGCCAATGGATAGGGTGCGCTCAATGACCACCGACTGGCAGACGATCTCCTCTCTTGCCACCGCCGGAGGCACTCTGGTCCTGGCACTGGCCACCTTTTCCGCAGTTCGCTCGTCCAATCGGTCGGCGCGGGTCGCTGAAGAATCGCTCCTGACCGCCATGCGCCCACTGCTCATCCCGTCCCGCCCCGACGATCCCGATCACAAGGTCTATGGCAGGACCGGCACGTGGCCCGAGTGGGAGGTGGACGGGCCATCTTCGAGGCCTCCGGGGAGGTCATCTACCTGGCCATGGGCTTGCGCAACGTCGGAACCGGCATCGGCGTCCTGCACGGGTGGTACCCGACGCCTGACGAGGTGTTCGAGAACAATCCTCACGCCCCAGCCGAGGATTTCCGGCGACTCACCATCGACCTCTACATCCCCGCCGGCGGTGCCGGCTACTGGGAGGCCGCCATTCGCGATGCCGACGATCCGGCACGTGCCGGGTTGTCGGCGGCGTTGGTCGAGCGCCGACCCGTCCGCATCGACCTCCTCTACGGCGACCAGCAGGGTGGCCAACGCACGATCAGCCGATTCACTGTGCTGCCTGCGAATGACGACGGCTGGTTCTGCCAGGTCGCCCGTCACTGGAACCTCGACCGGCCCGGACCCCCGCTAGCCCTGGCCATACTCGGCGCCAGTCGGCCCATCGACGCCGCCGGCGCCCGTCCGTCGGCTATTCGTCGAGGGAGGCGTTGAGTTGGTCGCTGCCGTAAAAGGGCTTGTCCGAAAGCTTCACCCGCATGACTTCGAGGTCGCGGTGGCTGACGAGATCCTCAATGAGATGAGCGGGACCGCCCACGTAGGTCCAAGCGCACTCGATGTCGGTCACGACGATCCAACTCTCGTCCTGCGGCCACCACAGGTTGGGCGAACGTCGTCCGAGTACCGATTGAGAGCCGTCGGCGACAGCGTCGATGGGCCCGGGCAAGACGGCATACTCCCGGCCCGGATGGCGGAGTCGCTGCGCTCCGCCTGTTTCGACGTCGCTGTAACCGGTCCAGACACCGAACCAGCAGTGCTCCGAGCTGGCGGTGTACTGACGAAGCAGATCGGCCAACTCGATTGCCTGTGCGACCGGAAGTGAGCCCCAGGACAGCTCCTGGCATTGGACGTGGGCGCTCGACGATGGAGTACCAATCGGGCGGTTGATCATGTGGAACTGCATGCTCGGATGCGCAATTCGGCCGTTCTTTCTGGCCACCTCGGTCCACGTCGCGGCTGGAACGGACGGATCGGAAGACACCACCGGGTGGAAGATGCGGCAATAGCCCTCGAAGCCGCTCGGGACCACCGAACCAATGTCTTGGTTGAAGGGATGCAAGTGCGGCAGGATCCAGTCCCCCGCTGCAACATCGCTCTCCCGCAGAGAGCCGAGGTCACCGGCCATATGCTCATTGTGCGACGTCGACGGCAGAAGCGCCATCGGCTGACACGCAACGTGGTCGCCGTGTGACGTTGCGTCGGTGCCCGCCAGAGCCTCCAGGCACGTAAGTGAGGGGCCTCCGATATGGAGAAGGCCTGACCTCATCTCCCACTGGCTGTTCTGCCTGCTGCTCCCTTACTACCGGCCATCGGCTTGTCTCGAGGGCGTGGCAACCCGGGCGTCGGCGGGGGCACGGGGGTGCCCGGTGATCAAACCGGCTGGCCCTCGAGCAGGAGGTCGACATCGATGTTTCCTCGTGTGGCATTGGAGTACGGGCATACCTGGTGGGCTTCCCGCACCAGTTCCGCTGCTGTCTCGCGGTCTCGGACCGACGGAATCGACACATCGAGCGCAACGGCCAACTTGAACCCCCCGTCTCCATTCGGAAGGAGACTCACCTCCGAGTCCATCGTTACTTCGCCAGCTTCGATGTGATGGCGGCGAGCCACCACTCCGAGGGCGCTCTCGAAGCACGCTGCGTAGCCAACCGCGAATAGCTGCTCCGGGTTGGTCCCGCCACCCTCTCCGCCCAACTCTTTCGGGCGGCGCAGATCCACCTCCACCTCGCCATCGGAGCTTCGCCCGTGACCGTCACGCCCGCCCATCACATGCGCTCGTGCCGTGTACAAGACCTTCGCCATGGGATCTCCCTTCAGTCCCTTCGGTTGTGTCTATTTCCACCACTGGCATGGACTATGCGGTTGAGCGTTGACTGTCACGGTAGGACCCGGCGGTGAGAATGTCCACGGCGTCCTCTGCGTTGCAGAAGTGACGGGATAGCTGTCACGAGGGCTGGTCCACTACCATCAGGCGTCCGTTCCCGATCGCATCACGAACTACATGGCGATCGTCTGTGCGTTCTGTTCAATTCCCCACGAGGTCGACCACCTCGTCCGCAAGACAGTGGCCAATGGAGTCGGGGACCCGGACCATCTCTCATTTCGATGTCGACGGTCGATGTGAATGCGTTCTCGGCGTCGTTCGTCGCTTCGTCCATCACCATGCCATGTCGACCCATTTCGTGTGGAACGGTCGTCGTCGCGCTGGATACAGTCGCCTCTGGTGCTGTCCCACGAGAAGTGGACGATCGGAGACCCACAAGTCGAGGACACGGTCTCACCCCGAATCGTCGTCCGCTCCTGCTTCCTCGGGCAACCGCAACCTATAGGTATCCGAGGATTCTGCCGATGAAGGCTCATGGCTAACTCAACTGATTATGTCCAAGTGATGCGGGAACTTGCTCAACCACACGTTTCCGATCCCGTCATTGCCGCCAGCGTCCTCCAGCCTGCCAGCAGCATGAGCAACCTGGGCCTTGGGAAGATCAGCCCTCTTGCCGGCATGCTCATGAAGAAGAGGGCGAACAAGAAGGCTGGGGGTCTTGCAAAGAACAGCGCATTCTCGTCGGATCAGGCGTTCGTCGTCGTGACAGCCGATCGGGTGTACACGTTCAACTCCAAGATCGTCGGCCGTGAGCGGAAGGTGCTCGACTCGGTCGGAAATTGGGATCGCAACGACCTGATTGTGACCAAGACGCCGGGGAGGCTCACCACCAAGGTGACCTTCGACATCAGCTCGACCGGAGAACATTACGAGCTCGAGGCCACCACCATGGCCGACCAGGGCGTCAGCACTGCGTTGCTCGACGCTCTCTAGAGCCGAGGGATTTGCCTGGGCCTTATGGCCATGCCAGCCAGGCTGTGATGTCGATCGCGATGACCGGCCCTGGTGGCGGCTCCCGCACGTACTGTTCGTACTTGGAGCGAAGGCTCTCGAGGGCCTGGTCGCGTTGGGCACCCGATTCGATCACCCGGGCGCTCCCATCAAGTCGCACCCACCAAAGAGAGGACCAGTCCTCGCTGTACTGGTCGATGAGCAACGACGCTGACGGCGTCATTCGCACGTTCTCAAGCCGGCGTAGCGCGAGTGACGACTTCGGCTTGGCGTCGACTGCTGAGTAGATGACCTCACCATCGACGACGAAGCAGCACGGCACGATGTGAGGCCGGCCATTGGAACGGACTGTGGCCAAGCGCCCCACGCGAGCTTTGTGCACCCGGTGACGCATCGTCGTGGTGTCCACGCGCCCAACGCTAGAACGGGCCCTTCCGGACGTCCATCTAGCGGTCGCTGGCATTCGGCCCGTCACCCGCACCTCTAGTCTCGGTGAAAACGTCGGCCCTATCGAGGTCTTCGGCGTTGCTCATTCAGATTCGGCCGTTCGCCCAGGTCTGTTCATGACCGAGTCATCTCCGGTTGACCTTGGATCGAGCCATGGAGCAGGTGGCCGCCTTCTGAGTTGACCCGCTCCAAATGGATTCGGCGTCCATAGACGGTGAGCAGGGCCAGGACGGCCGACGCCAACAGCAGGGCGCCAGCGATGTTGAGCGACAGATTGAGGCCGTGCCCAAAGGCGCCGTATGCGGCCGATACGACCTCGTTGACGATGTGGGTGATGGCATGGTTCTTGGCGGTGGCCGCTTTCGCCTCTCCTTGGTACGTCCCCGTGGTGACGGCCGAAACGACCAGGGATTGGTAGGCCTTCGGAATGCCGATGGCCGTGAGCCGCCGCACCAGGTTGACAGTCAGCTGGCCGTTGATGATCGAGCCCAGCACGGCTACGCCGACCACCGCACCGAGCTCCCGAAAGGTATTGGTGGTGGATGCGGCCATCCCCGAGTGCTCGGCCGGGACCGAGCCGAGGGCCGCTGAGGTCACCGGCACCATGGCCATGCCCACCCCCACACCGGCCAGGAACATGGTCCAGCCAATCTGGGCGATTCCGGCGTGGGGCGAGATGTAGACGTTGGTCAGGAGGATCCCGGTCCCGGCCAATAGGCAGCCCGTCGCCATCGGGATGCGCGGACCCCATGCTGCCACCCAGCGCCCAGTGAAGAGCGAGGCGGCGACCATACCCACGGCGAGAGGGACGAAGTTGAGAGCCAGACCCAACGGTGAGTTGGACCCCACTACCTGGAGGTAGAGCGCCACCATGAAGAAAATGGCGAAGGTCCCGAAGTAGACCGTGAAGGCGATGACGTTGGATCCGGCAAAGGCGGAGCGCCGGAAGTAACGAACGTTGAGCACCGGGTTCCTGGCCCGCAACTCGGCCACGACGAAAGTCGACCGCCGCGGCTAGGGCGAAGAAGAAGAGCAGGTCGATCCACCAGGTTCGGTAGCCCTCTGTCTCGCCCAGGATGATGCCGAAAGTGAGCGATCCGAGGGCCAGGGCTCCAAGCAGGAAACCCGGTACGTCGAATCGGGCCTGCACCGGATCGGAGCTCTCCGGCAGGACAATCGCCGCACTGATGAGGGCGATCACGCCGAAGATGACGTTGGCCCAGAAGATTGCTCGCCACGACCAGCCGAAGACCAAGAGGCTGCCGATGAGTGGTCCAAGGGCCAGCCCGAGGCTGGACACGGCGGCCCATACGCCGAGGGATCGAGCTCGTTGTGCTCGATCAGGGTAGAGGTGGCGGATCATCGAAAGGGTGCCCGGTTCGGACGCGGCTGCGCCGATCCCCATGACCACCCGCCCGGCGATGAGGACGTCAGTGGTAGGGGCCACCGCGGCAATGACCGAGCCGGCACAGAAGACAGCCACTCCGAACAGGATCACTTTCTTGCGCCCGAGAAGGTCACCGACCGTGCCGAAGCTCAGCATGAGGCTGGCGAAGGTGAGGGCATAGCCATTCACCACCCACTGCAGCTGGCTCACGGCGGCGTGCAGGTCGCTCTGCACATGGGCCAACACGACGGTCACAATCGTGTTGTCGAGGAAGGTCAGGAAGAGGACGAAGAGAAGGATGGCCAGGGCTAACGATGGCGACCCACAGCTCGATCCGTCGGAGTCGGGCACTGACCCACGAGCAGAAGATTGCCAGTCGTCGCTCACAGTACTGCCACTACATCACAGTCAACCCGCTGGCCTCGGACGCGGGCTCTTCGTGCGGCCTGGATATGGAGCCGGCCATCCTGACCAGCGTGCAATCAGGGCACATCGGAAGCAGCGCGGGGCTCGGACCTGTCCGGAGCAAGCAGCGGCACAGCGCCTCTTCGAAGATCCGGATTCGGCGGAAACGTGCCCACAGCGCACGACTCTTTGGCATGCTCTGGCCAATGGTCACGATGCCGGTCGAGCAATTCGAGGAGCTGGTGGCTCGCGCCTTCGATGGCATTCCCGGCAGAACCTCCGCGCCAACATCGAGAATGTTGCTGTCGCGGTGGACGACTTCAGTCCTCCTGGACGCCTACTGGGGCTTTATCAAGGAGTTCCCCTCACCAAACGCGGCAACAGCTACTCGGCGTCCATTCCGGATCGCATCACGATCTACATGGCAACGATCTGTGCCAATTGCTCGACCATGCAGGAAGTCGAAGATCTCGTGCGCAAGACAGTGATCCACGAGGTCGGGCACCATTTCGGTATCGATGACAAGCGCCTTACAGAATTGGGTTGGGCGTGAACGAGCCTTGGCCAGTTCGATGTCGAGCCGACTGCCAATCTCAAATGCACGGACCACACGATTCAGACATTCCGGTGCTACCCATGCTCGGAGTGAAGCCGTCACGCGTTTGGCGCAATCAGGTTACGGATCGAACTGGTCCCCAAGCTAAAAGCCCTGGCGGTAGAGCTCCACGTCTGGGATCACTTTCAGGAGAGGGACCCACACCTCCCAGAGCCGCTCGCAGCCTTCAGCGGTGTGAGCATCGCGTTCGAAGAGATCCAGCGGAGTCGGTGAGCGCTTCGGTCATCGGCGAACATGGCGTCGGGATAGCGGCGGCAGGTGTTGTAGGCGAGGGCGGCGAACCGGTCCGACGCTTGCCGTGTCGATGCCCAGAGCGCCGGGGGGTTGTCTGGAATCCGAGTGATGCCATTCGGCTGTGTCTTCGCTCATCGGTTCGGCCCGCACACGGTGCCGAGATGCCCGAGTGCGCCCACGACCCCTACTGTGCCAGAGCATGACCAACCGCGATTGGTGGGAATGGCACCGACCCTATGACGACCCCTCCTCGCCGCTCTCGCAACGCCTGGCGGCCGTTCGGGGCCATTTGGGGGCGGCGCTGGAGGGTTGTCCACCGGGTCCCACCCAGGTCATCAGCATGTGCGCCGGGCAGGGTCGCGACATCGTCGGCGTCCTCGCTGACCATCCCCGGCGTGGCGACGTCTGTGCCCGGCTGGTCGAACTGGACGAGCGCAACTTCGAGTTCGCTCGGAGGAGTGCTGCCGAAGCCGGCTTGGATGGGGTGGAGGTCGTCAAGGCCGACGCTGGGACCACCGATGTCTATCTCGGTGCCGTTCCCGCTCAGGTCGTCTTGGCCTGCGGGATCTTCGGCAACATCACCGACGAGGACATCCAACGCACGGTGATGGCCCTTCCCACCCTCGGTGCGGCGGGCGCAGTGGTCATTTGGACACGCCACCGACGACCTCCCGACCTCACCCCCTTGATCCGCGCCTGGTTCGACGCGGCCGGGTTCGCCGAGGTGGCTTTCGGTTCCCCTGAGGGCACGTCCTTCGGCGTGGGTGTCAACATGCTGGAAGCGCAGCCACGGTCGATGCAACCGGGTCAAAGGTTCTTCACGTTCGTGGGCTATGACCAACTTGACCCGAGCAATCCCTAGCGGGTCCTCGCCCCCTTACGCCTCGTGTGTGAGCGCGGCTCCAGCAGGTCACAGAGCGGTCCGAGCAACAGGCGGACCACCTCTCGTCGCAGTAGATGCGTTCGCCGGTGAGAAGCCCAACCTCCTCGCTGATGGGCATCATCGACATGACCTGGTATTGGGTTGACCGATCTTCATTGTCGCGTACGTCGATCATGCATTCCTGCAGGGCCGCCCGTTCGCTGTCCCATTCGTCGAGAAGGTCGTAACCCACGACCACACCACTCGCCAACGAGGCGACACAGTAACGCCACATCGTGAATTTGGACAGGCCGAGCTGACATAACCCCCTGCACCGGCTGCGGCCTGGCTGAGATCGTTTGGCGAAAATGTGCAGAGTCGACCGGAGCTAGCCGAGTGACCCTTCGGCACCTCCCGCTCGCTCTGATCGTCTGTGCCTCGCGCACGAATCACGCACGACGCCGGCAGCCTGAAGTGTCCATCCGCACCAGAAGTCCGGTCGATGTCCGAAGGGAGTCTCGGCACCCATGCTTCGGCAAATTGATCACCGCCCGGAGCGAGAGCCGAACGCGGGCAGCGCTCAGCCGATGAAGACGCCTGCGACCCTTCGGTAGAGGTCCATGTCAACTGTCTTTGCCCGTGACACGCCCTCGCGGAGGGGAAGCAGGACGATCTGTCCGCACTGCAGAGCTACCATCGTGCCGAACCGCTCCTCGTGAACGGCCCGCACGGCCTCCACTCCGAACCGCGTGGCCAGGACACGATCGAAGGCGGTCGGCGTGCCGCCCCGCTGAATGTGCCCGAGCGTCGTGACGCGCGCCTCGTGACCCGTCCGCTTTCCGATCTCCTCGGCCAACCACGCCCCAATGCCGCCCAGGCGGGCGTGACCGAACTGGTCGGCGACGTCGCTCGTGGTGGCGTGACGCGCCGAGTCACGGTCTGGGCCCTTCCCCGGGAGCGCGCCTTCCGACACCACGACGATGGACGAGAACTGGCCGCCGGCGTGACGCCGGCGGAGCCGCTCGCAGACTTCCTCGAGATCGAAGGGCACCTCAGGCACCAGGATCTCCGCCGCTCCGCCGGCGATCCCGGCGTGCGTTGCGATCCACCCGGCATGGCGACCCATCACCTCGCAGACGATGACCCGGTGATGAGATTCGGCCGTCGTTCGCAAACGATCGATGGCCTCTGTGGCGATCTGAACTGCCGTGTCGAACCCGAAGGTGACCTCCGTGCCCGAGAGGTCGTTGTCGATCGTCTTGGGCACGCCGACGATCTGCACGCCGTGCGGGTGGAGCCGATCGGCGACTCCCAGGGTGTCCTCACCGCCGATGACGACGAGCGCGTCCACGCCGAGCTGCGCCAGGTTGCCGACGACTCGGTCCGCACCTCCATCGTTGGCGAAGGGGTTCGTTCGCGAAGTGCCGAGGATGGTCCCGCCCATTGGCAGCAGGTCGCGACACCGCTCGACCTCCAACGGTGTGAGCTCGCCCTCGAGGACTCCCTTCCAGCCGTCGAGGAACCCGACGACGTCGTCGCCGTGTATCAGCCGCGCCGTGAAGACCACCGCCCGTATGACGGCGTTGAGGCCCGGACAGTCACCTCCGCCGGTCAGGATCCCGATTCGCATTGGCAAATCCTGTCAGGTCTGCACGGCTGACTCATGTGAGATCCTCACTTCGAGTAACCAATCTTCCGTCTTCAAGCAATATGCCCTTTAGATTCGTCGTCGGGGACTCGCGTCACGGGTGGGGTACCCGTGAGCCGTCGCCACTTACACAACTGCCTCCATCGCGCCTGTTCAAGGGGATTTTCCGGTCGTCATCTACGTGCCGGCAAGAGAGGTCCATTACTTGTCGGTGTCGAGTTCTGCGCCGGGCCAGGAATCGACGATCTGGGCATATCGCTTGGCGAACGTGTGAACGTCACCGGGCCAGCGGGCAGAGAGGTAGTTGTTGTCTTCGACGACGAAGGCTGGGCGATCGTCCTCGATGCTGTCTCGGGCTCGTCCGTTCATCTTTCGGCGGGAATCCGCCTTGGACGAGTCGACATCCCGGAAGTCGGCGGGCCTCGCCAGCGCTCGGGTGACCTCGGACTGGACAGACATGTAACCGGCGGGCTGGCCGGGCTGATCGGGATAGGTTCGGTAGTAGTCCCGGTCCCAGAAGCGGGTAACGCGGGCCAGGTACCAGGCGGTGCGCTCGAGTGACCAAGTCAGGGCGGTCGTCTTGTACCCGTAGAGAACCGAGCGTCCGGTGGACGGGTCAATCGAGCGGGCGGCAAGAAGCACGCCGTGACAGATCGCCGCAACTGGCATGCCCCGGCGGAAAGCGTTGGCGACGACCGATTGCAGCTTCGATGACTCGAGGTAGGCGCGCATCCCCCGGGCCCGGTGCCCACCAGGCAGGAGGAGCCCGGCAACGATGTCGAGGTCGATGTTGTCCCAGCTGATCGGATCGTTGAACTCGGGTGAGCAGGCCATTTCGGCGTACGCCTGGCGACCTATGGCATTGGCGCGCAACAGCACGCCGATGAGCACCACACGACGCAGGCCCGGGACCCAGCCCCACAGGTCGAGGCCCTCGCCGGTCAGCATCACCTCGTCGCAAGCGGCCGGACGGCCGGTTGGGGTGGCGAAGCGTATCCGGTGCCCTGACTCCGTGAGGATCCTCCAGCTGACGGCAACTTCGGTGGGGTCGAAGTCCTGCTGCGGTATCGGAATCAGTACGTCAGCCATGAGAGTCAAACGCCGGACCCAGAATTACTCGGTCCGGACATGGTACGTCCAGCCTTCAGACGACCGCTCCGTTTCGACTGACCGCGATGCACCGGGGTCGACCAAGATTGTCAAACGTGTGTGCGTTTTTTCTGCTTCACGAGATAGGCTCACGCCGTTCATCACCCTCTCAACCCCAAACAGCCACCGAAAGGTTGCCTCGCTTAGCAAGAAATCGTCGGTGTGGAAGCCGTTGCATCAGCACCTCTCCGACCACTCAGCGCCGGCATGTCCACGGAGAACCCACTCACACTCGCCAATAGCTCGCGCAGCTACGAGCGATGGCTAGGTATTCGATGCCCTTTCGGCTCCTTAGACGACGCAGGCGTGCCACGATGAGGAACCGACGCATCCTGGTTCCGATCGCCCTCGTCGCCGCGTCGATCACGGCCCTCACCCCGTCCCAGCCGACAGGCGCGGCCAGACTCAGCTCGGGCACCGCCGCCAGGGACACGTCCCCAGTCGATCTGGCCACTCCAGTCAAAATGGGCAACGGCGTGGCCCACCAGTCGGCCATCGTGCGAGCCGGTGACGCCCGCATCGAGGTCCTCAGCCCCACGCTGCTCCGCCTCGAGTACTCGGCCACCGGCAATTTCGAGAACAGCCCTACGATCAACGCCCTCGACCGGCGTTTACCAGTGCCGCCCTATCGAGCCTACGTTTCGGGTGGGTGGCTCACCGTCCGGACCAGTCGGGCCGTGCTCCGTTACCGGGTCGGTTCTGGGCCCTTCACCCCGCTGAACACTTCGCTCCAGTTCTCGCTCGACGGGCACACCACCACCGTGCAACCGACATGGGAGTGGGAGTGCACGTTCGACCAGGTCTGCCAGGCAGGCGCGGCGTCGCTGGCCGGCGGGGCGAGCCTCGGTCAGAGCTCGAGCGGCTACGTGAGCACTGCCGGTTACATCGGCAACCTGCTCACACCTGGGTCCCGCGCCACGTGGCAGGTGCTCGGAGCACCAGTCGGGCACGGCCGTGCTCACCCTGCGGTACTCGACCTACCCCGTGCTGCTCAACCCGCCTCCGGACCGCAACTTCGATCTGCTGGTGGACGGCAGACGGGTCGCCACGCTCGTCGGCTCCGCTCACGCCTTCGGCCGACCAGTGGGCGAACTGACGACCATGGTTCGCCTGCAAGCGGGGACCAATGCGGTGGAAATCCGGTGCGGGGTGGGCGAGGGATGTGACACCAACTTCGACACCCTGTCGGTCGCTCCGGAGGGTGCGACGTACCCGAGCTTCGCGCCCACTGATCCCCTCGGCGGCTGGATCCGGGGCTTCGACACCGATACCTACAATTTCACTCCCACATGCGGCCAAGGGGAGCAGGGCGCGACCTGCCAGGCCGACATCGAGCCGCTGACCGCCGACGGCCTCCTCGACCGGGCCGGCTGGCGGCTGCTGGACGACACGGACAGCGCGGTGTGGACGAAGCAGGGCTGGGTGCAGGCCCGCCCGGCCAACGGGGACCTCGAAGACGGCTACCTCTTCGTCTACGGCCACGACTACACCGGCGCCTTGCAGCACCTTGGCTCGGCTCACCGGTTCTGCCCCGCTTCTTCCCCGCGACGTAGTTCGGCGTCTGGTACTCGGACTACACCCCGTACTCCAGCGCGACCATCGAACGATCGCTTTATCCCGCCTTCGAGTCCCACGACGTTCCGCTCGACACCCTCTCGCTCGACACCGACTGGAAGGCGCCCAACGACTGGAACGGCTGGGAGTGGAACAGCTCCCTTTTCCCCGATGCCAGCTCCTTCTTGAGCTGGGCGCACGCCCGTGGCATCGACGTAACCCTCAACGTGCACTCGAGCATCGACGACAACGACCCCAAGACTCGGATCCACCGAGCGCATCGCCGGAGCACACACTGGCCAGCTCGAGCTGCACAAACGGCCCGTGCAAGGTCTGGGATTGGAGCTCGGTTTCCCAGGCTGAGTCCAACTTCGAGCTCCAGCAGAGCTTCGAGCGCCAGGGCGTCGTACTTCTGGTGGCTGGACTGGTGCTGCGATGATTCGGTCGTCTCGATGTCGGGACTCACTCCCGATGGATGGATCGACCATCTCTACGCCCAGGAGATGGTGAACCATGGACAACGAGGTTTCGTCCTCGCTCGTATCGGCGGGTCCAACGCGAACCCCGAAGAGGCTTATCCCGCCGGACCGTGGTCCAGCCACACCTCCACCATTGCCTTCACCGGTGATGCCTGGGGCACGTGGAACACGCTGGCGGCAGAGGCCGAGCTGACCTCGGCCGAGGCGTCGATCGGGGAGCCCTACGTCAGCGACGACATCGGAAGCTATCTGGGCCCGCCGCCGACACAGTCGGGAGCGGATCCGCCAGATCTCTACGACCGATGGGTTCAGCTCGGCACGTTCCAGCCCATCCTCCGGTTGCATTCCAACGACGAGGACCGACTGCCATGGCAGTATCCCGAGCCGGTCCAGTCCGACACCGAGGCCTTCCTCCGCCTCCGCCAGGAACTGGTGCCCTACACCTACACCCTGGCCGACCAGGCCCACGACTCTGGGCTGCCCATCGCCCGCCCCCTGTACCTCGACGATCCCAGTCAGCCTGCCGCCTACACGAACCCCACCGAGTACCTCTACGGACCCGACGTGCTGGTCGCTCCAGTCACGACAGCGGGGGACGTAGCCGACGTCACGGTGTGGTTCCCCCCGGTCGCTGGGTCGACTACTTCACCGGGGCCACCTTCACCGGACCGACGACGGTCACCATCGCCGAGCCCCTCGACCGCATGCCCGTGTTCGTGAAGACCGGCGGGATCGTCCCCGAGCAGCCCTCCACCGTTCGGTCCACCAGCTCGCCCCGATCGATGACCGTCAAGGTCTATCCCGGGGCCAGCCGGCTCCTTCACCCTCTACAGCGATGCCGGAACAGGAACTGGGTACACCAATGGCCAGAGCGCCGAGACGACCATGACGACCTCGACAGGCGCGGTGGCGGGGCATGGTGTCGGTGGCGCGCCCGGTCGTCCGCGCCACCATCGGTACGACCCGGGGACGGTACCCGGATCAGGCCAAGACCATCTCCTACCAGGTGGACC
The DNA here is from genome assembly GCA_963756195.1 of uncultured Acidimicrobiaceae bacterium. Taxonomy (GTDB): domain Bacteria; phylum Actinomycetota; class Acidimicrobiia; order Acidimicrobiales; family RAAP-2; genus CAVSNH01. Next base: position 304,899 of record CAVWMT010000005.1, read on the forward strand.
TGGTCGACGTGTCGCGACCGTCGATGATGACGCTGAACGGCAAGGCGGTGGCCGAGCGAGCTGCCGGCAGCGCGAAGGTCGGGTGGTCGTACGACATTTCCACCGACACGGTCGTCGTCGACGTCGGCCCGACATCGAGCGGGCAGGCCGTGGCTGTGACCGCCATCGGTGCTTCACCCGTGCAACAAAGCGAGCCGACGACCACGGTGTCGTTCTGAACTGCGTCCGATCAACCACCCCCGTGCCACCGCCCTGCCGTGAGGCGTCTATTCCGTCAACAACAGTGAGCTGAGCGCGTCCCATGTAGACACCTGCATCACCGCAGGAAGGCTACGCCGATAACGACTCACTTCTGCAGGGTCTGGCTGGAATAGGTATCTGTTGGGAACAGACTCCATGTAGGAAAGGACTTCCAGCCGGTCGTCAACGAAGTGGGTGACTGCCAGGTTTCGACAGATAATGGCCTTCTCCGCACGAAGCCGACAGAACAGCATGTGCTCGAAGTCGATCCTTGTCTCATTGCAGAAGCCATTGTTGGTCAGCATGTGGGGTACGGCAGCCTCCGTGCGTGGACCGCACGTCGAGATGAGAAAATGCCGTCTCCGAATCTTGCCCGCAAGAGGCCGATCGCCCTACGTGCTCCGACTAGCTCGCGAGGCGGTACCTCGACATCGGGCAGCCGTCCTTCCTGGTAGTCGGCGCGATCAATAATCACACCACCGATATCGATCCCGAGTACATCAGCCTCCACGACTACGTCATCGCGAACTCGACCTCAGGGAGGTGGCCGTCCGGAGGTGCCAAGAAACAAAAGGACCAAGGCCAAGGTATCTACGACTTCCGACTATCCGAAGCATCGTCTTGCAGACACGTGGCTCGACTGCTTCGTCCTCCACAGACGCTCCAATGGGACCTAGCAATTGCACTCCAGCCGTGATGCCTGCTGGTCCCCATTCGATCGTGCGGTCGATACGATCTCCGCTACTCTCCTGTGGCGGGATCGCTGGTCCAACGGCGACGACAACACTCTGAACCCGGCTCAGAACTAGCCCGGACCTTTCAGTAACTCCGCGGGGAGGTCTGGGTGTGTCCTCGCGACGCTCAGATCTTGTCGGCAGCAGCATTTCGTGACGAGAATTGGCTGGCCCACCGGACGTCTCCAGCTGGGTAGTCGAGGAGAGGCCGGGTGATGCCGCTCGGGAGACGCGTGAACCCAAGGTGATCACGCCCCGGTGTGTGCGGCCGGCCGATCCGTTCAGGCGCTGGACCAGTTCGGCAGTCGGGTGAAGGCCGCCGACGAGCTCGTCGGCCCAGGGCCATCCCTCGGCAATGCGCAAGGTGGTGCGCCGGGCCGAGCGCACGAGCACGCCGGCAGTGTGCAAGAGCGTGTAGCGCAGGCGTTTGGGCTCGGCTCGGGCGAGCTCGACCGTCGAGGCACAGCCCCTTCATCCAGGCCAAGAGATCGCCGGCGATGAGGACCAGGGCCAGCCAGGCGGCATTGATGGCGAAGCTGGCCGAGGGCAGGTTGGTCGAGCCCGGTGTCCTTGGCGTCGCAGATCCGCGTTCACAGCGTCCCCGGCCCCGATAGAGGGCTTCGAGGAAGCAGACGTCGGCATCTGGCGTGGTCGGTGATGAAGACCTGGTAGCGGTAGCCGTCGACATCGGTGAAGGTGAGCTGGGCACCGGGATGGGGCAGCTCGCGCCGGGCGATCATCCGGGTGCCCGCTCCCCAGCCCGACAGGTCGACCAGGTCGGTGATCTCGGCCACCTCGCCGGATTCGCGCTCGTCGGCGCCGTCCGCTGAGATGCGTCTCCTGCCAGCGGTTCTTCGGGACACCGAGCACGACGGCCGCGAGCTCGGCGCTGAGCTTGTGGCCGACGACGAAGCGGACGCCTCGCTCCCGGCAGGCCTCAATGAACGGTGCGAGCAGCCCGCCGTGTCGGCCCGGGCGATGACCTCTGTGCGCCTCGGGTCGACCGGCAGCTGGGCCAGGGCGTCGTCGAGGACATCGACGTGGTCGTCGGCGTTGCCCGGCGGCGGCGTTGCCCGGGCGCAGCCGGCGCGGCGAGCGGCTCACCCGGTGGCGTCGAGGAAGGCCATGAGGGGGTGGAAACCGAAGCCGTGCTTGTAGTTCGGGGCCGCACCCTCTTTGTCGGAGTGCGCACCGACGAGCGTGGCGTCGAGGTCGATCACGTAGAAGCCCGGGTCGAGACCCGCCGCCCACGCCTCGGCCCGCGCCGTGGCCCGGGCGGCGGCGATGCGCTCGAGGCTGGCGGCATCGACCGCCTCGAGGGTCCGCCAGGCCGTCGGCACCGAGGCCACCTCGCCGAAGAGACCCGGTTGGTCGGACCAGCACCCGCAGATCAGTGATGGTGGTGGCCCCGTCGGCAATGGCCACGGCCAGATCGACGAGCACCTGACCCCGGTCGTGGCCCCGCCGGCGCTGTCTTGGTCGGCGCCATCGCCTCCGAGAGGGCGCTGGCTCAACCCGAGGCCGTCGGCCAGTTCGCACAGCAATCGAGCACCGGCATGGGTGGCCACACCCTTGCCGCCGGTGGTCACCATGACGTTGGGTCGAGCGGCAGTTACGCTTCATCTCGGAAGTGCCCTCCTGGTTGGGGTTCCTGTTGGCTTCGCAATCAACAGTTTCCCTTGCCACGAGGGCATTTCCGCGTCAATCGGGCGCGGCTTTCGGCGGGACTACTGAAAAGTCCGGGCTAGAGCGTACAGAGCACGTCGGGTTAGCCTCACTAAGTGACGAACAAAGCACGGACCGTTGAGCTGGTCGGCTGGGATGGGCCATGGGAGAAAGCCGATCCCGACGCCAATTTCAAGGCAGACGTCGCTCTCTACTCCCACGTCGACCCAATGACCACAGTCAGCAGACTGGCCGGGGCGATGAATATTCCAGAAGGTGCCGTCGTCCACTATGTGCTTGCCAAGTGGGCTTCGGCTGGCAGTGGCGGTCTCCTGGAGCTCGGACCGACAATGGTGCATCGGCTCTGGGCCGCGATCGAAGAGGCCGAGGAGAAGGGCACTGACGCTGCCCGGCTGGAGGCGTATGACCAGCTCCGCCAGATGATCTCCTGGCTCCGGCTTCCTCTCGTCAACGACGGCGCGGCTTCAGGATACTGAGGCTCCGTGTGAGCTGCTGGACGCGCTATCGCCCGAAGTGAGATCCGTGGAACGAGAGCGGCGAGGTCAGCCATCCCAATGGCTCGTTGGGAATTTCTTGACCATCGATGGCCGCCTGAGGCGAGCTGATCGACGGGTCGAAAGCCGTTCTTCGGTTGAGCCAACAAGATCGGAGGACGAACGGAGGACGAACGATCCGCTACCTGCGAAGGTCGCTGCTCTCCTTACAAAGGACCCGGCCCCACCTCTCCCCTGCCGACCTATGACATTCCCCTTCGACGCAACTCCGTCCCAGCCCCGTTCATGTCGTCGATGACCCCCCGCCTCTCAGAAGGTGGAGGGTCTCTGCAGTGATCGTCCACGCTTGGCGGATGGTGGCGCCACCGTCGACGATGAGTGTCTGGCCGGTGATGCGGGCGGCCAGGTCTGATGACAAGAAAAGCGCCGCGTTGGCGATGTCCTTGGCCCGGGGCGCGATCAGCGGATTGATGTCGTCCACTGCCCAGACAGCATCGGGCTGGTCGTCATTGCCGGTTCCCACGTTGCCCGGCGCCACTGCGTTGACCCGGATCCCGTGGCGGCCCAACTCGTAGGCGAACGACTTGGCCAGCGAGATGACTCCGGCTTTGGCGGCGCCGTAAGGGGCGTGATAGGCGGCAGCGACCGTCCCGTCCACCGAGGCTAGAGCCACCATCGATCCTCCTGTGCCCTGGCGTACCATCTGTTGGCCTACCACCTGGAAAAGAGTGAAGACCTGGGTCAGATTGTTCTCGATCGTCCAGTTCCATTCATCCGGCGTCACATCACCGACCGCATTCCACGTGGCGCCTCCGATGATGTCGACGCAGACGTCGATACCGCCCAACAAGTCGACAGCCGCACCTATCGCCCGGGCGACCTGGTCGCGCTGAGTCATATCGGCGACGATCGGGCAAGCCACGCCTCCGGCATCTTTGATCTCGCTCACGATAGAGGTGGCCCGCCCTTCGTCGATGTCGATGCACGCGATCGCCGCTCCCGCCGCGGCAAGTGTCAAGGCGGTGTGGCGCCCGTGACCCGCTCTCGCGGGGAGGTATCCGGCCCCCGAGACGACAGCCCTCTTGCCATCAAGTCCGAGATCGATCACGTTTTTACCTCCACTCTTTCGCTTCGGGCAGGCTGGACCAACGGACGCCCTTTCCCATCGAGAGGTCCGGTCACACCAGGCAAGTCAAGGCGCACTCTAAGCAAGGCGACCGCCCCGGTGTCACGTCTCCGCCCCGAGCATTCCATCCGCTTATTCGGCAGGATGCTGTCGATGCGCATACACGTAGTCGTGCCGCATCCCATTGCGTGATGCAGCAGCCGGGTATAGCTTTCGGGCGGTTGTACTTTTACCTGTAGCACAGCCTCTGAGCCCGTTTTCGCCGACGGCTCGTTCTTTCGTCGCTCTGGACCCCGGTGACGCAGAAGAAATGGATTGCGTCATGAATGATCCGACCCGGGGTATCCCGTTGACTCTGCCAGATGCCATTCCTGCGGGTGACGAATGTGCCTCGGCGGAGTCTTCGTGGCGCAGAATCGCTCGATGCCTCGCCCACCAGCCTGATCTTTGGTTTCGTGTCGATTCGAATGACGGCACCCGAGCCACACGAATCTGCCTGGTCATGTCCGGCTCGCTTCGAATGCCTCGACTGGGCCATGCACCACAACGAGCGCGGTGGCATCTGGGGTGGCGTGTCGGCCCGAGGCGGGAGCGGATGCGAACACAAGCTCTTCGGAAAGCTGGCACAGTCGCCTTCCCGTCAGACGTTTCCCGAGAGATTGCGGATGTTTGCCGACGAAGTGGACGCTTCTCTACACATGGATCCCGGCACCGGAACAGCTTGAGATTCCTTGGTTATTTGCGATCCCATGGGTCCAGAGTCGGCGATGATTGACAGAACGTTACCGCTGGCGACAATTGTGAACCTCAACGGACCGGGCCGTTACCTCCACTGGTCGATCTTCACCGTCTCGGTGGCCAACTTGGTCTTGATCGCAGTGATGGTCGTGATCTTCGGCGCCGCTCTGATTATTCCGTTCCCTGGACATGCCCGTAAGCAGGGGACACTCGAAGAGGTCCGTGAAGATGCATCCGATGGCCTCGAAGGGGCGGCGTTGTCGCCGTCTGACATCGGGGACGATGCCGACACTGAGATGTGGACGGCGCGGCTCCGACACTGGGTGCTGCTGCGCCTCCCGCCGGGCAAGCTGCTCCCCGATCGGCAACCGGCCTACGTCTCTTCGTGGATCTACGTGTTCGGAGTAGCCAGTCTGGCCACGCTCGGGCTGGTGATCGTGTCGGGGATCGCTATCGCCGTGGGAGGTCCGGACTGGTGGCACACCAATCCGGTCGGCCACTTTTTCAACAGCCTCCACTTGTGGAGCGTTGAGGCATTCATGGCCTTCTTGGTCATCCACTTGTGGGGAAAGTTCTGGATGGCCGCATGGCGAGGGCGCCGGTCCCTGACCTGGATCACCGGTGTCGTGGCGTTTGTCGCATCGGTCGTGGAGTGCTTCACCGGCTATCTGTCCCAACAGAACTTCGACTCACAATGGATCTCCACCAGCGGCAAAGACGCCTTCAACGCAGTCGGCGTCGGCTCGTCCTTCAACCTCATGAACTTCGGCCAGATGCTTATGTGGCACATCGTGTTGATCCCGATCGTGCTCGTCGCCCTGGTCGGGGCCCATGTGCTCGCTGTTCGGGTACGGGGCGTCGTCCACCCGCTGCCGGTCCCTCGCGTGCGTGGCCGAAAGGCGCTCCGGGCCGCCTCTGCCGATGACCGGGCCGAGTGGCGAGGCCCCACACGCCGCTACGACATCGTGAAGGAAGCCACGGTGGCCACGCTGGTCGCCCTCATCCTCGTCGTCGCCCTCGCCGGGTTCTTGTCCTCGCCCGACATCCCGCCCATTACCGTCGCCACCTGGGCCAAGGTCGCCCCTGCCGATTTCGTGGCCACTGCCGCCAGCGAGCTCGCCGGGACCAGTGAAACCGCCACCTACGGCCCCCCGTATAACGCCAACGGCACCCCGCAGCGACTTCTTTTCTCCCCGCAAGCCATCGTTGGAGTGCGCAACCCGATCAATGCCGCACAGACCTTTGTCATCTCCCCCCTGGAGAAGGTCGCTCCGACTGATCCGACCCTCAGGGCGGCGTTGAACCGTTACAACAATGCCTCACCTTCGACCCAGACCTCCTGGAACAACGCCTACAGCAAAGCCGTGACCAAGGTCAGCTTCCACAATGGCATCGCCATTGTGCCGGCGGCCGCCGACGGACCAATACCGGAACTGCTCTCTACCGAGCTGACGCTTGCCCGCAGTGGGGCCCTCGACGCCGACCTCATCGCCAATCGCGCCTTCTACGGCACCGATTTCACCAAGCCGTTGCTCTTTCTCGAGGACGGCCAGTACTTCTCCAATGTGGCCGCAGCCGACCACCTGACCGGTGCCCAGTGGGGCGTCATGAACGAGACCGGCAGCTATCCGGGCCAACCCTGGCTGTGGCTCTATACCTTGTGGTACCAGGTGCCAGGCTTCGATAACTCCACCAACGTCGACCTCATTGCCATCTACCTCACTGGCGCCGCCACCATCCTCCTTCTCGCCGTCCCGTTCATACCCGGCCTACGCGATATCCCCCGCTTCATCCCGGTGCACCGTCTCATGTGGCGCGATTGGAACAGGACACAAGGGGTCGACTCAGCACCGACTCCGAAAGGAGATGAACCCGTACTGCCGGCAACCAACGGTCAGATCGGTTCGGGCGATGCGCATGCATCTACAGGTTCGCCGACATCGGGGACAGGTGACATCTGATGATCGAAACCCCGACGAGGCAGACTCAGAGCCTGCTGGAGAGGCCACTGGGCAGGTGCGGAGCTCGAACATGTCGAGAACAAGTCCCAATCTCGGGGCTGCCCATACACGAAGTAGGACGGGGCGGCGATCGCTGAAGACAATTCGAAAATATCGAACCCTTGCAAACCATTCCAGCTCGGCGAGCGCTCGGTTACTTCTCAGAAGGTTGCGTGCGCCATAACGACGAGGGCCACCAATTGAACCGGCCCAGCAGTATGGCCGTGGAAGGTACGAGAAGCGTTCGCACGATGAAGGTGTCCAAGAGGATGCCGAGAGCGAGCCCCGTGCCGATTTCCCGAATCTGCCCCGCGGTCGTTACGGCCAGGACGCCGAACGTCCCCGCCAGCACGAGACCAGCAGCAGTGATGGTGCCGCCAGTGGCCAGTATGGCCAGACGAACCGCTTCACGCGGCGGACAGTGGGCTGCCTCCTCCCGGATGCGGCCCATGACCAGGATGTTGTAATCCTCACCGAGCGCCATGACGAATACGAACAGGAAGAAGGGTAGGGCGAAGTTCACCCCCGGATCCCTACCTACCAACTGGAAGATCAGGATGGCCAATCCCAGTGAGGCGAGGTAGGACAGGGCGACGCTCGCCACGAGGTAGAGCGGTGCGATCAGGCTGCGCAGACCAAGGCTGAGCAGCAACGTCAACAGCAGGAGGACGACGGGCACGATATGCACCACGTCACGCCCCGAGACGGCGCTGACGTCGGCGGCTCCCGCCGCCTCTCCGGCAACACCACTGGCCGAGGCACCGATTTGATCGGCCACGGTGGACACGACGCTCCGCACATCGGGAATAGCCTGCAGAGCGCGCGTACTCCCCGCCCCCCCGGCGGCGAGCGTGGTGGAGAAGAGCACCGTTCGCCCGTCTCGCGAAATGAACTGAGCGGTTGACCGGTAGGCGGCATAGACAGATGAGCGCACATGAAAGTATGTGGGCTCGATCACCGAAAGACCTTGCGGGGGCCCGAGCTCTGCTTCGAGGCGGCCCAAGAGTTCGGGATTCTGGAAAGTACCGTTGGGATTGAGAGCCCCGATCACCGAGTTGAACTCGTTGCTGAAGAACAGCTGCCGCTCGGCTTGGGCCACCAGATCAGGGTGAAGCCACACCGACGAAGGGAAGCGCATCACGACGTCGGTTGGGTTGTCTGAACTCACCCGAAAGTACTGCATGAGCGCATTCGCACCTGCAGCCGAATTGCTTCCGGGAATCGTTCCGCCAGGATTGAATCCCGACGGAGCGTAGGCCACCACGATCAGCGAGAGCGCTCCGAACGCCAACACTCCGGCCACAAGGGCACGGGTCGGCCGACTGGACACGCGGGCCGCCACCCTGCCCCATGCACCAGGTTGCGACCAGTGTGGCCCAGCCCGACTCGGCCAGAAGGCCGCTCGACCCACGAGGGACAACAGCGCCGGCAGCAGGGTCAGCTCGACGGCCAGGACGATAAAGATTCCGAGCGCAAGCCCGGGGCCTACCCCGCGGTACAGACCGAACTGGGCAATTACCAGGCTGGACAGCGCGACGATCACCGTGAGCGCGGAAAGACCGACGGTCCCACCCACCCGCGACATCGCCTCGATGATGGCGGCGTCGGTACTCATGCCTTGGCCGAGAAATTCGCGGTAGCGGAAGAGGATGAACAGTCCGTAATCCGTGCCGGCTCCGAGCACGAGCGCGGTCAACAAGAGTTCCAGCAATGACGAGATCTGGACCCCGAGGTGGGTCGATTCCGCGATCAGCGGCTCGGCCAGCAGGAGAGCCACGCCCGCCGGCGCCAGGGCGACCAGAGGGCCGAGTGCAGCCCGGAACGCCACGACCAGAATCATGAGGATCAATAGGATGGAGAGGAGCGCGACATCATCTTCCGTGTGGGTCACCGCGTGCTGCTGGTCGACCAGGATGGGAAGAGATCCCGTCAGGTATGTTTGCAACCCCGATGGAGTAGCAACATCCATGAGATGGCGGACAGCTGCGACGGCGTTACCGCCCGCAGCGCCACCCCCGGCCGTCGCAGCCGAAAACTGTACGACCACCGTCTCAGCCTCGCCGTCGGCCGCTTCCGCCCCCGGGGATAAGCCACTGACGTTGGCGACATGGCGGATCTCATCCTCGAAGGTGCTCAAGTGCTTGTTCATCGCCGGCGCCAATCCGACCGTGCTGCCGTACGGCCACGAGAATCCCCGTCTGCACCCCTTCATGGACGAGTGGCGACGCCAATGCGGCCGCCTTCAAGCTTGGTGCCGAGCTCGGCAGGAACGTCGAACTGTCGTTGTGGACCACGTCACCAAGTGTCGGCAAGAAGAGAAGTGCCATGACGGTGGCGGCGACCCAGCCGCCGATCACATACCACCGCCACTGCAAGGCGCGTTTTCCGATGGCGCCGAACACGCGCTGCGCTGGTGGAGGGTTCATAAATCGCCGGGCAGGATGCCTAACTACCTGCCCGCTGACCCTTCGGCGCGGCGCATGGCCCTCACGATAGAGGGCCTCCTCCGATATCACCGGTCGCCCGAGGCAGGTTTCGAGCGCATCCCATTTCGCAACAAGGAGACCGAATGGATACAGAACGTTGAACGTCCAGCAATGCGGCTCGCCGAATCACTGGCATTTGCATCGATAGCCCGTGCTGGTTGATCGCCCCGGCGGTCGACCGTTCAAGTCCAGATGGACGGACTTCAGCGGTCAAGCCAAGGAGTCAGCTCATGGAGGGGCGTTGTACGATCCCATGCATGGCGCTCCACGCCAAGGTCCTGACCGTCTCGGAGTCGGTCAGCGCGGGCACGATGGAGGACCGATCCGGTCCTGCTCTGGTCGCATCACTCGCCGAACGAGACTTCCTCGTCATCGAGCTGCAGAGCGTCCCCGATGGCGTTGCCCCAGTGGCGGCGGCCGTCAAAGACCTGGCGGCCGGGTTCCATGGCCTCCTCGTCACAACCGGCGGCACCGGGTTCTCACCGACTGACCTCACTCCGGAGGGGACGCGCTCCGTGCTGGAACGAGAGGCACCGGGTCTGGCTGAGGCCATGCGTGGGGTCAGCCCGCTCGGTCGCCTTTCGCGCGGCACCGCTGGCACCATCGGTTCGTGTCTCGTGGTCAACGTTCCTGGGTCTCCAGAGGGAGCCGTCGAGTCGATCGAAGCGATCATTGACGTTGTCTCCCACGCCCTCGAGCTCCTGGCTGGTTGCCATCCACACGAGTCAGCATCGCGGGAGGAGCTGCCGCCGAGAGCACCGTGAGGCAGCCCTAAGGTGATGGGGTGATCGACAGTGAGATCATGATTCAACCATCGCAAACGGCCGATCAATGGGCCTGGATCGCCGTTTGCGGCGCGCCGCTCCCGGTGGAGTCTGCTCTGACGTGGGCATCGCGTCCGGACTGCGGAGCTATGGTGACGTTCTGCGGCACCGTCCGCGACCACTCGGAAGGACGTCCCGGTGTCACATCTCTTGAGTACGAGGTCTACCCCGGGCACGCCCTCTCCCGGCTGGAACAAATGGCGATGGCGGTCCGCCGCCAGTGGCCGACGGTGGGCCGGCTCGTTCTGCTCCACCGCGTCGGCCGGATGGAGGTAGGCGAGGTCTCCGTCGTCGTGGTGGTTTCGACCCCCCACCGAGCCGAGGCCTTCGACGCCGCCCGGTACTGCATCGACACCCTGAAGCGGACCGTTCCCATCTGGAAGCGCGAGACGTGGGCGGGCGGCACCGATTGGGGTCTCTGCTGCCACGACGTCGAAGACGTCGAAGACGTCGAAGACGTCGAGGCATGATTCCGCTACGCGAGGCGCAAGCGCTCGTGCTCGGAGCCTGTGCGCCGGGGATACCCGCTTCCGTACCCCTCGACGATGCACTGGGCTGCGTGGTGGCCGCACCGGTCGTGGCCACGGTGCCCGTCCCTCCTTTCGTCAACTCATCGAGGGACGGCTACGCCCTCCGGGCGCAGGACACAGAAACGAGCCGGAGTTCAGCGGCTCCGGTGCGCTTGCAGGTGATCGGTTCCATCATGGCCGGCGCTTTCTTCGAGGAATCGATCGGTCCTGGCCAAGCGGTCCGGATCATGACCGGGGCGCCATTGCCGGCGGGGGCGGACGCCGTGTGCATGCTCGAGCACTGCTCGTGCGAGGACGGAGGCGCCGTCGTCGTGATCGATCATCCGGTCGCCGAAGGAGAGTTCGTACGCCGGCCCGGCGAGGACGTGGCCGTGGGTGACATCGTCGCCGAGGTCGGCACAGTGCTCACGCCTGGTCACCTGGGCGTTCTTGCCAACCAAGGGTTGGACCAGGTCATTGTGCACCCCCGGCCGCGCCTCGGCGTCCTGTCGACGGGAGACGAGCTCACCTCGGGACCCGGCCCGCTGGCTCAAGGGCAGATCCGCGACGCCAACCGGCACACGCTGCTCGGGCTAGTTCGCCGGGAGGGCTGGGAAGCGGTCGACCTCGGAATTGTCGGCGACGACGAGGAGGCCTTGGGCGCGGTCGTGGACCGGGCCAGCACCGAATGCGACGCCGTTGTGATCAGCGGCGGCGTGAGCGTTGGAGACCTCGACATCGTCAAGGTGGTCCTCGAGAAGCGGAGCGGAGGGACCCTGAAGTGGATGCAAGTGGCCATCCGGCCGGCCAAGCCGTTCGCCTTCGGCACCCTGGAGGGACCGGGCACGCCGGTGTTCGGTCTGCCGGGCAATCCGGTCTCGGCCATGGTCAGCTTCGAGCTCTTCGTACGCCCCGGTGTCCGTCGGATGGCCGGGAACTCCTCGGTGCACCGCCTCGTCGTCCCCGCGGTGGTCGACACGCCGCTCCATCGGACTCCGGACGGGAAGACCCATTTCGTCAGGGGCCGGGTGACACTGGTCGACGGTGGTGTGTGGAACCTGTCGCCGGTCGCCGGGCAGGATTCGCACCAACTGCGGGCGATGGCCGATGCCAATGCACTGGCAGTCCTACCAGATGGCGAAGGCGTAGCCGCCGGCAGCCTGGTGGATGTACTCCTCACCGATCCCGACCGGCTCAGCGTCCAGCCGTGCTCAGGTCCAGAGCAACCATGGTGACAGGCGTACCCATCGCAATCACCCCGCGCTTCCGCCGTGTCCGTCGGACGTCGGGCGGACCCGATGTCGGCACAGCACCGCCATCAGGAGCGATGCCGACGGAGGGCCCGCTAGTCGATCGTTTCGGCCGCATCCACGACGACCTACGCATCTCGGTCACCGATCGATGCAACCTTCGCTGCACCTACTGCATGTCCGAACACGGAATGACCTTCCTTCCCCGGTCAGAGGTTCTCTCCTTCGCCGAAATTGTCCGGGTGGCGGCTGTGGCGCGGACCGCCGGAGTGTCCTCGATCCGGCTCACCGGCGGCGAGCCGCTGGTCAGAACAGGCCTTCCTCGGCTGGTGGTGCGTCTCGCCTCGTTGGGATTTGACGATCTCGCCCTCACCACCAACGGCATGTTGCTCGCCACCCACGCTGAGGCCCTGGCCGCGGCCGGGCTCAGTCGGGTCAACATCAGCTGTGACTCGCTCCGACCCGACCGGTTCGCCTCGATTCGCCGACGAGGCGATCTCGCCACTGTCCTGTCCGGCATGGAGGCGGCCGAACAAGCCGGGCTCTCACCGATCAAGGTGAACGTGGTCCTGCTGCGGGGGCAAAACGACGACGAGATCCTCGACTTCGCTGCCTTCGCTCGGGAGAGCGGTCGGATCGTCCGGTTCATCGAGTTCATGCCCCTCGATGCGCAGCGCCGATGGGACCGGGACCAGCTCGTTCCCGGCCAAGAGGTGTTCAAGCGCATCGCGGCGGTATGGCCGCTCGAACCCGCGGACGAGGTCGTCGGATCGGCTCCCGCCGAACGATTCCGGTTCGTCGACGGTGGCGGTGAGATCGGGCTCATCTCGAGCGTTACTCAGGCGTTCTGCGGATCCTGCAACCGGCTTCGCCTCACCGCCGACGGGACCCTGCGTAACTGCCTGTTCTCCGACGAAGAACGGGGGTTGTGTGACCTCCTCCGCGGCCGAGGGACCGACGCCGACCTGGAGTTCCACTTACGGGCGGCCGTCTGGGACAAGCAGCCGGGACATGGCATCAACGACCCGGGCTTCCTCCGTCCGACTCGGTCCATGTCGATGATCGGCGGTTAGCGACGGCCACCCTCCGGCTCTTCGGACCGGCACGCGAGACCGCCGGAGTGGCCCATGCCGACTTCTCCGGCCAAACGGTCGGTGAGGTGCTGGCCGCGGCCGAGTCCTTCTACGGGACGGAGTTCGCCGACGTGGTGTGCATCTCAAGGGTCTGGGTCAATGGAGAGTCGGCCACCGAAGACCGGCCGGTGACGGACGGGGATGAGGTGGCGGTCGTCCCGCCCGTGTCGGGCGGATGACAAAGAAGGGCAGTGGCGAGCGCGACCAGGGCCCGAGCGGACGCCTCACACACGTCGACGAGCACGGCAAGGCCCAGATGGTGGACGTCACCGGCAAGGTCCCAACGCTCAGAATTGCCGAGGCCCGGTGCTCAGTTCAGACCACGGCCGATGTGACCAAAATGCTCGGCGATCCGGCAATCGGCCCCGATCTCCTCGTAGAGGCCCGGTTCGTCGGAATCCTGGCGGCCAAGCAGACGTCGGCTCTCATCCCCCTCTGCCATCCGATCCGTCTCGACGGTGTGGCTGTCGACGTACAGCAAACATCGAATGGCTTTCGCATCATCGCCGAAGCGGTGATCACCGACCGCACCGGGGTGGAGATGGAGGCCCTCACCGCGTGCGCGGGGGCAGCTCTGGTGGTGCTCCAGCCCCTTCTCAAGGTCGACCCCTCGGCGTCAATCGAGGGGCTGACTCTGTGGCACAAGAGCGGCGGCCGCTCGGGAACGTGGTGGCGCACCCAGGACGGCCAGATGCGATCGGAGGACTGATCCTCGCTTTACCGCTAATTGTGGCCCTTTTAACTTGTATCTACGAAGGTAAGCCGCCATATCAATGGACAAATGCGAGGATCATAGGTAGCTTCGCCGCCCATGGCACAGTACCGGCCTGGTCAGCTGGCGGATCTCCTCGGAGTGAGCACTGACACCATCCGTCGCTGGTGCGATGAAGGGCGCCTCCAGACCGTGCGCTCCGAGGGCGGGCACCGAATGGTCGATGGCGCATCGCTGGCCCAGTTCGTGCGGGAACAACAAGAGGCGTATGCGCCGGAGCAGCTCCTGACCCAATCGGCGCGGAACCGCTTCAGCGGTGTCGTAACTCGCGTCGAGCGCGACGCACTCACCGCCATCATCGAGATCCGTGCCGGGCGATTCCGCATCGTCTCGCTCCTCACTCGGGAGGCGGTCGATGACCTCCGGCTCGAGGAGGGCGATCTCGCAACTGCCGTTGTCAAATCCACCGACGTGATCATGGAGGCACCTGGATGAACGGCATGAGCGGTCATCAAGGTCACCGGAGCCTTCGGCACCCGCACCTTGTCGTCGCAGTACTCGTCGCCCTCGCCCTCACTCTCGCTGCCTGCGGGAGCTCGTCTGGGTTGGCCACCGCGCCGACGACCACAAAGGCAATGCTCTCAGGCTCGATCACCGTGTCGGCAGCGTCCTCACTCACTGCGGCGTTCACCCACCTGGGAGATGACTTTCAATCGGCACACCCCGGGACCACCGTCGCTTTCAACTTCGGTTCGTCGGGCACGCTGTCCACCCAGATCCTGCAAGGGTCACCGGCTGACGTGTTCGCTTCAGCCTCCACCCAGGACATGGAACCCGTCCAGCACGCCGGCGACGTCGCCGGTACGCCAGTGATCTTCGCTCGCAACTCCTTGGAGGTCGTCGTCAAGCCAGGAAACCCATTGGGTATCCACTCACTGGCCGACCTCACCAAGGCCAGCGTGGTGGCCATCTGCGTCAGCAGTGCACCGTGCGGAGCCACGGCGAACCGGGCCCTCAAGAAGGCTCACGTGACCATCCCCACATCCAAGGTCACCCTCGGTCAGGACGTCGACGCCACATTTGCCGCGGTCACTACCGGAGACGCCGATGCCGCCATCGTGTACGTGACCAACGCCAAGAACGTGGGCGCCCAGGGCGTCGGTGTTCCCATCCCTGTCTCTCTCAACGTGCCCACCAGCTATCCGATCGGCGTGATCAAATCGACGAAGGACAAGGCACTGGCCGAGGCATGGGTGTCGTACGTGCTCGGTCCCACCGGACAGAAGGTGCTCCGTCAGGCCAGCTTCTTACCTGCCTGAGGAGGGCGGGTCCGTGACCACCCCGACCCGAGGGCGCCGCCCACCGGTCTTCGTGCTGGCCATGGCCTCTCTCACCGTGGCGTTCCTGGCAATCCCCCTGGTCGGGCTGCTGACCAAGGCACCCTGGTCGACGCTTTGGCCAGACTTGACCAACCCCGTCGCCGTCGACGCCCTCAGGCTTTCGCTCATCTGCTCGGTGTGGGCCACCGGCCTCTCGCTGATATTCGGCGTGCCCCTGGCCTGGGTTCTGGCCCGCACCCGCATGCCGGGCCGCAACCTGGTGCGGGCCCTCACCACGCTGCCCATGGTGCTTCCTCCCGTAGTCGGCGGGGTGGCCCTGCTCCTCGCCTTCGGACGTGATGGCCTCCTTGGGCGCCTCCTCTACGACTGGTTCGGCATCCAGCTCACCTTCAGCACGGCAGGTGCAGTGCTGGCCGAGACATTCGTTGCCATGCCCTTCCTCATCATCACCGTCGAAGCGGCCCTGCGCTCCATGGACGGCCGGTTCGAAGAGGCGGCAACCAACCTGGGCGCCGACCGGTGGACCACGTTCCGCCGGGTCACGCTGCCGACGATATCGCCTTCGCTAGCAGCCGGGGCTGCCCTCACCTGGGCCCGGGCGCTCGGCGAGTTCGGGGCCACCATCACCTTCGCTGGCGACATCCAGGGGCGGACCCAGACGCTACCGCTCGCCGTCTACCTGGCCCTCCAGGAGGACGAGCCGGTGGCCATCGCCCTGTCCCTGGCCCTGCTCGCCATCTCCATCGTGGTGCTGGTCTCACTACGCGGCCGGTGGTTGGGGACGGTCAGCGCGTGAGCCTCGAAGCCGAGGTGCGCGTCGAGGTGGGAACCTTCCAAGAGCGCCTCGACCTCGAGGTGGCCGATGGCGAGGTGGTGGCGGTACTCGGGCCTAATGGCAGCGGAAAGTCGACGCTGCTCCGAGTGCTGGCCGGGCTGGAGCCGCTCTCGGCGGGGAGGATCATGCTCGACGGCCAGGTCCTCGACGATCCAGGCGCCAACGTGCTCGTCCCGCCCGAGCGCCGACGTTGTGCGATGGTGTTCCAGGACTACCTGCTCTTCCCGCACCTCACCGCCGTGGCCAACGTGGCCTTTGGTCTGCGCAGTCGGGGCGAGGCAAAGAGTGACGCCAACCGACGCGCCCTCGACTGGCTCGATCGCATGGATCTGGGTGACAAGGCTCAGTCCAAGCCCCGCAAGCTCTCCGGAGGCCAGGCCCAGCGGGTTGCCCTGGCCCGAGCGCTGGCCACCGACCCGCGTCTCCTCCTCCTCGATGAGCCCGTGGCCGCCCTCGATATCGGCACGCGCGGGTCGGTCCGGCACCAGCTCCGGCGCCACCTGGGGGCATTTGATGGCTCGTGTGTCATGGTGACTCATGATCCGCTCGATGCCGCCGCCGTGGCTGACCGGCTGGTCATCGTTGAGGCTGGCCGGCTCGTGCAAGAGGGCACCCTGGAGGACGTGGCCACCCGGCCGCGCACCGAGTATGTGGCCCAACTCATGGGGCTCAACCTGCTCCAGGGCCAGGCCAGCGGCACCGACTTCGTACTGAAGGACGGCACGACGCTCGAGACGGCCGACCCGGCTACGGGCGACATATTCGCCGTCGTTGCCCCTCGGGACATCGCCCTGTACCTCGAGCGCCCCGAGGGAAGCCCTCGCAACGCTTGGGCCACCCGAGTGGCGGAGGTCCATTTCATGGGCGACCGGGTCCGGGTGCTGCTCGACGAGCCGGTCCGGGTGACGGCAGAGATCACCGCGGCGTCGCTGGCCGAGCTCGGCCTCACCGACGGAGCGCCGGTGTGGGCGTCGGTGAAGGCGACTCAGATCGACGTCTACGGCAGCGGTCAGCTCTAGCGTTTAGAGGCGGGTTCTGGCATCGTGGCCGGGATGCGACTCAGCACGAGAAACCAAATGCTCGGGACCGTCACTGACGTTCACCACGGTGAGTCCATCTCCACGGTGAAGGTCGAGCTTCGCGGTGGCGACATGATCACCTCGGCGATCACCAGGGAGGCCGCAGAGGATCTGGGGCTGGTGGCCGGCATGCAGGTGATAGTCCTCGTCAAGGCCACCGACGTGGCTCTGGCAATCGAGGCGTAGCCCGATCCCGTGGGCCGAATCGTTCCGCGGCGGATGAACTTCGGCCTCCAGAGGGGTACGTAGTTTGCCGGTGACCCGCCCAGCTACTCAAACACGGCACAGACCTCCTGATTACTTCGTCCAACCGTGGCACGAGGCGTTACAGCCCACCTCCGCGAAGAAGCAACCCCGTCGACCGCTGATCGATCTCAGCCCAATTGAGCCACGGTGGCTCAGGGCAGATCGAGGATCACATCTCCGATGATCCGACCGACATCCTTTGCTCGTCGTTCGGCGACACCGATGAGGGAGTTGGGCACGACTTCCCCAGCCGCCATTCCTGCGGCAAGATTGGTGACCAGCGAGAAGCCCAGTACCTCCAGCCCGACTTGGCGCGCAGCAATGGCCTCGAGCGCGGACGACATACCCACCAGGTCTGCCCCCATCGTCCGCAACATCCGGATCTCCGCCGGAGTCTCGAAGTTGGGCCCACGGACCTGGGCGTAGACCCCCTCGCCGATGGATGGTGCGACCTTGGCAGCGAGCCTCCGGAGGCGTGGGGACCAGGCGTCGACCAGGTCGACGAACGGGCTCGAGTGCGTGCTACCGATTGGGAGCCCTGCCAGAGGGGACTCCCCTGTGAGATTGAGATGGTCGGCGATCACCACCAGTTCGCCAGGCACGGCTTCGCTCCGTAATGAGCCCGAGGCGTTGGTGATGATGACGGTATGGCAGCCCGCCGCCGCTGCCGTACGGACGGGGTGTGCTATCTCCATGGCGCTATATCCCTCGTAGAGGTGAAGACGCCCGAGGAAGACCAACACCCGTCGATCGCCCACGGCGAGGGACTGAATCTCGGATTGCTGGTGGGGCACGACGGAAGGTGGGAAGCCCGGGAACGCACCGAAATTCGTGTCGCGACGAATGTGGGCTGATGGTCGCGGCGGCACCGGCCAGACCGGTCCCGAGGATCACCGCCACGTCATGGGCACCCACCCCGCTCACCGTGACGAGGTGCTCGGCCGCCTGTTCGGCGAGGGAGAAGGGGTCGAGAGGAGTGATCGAGGTTGTGTCGTCGAGCGGGTCCTTTGCGGGCGGAACCATCGGCATATGTTGGCAGAGTCGCCGGTCAGCCCATCATCGGCAGCGCGGCAATCGGTGGGGCAAACCTGCATCCGACTGAAGGCGCCTACCATCACGTCGGTGATCGGCGGACTGACGAACCCGGCGGGCGGGTTGTGAGAGTGCTCCTGACGGGGGCGGCTGGCTTCATCGGGAGCCACACACGATCGGCCCTGTGGCAACGCGGCCACGAGGTGGTCTCGATCGACATCATGCTTTCTTCGGCGCATGGGAGCACGTCCTCCACCCCCGACGGAGTCGAGCGTGTGGACCTCCGCGACGAGGAGTCCATGGGACGCATCCTTCGGGGCATCGACGTGGTCTGTCATCAGGCTGCTGTGGTCGGTGCCGGCGTGGACGCCAACGACGCCCCTGCATATGCCAGCCACAACGACTACGGCACCGCTGTCCTCCTTGCCGCCATGTACAGGGCGGGGTGCCGACGGATGGTGTTGGCTTCCTCGATGGTGGTCTATGGCGATGGTCGGTATCGCTGCGAGCAACACGGGCCCGTCGAGCCACTGCCGCGACGGGAGGCTGACCTGATGGAGGGCGAATTCGACAACCGGTGCCCCGTGGGCGGGGAGCCGGTTGCGTGGGAACTTGTCGACGAAGACGCCCCTCTGCGACCGAGGAGCCTGTATGCCGCCAGCAAGTTGGCGCAAGAACACTTCGCTCTGGCTTGGTCTCTCGGCACCGGTGGATCGGTGACTGCTCTCCGCTATCACAACGTCTATGGCGAGCTCATGCCTCGCGACACTCCCTACTCGGGGGTGGCGGCGATATTCCGTTCCTCGCTCGAGGCCGGGGAAGTCCCACGGGTCTACGAAGACGGCCTGCAGACCCGAGACTTCGTGCACGTCCGGGATATCGCCGAGGCCAACGTGCAAGCGGTGGAAGGCGAGCTGGGTGGGTTCAACCCCCTTAACGTGTGTTCGGGCCAGCCGATCACCATCGGAGAGGTGGCCGGGTACCTGTCGGAGGCCCGTTCAAGTCCGTCTGCGATCGTCACCGGACAGTATCGACCGGGGGACGTGCGTCACATCGTGGCTGACCCGGCCCGCGCCACCAAGCGTTTGGGATTCACCGCCTCGGTCCCACCCGCTGAGGGTCTGGTGTGGTTCGCCTGGGCGCCACTCCGGGACGCGGCGTCGTCGGGGCCGCCCCGTGTCTGAGGCCAATGCTGTCACCGTGGTCGTTCCGTGCCGCAACGAGGCTGGATCGCTGCCCGACGTGCTGGCCGCCATACCACCGGGCTACGAGCCTCTGGTGGTGGACAACGGCTCCGACGACGGTACGGCGTCGGTTGCCTCCGAACACGGCGCCCTGGTGGTGGTGGAACCGACCCCTGGTTACGGTGCCGCCGTCCAGGCCGGGGTGGAGGCCGCTCGCTCGTCCATCATCTGTGTGATCGACGGCGACGGATCGATGGACCCCGGCGAGCTTCCCGTACTCGTCGATCTGGTCAGGGCCGGCGCAGATCTCGCCGTCGGTCGCCGGATCCCGGTACGACCCTCCGGTTGGCCGCTTCATCCGCGAATCGGAAATGCCGTCGTCGCCGCCCGATTGCGTTGTAAATTCGGGATCCCCGTACACGACATCGGCGCCATTCGCGCCATTCGCACGGACACTCTGTTGGCGTTGGGAGTCGAGGACCGGAGATCGGGCTACCCCTTGGAGCTGTTGGTTCGCGCCGGGCGAGCAAAGCTTTGGGTCGAAGAGCGCCCGGTCACCTACCGACCCCGAACGGCGGGCAGATCGAAGGTGTCCGGTTCGGTCCTGGGAAGCGTCGTGGCCACGTGGGATTTCCTGAAGGTGATCCGGTGAGCCCGACCGACGGCGCCATTCTGGTCGTGGCCAAGGCACCGATTCCGGGAGTGGCGAAGACCCGTCTGGCCGCCAGCTTCGGCCCGGAAGGAGCGGCGGATCTGGCTGCGGCCGCCCTGCTCGACACCTTGGTGGCGATTCGGTCCGCGGACGTGGGGACGCGCATCCTGTCGATCACAGGTGACCTGTCATATGGGCAACGATCGGTCGAGATTCGGTCGCTCCTCTCGGACTTTACGGTGATACCGCAGCGAGGCACTGGGTTCGCCGAGCGGCTGTGCCAAGCCCACAGCGACGCCGCCTCCCTCGCTGGAACGGCAGTGCTTCAGATCGGGATGGACACGCCGCAGGTCACTCCCCATCTTCTCACTGAGGGGGTTGCTCTGCTGGCCGAAGCTGCGATCAATGCAGTCTTCGGCCCTGCGACCGACGGGGGATGGTGGGCCCTTGGGTTCGCCGATCCCGAGTGGGCCTCGGTTCTTCGAGACGTCCCGATGTCTCGAGCCGACACTGGTGCAGCAACCCTGAACGCGCTGCAGGGGATTGGCGGTGTCGTCGCCAGCCTCTCCCCTCTCACCGATGTGGACACCGTGGACGATGTCTGGCGGGTTGCCGAGAGATTGACCCCTCGCAGTCATTTCCGACGCGCGGCTGAGCGACTACGTCCTCTCGGCTGAGCCTGGGTCACCAGTCTCCGTAGCTACCATGTTGTGAGGAGCAGGCTGTTGATCAGAAGGGCGCCCAGCGCCTGTGCAGCCAGGCAGAATCGATGGCTGCCACGGGGCAACAGAGCCGGAGCCGCCACCAACCACACCGCAAACGGAAGCCAGATGCGCTCCGTCTCGGCTTTGCTCAGCCCTGTCAGGTCAGCAATCACCACGACGGCGACGAAGGCAACGAGTAGCACGTGGAGGCCCGCCCGACTCCTCAGCGCCTGCAAGTTGAACGCGCGCCGGAGACCAGTCGCCGCCGCCAGACCGATGGCGCAGGTGAGCGAGGCGAAATTCGCCCACACCCAGTAGGGATAGGGCCACGCCCGCGCGATGCCTACCAAATAGCGCTGGCGGACGAGCGAGAGCCCATCGAACCAAGAGAACCCCATCACGGTGAGCAGCACGATGACGGTGAGCGCTCCGGCCGTGCCCCAGATCATTGGGCGATAGTTGCGCGCGATCACCAACATCGCCACCGCGGGGACGGCTATCAAGATCGAACCGTAGTCGAGATAGATGCTGAATCCGAGCACGACACCCGCGGCCAGACTCACCGCCGACGGGAACCGGGTAGCACCGGTCGCCGCCAAGGCGAACAGAGTGAGACCCCATGCCGTCACCCCGGCGAAGTAGGCGTCGGCGGAAACGCCGACCCAGACAGCCAACGGCGCCAGTGCGACGAACGGAGCCACTCGCCGGGCCAGCTGCTCATCGCAGAGGGCACGAACAGTGATCAGCACGGCCGCCACCGCACTCGAGCCAGCGACGACACAGAGGGTGCTGGCCCAGGCTGGGCCGCCAAGGCCCACTCGATTGAGGGTAAAAAAGGTCAACAGTGCGCCCGGCGGATCGCCGGCGATCGACAGGTCCCAGGGGGCAGATGAAGTGGCGGGGATGTGGGCAGCGAAGTGATGAATCAGGCCGGAGACGCCTCCGGTGCGTGGAATCATCGCCAGATAGCCGCCGGAACCGTTCATGCGACCGACGAAGCCCAGTACCACGCCGTCGATCAGAGTGAGAGACATGGTCCAAGCCAGTGCCGTCAGCCAGGCTCCGAAGACCAGTCTTCTCCAGGAAACCCGCTGCGCAAGGGAAGGCCCCCACAGGATGACAGCAAGCGCGATTGCCACTGCGCACACGGTCGACCAATTGCTATGCGGTAGCCACTTGCCGAGGATGGGAGCCGTCCCGGCCAGTGATACGTACTGTGCGTGATCATGGGTAACGAGCGGAGTGAGCCACCCGAGGTGCAGATGGGGAACGACAAACGCGGCCAGCACCACCACGGCCACGACACTCCCCCAACACAAGTCGTACCGGAACCTTTTGAGCCACGTCGGCGGCGAAGAATCAGGCGCGACGGGACGAACTGTGCTCGGGGATTGCCGCACCAGCGCACGATAGTCGTCGTCCGCCGAAGACCAATGGGCCTGCGGTGGCGCCCAAAAAGGTGCGGCGAGGACGGCGGAACCAATCCCCTTCCTGGTCAGGTGGCGTAACGGATTCGGCGTCTGGGGGACTAGGTACCGTGATCTCTCTGGTTACCCCCCTGCCCAGAACCTGTCCAGGCCGGCTTGGATCGACCCACTTTCGCTCATGCGGACGGTAGATTTCGGAATCGCTCCAATGGCTCACTTGCCTTCAGCCGTCGTGGTCGGACGGGCATGCGTCCGCTGAGCGGACCCGGCCGGCCGCTTCTGTGAGCCCGGACCCTTCGCCAGAAGGCGATCCATCTACCTCTGAGCCCTGTGACGAGCACCCATCCGAACAGAAGGATCCGATCGCGGCCATGGCCGAGGAGTCGGCTACCAGCGCGCAGGCAGACGAGCCGGCTCCCTCTGAACCCGAGCACGAGCACGAGGTTGAGGGCGCTGTCGAGAAGCAGGCCGACAACGCGGAGAGCGACACGCGGGGCCAAGCCAATCCCGATGTAGAGATCCCGACCAACGTCGACAATGCAAACCGCCGCGAGTTCGGGTTCCCAGAGCGCCTATGGAAGACCATGGCGGCTCACCAGCCTCCCGGAATGCCAGCCGGCAAGACGTGGAGGAGCCCCCTTCGCGGCCCATGGCTGACCTCGGTGCTTGGTTTCCTCCTGTTGATCTCTCTGCCCCTGGTGATCATCACCGGGCTCCTCGACTACATCGCCTATGGACCCCAGTTCCATCAGGCCATACCGGCTCATGTTGGGTTCCTTCATCTGCCCTATTTCGACTGGCCGAACCGACCGGCGTGGCTATTCCAGTTCACCGAGGGGATGCACGTCTTGTTAGGGCTGGTGCTCGTCCCCGTGGTGCTGGCCAAGCTCTGGTCGGTCATGCCCAAGTTGTTCACGTGGCCGGCGGCGCGATCGATGGCCAACCTGCTCGAGCGACTGTCGCTGATCATGATCGTGGGCGGGATCATCTTCGAGATGGTCACCGGAATCTTGAACATCCAGTACGACTACATCTTTGGCTTCAACTTCTACACAGCCCACTACTTCGGAGCCTGGGTCTTCATCACCGGTTTCGTGGTGCACGTGGCCCTCAAATTCCCCACGATGGTCCGGAGCCTGCGGTCCCGCTCGCTCATGGCGGAGTTGCGCACCTCGCTGGCTGACACTCGACCGGAACCCCTTGACCCCGACGGTCTGGTGGCCCTCTCCCCGGCGAAACCCACCATCAGTCGGCGGGGCGCGCTGGCTGTGGTCGGTGGAGGTTCCCTGATGATCGCCGTGCTCGCTGTGGGCCAGAGCCTCGGGGGCGTCGCCCGAAACGCTGCGCTGCTCCTGCCCAGAGGGCGGTCTTACGGGAGCGGGCCCAACGACTTCCAGATCAACCAAACGGCACAAGCCGCGGCGATCGATCCCGACAAGACCGGTCCGGCCTGGCGCCTTGAGCTGATCGGTGGGTCCGAGCCCGTCCTCTTAGGCCGGGACGCGCTCTTGGCCATGAGCCAGCACGCCGCCGAGCTCCCCATCGCGTGTGTAGAGGGGTGGGCAACCACCCAGCATTGGAGCGGCGTGCGCCTGACCGACCTGGCGCAGTTGGCGGGCGTGGTTACGCCCCAGTCTGCGCACGTGAAGTCGCTGGAGAAGGGCGGCGGATTCAGCGAGGCGTGGCTGCAGTCCAATCAGGTTCTCGCTCCCGACGCCCTTCTGGCCCTGAAGGTCAACGGAGTCGACCTCTCCTTGGACCACGGCTTTCCAGCGCGCATCATCGTCCCGGCCCTTCCCGGGGTCCACTGCACCAAGTGGGTGCGATCCATCGAGTTCGTGAGTTGAGATGCGCGCACGAATGACACGGTTCACGCGATTCTACGGAGCCCATCCGCTCCACCTCCTGACATTGTTGGCATCGTTCGCGTTGGTGGGCTACGTCATCAGCGTTCTCGGAACGAGCCAGCTCTGGAACTCCCGCGTCTGGTGGCAGTCCATCCTGGTTTGGTTTGCCGCCGCGATCGTCCTCCACGACTTGGTGCTCTTCCCTGTCTATGCCCTGGCTGACCGATCCTTGGGCGCCGGCTGGCGGGCAATCACCGGACGGCTGCCGGACCGTGCGCCACTAGTACCTCCGATCAACTACGTGCGAATCCCGATCATGGCCAGCGGGCTGCTGTTTCTGCTGTTCTTCCCCGGCATCATCCAACAAGGGAAGGGCTCCTACCACAGGGCCACTGGACTGACCCAGGCTCCCTTCCTCGATCGGTGGCTGTTCATCACCGCCGCACTGTTCGCGCTGAGCGCCATGGCTTATGCCGCGCGACTGTTGCGGGTCCGGCGGCGGATGGCGGGGACAGCATCATCTGAAGAGGCCGCCGGTGCCTCACACCACTGAACCGATGGCTTCCGACATGTCATCGACCGCGACCCGTCAACGAGCCGTCGCGCATCTGCCGTCCCAGCAGGTCTCGACCACGAGCAGGAGGGTGGTTGGGCCCGATGTCATCTACCGGCATGTCTCGTCCGGTCGCCAGAGCTGGATCTCCAACACCAGCGGGATCGGTCGACCCTTGCCCATTGGCCGATGGCTTGGGGGACAAGCCTCGACGGAAGAGGACCGCCGAATGGATGAAGCCATCCTCGAGCTCTGCCAGGGTCCGACTGTAGATGTGGGGTGTGGTCCGGGCCGCTTTACGGCCGCGCTAGCCAGGCGCGGGATCCCGGTCCTGGGGATCGACATCTCGGCCACGGCGGTCGAGATGACCGAGCAGCGAGGTGGCCGCGCCCTTCACGGAGACGTGTTCGACCCGATGCCCGGATGCGGTGAGTGGTTGCACGTCCTGCTCGCCGACGGGAACATCGGGATCGGTGGAAATCCATTGCGCATGCTGCGACGGGCCAGACAGCTGCTCCATCCCATGGGGGTTGTGGTGGCAGAGGTCGATGCCCACGCCAGCGGGATCAGCCGCGAATACCGGCGATGGGAGACTGATCACAGTGTCGGGAGGTGGTTCCCGTGGGCCCACGTGGGGAGTGACGCGGTGAGCGCTCTGGCCGAGTCGGCCGGCTTTCTGTTGGTCAGCGCTATACACGCCTGTGACCGGTTCGTGGTGGCTCTCCAGGTGACATGAGGCTCTGCTTTCCCACCTGACGGGTCATCGGGAGTGGGCCTTCCCGATAGGCGTGACGAGGCCTTCCTAGCAGCGATAGACGCGCTCCGCGTTTGCTGCAAAGAGCTTCTCCTGGGATTCACTGTCGAGGCCGGCCGTCACGGCGCTGAACGCGGCGTAGAGCTCGTCGAAGGTGCCGTACATGGCGTCAACGGGGAAGTTGCTGGCGAACATGCAGCGGTCGACGCCGAAGGCCTCGATGGCGTACTCGAGCCACGGGGCGAAGGCATCGACGCGCATGGACCCGAGCGGCATCGCCAGGCCCGAGAGCTTGCACACGACGTTGTCGCCGACGCCGGCCAGCGCGTCGATGCCTGCCTGCCAGAGGGCGCGCTCCTCGTCGGAAGTCGAGCGGGGCCATCCGGTGTGCTCGACGACAACGATCAGATCATCGAAGCCGGCGAGCTGCGCCGCCGCCACTCGAAGCTGATCGGGATGGGCTCATCAGCTCGAACACCAGGTTCCGCTCCTGCAGAGCGTGGAGCACTTCGGCGTCGGGGACGCGGCCCCTCGTTGGCGCCCATCGGGCGGACCCCACGGAAGCGTGAAGCCGTCATCTGCCGGTCGAGGAGCTCGATGGCCTCGGCCACCGTCTCGGTCGGCGGGAGACCGCCGATGATGGCGTCGGGACCGCCGCTGTCCTGAGCGTTGCTGATCGAGCTCGATGGTCTCCTCGATCGAGTGACGACCGGTGGCGGCGGCGACGTTGACGAACTTCTCGACGTTCCACCGGGCCGTCTCGGCCTGATAGGTGTCGACATCGAAGCGGCGGTACATCCTCGACGCATCACCGGCGCCGGATTCCGGAGGGCGCGCTGAGGTACGGGTACCAGTCGGTGCGGGCGGGGTCCCAGATGTGCACGTGAGCGTCGACGACGCGGGTGGGCTCGGCGGCCATCAGGCCTCCATGTGCGGTGGATGGCCGGTGGCACCGACGATCTCCCGGAGCGTGGCGTCGAGCCAATCGGGGAGGGCGGGACCACCGTAGGTGATGCTGCCGATCGGTCGGGGGTGACTGCGAAGGCCGAGCCAGCCAGCGCCGATCACCAGCTCCGCGCCGGCGAGAGCCGCTGCCTCGGGGTGGCCGAGCAGGTGGGCGACGAGCTCACCGGCCGCCTTGGCACGGCTCCCTCCTCCGAAGCCTCGATGCTCGCGGCGAAGGCCGTGACACGCCCTTCCGTCGCGCCCGCGGCAACTCGGGCGTGCTGCGCCGAGGCCTGGGCTCGACTACGACCTCCTGCGGTGGTGGCGTCGGTGAGGGTCACCAGCTGGACTGGGCGGGCGGCGCTGGCGGCGTAGTCGGCGGCCGCCCGGGCCCATCCGGCGTCGGTATGGATGTGCTCGACGATCCCGCGGTGCTCGGCGAGCACCCGCTCCCAACCATCCGTCGAAGTGGCCGTCGGCTGATCGACCGGCGGGCGCGACGACGATGGCGTCGATCGGCCCGGCGGCTTCGACGACCGAGCTCAGCGCCTTGGCGGCGTCGCCGAAGCCGTGAGCGACCTCGACGCGGTGGCAGGTGATGGACCGGGCTTCGAGCGCGGCGGTGAGCGACGCTGCCAATCGTGGGCGGTCGGTGACGACGGCACAGGATCGGACGTGCGCCGATGCGACCTCGGCGGGGGCCGGCTCGTCGAAGATCGGCCCGAACCGGGGGTTGCCGCCGCCGTCGCTCGCCTGGCTGGTCTCGGCCGTGGCAAAGGCGCGGGGGATGACGGCCTCGAGCACCCGGGCCAGGGAGACTGCCTCGTCGCTGCGCACCACCTCGAGGAGGCGGGGCTCGTCGACGACCGCCACCTCCGAGCCGCCGGCGAAGAGCACCTGGCCGGTGCACCACCCGAATTCGTCACCGACGAGGTGGGCGCCGAGCGGCCCGAGGTCCTCGGGGCCGGGCATCGATTGAAGAGGGAGATCCCGCCACCGCCGCCGATCCTGCCCGCCTGACGAGCGCGCTCGAGCGGCGGCGGCCACCATCCGGGTGGCGGCGATGGGCGACATGGCGTTGACGGTCACGCCCGGCGGCGCCTGCCGGCCCAGCTGCCAGGTGAGGGCGGCGACGGCCCGCTTGGCGCAGCTGTAGGCGCCGGCATCGGCGGCCCGCCACCCCGAGCCGGAGGTGACGCCGAGGACGCGGCCGTGCCCGGCGGCGGCCATGAGCGGCAGCGCGGCGTCGAGCACGTTGAGGTAGCCCCCGAGGTGCACGGCGAGCACGGCCAGCCAGTCCTCCTCGGTGCCCTGGCCGAAGTAGGTCTGCCGGGTGATGCCGGCGACGTTGACGACGGCGTCGAGCCCGCCGTGCTCGTCGGCCAGCTCCCGGAACAGGCCGCGGACCGCCTCGCCGTCGGTCACCGACACCGACGAGGCCCGGGCCGAGCCACCCGCGGCCACGATGCGACCGGCGGTGGTCTCCTCCGGCTCCGGGAGCCGCTCGGAGCCGTCGAGGGTCACGAGAGGGTCGAGGGTGACGACGAACCAGCCGCCACGGCCGAGCTCCTCGGCGATCGCCGCTCCGATCCCGCCGCCGCCGCCGGTCACGACGGCGACCCGCTGACGCGCGCTCACGACGCCGTCGACCGGACCTCGAGCTCCAGGCCCTCGAAGCCTGCCGGCCTCGAGCCACTGCTCGAGCAGCTCGCGGTAGCCGAACCAGTCGCCCAACCCGCGGCCGTAGTTGCCGTTGCGGGGGTTCATCAGCTTCCGGGTGGCCCTCGTTGTTGATGCGCGACGGCGTGCAGGCGGACATGACGGCGCTGCCGTCGACGAAGGAGTCGACGATCTTCTGCGTCCACGCTTCCTCGGCCTCGGCGCTCACGTCGAACACCTCCACGCCCCGCTTCTCGAGCAGCCCGACGGCGCCGCCGACGAACTCGGCCCCGAGCACGGCCAGCTGCGTGTAGTTGACGGTCACCACCGCCTGCTGTCCCGGCGCCGGCATGACGAACATGTTGGGGAAGCCACGGCTCATCATCCCGAACAGGCTGGCGGCACCGTCGGCCCACTTCTCGGCCAGGGTGACACCGCCGCGACCGACGATCTCGTGGCCGGCGCGACGGAAGAGCGGGGTGAGCTCGGCCTCGAAGCCGGTGCCGTAGATGATGCAGTCGACCTCGTACTGCTTCCCGTCGACGACCGGGCCCTGCTCGGTGATCCGCTCGATCCCGCCGGGACAGTCGATCAGCGTGACGTTGGGGTTGTTGAACGCCAGCAGGTACTCGTCGTGGAAGCACGGCCGCTTGCACAGGTACCGGTAGTACGGCTTGAGGATCTCGGCCTTGGCCGGGTCGGCCACCAGCTCCTCGACCCGGCGCCGGTGCGTCTCCATGATCCCGTAGTCGAGCTCCTCGGCGCTGCGCAGGTACTCGGCCATCGTCATGCCCTCCGCTCGCGGGGGGTGCTGGACGGCGGCGTAGTGGTGCGTCCACCCGTCGTCGACCAGGTCGGCCTCGACGGGCCGGCCCATGATGATCGCCTGGAAGTTGTCCATTCGGGCCCGCTGCCAGCCCGGCTCGAGCCCGTGGGCGAAGTCGGGATCGGTGGGCCGGTTGCCCCGCTCGCCGACGGCCGACGGCGTGCGCTGGAACACGTAGAGGTGCTTCGCCGACTCGGCCAGCGGCGGCACGCACTGGATGCCGCTCGCCCCGGTGCCGATGAGGCCGACGACCTTGTCCGCCAGGCCGGTGAGGGGCTCGTCCGGCCCGCCGCCGGTGTAGCCGTAGTCCCACCGCGCCGTGTGGAACGAGCGCCCGGCGAAGTCCTCCATGCCCGGGATGGTGGGCAGCTTCATGAGGTTGAGGATCCCGACGGCCAGCACGTACCAGCGGCAGCTGACCTCGTCGCCGCGGTCGGTGCGGATCTGCCACCGGGCCGCGTCCTCGTGCCACTCGGCGCCGGTCACCCCGGTGTGGAACAGGGCGTCGGCCACGAGGTCGAACCGGTCGGCGATCGCCTCGAGGTGGCGCCGGATCTCCTCGCCGAACGCGTAGCGCTGGGTGGGGATGTAGTCGAGCTCCTCGAGCATGGGCATGTAGATGTACGACTCGACGTCGCACATCACGCCCGGGTAGCGGTTCCAGTACCAGGTGCCCCCGATGCCGCCCGCCTGGTCGATGATGCGGATCCGCTCGATGCCGGCCTTGCGGAGCTGGGCGCCGGCCAGGACCCCGGCGATCCCCCCGCCCACGATCACGACATCGACCTCGTCGGCGACCGGGTCGCGCTCGATGACCGGCGTGAACGGGTCGTCACGGTAGCGGGCGAAGTGCTCGTCGGTCTTGCAGGTCGCGGATGTCGGCGCGGCCGGGGACCAGCCGCTTGTCGCGCTCGGCGAGGTACTTGGCACGGACGGCCTCGGGGTCGTAGCTCGCCGGCGTTGGATGGATCCCAGGCACGTCGCAATACTAGGTGAGGTCTGGTCATCGACCCTCGGGGGGTGCGAGCTCGGGAACACGGCGGCCGGAGCGGCAAGACGAAGACATCGGAGCCGTCAACACCGAACTCACGCCTGACGATCTCCGCGAGATCGAGGGCGCCGCCTCGAAGATCCGGGTTCTGGGAGCCCGTCATCCGGGGGCATCTCCGAATAACTCACCGGTCGTTGAGGCGGCCATCGGCCCGGCTCGTCCCTTCAAAGTCCCTACCACTGCTCAAAGAACAGGACCGGCCCGGCGGGTGTTGACCTTCAAACGCAGAATGTGAGGATCAAATGGGCATTCTGCTAATGAAAGGTGAAAAATGTGGTGCGAATGTGGTGTCCGTTGCCCTGGGGAGAACGAAGGGGGTCTGCCGCTTCGACATCCCCTGACCTGATTTCTCACGTGGAGCGGACGACGGGAATTGGAACCCGCGACCCTCACCTTGGCAATATAAGGAGGCCGACTCTGTCTACCTGCACCTTTACGAAACGTGCAGGACGGTGGGCAGTTTCGGCTCACCGCAGCGAACCGCTGTTGACCATAGCTGTCGATGATGATGCGTGCGTTTTCCGTGGTACGTGCACCAGGAAATATGCACCACGTGCACCAGATCTTTCCACCAGTGTCAACAACCGGTCGCGTCCCTCAACACGCCACAAGCTTGAGTCATTCGCTTTGATGACAGCGTCGAAACACGACGTCGAAACACCGATCTTGGAAGCGTGTGAAGGTTGTCGAAGTTCACGACACAGTCGCTCGGAACACCGTCGGCCACAGCGCTGAGCTCCAGTTCGGATACCAGATGCCGTTTCGTGCGAGTGAGCGTGGCCACCACCACCGACTGGATCCGATCAGCCACCGGGTCTCTGGTCAGGACCAGCACTGGCCGGTTCCCTCCAGGTGTCGCGGCAAACCAAATCTCACCCCGTTGCATCAGCCCAGTCCGACCAGTCCTCGGCTAGGCCCCAGTCCGCAACCTCGGCGAACGACTCCTCGTCGGGACTGGGCGGAACTTGATCCCAGGTTCTGGCATCGTCCTCGCTCGCAAGTCTCACCAGGTATCGGTGGAGCGCATCTCTCAGGAATTCGGAGCGGTCCACACCCAACTGCTTGGCCCGTCGCTGGACCTCAGCCGCTTCGCTCTCGCTTACGCGAAAGCTGATCATTGTCATACATTCATTCTATCATGTATGACACAGGTGGCAAGCCGAGCATCAGATGATCTGGGAGAGGTTGGCGCCTCCCTCATCGCTCCATGAGCGGCCAGAGTGAGAGTCGAGCTCGACGGCCAGGATGACGTTCTCGGCACACACGCGGTAGCTGAATAGCCAACAGAGAGAAGTCACGCCGTTTCTCGTGTGGGCTTGATCCGGTTCGACGGACAAATTGGTTGTGCTGATCATGCCGCCTGACGGTCGGCGTTGTGATGAAGCGCTTCGTATTGCTTCGGGCTGAGATGGCCCAATGTCGAATGCAGCCGCCGAGTGTTGTACCAGCCCTCGATGTACTCGAAGACGGCACGACGAAGGCCGGTTCTCGTCGGCCAGGCCTGGGTGTCGATGAGCTCGCGTTTGATGGTGGCAAAGAAGGACTCGGCCACCGCGTTGTCCCAGCATTCGCCCTTCCTGCCGACCGACAGCACCACGCCGTTTCGTCGGGCGAGCTCGGCGAAGTTCTTGCTGCTGTATTGACAGCCTCGGTCGCTGTGAAAAATGAGTCCTCGCTCTGGCACTCGGGTGGTGAAGGCCATGGACAGCGCTTCTTCGACGAGCTCGGTGCGCATGTGGTCGGCAAGGGCCCAGCCCACCACCCTGCGGCTGGCCAGGTCGATGACCGTGGCCAGGTAGGCCCAGCCCTCCCAGGTGGCCACGTAAGTGATGTCGCCCACGTATCTGCGGTCGAACTCCTGGCACGGTCCGAAGTGGCGTTGGATGAGGTCCTTCGCCGCTTCGGCGTCGGGATCGGCAATGGTCGTCGTCCGCCACCGTTTCTTGCATCGTCCCTCAAGGCCGGCCACCCGCATGAGGCGGGTGACCCTCCTCCTCCCGCAGACCACCCCTCGGTGACCGAGCTCCCGGTGGATCCGGGGGGAGCCATAGGTGCCCTTGGACTCGGTGTGGATGGCGGTGATCTTCTCGGTCAGCTCGGCGTCGGTGACCGATCGCGGCGAGGGGACGCCCCTCCGGCGCTGGTAATAGGCGGCTCGGGAGACCTCGAACAGGTCGCAGCAGTGCTGGATGCTGTGACCTGCGACTTCCTCCGCCTCGATGAAGGGGTCCATCTTCACCGGGTCTCCTTTGCGAAGAAAGCTGTTGCTCGCTTGAGCAGATCGACGTCGGCCTGCAGGCGCTGGTTCTCCCGCCGAAGCCGGGACAGCTCCTGGCGCTCTTCGGTGGTCAGACCGTCGATCTCACCGGCGTCGATCCGGGCCTGTTCGACCCATTTGCGGACTGCCGTCTCCGTCAGGTCGAAGTCCCGCGCCACCTGGCCGATCGAACGGTCGCCGACTCGGCAACGCTCGACGATCTCAGCCTTGAACTCCGGGGTGAACGACCGACGGGGACGGGACTTCTTCCGTTCCATGGTCTCCATGATGGGCATCCTTTCCGGCGCTTCGCGCCTGATGGTGGATGTCCGTCAAACCGGAGGAAGCCCAGTGTCCATCACGTTGGCAATGACTCGTTTCAGTCCAACCCAATCTGTTAGGACTGACTCCTTCCCCGGAGTCAGCCGTCGCCGTCGTCACTCACCCATGCCAACTGCACCGGCATGTGGCTACCTCTTCGGTACCTTCGAGGCCCGGAGAGGAGCCCCGTCGGCGAGATCTCGTGCCCGGACGAGGACGTCGTCGAACATCGATTCGGTCAGCGTCCCCGTAAAGGTGTTCCTTTGGCTCGGGTGGTAGGAGCTCAGCAGCTGTGTTCCATCCGGAGCAATCGACTCCGCCCCATGACCGAACGGCGGACGGGGCTTGATCTTGACTTGACTCGAGACGATCTGATGTGCGAACTGACCAAGTGCGACGATAACCCGCACGTTGGTAAGCAAGAGGAGTTCACGACGAAGATAGGATGCACAGGAATCGCGTTCGGAGACCGAGGGCTTGTTGGCCGGTGGAGCGCAGCGAACGGCGGCCAACACATAGGCATCAGACAAGGTAAGACCGTCGTCGATGGCCACACTTTCTGGTTGATTGGCGAAGCCGGTTCGCCAGAGTGCGGCGAACAGCCAGTCCCCTGACCGATCGCCGGTGAAGACCCGGCCAGTCCGATTGCCGCCATGAGCGGCGGGCGCCAACCCGAACGAATAGAACGCGTGCCCCGGGGTCGCCGAAACCGGGCACCGGTCGGCCCCAATAGTCTTGATCCATGAAGGCGGGTCGCCTCTCGCTAGCCACCTTCTCGCGCCACGCCACCAGGCGGGGACAGCGACGGCAGGCCACGATCTCATCGCTCAGCGAGGCGAGCGACAAACAACGAGCATCGGTGGCATGGCTAGTCATGGCGAATCGAGCCAGACGGTACCGTCGCTTCGCATTCGACACAATCGCCCCCCTTCGTCCCTGCGGACAGCGGTCATTGCTCGTTTACAACTTCAGCGTTCCGGCGCTACTGACGTGAGACCGAGACCGAAGCCGGTGGTGAACTCGGGCCGCACTCCCCGGTGGCTCGCGACGTCACACGCCCGCCTGAATGGTGTCACCACGATGTCCGCTCGCTGACCAGGCTGAAAGGTCCATTTACTCGCCCGGTGGCTTGACCAGCCATGACGAGCTCGCGACTACTCACCAAACGGCACCAGTATCGGCCTGCGCGTCGGAGTCGATGCGTATAGGGACAGCATCGAGACCGCTCATAGACCGGTGGCCGGAGACGATGTGGGTCAGTGACGGCCTCGGGGGGCCTAGATCCTGCGCACGCCGTGACGTGCACCCCGTGCCAATGCCTACGCCGAACGATTCGTTCGGACTGTCCGCACCGAATGCCCCGACTGGCTCTTCATCCACAATGAACGCCACCTTCGATCCGTACTGCCGACCTACGTCGATCACTGCAACGGGGAGAGGCCGCACCGAGGCATCGACCTGTTCCCTTCTGAGGGACCGCGGACATGACGCCCTCTCCCCCACTTCAGATCTCATCGGACGTCGCGACCAACCCGGTGGTTCATTCACGAGTACACCGAGAAACCGCTCAGGTCCCATCCCAACTCTGAATGGGCTGGGTTGCAGGCCAAGAAGCGACTCGATCGAACCGCTGTCGCATCCCTCGCCTCAGGAGCCAGACTGCTAGCGGCCCAATTCCGTAATGGACCGTGTGAAACGGTCAGGGCCTCGATGATGCTCGCGTTCTGCGCGCTAGTTCATCTCACACGGCACACACGTTTTCTTGTTGGCACCCTTCATGGTCAACCGTTGGGGATCGTGAGCTTGGGAACGGTTGTCTTGGGAACGGTGACCGGACCTGGTAGCCCGCCGCCTCCGCTGTTCGAGGAGGAACCGGATTCCGCCGGGTTACCGGCGCCCATCGTGAGGTGGATGAGGACCTCAAGTGTCCCCGAGTTGGCCGTGGTCACGAAACCGCCGATGCTGGGATTGCCAATATTCCAATTGGCGAAGACAATCGGGATATCTGTCAATCCGTCGATCCCGTTGGCGGTGCGCTCGGCCACAAGTGAGAAGGTCACCTGCCGGGTGACTCCGTGCATCGTGAGGTCCCCGGTTGCGCTGTATGTGATCTCGGAGCCAACGCCAGGGACCGTTCCGAGGGCAATGGGGGCAGTGAGCTTCAAAGTGGCAGTCGGGTACCGAGCAACATCCATGATCCGACCGTCGAATTGGGCATTGCGGCCGCTTTGGTCACTCTCGACACTGGCCATGTCGACGGTGACGGTGCCGGCTGTCACGGAGGCCCCGGAGATCGTGACCGACCCCCATAACTTCGAGGTCCGACCGACTGCGGTCGAGTTCTGCCCGATTAATACCTCTGAGACCCGATAGCCAGCTTCTGATCCCGAGCCGACGTGGTAGGTCCCGTCGACGCGCGCCACACTGGAGCCGCCTCCCGAGGCGACGGTCCCACTCGCGTGACCGGCCGGCAAAGCGAGCTTCGGGGGAGGAGGACCTTCGATGTAGTGGATGTAAATGAACGGACCACCGACCGCCAGCACCACGACAAGGATGGCGATACCGACGAGCCAGCGCCACCACTTCCGCATCGGTCAGAACCTATCCGAACAATCTGTGCTGCACCTGTGGTTCTTCCGATGCATCACAGTGCGACCCAAGGAATCAATTCTTCGTGGCACGCTACGCCCCAACGACGATGTCTGTGATACACACAGAAGTGCGGTGGTACTCCGTCGTTGCTCGGTTCTGCGGGGGTTGCGGGTCCGCTCTGACCGACATTGGTTGGGACAACGGAAAGCTCTTCACTAGATGCCCGAATCATTGGAAAGCTAGCCCTCAGCCCGGCGGGCTTCGCGCCCTGAAAGGTCCAAGAACTCCGCGGCCATGCTGGGCGATGATCGCAGCGGTCCGAACCGCTTGGTCGACGAGCTCTGCCCGGATCTGGTCGGCGCTCCATGTGCCCGGGTCGTGTGGGGCGGATTGAAGCATCTGCGCGATCCGTCTTGTAAGCGCGGGATGAGACACGAGGCGGAAGATGTCGAAGTAATCGCCGCCCGCCTTGTGCGCACGCCCAGCCGTACGGCGTGGGGCTGCTTGAAGCTTCATGGCCACAATGCTGGCAGGGCTGGCGAATCGACACCTCGCTCGAACGGTTGAGCCATCGGAAGCAACGGCGAGCACAGTGAGGTTGTGCGCACCCTCGAGTGCCCAGCGATGGGCGAGGAGGAACGAACATCCGATCGGCGTCGTCGGCGGGAAGATCAGAGGCGGGGAGCTCGTCAGCTGGCTGGTCGCCCACCGCGATGGCGTCGATCTTCGTGGCGAGGATTGCACCAGCCGTGCCCACTTCGGCGAGGATTGGCCCTGTCCTTCCTCTACCGGCAAGCCAGCCCCTGACCTCCGCCGCCAGTCGCCCCTCCTGACAAATTTCGCAGGACTTGCCCCGCCGCGTTCTGGCGCGCCCAAGTTGACTGCTTGATGCTCCGCGATCCGTTGTGCGCGACGCGCCGCGTCAGTATTTGCACCCTTCACGTGACCTCATCGCCACTGTCAGCGCGCGCTGGCCGGACGAGTTGCTCGCTCTCAGGCACGGATGGAGCTCGGGCCCCTTCACGCCCCTTGCGGAAGGCGTGTTGGCCGGTATAGATAAGTAACTACTGACAGACTCTCTACGAGGGCAGCCGTCTTCGGTTCCACGCCCAGGGGCAGCACCGTCCGGGCGATCCAGATACCGAGCCATCCCATCGGGCTCCCGATGCGGAGACGGCGCCTCTCCGAGAGCGATCGACGTTTGACATTGACCAGGGAGGAACGATGCGTATTGGCAGGCTTCTGACGGCGGCCACGGTGGTGGCATTGCCACTCGGGCTGGTCGTCATTTCGGCGGGGCCCGCGTCGGCCAAGCCGACCAAAGCGACCAAAGCGACCAAAGCGACCAAAGCGACCAAAGCGACCAAGGGCACAGGAATCGTCACCTGTGGGATCGGTGGAGATGCGACCTTCACGCCACCACTGACGGCTGATGGGACGCCTGGCTTCGCCCACGAGGTGGTCCAGTTCGACCTCTTCGCGGTTAACTGCACCGGTGGCTCGCCCAGCCCCACCTCCGGCACCATCGTCAGCAAGGCGATCAAGGTCAAGGACGTCAAGGTCGATGGAACCAAGGTGGCTGGGGCCTGCTATGCGGCTCCGTTCGACCCGGGGATGGTGTTGAAGAACAAGATCACGTGGTCTCCAACCGGCGAGAAGCGTTCGCACGTGAAGCTCACCCTCACTCCGATGACCAACCCCGGCGGGACGCTGACGGGCTACTCGGGGACGGGAACGACAAAAGGGTCGTACGCCGGCCCTTCCACGGCGACCCTCAACGTCGGCGCATTGGTGGACCTGATCGCGCTCCAGGACGCCTGCACGCAGGGCGACGTGGGCACGTCGGTCCCGGAGCTCGCCTTCGGCCCGGGCGCTTCGCTCACACTCGGCTGACCGAAGGGCCGGAGTAGACCCTGCCGATGCTTCGTCTGATTGATTTGACTCAGACGACTTCTCCACAGATCGATCCGGACCTAATCCATAGCGTCAAAGGGGATCTGCGCACGGCTGTTGTTGAACTGTGGCGCCAACGTGGAAGCCCATCTGCTTCTTCCTTCGTCAAAGATTCACCGACGCGCTGGCAACGGGTCTTCGTCGAGTGCGGCGATTGGAAAGCGACCGCCTTCCATCAAGAGTTCAGGAGCTTGAAGGCCTAGTCTCCAACGAGTAGACGATGGTGACCTGCGCGCTCGCCTGTTGCGATCCCACCTCGAGCGGTACGGCGTTCGCTTGCGGAGCGGCCAAGCCGGCGTTGAAGCCCGAAGCGGTCTGCGACGATGGTGTCGTGTCAGTCAGCGAACAGACCTGTCCGAGGCGCTCACTAGCCGATGCCGCCATTGTCTCGGCGTGGCTGACCGCCTGGTGGACAGCGTCGGTTCTGGCCTGGTCTTGCAGGTTACGAATGTCCTTGATGGAGAAGGACACGGAATTGATCTGTCCCGCGTTCCCCGCTGCGCCGGAGACCGCGTCGATGACGCTTCCGGCCGAGGCGAGGTCGGTGATCATTGCAGAGACCACGTTGCTCACGCCGTAACCGGTAAGCGTCTCGGTACCGTTGATGAGCGTGTAGTTCGGCTCAACGCTTAAGTCAGTCGTCTGGATGTTTTGCTTGGTGACCCCACCGGCTGTGAAAGCCGCGATCACCGCTGCCGCCTTGGCGTTGTTGTCGGCCAGAGCTGCCTGGGCGGTCGCGTCAGTCGTCGAGATGGTGATGTCGACAGTGAGGGTGTCCGGGGTGCCAGTGGCGAGCCCGGTTCCCTGCACGGTCAACTTGGCGGCATCCGGCGAGCATGAGGAGGCGTTCGGCGTCGAGGTGCTCGCCGTCGTGCATCCAGCTGCGGCCAGACCGGCCAGCCCAACGGCGACCACGCCGGCCAGCCCGAACAGCCAGCGACGAACGGAGGTACCTGGTCCGGGCAGTGGCACTGTCTTGCGGTTCGAGCCGGCATTCCCCTCTCTCCGTACCGTCTCCTTCTGGTCGGTGTCGTTCGTCATGCCAGTTACTTTCGTCCGTGGTCGGCTGGGCACGCTCATCATCGGGATGCGATGACAACGAGGACGGCCCACCTGGTTCCAGTTTCGATACACGAGGAGGGCACAGGAGCGGCCCGATTGCTTGAAGCCTCGGCACAGCCGGTGACAGCGGTTGCTGTGAGCACCACGTCACCAGGTTTCGAGGCCACGAACACCGTCGAGCCCGATCGCTTCCTATTCGCTTGGACCTCGATGGCGACTCGCATAGCGCCCACCGCCGACGAGACTTTGCTACCGGGAAGCTCTTGGCGGAGGGGTGCCGGAAGTGCCGAGGCGGAATCAGCGACCGGTGCGCTCCACACTCCTGCTGTCGTCGCCGGGACGCTCACGGTGACACGTTGACCCACCTTCACGCTGACCGAGATTGCGGTCGCCGTTGCGTTGCCAGCAGTACCGGCGTTGGATGGGGAGAACCCCTGGACCCCCAGAGCGGGAGCTACGAACAACCCGGCGCACGGGGTCTGATCCGAACCGACTGTCACAGAGATGCATGCCAGAGTTCCTGGCGCCTGTGGCGACGGAACGGCACGGTTCGAGTGGCCTGGAGTGGGCCCCGAACCAGGTGCTGTCGAGATCGCGGGTGACTTCGCGGCGGCGCTGGTTGTCGCGCGGTTCCCGGTGGTTCTCGACACGTACGTATAGGCGCTGGCAACGACCAGTAGCCCGGTGACCACACATCCAGTGGTGATCCAGGTTCGAACGCGCCGGACCCGACGACGATGAATCTGATCCACGATATCGTGTACGGAGGGTTCGGACGGCTGCCAGGCCAACGATGTTCGGACAACAGCACGATGGAGACGCGAGTCCAGGTCACCTGCCATCATTGCTGGCCCCTTTCGCGGCGAAGAGTACCGAGCGCTGCGTTCAGCGAGCTGCGAGCCTTTGCCAGCTGAGACTTCACAGTCCCCGTCGTGCAACCGAGAAGTGCGCCGATCTCGGATTCGGGAAGATCCTCGTAGTAGCGAAGGATCACCGTTTCGCGTTGACGAGGAGGCAGCTGACGTATCGCGTCCATGACCACGACGGCATCGTCCGACGCGTCCGAGCTATCGGCATCCAATCCCGCGAAAGCCGGCCGTTCCGGGTCGGTGGCGTAGATCGTACGGTTCGAGCGGTGCTCGGTATTGCGCCGGCGGAGGCGCGACCTGCACTGATTAATGACGGCCTTCCGAAGATACCAATGTGCACGCTCGAGATTCCTGATGCGCCACCAACTGGAGAATGTTCGAAGAAACGCCTCTTGGACGACCTCTTCGGCGCCCGACTGGTCATCGAGGAGGAGGGCCGCCGTGCGGCATAGCCCCGCATAGTGCTTCGAGAACAAATCTGCGATCTGATCGTCTCGGGCGAGCACAACCTCCCTCATAGTGGCATCCAGCCGCAGATGACAGTCGATCCCCGCTTCTGCGAGCGTCGCAGCCGGCATCCGAACTCCCATGCTATTTATGACGCATAGGCATCCAAAAAGGTTGCCCGCGTTTTCGCCGCCTGTATCACAGGTGGCCTGAAGGGTCCAGGCTCATGACTCATGAGCCGCTTCCCACGTCCTGGGCGAAGGTTCTCACCATTTAAAGCGCACGCATTGCCGGTGACACCCTTCGCCGTCACAAAATCGAAACCAGGCTCCACCGCAGTCTCGACCAACCACTCCCCCGCCCTGCGACCACTATCGCCCGCAACATCATCCGTCGCAGCGTGCTCGGCGGCATCGTCCACGATTACGAGCGCACTGCCTGAGACACCCCCCGTCGGCCCTACCGACGACGGCACCGGCGCCGACGGTCAATCGCTCCCTACTGCGTGGGGCTCCCCTGATCGGGTGTCTTGGTCCGTTGACGACCCGATCCTCATACCATCATTGATGGCAAAATACGACGCGACCCCCAGGAGACGACGGGACGCATCCGGTTATTTGGACCCTTCAACTTAAGGTTGCAGGCAGTGACACAGCCTATCGAGGACTACGCGATGATCGGTGATACGGAGACTGCCGCGCTCGTAGGACGAGATGGTTCCATCGATTGGCTCTGCCTTCCTCGCTTCGACTCAGGGAGTTGCTTCGCCAAACTGCTCGGAGAGAACAAGCACGGCCACTGGCAGATCATCGCTGACGACCAGGTTACGTCCCACGTTCGCCGCTATCGGAGCGCATCGATGGTGCTCGAGACCGAGATCACGACCGTTACCGGCGTGGTACAGGTCCTCGACTTCATGCCTCCCCGGCATCATCATCCGAGAGTTGTCCGGATCGTACGTGGCGTTAAAGGTGAAGTACAGATGCGGACCGAGCTGATCATGCGGTTCGAGTATGGATACGACGTTCCATGGGTCCGGCGGACGGACCGCGGCCTCACCGCCATTGCCGGGCCGAACGCCCTCGTTCTCGACTCCCCCATCGAGCTCAAGGGCATCAAGATGCACCACGAGGGAAAGTTCACGGTCCATGCCGGCGAGGAGGTCGCATTTGCCCTCGCCTGGTACCGGTCTCACGAGGATCCCCCATTCGTGCTTGATACCGCACGGGCGCTCGAGGAGACGATGAAGTTCTGGGGAGATTGGTGCGCGGGAGTTCTGCCGGTGCACAGCGAATGGGAAGATCTTGCATTGCGGTCGCTCATTACCTTGAAGGGCCTGACCTACGGTCCGACGGGCGGCATCGTCGCCGCGGCGACGACATCGCTCCCAGAATCCCTTGGAGGCGTGCGAAATTGGGACTACCGCTATTGCTGGGTCCGTGATGCGGCGCTCACCCTCGAGGCCCTGATCGAATCGGGCTTGCGTGAAGAAGCAGAGAGCTGGCTGGCATGGCTGGGACGAGTCGCCGCCGGTGATCCCGACCAATTGCAGATCATGTATGGACCAGCCGGTGAGCGTCGCCTGACCGAACTGGAGGTCGATTGGCTCCCTGGATACGAGGGATCTTCGCCGGTGCGGATCGGCAATGCCGCCTCCGGGCAGTTCCAACTCGACGTCTACGGGGAGCTCATGGACGCCATCGACCGAGCTCGAAACCACCGCCTCGCCGTTCACGAGGTCATCTGGCGGATCCAAGTGGCGATCATGCGCTTCCTCGTCGACCACTGGTCCGATCCTGACGACGGAATCTGGGAGGTCCGTGGTCCTCGTCAGCTGTTCACCCACTCCAAGGTCATGACCTGGGTCGCCTTCGACCGCGCCGTTCGCGGTGTCGAAGTCCACGGTCTGGAGGGACCGGCCGACAAGTGGCGCGCCGTCCGTGATGCGATCCATGCCGAGGTGTGCGAGAAGGGATGGAACGCCGACGTCGGGGCGTTCACCCAGTTTTACGGAGCTGTGGAACTCGACGCCAGCCTGCTGATGATGCCGCTCGTCGGGTTCCTCTCTGCAGACGACGAGCGAGTGGTCCGGACCGTCGAGGCCATCCAAGAGCACCTCATGGAGGACGGGCTCGTTCTCCGATATGAGAACGAATCGGGGGTGGACGGGCTGCCGGGCCGCGAGGGAATGTTCCTCCCGTGCACCCTCTGGCTGATCGGCTGCCTACGGCTGATGGGCCGGCTCAACGAGGCAACGGCTATCTTCCGACGGATTGCCGCCCTGGTGAACGACGTCGGACTTATCTCCGAGGAATATGACCCGGCCCACCGGCGCTTGCTGGGGAACTTTCCCCAAGCCTTCACCCATGTGGGGATCGTGAACGCGGCCCGAGGCCTGGCTGCTTCACATGCCGCGAACCAGGCGTGAGATGCAGGCGGCCCCACCAACAGAAGCAACCCGACCCACTTCGGTCGATCTCTGTCAGCCCGAGTCGAAGGACCAGGGAGTCATCTAGGATCGGTCAATGGCGAGTACGCCAGAACCTCAGCGCCTGATCAACGCTAGACGATTCTTCCTCAGCTACTCGCTGACGGACCTCGACGACTCGGTGCCACTGCTCTCGCCGAACGTTGTCTATACGGTGCCGGGGCACCACAAGTTCTCCGGGGTATTCCACGGACCCGAGGAGGTGAGACGTCACATCTCCACGTTGGTCGATTACACCAAGGGCACATTCGAGGTGTTGAAGTGGATGGATTGGATGGTGGGTGAAACCCACATAACTGCGCTCCAGTACGCCCAGGCCCAGCACGTCCGCAGGATCTACCGCGGGCACCACTTGTACCTCCTCGAGTCCGACTCCGACGATCTCCTGTCCGATATCAGGGTCTTCTTCGAGGATCAAGCAGCCGCTGACCGGTTCTTTATATAACGCCGCTCGGGTAAAACGAAACTGTGGCCCTGCAAACGAGATGGTCGGCCCGAAACCGATGGGGTGAACGTCCGTTCCCGCGCGAGCACAACTGGGGTGATCCTGAAGGGCCTGATTACTCAAGCACATGGGCCGCGTGATTCGCTTCGCCCAGGCCAGCATCGATGGAGATCAGTGACCGCCGAGTTGGTCGCCTCACTTAGCTTTGCCACGCCATGAGGAGCAAAGTCGGATGCCGGAAGAGGTTGTCGCGGCTGAGTGACCTACTGGTTTCGAGGATGACGCTGATGACTGGACCGGTAGTTGGGCGACAGCAAGTCGCTGGGCAGGCTCCGATTGCCGGTAGACCAGGTCCGCGTCTCGGTTGAGAACTCGCGCACCGGGGTCGTGTTATGCCTATCCGAGGAGGGCCCGGTGGGCCGGCCCTGCTGGAGACTTGGTGAAGAACTTGCTCAAGGCGTCCAGATAGTTGCGGAGATCTTGAGCCGGATCATTCGGTGTCGATCATGAGGCGACGGCGGATCCCATGGCCGCCCTCAAGACGGCTCGAACTCAACTCGGATCTTCCGCGACATCGCTTCTGCCGCGCTGTGCGTGAGTGGGGCTGCTGCGCCAGGTACACCACTCCTCGAAGTTCTCCCTCCTTCTTCTTCGGTACGACCAGAGATGGAAGTGGCCACTCGCTCCATCAACGCCAGGAAGTAGACGCGCTCGACTCCTGTGGCAACCTTGACCGCCGGAACGAGCCGATGGAGAAGGGAACCGAGCTCGGCACTTCGGTTGGCGTCATTTCACCGAAATCCAACAGATGCCGCCAAGCCTCGGCGATGATCGTTCTTGCGCTGGACAACTTCAGCCGGGCGTACTCGACGAGGAAGTGCTCACCTTCGACGAAGTAGCCACTTGGGAGGGGGCCGTCCAGGAGCTCTGACCCCGTTTTCAGGCCGCCTTGCTGCCGGCAGATGTTGCAGTCCGACCGGTGATAATACGGCGGCGGACCGATCTCCGCAGAGCCTTCGCTGCTTGCTGACGGCTCGGGGTATGTGAAGATCGATCTCCGTCCATTCGTGTGCGGGTCGGTCA
Organism: uncultured Acidimicrobiaceae bacterium; assembly: GCA_963756195.1. Lineage (GTDB taxonomy): Bacteria > Actinomycetota > Acidimicrobiia > Acidimicrobiales > RAAP-2 > CAVSNH01. Next base: position 348,482 of record CAVWMT010000005.1, read on the forward strand.
GTGGCGGAAACGCACAGCTTGGTGTCGGCAGCTCACGAGCCGTGAATACTCTGTCAGCGGCCCCTGGCCACCTTGGCGGGCGAGCGCCGGGAGGTAGCAGCCTTCTTGGCCGGTGCTCGCCGAGTCGGCGCATCCGCGGCCGTGCCCGCCGCCTTCACTGCGACCTCGTTGGTGGGGTAGGCACCCTTCTTGAGCTTGGGAGCTCCAGCTGGAGCCATGACGGCGTCCTTGAAGGCTTTCACCGGCGTGATCCTGGCCTTTTTCGACGCCTTGATCCGGATCTGCTCCCCGGTCGCCGGGTTACGGCCCCAGCGGGCCGGCCTCTCGACCTTGGTGAACTTGGCGAAGCCGGTGATGGCGACCGGCTCTCCCTTCGAGACGACGGTCGTGACGACGTCGGTGAAGCCGTCGAGGACCGCGGTGACCGTCTTCAGGTCAATGTCCGCTTGGACAGCCACCGCCTTTGCTAGTTCTCGCTTGTTCATGGGGCGTTACTCTGCCATACGGGGCTCTGCCGTGTCACATGGAGCCACTAGGGTCCGCGCGTGGTCGTACGGCTGCCGGAAGCTGTCACCCCAAGTATCCGAGCGGGGTGTCATGACGGCGTCCGTCCGCTGACCAGGCAAATCCGTCGAACCGTCTTGGCGCCAGGATCCTGGCTCAGGGGGCCAGAATCTCGACATACTCGGCCACTGCGTCGAACGATCCCGACCGTGGAGCCTGGAGACTACTGACCACTCGGGCCTTGAAATGGAGACAACAATGAAAGCAACTGATCAAGTGGTCACGCCCACTGGGCATACGCCAGAAGGCGGAGTCCTTGTTGGAAACGGCAACGCGAGCAGGAGCATGATCCTCTTCGAGGATCCGCAGTGCCCCTATTGTCGACAGTTTGAACAGCTCAACGGAGCGCTCATTACGGCCGCTTTGGATGCTGGTGAGCTGGTCGTGGAATATCGCATGCGCTGCTTTCTGGGCCAAGAATCAGTGAGAGCAGATAACGCTCTCGCTCTCGCCGCAGAGGCCGGTCGCTTCGACGAGCTGCGCAAAGCTCTCTTTGCCGCACAGCCACCCGAGGGAACTGGAGGCTTCACGACCGATGACCTTGTGCATCTCGGCGGACAGGTAGCCCTGACTGGCTCGGATTTCGTCTCGGGGGTACGGAAGGCACGATATGAGAAGTGGGTGCTGAGGCGAGAAGTGTTGTACCAGTCTGAGGATCCGCAGGGAACGCCGGCCGCGTGGCTGAACGGCAGCCCGATCGACTCGAGGGTGCTCTTCGACAAGCTGGGGTTCAAGAACGGACTTCGGATCTAACAGAGGCAAGGACTTGGACAGAGCTCTCGTAGAGCAGTGGAGGTTGCACTACGTGGCACTGACAAGAGCGACCGACGAGCTGACGTTGTCATACCGCCGCCAGATGACTTGGCAGCGGCATATGGGTTCGGGGCCCGAGTCGAATCGGGGACGCGTGAAGGCGGGCGATTCCATACGTGTCGGGTGTTCGCTAGCCCCGTGGGTTTTTTGTGGAGCCGCGAACTGCGGAATCTTGTACTACGTGCACCACATCGATTGGGTCCAACTCTCTCATATACGAACGGCTGGCAGGGTGCGCGCACCCCATCCAGGCCCATGCGGAAGGCGTACAACACACTGGAAGAATGGACTGCGCTATATCGGGTGGGTCTGAGACAACATTCAGGGCCGATGGGAGCGCATATCCGGCATGTTTCGGGCGGTCTGAGGACTTCGCAAGGCCTCGTGGCAGCGTTGTTATGCCCCCCCTGGTCAAGTCGATATCGGAGGCAGGCCGCCGAGTACGGCTCTGGTTCTTTCATCGCCGAGCTGCCGTAGATAGGTTACGCCAAGTTGTAGCTTCCGAGCCCAATGGTGGTTGGTGGCCCCGATGTCGTGAACCGCGTCACCAACTCCGAGGAGGAGGGAGGTCAAGCGAGGTCGAAGCGATCGAGGTCCATGACTTTGTCCCACGCCACCACGAAGTCACGCACGAACTTCTCCTTCGAGTCGTCACATGCGTAGACCTCCGAAATCGCTCGGAGCTGGGAGTTAGAACCGAAGACGAGGTCGACGGCCGTGGCGGTCCACTTGATCTCGCCCGTGGTTCGATCGCGACCCTCGAACACGTTCTCACCCGAGACGGATGTTTTCCACTCCGTGCTCATGTCGAGCAGATTCGCGAAGAAGTCATTGGTCAGGGTCTCGGGCCGGCCGGTGAAGACGCCGTGTCGGGATTGCCCGAAGTTGGCGTTTAGGGCCCGCATGCCGCCGACGAGGACCGCCATCTCGGGAGCGGTCAGACCCAGCATAAACGCTCGCTCGACGAGTAGCTCCTCCGCCGACAGCTTCTCTCCTGCTCGGAGGTAGTTGCGGAACCCGTCAAAGCCCGGTTCGAGCACGGCGAACGACTCCACGTCGGTCTGCTCCTGCGAGGCGTCCGTGCGCCCCGGCGCGAACGGGACCGTAATGTCGTGGCCGGCGTTCTTCGCAGCTTGCTCGACGGCCGCGCACCCGCCCAGGACGATCACGTCAGCCAGCGAGACCTTCTTTCCCCCGGACTGTGAGCTGTTGAAGTCCTGCTGGACCTGTTCGAGGGTCTGCAGCACCTTGGCCAGCTCGGTCGGGTCGTTGACCTCCCAGTTCTTCTGCGGCGCGAGGCGAATCCGTGCTCCGTTGGCCCCGCCCCGCTTGTCGGTGCCGCGGAAGGTAACGGCCGACGCCCAAGCGGTGGAGACCAGCTGGGAGACGGACAATCCTGAAGCGAGGATCCTGCCCTTGAGGACAGCGATGTCCTCCTCCCCGATCAGCTCGTGATCGACCGCGGGGACGGGATCCTGCCACAGCTGCGGCTCCGGAATCCACGGGCCGAGGTAGCGCGAGACGGGTCCCATGTCCCGGTGCAACAGCTTGTACCACGCCTTGGCGAACGCGTCGGCCAGCTGGTCCGGGTTCTCGTGGAAGCGCTTGGCGATGGGCCCGTAGATCGGATCCAGCTTCAGCGAGAGGTCCGTCGTCAGCATCATCGGAGCGTGCCGCTTCGACGGATCATGGGCATCGGGCACGGTGCCCTGCGCCTCGGGATTCTTCGGAGTCCACTGGTGCGCACCGGCGGGGCTCTCGGTGAGCTCCCAGTCGTACTTGAACAGGTTGTCCAAGAACCCGTTGTCCCACTTCGTCGGCTCGTTGGTCCAGGCGCCCTCCAGCCCGCTTGTGAGCGTATCGGCGCCCTTGCCACTGCCGAAGGTGTTCCGCCAGCCAAAGCCCTGCTCCTCGAGGGATGCACCCTCGGGTTCGGGACCGGCGTACTCCTCACCGACTGCGCCATGGGTCTTGCCGAACGTGTGGCCACCGACGATGAGCGCAAGCGTCTCCTCGTCGTTCATGGCCATGCGGCGGAAGGTCTCTCGGATGTAACTCGCCGCGGCGAGCGGATCCGGGTTGCCGTTGGGCCCTTGCGGATTCACGTAGATCAGGCCCATATGATCGGCGCCGAAAGGCCCCTGGATTTCCCCGCCGCCGCCGTGGCGTTCGTCTCCAAGCCAGGTGTCCTCAGGGCCCCAGAAGATCTCGTCAGGCTCCCAGATGTCGGGTCGCCCGAACCCAAAGCCGAACGTGTTGAACCCCATCGATTCGTAGGCACAGTTGCCGGCAAAGATGATCAGGTCGGCCCAGGAGATCTTGCGGCCGTAATTTTGCTTGATCGGCCACAGCAACCGGCGCGCCTTGTCGAGGTTCGCGTTGTCCGGCCAACTGTTGAGGGGGGCGAAGCGCTGAGCGCCTTCGCCGCCACCGCCCCGGCCATCGGCGATGCGGTACGTGCCGGCGGCGTGCCAGGTCATCCGGATGAAGAGCGGCCCGTAGTGGCCGTAGTCGGCCGGCCACCATTCCTGCGACGTCGTCATCACCTTGAAGATGTCCTGCTTCAGCGCTTCGAGGTCGAGGGTGTTGAACTCTTCTTTGTAGTTGAAGCCCTCACTCATCGGATTGGACAGGGGCGAGTGCTGGTGCAGAATCGAGAGATCCAGCTGATTCGGCCACCAGTCGCGGTTGGATATGGGCCGATGCTGCGTTGGAATGGGGGAGGGGATAACTGGGTTCTCGCTTTCGCTGCCTCTGTCAGACATGTCGGTCCTCCTGCTCTCTCGCAGCATCCTTCTGATGGCTGGTTGCTTGTGAACACTTAGCGCACAGGCCCCGGAAGATGACCTCGGCGCCTGAGATGGTGAAGCCGTGATGCTGGCGCGCCGGGAGGCTCAGGTCAGTGAGCTCGCAGTGCACGTCGCCCATCGCCCCGCACCTGGTGCACACCAGGTGATGGTGGGCGCCGGTCGCGGCGTCGAAGCGAGCCGCGCCTGTCCCTACGTCGAACTGCTGGATCTCGCCCAGCGCCACCAAGTCGTTGAGGGTCTGGTAGACGGTGCGCAACGAGATCGTCGGCATCTCCTCACGGAGGGACTCGAAAACCGCATGGGCGGTCGGATGGGAGCCGTTGCCGTGCAGGACCCGGAAGATGCACTGGCGTTGGGGTGTCACCTTGAGACCCCGATCCCGGAACAGCTGGGTCAACTCCGTGGGCGTCTTCATGGTTGCTCCCTGAGCAACAACTGTGGTTAGGCAGCAATGATAGAGGCCGCCGCTCCCACGTGACGATCGAACGCCTGGGGCCGCAACACCCGTTTTCGAGCGTTTAAGCACCTGGCTCGGAGATCGGCCAAGGTCGTGGGGGCCCGCCAGCGGTAGTGTCCAGCCGGTACTACGGCCTCGGCGCGGGCACGTGATCTGGGACCGTGAGGGTGCGGTGCCTGCCCTCTGACCAGGCAGATCCGTCGAACCTGTGGGTGCCGATTACTCATCCGGCCAGCTCACGCCGCAAGCATGTACTCGTGGATGAGTCCTCCGAGGAGCTCCATTCTTCGTAGTCGTTTCGGGTCTGGCCGGATCGTGGATCGAAGCCGGTATCAGACCCAGGCGTTGTGGAGCCCGCTGATCAAGCGCTCGGTGCGGGCGGTGCTCGTTGTAGTGGACCAGGTACTCGGCCAGAATCTGTTCGAGATGACGTCGACCGAGGATGAGGGTCCGGTCGAGACACTCTCGACGAACGGTTAGAGCTCACGCAAAGCGGTGGCCAGCGGCTCGAGCACGCCGGGATTCAGGGGCGGTGGGAGGTAGACAATGCCCAGCTCGGCACCGACCTCTGCCAGTGCGGCGGCCTGCTCTGCGGTGGCCTTCGCGTCCCCGGCGAATCGGACGTGACTGGAGAGGAGAATCTCCTTGGGGTCGCGGCCGACGTCCTCGCAGTGCTGGTGCAGGACGTCGCGCTTGCGGGCGAACTCCTCCGGAGTGCCACCCACGAAGTTCCAATGCTGGGCGAACCGGGCTGCAGTGCGGAGTGTCCTCCTCTCGCCACTACCACCGACGCAGATCGGCGGGTGGGGGCGCTGAACCGGCTTGGGCTCGTTGCGGGCGTCGCTGAGCTGGTAGTAAAGGCCCTTGAAGGTCGTCGTCTCCTGCGTGAGGAGCCCGACGATCACCTCGCAGGCCTCCTCGAAGCGGTCGCTGCGCTGGCCCGGCGTGCCCAGCTCGATCCCGTAAGCCCCCGACTCCTCCTCGTTCCACCCGGCCCCGATGCCAAGCTCCAGCCGACCCCCGGACACGATGTCGAGGGTGGTCGCCATGTTGGCCAGGATCGCCGGGTGGCGATAGTGGATGCCGGTCACCAGAGTTCCCATGCGTAGGCGGGTCGTCGCCTGGGCCAGCGCCGTCAGGGTGATCCAGCCCTCCATGCAAGGGCCGGTGCTGTCGGAAAAGATCGGATAGAAGTGGTCGAAGGTCCAGCCCGACTCGAACAGCTCGATGTCGTCGGCCACCTTCCACACGGCAAGCATGTCGGTCCAGTTCGTATTCTGCGGCGAGGTCTTGAAAGCGAAGTGCATAGGCTCACGCTACGTCGGGCCGGCTAGCGACCGCACAGATCTCCGTCCTCATCTACGAGGGCAAGAGGTGTCGAGAGCAAGCTCAGCGGCGCCTGGCCACCTTGGCGGGCGAGCGCCGGGAGGTAGCAGCCTTCTTGGCCGGTGCTCGCCGAGTCGGCGCATCCGCGGCCGTGCCCGCCGCCTTCACTGCGACCACGTTGGTGGGGTAGGCACCCTTCTTGAGCTTGGGAGCTCCAGCTGGAGCCATGACGGCGTCCTTGAAGGCTTTCACCGGCGTGATCCTGGCCTTTTTTGACGCCTTGATCCGGATCTGCTCCCCAGTCGCCGGGTTACGGCCCCAGCGGGCCGGCCTCTCGACCTTGGTGAACTTGGCGAAGCCGGTGATGGCGACCGGTTCTCCCTTTGAGACGACGGTCGTGACGACGTTGGTGAAGCCGTCGAGGACCGAAGTGACCGTCTTCAGGTCAATGTCCGCTTGGACGGCGACCGCCTTCGCTAGTTCTCGCTTGTTCATGGGGCGTTACTCTGCCATACGGGGCTCTGCCGCCGCTGCGTGAGCTCCCGATCGAATACTCGGTTCCTGCTGGGCCGGTGGTCCCGATCCTGGAACGGCGATTGATGCCGCCGAGGACCACGTGAACCGGGGCGACGATGGCACGCGTCCGGCTATTTGGACCCTTCAGGTTGATTGAGGCGTAGAGTTTGGGTGAACTGAGAAGAGAGCGGAACGGGTATGCACATACGCAGGCTCATCGTTCTTTCAGCCTTAGTGGCAGCCATGGTCGTCATGGTTCCAGCGGCGGCGTTGGCGGCGGCGCACGGCCCTGGACGAGGGCCGAAGGCCATCGGCCGGCCGCTGGAAGCCACCCACAGGCCGCTTGAAGGCACGAGCATCGGGATCAACACGGTCAATCTTGCAACCGGCGCGGCAACCAACGAAAGTTCGGGTCACCTCTCCCACTTCGGAGCGGTCACCGGCCACGGAGTTCAGACAATCACCCTCACGGGTCCGAACACCCTCAGCTTTACAGGCTCAGGGGTCACCGTTGCGGCGAACGGCGACCAGTTGTTCGCGACCACTTCAGGGACGGGAAGGCTTACATCCAAGGGAGTCGCAACCGCGACGACCCTAAATACCATCACAGGCGGAACAGGCCGCTTTACCGGCGCCACGGGGAGGTTTACGGTAAGAAGCAAAAGCAGACCTATCTCTACTGTTGGATCGATAGAGACGTTTGTTTTCACTAGCACCACGGAAGGACAGATCAGCTACTAGTCGAGACCTTCCGGATGGATAGGTCATTGCCGCCACGTTCCCTGGCTAACGCTGACACAGGCAGAGCGGACTCGGCCCCCAACGACCGCCCCTCCTGCTCGCTCCCGGCTCAGGTGGCCCGGCTCCGTGTCCGGTTTGGTCGCTTCGCCCGTTCTTCCCCCTCTCCCCTTGCCGCTAAGGCTGGAGCGGACGACGGACTCGAACCCGCGACCCTCACCTTGGCAAAAAAACACCTCCACTGTGTTTACCTGCACCTTTTCAAAGCGAGGCAGCACCATCGGCGGTTTCGAGTGACCGTAGCGAACGGCAGTTGGCCATGCTTATCAATGGTGTGTGCGGTTTTGGTGGTGCGCAAACCACGAATCCTCATACCACATGCACCACAGCACGATCTCGGTAATCGATTCTCCCAATGGCACGTCAAACCTCAACGCCGTGGCTGGTTAGCCCCCGCGTCCTGCGCGAAGCTCCGGCTCCGACCCTGTGAGGCCGATAGCCCGCACCTCCAACGAACCGACGTCTTGAGCGGCCTCATCCACGAGTACCGCATAGTTGCATGACCTGGGCAGATGGGTTCGGCACCCGCAGGGTCAAGTGACCGACCGTACGTGCCGCTTGGGCGCGCCTCCTCGGGGACCATCACCGCCCGATGTCACGCAGACGCTGAGGACGAACGGGTACGAACCGATAATTGCAGCGCCGCTAGCCCGCGACCTGCGGGGGCGGATCGGTACCGGGGACGCCGTCATCGAGAACGTGCTCGGTCCAGTGGGTTCCCGACCAGTACCGCTGGTCGTGCTTGGCAAAGGGGTCGGCGAGCCAGCCAGCCGCGATGCCCGTGAACGCCGTGTCCCCCGTGCCCTGGGATGGGGTTGTTGACCCTGCTGCGGGCCCTTGGAAGCCGGCGCTGGTGAAGGAACTCCTGGAGATGGGCCCCCCGCCGTAGCCCCTTCGCCGGCGCTGCCGGGAGAGCATCCGCATCGCGAATAGGCCACCAAAGATCACGAGGGCGATCCATGACCCGTTTCCGTAATACATGACGGCAGTCTATGGCTGGTGGCCCAGTAGTCGGTCCTCGGCCCCCGACAGAAGCGCACCGCCGGGTGCCGGGCGACGATCGGACACCTGACCTGCCATTCTGTGGCCCCAGGAGCACGGCGTCGACATCGTCGCAAGACCGCGTCCATGACCCCACGTCTCGTCCGGCGATGCTAAGGCGGACCTCTGCTTCCTCCTCGGGTGGGAACGCTTGGTGCAACGCCGTGTCGGCCAACGCTTTCGCCTCCTCGCCGCGACCGGCGGCGTGCAACCAGCCCGCGGTCTGAGCCTGAAGGGCCACCTCACAATCGCCCGCGTGCCAGGCCGAACAACCCCACCAATCACTCGGGTGCGAAACTGTCCGGGTGACCGTCCGCCTCATCGCCCTCTCCCTCCGCCAGGCGCTCCGACTGCTGCTCCTCGCATGCCGGGCCTCTTGATTCGAAGGATCTCGACCTGCTCGTGGTGCGCCAGGAGCTGGTTGTCTTGCGCCGCCAGGTCCCCCACCCGAAGACACGTCAGGAAGAACGGCTTGTGCTCACGGTTCTCCAACGGCTCCGACCAGCTCACAAGCGGCTGTCGAACCTGTTCACTCCTGACACCCTTCGTCGCTGGCACCGGGAACTGGTGAAGGCGAAGTGGCGCTTCTCCCATCGGGTTGTCTCGCGCCCGAGGATTTCCCTCGAGGCCCAGGTCCTGGTCTGGCGGATGTCACGGGAGAACGAAGGCTGGGGCTACAAGAATCCAGGGAGAGCTCCAGAAGATCGGTATCGAGATCTCGACGACCAGCATCCGCCGCATCCTCGCCGTCAAGCCCCGTCCTGGTCCGCACCGGGATGCCTGGCGCCAGTTCATGCGCACCCAAGCCTCCTCGATCATCGCCTGTGACCTTTTTACCACCACCAGCTAACGAAGAGCACCTGCGGCGCATCGACGTGTTCTCTTCCAGCATCGTTGCTCGATAGATAGACGCCCTCTTGCGCTTACACCTCGGCGTCGATGCGCTCCATCGACTGGAAGTACGCCCTCTCAAACGCCGAAGCTCGCGGCCACCCCGCGTAGTACGCGAAGTGCAAGATGAATTCCTGCATTTCTTCGCGGGATATGTCGCCGCTGGCCAGCGCCGCGTACACGTGTTGCTCGATCGGGAGATCGACGGCGGCGGCTCCGACACAGGCCAGCGTAATCCATCGCCGATCGCGCCGCGACAACCCGGGGCGGTCCCATAGCTCACCGAACACCGAGTCAACGACGCCCCGTGCGAGATACGGCGTCACCGGCGGGGGCGCGTCCGATACCATCACCTCCCGATAGCGGCGACGGCCCGTTGCGGTGCGCACTTCGCCAAGCTCGCGCTGCACGCGCTCAAAGTCCTCTTTATTCACGGCCGACTCCCGTCAATCAGATTCCCATGTCGTCGGTTGCTGATGCTTCATTGCCGCGACCAATCCCCCGTCGACCCGGATATCGCAGCCCGAAATGAACGCGGAGCGGTCGGAGCACAAGAACGCGACTACGTTTGCGATGTCGTCAGCGAGACCCGGCAATACTCGGTCTGTGTCAGTGCGGACACGACCCACTGGTGTAATCGCGGCCATCCACTTCTTCACTTCGTTGTATTCGAGTTCGAGCCGTCCCATTCGCGAATCGATCAGTCCCGGTGACAGCGACACGACCCGCCCACCGTGCTCGCCCCACGCCACGGCTGCGCGTTCGCAATATCGGACCACCGCTCGTTTCGCGAGCCGGTACGTCGCACCAGAGTCGGGCGTGTTGCCCGCGAGCGCACGGAACTGCGCGTCAAAGTCAGGGGCGAACGGTTCATCACACACCGCGTCCATCGCGGAATCGAACGAGCCGATGTGGCCCGCGATCGACGCGATGCACACTGCGATGCTTCCTCGCACGACGCTCGGCAAGAACGAGTCGAGCAGCAGCGGAACCGCGGCCAGATCGACACGCACGATCTCCCGCCAGTCGGCCATCGCTGGCGACAAACCTGCCGTATGCACGAGAGCGCGCAACTCGCCCAGCGCGTTGCAACGTGCCACCACTTGTTGCACGATCCCAGCCTCACCGATGTCTCCAGGGACTGCATCGACCTTAGTGGCGGTTTCCTGCTCGACGCTTTCGGCGATGGCGTCGAGGCGCGACTCGTGGATATCGGTGAGCACGATCACGTCAACGGCTGGTGCTACCGCGAGCGTGCAGGCTGCTCCCATCGCGCCACCGGCGCCCGTTACCACGGAAACGGTGGTCACGCTTCGATCTCCGACACGAACCGCTGGCGCCCGGCCGGATCGCCGATCGCGGCCCGTTCGCGGCGCAACCCCGGCTGGGCGACTTCAGCCCGCGCGTCCCCGGGCCGAGGTGGGAGCGCGAAGCCGGTGTACACAACGCGTCGCTCCCGGGTCGTGGGATGGGTCGAGCGGTGCAAGGTGCAGGACATGTGCACTGTGACGTCGCCGCGGTCGGCCCGTAGTGTGACGGCCGATAAGTCGAGCGTGTGATCAACCTGCGCCCGCGCGATATTCACCCGGTGCGAGCCAGCCATGACGTCGAGACCTCCATGTGCGCGGTCGACGGGTGTCAGGCAGATGCCGACCGTGAGACCGGAGCAAAACATGGAGTGCCCGCCGCGATCGCAGTCCTTGTGCCACGGTAGGCACACGAGTCCTTCGACGGAGTCGACCCGCTTCAGGAGGCCTTCGGCCGTCACGTCGGCGAAGTGCTCGCCGAAAGGATCGCCTGGCCGGTGGCCGTCGCCGAGCAGGTCGCCGATCGCGGCGTAGCGGTCATCGGCGATGAGCGCGCGTACTGTTTGTGACTGCTGCGCGAAGTCGAGAATGCGACACGGATACATCTCGCCCGCGCGGGTCGTTGCCCACCAGGACGCGGTATCGCTGGGTCGGGCCGTCTCCACAGCGCGGATAAGCTCGGCATCAACTGCGTCCATCTCCTCATCGGTGAACACATCTTGAAGGAGAAGGAAGCCGGCCTCAGCGAGAAAATGCGCAGCCTCCGTCCCCTCATCGAGACGAAACCGCTGGTCGAGCTTAAGCGGCGATCCGTCCACCGAACGCAGAGTCACGTCACCGGGCTGGTACACCGATCGGCCGTCAAGGAGAGAGCGAAACACCGGATCCCAGGCGCAGAAAGCACCGTTCGATGCGGAGTCACCCGCGACGCGCCCGCCGATGACGAGACCGAGCGCGGTGCGACGTTCGCAGACGAGGTCGGCAAACGCATCACGGTCTAACGTGACACAAAAGTCGGTGTCGGTGCGTCCCGAGATGATGTCGATCGTGCTGGCACTGGGCCGCAATGTCCAGACGTCGTCGCCCACTCTGATCGCAATCGGTCCGAGGGCGAGTCGCTCCGCATCAGCCGCAGCACGAATGCCGTTGAGCGCGAGCGCATCGCGCCACTCGCCATCGAAGAACGATGCGGGGTCGGCCGGACCCACTGCATTGATTGAGCGTGTGCGCATGTCGATGCTCATTCCGAGTCTCCTATCGCGAATGGGCGTCCATACCCAAGGAGTTCGATGAAGCGATCCGCCGCCTGCAACAATACGACACGATCGGGCGAGCCATTCTGAAGGGTCAATTTACTTGCTCGTTGGCTTGACCAGGCACGACGAGTTCAGCGAGGCTCGCCACCTGTGGCCTTCTCCTTCCTCTACCGCCTCTTCCGTCGCGTCGCCGAGGCAGTCCGCATCCACCGGATGGACGGCATGGCTCAAGACGCCGAGATCCTCATGCTGCGCCATCAGCTGGCCATGCTCCAGCGCCGGGTCGCCCGTCCCCGCTTCACCTGGTCGCATCGCGCTGGTCAGCGCCTTCGCTCGCCTGGTCCCCCGTGAGCGGTGGGCATCCTTCCTCGTCCCGCCTGAGACGATCCTTTGCTGGCATCGCGCCCTTGTTCGACGGCCAATGAACCTGCCCTCGCCGGCGGCTCTGCCGTCCGACCCTGCCCAAGAGACCGTCGACCTGATCGTTCGCCTGGCACGGCAGAACCCGCGCTGGGCTACCTGCGCATCGTCGGTGAGCTGAAGAAGCTGGGCGTCGCCGTCTCCAAGACCGCCATCGTCCACGAGTACGAGCGTACGGCCTGAGCTCTCACCATTCTTGGTTACACCTGACGATGGCCGCCACCTACGGCCACCGCAACGGTTACTAGACGAGTCACTCGATCGTGTGAGTGATTCGTTCGCGGTGCCAGCCAAGTGACACCCATTCATCACAGGACAGTTGACGCTCTTGACGTCACGCGTGCAGCCGCCGTCGACGGTCGCGTTCGATATTTGGACCCTTCAGGATCAGCCCGGTGGAACCTGCCAGTGGACCAGATCGGTACTTCGGGCCACACCAATCTTGGCGTGGCCCCATCCGTCGAACTCGGTGAGTTCGTCGCTGCCCGCATAGAGCAGGTAGTAGTACCCCCCTGGTAGAGAGCTGGCGTTACAGAGGAAAGCAGAGTTGGCGTGCTCAAACCCGACGCTCGAGATGCCCGGTCCGCTGTTGAACGGCTCGGATGGGACCTGCAACTGGTATCCACCACTCCACAGAAGCCAACTCGAGGCGCGAGCAGGGTTGCCGGCCAGCGTAAACATCCACGGCTGATCGAGGTTATTCGATGTGGCCACCAGACGCCAGCTTCCGGCCGCCTTTACAAACTCGTAATTCTCGACGGTGCCACCGTCCACGTCAATATTCGGACTTCCGACCCGTCGCCAGGGTCCCCGCGGCAGTTCGGTGGTCGAACGTGCTATCTCAAACACATCGGGCTGGGTGGGCGACGAGAATTTGAACCCGAGCAGTAGCTGATTGCCGGTGAAGACGAAGGCCCCGTCGATCATCCGGTCCCCGGCCGATGGAGCCAGGGACCGGGCCAAGGGGTGGGGAGCTGACCAGGTACTCAAGTCCTTCGAGGTCCGGTAGAAGAGCCGCGCCTGGTCATCCAACGGTGGCGATGCCCCCGGGTCGGACTGGTAGGTGACCAGGTACTCTCCGGTCGGACCCCGGACGATGTCCGGCGATGCGACTCCCAGTACCCCCTTCTGGAGCGGCCAGGGGTGGGGTGGGGACCAGTGCGTCATGTCAGTGCTAGTGGCCGTCGCGATGTTCCAGCGGATGTCTCCAGGTAGCGACGGGTCGATGGTCACATAGCTGAAGAGCATGTGCCATCGGCCTCTGGCCCAGATGATGGCCTCGTCCTTCACCCCGCCTATCGGCTCGGAGAGGATCGGGTTGTGGAGTCGCGGCCAGTCGATGGCTGGTTGCGGGGACGTCGAGACGATGCACGCGTGGCCGGCTCCATCACTCAGAGCCTGAGCAGTGAGCTGGCGGGAAGAGGAAGTATCTCCGGAAGTGGGTTGTGAGCTAGCGGCGGTAGCGCTGCAACCGGCAAGCAATACGGCTGCCAGTGCGATGCTCCACCAGTACAGCCAGACTGGATAGGAGGGTTTCACAGCGCAGCTATTCATTCTCAACGAACTTCATCTTCGTCAGCCCTCCGGTGCTATGTCGACCATTAAACGACCTGTGACCGTTCTCCTCCTCGGCCTCTGCAATGGGGCGACCTGCAGCACCTTGCGGGCCGCTTCCAGAGCTTGCGACCGCTTGGCCGCCAACCACGGCGTGATCGGCCGTTTCTCGCGTGCCCTAACCGAGGGGTTGTCGGTACACCAGAGCAATGACGAATTCGATGCGACTCCAAGGGTCGCGATCGAGAGCGCGTCGGATCGACCAGCGAGGCTAGGCGCGGGACACATCGAGAATGCTCGTGCGATCTGCCGGCTGGAACAGGGTCCGAGAACCGACGTACGCTCCGTTCCGTGGTTGAAGGACGACGGCATTCCGCGGAACTCATCGTCCAGTGCCTCGAACACGAAGGTGTTCGATATGTGTTCGGCATCCCTGGGGAAGAGAACATCTACCTCACCGATGCGCTCTCGAGGTCCGCCATTCGCTACGTCTTGGTTCGACACGAGCAGGCGGCGTCGTTCATGGCCGAGATCTACGGCCGGATGACTGGAACAGCCGGAGTCTGCTCGGCCACCCTTGGGCCCGGCGCCATCAATCTCCTCTTGGGAACAGCTGATGCCTACACCAACAGCACCCCGGTCGTGGCCATCTCGGCACAGGTGGGACTGAACCGCATCTACAAGGAATCCCATCAGAGCGTCGACTTGGTGTCCATGTTTTCTCCCGTGACCAAATGGGCAGACTTGATTCTTACCCCCGGCTCGATCCCCGAGATGGTTCGAAGGGCGTTCAAGCTGGCACAAACTGAGCGCCCGGGATCCGTGTATCTCGGCGTGCCAGAGGACGTGGAGGCTGCCTTCGTAGCTGATTACCTCAAACTCCTTGAGGTCAACCGACCCCGGCCCGACGAGCCCTCGCCCTCGCAGATTGGGCGGGCGGCGGCAGTGCTCAACGCGAGCCAGCGTCCCATCATCCTTGCCGGACATGGAGCGGCCCGCTCTGGAGCGGCCGAACCACTACGACGGTTCTCCGAATTGCTGGGCCTCCCTGTGGCCACCACCTTTCACGGCAAGGGCGTACTTCCCGACGATCACCCACACTCCCTGGGGGCCGTCGGCTTTATGAGCCACGACTATGTCAATTTCGGGTTTGACGATGCGGACGTGATCGTGAGCGTCGGCTATGAACTGCAAGAGTTCGACCCGATACGGATCAATCCGGCCGGGGACAAGCAGATCATTCACCTCAGTCGTTTCCCGGCAGAGGTGGATGCCCACTACGTCGTCGAGGTGGGGATACAGGCCGATATTGGAAGCACGCTCGCCGCCCTCTGCGAGGCAACCGTTCACCGTTTCAACCAGGGGACTCGAGAAGAGAAGATTCGGCGGCTGCTGGCCGACGAGCTGGCCCTGGGTGCGGCCGACGACAGCTTTCCGCTCAAACCACAGCGTGTCGTTGCCGATACCCGAGCCGCCCTCGGCCGCTCAGACATTGTCCTCGCCGATACCGGAGCCGTGAAGATGTGGATGGCGCGCCTCTACCCCACCTACGAGCCCAACACATGTCTGATCTCCAACGGGCTTTCCACGATGGCCTTCGCCCTGCCCGGCGCCATTGGCGCCAAGCTGGCGATGCCCGACCGCAAGGTGGTGGCCGCGGTCGGTGACGGTGCGTTCTTGATGAACTCACAGGAAATCGAGACAGCCCTCAGGGAACAGATCCCCGTGGCCATCGTGATCTGGGAAGACGGCGCCTACGGCCTCATCAGGTGGAAGATGGATCTCGAACTCGGTCACCACGTCGAGGTCGGCTTCTCCAACCCCGATTTCGTGGCTTATGCCGAGAGCTTTGGTGCCCGAGGGTACCGCGTCGGTGCTGCGGGTGACCTTCTCCCTATGCTGAACGACGCTCTGGACGCTGACTCGGTGTCGGTGATCACCTGCCCGGTCGACTACACCGAGAACCTCCGCCTCACGGCCGCCCTCGGTGAACTATCGGGACCGTTCTGACTCCCCAAGATACGGATGTCGTTTGCCAGAGGACGGCCCATCGCCGCATTGTGACCCTGACCGTGTTCCTCACCGACTGGCGCTACGGAGCCGATTTCCTGCCCGTGCGAGGTGAGGTCCTCGGTGACCGGCTCGCCGCGTCGGCCACCCAATGGCATCGACCCGCTGGGCAACTCGGACATGCTCGTCGAGATCCCGTTCACGGCCGTCCGAGGTCTCTGAGCCGGCCCAGATGTTGGCGCACTTCTCGCAGGTCTCCTCAGGGACCAGCCCGAGCTTCATCAGTAGCGGGAACATCTGGCAGGCGAGACAGAGACCAAAAAACGCTTCGAGCCCGGCCGCGGCAGCCAGCACGGCCAGCACACCTTTGGCAGCCCGTTTTCGCCCCAAGCCGTAGTGCAGGACGAGGGCGGTCCCCGACAGGGTGAGGCCCATCCCCTGCGCCAGGCGTTTGGGCGGCCCGGGGGAGAACCGGTCTTCCAACGCCAACCGCGGCGTCACCACCTTGGTGGCCAGTTGACCGAGCGGGCTCAGTTTCGGACCGGTCAGCAACCGCGCCGCGAAGCCATAGGTCAGCGGCACCAGGATCCAGGGTTGGTCGAGGGCGATGGTGGCGGTGGTCATGGCCACCACCCCTCCGGCCACCACCCGGGCCGAGGTCTCGTTTACGGGGTTGGGGAACCGAGGAGCTCACCCATCCGGCCACACCGGGGTGAGCACGGCGTCGAGCCCGACGTGTTCGGTCATAGCCACCTGGGCCAGAACTCGAGCGACGCATGCCGGTCGTGGCCACACGCGCCCCGGGGTGACATTGCGGCAGTCGCCGGACGAGGGCAGGAACCAGTGAAGCTTCATTGGCACGACTCCCCTTTCTCGATGGCCTATTGGTGAGGAAGTCTATTGTGTTTATAGCTTTAGCACCGCGGCCCGCGTGTGCCGAGAACGTCATCCACGGCCCATCACCGGGGCGTTGACCTCGGCCGTCTGACCCGGCCACGATCCGACGGTGGTCCTCTCGTTCCCCTACCTGGCGTTCCTCCGCGTGGTCCAGCTCATTGGACTTCATTCAGCAAGGACGCCGACTTCGCTATCGAGGTGGTCGGGTTGCACTACGAAGTACCGGTGCTCCGACGCCAGGTACATTGCCCGGCGCTGCAGCCGGCGGATCGGGCTGTGCTGATTGGACTGTGGCGACTCCTCCTTCGGTTTCACCGGCCCCGCTTCTTCTGTCAGCCCGCCACCTTGCTGCGCTGGCATTTGGAACTCGTTCGTAGACGCTGGACCTACCCAAAGCGCCGGCCGGGCCGCCCGGCCATCCCCAAAGGCACGGTGTCACCCGTCGTCCGGCTGGCGCCGGAGCACCCAACCTGGGGCTACCGGCGCATCCACGGCGAGCTCGCCACTATGGGCGGCACGATCCAATCATCCACGAATACCGACTGGTCTCCTGAGCTGGACGGATAGGTTTCCGGCACCCTGTGGTGCCGAATACTCATCCGATGGGGTCATGCGACGAGTCGGTATTCGTGAATCAGTCCCCGAGAATGTCGCTAAGTCGTGACTGCATTGGGTCGGGCTCGTCTATTGGATGCCGTCGGATGACCTTTTCGGCACCCACCGGGCCCGATCGGCGTTTTGGTGCCCTTCAGCCGGAGTAATTGGAGAAGCCGCACGAATGCCAGGTAGAGGAAGGAGGGCGCCATGCCCCAGCTTCAGCGCGATCCTCACACCGACGAAAGTCCAGCTGCGTGCGGCCGGATGACATTCTCGGCACCCACAGGATCACCACCTGCGGCCACCGCAACGGCTACTGGGTGAGTCTCTCGATCGCGTAAAGTGTCTCGTTCGCGGTGCCAGCCCAGGTCGCACCCGCTCCGCACAGAGCAGTTGACGTTCTTGACGCCACGCGATCCGCCGTCGGCGACTGGCTACGCCCCATATTTGGACCCTTCAGGATCAGATTCCCGAGACCCCGTCAGCGAGAGCCCGCCCGGCTTACTCGGTTACTCAGAACTCGCTAAATCGTTGCAGCACATTTCTCGCCCGCCGAGCGTCGTTCGACGTCCTCGGAGCGGGGCCAGCTCATTTGATTGACTTCAGCAGCTCTTTGACTCCGTCCTCGATGCCCCGGCACAAGACGTCGAGGTCCGCAGTGGTGTCGTAGTCACCGGTAACGCCAAAGTTCACATCACCATTGTACGAGAAGATCGCGATTCCCACCCTGACCTGTCCAGCCAGGGGTACATAGGGAAACGCCTTCAGCATGCGGCGGCCGCAAACGTAGAGAGGAATCTGCGGACCAGGCACATTGGTAGTAACAGTGTTCACATTTCGCTGAGGTAGCCGTGTCGATATCCGCATGCCCAGCGCCAAGAGCATGGGCGGTGCGAATCCCGACATCGAGGTGAGGGCCTCACCGGCCACGGCCTGTTTGGACTCTTTTAGTCCTTCCATCTGCACACTGACCAATCGAAGACGATCGGCGGCATCAGGAATGGACACCGGGAGCTCGGCGACCATGGCCGAGACCCGGTTCTGTAGTGTGCCGTCTCCGACGGCACGGCCCCGGCCGTCGCGTGGACGCACGGACACCGGAACCAGGGTGCGCACCACCCGGTCAACCGATTCGCCCCGAGCCAGAAGCAGCTCGCGGAACCCATTGGCAATGACGGCCAAGACGACATCGTTGAACGTGCCCCCCAGCTCCCTGCGGATAGCTCTAATGTCATTGACCACCGTCGAGGCCCACGCATAGCGTCGGTGGGGGCCGAGTGGACCATTGAGGCTCGAGAGCGGAGTTCTCCGAACCAGCCCGGCCATGGTCGATAGTCCTTTGCCCACCTCCTGCGCCTGTTCGAATGCCTGCTTTGGCAATCTGAGGGCTGAACGCAGGGCTCGAATCTGCTCATAGGGGCTGCGCACTAGATCGAGCGAAGCCTGGACCGCCAATTGCATGCCTGACGGTGCCGGCTCGGGACTCCAATCGACGACAATGGGTGGTAGCGGCTCCGGCGAAATATCCATCACCACAGACAAGAGGTCGGTTCCCGAAACACCGTCCACCATGGCGTGGTGAGTCTTGGACAGGACCGCCCAATGGCCATCTTCGAGACCGTCGACGACCCACATTTCCCACAATGGCTTGGCCCGATCGAGCGGTTGGGACATGACTCTGCCCACGAGCTTGCGCAGCTCGGCTTCACCGCCTGGGGATGGCAGAGCCGTGTGGCGCAAGTGGTACTCGATATTGAAGTGAGGATCGTCCACCCATACAGGTCGGCCCAACTCCAACGGGACGTGTCGCACGACACAGCGGTAGCGGGGAACGCGGCTCAGTTTGCCTTCGATCATGGCCACGATGTCAGCGAAGGCAGGTTCCGGACCTTCAAAGATTCCTACCGAGGCGATATGCATGTGGCTCACGCTGTCCTCGATATGCAGGAAAGACGAATCCAGCGGACTCAATCGGTCAACGTCCATGTCGAGGACCTCCCGCGTAACTCTGTCCCTTCGCTCGAACGCTACTACCCACGATCCCCGTCGATCTCTAGGATGCGGACGGTCGGCCAGACGCCACCGTAGAACCCACACCAGACAGGAGGGGGCCCGGGATGCGCCCCTCGGCAATCAATCGGACCGTTTCATTGACGGCCGCCGTAACCACCTGATGTGATCGGCGTTGACTCATCGGATTCAGTCCCATGGCATTTAGGCAGGAGGTGCCGGGTTCGATCCGGACCACCACACAACCGGCCATCTGCAATCGGCACGTCTCGCGCTCGAGACGGCGGTGAGCCGACCAGCGAATAAGTGCGTTGGCCGCGCCGAGCTGAGGTCGGTCACTGGACATTGGGGAAATCACGACCACTACGTCGGGTTTCTGGGTGCGAAGCACATCGGCATTGGTGGTCGAATACACGCCACCATCGAAATACTCCACTCCGCCAATCGTGACTGGCGCGAAGTAAGCGGGTATGGCGCAGGAGGCCAACACCGCCTCGGCCAACAGGGCATGGGGTGACCCTGTTCGGCCGAATACGACCCGGGCACCGTCGGTTCTGCGGACTGCGCAGATCCATAAACGCTCAGGCCACCGGTCCCCGATCATGGCGTTCAAACCATCTGCGCGATTCGTGAGGTCGATTCTTCCCGCCGGAAGCATGGTCATGGCCGCTAGGTCGGGCCGGAAGCTCCATGGCCGACGGGCGATCCGAGCCAAGAGGGCGACGGATGGAGGGCGCCAAGGTCTGAGCCAGTCGCCGGGGGGAGGCGAGGGAAGTTCGGACTGGTCCGACCGGAGGCGCTCAAGTAGTAACGCCCCTTCGAAGGAAAGAGGTGATCGAGTGGCCATGGCGGCGAGATCAGACGCTGGAACTCCCAGACGCACAAGTGTGCCGGTGATCGAGCCTGCTGATGATCCAACGATGATGTCGGCAGACCTCGGGTCCCACCCAAGCTCCGCTTCGATCGCCGATAGCACGCCGGCGTGGTACGCCTGCCCGACGACTCCGCCTGCTCCGAGCACCAAACCAACGCTTCTCAATCTTTGTCCCTTTGGCGTCCGGTCACACGGACCTTCCCGACCCCTTGTGCGCTCTTCATCGACTGTCCCATTCCAATGGTGCAGCCGAGCGTACTTGTTAAGGGCGAAGGGAAGATTGGATGCAGTCTTTCGGCGATTGATAGGAGGTACCAACAGGCACGACGGCCAGTTTGGGGCAATTCGACCCTGACGCAATCCGTCTATCGGCTCCATGGCGGCGCAGGCTCGTGGTGCGAGGCGGCTCTCAAGATCCCCGACCTGAACGGGCGCCAAAATGGTCGCACCGTTGTGATTCGAGCAACACAGCGCACGCTGAGTGCCGGAAGCTGAGTGCCGGAGTCTGAGGACTCGAACCTGGGACCCAGTCTTCGGTACGGCAAACGTAGTTTCGTCCAAGTCCATAGTTCTCACATCCGTGGGAAGCAAGGGCCCCTATGTCTGGTTCAAACGCGCCCCACAAGCAGGCACTTTCGGGCTCTGGCAAACTCTCCCGTTACCGAACTGACGGCGACCGGAGAGCC
The DNA here is from genome assembly GCA_963756195.1 of uncultured Acidimicrobiaceae bacterium. Lineage (GTDB taxonomy): Bacteria > Actinomycetota > Acidimicrobiia > Acidimicrobiales > RAAP-2 > CAVSNH01. The sequence goes on from CAVWMT010000005.1 coordinate 369,309, forward strand.
GAACGCGCCCTTCCACCTGCGATCTCTACGAGCGACTGCTCGCCGAAGCGCAAGACATTTCGAGGGCCGACTCGACGCGCGGACTCCGGCTCAGTTCTGCCGCTCGACCACCATCTTCAGCCTTGATCGCCGCTCGTCGCGACTTTAACTGAGAATGACGCGAGCATAGTTTGCGTTTCCAGAGGTGCCGGCGGTGAAGTTGATGCACACCACACCCGAGAGCGTCCCGCCTACAGGGATGGTCCCGGTCGTGTCGTTCGAGATGGTTCCGTGCCACAGGTACTTCTGCGCGTTGGGCGGGCATGAGTGTCGGTTTTTGGTGTCCTGAGTGATGGTGATGTGGGCCACGTCGGTGGTTGCTCCGCTCTGCCAGGTGATAATGATGCCGCCGACCTGCGGGTTGACGACGAAGGTGCCTGAACCACCCGTTGCGACCTTTTGGGTGCACCGACTGAAGGCGCCTGACTGGAAGCCGTTCCCGTTCGAGACAAAGTGCTCACAAGAGGTCCTCGGCTGTTCCGCTGACGCCGGCCCGGCCAGGGACACTGCTGTCGCAACCGTCGCCAGTGGGATCGTGGCCCACATGACGGCTAGAACACGGATTGGTCGCATCAGCCACCCCCTTGTCGCCGATACGCCGCCCATCGGTCACTTGCTGGGATAGAAGCTAACAGGGCTTCCTTTATCGTGGCTCCTCACCACCTCGAACTCGAGTGACGGGAAGATCTTCCCCACCTCTCTCGCTGGGCAGCAGCGACAGGCGTACGGGGTGCCCCACATCGCTCTGGGTGACTTATCGGACGACTCGCGCTTGCCGACTGCTAACTATCACCGACTGGCACCTAAACCAGGTCGTATCTCTCGAAGAGCTCGTGCGCTGTCTACGGCACGAGCCCCGAGCTCGGTATGCCCCGCCTACTGAGGCGGTCCCGATTCGAGGTGCACGGTCACCGTGTGCTTCACACCGGAAGGATCGAGATAGACGACCGATACCGCGCCATCGGGCTTCTCGCTCAGGAGCACTGTCGTCAGCGAGTTGGTTGAGGTTACCGAGTGACCGCCGATCGAGGTGATCGTGTCCCCCGCAGCGAGGCCAGCCTTCGCCGCCGGCCTGCCCGAGACGACTGACTCGATAACGGCGCCAGACGATGTCGGTCGTGGAACGGGCCGTCCGAATCCTCCGAAGCCACTGCTCGTTGCCGAGATCACCGAGACGCCGAGGAACGCCGTCGCGCCAATGTGCACGGCCGAGGTGGCGTGGCCGGCCGTGATCTCCCTTGCAATGCTGAGTGCAGTGTCGATAGGAATGGAGAACCCTTGGACCGCGGAGATCCCTCCCTGCTCGAACGAGAACCCCGACGAGGCCGCCGTGTCCATGCCGATCACCTTGCCGCTGCTGTTCACGAGCGGCCCACCGGAGTCGCCGGGCTGGATATCGGCATTCGTCTCGATGAGACCGACCAGCTGCTCTGATGTCCCATCGGCCTCGTCGCTCGCGGTGATGGACTGATCGAGGGCAGTCACGCGACCGCCCGCATAGCTCGGTGTGCCGCCGTTCCCACCGGCATTGCCGATCGCGACAAGCGCCGCACCGTTGTGAGCGCTCGTCGAATTCCCAAGGCTGACCGGCTGTAAGCCCGAAGCCCCCTCGAGCTGGAGCACCGCGACGTCGCTCGAGCGGTCATAGCCAAGGACCTTGGCGCCGTATGTCCTACCGTTGCCCACATCGGTCACCCTGATAGAGGTCTCGCCGTCGATGACGTGATTGTTCGTCAGCACTTCCCCGTTCGGGGTGAGCACCATGCCTGTTCCTGCTCCCCGCACCTTCTCGTAGCCAAAGGTGACGTCGATGTCGACGAGCCCTGGGTTGACTGCCTTCGCGATCGACGAAGCATCGGCTGGTCCTCCCGAGAGGATCGACCGCGACGAGCCCGAACTGGTGACGCCGGTCTCGGTCAGGCCCTCGTTCGCCTGGCCGATCACATCGATCGGGGATTTCGACTCTGCGGGTGGAACGATGGCGACGCCCATGTCGCCAGAGGTCAGTGTGACCGACGAGTACGTCCCTGGCGGGAGGAGCACACCGAGCGCGCTTCGGTTGGAGGGTTGGACGACGGCCTCGCCCGAACGGACCTTGACGTGTATCTGCGAGAAGACGGTGAAAGTGACGAGCGCACCGCCGTCCGCGAGTCGGTACGCGGGGGAGGGACAGTCACGCGACTGTCGGCCAGCCGCAGCGGACGCGGGGACGGTTGCGCTGAAGGTCGTGGTCACCGTGCCGATCTCTGAATAGGCAGCGGCGATCTTATTGGGATCGGCCACGCCGTTTGGACCGAACTCCGCAGAGATACCTGTTGGCAACTTCCCGGTTGCGGCTTCCGCGGTGAACGCGGATGCCACCCGCCCGGCCATCTGGTCGGGCGCGATCAGCAGGCCGCCCGTGTCCTTGACGTCGAGGCTGGTCGCGTAGCCCTGGGCGCCGGTTGCTGCCTCCGGCACCGACACGCCGGCATCGGTTGGGCCAAGAATCTCGCTACTTGAGCTCATCTTCCATCGCGCCGAAGGTGCGACCTTCACGTAGGTGAGGAGGTCGGTGGTCGTCGGCTGGGACGAAGCTCGATCTTCTGCGAGCCCGCTGAAATACGCCGGGTAGCTGTTCTCGTAGGGGACGAACGCGTGGCGCGGGACCTGATCGAAAGAGCCGCCGAGTGTCTTGGCACCGCCGGCCAACTCGCCGCGGTAGGTCGCGTCGTCCAAGACCTCCTCCAGGCAGGACTCGTGACTGTCTTGCAGCGTCATCGAGAGCGACGCGTTGGCCTTGTTGTTGATCGCGGTGTCCGAGGCAACGATCGAGTCGACCTCGCCAGGCGTGACAACCTGTCCGCTCGGAGTTGCCGCGGCCGTTGCCGTTCTCGAGGCGGACGCGGTCGCGGCCATGCTCGAGCAGGCGGTCAGCACAAGCGCGAGCATGGCAACGGCCGATACCGCCGCGATTCGCAGACGCTGGCTCGAGGAATTCATCATAGGTATTGAGGGAGGCTACGTGTTCAGCACGGAGGGCGGTGCGCGCCGTAGACGGCGATGACGGTGGCGATCGCCTGACGTGCCGATGACCCCAATTGACCGGAGCGGACGCCGGAAGACCGAAGATCGAGCCCTCGCACCGCGGCGCAGGCGCCAACAGAGCGTGACAGCCCGGGGGAAGCCGAATATCCGTTCGGGCGCAATCGCTGTCGGCTCTCTCATCTCCGACGAAGGGCGCGGATCGACGGTTATCGCCGCCACCGATGCGGGCGCCCGGTCGTCCCGCAAGCTGAACCGCTTACGAGATGGCCGCTTGTCAGCGGCCGTGCTCACCCGAGCATGTCCCGCAGGACCCACTCAATGAGTTTCCCGGTATGCGGACGCCATACGGACCAACCTTTGGGCTGTCGGCTTCCCCCAACCTGGTAGGCCACGGGCAAGCGGAAGAACATGTGGCCGCACAGCAGTCGCTCATGCCAACTCGGGTGGCATACAGACTCGTCGACCAACGCTGATGAATGGAGCTCTTGCCCGCGATAACTGGGGATTATCAGATGTTGACGATTTCTGATCAACGTAGCCAAACAGTAGTGGAGTAACCCGGCATCCGAGGACACCTTCACGTTGGCCGGGACGATGTCCGGTTACGGAAGGGAGACCGGCCTACAGATGCGAGGTCAGGTCCATCGAGTCAACGGACATGGCCGCATGACGGAGCCGCTCCGAAAGCTGTCGAGCGGCGTAGCGTCTCCCCCCGGGACGGCATGGCCGTAGGCGTTGAGGGTCGTCGATGCTCGGGCATGGGCAAGTCGGCGGCGACGATGCGTACGGAGACGCCGACGTCGAGCATCTGGGTTGCCATGAAGTGTCGAAGGTCATTGGAGTCGGAAGTGACTCAGCCCGGCGGCCTTCCGAGCCCGAATGAAGCGCTTGGTGGCGTAGTTCGGTTTCCATAGTTGCGACCCGCCCGTATCGGAGCAGAACACGAACCGATCCCTCGCTGTTGCTCCGACCGCGGCCAGGCCTTCGTGGCTGGCGCACAGCAAGGCGACGGTGGCGGGGTCAAGTGCGACCTGATGCGACCGTCCGGTCTTGGTCGGAACCAACACTGGCCCTTTCGGTCCTTCCACCAGCGACCGCTGGAACGAGATGCTGGCCGTCTCGACTTCGATGTCCGCCCAACGCAACGCGAGGACCTGCCCCCGACGGGCTCCGGTCGTGGCAGCGAAGACCAAGAACAGGTTGAACAGCGGGTCGGTGTCGGCCACATGGGCCAGCAGAACGGCCACCTCACCGGTGGTGGGTGGTCGCATCTCAACCGGTTCGTCCCGCGGTGGCGAGGCCGAGGCGGCCGGATTGGCCCAGATCCATTCCCAGCGCATCGCCTGGCCCAACGCTCGGTGGAGCACGGCGTGGACTACGCGATCCCAGGAATCGCTTCTTCGACGGTGCGCTACACCCCAACCGCGATGACTGATTGTGTCACAAAGGGCACGAGAATCACGACGCCTCGCGCTCGAGGTGCGCCTTGTGAGCGAGCTTGATGACGTCCTCTGACACTGATCGCTTGTTGCCTTCATGTGCCGGATGGTGCGCCGGGCACGCGAGATATGGGGTGCCTTCGACTGGCTTCCCAATCCGTAGACATCCTTTGACGTGGCAATTGTGGTGACGGTAGATGGTGATGAGGCTACCGAGGATGAGGAAGTCAGGAATTGCGCCACCGAAGCCAGACCAGAACCCGTACCAGGTTCCCGACTCCGCATCCGCGCCGGTGTAGCGCAGGAACCAGTGAGCAGAGTCAGTCCAGAAGACAACCACGAGTATGAAGAAACCAACTACGAGGAGCAGCAACCCAATAATGACACCTCGTTTCATGGCATTACTCCCAACCTCGCGCTTTCACAATCGTTCCAGAAAGCTCTTCGATACCGGGCTGAATCAACAGCCAGTACCCTCATCGTCACCTACTCGAATCAACGAAGTATCACACGGGAACTCTTGACCGTAGTTGATACGGACATTCTGGGCTCCGTCCCTCAATCTCCTGTCGAGGAGCCGGGTACCGGCGGAACAACACGACGGATGATTCTGACGACGGCCTTGGGCGAGTCACGACGTTCACGGATCTGGTTCGACCGGCCCGTTCGCCGCAGCCTCGGCGTCTCCCGCAGTATCCACCGTCGCCACTTCCGCGGGCGTGGCGCCGAGCCGGCGTTCGACGTCGGCCAGCCGGTCGCTGATTACCGATAGCTGCTGGCCCAGGTCGGCGTGGCCCTTCTTGAACTCTTCCTTGTTGGCGTCGGTGTGTTCCTTGATGAACACGGACGCAACCGTGGCGGTCAGCACGCCGATGAGGCCGATTCCCACCAGCATCAGGATCACGGCCACGACCCGGCCACCTTCGGTGACGGGGTATCGGTCCCCGTAACCCACAGTGGTGACGGTAACGATGGCCCACCACAGAGCGTCGGGGTAATCGTGGATGTTGCTCCCCTTGGCTTTCTCCTCAAAGAGCAGCACTAGCCAGGCCCCAACGAAGAGGGTTGCCACGACGGTGATGAGCACCCGGAAGAGGCTGTGGTGCTTGAGGATGGACTCCACTCGCAGCTCCCCCTCGTGCAAGAGGATGCCCATCTTCTCGATCCCGACGACGTGCCAGCCCTGGAGGGGGGGCACCACCACGGTCGCCGGCTCCACCCACCGCCGTCTGACATAGCCGGGCGTGTCAGGGGTGACCACCAGTCGCACGAGGTACTCCACCAGCATGATGACCCAGAGCACGAAAAGGCCGCCGACGAGGACTTTAGAGGCGGAGCCATTGACGTCAGTGGTGAGGACGATGATGGCAATGACCAGCCAGGCGACCCCCAGGAGGGCCATCGGGAACTTCGTAACCTGTTCGATGCGGTCGACGAGATCGTGGCGCCCACCCGACGGCTTCGCCCCGGCGATCGCCTGGCGCCGCCGTTCCTCCTTGCGTTCCTTCTCTTCAAGGCGCTCTTGCTCCAGCTTCTCCAAGCGCTGGATGCGTTCGATGGAGGACGGCTTCTTCTTCGTTGTGGCGCCGGCTGGAACGGCTTTCACATCAGCGGAGTCCTCCACAATGAGACAAAGTTACTGTGTGGGTACCTCGCTGACCGCTCATCGTCAACCGCCGGGCTCCAGGTCCCGGTCGTCTGTGGCCCGGTTAATGCCGCGGGCGTCCCAGCCAACCGGGGCGCATACCCGACGACTAGTTGTTCGATGACGGCGCGTCACCTTCCGAAGCCAACTCGTCTACCGCCGCGACCGCGACACTGAGGTAGCCCCGACGCTGAGCACAGGGACGAGGAAGGTCCGACTCTGGACACGCGTCGAGCAAGAGCTTGGCGGCCGCGTACGAATCGGCAAGCCGGCGCAATAATTCGCTTTGGATCAGCCTGGGCTCGCTCAGCGTGCGCTCGATGATGACGTTGCGCCGCCAAAGGATCCCGAGCAGCACCCAGCTCATCCCGGTCAGAACGATGAGTCCGATGAACGCTCCGCCCATACCCAACTCCTTCACCTGAAGGGTCCATTTACTCGTCCGGTAGCTTGTCCAGGTACTACGGCTCGGCGACTCTGGCGCTGTCCTTACCTACCTGGCCCTGAAAAAGTCGCCCTGGGGTGTCCGCGATTCGTAGCCAGATCGACGAAGATGGCCTCGACCCGTGGGACTAGTGCGGATCGAGACCACCATGTTGAGAACGGAAAACTCGCAACCCACCTTGTGGGAAGCGATCCTCCCCGAAGCGTGCTTGGGGGATGCCTTTCGAACAGGAAGCCGTTGACCATCTGCTTGGGTTCTCGGCACTCACAAGGTCCTCAACGGCAGGAGGTTCCCGACTGATCGTCAGCCGTCTTGTGTCGAGGCCATGGGCTGAAGCGCGGCGACGATTAGTTTTCCGATGAATCTGTATCCGCGGGTATTGGCATGAATATTCTGGAGGGAACAGAAATAGGTAAGTTGGCAGATCTCGTGGACTGCGTCGGGAATGAGCCCAAACTTCTTGGTTTTCTGGGTCAACGTCAAAGGTGTGTCGCTACCAGCCGTGGCCTCCCGGTATGGGGCGTTCGTAACATCTACGAAGATGCCATTCGGCACTGCGGACGTATAGACGCTCTTGAGCGTGGGATTAACGAGGAGATCGAAGGCTTGTACCGATTCAGCGGCCAAGGTCTGGGCGGCAGCACCCCCTGGATTTACCCAGGCACCAAGGATCACGTCGGGGTAGGTCAGACCCACGATCTTGGCCTTGTCGCCGGCCGACGTGAGGCCTGTGTTGAGGGACGAAACCAGACCGGTGAGGTTGGTAGTGATTCGGCTATCCGCTGAGGTGAGGCAGGCCGCGGCGGTAGTCGGGTCGGATTGAGTGCAACCGGTTATGTCGTTGCCCCCGATTGAGATGGTGATGAGGCCCACTTGACCAGGGTGGGCGGCAATGAAGGCCAGCGCCGCCTGCTCTTGCGTAGTCGTGGGATACAAAACTGGGTGGAGGGCTGCAGGATCACCGCAGCCAGTTCTGCCAACTATTGAAGACGTAGTTGCACCACCGCATCCGAAGTTCTCGAGCTTCAGATGCTCCCGATGGGCAACGTAGGCCGTATAGCCAGATGTTCCCCCAGTCGGGTCGGTTGGACTGATCGCAGTGGGCTGAAACCCGACAGAATACGAGTCGCCCAGGGAGACGTAGTAGACGGGCGTCTGCTTGGCACGCGGTACCGTGGCCTGGCTGGCGCCGGGAGCTGCGGCCAACCCAACCGAGAGGGCGAGTGGCAGCGCCACCAGCCCGGATAGCACCCGGACCATCCCGGGTCGTTTCAGCATGTTGTCCCCCAAAGTGCAGCGAGCAGCTTGACTCAAACTATAGGCGGAGGGACGCTTGGCAGATGACTGGGATAGTGGCTGCACCCTGCCCGCAGCCTGGCAATTACTTATGTGGCGCGAAGGTTCGTGTCGGAATCTGATGCGGACAATATCCTCCTACCCTGGCCTCGTGAACCCTGACGAGCGTGAAGGGCGTCACGACGATATCCATCCGTTCACCAGTAGACCTGCCAATTCGCCTCTAACGTCAAGCTGCTGCGTGCTTGGTCGGACAAACTCCCACCATGCTTGTCCGTCTCGTGGCCCTGATCAGCCGTCAATTGCTCCGGCTGGTTCTGCTTTGTTCCAGACCATCCAGGTCCAAGGACATCGAGGTCCTGGTGCTCCGCCAGGAGGTCAGTGTCCTTGGTCGCCAGGTGAATCGTCCGCGGATCCGGCTGGAAGAGCGGATCGTCTTGTCCCTGCTCCAGCGACTGCGGCCTCCAGGTGAACGGCTCTCATCTCTGGTCACGCCGGACACGCTGCGGCGATGGCACCGCGAGTTCGTCCGTCGAAAATAGGGGCGACCTGAAGGGTCTATTTCCTCGCCCAGTCGCTTGACCAGCTGACACGCACTGAACGAGGCTCGCCGCCCGTGGCGCTCTCCTTCCTCTACCGGCTCGTCCACCGCGTCATCCGAGGTGCTTCGGGTCCATCGGATGAACGCGGTGGCCAAGGACGCGGAGATCCTCGTGCTGCGCCACCAGCTGGCCGTGCTCCAGCGCCAGTCCGCCGTCCTCGCTTCACCTGGTCGGATAGAGCACTCGTCAGTACTCTTGCTCACCTCGTCCCTCGTGCCCGAACGGTCCGAGCAGAGTGCCTCGATCGGGTCATGGTGCTGGGCGCTCGTCACCTCGAGCGGGTGCTGTTCGACCTACGTCAAGCATTACAACGAGGAGCGGCCGCACCGCGGCCTCGGGCCGAGGCCGCCAGGAAGTTCACCACCCCTGAGGGTCCTCACTTCCGAGCCGAGCGAGATCAAGCGCCGCGATCTCCTCGGGCGGGCTCATCCACGACTACTACCGGAAGGCTGCCTGAGCCAAACGGATGGCGGCTCCGCCGATCGGCGGGCCAGCGACATCGGCGCATTTCCCTCAGAACAGAGGAGCGAAGCACTCTGCGCGCCGGTCTGCCTTCGCAAGCATTCATGGACGGTCCAATAATCGCCCCATAGATGACAGTCGCACCGTCTCGGTCGCTGCCGATTTACGAGTGGCACCCTTCAGGAGCGCGAACAAGGAAATCTTGTACCACATGCACCACAACGGGACCCCAGAAAACCACTTCTTCGACGACACGCTATACCTCAGCGCCCAATGACTGATTAGCCGATTTCCACGTCATGCGCGACAGTTCCACCGCTCAGCGCCGCAAGCATTTCCATTGACCCCCTTCAGGGATTTTCGTGGGATTCCCGACGACTGTCGGTTGTCGTCTGCCCAAGCGCGAAAGGTCAGAGATTCCCGTTGGGTTTCTCGTCATTTACAGGCTTGCTCGTTCCGGCCGTCCGCGGCCGAAGGGGAGCGATCGTTTCGATCTCGTGCCGCCGCGGGCCCGACCACAATGCTGGCGGAGCGTCAGTTGCCCACGCCAATGCGTAGGCAGCAGCCTCGTAGTTGACGCGCCAACCCAAGAAGTCCACCCACGCATCCTCTAAGGGGCGTTCGACTGGAAAGTCGACTCGGCGCAGACGCTCGATAGCTTCAAGGAAATCTTCATACGAGAGCGAGATTCCATCGCTTGGGTCGACGTCCTCCGGTATAGGTATCCGTAGGGCCCGGGCGATATTGCCGAGGCAGGTGAAGCCTCCGCGCAGACAGAGGCGTGCTTGGATGAGGCCTCTCGCTTTGGGAATGAGCGCCAAGTACAGAGCGGCCGCGTCGAGCACGGCAAGCTGCGCCGTTACCCACGACGACAGCGGACGTGGCGAGCGGAACCAAATCAGCGGAACATAGGTAGTGTGGCTCTCGGATACGTCCGCTGACCACTGTTCCCACGCTTCGAACAGCTCCGGCAGCTCGCCAACGGCAGAAACACCGCTGCCGAGGCCATAATGCGTGCGGGCCAGTAGCTCTGGGCCCCATGACGGCACGCCTGCTCTCGAGTCGAGCATGGTGACGAGCGCCTCACGGCGGTTGAAGGCTGCGTACAGAGTCGGAAGGTAGCCGATCTGGAGTGCAACCGTCCCGAGTCCAGCGAGCGCAGCAAGCGGCTCAAGTGCTGCGACCCCCCTCGTATTTGGGGCTAGATAGCCCAACGTGCACAGCGCCGAGCCGGCTTGCTCCATGGCGCTACCCAGCTCGCCGTTACCAATAAAGGGCCACATGAGCAGTCCAAACCCCAGCTGGTAGAGGGCCAACCATGCCACGACCTGCGCGATGAGTTGTGCGGGTGCCTGGACAGCCAGAATCCGGTCCCGGCGCTCATAGGAGCTGGTCTTGTCCGCAAAGAAGTGGAACACGCTGCGGTTGACGATGAAGACCATCCGGGGAATGCGGCTCCGAATGCGCCGCGGTACGACCAAAGTGCCAAGGACACTCCATCCTGTGGCCAGCACGATGAAAGCGCCGATCACAGCTGCCACGACTCGGATGGCCACGCCTTAGCTTGGCATGGCTACAAACGCCAAGTTGGGGTGAAGGTTGGAGAGAGATCGAAAAGGTCAGACGTCTAGGATGTTGCAGATGCCTACCGCCAGTTTGTCTCGGGCTCGAGTCAGGGTGGGATCGTTCTCACCAACTGAGTGCTGAGGGTCTTGGGGTGGGTGGCACCCGACCGGATCACTCCGGCGCACTGACGCGCTCCCCAGTGGGACGCTGCCCCTCCGGGCCTTAAGGTCGTCCGGGCTCCACCGAGTCAACGCACGACCCGATAAGTGGGTCGACGAGGCCGGCGCTTCAGTAGACGACCCGGCTGTCCTCGAACGATTGCAGCGGCTGGCGATTCCACCCGCATGGGTAGACGTGTGGGCATCCTCCGACACCAAGGCGTCAGTGCAGGCGACGGGCGTCGACCAGCGCGGTCGGACACAGTACCGGTACTCCCCAGCGGCCCGAGACCTTGCCAGCGACTGCAAGTAGGCCCGCATGACGCTGTTCGCTGCGGCCCTTCCTGCCTTACGGCTTCAGGTTGCGCACGACCTCGCTCGATACCGCCAGGATCCGCTCGGCGCACATGTCGTGACCGCCGCCATGGTCCGGCTTTTGGAGCGTGGGCTGCTTCGCGTTGGTAATGACCGGTATGCCCGGGACAATCACACCTACGGACTTACAACGTTTCGGAGGAACCACGTCGATACGCGCGGTTCGACCATCACGTTCCATTTCATCGGCAAGGAGCACCTCCCTCACACCGTCACAGTTCACGACCAGACGACGGCCAAGGTTGTGAGAGCGCTTGTATCTTCGGCGGGCAACGATGGGCAGCCGCTCTTTGCCGTAACGGGTGAACATGGAACGCATCACGTTACGAGTGCCGCAGTGAACGCCTACCTCCATGCCTATACCCAAGCGCCAGCGAGCGCCAAGGTCTTCCGCACCTGGGGCGCCACGGTTGCAGCAGTTGCGGTGCTTGCCGGAGCCGAACCTCCGGCGGACATCTCAGGCAGGTCGCGGGAGCGCCTCGCCGTCGCGACTGCGGCGACTTTGCTGGGCGACACGCTCTCAGTCGCCCGGTCTTCGTATATCCACCCTGCCTGGATCAACGTGGGCCGATCTGATCTGGTAGCGGCTGCTGTCTCCGAGTCCGCCGCTCGCGTCGGGACGCCAACTGTGGCAAGCCTTTTTCTCGATCCGGGTGTCCAGGCAGCTGTCCTCTCCGGAATCACGGATGCGGATGCGAACACGGGAGAGCTCGCTCGAGACAAGAATCCGAGTGCCTAAACCATGCCAACTCTGGACGCCACCGGTGGAGTGACCCGGGATCCGCGGACACCTTGACGCTGGACGGAACGATGTCCGTCTGGCAGAAAGGAGTCCAACATGTCCGGGAAGGTCCCTCCTCCCTATGCGCCGGAGATCCGCCTCGAGGCCGTCCGCCTGGTCCGCGAAGGCGGGGTGTCTCTGAAGGATGCAGCGGCCACCGTCGGCTGCTCGATCCAGACCTTGCGCAACTGGGTGCTCCAGTCCGAGCGTGACGACGGCACCCGCCATGACGGTCTGACCACTGACGAGAAGTCCGAGGTCGCCGAGCTGCGCCGGCGAGTCCGGGTCCTCGAGCAGGAAAAGGAGATCCTGAAAAAAGCCGCGGCCTGGTTCGCCAAGGAGACGCACTCGACCCCATAGGGGCCTTCGAGTTCATCGACGCGAACCAGGCCAGCTTCCCCATCGCCACCATGTGCCGGCTCCTCGGCGTTTCGACGAGCGGCTACTACGGCTGGCGGACCCGACCGCCATCGGCCCGGACCATCTCCGATGAGGTACTGACAGAGAAGATCCGCCTCGTCCACGATCAGTCACGGAAGACCTATGGCTATCGTCGGATCACGAGCGAGCTGGTCGAGGAGCACGACGAAGCGGTCGGGCGCCATCAGGTCGCCCGGCTCATGCGACAGGCCAACCTCCAGGGCGTGACCAGGAGGAAGTTCTGCCGGACCACTCGACGAGACGACCGGGCCCGGCCAGCTCCCGATCTCCTGGAGCGGGACTTCACCGCCCCCAGTCCCAACCGACGCTGGGTGGCCGACATCACTTACGTCCCCACCTGGGCCGGCTTCCTCTTCCTTGCCGTCGTCCTCGACGTCTGCACGAGGAAGGTGGTCGGGTGGTCGATGTCGGCCAACCAGAACACCGAGCTCGTCACCCGGGCCCTCCAGATGGCCGTCTCCCGTCAGCGACCAACGGGCGTGGTCGTCCACCACTCCGACCAGGGGTGTCAATACACGAGCTACGACTTCGCCAAGGCCTGCCGGGCAGCCGGGATAGAGCGATCCATGGGCTCGGTCGGCGACTGCTTTGACAACGCCATGGCCGAGAGCTTCTTCGCCACTTTGGAGTGCGAGCTCATCGATCGGAGCGTCTTCGAGAACCGGAACATGGCCCGGATGGCCATCTTCGAGTTCATCGAGGGCTTCTACAACTCCTGGCGTCGCCACAGCTCCATCGACAACCTCTGCCCTGCCGAGTTCGAGCGCCGCTGGCATGCGCAAGCAACTTCAAGCCATGCTGCATGAACCAAGGCCACGGGTGTCCGTCAGACCCGGGTCACTCCACCGGACCCGGGAGGGCGCAGAGGCGGGACGGCCGGGGGCGAGGCCATGGGGGCCGACCCCTATCCCCCACCTCAAGCAGGCACTTCGGTGACATGCCAGATCAGCGGTCTATCGGAGGAGAGCGAAGCGGCTTAGGGGACACTCACAACGCCGCGTTCGGCGCCTCTCGACACGGTAATGATGTCCACCGAGCTGAACCGAGGGAGCGGTGGCGCCCTCGCGCTCAGGCACAGGATATCAAGCAGCCCCTAGGGGCCTGGGCTAGCTCCGCGCTGGAGGGATGTTCGGGTTGAGATGGAAGATGTTGTTGGGGTCGTAGGTGGCCTTGATCCCCTTGAGCCGGTCATACTTGGCTCCGTAGGAGTTGCGGACCCGCTCTTCCTCGTACTCGGTCATGAAGTTCACATAGCTGCCGACACCGACGGCGTGTTCGACCAGCGCTGACCAGTACTGGCGGGACCACGAACGCTCGCTGTCATAGTCGTCGGGTGACATTGCGGTGGCGGAGACGTTGATGACATAGCGGATCTCCCGGCTGCCGCCGAAGGCGCTCTCGTCGCCGTCCGCCGTCCGGTAGGCACCCCGTACTGTCCGAATATTCGATCGGCCGCTGAACAGGAGTTCCCCGCCTGAGGCCGCATCGGCTCCCGTCCGCCGACTGCGGCCGCATCAGGCTCGCGACTGGTATCTGTGGGCGGCGATGTCCGAGCTCTGGGGCAAAGGAGGTCTAACGCCGAGCCGGTTCTCCGAAGCGCTCGCGGGCAGCTTGCTTGCTGACGCCCAACACGGCGGCGATCTGGGTCCAGGTGCGGCCTTTGGCTCTCGCCTCAGTGACTCGTTCGGCGAGCATCAGGTCGCTCGCAGCGACGGCACGCATCGCGTCGCCAATGGCCCGCAGGTCCGACGCGTCGGCATCCGGAGAAGCAATGGCCTTGGGGTCGAGGCTGTCGAGCCAGGCGTCAGTCTCGGCGGCGGCTTCCTGGAGTTGCTGAATGGTTCGTGGCATCAGGATCACCTCAGGTAGTGGTGGAACTTCGGACGCAGGGGCATTGCGTGGATGACGATCGGCTGCTCGTTGGGGTCGTCATCGAGGACGACTATCTCAAGCATTTGCCCCGCCCGGTCCGGTCCGATGACCAGGTCCCGGCCGTCACCGGAAACCACACGGAGGGGGTGTTGCAATGCGTGAGCGATGTCCTCATCGTTGACCCCGTGTCGGTGCGCGCTATCGGCGACCTCCACAGGAGACAGGGTAGCCTTGTCTTCTGAGCTCGTCAAGGGGACCTTGTCCTTTGATGGATGGGTGCAGGCTCGCTCACCGCACTCCGGTACTCGACCACGCCGCTGAGTAGGAGCTTCCCGAGCAAAACGCGCTACCGTCCGCCGGGTGCGACGGGACAGGCTGCGCGGTGGGTTCTGGACCTTCGTCTACCTCACGGTCCGGCACCTTCTCGAGCTCATCGTGCTTCTCTCTCGCTCCGAGAGCACCAACCAGGTCGAGCTCCTCGCCTTGCGTCACGAGATCGCCGTTCTGAGACGCCAGATCGGACGTCCACGATACGACCCGGCTGACCGAGCGTTACTGGCCCTCTTGAGCCGACTCCTCCCCCGGTCTTCTTGGTCCAGCTTCTCGGTGCGGCCCGAAACGCTGCTCGCCTGGCACCGTCGACTCGTCGCTCGGCGCTGGACCTACCGGCATCGTCGGCCCGGTCGACCGCCCCTCGACGAGGAGATCATCGCGCTCGTCGTGCGGTTGGCAGAGGAGAACCCGAGGTGGGGCTATCGCCGTATCCAGGGCGAACTGCTCAAGCTCGGAGTCCGCCTGGCGGCGAGCACAATCGCTTCGATCATGAAGGAGCGCGGTCTGGGCCCGGCTCCCCGGCGCAAGGGCCCGACATGGCGTCAGTTCCTTCGGGCCCAGGCGAAGGGCATTGTGGCCACGGACTTCTTCACCGTCGACACCCTCATGCTGAAGCGACTCTACGTGCTGTTCTTCATCGAGCTCGGCCGGAGGCGACTCTGGGTCACCGGGGTGACCCAACATCCCAACAGGCCCTGGGTCACCCAACAGGCACGAAACGTCACCGGAGATCTCAAGGGCCAAGGAATCGAGGTGAAGTTCCTCCTCCGAGACCGAGACACCAAGTACATCGCCACCTTCGACACCGTCTTTGCTGCAGAAGGCGCTCAGATCTTGCGCACGCCGTTTCGAACCCCGAATGCCAACGCCTACGGTGAGCGGTTCGTGAGAACCGTGAGGACCGAGTGCCTCGACCATCTCTTGATCATGAACGCACGCCATCTGGAGCAGGTCCTCCGAAGCTACGCCGGTCACTACAACGGCCACCGCCCCCACCAGGGAATCTCCCAGCAGATCCCCGCCAGAGAACAGCTGGCCACTCCCAGGGCGTTGCTACCGGCCGATCCCATACGCTCTTGCCGATGCCATCCACATCGAGTGCGCCGCCACGATCGCCTCGGCGGCCTGATCCACGAGTACGAGCGCGTGGCGTGAGGTGACATATCGAGTTTCGGATAGTACGGCCATCAACCTCGGCGCGAGCGATCGTCGACTGCGGGCGAACGGCACACGTGCGGCGGCCACAAGCGGTCTAGCTACGCTGCCGTCTCGGGGCGGGCGCGAGCCGCGACTGCCGCAAGGAAGGCGAGTGCCGATGGGAATGGACACGCAGGGCCTCAGTCTCACCGGCTTCACCGAGGCATCCGTCTTCTATGACCGGGCGTTGGATCATCTCGTGCGATTCCAGAGCGAGGTGATCGAAGCACAAGCGTCAGCCCGTGCTGCCGACCCTCGATCCGCGATGGCCGGTGTCTTAGGGGCGTACTTGTCGCTGATGTCGACCGAAGCGCCCAGCGTCGCGGACGCCCGCGCCGCCCTGGGAGGCGTCGCGGGCAACCCCGACGACGCTGGCTCCCCGAGAGCAAGCCCATCTGGCGGCGGCCGGGCTGTGGTTGGCCGGTGACATGATGGGGGCAGGTGCAATCCTGGCGGACATCTCGTTGCGATGGCCTCGCGATCTCCTCGCCCTCTTCGTCGGCCATCAGATCGATTTCTTCACCGGCGACGCAGTCAGTCTTCGTGACCGGATCGGCCGGGCGATGTGGGCGTGGACGCCCGATGATCGGCTTTACGGGTTCGTCCAGGGCATGTACGCATTCGGCCTCGAGGAGTGCAACCTCTACGGGCTGTCCGAGGAGATGGCCCAGCGCGCCGTCGAGGCTAATCATGACGACGTCTGGGGCATCCACGCCATGGTGCACACGTACGAGATGCAGGGTCGGATCGCGGAGGGCGTGCGGTTCATGCGGGCGCGGCACGCGAACTGGTCCGCCGGGAACTTCCTGAACGTCCACAACTCCTGGCACCTCGCCCTCTACTTGCTCCAGGGAGACGACGTGCCGGGCGCGTTGGCGGTCTATGACAGGGTGCTGCACCACGGCGGTTCGGAGGATGTGGCGCTCGAGTTGCTGGACGCCTCCGCCCTGCTCTGGCGCCTGCATCTCGAGGGTGAAGCGGTCGGTGATCGCTGGCGGCCACTGGCCGATGCTTGGGGAAGGCTGCTGACGTCCGGGTATTACCCATTCAACGACATGCACGCCACCATGGCCTTCATCGGTGCCGGGGACCTCGAGCGCGGCCGAAACCTCGTCGCGGACCTGGAAGGACTCGTCGAGAGGGGTGATCATGAGTCCTCGAGTTGGATCATGACGAGCAGGGTCGGTCTTCCGGTTTGTCGCAGCCTCCTGGCGTTCGGAGACGGCGCTTACGAGCAGGTCCTCCACGAGCTCTGGCCTGTACGGACCCGACTCCACGAGTTCGGCGGTAGCCATGCGCAACGAGATGCAATGGAGCGCACTCTTCTTGAGTCAGCGATCCGCGCTCCACGGTTGGACGTTGCCCGTGCGCTCGTGAACGAACGCCTCGGGGTGAGGGAATTGAGCACCTATACGTGGTCGAAGTACGCCGAGGCTCTCACCGGTATGGGCGACGAGTCGGGGGCCTCTGTGGCCTCGAATCGGGCCCGTATGCTGGCCAACGAGATCCTGGCTGCGGCGAAGGCCTCGACTAAAACGGAGTGAAGGGTTCGAGGGTCGCGCGGACCGGGAGTGATGGAATCCACCACTCGTCCCCTTCACGCCGCACCAATTGCGGCTTTCTCGTGCCGGCAGTAGTCAATCCCTGGCCGAGGAGGCTCGACGATCGAGGTAAGCGGTCAGTTCCACGATGAGTTCTTTGGCGTCGACTCGGGCTCCGTCGATGAAGCTCGACTTGCGCCGGCGCAGAAACGGGGTTCCGAGTAGGAACATCCCGGGCGATTGACAACGCCTCCGTCGTGGCGGATCATCCCCTTGCCGTCTAGGACCGTGACGTCGAGCCAGGAATAATCCGGGCGAAATCCTGTCGCCCAAATGATCGTCTCGATCTCACCGCTGGTGAGATCGAGATCCAGGGGCGGGGAGGCATCCACGACCGTTGGAGAGAACCGGTGAGGCGGCGGCACCGAGTTGTCCAGGCCGTTCGCAGACGCCCACTCATCAATGGTGTCGAGCAGCCGTCCGAGCTTGAGATCTGCAAGTTCGCATTTGTTGCGTAAGGATCCGGAGAACTGGGCCCGGCTCCCGTTGATGCCAGCGAGTCGGCCGACCAACTTTACGCCGGTGCTCGTGAGTGCGTTGAGGTCGAATGTGGCCCGTTCGGGCGAGCCTGCGAGCTGCATCGATGGCACGCGCCGCGCCCGTACGATGTCGTCGACCTCGTCGTAGCGTTCGTCGAGCACGCCGGCCGCTTCCATCCACCAGTGGATGTCCCGATCCCGGTACACGCGTGGCCCGCGAACGTGCTCGCCCACAGCGACAGTGACCTGACGGCCGGAGCGCTGGATCTCGGCCGCGATCTGCACTCCAGTCGCCGATGCGCCAACCACCAGCACGCCGCCCTCCCCGAGCTGCTCTGGATTCCGGTATTCCAACGGGGTCAAGGTCGCCACCGACGATGGCACCGCGTCCGAAAAAGACGGGACATGGGGTGAGTTGAAGGCGCCGGTGGCGACGACGACCGTCTCGCACTGCCACTCGCCCTGGTTTGTCGTCACGCGGTACTCGCCATTGGCACGGCGCACCGAGAGGACCGGCGTGCCCAACATCACCGGCGCCGCCACAAATTCCGCGTAGTCCGTGATGAATTCGACGACCTCGGGCATCGTCATGAAGCCGTCGGGATCACTGCCGTCGTAGGAGTGCCCGGGAAGGCGGCATTGCCAGTTCGGCGTGAGCAAACGCAGCGAATCCCACCGCTCGGTCCTCCAAGAGTTGGCGACCTCGTGTCGTTCGAGGACGACGTGATCGATCGAGCGCTTTGAGAGGCACCTGCTCATCGCCAACCCGCTGTGACCGGCCCCGATCACGACGGTGGTGGTGCGCATAGAGCTGCCCTACTCCTCCGAGACCGATCTCGGTCAGCGAACCTGGACGCTCACGTTGGTGGGGTTCGTGATGATGTCGTACACGGCCGAGCGCTTCTGCGACTGTGCGACCAGCGCCTTGATGTCGTCGGGTGACGCGTCGGCGTCGATGTCGTAGGTCACCTTGATGTCGCTGAAGCCATTGCGGACATCGCTATCCATGCCGAGGATGCCGCGCACGTCCATCCCGCCTTCGATCGTCGCCGAGACGCTGCGCAACTGGATCTCCCGGTTCTGTGCTACCGCGGCGACGCCGGCGGTTAGGCAGCTGGCGAGGGCCACGAGAACGTATTCGACAGGAGTCGCGCCATTGTCCTCCGAGGCGAAGATCTCTGGGTGATCGGCGTCAAAAACGTACCGGGTGCGGTGGCTCTGTTCCTCGCCGAGACCGAAGAATCCCTCGACCGTTGAGCGACTGTGGGTGCCGTTCTGCCACTCACTGGTTGCCCGCCACTGGAACTGCGCCGCCTGGGGCGCATCAGTGAGCAGCCCCCGAGCGCCCAAGAGGAACTCGACGTTGACGCCGTTGTTTACTGGCGTGTCCGTAGTGGTCATGTGCTTGCTCCTTCCTCATTTGCCCGCGGGGGAACTCCTCGCGGGGTTACAACATCTGCTCGGGCGGCGCGCGCACTCGCGCCTGTGAGTCACGGGATTTGCCCCGGATAGGCCGATCCGGGCACCAAGAAGCGCTCTTTCCAGAACGCCCCGGGGAGGGCCGCTGACACCGCCGACGTCTGTCTACTCATGGCCAGGCCCCAGGGGGCGGCCGAAGGTGACGGCGGACAGAACCGGCGCTGGCGTCGACATGCCCAGTTCGGAGTCTGGAGCTGCCCCCAGCGCGTCATTGATGGTGGAGAAGGCCAGGCGGAGTGCCACGAAGGCCGTGATGGCGAAGATCTGCACCTCGTCGAAGCCCGCCTCGCGCAGATCCTGGACGTCTCTGGCCTCGATGGCGTTCGGGTCGGTGGCTACGGCCCTAGCCCACTGGGCCAGCGCCCGCTCTTCAGCGTGTAGGGTGCATTTACTCGATCGGCCTGCTGACCAGCGAAGATGCTGTCATCCCGGGATCGTTTCCTACCGGGGTGGGATGGTCCTCTGGGCAGCGTCAGGACCTACGGGCTGGGGTTCGCGGGAGGTGCTACAGGGGAACGACCACCACCCCACCGATGTGCTCGGCCAAGCGGCGGAGGTCCCGAGGGTCGCCGGTCAGCACCGCGTCGCCTCGACGCGCCGCGCTAGTGATAACGGCGGCGTCGACGACATCGGCTCCTTTGGTCTGACCCACGAGCTCCCCCGTGGCACGGGCGGCGGACTCCTCCAGGGGGTCCACGAAACACGCCTTCACCACTTGGCCGAGGCGGGCCTGGCGGGGTCCCCGCCAGGCTTGGGCCAGCGCGGCGGCGGGGATCACGGGTACGACCTCCCGCGCCATCGCCTCGGCCCAGTGGCTCCAGAAACGGCGGTCGTTGCGGTCGGCCGCCATGAGGGCCCCGGCGTCGAGGGTCAGGCCGGCCACGACCGTCGTACCGCCGCTCGCTCCCGCTCGGTGACGGGGCCGTGCTCGGCCTCCCAAGCCGCGAGCACCCGGCGGCCCTCCTCCAGGCGGAGGCGGTGCGCCACCGCGTCGGCGACATAGGCCGACAGCGTCGCTCCGTGCGACTTGGCCGCGGCGCGGGCCTGGGCCGCCAGCTCGCGCTCGACCGAGATCGACAGTTTCTCGACACTCATGTGCTCATACTACCGCGGTAGTATCAGCGCTCCACGACCGGTGGCTCCGGAAGAAGCCAGTATGACCGCAGCCGGCTCCAAACGAGTTCTCCCTGGTCAGGACCCTGGATGTGTAAATGCACCCTACAGGCTAACCACGACTGGCTGTCGCGCCACCTATTCGAACACCCTCCAGACCGGTTCACAAATGCCGAGTTTCTTGATCAGTTGCCCAGTGTGCGTCTCCGCGTGATCGAAGCCGATGACCAACCTGGGCAACTTCTTGTTGCTGCGCTCAAGGACTGACGAGTCCTTCTCTCAGGTGAGTGAACCTGCCCCAAAACGTTTCCGGCATCGATATCCGGCGCGGTGCGGGGCCAGGTGCTCACTCATGCCTGCGGTTTATATCGTTCCATCTGTGCAGCCAGAGCCATTGATCAATCACGGGGCCTGAGCACTCACATCGACGGTTATCGCGGCTCACATGGCCGGGCAAGTCAGCCTCAGCCTGACCTCCCGCAAGGGGATCCCCTGCGGACAGCGGGACACTGCGCTGAAGGACGCGCCGGTCGGTGCCAGATGTCGTTGGCTCCCCGGGCACGGGCATCCGAGACGTCCGCGACAGCTTCGACCAAGTGCCAGCCTGGTGTGCGCTAGGCCGAGTCCGCCGCAAGCAGTTGCTCGGACAGCAGTTCCAGTGCCTGGCGTGCGTAGCCACGCCACATCAAGGCGATTGGGCGCATGACGTGTGCACCAAGACCCTTTGGATGGAGGGTCCATCGCCAGGTGATCAAGGTGCCTGTGCCCTGCGTGGCGAACTCCCAACGTCCGTCGATGCTGTCGACTAATGGCCGCATCGGGCCGGAGATGTCGGTCAGGAGATAGCTGAACGAGTGCGGGGAATCGACTTCCTTTAGTAGCTCACGCATCGTGCCGCCGTCAGTGGTGACCACTGTCCGCGACTGCCCGACCAGACCCCAGACCCCGTCTTGCCCGCGGACCTCTTTGACTGGCGGCAGCAGGCCATAACGCCGAGAGAAGACCGCGGTCAGTGGCATCGGTAGCGTGACATCGAAGGCTTGCTGAAGTTCGATCGGGATCGCACGCGACTGCTCGACAGTGGTCGAGGCCATTACGCGAGGTTAGCGCCGAGTGCCCGGTGATGGATGGCTCACCGGGCGCCGGTCACGATCCCGTGTCGAGCGACAGGGCGCCGATTCGGCTGCGCTGACAATGCAAGGTTCCCTTGACGAACTCCCATCCACTGAGCAGCATTATCGGCGTGCCAAGTCAAGGATCGCACCCGCTCAGGGGCTGCGAGAGTCCCGTCGCGGAGTGGGACTCAAATGGCTACTTCCGTGTAGATGGGTCCTTGTCGATCAATGACTGTCACCAGCTCATCAGGGCAGCTCAGCATATGGTCCACGAAGATGAAGATGCGGTCGTTCGGTATGAAAACAACCTTTCTGACGCACTCCCCGCAGATCAGAGAGTGGCCAAGCTCTACCGCTTTCACCGAGCCCAACCCTTCAAGTCGCTAGCGACCAGTCCACACTTGACCTGTTTGATTCGATCCCTAATAGACGGTGATTTCGACATATTTCTGTCGCAGGTCGTCTGGAAAGTGCCCGGAGCGTTAGGGCAACCCTGGCATCAGGACTCTTCGATCTTCCCGTTCGAGCCTCCACGTCCAGTTGTAGCTGCCTGGATTGCTCTGACCGCAGCAACCGAAGAAAACAGTTGTTTGCGGTTCGTCCCTCGCTCGCATAGGGCCAGTGTTGCTGCGCACGCTCGGGACCAGAGCGGACCAACGGCTGGACGCTATGTGACCTTGGTTGATCAAGGCATAGGCGATTACAACTCCATACTCATGTCCCCCGGGGATCTTGTGGTCTTTGATAGTCATCTCGTCCATTCGAGCGGCGACAATCAGTCGAAGCAGGAACGAATCGCTCTTTGCTTTCACTTTGCCGCCGCAGGAACCATCGACCGGACGGCCGAGACCTTCGGCCAATCTCCCTACAACGACTGGATGCCGGCGTGGAGGGCGAACGACTAGCTGGGCCTTCCTGATCATCGGAACCGAGCGGATCACTGGAGCTGAGCGAAGTCAGCAGTGTGGGGCGAGAATGATGCCCATGAGGGATTCCAATGCCGATCTTCAGCTCGCCCTTGGGTTGGCCGACGTGGCCGATGGGATGAGTATGGAAGTCTTCAATGCGGGGTCCTTTGGCCATTCGATCAAATCTGATGGCACGCCAAGCATTCCCATCGAGGACGCGATAGAGCGTGAATTCCGCCACGTCTTGACTCGCGATCTCCCAGACGACGGTTTCCTGGGTGAAGAGAGCGGGCCATCGGGAACAAGCGACTTGCTGGATAGTCGATCCGATCGACGGCACCAGGTGCTTCGTAGCAGGCGATACGGCGTGGGGAACTCAGATCGCGCTCCGAGTCAATGGTGAAGTCACCCTGGGAGTCACGAGCGCACCTGCCCAGAGAAGCCGCTGGTGGGGTGCGGTCGGCCACAGGGCATGGGTGAGTGAGAGCCAATCGAGGGAGAGGGCCTTGGAGGTCTCCACGTGCGATAACAAGAGGCGGTTGACGTGGAGCTGTCATCCTCCGCTCGACGTGATCAAAGACGACTGGCGCAAGTTGGCTTCTCGACTCCAAGACATTGTGATTACGTCGTCCCGAGATCCCACGCCGTCCTGATGGTCATGGAAGGCCAGATCGAGGTGGCTCTGCAGTTGGAGGGGGCGTCCTGGGACTACGCAGCCTTCGCCGCCATCATTTGCGCCGCAGGTGGTCGATTCAGCTACCTGGATTACTGGCGCTTCGGATTTCAGCGGGGTGTGACCGTCGCGAGCAGGTCCCAGTTGGGCTTGCCGGCGTAGAGGAGTGAGCGGATCCGGTAGTTCCGAAAGCTGGTGAACCCGAAAGCAGCCCGCTTCACCCGCTTGATCAAGTTGTTGATCGCCTCGGTGGGTCCGTTGGTGACATGCGCTGTGTGCCAGGCGGCGATCTCCTTCCGCCAACGTTGGAGTGTGCGCCCCAGGGAGCGGGCCTCGATCGGGTAGTCGGCATCGTGGAGATCACGGGCGAGCTCGTCGACCCATTCAAGGGCGACGGCGGGATCGGCGTGGATGTAGAGCTCGCGCACCGCTTCCTTGGCCTGCCAGACGGTGGCGACATCGCCGTGCGGGTCCCCAGCCCGGAGGAGGCCGACGAGCTTCTCGTGACCCTGCTCGTTGAGGCGCTCCTTGGCCCGGGTGAGGAGCCGTCGGCAGCGGAAGAGGGGATCGTGCTTCCTCCCTCGGTGCCCCAACGTCTCGTTCTGGACACGCCGGCGGCACTCGTCGAGCTTCGAGTTGGCGTGGCGAACGAGATGGAACGGGTCGGCGACGATGGTGGCGTCTGGCGCCATGACCTCGAACACCCGCCGGTAGGGACCCGAGAGGTCGATCGTGCCGAAGCGGATGCCGGCTCGGAACTCGGGGCCTTGGTCGGCCAACCAGGCCATGGGCTCGACACTCCCCCGACCAGGGACGACGTCGAGGAGCTGGCCACGGTCGACGTCGACCAGCTGGGTCGAGAAGTGCTGACGATGGTAAGGACCGATCCGGGTCATGAGCACCTCGTCCATCCCGAGGGCCGAGACCTCACCGAACCGGTCCGTATCAGCCTCGAGGAGCCCTTCGCCGTAGGCGATCACCGTGTCGTTCACCGTGTGCCAGTCGCAGCCGAGGTCCTTCGCCACCTCCGAGACGCTCCGGGCACATCGGCCGACCTGTTCGGTCACCCACTGGGCCGCCCGTGTGGTGAGGGACTGGCGAGGAGCGGCGATGCGCTCGTCGACCTCAGTCCAACTGCTCGTCTTGCAGTCTTCGTCGGGACACTCCCAGCGTCGCTTGTGCCAGACGAGCCGGGCTGTCCGGCCCTGCAGAGAGAGGTCGACCAGGTCGACGGTCGGTCGGTCCTTGATCGTCGCCACACTTCCGCAGCTCGGACAGCCCGTGCGGTCGACGGTCGTCTCCACGTGGATCCGAGCCTCGCCCTCTGGGCCGTCTTCGCCGAAGAGGAACCGGATCTCCGGCAGTCCGATCATCCAGGCCAGCGCGCGCGTAGGGTCAGTCACCAACGGGGGTCCTCCATCTCAGGTCGTCGAACAACCTCAGATTGGTGGACCCCCGCTACGCGCTCGCGGATCCTCCGTTCCTGCCTACACCCCGCTGAAATCCGAAGTGCCGGATTACTCGACAGTCCTTGAAGGCGTACGACCCGCACTATTCACAAACGGGCTTGCTCACGATGACGCCATCAAGTCTCTTGCCTAGAGCCGGACTGCTTGAGGGAGCTGGGCCCGGCAGTTCGACTGTCTCCTGATCACCGGCTCGGGAATCGATACCTGGTACGGCGCTGGGCCGCCTGCTTACTCCAGCAAAGCGGCTCAGATCGCCTCATGTGTCCGTAGTCCGATCGTCATCTGCAGAGGGAGCAAGAAGCAGTCGATTCAGGATGAAGCGGCCCTGGCCGTTGTCGGTAACCCGGGAATCCTCCGGTCCGACCCATCACTGGAGGTGCGCTATGACAACGCTACTTGTCGGATACACCCGAGTATCCACCGATCAGCAGGACCTCACTTCCCAACGCGACAGTCCGGCCGCGCTCGGGGTGGCTGCCAACCGAATCTACGTTGACCATGGACTCACTGGCACCAACCGCGAACAGCCTGGCCTGCGCGAGGCCCTGGCCGCCTGTCGAGAAGGCGACACGCTGGTTGTCACCAAGCTCGATCGGCTGGCGCGGTCCCTCCCGGACGCGCGGGCGACCGCCGACGAACTCACGATTCGCCAGGTCAGTCTCAATCTGGGTGGGTCTGTCTACGATCCCACCGATCCGGTCGGACGGCTGCTCTTCAACGTCCTCGCCATGATTGCCGAATTCGAGTCCGACCTCATCCGGCTGCGGACTCGCGAAGGAATGAAGATCGCGAAAGCCAAGGGGCATCTCTGGGGCAAGCAACCCAAACTCAACCATCGCCAAGAAGCCCACTTGGTGGCCCTGGTCGATACCGGTGAGTACACCTCCGCTGAACTGGCAGACCTGTTCAGTGTCGGCCGCTCCACCGTGTACCGGGCCGTCGAACGAGAGCGAGCCCTGAAGGCATCAGCACCACCGATCTCAGCAAATGGTGAGAGCTGACGCTGGTGTACCCGTGCCCCGTAGGGAATACCCCTGCGGGCACGAGCACATCGGTCCAGCAATGAGGTGCTGTGGCACCGTTGCCGGTTCGCGGAACGGACGGAGCCTGATGTTGAGATCGGCCATCTCAGTGCACTGCGGCAACCACGGCGCCGTGGCCGGCACGAAACACCACTCCAGCTTCCTTGAAGCCAGCCTCGACCAGAGCCCTCGTGTGCCAGTCCGCCGGCGGCGAGAACTCCTCCAAGGTGTAGGTGGCCTCGAAGACCTCACTTCGACTGGCGAAGGCGTTTCTCAGTTCTGGGTCGGCAGCGGCGAGTTCCCACCATTCATCCCAGGAGGGACCTCTATTGCCGTGCTGTGCGGTCGCCTGGCCGTGCCGTAGCTCGGCCATGGCCTGTCCGATAGTGGGCAGATCCACCATGGCCATGAATTCAGCGTGGGCGAACACCCCGCCGGTGCGAATCAAACCGGCGAGATCTCCATATAGGCGTCGAACGGAGGCCTCAGGCAGCCAGTGGAGGGCGGTGGCCGTGATTACGGCGTCGACCGTACTCTGGGGGAGCGCGCCGGCCCAGTCCGGATCGCGCAAGTCCGCGGCAACGACTTGGACTCGGTCATTATGAGAGAAGGTTGCGGACGCGATAGTGAGTAGGACCGGATCGACGTCGAAGGCGATCACCGACGCCGCCGGCAGACGATCGAAGAGGCGGAGGGCGACCGTCCCGGTTCCGCAACCCAGATCGATCACGACGGGCTGGGAGCCGACGACCGCTTCGACCACATCCACTAACCCCGAGATGAGCCACTCACGGTCCGGCACCAGGCCCTGTTCGAGGAGGTCCCACGACTGCTGCCACTCTGCGGACCATTGGGACGAATGTGAACTGAACGTGGTCATTGACGACCAACGTAATGGTTCGAACTCATCCGGGTAGACCGTGTCTGAGGCGAGACATGGGCCACCCCCTGCGGCCACCGACTCGATCCTGAGGTTGGACAGTTCGGCGTGCGCTGTGGGTCGGAGCTGGGGCTGCATTGAGCGTCGTTATGCGTGTCGGTTGACTGGTCAGCCAGCGAGGAGGTGACAGGTATCAGCAACCTGCTCCGCAAGCCGATGGACGTCCGCATCACACAAAAGGAGGTCGTCGGTGGGCTGATCAACGCGTACAGGACCGCGACGTGATCCGAGTTGGGTTCTTGAGCCCCACAGGGACTGGGTCACGACAACCGAGACGCATCCCGGCGCAGCCTGGACCCGTAGGGTGGGCCCATGCACACGGCCATCACCGAACTGCTCGACATCGAGTTCCCGATCCTCGCGTTCTCCCACTGCCGCGACGTGGTCGCAGCTGTCTCGAAGGCCGGAGGGTTCGGAGTACTCGGAGCGGTGGCCCACGGCCCAGAGCAGTTGCAGATCGACCTCGACTGGATCGAGCACGAGATCGGCGACCGGCACTACGGAGTCGATCTCATCGTCCCGGCCAGGTACGCCGGTGACGAGGAGGGCGGTTACAGCATCGACGACATCAGACGCCTCATTCCCGGAGAGCTCCAGGCCTTCGTCGACGATATCCTCCGCCGCTACGAGGTCCCCGCACGTGTTGTCGACCGGGACGCTGGTGACGAAAGGGGTTTCGGCGTTGGGAGTGCCGATGCCGCCCCTTTTTCGGCAGCCGCAGCCGGTCCCCAACTCGACATCGCACTCGCGCACCGGGCCACCTTCATCGCAAACGCGCTCGGTCCTCCCCCGCAGTTCCTGATCGACCGGGTCAAGGCAGAAGGGCGCCTGATGGGCGCATTGGCCGGCAAAGCAGTTCACGCCGAACGACACGTGGAGGCAGGCGTCGACATCATCATCGCCCAGGGCTACGAAGCGGGCGGCCACACTGGGGAGATCGGTTCGATGGTCCTCATCCCTGAGGTCGTCGACGCGGTCGCACCTGTCCCGGTGCTCGGCGCGGGTGGCATCGGTCGGGGTCGGCAGATGGCCGCGGCCATGGCGCTCGGAGCTGAGGGTGTCTGGTGCGGTTCGGTCTGGCTCACCACCGACGAGGCCGAGACCCATCCGGTGGTGAAGGAGAAGATGCTGGCGGCCACGTCCGCCGACACGATCCGATCTCGATCACTCACCGGTAAGCCAGCTCGCATGCTGAAGTCCTCGTGGACCGAGGAGTGGGAACGTCCCGACACTCCCGATCCTCTCGGCATGCCTCTGCAGCCGATCCTTGTCGCCGAGGCACAGCGCCGGATCAGCCGCGCCGCCCATACCTCGGATTCGGGCGCGGAGAAGCTGGCGAACTACTTCGTCGGTCAGATCGTCGGCACCATGAACCGGCGCAGGTCGGTAGCACAAGTCGTCTTCGAACTGGTCGACGAGTTCATCGAGGCCACCGGACAGCTTGCCCGCCAACTGGAGAGCTGAATTCAGTGCGGCCTACGAGGTCCGGGTTGAGGTGCTTGACTCGGGTGGTGGTGCTTTCGACGCAGATATGGGGAGCGGGCCGCCCCGTGGTCGTGCTGCCCTGGTTCGGCGTCGGCCATGCTTTCATGGAAACAGCATTCGAGCCCGCCTTCGCCTGTGCCAGCGGCTGGTGTCGCTTCTACATCGACCTGCCCGGTACCGGTGACTCGCAGCCAGTCGGGCCCAACTCCGACGCCGTGCTCGACGCCGTCGAGGAAACTATCCGGTCCCTAATCGGCCCTGAGCGGTTCGTCGTCGTCGGATGCTCCTACGGCGGGTACCTGGCAGCCGGCTTGGCACGTCGAACACCAGAACGGATCCCGGGACTCCTTTTCGTGTGTCCGGGATTCAGAATCAGCCTTGACGAGCGAAATCTCTCCCGAGTGGTTCCTTCCGAACCAACGGCGGGATGGCTCGCGGAGGTACCTGCCGAGCTGCATGACCACTTCGGCAACACCATCGGGAACCAGACGCGTGCGGTGGCCGGCCGTCTTGCCAAGGCATTCAGTCTCAACGGGTCGACAGACGGGAGCTACCTCGCAACAATCCAGTCAACCGGCTATCAGCTTTCCGACAAGGCCTTGCCAATCATCTTCGACGGCAACGTCACCATCCTGGCTGGCACGCAAGACCGGATCGTTGGTCACCTCGATCAGTTCGACGCTCTGACCCACTACCCCCACGGCAACTTCATTGCGCTCGGCGACGCCGGCCACTACCTGCCCTTTGAGCAGCCGGGACACTTCCAAGCCCTGATGCTGGACTGGCTCACTCAAAACGCGTCCGCCTTCCCGGGAGAAGGAACAAGCGGTTGAGCATCCTCTTTCGGTGCACAGCAAGAAGCCAGGTACTTGGCTTCTTGAGGCCCCTTGAGCGGCGGACCCGACCCTCACCATTCTCATGGGTGACCGGGCCTGGCCGAAAGTGATTGCACACGAATGGGTCGTTCCTTGAAGCGCTACCCGAGATCGGTCAGTGTGGAGCCGTGCAAGCTTCTGGTGACGCCGCCGATGAGGCGCTCGCTGCCGCTCTCGATCAGGTCGGCCTTGATCCAGCTCATTTTGCACCGACCGGCAGCTCACGGGCAGGTCGGGTTACCGTGCCCCCGGACTTGGGCTCTTCGCCCGTGTGGATGAAGCACATCACATCGAGCGAGCGCGTCACGAAGTGGACTTCGCGAATTGGGCGGAGCTCCGATCGCTGCCAACTTTGAGAGTCGATTCGCACTATCACGATCAACCTCATCACTACCTATGGACCGGTGACACTCTGGCCGGCTCAGCCCGTCAATGACTCTGAGATCGACCCCGACTGGTTCGGCCAGGCACTTGGTTGCCTGCACAAAGCGAATGCAGTCTCAGCGCCGTGCGCTTGGGAGCCTCAAGCTGCCCTCGCGACAGGATTGAAGCGCGTACGACAAAAGGATCTGGTTCGTGCTGAAACTCTCGCGACCTTGACGGGGAGGTCGACCGGGCCCTCTTGTGGCTCGATGGTCCAGACTCGGCACTCGACAAGGGAATCATTCATGGAGACGCGTCACCTGATAACGCAGTCTCGCTCGACGGAACGATGCTTCTCATCGACTTTGAGCGGGCAGGGGTGGGTCCGGTTGCCTACGACCTCTCGCCGGTGAGGGTGCTGGCGAAGCGCTTTGGTCGCCCCGGCGACTTCGCAGCCAGGACGGCTACTGCATCCGGAATTTCGGTTCCAAATCGAGTCCAAACACGGCTCGATCGCCTCTTCGAACTATCAATCATCCTGGGCGCCGTCGCTCCATACGCGGCTCGATCGGTGTTTCGAGATGAGCTCGAACTGCGGATCGGAACTCTCGATGACGATGAAGCGAGGTGGACGCCACACCGACAGTTGCTCGGGACCTGAGTGTGGGTATTTTGCCGTAAGCGGATCCTCTTGCGGCGTCACCTCCAGGGCCGGAATTACCGGTCATATCTGCGACTGCCGTTCGGGAAACTCATGAGCCAAGGAGGACCTGCGTCAGAGAGGCCCAGTCGTCGACCACCTCCACCAGCGAGAGCGCCGCTTCAAAACGACGAACCTCCTCCGGATCGGGGCTGAACAGATGCCGATGTGACACAGATTGCAGGTACGACAGAACTTCTAGTCGGTCGTCTACGAAGTGAGTAATTCCGAGCTCCTGGGAGATCGCTGCCTTCTCAATCCGCTGGCGACAGAAGATGACCCGATCAATGCTGATTCCTGTCTCGTCACAGAAACTGCTCTGCTGCAAAGTGTGCCGCATCGTTGCTTCGGTAGCGGGCCCACATTTCGAGACCAAGAACAATGCCTCACCAAAGCGTTCGTCTCGAAGGCGACGAAGAGCAGTTCTTGCTCCCACGATCTCACCTGGAGCTCTCATACCGAGAGTCAGACCTTCCTCCTGATAGTCATTGAGTTCCATGACAACACCATCGATATCGACGCCGAGCACGCCCAATCCATTCAGATCCATCACCCAATCTTCGCGTCGATCCGCATCCGCGGCATTCCTATTCTCTCCTTGTACGAGAATGAGTACCGATTAGCGAACCGCTTACGAGATGGCCGCTTGTCAGAGACCGTCCTCACCCGAGCATGCCCCGCAAGACCCGCCCGATGAGTTTCCCGGTGAGCGGGCGCCATACGGACCAACTTTGGGCTGTCGGCACACTCCCCCAACCTGGTAGGTCACGCGCAAGTCGAAGGACCTCTGGCCGCCCAGCTGTCGCTCATTCCAACTCGGGTTGCATACAGGCTCGTCGACCAACGCTGATGAATGGAGCTCTTACCCGCGATCAAAGTAGGAGTCCTCGATGAAGCACTACGCTCGCTGGCAGTCGAAGGATTGGGGTGCGCTGGTGGTTTCAGACGAACGAATGACGTTGGAGTTGCAAGGGACTCTTGATCGAACGAACTTTTCGGGAATCGGCGAGTCGCACAAGGGCAAGGTCCGCGACAGCTACATCGCGGATGGCGTTCGAACAATCATCACGACAGATCGGCAGTCGGCTTTTGACAAGATCCTGGGAACGATCCCGTTCAAGGGCCAAACACTGAACGCGATCGCCAACTTCTGGTTCGACCGGACAGCCGACATCGTGCCGAACCACCTGCTCGATGTGCCGGATCCGAACGTCGTACGAGCCCGCGAGTGCAATCTGGTGGCGCTCGAGTTCGTCGTCCGCGCCTACATCACGGGCGTGACCAAGACATCGCTCTGGTTCAATTACGAAACCGGGCTACGCGACATCGCTGGGATCCCACTCCCGGATGGCCTGAGGAAAAACGAGCGGTTGGCCGAGCCGATTCTCACTCCGACTACGAAGCTCGAGGAGCACGACCGCAACATAAGTCGTCGCGACGCGGTCAGCGAGGGCCTCATTACTACCGACCTGTTCAACCGAATCGCAGGCCTGAGCTTCGACTTGTTCCGGAGGGGCACCGAGGTCGCCGCCGATCGGGGGTTGATCCTGGTCGACACAAAGTACGAGTTCGGCATTCTCGACAGCGAGGTTGTGCTGATCGACGAAGTGCACACGCCGGACAGCTCACGTTTCTGGTACGCCGACACCTACGAGGAACTGTTCGCCGACGGGAAGGACCAGCGCGCGCTCGACAAGGAACCTCTGCGCGAGTGGTTCGTCAAACGCGGCTTCCGCGGCGACGGCGATCCCCCACCGATTCCCGACGATGTCCGGATCGAGACAGCGTCGCGCTACATCGCGCTCGCCGAGGAAATCACGCAACAGCCGTTCGAGCCGACTGGCCTTCCCCCCGCCAGCCGGACGGCTGGTTATGGGTTGATGGTACGTGCGGGCGGCTGGGATCCGCCTGGTGGGCAGTAGCAGTCGGCGGCGTTCAGCGCTTCTGAGGCGATCTGAGAGGACGGTTCTCACGCGGCCTCGGCGATCTGGGTCTGGAACCAGCGCAGCTCCCACTCGAGCGGAGCCACGTTGCCGAGCGTCGAGTGCCGACGAAGCGCGTTGTAGTGGTTGATCCAGGCGATGATCGCCCGTCGTGCGTCGGCTCGGGTGGCGAACCGGCAGCGGGAGACGAGCTCGCGCTTGAGTGTCGCCCAGAACGACTCCGCCACGGCGTTGTCCTGGGACGAGCCGATGCGGCCGACCGACTGGTCGATCTTGTGCTTCTCGCACCGTGTCCGGAAGTCCCGTCCCATGTATTGCGCGCCGCGATCGTGGTGGAAGATCATCCCCACCACCTCCCCGCCACGGGCGACCACAGCCATCTCCAGGGCAGCCTCGACGAGCTCGGAGCGCATGTGGCTCTCCATGGCGTAGCCGACGCAGCGCCTCGATCCGAGGTCCAAGACGTCGGCCAGATACAGCCAGCCCTCCCCGGTGGGGATGTAGGTGATGTCCCCGCAGGTGCGCATGCCGGGCTCGCCGACCCGGAAGTCCCGTCCAACCAGGTCCGGAAGCGGCGGGGCGGTCACGTCCGGGATGGTGGTGCGGACCTTGCGGCGGCGACCGTCCTTGGCGTAGATGCCGTTGGCGGCCATGAGCCGCTCGACGCGCTTGTGGTTGACGCAGAACCCCCGGTCCGACAGCTCGTCGGTCATCCGGGGGCTGCCGTAGGTGTCGTCGAGGTCGTCGTGGACCGTGCGCATCTCGTTGACGAGCAGGGCCTCGTCCCACTCGGCGTCGGTCGGACCGGCGGAGCGGGCCAGCCACTCGTAGTACGCCGAGGTGGAAACGTCAGCCGCCTCGCATGCCGCCTCGATCGGGAACCCTTCGGCCTTCATGGCGGAGACGTGCCGGTAACGGCTCACCGGTCCAACTCCTTCACCCAGAAGGCCACACTTCGTTTGAGCAGGTCGCGCTCCATGGTCAGGCGCTTCACCTCCCGGCGGAGCCTGACGTTCTCCTCGCGCATCTCGGTCGTCGTCCCTTCGCGCTCGCCACGGTCGATGCGCTCCTGGCGGACCCAGTTGCCCAGGGTCTGCTCGACGACCCCGAGCTCCCGGGCGACGTCCGCGACGGTGCGGTGCTGGTCGATGACCAGGGCTGCTGCATCCCTGCGGAACTCCTTGGGATACCGACCTCGCCGGCGGGCCGGCATCGGCCTCTCATCGGTCACTGTTGGCATGACTACCTCCTATTCGAGGTGTCCGGCCAACGGGGGGATGGTCAGACAGCAACGACCGCCCACGAGCGTGTCAACTCACTGCTCGCCGGCTGAACCAACCCTCCGAACGACGAGCCAGGCTGGAGCCACACCTCACTGGGCCAGCAGATCGGCCGGCCGGCCGTCGACCTCGGCTGTAGGACGCCACGTCGGGCAAGCCGACCAGCAGCTCGCACATGCGCGTTGGTTCCAGCTCCACAGGGGCTCCCGAATCTGGATGGCGTAGGAACCGAACCGCCAGACTCGTCGGGCCCGTGTACCACGCTCGCGAACCCTCAACCCGTCAACGTCGCCCCGCTCAAGTCCGAAGAGCCCGATAACCAAGGGTTATCGCATGCCCTATTCCTGAGACCTCTGGTACTTCCAGCTCTCAGCCCTGCTGCGAAACCGCCCTTCCGTTACGCTCGCGTCGTGCACATCCCATGGACTTCTGGGTTGAAGCTCGCAAAGGGCCCCGTCGCAAAGAAGTTGGTAAGGCGCGAGAACGGAAGGATCTATCGGGAAGCTGCCAGATCGTTTGCCATTTCGCAGGGATATCCTTCGTCTGTAGCCGACGAATTGGCGGACTTATTTGAGAAGGAAGCCAAACGCGAAGCCCCCGCCGGGCCGGTGGGACCGTCGATGGCGAAGAGCACCGATCAATGGGAAACCAAAGCCTACAAGACCGCCTCCGGGAGCGCCCACGATAGTCGAGGTGCCCTTCGACCTGGAGCTGTCGCAGGTACCGCGCCATGGATGACGCGTGTAGAGGACTTTGCCAGAGTCGTGTTCGCCGAGGCGAAGAGACGCGAGGATATGGCTAAGTACATCGATGACGTTGAAAAGTGTGCTCGCCTGTTTCCCCCTTACGTGATCGACAGCATCACGAGACTTCATGATGATCGGGTCGTACCCGATGAGGTCTTTCAGCTTCTGAGCGACGATCGTTCTGTCCCACATGCAGGTACCACGGTAGTATCAGCGCTCCACGATCGGTGGCTCCGGAAGAAGCCAGTAGGACCGCAGCCGGCTCCAAACGAGTTGCCCCCCGGTCAGGACCCTGGCTGAGTAAATGCACCCTACAGGTCCGACCGACCCACAGGATTGGTCCCGGACGGACCCTGACCAGCGATGGGTCCGATTCTCGCCGCGTCACCACCGCACGGTCGCGACTTCACAGCCGCCAGGACTGTGAACTTTGTCGGCGTAAGCTAATTGCTAACAGTGATCGTGATCGGGTCGCTCACGCCGGTCTTACCATTATCATCGGTTACGACACTCTGCAGTGAATAAGTGCCATCCGGCACTGATGTGGTATTCCACTCAGCGATCCAACCGTAATAAGTCAACGTTGCCGTAGCTATCGGAGTGCCGTTGTAGCCATTACCGCTTAGCTCGAACTGGACCTTCCCTACTCCCGCGTTCGCAGCCGCGCTCGCATCAAGCACCTGCTGTGTACCACTCACCGAAGCAGCATTTGAGGGCACCAACACGGTCGTCGTGGGATCCTGTTTTAGCAGCACGATCTGTTGGCGGGAGAAGTCTCCGGCCGCAACGTTTCCGGTCGCGGGATCGATTGAAAACGTATCCAGGTTAGCCATTCCAGCCTCATTGTGATCAGCGTTATCCGGGTCCGGGAGTGTAGAGAAACCCGTATATATAACGCCTGACGGCGAACCTCCACTTTCCAAGCTGCTCAAAGTCAGGTAACCCAGTCCCGCATCGCCGCTCAAGGTGAAGTACAGCTTGCCCTGGTAAATCTGGAGGTCCTGCCCCGACACGTTTGTCGTGGCCCGAGGCAGATGTATAACCACTGGCGCCGCCTGCAGGTCCTGCTTATTGAATTGCACGATGTCGGCGCCGCCGAATTCCATGACGTACACATAATTCTGATCTACCGCTAGACTGTTTGGGAAGCTGAAAATCCCCGATGTGGGCGGGGGCAAAGGGTATTCGGATATATCAGTAATGGCACCGGTGCTGGGGTTGTAGTCGACTTTGCCGAGGTAACCGCTGTTGAAATTCGTGTACCAGATGATCGGGGAGTAGGGATCGGCTTGAAGCTGCTGGATACCCCCCGGTTCGCCTGCGCTGTTGGGCAACGCATAGTTGTACACACAGTTCGAGGCCGTCGTTGGGACAACGCCGCTAGCGCAATTCTGATGTTGGCCGTTGGCCCATAGTGGGTTATTCGGATCGGTTGTTGAGTAATCCAGCATCGAGTCGCACTGGAGACCGGTCTTCGAAGTAAGGTTGTCTGGATAGAACCAACTGATCGAGTTGGTGCCCGGTTCGGCGTACCAAATCCGTTGGCCATCCCAAGCCAAGCCGTCGGCGTTGTTGTTGTTACTGGGAACGCTGTAGACGCAATACCGACTGTCGTACTGAGTTCCGGTAAGTGATGGATCCCCCGGGCCGGATGGGTTGAAACTCACGATGCGGCTATGATTCCACTGCTGCGCCCCGCTAGGCCCGAGGCCGGTGCCACCTTGCGTAAACCAGACGCTTCCGTTCGCCCCGATGGCACTGTCACCGATCGCGCTTGTCGTAGATTCTCCCGATCCATACAAGGGATTCGCAAACGGTGTGACCGGCGTGAAGGTCTTGGCCGTGGTATTTGGCTTTTGGAGCAAGGGAACAGGCAGGGCAGCTACTGCCGAATCAGTGGGGGAAACATTGGGATCGATCTCGCCCATGGCATTGTTGAACTCAGCGTCGAAGAACACCTGGCCTTGTGAATCGAAGACCGGGTTCCCTGGATCGCCGATCCCCCCGGGTAGCCACTCTGGATAGGGTGTCGAGTTATTCACGTTGAATGCGGAGGTCCACGGATCCGACAGAAGGTTGGCATTTTCGGAGGAAGGGCTCGATCCGACAAGGAGTTCTTCACTAGCTCCACTATCCAAGGTCGCTATGGTCTCTTTAGAGGAAACGGTCGATCCAGTTGCGACAAGCGGGTTGGGGTAGTCGAGAAAACTTTGGGAACCAGCCGTTACGACGAATGAGTTTTGCGTACCTTGGTAGGTGTCTGTGACGGTGGCGACCGGGGTCAGGTAACTAACCTCCTCGCCGGCGATTTGATTGTACGACGAGACGGGCGTGCCGCTTGAGTTGAGCCAGTTGGTGAGGGTGAGCGTGCCGTTGGGATTGAGATTGCTCGGCACCTTGACAGTGACACCAGTCTGCTGATGGGGTCCGCAGCCTATTTGGTTCGTATACACATTCCAGAAGCATGTGAGCAATCCCACATCGACGACCCCCGAGCTCGGAGTGGGAATTGAGATCGACTTCTGATTGAGCGCCGTCTCCTCTTGCGTACCATTGTTTAGGGTTGGCGCCGACACAAAATAAAAATTGCCGGGTGTATCGCCCTTAGGATTGGGATTCGCCCACGTGACCGTAGTTGACCCGGTCGGCACGAACTGGCGGTAATTGCCTTGGAACTGGGCGCCTTCGACTGTGACTTGGACGTTCGCCACGCTGCTCCCGCACGTGGCGGAACTGGACGTGCCGTTACACGAACGGAGCTGCCAATTTCCGGGCGATACCTGCTGCGAGGTCGCCGTACTCGCTGACCCTCCATTGACTTTGGTGTACAGCCCTGACTGTTGGCTCCAAGTAATGGTCGGTGGCTGACCGGGATTGTTAATGTCGTCGCCATCGAACGGGTCCGCATAGATGGTGAGCCCCGCATTGGGCGATGACGTGGGATACGTGATTGTCGGGGGCGGCAGAGAGGGTGGGTCGAAGGAGAGCTGCTGATACGTAGCGGACCCGTTCAAGCCAGCCTCCAACGTGAAGGTGTATCGCTGGGTATCAGTAATCGTGACATTTGTCGACCCAGACTGCTCATCCACACAACCAATGCTCGATCCATTGGTGGCAAATATGTAAACGGCAGGGCTTCCGCCGCACGGCATGGCGCTGCCATCGGAGTTGGTGGCCCACGCAAGGGTGAGGACGTTGGTGCTGGCGTTGTACGACGAGGTAAAGCTGGTGATCGTCGGACCGGAAGCTGCTCCGGGGGTCATCGTGAGGATCAGCGGGAGAACGATGATTACGACGACGGAGCCAATCAAAGCGATGCGAAACCGCATTCACCTCACCCCCAATCCTGCGATGGGCAAAACGACGTGACGGATCTCCGTTCCGGCCATCGCCCTAAACCTCGCGCTTGGGTCCCGCCTGCCCCGATCCGAGCGCATTGTTGTTGTAACACGCCTGTCAAGGTCGTTGACGGTCATGGTGATCGCCTCCATGACCGGCCTCGGGAAGAAACCGCCGACTCTTCCTCGATCAAGGCGGCGACGGCCGAGGAGCCGCGAAAGAGCGCTAGAAGCATGCTCACCGTCGAGGCGCACGCCACAGACGAGGTAGGAATGCCCGAGGGCGCAAATGTCGGTTTCGGTGCCTTTCACGTCCGCGTGCCGAATATTCGTCCGATCAGGTCACGCTACGAGTCGGTACTCGTGAACCAGACCTCCGAGAATGTCCCTTCGTCGAAATTGCGTGGAGTCGGGATTGTCGATCGGATTCGACGGAACCCGCGGATGGAGCGGTGCCTGCTGGTCGAGTGATCGATGCGGGCGGTGCTCGTTGTAGTGGGCGAGGTACTCGGTGAGGACCTGCTCGAGATGGCGCCGACCGAGGATCAGGATTCGATCGAAGCACTCTCGGCGGATGGTCCCGACGAAGCGCTCGGCGAAGGCATTTGATCGAGGAGATCGCACCGGTGTCTGGATGATCATGATCCTGACACCCTCCGTGCGGAACACTTCGTCGAAGCTGGAGGTGAATTTCGTGTCACGGTCTCGGAGGAGGAACCTGACTGGTCGGGAGCGCTCACTGAGGTCCATGCTCAGGTTGCGGGCTTGCTGGGTGACCCACTACCCACCGGGTTGGCGATGACGCCGGCAAGGTAGGTCCTCCGGGAATCGATCTCGATGAAGAAGAGGACGTAGAGACGACGGAGGAGCACCGTGTCGACCGTGAAGAAGTCGCAGGCCAAGAGCGTCGTCGCCTGGGCTCGGAGGAACTCCGCCCAGGTCGGCCCCGAACGCCGAGGTGTGGGGCCGATGCCGTGCCGATCCAGGATCGCCCACACGCTTGAGGCCGAGAGCCGGACGCCCATCCTGGCCAGCTCCCCATGGATCCGCCGATAGCCCCAGGTTGGATTCTCCTTCGCCAGCCGAAGGACCAACGAGACAGTGCCGGCAGGAAGGCCCGGTCGTCCAGGTCGTCGGTGGGCATCGGTCCATTTCCGTCGCACCAGATCCCGATGCCATCGCAGGAGGGTCTCGGGCTTCACAAAGAAACGCCCTCGACGAGCAACTGTCAGAAGGCGGTTCAAGCCCGCGAGCACCGCTCGATCCGCTGGTGGCCGTGCTGGACGCGCCACCTGTCGGCGTAGGACAGCGACCTCCTGGCGGAGCATGACCACCTCGAGGGCCCGCTCCTCTTTCTCGCTACGTACGCGACGACTCAGCTGGATCAGACGGACGAAGGCGATGTAGAGGAAGGAGAGCGTCACGCTCCATCATGATCGTCATCACATTGGCATCGAAAGTCCAGCTCGACCGCTCCGGATGACGTTCTCGGCACCCACAGGTCAAGTTCCGTCCTGGTCCGCACCGGGACACGTGGCGCCAGTTCATGCGCACCCAAGCCGCCTCGATTATCGCCTGTGACCTGTTCACCGTCGAGTCGATCCGGCTGAAGACCCTGCACGTGCTCTTCTTCATCGAACTGCAGAGCCGGCGCGTCCTTATTGGCGGGGTGACCGCAGGTCCGGCGAACCTCGCCTGGTGCACCCAGATCGCTCGCAACCTCTCCGAGGCCCGAGAGGACCGATCGGAGCCGATCCGCTTCCTCGTCCACGACCGAGACAAGCGCTTCGCGGCGGCGTTCGACGAGGTCTTCAAGGCGGAAGGCATCGAGATCATCCGAACACCGTGGCGAGCCCCGAAGGCGAACGCTTATGCCGAGCGATGGATCCGAACGGTGCGGACAGAGTGCCTCGATCGCGTGATGGTGCTGGGTGCTCGTCACCTCGAGCAGCTGCTTTCGGCCTACGTGAAGCACTGCAACGAGGAGCGGCCCCACCGCGGTCTCGGACTGAGACAGCCAGGGGGTTCACCGGCCTTGAGGGTCCTCAGCGCCGAGCCGAGCGAGATCAAGCGCCGCGATCTCCTCGGCGGGCTCATCCACGAGTACTACCGGAAGGCTGCCTGAGCCAGACGGATGGCGGGCTCCGCCGATCGGCGGGCCAGCCACATCGGCGCTTCTCCCGCAGATCAGCGGATCGAAGCACGCCGGCCCGCGAGCCTCATCCCTTCGCGACTCCCGGAGCGGCGTGTGAACGCCCTAATTGGTGGTGCTGAGGTCGTTGCGCTCGGTGCCGATGCACAGCTGGCACCCTTCAGCAGCGCGAACCACAGAATTTCGTACCACGTGTACCACGGTGCCGACCATCGCATGGGCAGTCAGACGAGCGACCGCAGTTCCTTCGCCGTGATCTCATCGGTCATCTGACTAAGTCGGTGACGCAACTCGAGTGCCGCATTGGCGGCAGCCATGAATCGTGCCGCTTCTCTCTCCTCAGGTTCGATGCCCTCAAGCCACTCTGCCACATCCGACCATCGCCAAAGACGGCTTCGCTCCCGGCTGTGCGAGATTGGCGGAGGAAATCCGCCGGGACCACGTTGACCAGCGATCAGCAGTCGCACGCTCTCTCGCGTCCGCTCGAGTCGTTCAGCAATATCAGCCATGGTCACGATGTCATCTGGCTCCAGATGCATGACTCGCAATGAAGCAACGGATTCGACCTGATGGATCGCGCTCATCACCGCTTCAGCGAGCGTTGAAGCCTTACGGATGAACTCGCCATACCCTATGCCGTCGCTGACACCGAAGGTGGCGTCATCGCATCCGACTTCGAAGAGTGCGGCGGCGGTCCTCTCATCAGTGAGATCACCGTCGATCACCAAAGTGAACTCATGGTCAGTCATTGTCTTCCTCCTTCCGTTCGCAGCTGTAGACCGCACGGCGAATCTGCTTGGCATGATTGCCCGGCACCTTCGGTGTCGACCAGATCCACACGAGACAGTCGTGCCCTTCACGTTCGCATGTGGCCCTCCCCCAGGGATGCCCGGAACGAGGCGAGTCGACTTGCCATCCGTGCGCTTCGGCGAAATCCAGTGCCTCCTCGACCTCTTTCTTGGGATGACGAGGTCTCCCGGCCACGTTGACAACTTACAACAGTATGTTGCTATCTGTCAACAGGTGGGCACGCCCGAGGCTGACGCCCCGCACGTCAGCACGCTGTTCGCCCGGGAGATCGGATCGTCGGATCGACATCGTTCCCGGAGGACGGACCTCACGACGCCATCGTCCGCGTTCTCTCCGTTGGAACGCCTCCAGACAAAAGTCGAGGTGGAGGCCCCAGATGAGGTTTTCGGCACCCACACCGTGCCCGGGGAGCCAACGACATCTGACACCGACCGGCTCGTCGTTCAGTGCAGTGTCCCGCTGTCCGCAGGGGATCCGCCAGCGGGACTCACGACCGTTGGGGCTATGTGGGAGTGACCGGAATGCCATTTCGTCGATGAGGCGCGGCGATCACCGCTGCCATCAACGGTCGCATCGGCCTACCTAGCGCCGAGAAGGAGACCGAAAAGCTGCCGTTCAGCCCCGCTGGCCTGTCGCGGCGCTCACGGAACCTCGCGTTTAACGCTCACTGAAATTCGCGGTCACTGAGGCCGCGCTCCTCCTGATCGGGCATCCACCGGTCGGGGTCATGGCCCCTCCAACTTGTCGGTGCTGGCAAGCACCCGACGAGCTGGAGGAAGCCGAAAGAGATGATGACCCAGGAGGAGTACATGAACGTGAAGGCCCTGCGGGCCGGGGGCTGGACGATCAAGCAGATCGCCGACCACCTCGGCTTCCACCCCGCCACGGTGTCGTCGTGGCTGAAGAACGGAGGCCCGCCGCCCAAGCGGAGCGTCCCCGAAGAGGACCTGGTGATCGACGCCCGCTGGCAGGCCCGCATCGGCGCCCTTCTGGCGCATAACGCCGACCTGCAGGGTTCGTCCATCATGCGGGTGATCGAGGCCGAGGGCTATCCCGGCTCGTATCAGACCCTGACGCGCTACCTGCACTCGGTGCGCGGCCCGACCCGGGGCGCGGTGATGCTGACGATGCCGATCGAGACCATGCCCGGCGAGGAGTTCCAGTTCGACTGGTCCGACTGCAACAGCTTCGCCCGGCGCTGGGGATGGGACCACGAGCTGCACTGCTTCGGGTGCGTGCTGTGCTGGAGCCGGATCAAGTTCTGGTTCTTCGCCCCCTCCATCGACCAGCACCACACCCTCGAGGGCCTGGTCCGTTTCTTCGAGTCCATCGGCGGCGTGCCCGCCCTCGGGCGTACCGATCGGATGGGCCAGCTCGGCCGGTCCCGCTCGAAGGGCTTCGTCTTCCATCCGCTCGCCCTCGCCTTCGCCCGACATCACGACCTGGCGCTCAAGGCCTGCGACGCCGGGGACGCTAAGCGCAAGGGCAAGATCGAGCGTCCTTTCCGCGACCTCAAACGTGGCTTGCTCTCCGAAGTCGACTTCGACCCACCAGAAGACGTCGGCGAGCTCAACCGCCGTGCGGCCCGTTGGCTGGATCGCTACTTCCATGCGGTGGCCCACGGGACGACGGGCGTTCCTCCGGCCGAACGCTTCGAGACCGAACGCCATGTGCTCGGTCGTCTGCCGGCCGTGCGCTTCGACACCGCGGTGCGCGACACCCGCCGGGTCGGGCGTGTCCCCCTCGTCGAGTGGGACACGGTCTTCTACTCGGCCCCGCCTGCTCTCGCCGGCAAGGTCATAGAAGTGCGCCAACCCATCGGATATAGCGTCATCGAGCTGCGCTTTCTCGGCCAGATGGTTGCGCTGCATCACCTGGCGCCCACGGGCTCTGAGCCCCAGTGGCTCCCCGAGCACAAGCGCGAGGCCGAGGCCGTCGTCCTCGGGCGGCGCCACCTCGGCGTTGTCGAGCCCGTCGTTGGCGCGACCGCGGTGACACTCGGTCTCGAGATCGGCGACTACGACGTGGCCGTCCCCGATCTGGCCGACATGGGCCTCATCGGCCCGCACCCAGATACCGACCTGCCTGTGGATATCGCCGCAGACGCCAACGTGGCGGGCGCGATCGACCCCGATGGAGCGATGTCATGAGCAAGGCCACCCTCATCGAGCAGATCAAGGGGGATCTCGACTACCTCAAGCTCGTCCGCACCGCCGAGGTGTTCGCCGAGTTGGCCGCAGACGCCACGGCGCGCGGTGCGGACCATCTCGAGTTCTTGGCCAGCGTGCTGAGCGCTGAGGTCGACGCCACCCGCCAGAGACGTCTGTCGGCCCGGCTGCGCTTCGCCCACTTCCCGTTCCGAAAGACCCTCGAAGAGTTCGACTTCGAGTTCCAGCCCTCCATCGACCCCAAGGTCGTCTACGACCTGGCCGAGCTGGACTTCGTGCGCGACGGCCATCCGGTCCTGCTACTGGGTCGACCCGGGTGCGGCAAGTCCCACCTCGGCGTGGCCCTCGGCATCAAGGCGGTCGAGGCGGGCTATCGGGGCTACTTCAGCGGAGCGACCGACATGACCAAGGCACTCGTTGGTGCCTGGGCCGAGGGGACGTTCAACAGAGGATCCGCACCTACACGTCCCCGAGCGTCCTGGTCATCGATGACGTCGGCATCACGCCCTTCGACCGAACAGAGGCCAACGCCTTCTTCCAGGTGGTCAACCGGCGCTACGAGCTGCGCTCGGCCACCATTGTCACGACCAACCGGGGCCTGCCGGCCTGGGCCGAGCTGTTCGGGGGTGACTCCGTCGTCGCGGCCGCCATCTTGGACCGCTTGCTCGACCGCGCCACGGTCATCAACATCAAGGGACCCTCGTGGCGTCTGCGCGAACACGAGGCTCTCACCAAGCCGCTGACGGACCTGGCCGGTCCGCCCGAGAAGACCCCGAGGAGGCGGGGTTAACCTGTCAACCGGAGCGCGGACTCAACGCGAATTTCGGTGAGCGAAAACCGCGAATTTCGGTGAGCGGCGACACTGGCCAGCGGGTCCTGCAACACGCACTACGCGAGGCCCTACGTCTCGACCACGACTATGTGGGCACCGGCCACCTAGCGCTGGGCTGCCTCACCGTCACCGAAGGAACCGCCTCCGAGGTCCTGGCCAACCTCGGCGTCACCTACGACGCACTACGCGACGCAGTCAAAGACCTCTCCGCAGCCGAACACCGCCCCGCCAGTTAGCAGCACCAACCGAGCGACAACCGCGCTTCATGGTGCGAAGGCCACAACGGACGTCCTGTAAGCCGAACCGCTTACGAGATGGCCGCTTGTCAGAGACCGTGCTCACCCGAGCATGTCCCGCAAGACCCGCCCGGTGAGTTTCCCGGTGAGCGGACGCCATACGGACCAGCCTTTGGGCTGTCGGCACGTTCCCCCACTGGTAGGCCACGGGCAGGCAGAAGAACCTCTGGCCGCCCAGCTGTCGCTCATTCCAACTCGGGTGGCATACAGACTCGTCGAACAACGCTGATGGATGGAGCTCTTGCCCGCGATAACTGAGGGCTATCGCTGATTCGACCGTCCTGAGCTGGCCGGATGGGTTTTCGGTACCCACAGGCTCCGGAAGAAGCCAGTAGGACCGCAGCCGGCTCCAAACGAGTTCTCCCTGGCCAGGACCCTGGCTGAGTAAATGCACCCTACAGGTCCGGGGTCGCCCGAGCCATCGGGCGTGATCGCCGACCGCGCCGACCGCGCCGACCAGAACCCCGGGAGTCTCGGCCAGCGGCGTCTTACCCCTGGGGGGTGAGGACGAGGAGCGTCACGCCCTCGCCGGCCAAGGTGAAGGACAGGGTGACGGTCGGCCCGACGATCGATGAGGTGCTCACCGTCGGACCCTCGTGGTCTGCGTCCACGAGGGTCCGGGCGGCGGCATAGGAACAAGCCCGGAGCTGGCCGACCTTGACGGTCACCCGCTGGTCGTAAGGCGTGGGGTCACTCGTCCCGTAGTTGCCGGTCGGATCGTACGGGACGAAATTGTAGACAAGGACGGCGACTTGGCCGCTCGGGGTCGCCGAGGCCACGGCGCCCACGTCGCCCTGCGTGTCGGCCCTGCCTGAGCGAGCGTCCGGGGAGATCCGGAGCTGGGCACCGGCCATCTCGTGCCACATGGCCATGGCGTCATAGGCGGGCTTCGGCGCCAGATCCGCTTGCAGCAGTCCCCAGTTCTGGGTCGGGTCGCTCGCATCATCCGCCGTGTCGAAGAACGACATTCGGTCGATCCCGGACTGTTGCCCGTTGGCGAGCACCGCAGCCACGAACGCCGATCCGTACGGTCCGTCGATCCGGGCGTCCTCGCCTGCATTGATGTTCCATTCGTCGATCCACAGCTTGGCGTGCAGCCTCCGATGGGGAGCCAGCACCCTCCGGACCTGGCGTACCTGGCTGAAGTACTCCTTCGCGTTGAGCTCGGGGTTGTACCAACAGGGCAGGCCGGGGGGCGGGGTCCCGGTCAGGCACAGGCCATCCGGGAGCTGGTCTGAGGGTCCGAGGTCGGGAT
Organism: uncultured Acidimicrobiaceae bacterium; assembly: GCA_963756195.1. GTDB lineage: Bacteria > Actinomycetota > Acidimicrobiia > Acidimicrobiales > RAAP-2 > CAVSNH01. Next base: position 414,029 of record CAVWMT010000005.1, read on the forward strand.
TGTCGGCGTACAGATGCCAAGAGACGAAGTCGAGAGGCAGGTGGTTCTGCGTCGCGTACTCGGCGAGAGTCGCGATCCAGGAAGTGTCAAGACCGTCGAACTCCCCCAGGGCGGGGCCGCCGACTTCGATGGCGCCCCCGGCAGCCTTCGCCGCCTGCTCGAGCGCCTGGGCCGTGTCGCGGTACAGCGTGAGGTAGCCGTCGAGCCCTCCGGTCCAGAAGAACCCGAGGTTGGGTTCGTTCCAGACCTCGAAGGTCCGGACGCCCTCGGCCATGATCTCGTGCAGCGCCATCTGGTAGACGAGCGACTGCCACTTCGCCTTATCCGGCCCGATGTCGGGAGGCGTGTAGTTCGGGTTCACGCCGGGTGGCGGGTTGGTGGCGAGACACGGTGGCGTGTAGTCGACGATGAGTTCGGGGGAAGCCCCGGCCGCCCGATCGAGTGCCACCTGTGAGTCGAGGTAGCTGGGATTCCACGTCCCCGTCGTACAGTCATAGGCCGGACCCGATCCGGTGGTGATCTCGAAGGAAACGTCGGTCCGTGCCCATCGGGTGCCGATGACTGCCAGCGCCGGGGCGGAGCCGTCGACGACGTGGTTGACCCCGACCAGGTTCTCGTTGATCGTGCCGATCCGATCTCGTGCATCGATGTGCACGGTCACCGACGATCCAGTTGCGGAACCAGCTGCCTGCGAGGACGCACCACTCGTTGCCGGGACGACCAGTGTCGGGAGTGCCGCACCACAGGCCAGGATGAGGCACACCCGAAGGCCCCGACGGCTGCTGGGAGCGTTTCTCGTGACCGTCCTTGTTCGAAACGCCATGCAGGTCAACCCCCCAACCGACCGGCGCGAACTATACCCTGAAGGGTGTCATGACGGCGCCTACCCGCTCACTAGGGAGATCCGTCGAAGGGCCTTTGCGCCAGGACCCCGGCAATCGGTCATCTCTATGCAGCGGCCCCAACGATAGGACCGGCCAATCCGATCCCCACCAGAGATCCGAGGAATTCGGCGTCGCCGTAGGAGTAGACGGCTCCATCTCGCCCGACGAGCCAATAGCCGCGACCGTCGGGTGTCGAGATCATCCCATTAATAGGCATCTCGGGGTGGATGCCCTGGCCGGGAACGGAACCGTAGAAACCGGCGTCACCCAAGCTGAAGATGCCTCCGTCGCTGGCCACCAACCAGTAACCGGCGCCATCGGGAGTCGATGCCATGCCCACGATCGGGGCGTCGAGGCGGGTACCGCCCATCGAACCCGAGAAATCGGCATCGCCTATCGAGAAGATGCCTCCGTCGCTGGCCACTAACCAGTAGCCGGCGCCGTCGGGAGTCGACGCCATGCCCACGATCGGAGCGTTGAGATGACGACCACCCATAGATCCGTAGAAGGTGGCGTCACCGAAGCTGAACACTCCCCCATCGCTTGCCACCAGCCAGTAACCGCCACCATCGGGAGTCGATGCCATGCCCACGATGGGTTTGTTCAAGTCAATCGATCCCGTTGAACCGTAAAACTTGGCGTCGCCAAACGAGAAGACGCCTCCGTCGCTGGCCACCAGCCAGTAGCCGGCGCCGTCGGGAGTTGTAGCCATTCCCACGATCGGAGCGTTGAGCTGGATCCCACCCATTGAACCCAAGTAGTTGGCGCTCCCGAAGCTGAACACTCCTCCGTCAGAACCGGTCAGCCGCAGTCCCTGATTGCCGGCGGGAGGGAGGAGCAGCTGTTCCACCAGTGTCTGGAGCGTGAAGTTGTTATTGGTATCGGTGGCAGCGAATCCTGCCGCGAAGCATCCATTTCCGCTGAGGCACGAGATGCCAGCGAGGTAGCCAAAGGCTGTCACGTTTGGACTGGGATCGACCGACCATGTGGAGCCGTTCCACTTCTCCACGAAGGGGTTGGCCTGAGGCCCATTATTGTTCTGTCCAGACTGAACACCAGATGCTCCCACCGCCCAGCAGTTCGACGTTCCCAGGCAGGTGACATCAGTGAGTAGGTCATATGGGGTGTCGGGGTGGGGACTGGGCCTTGTCGACCACTCGGAGCCGTTCCATTGATCCACCAGGGTGGTCGATGGGTCTCCGTTGGCGTCCATGGTGGCACCCACGGCCAGGCACTCAGACGAAGCCACGCACGTCACGGCGGCCAGGTAGGTTCCCAAAGGACTGGCCTGTTGGGTGCATTTACTCGATCGGCCTGTTGACCAGCGAAGATGCTGCCATCCCGGAATCGCTTCCTACCGGGGTGGGATGGTCCTCCGGGCGCGTCAGGACCTGCGGGCTGGGGTTCGCGGGAGGTCCTAGATGGGAACGACCACCACCCCACCGACGTGCTCGGCCAAGCGGCGGAGGTCCCGAGGGTCGCCGGTCAGCACGGGCGTCGCCTCGACGCGCCGCGCTCGTGACAACGGCGGCGTCGACGACATCGGCTCCTTTGGTCTGACCCACGAGCTCCCCCGTGGCACGGGCGCACTCCTGACTCGGACACGCTGGTCAGAGTGCGGCGGGGGCGCGGCGCCGCAGGCGGACGAGCGCATCGAGCAGCCGGGTCACGTCGTCGTCGCGGTGCGCGGCCGACAACGTGACCCGCAGCCGGCTGGTCCCGACCGGCACCGTGGGCGGCCGGATGGCCGGCACCCACAGCCCCGAGTCGAGCAGCGCAGCCGAAGCCTCGAGCGTCGCCTGCTCGGATCCGAGGACGACCGGGATGATGGGGCTCGGGTGTCCGGGCGGTGCGAGTCCGGCCTCAATAACACGGTCGATCAGTGCGGCGAGGCGGCCAGTCAAAGCAACCCCTTCAGCGGATCGGAGGACGCGCAGCGCGGCCAGCGCGGCCGCGGCGTCGGCAGGGGTCGGCGCCGTCGAAAAGATGTAAGAACGGGCCCGGTTCACCAGCAAGTCGACCACGTCACGTGACGCCGCCACGAAACCGCCCAGCGAGCCCAGAGTCTTGGAAAGCGTGCCCACCCGCACGACCGTTCCTTCGTGCGCCATCCCGTCCTCATCTCCCGCTGTCCCGTCTCCGTCCCGCTCGGCGGTGGCAGTGGGGAGGTGGGGAGGTGGGATGGCGTGGGCTTCGTCGAGGATGAGGAGTGCGCCGTGGCGCCGGCACAGCGCGGCCAGCGCCTCGACGGGGGCCACGTCCCCATCCATGGAGAAGACCGAGTCTGTGACCACGATCGTCGGCGCGGCGGCCGGGGCCCCAAATCCAGCCCCGGCCGAAAGCAGCTCATCGAGGTGGCCCAGGTCACGGTGCCGGTACACGGCGAGCGCCGAGCGGGAGAGCCGGCACCCATCGATGATGCTGGCGTGGTTCAACTCGTCCGAGAGCACGCGTACTCCCGGTCCACCCAGCACGGTGAGCACGCCCAGGTTGGCGGCGAAGCCCGTCGGGAAGCACACGGCGGCCTCGGTCCCCTTCCACTCCGCCAGGGCCCGCTCGAGTTCACCATGGATGGGGCGGGTGCCCGTCACCAGGCGCGACGCGCCCGAGCCGGCGCCCCACCGATCCAAGGCCTCGTGCGCCGCGGCGACGACCGCCGGGTGCGCGCTCAAGCCGAGATAGTCGTTGGACGCGAACGACACGACTTCGGCGCCCTCGAGCACGCCGGCCGGCCCGACGGCGTCGAACTCCCGCGGCGAGCGCCAGCGTCGCTCCTCGACGACCTCGGCCAGCTGGGCCCGGATCCGCCCCATCCACGGGCTCTCGCTCACGAAGGTCCCGCCTCGCCCACCACGTCCTCGAGCGCCCCGTCCAGGGCTTCGACCATTCGCACCACCTCGTCCTCGGTGATCGTCAGCGGCGGCATCAGCACCACGACGTCGCCCAGTGGCCGCAGCAGTACACCCCTCGATACGGCTCCCGCGCACACCCGCCGCCCCCACCGCAAACCTGGCTCGGGCGCGGCCAGCTCGATCCCGACCATCAGCCCGCGCTGACGAATCTCGCGCACCCCCGGCCGGGGCGCGACATGTTCTCTGAGGAGGACCGCCAGCTGCTCGGCGCGGGCCCGCACGTTGGCCAGCACGTCCCACGAGTAGACAAGGCGAAGGTGCTCGAGCGCCACGGCGGCCGCTAGCGCGTTCCCCCCGTAGGAGTGCCCGTGGTAGAACGTCGACGGCCCGAGGTCGGCGCCGAGGAACGCGCCGAACACGTCACCCGAGGCCACCGTGGCAGACATGGCCAGATAGCCGCCGGTGATCCCCTTGCCCAGGCACAACAGGTCGGGCCGCAGCCCGCATTGCTCGGAAGCGAAAACCGTGCCCGTCCGCCCAAAGCCAGTCGCCACCTCGTCGCAGATCAGCAGGACGTCGACCTGGCGGCAGACCTCGCCGATCTGCCGCACGTCGGACGCGGAGGCACACAACATTCCCGCCGCACCCTGCACGAGGGGCTCGAGCACGACGGCCACCAGCTCGGTCGCGTGCGCAGCGATCGCGGCACATGCCTTGGCCGCCCAAGCTGGGTCCGCATAGCCGGGCGTGCGGATCACCGGGAAGCACAGCGGTTCGAACACCGCGCTGAACACGCCGCCGTCGCCGAGCGAGAGCGAGCCGATCGTGTCGCCGTGGTAGGCGTCGCCCAGTGCCAGGAAGACCGTTCGCCCCTCGACGCCGCGGTTGACCCAGTACTGGAACGCGATCTTGAGTGCCTGCTCAACGGCCACCGCGCCGTCTGCGGCGAACAGGAAGTGGGGCTTGTCGACCGGAACCACCCGGGCCATCGCTTCGGCCAGCTCAATGACGACCGTGTTCCCGTTGCCGAGCATCGTCGTGTGGGCGACCTTGGCGGCCTGGGCTGCTAAGGCCGCATCGAGTTCGGGGACGCGGTGACCGAGCGTGTTCACCCACAGCGACGAGATGGCATCGAGGTACCGCCGCCCGTCGGCGTCGATCAGCTCGCGTCCCTCGGCGCGGTCGATCACGAGGGGTGCATTGTCGGCATAGGCCGCCATCTGGGTGAACCCGTGCCAAACCACGGCGGCGTCGCGCTCGACCCAGGTCCTGTCAGTGGTCCCGCTCATTCCCCCATTTTGGGGCCAACGGGCCAGCAGATCCATTGCGAGAAGAGGCCGTGGACCTGATCGTGTTCGTACCGGACACCTCATCCGACGGTGTCACGCAGCCAGTTTGTACTCGTGGATGAGACCCCCGAGCCGGTCCGACCTTCGCAATCGATTCGCATCAGGCACTGATGCCAACGGGGGCGGTGGGTGCATCGAGAGCGGAGCCGCCTGGTCGCGGGATCGGTGTGGCCGATGGGTGTTGTAATGATCGACGTACCCCACCAGGACGGCTTCGAGCTGACGTCGGTGGAGGATCAGCGTTCGGTCGAGACACTCTCGGCGGACGGTCCCGACGAGGCGCTCAGCGAACGCGTTTGCCCGGGGAGACCGAACAGGGGTCTTGATGATCCGGATGTCCTCGGTGCGGAAGACCTCGTCGAAGCTCGTGGTGAACTTCGTGTCACGGTCTCGAAGGAGGAATCTGGCTGGTCGGGAGCGCTCGGCGAGGTCCATGCTCAGGTTGCGGGCCTGCTGGGTTACCCACTCCCCCACCGGATTGGCGGTGATGCCGGCAAGGTAGATCCTCCGGGTATCGATCTCGATGAAGAACAGCACGTAAAGGCGCCGAAGCAGCACTGTGTCCACGGTGAAGAAATCACAAGCCAACATCGATGACGCCTGGCTACGGAGGAACTCGGTCCAGGTCGGGCCGGTTCTCCTGGGCGATGGGTCGATGCCATGGCGACGGAGGATGGCCCAGACACTCGATGGAGCGAGCCCGATGCCCATCGTGACCAGCTCGCCGTGGATCCTGCGATATCCCCACATCGGGTTCTCTGCCGCCAACTGGAGGATTATCTGGACAGTGCCGGCGGGAACACTCGGTCGACCCGGACGACGGGGATAGGTCCATCGGCGCCGAACCAGGTCCCGATGCCAGCGAAGCAGGGTCTCGGGCTGGACGAAGAACCTTCCGATACGCCGGCGACCAAGGAGCCGGCTGAGTCCGGCGAGCAGCGCCCGATCGCCGGGCCGCAGCTCCGGGCGATCCACCTGACGTCGGAGCACCGCCACTTCGTGGCGGAGCATGACGACTTCAATCGCCAGTTCTCCGTTGTCCATCCGGAAGAGCCGGAGTAACTGGAGTATTCGGACAAAAGCCAGGTAGAGGAACGACAGCGCCATGGTCCAGCTTCGTCCGGAGCATAAGGACAATGAAAGTCCAGCTGAACGGATCCGGATGACATTCTCGGCACCCACAAGTCTCGCTCCGCCCGGTTTTCCCATCCCGCAGTCGTGGCCGATTTGCGACCCAAGCCACGCAGCCCGCCGGGCCGGGCGCTCTCCGTGATTACATGCGACGCGGCGGCGGATACGACCCGAGAAATGAGCTTTCCCCGCCCGTCGTTCTCCGCAAGACGTTGTGGCTGCTCAAAACATGCGGATGGGATTTTCGGCACGCACAGCCGGAGTAACTGGAGCATTCGGACAAACGCCAGATAGAGGAAGGACAGCGCCATGGTCCATCTTCGTCGGGAGGATCAGGCTAACGAAAGTCCAGCTGATTGGGTCCGGATGACATTCTCGGCACGCACACCAGCCGGGGCTGGCGCGGCGTGGTCATGACTCCCGCACGGTCCGTCAACTCCAAGAGCTCCGCCGTCAGCTGCTCCACCCAACCCTCGACAAGGAGGTCACCGCCGACACCAACGAGACCGTCACAGCCGCCGCGTAACATTATCAACAAGGAGCCTGCGCCCGTCGCGATTTACACCGTCACTGGGACGCCACCACGGCTCGCTGTCACGGGGTCCGGAATACATCATGACGACCGATCCGGCGCCAAATGATGTGGGCCTGACCGGCGACGATCTCTCGTCCGTACTCAAACGTCGCCCGGCCATCGGCAGCCCAGGTCATCTCGAACACGCCCGGAGCCCCTTTCACGCCCTTCACCCGGAGACTCGGTCGAAACTCGCCCACGCTGAGGTCGGCCACGAACAGTACGACAGCGGCCAAGAACGCCGATTGCTGGTCGCCCGAGAGTGCATCGAAATCGGCACCAAAACGGGCCAGCCAGGCAAAGGTTGGCACCCGGGTGTCAGTTGACGCCGCGGTGCCGCTTGGGACCCTTCGCGCTTCCTCGCAGAGCCTTGATAAACGCCTCGGCGGCCTCGAAGGTCTGAATACGACCAGCAGCTAGGTCGGCATCTGCTTCCCGCTCGCCTGCCTGCCATTCCTTCGTCCAGAACCATGCCTGGGTGGCATCGATCACCTTCTGAGGCCGCAGCAAAATGCCCTCGGACGTGACTTCCGCATCCAGGAGGTCGCCCTCTTCAAGGTGCGCTTGGGTACGGATTTCCTCGGGGAGGGTCAACTGCCCCTTGCCCCGTAACGTTGTCCTCGACACGACTGAAAACTTAGCAGACAATCAGAGAGTCGGATAGTAGGATTTTCATGCTGATCACAGCCGATCGACACTCACGGATGGTGCCCGACGTGATGAGATTCTCGGCACACAAGGGAAGGCGCCGGCATTGCCCTGGTCGGGGGCCCGACTCGAATAAATGCACCCCACAGTCTTCCCACGCGCGTTTGTGCAGGTCAGTCTTCGTACCGCGGGTCCGACCGCTCCCACAGGGAAGCGTGCTCATTCATCAAACCCGCCGCCCCGGGGACGGCCCCGGCGGAAGTTGGCGGGAACCAGTGGGAACCGACCCGGGCGGCAGGACTTGTGACGGGATCCGTCGCCTGTCCAAAGGGTAGCGGGTGTGGCTTGCCGTGGCCGGATGCATGACCCGAATCGCCAAGGCGCATGATGGCCTCACAGGTAGCGCGCCGCCGTCGAAAGCCCGAGTCCAGGCATCACCGCTGGTCGTGGGTGGCGGCACTGTAGAGGATGGTGGTGTAGCAGCGCGTCACGCACCCGCCGGGTAGGTCGCTGATCGTCTCCTCAATGGAAGCAAGAAGAGCACGGCTGGTCCGATCGGGGAGGTTGAGCACGGGTGAGTAGGTGGCGAAGAGGCTCCGCAGTTCCTGCGCAGTGTGGGTGACATCAAAGTCGAACGTGGCCCACTCGACGCGGCCGAAGACACCGGATTGGTCAATTTGGTTCACTCGCGCATCGATATCGAGGCAAAAGGCTGCCGGGTCGGTGAGTCGTTGGAACACGCCTGGCGCGATGCCTTCGAAGACTAGTTCAAGCACTGTGGATGCCGTGTCGCGCCGATCGGGAAGATCGAACAGAGTCCACCACAGCGCTATGTGCCCGCCCGGCCTGAGAACGGTCGCGGCTACCTGGTAGCCGATCGCGGGGTCGATCCAGTGAAAGGCCGTTGCTGACACGAGGGCGTCGTAACTGGCTGGCTCAAAGTCCACGTCCTCGAAGCGGCCTGTCACTACGTCGATGGAAAGGCGACCGATCCGGGAGCGCAGCCGCTCGGCCATGGTCGCATCCGCTTCGCCGGCGGTGATGACCATTCCTCGTCGAGCGAGCTCGACGGTAGCCTGACCTGTTCCCGGGCCGACCTCCAACACCCTGGCGCCAGCAATCAGTCCGCAATGAAGGTTGAGCGACTCATAGAGAGCGGTGGATATGCCGGGCGCGCGTCGTACGCGTCGACGACCCTCCCGAAGCCACCTCCGGGATTGCTTGTAGCGCTCACTGACGCGCGAAGACCAGCAGCGTCAGCTCCAGGCGCCCCACCACGTCAGGAGTCGAGCGCAACCTTGCGAGCCCCTCGGCCATGTCGTCGTCGCTGAGCGCGGTGAACATGGAATCGGCGTTGCGCATCATCGCTGCCCATTGGGCCGACGCGGCGTAGTTCTCCTTCCACTCCAAGACGTCCACGATGTCTACAACGCTGAGGCCGTGCGCAGCGAACAGGCATCGCAGCTCCGCCTCTGTCTGAAAACGGCTTATCCACTTGGCTCGGCCCGGGAAGCCGTTCACATAGCCGATCTCGGTTCGTCCGGGGACGTACGTCCGCACTAACACCCGCCCACCGCTTCGGAGGACCCGAGCGAACTCGCTCACCGCGCGATCGACGTCCGGAAAGTGGTGAAGCGCTGTCGATACCCAGACCACATCGGCGGCACCGTCGCGAAGCGGTAGCGCCTCGGCTACTCCCCGGACGAAGTACGCGGCCGGCGCAGCCAGCATCCCAGCCCGCGCCATCGCCTCAGCGGGCTCCACAGCGATGGCCATAGCATCGGCCCAGAACGGCCACACCGCTGCGAAGACACCGGTGCCGGCCCCAATGTCTACGACCCGCAGCTTCCCGTCTGGCAGGAACGGCGACACGGCCTCGCCCCAGCGAGCAAGAACCTCCGCCGGCAGAGAGCGGCCTCGCCGGTAGAGATCGGCAACCTGCTCGTAGTCGACGAACCCCTTCGACCTTCCACTCGGCGTGTGCTCGTCCCCGGTGCCAGCCGTGCGGTTATCTCGACTGCCGCTCACTTTGATCTTCCTCCCTTCGCCGGTATGGCCCGGATCAGGTTCAAACGGTCGTCGGCCAATATGCCGACCTCTCAGCCCAGTACGCCAGGCTCCCGTGGTGGTGGTTTCGTCCCAACGATAACGGTCAGACGACCAATGGCTTGACCAGGCACGGCGGGCTCGGCGAGGCTCGCCGCCCGTGGCGCTCTCCTTCCTCTATCGCCTCGTCCGTCGAGTCGCCGATGCGATCCGCATCCACCAGATGGACGCGGTGGCGAAGGACGCCGAAATCCTCGTGCTGCGCCATCAGCTCGCCGTACTCCAGCGCCGGTTCGCCCGTCCCCGCTTAACCTGGTCAGATCGAGCGCTCGTCAGTGCCCTGGCTCGCCTGGTTCCCCGCGAGCGATGGGCGTCCTTCCTCGTCAGGCCCGAGCCCATTCTGCGCTGGCATCGCGCCCTCGTTCGACGCCGATGGACCCGCTGAACCGCACCACACTTCCCGAGCCCTTGGTGGCGTCGGTGACGCGGACGCTCGAGATCGAACTCAATCGACGAGTCAATCGTACGCTTCCTTACGTGGCATCAAAGTGAGTCAACCATCTTCCTGCCGAATCGATCAGGATCAAAAGGGTCTTGTCGATCATGGATCCCTTTGCGGGAGGTTTTCGCCGCCTCAACGGGCGCGGCGTAGGGCGACAATCGTCCGGCTGTCGGCGGCAGTCGCGGCCACCATTGCGGCTGCCCCGATCTTGGCCCCGACGGCTCTCTGCCGACGCACGAGCCATAGGCAGTAGGCGGCGATCACCACGTTCAGTCCGGCCCTGGCTGTCATCCGAGCAGTCCGGGGCCTAAGGCGAGGTCCGAGGCTCCGATGGCCCGCAGCGCTTCGGGATGGTCGCCGGTGCGCAGCAGACGACCGGCGCGATGAGCAAGGTGATGATCTCGACGCCTGTCGCCGAGCGCTGCGCAGTACTCCGATGGAGGGGATCCGCGGGCGGGATTGGCCCAATGTCAAGTCACCCCTGGCCTCGTTCGCTCCAGCTCGGGGTGGCCTTGGCGTAGCGGGCGAGGTGACTTGGAGCTGATTACGCGGCCGGCAGACTCGCCTCATGACAGACAACTTCTTCCCCAAGACCGTCGAGGGTGATTGCGGCCACGCCATGATCTGCCGGTCCCAGCTGGAGCAGGACGATTTCGAGGCTTCACACCGAGACCGGTGCGACGCGGAGAACTTCGTCGAGCACTGGAGCGGCTCACTCATGGGGTGATCAGGTCAGCGACCTGACGAGTCGATCACGGTGTAATGCTGGCGTGGTGGAAGACAGCTCGGAGATCAGCGCCGAAATGGCCGCTTCATTGCTCGCGGAGGAGACGGGAGAGAGGTATCAGCTCGTCGGACGACTGAGCGGCGGAGAGAGCGGGGCTCACGAGTTCCTTGGGCCAAGCGGTCAACCGGTAGTGATCAAGTGGGATTCCAGGCCCCATAGTCGTGAACTACGAGGAGAGGCTGTCATCCTTTCGGAGAGACTGCGGATAAACGCTGGCTGGCCGGTCCCGATCCAGTCAGTGATAGATACTCAAGAGGTTCGTTTCGTCATCCAGGAGTTCATGCCAGGAACTCCACCTGAGCACCTCGACCTCCAACTAGTCGAACGGCTCCTTGAGCTCCACTTCCGAAGACTCGGATTGGCTCGACCGGATGATCCCATTCACTGGCCCACGGCTCTGATCGTGACGCTCACCACGGGCGGAGAAGGGTACTGCCTCCACTCGTCTCTTCACGACTACGACAAACGTACGCGGTCCCTCGTCGAGCGGATCGAGGCGTTCGGAGGCACGATCGACAGTGAGGATCTCGTCGGGACTGACATCGTCCACTGGGATCTGCACCCCGACAACCTGCTGATCGACGATGGGTCGCTCGCAGCAGTGATTGATACCGACTTCTCCGTCGTCGGCGACGCAAGTTTTGACCTAGTCATGCTGGCCGTCACCAGCCTGACTCTTCCGTGCGAGCCTGGGGTGCGCACGCGACTGTTCGCCTCGGCCTTCGATGATCTTGACGATCTCCGGGCACAGGCATATCTGGCTCATCTCTTCATTCGGTTGATCGATTGGCCAGTCCGACGAGCTCAGCCGGATGAGGTTGAGTTCTGGCTTGCCAGGGCAGACGAGATGCTCAAAATCTGACCGGTTGGGTGTGCGGCATAAGTGTTGTTCCGGGCGCATGCAACTTGCGGGAGCAGCAAGGGTGCAGGAGAGAGCAGGCGAGAAATGGCGACCGGTGCCCGTCTGACGATCGTCAACTGACCGTACCGCTGCCTGCTGCCGACGAGTGTGGTGTCAGCCGGCCGCATCCTCGATGTCTTCTCCGAGCAGTGAGTAGAGGAGGGCGTCGGCACGACCCGTGTTGAGGTCGAGGTACGACCTCAACAGTCCCTCGCGGTGAAAGCCCGCAGCCTCGAGGATACGAACCGAGCCGTGGTTGTCGGGCTCGACAAGTGCCTCCAGGCGGACCACGTCCGGTAGACCCAGCGCCCACCTGGTCAACACGACAAGGCCTCGACGCGTGAACCCCTGGCGGCGACGACTCGGCACCGTCCAGTACCCGACGCCCACGACGCCCGGCTGTTGGCGGTGGAGCAGGATCATCAGGCCGATGGCCATGCCCGTCTCGACCCGCACCAGGGCCAGACTCAGCCCTTCCCCCGAAGCCGACCGCCCCCACTGCCTCACCACGAAGTCGCGACCGGTCTCATCGGAAAAGGGCTAGGTACGGTCGTGCCGGAGGGGATGACCGGGTCCCGGGCTGCCTCCTCAATGCAGGCAAGATCGCGCTGCGACGACGTGCGCAGGAGGACCTGGCCGTCGCTCAGCTCGGGTGGGTTCGGGATGGCCCCAGCCCGATAGATCGGGTCCACCACCTCATCGTCGCAGAGCGGAGCCAGATCAGCGCAACACCGTCACTCGAGCTGGGGAGCGTCCCGATCGTCGATGGCCAATGGCGTCTGTCGAGGAGACTCGCCACTGCTCCCAGATCAAGCCAGAGGGCTGGGATCCGACCAGGGTTTTTCGAGAGACTGACGGATCAGGGCTCTTCCCGGCCATATATGGTTCGTGACGTCCGAAGGACCTGGTGAACCGGATGCACTCCATGAACGACCCATCGGGATCATTCGAGGCGTTCTACGAGGCGCACGCCCAGCCAATGATGACCTACGTTCGGCGACGGGTCGGTGCCGACGACGCCGAGGATGTGCTGGCGCAGGTGTTCACGGTCGCCTGGCGCCGCTTCGACACGATCCCGCCACCCCCCGAAGATCGTCTCTGGCTGTTCGGGGTGGCCCGCCACATGGTGGCCGATTACCGCCGCTCGACCATCCGGAGGAACCGACTTCACCATCGCCTTGCGGAGGAGGCGCTGAACCCACAAGGGGTGCCAGCAAGCTTCAGCAGTCTCCGAACACGGATGGACATCGCCATGGAGGGGCTTCGGCCCGGCGACCAAGAGGTGCTTCGGCTCCTCCTTGGGGATGGTCAGAGCCACATCGAAGCCGCAGCCACCCTTGGGTGCTCCTCAAATGCCGTGGAACTGCGGTACCGGCGTGCCCGGGCGCGGTTCCGTGAGGCGCTTCTGGTACTGGAGCCGGCGATCGACCGAGCAGACGAGCGTTCGCCAGCAGTGGTTACCCCGACAGCAACGAGAGACCCCCAAGGAGGAACCATGCCTCGTGCGCTCATCACTGGGATCACCGGTCAGGACGGCCGTTACCTGGCAGAGCTCCTGATTGGCAAGGGTTACCAGGTCCACGGACTGATCCGAGGCCAGAACAACCCGAAAGCCCGAATCGTCCAAGACGAGATCCCGGAGATCGAGCTGGTCAATGGCGACCTGACTGACCTGTCTTCCCTGATCGCCACCGTCGAGCAGGTCCAACCCGACGAGGTCTACAACTTGGGTGCCATCAGTTTCGTGAAGCTCTCGTTCAGCCAGCCGGAGCTGACTGCCGACGTCACCGGCTCCGGCGTGCTTCGGATGCTCGAAGCGATCCGGATCGTCGGTGGGGCCAACAACCGCATCCGCTTCTACCAGGCCGCTACGTCAGAGATGTTCGGACAGGTCCACGAAAGCCCCCAGCGCGAGACCACCCCCTTCCATCCCCGTTCCCCCTACGGGACCGCCAAGGTCTTCGGCTACTACACGACGCTCAACTACCGGGAAGCCTACGGGATCCACGCTTCGAACGGCATCCTCTTCAACCACACACCAGCCCTCGTCGCGGCCTGGAGTTCGTCGAACGGAAGATCACCAACGCCGTGGCCCGCATCTCTCTCGGGTTACAAGACGCTCTGACGCTCGGTAGCCTCGACACCTCCCGCGACTTCGGCTATGCCGGCGACTATGTCGAAGTCATGTGGAGGATGCTGCAGCAAGACCAGCCAGGCGACTACGTCGTGGCGACAGGGAGAACCTGGTCGATCCGCCAAGTCCTCGACATCGCGTTCAAGGCGGTCGGAATCGAGGACTGGTCACCATACGTGGCGACGGACGATAGGTTCCTCCGCCCCGCTGAGGTCGATCAGCTGGTCGGTGACTCTTCGCGAGCCAAGGACATTCTTAGTTGGGAGCCGAAGGCGGAGTTCCCCGACGTGCTCGTCGAGATGGTTCGCAGCGACATCGAACTTGAGCGAGTCAGGGCTGGCCTTGCCTGAGGCCTGGTCGTTCGCCGACTGACGTTCGGAACGTGAAGGGTTCGAATAACCGGATGCGTCCCGTCGTCGCCACGGATCGGGTCGTATGTTGCCATCGCCGTTTGAGGATCCCCTTGCGGGAGGTCAGGCTGAGGCTGACTTGCCCGGCCATGTGAGCCGCGATAACCGTCGATGTGAGTGCTCAGGCCCCGTGATTGATCAATGGCTCTGGCTGCACAGATGGAACGATATAAACCGCAGGCATGAGTGAGCACCTGGCCCCGCACCGCGCCGGATATCGATGCCGGAAACGTTTTGGGGCAGGTTCACTCACCTGAGAGAAGGACTCGTCAGTCCTTGAGCGCAGCAACAAGAAGTTGCCCAGGTTGGTCATCGGCTTCGATCACGCGCAGACGCACACTGGGCAACTGATCAAGAAACTCGGCATTTGTGAACCGGTCTGGAGGGTGTTCGAATAGGTGGCGCGACAGCCAGTCGTGGTTAGCCACATCATGATCCTGGGAGAAGAGTCGGCCTCCCGTAGTAAGCACCCTGGCGATCTCTCGGAGCCCGGCTCGCCAGTCCGGGACATGGTGCAACACGGCGAAGTTGAAGACCGCGTCGAACTCTCCGTCTTGATAGGGGAGATCAGTGACATCGCCCGCCACCACGTCGACTCGCTCCCCGTAGTCAGCCAGCCGACGACTCGCTCGATCAACCATTCTTGGATCAAAGTCGATGGCGGTGACGCTGGTGACCCCGAAATCGTCCAGCTCACAAGCGATGCACTCACCCGGACCACAGCCGACGTCGAGTACCTTGAGCCCTTCGGTTCGCCCACCGAGTTTGATGAGTTTTGGAACCACGCCTTGTCGCAACCGCTTGGTCCGCAGGCCACTGTTGATGTAAATGGACTCGGCCCAGTTCATCCGCACCCGAGAATTGTATTACTTCGTGATACCGCCTACCTGGTGATCGGAGACGATCTCGCAACAGTCATTATGGCCGGGCGCCGGTCGGCGACCCGATTGGAGAGTCGCGGCGACGATCACTGGCTGGGGAACAGGCTGCGGCCGTTACGGCCGGGTATGACCGGTTACCGCAACCGGATCCCGGACGGCGCTTGGCCGGGGCCAGCGCAACCGGCGATGATGGAGACGTGCGGCTTAGTGAGGAAATGCAGCGGCTCGTTCGTGAGCAAGGTCTCGGCTTCGTGGCCACCGTGCGCCCCGACGGCACACCGGCGGTCTCGCCGAAGGGCACGACCAGCGTCTGGGGCGAGGAACAGCTCGTGTTCCTGCATCTGCACTCGCCGGGCACCGTCGCCAACCTGGCACATAACCCCAACGTCGAGGTCAATGTCGTCGACCCCATCCGGCGCAAGGGGTACCGCTTTGCCGGCCGCGGCCGCATTCTGATCGCCGGCGAGGAGTACGAACAGATCCTGGCGTGGTTCGTCCGCGATCGCGGAACCAACGTAGATCGCGTGCACGGAGTGGTGCTCATCGACGTGACCGCCGCTCAACCGCTCGTGTCTCCGATCTACGACACCGGCGTCAGTGAGGAGGAAGTCATTGCCCGTTTCCGGCAGCGGCACCTCGGCACCACCAGTACTGACCAGACGCCGAGATGACCGGCCCCTTGCGAAGCGCCCGGTAGCGGATCCCCTTGCGGTGTCGGGCCCAAGGCTGATTCGGACCGATCCGATGCTTCATTCACCGTTCCGCTTGCGGTGCCGCATCTCTCATCAGCGATGCGGCTTCATCGGGCCCAGAAGGCGCTCTCCGGCGAGCATTACTTATGCGTGCCCGGCGCGGTGGTGGTTCAGGAGTCCGTGATGCGCAGGGAAGAACTCGGGCCGACGGTGAGGACCGCTCGGCCCCCGATCGGGAAGGTCACGAGAGGGCTGGTGTGGCCGAAGTCGACGTTGGCGAGCACGGGAAGGCCGTCCACGCGGTCCTGTCGAGCGATGATCTGCTCGAGCAGGGAGCGGGTCATTCCACTGTGTTCCTGGAAGCGCCCGATCACCAGACCTTGCACGCCGCCGCCGTCGGGTAGCTGGAGAAGGGAGATCAGGTCCCGGCAGAACGTGGCGGCGTCGGTTTCGGCGTCATCTTCGACCATGAGAAGGGCACCGTCGAGCGACGGCATGTACTCGGTGCCCTGCAGCAGGTTGAGAGTGCACAGGTTGCCGCCAACGATCCGCCCGCTGGCCCGACCGTCCCGCAGCTGCCACCAGCCTGTGGGGTGCCAATACTCGGGCGCATGACCTGGTGGTCTCTGCCGGGCATCGTCACTACCGGAGGGTCTGCTCGATGACGAGGTCGATCGGCCGCTGGTAGTCCCGAGCGCTGTTGATGTTCCGGCGCAAGCTGTGGTTGAGCGTGGGGACGTCCGCGCGCCAGGCTCCCCGCCCGAGCGACAGCGTCTTCGCAGAGGTAGGCCATGTCGTTCATGCAGCCGAGCACGCTGCGATCCGCGGTCTTGGCGATCAGCAGTTCTTCTGTCCCAAGATCGCCGAAAGTCCCCTGAGGAAGGGCCTCAGCGAGCAGCTCCCCCTCGATCAGGTTGGCGACTAGGCCTTGGGTCGAGCGCAGGTCGGATGCTCGGACGTCTGGTTCGAAGATCGTGAACAGGGTGTCGGCGTGGGTGAGCAGTAGGCACTTGCGCCGGTCGAGGAAGAGGAGGTTCGCATACCAGTCGTTGCCGTCGGGATCCTTCGTCGTCAGCTGCTCTGGGCGAATCACGTCGAGCAACTTCTTCGTGCACCGAAGGATCACCTCTCGATCGTAGGTGCCGGCGCCTCGGTGGGTCAGGCAGCGGGCCGGTGGTATTCGTGGAGAAGACCACCGAGGCGATCGGTGCGTCGGACTCGATCGAGAGGTACGGGAGGCTGCGCCGGCGGGACGTCGACACAGTCTGGCGCGACCAGAGCGAGCGAGCGGTGCGGACGGTGGCGGTTGTAGTGGGCTACGTACTCATCCAAGACCGACTCCAGGTGTCTACGTCCGAGGACCAGCGTCCAGTCCAGGCACTCCCGGCGGACGGTTCCCACGAATCGCTCCGCGCAGGCGTTTGCCTTCGGTGCCCTCACCGGCGTCTTGATGACATCTACGCCCTCGGTGGCGAACACCTCGTCGAACGGTCCGGTGAACTTCGTGTCGCGATCTCGAATGAGGCACTTGCGTCCAGCGAGGCCATCACCGGCTCGCAAGAACAGGTTGCGGGCCTGCTGGGTCACCCAAGGCCCACTGGGCTTCGCCGTGATGCCGGCCAGGTGAATCCGTCTCGTATCGATTTCGATGAAGAACAGCACGTAGAGACGGCGGATCAACACGGTGTCGACGGTGAAGAAGTCCGTGGCCAGGATCGCATGGGCCTGGCTCGAAAGGAAGCTCCGCCAGCTGATCCCACCTCGTGTGCCGGCGGGACCGAGTCCCTCCTCCTTGAGCACTCGGCGGATCGTGGTGGCCGACACCCGGACGCCCAAGCCCTTGAGCTCTCCCTGGATGCGCAGGTAGCCCCATCGAGGGTTCTCCGTGGCCAGCCGCACGATCATCGCCCGCAGATCGGCGGCGATGGGCGGGCGACCAGGCCCGCGCCTTGGATAGGTCCACCGCTTGACCACCAGCCTGCGGTGCCAGCGGAGCAGCGTCTCGGGCGTGACGAAGAAGGCCGACCACCG
Source organism: uncultured Acidimicrobiaceae bacterium (assembly GCA_963756195.1). GTDB lineage: Bacteria > Actinomycetota > Acidimicrobiia > Acidimicrobiales > RAAP-2 > CAVSNH01. The sequence goes on from CAVWMT010000005.1 coordinate 431,851, forward strand.
CCTGCGGGGCAGGAGCCTCGAGGCGGCAGCGAGGAACACCCGATCGGCATCGTCGAGCCTTGGCCGGGCGAGCTGGCGGCGCAGGACCGACAGCTCGTGGCGGAGGACGACCAACTCGAGGTCCTTCGATCCCTCGGAGCGAAAGCGGAGCACCACGAGCGAAAGGATGCGTCGAACAAGAACGTAAACGATGGATAGGACCAAGTCGGAGGCCTCCGTGAGACGATGGAGGCGCCGAACGATAGCTCTCGAGTGCTCGATGTCACTGCTTGCGGAACACGAAGGGCCTGTTCACACGGACCACCGGTTTCCGGCACCCCACAGCCATCATCTGCTGGCGACGCCTCAAAGAATCGCTGTGACCTGGCACATTATTCGATAGTCGGCCGCCTTTGATGGAGCAGCGGCGAAGCTCACCGCGGGAGTGGGCTCGCAGCGGTTGTGGTCAGTCGTTGGCGGGATCAGCTGCTCTGGCGGCCTGCTCGACCTTCGCGCAGTGGTTCTCCCAGTAAGCCGCGTCGCATTCCTGCAAGGTCGTGCTCTGCGCGTCGGTCCCGACCACCCCGTCGAGCTGTTCGCGCAGGATGTCCGCATGTCCGGCGTGCCGGTTGGTCTCGGTGAGAATGTGAACCAAGATATTGAACAGCTTCACCTCGGGCCGCGGCCACCACGGCACGTGGCCGGGCGCGTCGATGGCGAGCGTGTCGATGGTCGCGTCCGCGTGTTCCCACACGCGCCGGTAGACGCCAATGATCTGTTCGCGGGTCTCGTCCTCGGTCACCCACAGGTCAGTGCCGCTGGCGGCCTCGTCGTCCCACCGGGGCAGCGGTTCGGGGAATGGGCGGCCGAAGACCTCGCCGAAGTACCTTGCCTCCCAGGTCGCCGAGTGCTTGACCAGGCCGAGGAGGTTGGTTCCGGTGGAGGTCAGGGGGCGACGGATGTCGAATTCGGAGAGCCCATCGAGTTTCCAGACCAGCGCCTCACGTATCCAGCGCAGATCGCCATGGAGATACTCTTTCGCGAATTCATCGATCATGCGGCATGAGCCTGCCATGCGCCGTTCGTGGGCTCAACCCGTGTGACCGCCGCGGCGCCGGCCGCTGCTCACGAGCGGGCGCCGTTCGGACAGCCGCCACTTTCAACGGACAGATAGGGGGCCCAGTCACAGACCTCACACTTCATTCTGATTCCAGTCCTAGGTGGACCCTTCAGGTGCGTAGTCCCAACCGTCACCAGAAAGACATTGTGCGAGCCAGACTTACTGATGAAGGAGAAGCATGGAACGGAATTTCTCAGTTGCGTGGGCGGAGGTCACGATCGACTGCCAAGATCCCGAGGCAGTAGCAGACTTCTGGAGGCGGCTTCTTGATATAGGCATCGTCGATCCTCCTTTTCCAGGCTGGGCTCGAACGAGTTCGACCGTTGTCGGTGGTCCGGTCCTGTTGGCCGGATTCCCGTGAGCTGATCCACCCGTTGTGCGAGTCCGATCCCCAAGATGGGGAAAGGAGGACCGCACAACATGAAACGACGCCGGCATACGCCCGAGCAGATCATCCGGAAGCTGGCCGAGGGGGACAAACTCTTGGCCGAGGGAAAGACGATCGACGAGGTGGCCCGCCAGCTCGAGATCACCGAGTCCACCTGGCACCGATGGCGCAATCAGTTCGGGGGTATGAAGGCTGACGACGCCAAGGAGCTCCACCGCGAGAACCAGCGCCTCAAGAAGATCGTGGCTGACCAGGCCCTCGACATCGAGATGCTGAAGGAGCTGAACCGAAAAAAATGGTGACCCGTTGTGTCCGAAAACTCGATCAGGTCATTGACCAGGGCGCCTTCTGGAACGCGGCCTGATGGGCTACCGTCCGGCGGGTGGGCCGCCGGGACCGAGCACAGAGCGGGCTCTGGGCTCTCGTGTACCTCGGCCTGGGTCGCTTGCTCGGTCTCGTCATCTTGCGGTGTCGGTCTGAAGGGGCAAACGAAGTCGAGTTGCTCGCCCTCCGCCACGAAGTGGCCGTCCTCCAGCGCCAGGTCAAGCGGCCGATCTACCGGCCTGCCGATCGGGCGCTGCTGGCTGCGCTCAGTCGGTTCCTTCCGCGACCGCGCTGGACATGTTTCTCGATCACCCCGGAGACGCTGGTCGCCTGGCATCGCCGGCTGGTCAAGCGGCGGTGGACGTACCCGCATCGTCGTCCGGGCCGTCCCCAAGTCGACGAGGAGACGACGGCGCTCGTCGTGAGGTTGGCGAGCGAGAATCCCCGTTGGGGCTACCGACGAATCCAAGGCGAACTGGTGAAACTCGGGATCCGGCTGGCGGCCAGCACCATCGCTCGGATCATGAAGGACCGCGACCTGGGTCCCGCACCAAGGAGAAACGGGCCAACCTGGCGGGCGTTCTTGCGTGCCCAGGCCAGAGGCATCGTGGCCACCGATTTCTTCACCGTCGAGACGCTCACGCTCAAGACGCTTTACGTGCTGTTCTTCATCGAGCTCGGTCGACGCCGAGTGTGGATCACCGGGGTCACCGCCCATCCGAACGCCTCGTGGGTGACCCAGCAGGCGCGCGACCTGACGGCCGACCTCGACGATTCCGGCATCGGCGTCAGGTTCCTCCTCCGAGACCGTGACACGAAATACGTGCAGAGCTTCGACGAGGTGTTCGCTGCCGTCAGTGGCGAAATCCTCAAGACCCCGTATCGGACCCCCAACGCCAACGGCCACGCCGAGAGGTTCGTGAGAACCGTCCGTTCCGAATGTCTCGATCACCTTCTGATCGTGGGGGAGCGCCACCTTGAACGCGTCCTTCGAAGCTACGCCCGCCACTACAACGGTTATCGGCCGCACCAGGGAATCGGCCAACAAGTGCCCGGAGCGACATGCATACCGATCCGGCCCATCGAGCCGGATGAGGGCATCCCATCTGCTCGTCGTTCTGCCGGTCCTGTGCAACGGCGCGACCGGCTCGGCGGGTTGATCCACGAGTACGAGCGGGCGGCCTGAGTGACGTTCATCGTCGGTGACGACCTTCACTTGATCGAGTTTTCGGGCTCTACGGGCTCGACTGATCGCTTTTCAGCCGTGCCTGTTCCCGAATATCCTCGCCACCGGCTTGGTAAGGATGTGAGAGGGCAACCGTGCCTTCTGATATCTGTTAGGGAGGCAGGTCGACATGGTTCTCCGATCGTCCTTGAGAATCTGTCCCTGCAATATGACGTCGGATGCCGGATCACAAAGCCCTCTGGGGAAACTGAGGTAGGTGCATTCGCTGTCCTGCGTTGTACGAACGCTGACGAGCTTCTTGAGGCGCATTTCCTTCGGGTCGGTGGCACGCTGCTTGCAAGTCTCGGACGTGACCCAACCGCCAATGAAGTGCGGTCCGCGACCGAACAGCTAGTCGAACTGTTCCGGGCGATGGACACTCCCTCAAGTAGAACGGTCCAAGGTTTCTGGGCGGAGCTCCTTCTCATCGCCGATTCTGAGAATCCCGCTGAACTAATAACTAGCTGGCACGTGCTCCCTACCGACCAGTACGACTTCACCCTTGGTACTCACCGGCTCGAGGTGAAAGCCGCAGAGGGAAGCCAGCGCGAACACCATTTCTCTCTTGATCAACTAACTCCACCATCAGGAACCGTTCTATTCGTTCCCTCCTTTCTGATCCAGCGAGCTGGCGGGGGATCATCCGTCGAAGATCTTCTAACTCGAGTACGGTCGCGAGTCTCCAGTTCACCGGAGCTACAACTAATGATCGATCGTGTGTCCGCGCAGACCCTCGGAAGTGGCTGGAGAGACGCCTACACTCAACGATTCGATCTCCAACGAGCCCGGCAATCCCTTCAATTCATTGACGCCGTCTCAATCCCGTGTCCGAGCAAACTGCTACCCGCTGGCGTCCGTTCAGTCCGGTTCATATCCGATCTGTCTCAGGTCCAGGCCATCAGTCGCGAATCGTTGAGCGAATCGGCCGGGCTCGTCGCATCTGCACTTCCCAGATAATCCAAAACCGCATGAGGGCATCTCTACGCGTTCAGCTTGGGAGCGCGGGTTCTGATCCTTGGCGGAAACCGGCGCCTTCCTATGACTGCGTAGCAACCTTCGAAGTTGCCGATGGCCAGAATCGACTCTTGACGGCAAGGAAGCATGCAAATCGCACGGCGTCGCCGGCCCAGCTGGTCTGGTTTCAACCGGAGCGTTCAAGCCTGAGCATCACATGCAAAATGTGAGGGTCAACCCTCCATTGCCCGAGAAAATCCGAAAAAATGTGGTGCGGATGTGGTGCGGGCCGCGCTGGTGGCTATGACTAGAGGCCGTCCTCGGGACCGAGCACCGCTGTGACCTGGCCTTAGTTTGGAGCGGACGACGGGATTCGAACCCGCGACCCTCACCTTGGCAAGGTGATGCTCTACCAACTGAGCCACGTCCGCAAAAGTGCGTGAACCTTACCACTCACCTGCACTTCTCTGACCCAAGGTTGACCTGAAATCCGGCTTGGCAAGGGTGATCCCGGAGGCCGTGACCCAAACGTGACCCAGGGCCTCAGCTTGGCGACTCCGAACGGCGCTCCAGCTCAACAACTTCTGCTGGGTTAGCCATTTCGGCAAGAGCCTCCGAGATAACCCGATCACGGCTCTCGGCTGCATGTTGGTACATCAAAGCAGCTCGGGGACTGCTGTGGCCTCCCCTGCGCATGATTTCCTTCGTTGTGGCTCCTGCGATGGCGACCCACGTCAAGCCCGTCCGGCGTAAATCATGGATTCGGAGCTTCGGTCGCCCTATGACTCTACGGGCCTTGTTCCATGCCCTGAAGAGATTGCTTGGTGTAACCACCGAGCCCGACCTCGTGGCAAAGAGCCACGAATCCGGTTCGGGTCCCACGAACTTCTCCAGATGAGATTTGACGGCCGGAAGGATGTTGTCCGGGATGTGGAGGTCTCGCTTTCCGGCCTCTGACTTTGGAGGCCCCAAGATCAGAGCACCGCCGAGCGGTTTCACCCATGCCCGTCCGATGCGCACCTTCCCGTGAAGCAGATTGAAGTCTCGCCGCTGCAGCCCGAGGACTGGCCTTCCCCCCGCCAGCCGGACGGCTGGTTATGGGTTGATGGTACGTGCGGGCGGCTGGGATCCGCCTGGTGGGCAGTAGCAGTCGGCGGCGTTCAGCGCTTCTGAGGCGATCTGAGAGGACGGTTCTCACGCGGCCTCGGCGATCTGGGTCTGGAACCAGCGCAGCTCCCACTCGAGCGGAGCCACGTTGCCGAGCGTCGAGTGCCGACGAAGCGCGTTGTAGTGGTTGATCCAGGCGATGATCGCCCGTCGTGCGTCGGCTCGGGTGGCGAACCGGCAGCGGGAGACGAGCTCGCGCTTGAGTGTCGCCCAGAACGACTCCGCCACGGCGTTGTCCTGGGACGAGCCGATGCGGCCGACCGACTGGTCGATCTTGTGCTTCTCGCACCGTGTCCGGAAGTCCCGTCCCATGTATTGCGCGCCGCGATCGTGGTGGAAGATCATCCCCACCACCTCCCCGCCACGGGCGACCACAGCCATCTCCAGGGCAGCCTCGACGAGCTCGGAGCGCATGTGGCTCTCCATGGCGTAGCCGACGCAGCGCCTCGATCCGAGGTCCAAGACGTCGGCCAGATACAGCCAGCCCTCCCCGGTGGGGATGTAGGTGATGTCCCCGCAGGTGCGCATGCCGGGCTCGCCGACCCGGAGTCCCGTCCAACCAGGTCCGGAAGCGGCGGGGCGGTCACGTCCGGGATGGTGGTGCGGACCTTGCGGCGGCGACCGTCCTTGGCGTAGATGCCGTTGGCGGCCATGAGCCGCTCGACGCGCTTGTGGTTGACGCAGAACCCCCGGTCCGACAGCTCGTCGGTCATCCGGGGGCTGCCGTAGGTGTCGTCGAGGTCGTCGTGGACCGTGCGCATCTCGTTGACGAGCAGGGCCTCGTCCCACTCGGCGTCGGTCGGACCGGCGGAGCGGGCCAGCCACTCGTAGTACGCCGAGGTGGAAACGTCAGCCGCCTCGCATGCCGCCTCGATCGGGAACCCTTCGGCCTTCATGGCGGAGACGTGCCGGTAACGGCTCACCGGTCCAACTCCTTCACCCAGAAGGCCACACTTCGTTTGAGCAGGTCGCGCTCCATGGTCAGGCGCTTCACCTCCCGGCGGAGCCTGACGTTCTCCTCGCGCATCTCGGTCGTCGTCCCTTCGCGCTCGCCACGGTCGATGCGCTCCTGGCGGACCCAGTTGCCCAGGGTCTGCTCGACGACCCCGAGCTCCCGGGCGACGTCCGCGACGGTGCGGTGCTGGTCGATGACCAGGGCTGCTGCATCCCTGCGGAACTCCTTGGGATACCGACCTCGCCGGCGGGCCGGCATCGGCCTCTCATCGGTCACTGTTGGCATGACTACCTCCTATTCGAGGTGTCCGGCCAACGGGGGGATGGTCAGACCTCGCCACGCCGCAGATGGCACCACGCACAAAGCAGGATTGCCAATCGATATCTCTCCGGTAGGGCATTGACAGCTGCGGTGACCTCCTCCAGCGTGGCAATCGGACGATCCGAAGACCGAACCTGACCTGCGCCCTTCGGGTTGTCAACACGTAGTCCGTCAAAATGAACTGGCTGTCACTGGGCAACGGCGTTCCCCATCTTCACGTGCATCTTGTGCCTCGCTATCTCGACGATTCGGCGGCCGGAGGACCGATTGAATCGGATGCGTTCGACCAGGCCGTGGCCCGTCCAACATCGGAGGATGAACTGAAGGACGAGGCGGCAGCCCTGAGGCAACGTCTGACTCGATAGGTGACTGCCCCGTTGTGCTGTTCAGGGCGAGGCCGCAATCTGAAGTGGCCAGGCGCTGTTCCACCCATCTTGCTTTACTGATTGGCAGATCTCAGATGGCGGCTCCAGTTCGTAGTGGGCCGGGAAGACTATTCGGAAGTGAACCGAGGTGACGGCGAGAAGTTGATAGATCAGTGCGGCGATAGAGTCGAGGAATCGACCAAGTCCGTTACGACGAGATCGCCGACTGGTACGACACCTGGGTGTCTGGCGTACCCGCTGTCATCACGCCATCTGCTCTGCCCAAACGCCTTAGTGGCCTGCGGCTCCTCGACATTGCTTGTGGTCAGGGTCGAGCGTCGAGAGAACTGGCGAGACGAGGTGCTGCCGTCCTGGGCATCGATATCTCGGCCCGTCTTATCGAGAAAGCGAAGTCGATCGAAGGGCAGGAGCCTCTCGGTGTTGACTTCGTGATCGCTGACATCACTCGGCCCGACCGCTGGTGGGATGCGCACCTCTTCGACGGCGCCGTTTGTGAAATGGCCCTCATGGACATAGAAGATCTCACCGGCACCTTCACGTCGGTGAGCAAGGTGGTGCGACGGGGTGGCTGGTTCGTTGCCTCCTTTGTGCATCCCTGCTTCCCCGGCAACGAGAACAACCTCTCGTCCTGGCCGCCGCACTTGGGCTACCACGCCGAGGGCTGGTGGTCGTCACCGGCACACAATCCCGAGGGTGTGCGGCTCCGGGCTGGTTCGTTTCACCGGACGCTATCGACGTATCTCAATTCGATCATCGATGCGGGGCTGCGGCTCGAACAGGTCATCGAACCGCCTGCTCCAGTGCCTACATGGTTGGTCCTCACGTGCTCAGTCACAGGCGAAAGTCGGTTGGCCTGAACGTGTGTGAGGTCCCTTCTCGGCGGTCTGGCTTCAGCGACGTGGATAGCTCGGGTGGCGCCGGGAACTTGGTCGAATACCTCGACGCTACTCGCATGGCCCCCAGCATCATCGAGGCGAAGGAGTGGAGCCTGCATCGTCTGGACATCCGCTCCGGCGACGCCGTTCTCGATGTCGGGTGCGGCACGGGCGAAGACGTCGTTGCCATGCTCCAACGGATTGGGTCAGAGGGAAAGGGTGTGGGCATCGACCGCTCGGCGTCGATGGTGTCCGAGGCCGTTCGCCGCCATGGGCTTGTTTCCAACGCCTTCTTCGCTGTCGCCGATGCCCGGATCTTGCCGTTTCGATCAGACAGCTTCGACGCCGTTCGATGCGAACGCACGTTGCAACACGTTGGTGCTAGTCCGACGGCGGCTGTAATAGAGATGGTTCGGCTGTTGCGTCCGGGCGGGCGATTGACCTTGCTCGAGCCTGACTGGGGGACGCTCGTCGTCGAAGGGGCTGATCCCAGGATAACCGAGGTCGTGGTGGGGAACCACGTGAAACGGCATGCTCAACCTCACATGGGCAGCAAACTTCGAGGTTTGATGACAGCAGAAGGGCTCATCGTCGAAGAGGTGGGTGGTAGAGCAGTGTTCTATGCCGACCTGCCGAGCGCCATTCGAGCGTTTGGTTTGGGGCAGGCTGCACCGATGGCGATCGCTTCGGGCAGTATTACGCAGGATGAGGCTGATCGGTGGGTCCAAGAACTGTGGCAAGCGGACCGTGAGGACCGATTCTTCGCATCCGTCACCGGCTTCCGGGTTTTCGGCCGAAAGCAGAGCTGATCGAGTCGTTCGACGATTCGCTTTCGGTATACCGGGAAGAACCCCCATGCGGGCATTCGAACCTACGTCGATGCCGCCTAGGAAATCCGAGTCGTGCACTCCCACTTCACGGGTCGTTAAAGCACTACTCGGATTTGTCGATGCCATCACATCATGATGACCTAACCAGGAACGGAGGGACTGAATCCGTTTTCCGTAGAAAGCCTGCTGCGCACCAAGTATCGATGCGCAATGTGCTCTAAGCGTCGCCCCATACCGTGCACATTGACGGCTTCTGCGTTTCAATCCATGGTGAAGGACGCATCGGACGCAATCGAGGGAGCCAACTAAGAAGGGACTACGCCGGCTGCGTGACGCCGGAGTAATGGCACCTGTCACCCGCCCCAGACACCGAGGCCCATTTCGACAGGACCTACGTGAATGGTGCCGCAGATGTCGCCCAGGTGGACTCCCATAGATGGTCATTTCGTGTTGGCCACCTATTGACCCTCTCCCATCATCAGCGAGCTGCTTCAGGGTGGGACTCCGGCTGCTGACATTTGGATCTGGGACTAAAGGAAACCGGTTAATACCAAAACGCCCACCCAGCCTCGGCCCCCTCTCGGTTGCGGACCACATATCCGGGAACGGGAAAGTCATCGCCAGGTAGGACTGGTGATGTCCGGCGTCTCAGTCACCCATAGAGCATCGTCACGCTGTCTGCCCAGGTTGAGGGCTGGCAGGAAGCTGGGGGAGTGTCGACCACCCCGACCTCATCTCTGGCACATCGGGAGCTGGAAGCCGAGGTGGCATCCTTGGGATCGTGCTGGACCTGGAGCTAGTCGCCGTTGAAATCGAAGAGGCGGGTCGTCTAACCAAGGTCGGTCGACTTCCGCACCTCCGACTCGCATTTCTTCTGTTGGATAACGCCGTTGAAGTGATGTTCCATCGAGAGGTGGAGAATCAGACTTTCTTCCAGAGCGTGAACGTGGCCATGCGTCGAGACTTGCTCAGCATGATGAATGTCCACGGGGATAAGCCTGAGCTCATGGCTCTTCTTACTGATGTTGAGGCAAAAGGTCTATCGGATCGGAAGATCGAGGAGCTGGAGAGCGACTTCCGGACAAAGGTGAACTTCCTTGCGGAGAGGGGGAGACTCGACCACCCGGTCGCCACGATTCTCAAAAAGCTCCATAAGTACCGCAATGGTCTCTAATCACCGCCTCCAGCTCCGGAGGGAGGTGCTCGCACCGGCGACACTGGTTTACCTCGACGTCGCCTGTTCCGTCCTGGCAACATGGAGCTTCCAGCGCTCATGGTCTTCCGCTGAGCACTATGAGGATCTCGCCCGGTTCGGCGTGACAGGCCGCCGGGCATTTCAAGATGGAATCACCGCCCACGTCGCTGCGCAGCTCCGAGGCAGTGTGGGCATGGGCGTCGCTGGGGTGCGTGCCGCTCTCATCGACCACCTCAGTGCCCGACTCGATGACCTTGACGAGACCATCGAAATGGTGCGGGCCGCATTTTCTGAGGAATACGACGATCCCGATGATGTGTTCAGAATCGTGCAGATCGATTGGAAGAGTGAGATGCCGAATCCCGCAAAGTTGCGCCAGCGGAGATTTTCGGTCTCAACTCACCAACTACAACTCTGGCTCCGCCACATAGCCTCGCTTGCAGACATTGCTGAGCGCTACAGGATGTACGCCCGGTTTGCTGATATCGAAGACTCCTTCGAGCCGTTCGAAGATGAGGCAATCGAGCTATACGACGCCATCGAGCGGGCGGTGCAGCACGCCATCGACCTGGAACGAGGAAAGTAAGTCAGCTCCGCCTCGTTGAACTTTTCGCTCACATGACGCTCAGCCCGAGTATGCCCTTGCTGCCATTAGCTTCCGAGCAAGGTCGATGCCGCTTCTGCTGATACCCCTAGGGATGCGCTGCACTGTGCCATTGGCGTACTGGGAGACGATGGCATCGGTTAGCCCCATGTCCATGAGCTGCTCCACCCGTCAGCCGGTTCTGGGGTTCGAGCCACATGTGTCCGCCGTCTAGTGCGTCGATCACGATGGCCTCGCCGAGTGGACTTAGTGACATCACCGTCCCACTCTGAGTTGGGGCGCTGATTGTTAACCGGGGTGCTGATTGCCAGCTGGCCGGCCGTCGTCCTTGCCTAATCGCTCCAGGATTTCAGCAATCGCAGAATCGATCCCATCGAGCCTGCGCATGAGGTCAGGCGGTCGAGCAGGAGTTATCGACGCACCCGTGTCCTCCTCTGAAATCAACTGCGCCGGAGCGGGCCTTCGATTGATAATCCAAGCCCTTACGAGTTCCTTCGCCGTCCGATATAGGACAAGGTCAGCAATAAGAAGGATGTCAATGGTTAGGACCCAACTCCATGGATCGCCCCAACAGTGGTCTACAACGCCTGCCAAGACAGCTATGCCCGCTGATACGAGTGCGAATATGACCGTCGTCTTCCTTCTCGCAGGGTCATAGGGTTTCTCGACAACGCTGGGAAACGCCGGTGCATTTTGCATGATGTGTCCTACTCGGTCCCACATCACATAGAGAACGAATGCAATGAACACCAGGATCGCTTCGGGTAGGGCAGTCGCAGCAGGCGGAGGAGCATCACCAAGGAAGGGAAGGTACTGAGGAACCGGTACTGTCACTGCCACGATCCAATACGTAATGACCATGGCGATGTCCAACACGAACTGTGCGAACGGCCAATTGACGAAACGAATCGAGTACCTCGGACGGTTCGCACTCATGTGGTAACCGATCCAGCTGCCCAGAGTGAGCACGAGAGCTACCGCCAGATGTGTCCACCCGAGGCTAGGTATCGTCCACCAACGTCGCAGTGGTGAGAGGATCTCGCCGACCACCAGTGCGAAAAGAACGTCTACAAAGGTGATCCCAACCTTTTCCTCGTCAATCTCAGGCGCTGTTTTCCACCAGGGCACTCTAACGAGCCTTAAAGAATCGGGTCGAGAAGTGCGTTACGGACCAGACCTGGTATCTCATGAAGATCTCGAGCTTGGAATAACCTGACATTTTCTAGATCACCGGGAACATGCTCGTACTCCCAGACATGACGATCAATCCAAATGGCGTTCATGCCGTTGGCGAGAGCAGGATAGATATCTGACCTGAGACTGTTTCCGACAAAGACTGTTTGCTCCGCTGGTACTCGCAGCTTCCTCAAAAGCGAAGCCAACTCGTCGGAACTCTTGCGAGGTACGACAATCAGGAATCGAAAGTAACGAGTTAGCCCGCTGTCAGCGATTCGCTTCCGTTGAATCTCACTATCGCCCTGGGTGTAGAGAATCAGGTCGTAGTCCTTACTTAACTCGGCTAGAGCATCCTCTGCGCCTCGTGCCAGCGGAGCTACGGCCTTGAAAACTGACGAGGCAGCTGATTGAACGGCGCCTGCAGCGCCTTGGCTCACGGGCACCAAAAGCTGTTGGGCCGCTGCGTAATATGCCTGGACACAAGAAGTAGGAAATCGGGCAGCTGAGTAACCAAACTGGGGAACGTTCTGGACATCTGTTAACCGTTCAAGCTGATCCCAGTAAAGCGGATCTATTCCAGCCCTGGCGACTATCTCCGAAGCTTCACTTCTTGCCTTGTCATAAAGGGGCTCAGTTAACCAAAGTGTGTCATCGCCATCGAAGATCACGACCGGGCGATGGGGGACCTCGGCCCTCGGGCTGTTTGGCGAGGACATTTCGGTAACGGTTTTCACGCTCCTGATTGTACGACTGGGGTGTAGCAAGGCCGGCCAAGCCACCCTCCGCAGCTGGAAACGACCAACGGGCCAGCGTGCGGGCTTGATCGGATAGCGAACGGTCAGATTCTCATCCACAGGTCTTGACTATTTCTCCCGGACCGTTGGGAAGAGGGCGTGCACCACGTACCCATCCAGATATGCCAGCTCTAGCCGATCCGGAATCAGCGCCATCTCAAAGGGACCAGCTATGACGCCGTCTACCACCTCGTTGATCCGTATTCGCTTGACGCCCTTCGCCTCGGCGAGAGCCACCGCTGCATCAGGAGTTAGGCCAATCAACTCGGTCAGGTCCAGTGCCGGGCAAGGATCTGGTCCATCGGTGTTCATCGACACAAGTGTGGCACCGTTGGAATGCCCGTGCCCGCCGGAGCGGGGCGGTTAACGAGTGCCACCGACTGGCAACCTTGGGATTACTCACTGCGGCAACTCTGGCGTGTCCAACGAGCACGACCGGGAGGAGAGGTACTTCCATTTGATTCAAGATCGACTGTTGGGGTTCCCAACAGGGCGACCTCGATTTTGGTATCGCTGTAACCTGGATGTCGGTGGCAACGCAAATGACGTCCGGCCCTCGGCCGGAGCAGGCACAACACTGAAGGCTGTACTGCTGTGAAAAGACGCATGGTCGTGCGTTTGTTAGCCGTCGGACTGCTCGTCACGGGCTGTTCGTCCGGTCCATCTGCGGCTCAACAGCAAACAGCGGCGCTTAGACAGCTACAGGTAGTCCTCAATGACGTGAACGCCGTTTCCAGTGCACAAGAGGAGTACGCCCAAGACGTGCAGCTCCCGTGTCCGGCCAACCTGACGCCTGGAACCTTCCCCGGTTACGACTGTGGAGGCCGTCCCCGGCTGACGGCCTCTCAGCTCCAACAGGCGAAGGATGCCATTTCAAAGGCGAAGGCACAGTTGGCAGCAGACGAGCGAAAGTGTCTCTCATTCATTGGCGAGCTGAAGAACGGCAAGGCCGGAAGGTACATCGTGAAGAAGTCGAGCTGTGAAGTTTCACCGGGCCCCGCTCCGAGGGATTCGCCTGCACCATGAAAACCGTTCTTGGCGGCGACGTACATGCCGCACTGACCCGACAGTCATCGGCTTGGACTGCCCAACCGATTGACTGACCCTGCCCCTCATCGCCGAGAGCGGGGCGGTTATCGGCTGACCCTGACCCGCCTGGGAGTGAGTCCGCCTTGTGATCAGTCCCCGCCAGGCCACCAGGAACCCGCCGAATCAGCCGGGACAGAGATGCCACGAGTCCTCCTCATCTCCGCCCCGAGCATCAGTCGAGTGATTGCCTCTCCTTCCGGCGTCTGGATGAACTTGCGATAGCTCTGCCCACCGATGCCGAAGGCATTCGGACTGCTACCTGCGAGTTCGACCAGCCGGTCGATGGCCGTCGATAAGGGCGTCTTGCTTCGGTACAGGCGATGGGCCTCAGCTAGGACCTGTTCCTGAAGCTTCTTATCCCCACGGCGTCGCCGGGTTATGAACTTGCCCACGATTGAAACGGTACCTGGCCTTCCCCCGTGAGCCGGACACGTTGCCATGCCGCTTGCAGTTGACGGTGGACGAATCGTAGTTCCCACTCGATCGGTGGCACGTTGCCGAGCGCTGTTGGCGCTCAATATGGCGAGCGTTATGGGCTACCACCGGTGCGCACCGCCGCCGATTCGGTGCGCACGATCCGGAGTGTTCCGCCCGAGCCGCCCGTCGGTATGGACGTTCAGAACCGCTCGTGGGATGGTGAATATATGAAGGACGACGCAACGGTGCATCTCCGCCCCGTGGAGGAGCAGGACCTGGATGCTCTCCAACGGATAGATACACCCAGCGGTAAGTGAGCCATTCGAGTGGAGGGGCTTTCGCAATGCAGGGGAACGGAGGTGCCGTTGGGAGGCTGACGGCTACCTCGGCAACGATGACTCTCTTCTTGTCGTGGCCTTGCCCGACGGCTCCTGTGTTGGCGTCGTGGTCTGGAGACCACTCGGTACCTCGGGTCCCCGCTGGGGCTGCTTTCAGATCGGCATCCTCTTGTTCCCCGAACACCGCAATGAGGGGCTCGGGACAGCCGCCCAGCGCTTGGTGACCGACTACTTGTTCTTCACCACGTTGGCCAATCGAGTCGAGGCGACCACCGAGATCGACAATGTCGCTGAGCAGCGAGCGCTTGAGCGGGCGGGTTTCGTCCGGTAGGGAGTGCTACGGGGTAGAGGGTTCGTTCGTGGGCAGTGGCGAGATGGCGACGGGTAAGGGTGATGCGGATTGTGATGGGAGTATGTGCTGACCCGGTTTGGGGCACCGTCGACTGGATTGTCGATCGATTGGATGAGCTGCACGCCGGGAGAACCAGACCAACCGGCAGCCACACTCAAAATGGCAATGCAGGTAGACAACCGTCCTCCGTAGCGCCGGATCAATCGGGTCACCTGGTCTCTGCAACACGGAGAGTGTGGAGGATACGGTTGGCGTCCGATCCAGTCCCGGTGATCTGGACTCCGAGCGAGGGTACGGCCCACTCAAGTGATCCAGGTGAACCGAACCCGACATAGACGGGGACCCCGTTGACCTTTACTGGTTTCTGAGCAGGCGAGGGAGACCCAGGCGGTCCTGAGACAAACGTGGTGACGGCGACATAGCTGATCGATGCCGGGAGATTGGGGCAATACTCCAGCACCTTTGGATACCCGAGGAGGAGGGTGCCTGACGCTTTGCCGTCGGGGCAGTTGGTGTCATCCCGCACTGCCCAACTGCTCGGTACCGAGATGGCCGCCTTGCCGTAGGTGTAGGTTCTCCAACCCTCTGGAACCGACACGACATGGATGGGAGAGGTCCGCCGACTAGTCGTGGTCGAAGAGCAGGCGGCACAAACGATGGCTGCGACTAGCAACCAGACGAGCGTGGTGCCAGACCACCTGACGTTCATCAGCCCTCTTTCCGGTAGGGACGGTCCATCCAGTCCGTCTAGACCTAGGTCCGGATCTTCCATCAAGTATTACGAACGACAAGGGCAAAGGTTGACAACGATTTTCTGACATGTCGAGAGACTGGCCCTGGTCGTCGGCGGGACTGCTCCTACCACGCCGTGGCTGTCAGGCACTTCTGGCCCGAGGTACCGGAGGGGGTCACTGGTTGACCGCTGGGAGTCACGAAACACGGTGCGAACGGGGATGTTTGGGAGGGGTACACCAGCTTGCCTGATCGGTCGTAGCCCGTGATCGGAATCACGCCTTGATTGAATGATGGCACCGAGGGCAGCAGTTGGCGGGCGACGAAGAAGCCATTCTCGACCGAGGAGGTGATTGTCGACCCTCCGGGCATCTGGATGGTCACCTTGGCGATATTAGGAGCGACCCGTCCCACAGCGGTGTCCAGCCACCCTTCGGAAATCGTTGACTTGCTGTAGTAACCCCCGCTCTCAGAATCAAGCTCGACCAGCGACGTTAGCCAGTGTGCCGACTCGTCCGCCTTCGGTCCACTCGGTGTTGGATTGCCCGGCGGCAAACTAAGTCCCCAGCCTTGCGCCGTTGCATAGCTCTCGAATATTCCCGCTACGAGGACTGTCCCGTCGGCTGATTCGTTGCATGTGTACCAGCCGGAAGGTGTCGTGACGACCAAAGTTGAACCCGAGCTGTCGCTGAAGGTTGCACGCAAGTAGGCGTCCTTTACACCTCGGGCGTTTGCAGCGCTCAGGCACTCGGCGGCAACTGCTGTGGCCTGAGTGCTTGTATATCCAACGACCCGGTATCCAGTCAGTGGCATGGTCGACGTGGGTGAGTGGGCACGCCCCACCGTGACCGCAGAGTGTCGGTTTGAAGAGTTGGTTACAACGAGGCCCCCGAGGATCGCCCCGCACACGACGACTGCGCTGACTCCCACAATGGCAGCCCGACGAACGCTCCGGGGGCGGCGCCCCGTCATGCTCCGGTGGAACTCAACGCTTTGTCGGCGGATCTCCTCATCCAAGAAGGAGTGCGGAGGTTCGTCGGGTACCGTGCCGGCTACGGCTTGCAAGGCGGTGGCCACCCTCTCTTCGAGATCCCCGAAATCGTCATTCATGGTTCCAACCTTTCCTTGATGCGTGCCAGGCCCCTATGGATCAGCGACTTCACCGTCCCAGCCGGGCATCCAAGTGCTGCTGCGATGTCATCTATTCGCTGGTCGGCGTAGTAGCGGAGCACGATGACATGACGCTAACGGTCCGGCAGGGCCGCAACCACCGCCCACGTCTCGTCCACCTCGGGATTCCACACCGGCTGGGCGGGAGACGGCTGATGTCGTGCAACCACCCTCCTGCGCCGATGATGGTCCCGAGATTCATTGACGACGATGCGGCGAAGGTACTGGTCCGGGACATCCAGAGTGGGTAAGAGGGGCACCACCTTGACGAAGGCATCGTGGACGATGTCCTCGCCAATGTCCCGTGAGCCAGTGAGCAGCCATGCCAGACGAGCCAACGGTGCCCAGTGCTGGCGGTAAAGGATCTCCAATGAGTCCTGCTGCGGCCCAGTGATGGCCGTCATGCTCTCTTCAGGTTCACGCTACTTACACGTTTGGCTGGCCCTATTTCGTTGCAAGATGTACCTGAGCACGTTCTAGACCTACCTTCATGGGGCAACATGACACCGTGTCCAAGCAGAAGCGGACCTACACCGTCGAAGAGCTTGAGGAACTCGCCGCTGGACTTCGTCGGCTGCTTGATGCGATTGAGAATGGATGGCTGGCGGCGGCGGTGGCGGACCTTCCGGCTGGCGGTACGGGACATGGGTCTATCCCTTGCCGCCCGAGGGCCCAGTGGAGATATTCGTGAGCTTGCCGGTGGCCGGCTTGGAAGAGGGCAGGACCATCGTCGAGGCGAAGGACATCCGAGAAGCCGCTGAGAATGCAATCGTCGTCTGGCGCTGAGCCGGATTAACGGCTCAGGTCGTGTAGACCCGGAGCATGCGAGTCCTTGTCACTGGAACTTCGGGACATCTGGGCGAAGCACTTGCTCGCATGCTGCCAGCCGAGGGGCATGAGGTTGTCGGGCTCGATGTGCTGGAGTCCAACTACACGGAGGTCGTTGGTTCGGTGGGCGATGGACCCCTTGTTAGAGGGATCCTGACCGAGGTCGACGCCGTGATCCACACGGCCACGCTCCACAAGCCACACCTGGAGACTCACAGCCGCAAGGACTTCATCGACACGAACGTGACGGGGACCCTCAACCTGCTGGAGGCGGCCGCCGACGCTGGCGTGCAGCGCTTCGTCCTCACCAGTACGACGAGCCTGTTTGGAAGGGCCCTGCTCCCCCCTCCCGGTGAACCGGCATCCTGGATCACCGAAGACGTCCAGCCGATCCCCAAGAACATCTACGGAGCGACGAAGCGGTCAGCTGAAGAACTGTGCTGGCTGTTCCATCTCGACCACCGGATGCACTGCGTGATTCTTCGGACCTCTCGGTTCTTTCCGGAACCTGACGACGACCCCGAGATTCGAGGTGACTACGAAGACGCCAATATCAAGGTCAACGAGCTTCTCTACCGACGAGTGGATGTCGAGGACGCTGCTGTCGCCCACTGCCTCGCCCTCGAGGTGGCCCCCTCTATTGAGTTCGGAACCTTCATCGTCAGTGCCACGACGCCGTTCACCCCCGAGGACCTTGCAGAACTACGGACGGATGCCGCTTTAGTGGTCCGCCACAAGTTTCCGCAGTGCGAAGAGATCTTCGCCCAACGTGGCTGGAAGTTGTTTCCTGTAATCGATCGGGTCTACGTAAACGGGAGGGCACGTCAAACGCTCGGCTGGTCACCTCGATATGACTTCGAGTATGCCCTGTCTCAGCTTGCGGTGGGAAGGGAACCCCAGAGTCCCTTGGCTCTGGAGATCGGGGCCAAGGGTTATCACGCACACTCGGCATACCCCTACACGAAGCGCTAGACAGGCAACGAAGACGGGGTTAGAGGTGTGGCTCACGTTAAGAGCGGCTGCTATCGACCCACTGTTGCGATCGCTGTTTTCACGGGACTCCGAGCACATTGATTAGTTAGACGGCGGCCTGTGCAAGAGTCACCTGAGATCCAATACCGGAGGAGGTCAACGTGCCGTTTACAGCAATCGGTAATGCTCAGACGACCTTGGTGAGACCCCATCATCGACTATTGGGCCTCATCGGGGCCTCGACCGAGGCGGCTCTTTCAAATGGGACCTTGTTGAATCGGATAATGCACAACGAGCCCTCGTCAGCTCGCTCACTCCTCGGGCGGACACTGAACTCCTGCCATCCCCATGAGTTCGCAGAACGTGGACCGGGACATCTTCCAGGCGCCATCCTCAACGACGCCGTCACCACGATGCTTGCGCAGAAGTGACGACCATCTGTTGAAATCGAAACAGCACGGCAGCGTGCTCCGAGTCGATAAAGACGATCTCGTCGACCGACACACTGACGGACTGGGCGGCGACCTCGGGTCGCTTCGCTTTGGCAGCCGCCAACGTCGGGCCGAGATTCGAACCCTTCTCGACGAAGGCAACCACTGCCACGAGACGCCGTTGTCACCGTCACCTTCCCCCCTTTCCGCTCCAACCCTTACCGGATCGCCACACGGTAGGTGACGATCCTAACCATTCGCTGTTGCGGCTCCTCTGGTGGTCATTGGCTTCCAGCCCGCATGGATTGGTTTACGCAACAACATTTACGTTCACTGTGAACGAAGCTTCTGGTGGGATGGTGCAAGGCGAGGACCCTGGCCCTGAACACTCTTGGTTGAACGACGCCTGGATTGAGGTGGAACCGACGGCGTTGGCGTAAGTGTGTGCAATCAGGAATGATCCGGACTTCTTGCTCGACTGTACTGACATGGTCGATCCGTTAAGAGAGCTGACGGGAGGCACTGCCCACGGTCCGGGATTGCCTATGCCCTGATGCTTCTTGTCGAAGGTGAGCGTGAGGGTGGTTCCAACGACAACGCAGAGGGGAGGGTTCTGAAGGTGCACGACGAGCACGGAGACCGAACCGTGAAGGCACTTCGTCGGCCATGCAGAAGCTTCGGTAGTCGGAATCGCCTTGATCTGTGATGGGCCGCCCGTCTCGATCCCTATTTGGCTTGCTGAGCAGCCGGTCAAGGCCAAGGCTGTAACAGTCACGACGCCGACGGGAACCCACCGCACCTTTATGGAAGAGCTTCGATCATGTCGATGACCTCATCTCGTTGGTAACCCTGCTTGCGAGCGAAGTCGATCAGCTCCCTGACTCTGCTGAGAACGGCGCTCTTCTCGGGGGTTCCGGCAACGGTCACTCCCCGGCCCCGAGTGAAGTCGAGTAATCCCTCATCCCGGAGGATGTGAAGCGCCCGCAGGACGGTGTTCTTGTTGACCCCGAGTACTGCGGCAAGGTCCTTGGCCAGTGGCAGACGATCACCGGGCCCAGCTTCGCCCTCGGCGATTGCTCTTCGAATCTCTGCCGCCACCTGGTCGTGAAGGGGGAGAGCCTCGGAACGGTCCACCTTGACACTGAGCATGGTCCTAGGCATAGTAGTTCCATGGTTGTCAGATTGCTAGGTCTTCGATGAGATCGATCGTTGGCCGGAGGGGTATGCAGCCGCCCGACCTCTCTTTGGGGGTAGCGAAGCGGCACCGGTGGCACAGGTGGCTCGCATCGGGCATCGGAGGGATTGGGCTGTTTGCCATTGCAGCCGTCTCGATCGGCCTGAGGTCATTCCAAGGGGCGGGAAACCAGACTGAGGCACTGTGACTTCTGTTAGCTCAAATCAAGATTCAGTGGTTGGCAATCAACTAGCTGAGTTGCTATTTCCTGAGGCGAGGAAGCGACGGCGCAGGAAGAGGTTCTTTTCTGGGTGCTTGTCAGTGGTTCTCCTCGTTGCCTTCCTCGTTCTGATCTTCGGAGGTGGCGGTCGATATGGTTCTCCGAAGTTCAGCGCTCTAGCCGGACGCCATGGTGAGGGTGGCTCCGTTTTGAAGGGTGGAGCAACGACTACGACCACCCGTCCGCTTTTGTTCTCGCCCACCCACTCGGTCCATGTTCCCGATGTCTAGGACAATTTCCATCGACTGCGGAAGCGGAACTCGGAGAGGCGGGGCTCAACGTGAACATCCTCCCGCCTGGTGGAGGGGGAGACACGATCGTTCGTGAATCTCCAAGTCCGGGAAGCACTGTCGAAGGCACTTCCACTGTGACCCTTGTTGAGCAAGCCGTTCCGTTGCCCGTTGGTGCAGGCTCTCAATGACCGTCGTCGATCGACCTTGGCAGGCTGAGGGAACGGGGCCAGACTCCCCCGAACTGCTCTTCCCCGAGGCACGTCGACGACGCAAGAAGCGATGGCTAATCGCAGGAGGTAGCTTCCTCACCGTCCTCGGCCTGGTCGTAGGGCTCCTCAGCGGTATATACGGTAGAGGGACAAACCAGTCCAACTACGTCAGCCCAGCTGGAGACCGTCTCGGCGTTGCCATCCAAAAGACGGAGGCAGCGGGCACGGCCTTGGTCACCATGACCACTCGGGAGACCTTCGTCCCGGCGAGCGATGGAACCCTCGATAGGGTCACGATCGCCCACGTCCGGTTCCAAGGCCCAGTCGCAGTCGTTTTGTCACAAGGTTCTTTTCCGGTTTACTACTTCGGGCACACCTTCTACTTTGCAGCGGTAACCATGCCTGGGCTGTTCAGCCAATGGGCAGAGCAATCAACACCCCCGTACAACCCATTTGCGCCGCTGCTGACCCCGGTTGGACGTGGCTCGGCCGTCACCCAAGTGAGTAGCAGCGCCGACGGGACGAATCGGCTGATCGAGTACCGGGTGATCCAGCCCGCCACGTCAACGGCATGGCCAACTGGAACGATTCGCAAACAGCCAGAGACCGTTCTGGTGTGGGTGGACGCCGACGGTCGAATCGTGCACATTCGTGCTCCTCGGATCACCGCTACGGCTCCTTCCTCCTGCCACTCTGAGGCACCGCCTACGATTCCAATTGCGAGCAGGTCGGTTGGAGCGAACCCGAACGGATCGACGACCACCACCGTACCGTCGAAGGTGAACACGTCTCTGTGCGGTGCATATGTATCGAGAACCGATGAAGACGTGACGGTTGCGGACTTCGGCGTGCCCTTTAATCCATCCCCACCATCGGCGAGCCCACTGAGGGCGTTCGGGTAGTGCCTGGCGTCTCCGGAGGCAATCTGCCTGGCTTTGAAGCGTGCACCTATCCCAACGGGAATGCGATACAAGTGAATCCGATCGTGCCCGGTCCGACCGGTGAACTTCCACCGTCGTAGGGCTAGGCACGATTTCATTCCATGAAACTTCTCGACCCCCAAGTTGCAATGCCGTTGGACGTTTCTACAGACGCCCAGGCTCTAATAAAGGAAGCGCATCAGCGAAGGCGCCGCCGTCGGCTGGTTGTCGGCGGGATCGTCGTCGTTGCGTTGGCTGCCGTGATGGTGGGTCTTTTTGTAATAAGCCCAGCTGGTCGTGCTCCAAAACCTGTCGCCACACCCCTTCCCGAGACATCCACAGGCCCAGTTGTGAACAAGGCAGCATTCGCTGGCGAAGGCCAGCTAGCCTTCGTTTCAAGTGGAAAACTGTGGGTCCTCGATGGCTCCAAATCCCTCGTATCGGTCCACACTGGAAACCTCGTACCGTCCAACCCGGCCTTCTCGCCGGACGGCCGGTGGCTTGCCTTCGTGGCTTCTGCCGAAGTGAGCCATAACTACAGCGGAGATGTCCTCTCCACTGTGGTTACGTCTGCTCTCTGGGTCGCACGGTCGAACGGTACGGACCCACGTCATGTGCAAGGGCTGATAGGCCAAGCGTTCGGCTGGGCACCTCACTCTGATCTCTACGCCGTATCCATGGCCAGTTCCACGAGCGTTCCCTTCGGAACCGTTGTCGATCTGGTGAGTCCTGATGGGTCCGTGCGCCAACTGATGAGCGGCTCTCATGTCGTCTCAGCCGTGTGGTCGCCCAGCGGATCGTCGCTTGCCGTATCCACCGAGAGTGGATCAGCTCCTGAGACTTCGTTGTCGGCAACGCTCACCAGCTATCCGGTCAATGGTGGTCCACGGATGGTCTGGCAGACCCTGGACCAGCAGTACATCGTGCCGACCGGATGGTGGCCAGATTGGGGGATCGGGTACACCACTGTCGTCAGTGGTGAAGTGCCCGGTGGGTCGGCGTCGGCTGACGGATCACCGCTCTTCACCGTGGCTCAACCAGGGGCCAGCCCAAAAATGCTCGGGGTAACCCTTGAGAACGAGAGCACCGGACCACCGACCGGAACGGCGGCGGGATGGCTGGCGTTTGTCGAGACCAATGGCGGGATCGGACGCAGCATTTGGCAAGGCAAGCAGGTCGTCGTCTGCTCGCCGACGACATCGAGCTGTTCTCCGATCCCGCATCCGGCAGGCACCGTCACCCTCGATCCCACCTGGTCGCCTTCGGGATTGACGTTGGCCTATGTCCAGGCCCCGGAGAACCAGAACGTTGGCTTCCCCCCGCAGACGTTGGTGGGCTGGTACAACGCTCACGCCCTCGGCATCTACGACCCCTCGACAGGCTCCATCAAGACTGTCAGTGGAGGTCAAGGGGCGACGGTGCCAGCGTGGTCCAGCAACGGTGCGTCGTTCTTGTACGTGAGCAACAACTCTGTGCGGTTGCATTCGAGCGGAGCATCGTCCGTGCAGATCGCCAGCCCTCTCTACTCCACGTCCTGGCCCACCTACTACGGACAGGTGCCTTTCTCTTCACAGTTTGCTTGGTCTCAATCTCCCGCAAATGAGACATCGTGCCTATCGAGGGTGAACCCACAATGCTGACCCTTGACGGGAAGCCTGAGGTCGTGGAGACGCAAAACGCTGCGGAGGCGTTACTCAGAGAGGCGCACCAACGCAGGCGTCGGTGAAGAAGATGGATGGGACCACTCACCATGGGAGATCTTCCGAAGGAACTCGTCAAGATGGACCAGAAATAGCGTCCTCTCAACCCTGGCCGTAGTTGTCGATCAACCATGGTCCGCCGTTGGTGCGGTGAAACTGCACATTCCAAAACTTGTCGTTGATCGCCGAGTTGTCCCCACCAGGTGAAGCAACGACGTGAAAGGTGCACATTACCGTTGTATTCGTTGGGGTCGTGGTCAAACCGACCGGGGGATGGGCGATCGGCGAGCACTTCACTTGTTCAAAATGGGGCCACATCGCCACATCGCCTCCGTCCCACATAAAACGCTGCTTTGGTTCGAAGTGGGCGAGTGACGCAGAGAGGTTGCGGCTGTTCACTGCGGCGAACCAACCTGAGGCTTCTTGGACTGCGCTCAAGCTGGGACCTGGGAGATCTGTTCGACCGGACGTGGTCTGAGTTTGTGAGCAGGCGGCCAAGGTCAGGCTCACTCCGACCATCAGAGCCAGGCCGGGGGCGAGAACTACACGATGCGTGCTCACATCGTCACGGCCAGTTGGTTGGTTTGGAGGTCTCAGCTGACCCGGGCGATACAACACGGGAGTGCAATCAATTGCGGACCGAGGAGGGAAGGGCGTACTCAAACAACCCTTTTGTTTGGGTCGCCAGAAAGATGTCGTCACCAGCCAGCACTGGCTGGGCGAACTCCGGGCTGTTTCCATTGGTGAGTGTGGCCAACAGGGCACCGGTCTGAGCGCTCAACAGGTAGTCAGCGTTGGGCGCTCCCGAAAAGTCGAACGTGGCCACCGAGACGACCCCCGCTCCATCGACGGTCGGTGAACCATCTACGTCGCCGGAGAGACCGGTGGCCCAGATGACCGCTCCGGTTGCCGGGTTCACTTCCCGGATGGATCCCTTGTAGTTGATGCCGCCGATGGTGGTCGGAGGCCCCGCAATGAACAGGTGTTGCCCATCGAAAGCCGCCGCAGCAATGCATTCGTTGTTTCCCGTGCTCGTGGCCTTGGCGCCGACATCGAGGCTCCAGACCGGTCCGGCCGCCAAATCCTGGCTCCGCAGTGCGTAATACCAGCCGTTCTTATTGCACGCCCCCACAAGCTCCATCGGAGAAGAATCGCCTGGGAGCGTCGCCGAGAACACCGTCGGTGAACCACCGAAATCCGAGTCCGGGATCGCACCCTTGTGAGGGATCTGCCAGGATCCCGACTCCGACAACGTGGCTCCGTTGAGGGCCACAATGGAATCCGAAGTTCCGAGGAACTGGTTGGTTGTCGGCCCGTTTCCCGTTGTGATGAAGACGTTCCCTGACCCATCCACGGCAGGGCTCGACCAGACGCTGCCGCCGAGGTCTCCATTGGGAACGTTGAAGTATTGGGCTACCCGAGCACCAGAATGTTGGTTCACCGAAATGACCCCGCCCGGTACGAGAGGATTGTCGCACTGCGAGGAGACACCGACATACACAGAGCCGTTGACGACGGCGGGCGACGACCAATCGAAATAGTTATTCGCCGTCTTGGAGGGCAGGCCGATGACCGACCGCCATACGGTGGCGCCAGTTGCGGCATTGAAGGCGTAGAGGTAACCATCCGGGGCGGCGACGTAGACGGTCTCTTGGCCGGTTACCGGATCGTCAGCGACTGTGGCGGTCGACGCAAACCCCCGGGACGGGCAGGTCTTCGCCGCTGTCCTGCCAATCGTCCGGCTCCAGATCACAGCCCCTGTGGACTCGTTCAGAGCGTAGAAGGTCCCGTTGTTGGCACCGATGAAGATGGCGCCGCCCACCACGGTGGGACTCGAAAACAGCCCCGTCTTGATGCCGGTGCCGGACGGTATCCAGTTCCAGGCTTCGGCGAGCGTCCCCGCATTGCTCGGCGTGACGGCCGTCGATGCCAGGTCATCCGAGGAATGAGCCACCGAGTAGAGGTAAGCCGGCCAGTCGGTCGTATTGGTACCTGGGGAGGTGGTGTCGGCACCGGCATTAGTGGCCGGAATGATCAGTGCCAACGCTCCGAGCAGAGGCGACAGCTGCCGCACGCCGCCTGCAAGCACCATACGACCACCTCCCGCCGGAGACACTCCCATCCGCCGACCTCCAAGAGCATTACGAGGGTTTCCTCCCCATCGTTAAGTCACCGTTGGCTTGGGGCCCCAAGCCTGCCGACATTTCGGCCTGCGAGAAATCGAAATCGGATAACCCACAGCGCCCTCGAGTCGTGACCCAAACGTGACCCAAGCACCGGTCAGAACGGGTTATCAGCGGTCAGCAGAGGTGAGGTGGAATGTGAGCCAGAGCAGGGAGAACATGCATCGCCGCAGGTAGGAAAATCGGCTCTGATCACCTTGGCAAGGTGATGCTCTACCAACTGAGCCACGTCCGCGAAGGCCTGCAACCCTATCAGCACCCTCCTCGAAGACTGCCGGCGGAACGGGCCCCTGCGGCCCGACGCGCAGGCCGACCACGGGCCGATGCCGCACCGCTTTCAGGCCGGCACCTCGGCGTGCCACCACGGCACGGGACGGTCACGCCGGTCGGCCGCACGAACCAGCTCGACGAGCGAATCCTCGATGCCTCGCGCGATGACGTCGACATCGGGCACGAGGTCCCAACACGCCTGCACGCCGATATGGACCCGATCGAGATACGAGATCACTGTGACGTTCAAGCCCGCTCCTTCGATGATCGGCCCGAGCGGGTACATCGTCCTGAGGCGGGCACCGGCCAAGTACAGCGGTGCGTCCGGGCCCGGAACGTTCGAGATCACGAGGTTGAAAACAGGTGGGAGGCGGTCGAACAGGCGGCGTTCTGTGGCCACCCGTGACGCCCCAGAGCCCAAGGCCGGCACCAATGCCTCGGCCCAGCCGCGCACGAGCTCAGAGCCTCCAGCCCGATCCAGGTCCTTGGCCGCCGCCACCGATGCACGCACCTCTCGCAGTCGCTCGATGGGGTCGTCGGTCGTCGTGGGCAGCGTCACGAGCAGGGCCGAGAGGTGGTTGCCGAGCGAACCATGTCGGTCAGCCCCACGGACCGAGACTGGTGCCAATGCGACGAGCGGGCCGTCGGGCTCCTCTCCCCGTCCGGCGAAGAATCGACGGAGGCTGCCGGCGGTCGCCGCCATCACCACGTCGTTCACCGTGCCGCCGAGCACATCGCGGACCCGCCTGACGTCGTCCATAGCCAGGTCGCCGAAGACGACCCGGCGGTGAGGGGAGATGGCGCGGTTGATCGACGTCTTCGGGGCCGACAGCGGCAAAGGCGAAACCGGCGCCGTCTGCCCGCGCCACTGGGCGGCCATCGAGCGGGCCCTCTGCACCGTCCGCCCGATCGACCTGAGGGCGGCGTCCACGTGACCAGGAACCGATCCGAACAGCTCCAACCACTGGTCGATTTCGACGCCCGCCCACACGCCCGCGCTCGCTGGTGACCAGGCACCGATCACCGTGTCCCGACTGCCACCTGAGGCGTCGTGGCGCCGGCGGTCGATCCGCGTGACCGCCGCCGGTGCCACATCCGGCTCGAGATCGAAGAAGGTGGCCAGCAGCTCCGCCCCGGCCACCCCGTCGATGATGGCGTGGTGCACTTTGACGACGACAGCAACACCTCCCCCGTCCAGCCCGTCGACCACCCGCATCTCCCACAGCGGTCGGCGCCGGTCGAGCGGTCGCGAGGCGAGGTCGGCGACCAGGGACTCGAGCTCGCGCCTCCCACCGGGTCTCGGAAGTCCGGCGCGGCGCACGTGGTAGTCGATGTCGGGGCACCCGTCCTCGACGAGTCCCGGATGTCCGAGGCCGAGCGGGGCTGCGACAGGGCGCATGCGGAACGGTCGGACGAGCTCGATCCGGTCGGCGACGAGTGCCCGTATGCGACGGAAGGTCGACTCGAACGCCTCCTCGGTCGGATCGAGGACCAGTACCCCGACAATATGCAGATGGGTCGTCGAGGATTCGAGCGCTAGGAAGGCTCCGTCGAGGCCCGTCATCCGTTGCACACTGCCCATGCCACCGAGGCCGCCCACGACGGGTCCCTACCGTCCGGTCGAGCCGAGGCCGCTCTGGCCCCGTTCGCTGCCCGGTAGCTCGGGGACCGGTGAGAAGGCGGCCCGCTCGACCGCCTTGATGACGAGCTGCGCGATCCGGTCGCCGCGGTGGATCTCGTAGTCCGATGTCGGATCGGTGTTCAACAGCAGGACGCTGATCTCGTCCCGGTAACCGGCGTCGATGAGCCCTGGCGAGTTGAGGCAGGTCACCCCGTGATGAAGCGCGAGCCCGCTCCGGGGTTGCACGAAGCCGGCATAGCCGGGCGGCAAGGCGACGGCGATGCCGGTCGGGATGGCGGCTCGTCCCCCGCCCGCTCTCAGGGTCACCGTGATGCGGGCGAGGAGATCGGCCCCGGCGTCATCGGCCCGGGCATAGGCGGGCAGTGGCAGCTCGGGATCGAGGCGGAGGACAGGGACGACGAGTGCTCCGTCAGTGTCGGTCGGACGGTCCCGATCCCGGTCCCGCTCCCTCTCGACCTCGACAGCGTTGGGCGATCCCGGGGTCACTGCAGGCTCCTCACTCTCAGTTCCCCTCGGGATAGTGCCGCCCCAGTCTGGCCCCTTCATCGAAGGTCGACAACTCCGTCCCGGGGACGTCCCGCCGCCGGCCGGCCGGACCGAGCCGCCGTGCCCGATCGTGGACGGGACACCGCTGCGCTACCCACTAGCGTGACCGCGTGCTGGTGTGGATGGACCTTGAGATGACCGGCCTCGATCCCGACCGCCATGTCATCGTGGAGGTGGCCACCCTCGTCACCGACGACGAGCTGACCGTGGTGGCCGAGGGTCCCGATTTGGTGGTGGCGGCGGGCCCCGACCAGCTGGCGACCATGGACGATGTCGTGCGCGACATGCACACGAAGAGCGGACTGCTGACCGAGATCGAAGCCTCGACCCTGACCCTCGAGGAAGCCGGCGCCGCCACCCTGGACTTCGTCCGCACCCATGTGCCCGAACCGCGATCGGTCCCCCTGGCCGGCAACTCGATCGGGACCGACCGGAGGTTCCTGGCCGCCCAGCTGCCGGCCATCGACGAGTACTTGCACTACCGCTCTGTCGATGTGTCGACCGTCAAGGAGCTCGTGCGGCGCTGGTTCCCCGAGGTGGCGGCGGCGGCGCCGGAGAAGGCAGGGGGCCATCGGGCCATGGCCGACATCCGCGAGAGCCTGGCCGAGCTCGCCTACTACCGCGCCGCCGTCTTTCACCCTGTGGGAAGCAGCCCGGCCTAGCCACGCCTGCCTCGGAGCCAACGTGTCCCCTTGCCGCTCGCCGCTCGGCTCGGAGCCCGACGGAGAGGGATCGACAAACAAGAGAGGAGCCCCATGGCCGGAGAGGCCACAGCATCATCCGATCCGACGACGCCGGAGGGCACCACCGGCGCCACGACCAGCCTGGCCGAGGTCACGGCCACGCTGACCGCGCCGGGGCAGATGTTCGAGATGGAGACCCTGACCATCCGGGGCGTCCCGACCCGCACGTGGAAGGACGCCCCCGCCACCCTGCGCTCCGTCCTCGAGCTCTCCGCTTTCCACGGCGACAAGGATTTCCTCGTCTACGAGGACGAACGGATCACCTTCTCGCAACATTTCCAGCAGGCCGCCGCTCTGAGCCGCTCCCTTCGTCACCGGTTCGGAATCGGCAAGGGCGACCGGGTGGCCATCGCCATGCGCAACCTCCCCGAATGGGTCATCGCCTTCTGGGCGTCGATCGCCGCCGGAGCGGTGGTCGTTCCCCTCAACGCCTGGTGGACGGGCGGGGAGCTCGCCTACGGCCTGTCCGACTCCGGGACCGCGGTGGTCTTCGTCGACGAGGAGCGAAAGGAGCGGATCCTTCCCGAGCTGGCCCACATCCCGGAGCTCCGGGCCATGGTGGTGACCAACGAGGAGCCCGACCCGGCCGGTGGCCGGCGACCGGCGAGCACGGGGGAGGTCGACCGTCCGGGCGGGGAAGTGCTCCCCATAATGGCCTTCGCCGACGCGGTGGGCGAAGTGGCCGGTGACGGCCGACTGCCCGACGTGGACCTCGCACCGGACGACGACGCCACCATCTTCTACACCTCGGGCACGACGGGGAAGCCGAAGGGCGCGGTGGGCACCCACCGGAACAGCGCCTCCAACCTCATGAACCTGTTCTTCGTGGCCACCGCGGGAAGCATGCGGCGGGGCGGTCTCAACCTGGACGTCGGCGAGTCCACCCAGAACGCCAACCTGCTCTCAGTGCCGCTCTTCCATGCCACCGGGTGCCACGCCATCCTCGTGTCCAGCACAGCAGCCGGGGGCAAGCTTGTCATGATGCACCACTTCGACCCGGAACGGGCCCTCGAGCTCATCGAGCGCGAACGCATCACCATCTTCGGCGGTGTGCCGGCCATGGTCATGCAGGTCCTCGACTCCCCCAGCTTCGCCACCCGCGACACCTCGTCCGTGCGCTCCATTTCCTACGGGGGCGCTCCCTGCCCGCCCGACCTCGTGCGGCGGATCAAGGAGCACTTCCCGACCGGCGCACCGGGCAACGGCTACGGCCTGACCGAGACATCGGCCATGACCACCATGAACTCGGGCGACGACTACGTGCGAAAGCCGGACAGCGTCGGCCCTCCCGCTCCGGTGTGCGACGTGGCCGTCGTCCCCGAGGACTACGAGGGCGAGGAGCCGCCCCTCAGGGAGCGGTCCGAACCCGAAGCCACCGGCGAGATCTGGATCAAGGGGCCCAACGTGGTCCGCGGCTACTGGAAGCGCCCGGAGGAGACGGCCATGGTCTTCACCCGAGGCTGGCTGCACACCGGCGACATCGGCCGCATCGACGAGGAGGGCTTCGTCCACATCGTGGACCGGGCCAAGGACATGATCATCCGCGGCGGCGAGAACGTCTACTCCGTCGAGGTCGAAGACGTGCTCTACGAGCACCCGGCGGTGGCCGAGTGCGCCGTCATCGGCGTGCCCCACCCGGTCCTCGGCGAGGAAGTTGGCGCTGTCATCGTGCTCCGGCCGGGCAAGGAAGTGGCCGGCGACGAGCTGGCCCGGTTCGTGGGCGAGCGGTTGGCCGCATTCAACGTTCCCTCTCGATATTGGTTCCGAGGAGACCCCCTCCCCCGCAACCCGGCCGGCAAGGTGCTCAAGCGGCAGTTGCGGGCCGACCTCCTTCGCACCGAGGCGCCGGGCTGACCAGGATCAGTCGCGAGGCCCGGAGCGGGTGGCGGCTGACCGTCCTCATCTGCACAAGTCCGTTTGGTTTTTGCCGAATCTGTCAGGAGTTGCTGACGAAATCGGGGGTTCCGCAGGTCTCCCTCCCCAAACTCCTTCCCCACCGCCCGGCTCCTTTGACAACCCAAAGAGGCGCCGACAACCCCGGTCAACCGCCGGCTTCGGCGCCTAGCAGCGAACGGGTGGCGTCCACGTCCTTGGTGATCTGCTCGACGAGGGCGGTGGCCGACTCGAAGGCGATGTCATCATGCAGGCGGGTGGCGAAAGAAACCTTGGCCTCCTCGCCGTAGAGGTCGCCGTTGAAGTCGAGGAGGTGGGCCTCGACCAGCAGTGGGCCGTCGGCAGCGTAGAAGGTGGGACGTCGCCCGACCGAGATAGCGGCCATTGGCCGGCTGCCGTCGGGCCGCTCGTACCAGCCGGCGTAGGTGCCGGCACCGGGCAGGCAGATGGTGTCGGGGACATCAACGTTGGCCGTCGGGAAGCCGAGGGCGGTGCCTCCTCGCCGATCACCGCGCACCACCGGGCCGCGCACTTGATGAAGCCGGCCGAGCAGAGCGGCGGCCTCCTCCACCTGGCCGTCGCTCACGAGTCGGCGGATCCGGGTCGAGGAGATGGGTTCCGATCCCCCGGCTGCGTCGGCGGCCAACGACACCCCGTCCACTTCGAATCCGAACTCCGACCCCATCTCCCGCAACAGGGAGACGTTCCCCTTGCGCCCATGACCGAAGTGGAAGTCCTCTCCCACGACCACCAGGCGGGTACCCAGCGCGCCGACGAGGATGCTGCTCACGAAGTCCTCGGCCGTCTCGTTGGCTCGTTCGGTGTCGAAGTGCACGATGAGCGTGCGGTCCACACCGGCGGCGGCGAGCAGCTCGAGTTTCTGGTCGAGGTCGCAGAGCAGCTTGGGAGCGGATTCGGGGCGGACGACCATGGCCGGGTGCCGGTCGAAGGTGACGACCACGCTGGCCAGGCTTGCATCGCGGGCCTTCTCGCCGAACTCGGCGAGCAGGGCCTGGTGACCGAGATGCACGCCGTCGTAGGCGCCGATGGTCACGGCCGACCCGCCGGGTGGGGGCACGGACGGTGACGGGTCGGTCAGGGTCTCCACATGGGAAGGCTACCGCCGGGTCATCTGCGCCCCGCCCATGCCCGACGGGTTCAGCCTCGCTTCGTCACGCTGAGGCGGCCTTTCGAATCGTCACCGACGACGCCGGCCGGAAGGGGCGGCGCGTCAGCCGGCCGACTCGAGCACCACGGCCGGGCGGATGCGGTCGGTGTCCGTGGCCTCGTAGACGGCCAGCAGGCGCTGGTCCGCGTCGATGAGTCCCCACGGCCCGTCACCAGTGACACCGAGAGGGATGCGGTCGAGGGCGAGACCGCGGGCCACGTGCCGTTCGACCTCGGGGTCGACGACCACGTGGTCGAGGTCACGGAGCGCCTGGGCCGGCGTGAGGACGTCGTTCGACGTCAGCTCGTCGACCGGCCGAGCCTCGTTCACCGAGAAGGAGCCGATGGCGAGCCGCCGGAGGCGGCGCAAGTGGGCCCCGCCCCCGAGGGCCGCACCCAGGTCTGCGGCCAGCACCCGTACAAAGGTGCCCGAGGAGCACTCGACCTCGATGACGAAGACACCCAGCTCTGGTCCCGGGGACACGGCAAAGCGGTGGACCACTACCGGGCGCGCCGCCCGCTCGACCTCGATTCCCTCCCGGGCGAGAGCGTGCAGCCGCCGACCATCGACCTTCACCGCCGAGACCATGGGTGGCACCTGGTTGATCGGCCCGCAGAACCCGGCCGCCGCCGCCGACATGTCGGCCAGCGACATGGCCGACATGTCCCAAGTGCCGGTGACCACGCCAGAAGCGTCGAGCGTCGAGGTAGCGACACCCAGCACCACCTCGCCGCGATACGTCTTCGGCAAGCCGGTGAGGAACCGCATGAGCCGGGTGGAACGACCGAGGCCGACAAGCAACACCCCGGTGGCGTCGGGGTCGAGCGTGCCGGCGTGTCCCACCCGGCGCTGGCCGAAGATCCGGCGGCAGCGGGCCACCACGTCGTGCGACGTCCATCCCGCCTCCTTGTCGACCACCACGAGCCCCGAGACGGGTGCCCCATCGGGATTGCTCACTGGTCGGCGGGCTCCGGCGCCTCGTCGTCAGGATCACCCTTGATGCGCCGAAGAACGTCGTCGACCCGATCGCCAGCCAGCACAGCCGGGTCGACGGCAAAGACGAGCTGCGGGGTGCGCTTCATCCGGACTTGGCGTCCGAGGGTGGCCTGCAACCGGGCGCGGCGCTCGGCGAGCCCGGCTGCCGCCTCTTCCGACAGCGAGCTGAGGTACACGGTGGCCCGGCGCAGGTCGGGGACGATCTCCACCCCGGTCACGGTGACGAGGCGCAACCGCTCGTCGGCGTCGGCCAGCCGCTCGATCTCTTCGGCCAGCACCTGACGGACGACCTGGTTCACCCGCCACGCCCGGGGATAGGGCGCCGGGGTCCGGCTGTCCTGGCGGCGACCTCGCACCATCTCTCTGCTCCGCGCACTCCTCTGCTCCGCACACCGTTCAGCAGCGGTGCCGTATCCGCTAGGCGCGCGGAATCTCCCGTTCGTCGTAGGTCTCGATGACGTCGCCTTCCTTGAGGTCCTGGTAGTCGGAAAGCCCGATGCCGCACTCGAACCCGGCCTGGACCTCACGGACGTCGTCCTTGAACCGGCGCAGCGAGGTGATGGCCCCCTTCCAGATGACCGCGCCGTCACGCAGGAACCGGACCTTGGAGCCGCGGGTGATGACGCCGTCCCGCACATAGCAGCCGGCGACGGCACCCACCCGGGGGACGCGGAAGACCTGGCGCACTTCGGCCTCGCCGGTCACCACCTCCTCGAAGACCGGGGCGAGGAGGCCGAGCATGGCCGCCTCGAGGTCCTCAAGAAGCTTGTAGATGATCTCGTAGGTCCGGATCTCGACGTCGCCATTGGCCGCCATCTCCCGGGCGCGCCGGTCGGGCCGGACGTTGAACCCGATGATGGTGGCATTCGACGCCTGAGCCAGCTCGACGTCCGATTCGGTGATCCCGCCCACACCGCGGTGGACGAAGCTCAGCTTCACGTCATCCCGCTCGAGTTTCCGCAGGCTCTCGGTCACCGCTTCGAGGGAGCCGCGTACGTCGGCCTTCAGGATGAGGTTGAGGGTGGCCGTCTCCCCACGCTGGATCTGCTCGAAGAGATCCTCGAGCCTGGCGCCCCCGAGGGCGGACGATGCCGGGGGGACGTGTCCTGCCACCCGGTAGCGGTGAGCCCGGGCCTCCCCGATGGTGCGGGCCTGGGCCAGCTCGGGGGTCACCCGGAACTCGTCCCCGGCGTCGGGGGGCTCGGAGAAGCCGAGCACCTGGACAGGGGTGGAGGGCGGCGCCTCCTTGATGTGGTCGCCGTGCTCATCGACCAGCGCCTTGACCCGGCCCCAGGCGGCACCGGCTACCACAGGGTCGCCGATCCGGAGGGTGCCGCGCTGCACAATGACCGAGGCCACCGGGCCGCGGCCGATCTCGAGCTCGGCCTCGAGGACGACGCCGCGGGCCCGCCCCTCGGGGCTGGCGGTGAGCTCCTCAACCTCGGCGACCAGCACGATCTGCTCGAGGAGGTCGTCGATGCCGAGGTTCTGGAGAGCCGAAACCTCCACCGTGATGGTGTCCCCGCCCCACGCCTCGGGCACCAGGTTGTGCTCGGCGAGTTGCTGCAGGACCCGGTTGGGGTCGGCTTCCTCTCGGTCGACCTTGTTGATGGCCACCACGATGGGCACATCGGCGGCGCGGGCATGATCGATGGCTTCGACCGTCTGGGGCATCACCCCGTCGTCCGCCGCCACCACCAGCACCACCACGTCGGTCACATCGGCCCCGCGGGCCCGCATGGCCGTGAAGGCCTCGTGGCCGGGGGTGTCAATGAAGGTGATGGGGTGACCCTGCCACTCGACCTGATAGGCACCGATGTGCTGGGTGATGCCGCCGGCCTCGCCGGCGACCACGTTGGCCGAGCGGATCTTGTCGAGGAGCAGGGTCTTGCCGTGGTCGACGTGTCCCATCACGGTCACGATTGGCGGACGGGGCCGGAGGTCGGCCTCGTCCTCCTCCTCGTCCTCCTCCTCGAAGAACTTGGCCAGGAGCTCGGCCTCCCGCTCCTCCCCCGGGTCGACGAGGCGCACCTCGGCCCCGAGCTCGGTGGCAAACAGCTCGATCATGTCGTCGGTGAGCGACTGGGTGGCGGTGACCATCTCTCCCTGCAGCAGCAGGAAACGGATGACGTCGCCGGCCGAGCGGTTGAGCTTGGGGCCGAGGTCCCGGGCGGTCGAGCCCCTCTCGACGATGACCTCGCTGTCCGGCACCGGAGCGGTCGACGGCATGTAGGCGGTGAGCTGGGTTGGCTCGAGCTCCTCGAGGTTGCGGCGGCGGCGTCGTGGACGACGCTGGTTGGGACGGCCCCGTCCGACCCCTGGTCCGCCGCGACCGCCGGGACCCCCGCCTGGACCGCCTCCCGGGCCCCCACCTCGTCCGCCGAAGCCGCCCGGGCCGCCTCGGCCGGCATAGCCGCCTCCGCCCGGACCTCCCTGGCGTGCCCCGCTGGGGCGTCCCGGCGCGCCGACCCCCGAGGGTCGGCTGCTGCTGTAGCCGCCCGGCCCGGCCGATCCGCCCTGGCGCGGTGGTGCCGTCCGGCGGCCGCCCGACCCCGGCGGAGGTGGGATGGGCTTGCCGGTGACCGATCGCGGCGGGCCGCCGGATGGCGGGGGGATGGGCCGGCCCGACGAGCTCGTCGGTGCCCGGGGCGGCGCCGAGGGCGGTGCCGGCCGGGCCGGGGCTGTCGGCGCTGGGCCGGCTGGACGAGGCGAAGCGGTTGGCGCTTGGGCCGCCGGCCGAGGCGGGGCGGCGGCTGAAGCCGAGGCAGCGGGCACCATAGGAGCGGTCGGGCGCGACGGTGTCGGAGAAGTCGGCCCCGAACCCGATCCCGTGCCGGCGGCGGCCGGACGTGAAGGGACGACGACCGACGGTTGCTCGGAGGCGGGGCGACTGGTGATGAGGCGGGACCCGGTCCCTGTCCGGGGCGAGGGTCCCGCCACTACCGGTCGGCGATCGGTGCCCTCTGGCTCGGCCAGCGGGGGCGGGCGGCGACCGGGCCCCTCCGCCGGCTCGGCGGCAATGGCGGGCGCCGCGGGTTTGGCCGTCGCCTTGGCGGTGACTTTGGCCGCAGCGGCAGGTTTCGCCTCGGCGGCCGGCTCTCCGGGCTGGACGGGTCGGCGCAGTCCCTCGCGGTCGGCCTTTCGCCGGGCGCGGTCAGCCTCCGCGTCCTCGATGGACGACGAATGGCTCTTCACACCCATCCCGAGGGACAGGCAGAGGTCGAGGGCCTCCTTGTTGCTCAGCCCGAGCTCATGAGCGAGCTCGTAGACACGGATCTTCTTCGCCAATTGCTCTGACTGCCCTTCCTTCCACACCGTCGGCCCCGGCAGGGTTGACGGACTCCTATCCTCGCACATCAGCGCCCCAGCTCCGCTGAGCCAGCTGGTCATTCACCCGGGAAACAGCTGGTCCCGGAGCGCTTCTTCCGCCGCTCGGGTCACCGGTTGGCGTATGGCCCGCCCGAAGGCGCGCCGTCGGACGGCCGCATCCAGGCACGACCGCGACCCCAGGCACAGCCATGCGCCCCTTCCCGGCTGTGTCCGGCCCACGACCAGCGATCCGGATGTGCTCGCGTGACCCGGATCAGGTCATCGGCCGGCCGCACCGTGCGGCACCCGATGCATGTCCGCCGCGGCGTTATGCGGGACCGTCCCCGCCCCCAGCCTCTGCCCCTTCGACGATCTCCCCGGCCACCACCTCGGCCTCGGCCTGATCGACCTCCTCGGCGATCTTGTCCTCGACGATCTCCTCTCCGTCGATCTGCTCCTCGGCGATCTCGTCCCCGACGGCTTCGACCACGGCTTCGATCGCCTCTTCGATCGCCTCTTCCACGGCCTCTTCGACGGCTTCCTCGATCGCCTCTTCCACGGCCTCCTCGACGGCTTCCTCGACAACCTCTTCGAATGCAGCCTCGACCGCGGCGTCTGCGGCGACGGCGACTTCGGTGGCTCCCGCCGCGGCGCCGGGAGCTTTGGTGGTGGTCCCGGTGACGCCAACAGCTTCGGTGGTGACGACGGCCTCGGCACCCTGCGACCACTCGGCAGCGGAGACGGCGGTGCCACCCTCGGCCGGCTGCCAGACCATCTCGCCGACCTCGTTCTGAACCCACTCGCCCTCGGCCCACTCTTCGCCCGAGTAGCCGGACTCCTCGTCGGCCAGCTGCGTCTCGCTCTTGATGTCAATCCGCCAGCCCGTCAGACGGGCGGCCAGTCGCGCGTTCTGCCCCTCCTTGCCGATGGCCAGGGACAGCTGGTAGTCGCTCACGATGACGGTGGCCGTGCCCGTCTCGTCGTCGAGCCGCACCTCACGGACCCGGGCCGGGGCCAGGGCCGACTGGATGAGCTCGACGGGATCGTCGGAGTAGGGCACGACGTCGACCCGCTCGCCACGCAGCTCATTGGTCACCATCCGCACCCGCGAGCCGCGGGCGCCGACGCAGGCCCCGACCGGGTCAACGTTGGGGTCGTTCGACCACACGGCGATCTTGGTGCGGTGGCCGGGCTCACGGGCGGCCGCCTTGATCTCAACCGCTCCGGAGGAGATCTCGGGGACTTCGAGCTCGAACAGCCTCTTGATCAGCCCGGGATGGCTGCGGCTGACCACGATCTGGGGGCCCTTGGTCGTCTTGCGGACCTCGACGATATAGGCCTTGAGCCTGGCGCCGTGCTCATAGCGTTCGTAAGACACCTGCTCGGCCTGGGGCAGCAGCGCCTCGACCTTGCCCAAGTCGAGCAGGGTGTAGCGATTGTCGGTCTGCTGCACGATGCCGGTCACGATGTCGCCCTCACGGCCGGCGTACTCCTCGTACTTGAGATCGCGCTCGACCTCGCGGATGCGCTGCAGGATGACCTGCTTTGCCGTCTGGGCGGCGATGCGCCCGAAGTCGTCGGGGGTGTCGTCCCACTCGCGCACGACATTGCCGTCGTCGTCGAGCTCCTGGCCGTAGACCCGGATCTCGCCCGACTCAGGGTCGATGGTGACCACTGCCTCCTCGGCGGCGTCCGGTCGCCGCTTGTAGGCCGCCACCAGGGCGTTGGCCAGCGCGTCGAGGAGAGTCTCGACCGAGATGCCCTTGTCGCGGGCGATCTGTCCGAGCGCGTCGAGGAACTCGAAGTTGGTCTTGCTCATCGGATCACGACCTGCTTCCCTCTCTGGCCCCTGCTTCCCGCCCGCGACGCGCCGTGCGGGCGGGGCCGGGGCCGGCGCCCGCTCCGCGCTTTGTCACCTTGTCGTCCCCGCCTGTCGCCGGACCCCAATCGAACACCGTGCGGACTCGGTCGACGTCCGAGTAGGAGAGGCGCACTCGACGGGACGAGCCGTCTCCGCGGTCTCCGCCGTCCCCGCCGTCCCCGCCGTCTCCGCCGACCACGCCGGCCTTGCCGCCGTCGCCAGCACCGGCTGCCTGGCCGCCGGAATCCTCGACGGCCAGCTCGAACCCCTCGCCGTCGGCGGCCACCAACCGGCCACGCAGGCGGCGATCGCCCGGGATCTGGGGCCGGGTCTTGACGGCCACCATCTCCCCCACCGCCCGGGAGAAGTGGGCCGGCGTGCGCAGCCGTCGCTCCAGCCCCGGGCTCGACACCTCCAGCGAGTAGCGACCGGGGATGGGGTCGAGATCGTCGAGGGCCCGCGAGATGGCTCGGTTGGCGGCGGTCAGCGCGTCGAGGTCGACCCCGCCGTCCCGGTGCACAGTGATCAGCAGCACACTGGCCCGGCGGTCGACGTCGACGAGCTCGAGACCGACCGACTCCACGACCGGCTGGAGGGCGACGAGCAGCTCTTCTTCCATCTGCGCTCCCTCCTTCCGACCCCGCTTCCCGGGGCTCTTCGTGGGTCCGACCGTTCCTGTCCCTGCACCTCCCGTCCGGGCGATCCGGACCAAAACAAAAGCGTGGGCATCCGCCCACGCTCTCGCAGCGTCACCTCACTCCAACTGAACGGAAGGCGCTCGATCATAGCAGCGACCTTGGGCCGCCGACCCCGAAAAACGTGACTCGCGAGCGCCGATCGGACGTCTGGCGTCAGCCGGTGGTGCCCGCCAATTCGCCCACCACCGCGGCGAGGTCGACCTCCCGTTCGGCCCCGCTGCGCCGGTCCCGCCATTCAACGACACCCCGAGCCAGCCCCTTCCGCCCTACCACCAGCCGGACCGGGATCCCCAGCAGGTCGGCGTCGGCGAACTTGACCCCGGGCGATGTGTCCCGGTCGTCGTAGAGCACCTCGACGCCGGCCGCCTCGAGCGCGTCGGCCAGCCGGTCGGCGGCCTTACTCACTTCCGGGTCGCGGTCAGCACCGAGAGCGAGGAGATGAGCCCGGAAGGGCGCCACCTCGTCGGGCCAACTGAGTCCGGCATCGTCATGGTGCTCCTCGGCGACCACGGCGAGCAGGCGGCTCACGCCCATGCCAAAGCAGCCCATGGCCATGGGCACCTCGACCCCGTCGGGGGCCACCACGGTGCCCCCGGGCATGACCGCCGAATACTTGAAACCGAGCTGGAAGGTGTGGGCGGCCTCGACCGAGCGGACCAGTTCCACCTCCCCCCGGCACCGGGGGCAGGGGTCACCCGCCACCACCTGGGCGAAGGAGCCCCATTCGTCGACGCTGAAGTCTCGACCGGCCACCACTCCGGACAAGTGGTAGTCGGCCCGGTTGGCGCCCGTGACCCAGCTGCCCGGACGTCCCACACCGTGGTCGGCCACCACCCGGACGCCCCGGTCCTGTTGCCCGATGGGACCGACGTAGCCGCGGACGAGCCCGGGATGGGCGGCGAAGTCGGCGTCCTCGAAGAGGCGCCATCCGCTCGGCAAGCGCACCTCCCGATCGCCGGGAACCAGGACCACGATGGGCCGGCCGTCGCTGTCGAAGGCGGCCATCGACTTCAGCAGGTCGGCGGCCACCAGCCGTTGGTCGGCGAAGACGGGCAGGACGTCGTCGATCCCCGGGCGCCCCGGCGTGTGATGCTCGACGGGACTGCCGGCCGCGCCCTCGGTGCCTGCGCCGCTAGCGGGGCTTGCGGCCAGCTCGGACTCCGATCCGTCCCCTCGCTCGGCCGCCTCCACGTTGGCGGCGTACCCGCAAGACGGGCAGGCGACAAAGTAATCCTCGCCCACCGCCGATGGGATCATGAACTCGTGGTTGACCTCGCCCCCGATGGCCCCCGACTCGGCCTCGACCGGCCGGACCTCGAGGTCGAGGCGGCGAAAGATGGCCAGGTAGGCGTCGAACACGGCCCGGTATGACGTTTGCATGGTCTCGGTGTCGACGTCGAACGAGTACGCGTCGCACATGATGAGCTCGCGGGTTCGCATGAGGCCGAAGCGGGGGCGTGCCTCGTCCCGGAACTTGACCTGGATCTGATACACGGTCAGCGGCAGCTGCCGGTAGGAGTCGACCTCGGCCCCCACGGTGACCGTCGCCACCTCCTCGTGGGTGGGCCCGAGGACAAACGTCCCCCCCCGCGCCTCGACGACCATGGCCGGCAGCGCGTCGCTACCGAAGAGAGCGGCCCGACCGCTCTGCTCCCAGAGCTCGATGGGATGCAGCGCCGGGAGCAGCATCTCCTGGCAGCCGGCCCGGTCGAGCTCCTGGCGGATGACCCCCTCCACCTGCTGCAGCACGCGGAGCCCCAGGGGAAGGAACGTATAGACCCCAGACGCCAGCCGTCGGATGTAGCCGGCCCGTACGAGGAGTTGATGGCTGGCAACTTCAGCGTCCGCCGGCGCCTCGCGGAAGGTGCGGACGAGCAGCCGTGACATCCGCATGGGCGCCGATCCTACTGGCCGACCCAAGCCGCACCTTGGGCCGCGGCGCCGCCTCGGCCCGTCAGGAGCCGGTTGCGTCTCCCTTGTCTTCCTTGTCTTCCTTGTCGTCGCCGAACCGCCGGCGGATGAGGGCGACCTTCGACTCCGAGGCGTTGACGTCGCTCCCCTGCGCGTCGAGCAGTTCCCGACGGTCGCGCTCGGCCTCGGACGCGGCCCCGGCATCGGCGGCGGCCAAGCGGGCCTCGAGCCCCTCAGCCACCAGCCGTTCGGCCTCGGCCACCAGTGCCTCGACCATCTCGTCCTCGGGGACGACCCGCACGATGGTGCCCTTGATGAAGAGGTGCCCCTTGCGGCGACCGGCGGCGATGCCGATATCGGCCTCGCGGGCCTCACCCGGACCGTTGACCACGCAACCCATCACGGCCACCTGGATGGGCAGGTTGCGCTCCTCGAGGGCGCTCTGGGCCTCCTTGGCCACGGCGATCACGTCAATCTCGGCCCGGCCGCAGCTCGGGCAGGCAATGAGGTCGAGCCCGCGCCGTTCCCGCAGGCCGAAAGCCTCGAGGAGCTGCCGACCGGCCCGGGCCTCCTCGACCGGGTCGGCAGTGAGCGAGTAGCGGATGGTGTCGCCGATGCCCTCGGACAGCAGGGTGGCGATCCCGGCAGTGCCCTTGATCAACCCGGCCGGGGGCGGCCCGGCCTCGGTGACCCCGAGGTGCAGCGGGTGGTCGAACGTCTCGGCGGCGAGGCGGTAGGCGGCGATCATGAGCGGCACGGATGATGCCTTGACTGAGATCTTCACGTCGGAGAACCCGACCTCGGCGAAGTAGTCGAGCTCCATCCGGGCCGACTCCACCAGCGCTTCGGGCGTCGCTCCCCCGAACCGCTTGTAGAGGTCGGGGTGCAACGAGCCGGCATTGACGCCGATGCGGATGGGCACGCCCCTGTCCTTGGCTTCGGCTGCCACCTCCTTGATCTCTTGCGGCTTGCGCAGGTTGCCAGGGTTGAGCCGCAGTCCGTGGACACCCGCCTCGAGGGCGGCGAGGGCCATCCTCTGGTGGAAGTGGACGTCGGCGATGATGGGCACCGGCGAGCGGGGCACGATACGGGCCAGGCTCTCGGCGGCCGGCTCCTCGTTGCAGGTGCACCGGACGATGTCGGCCCCGGCCGCGGCAAGGGCGTAGATCTGAGCCAAGGTGCCGTCGGTGTCGGCCGTCTTGGTGGTCGTCATCGACTGAACGGAAACTGGGGCGCCGTCACCCACCGGCACATCGCCCACGTTGATGCGCCGGCTCGGGCGTCGGACGCCGAGAACCTGCGCGGACCGCTCCATGGCCTCCATGCTACGGCCCCGACTCCCCACGACCCGCCCCCGCCGCTGGCCCCGGCGATCGGCCTCGGCGGTGGGCCTCGGCCGCCTACCCGAAGGGGTTGGCCAGCGGGTGCAGCAGGTCCGTCAGCAGCGAGGTGGCGAACAGCACGCCGAGGAACATGACCATGAGCCAGGTGAAAGGCAGGAGCTTGGTCACGTCGGCGTGGTAGGCGACCGACCGGCGACCGCTGCGGATCCGCTCGTAGACGGCGATGAGCACGTGACCGCCGTCGAGGGGGAGCATGGGGAAGAGGTTGAAGATCCCCACGAACACGTTGATGGAGATGAGGATCAGCAACAGGTCGCCGATGCCCGCCTGCGCGGCCTGCGTCGCGGTGCGAGCGGCACCCACGATGGACTCGACCCGGGTGCCGTTGGCCGCCGCCTGGTCGGCCGCCCGGGCGTTCGTCACCTGGGCGAAGCGCTGGGCGACGCCGTTGGGCGAGAAGAGATGGCCGACGCCCACGATCGAGGCCCACGTCAAGCGAACGAGGTTGGTGCCCGTGTCGGCCACCGCCTCCAGCGGGCCCCGGGTAGCGAGGGGGGCGCCCAGGGTCACCCCGATCACCCCGAAAGGAGCCGAACCCGACGGTGCCACCACTCCCGCTTCGTGATCCGTGCGCCCGTCGGCGGGAACGACGGTGAGCGTCTGGCGGTGGCCGTCGTGGCTGACGACGAGCCGAACCGGCGTGCCCGCATGGTTGCGGATGGCATTGGTGAGCGTGTCGGTGTTGCCGTCCACGGTGCGGCCGTCGACCGAGACGATCACGTCCCCGGGACGGAGGCCGGCCACCTGAGCCGGCCCGGGCCGGCCGCCGACGGTGTTGACGCCCTCGATGGCGACCTGGTTGTCATTGGGCACGCCCACGAAGGTGAGGAGGGCCCACAGCAGCACGAAGGCCATGAGG
The DNA here is from genome assembly GCA_963756195.1 of uncultured Acidimicrobiaceae bacterium. Lineage (GTDB taxonomy): Bacteria > Actinomycetota > Acidimicrobiia > Acidimicrobiales > RAAP-2 > CAVSNH01. Next base: position 474,471 of record CAVWMT010000005.1, read on the forward strand.
AAGTGCATGGCCGACCCGGCCACGGCCACGAGAAGACGGGCGTGAAAGGGCTGCTGCCGGTAAGTGCGGGTCTCGTCCTCCGGGGCGACCTCCTCGAGGTTGGTCATGCCCGGGATCTTCACGTAGCCGCCCAGCATGATGGCCTTGACCCCGTACTCCGTCTCGCCGCGGCGAAATGACCACAGTCGCGGTCCGAACCCGAGGAAATACTCGGTCACCTTCATCCCGCCCCGCTTGGCCGCCAGCAGATGGCCGAGCTCGTGCACCATGATCATGACGACGATGGCGGCCACCACGATGAGGAGATCGACCCATCCGGTGGCCACCGCCAGAAGCGTCACTGCCGCAGCCACGAGAGCCAGCTCGACGGCAGCCCGCTGGGGCGACTTGGAGGGCGCCGCCGACGACGCAGGAGGCGGGCCACCTGCCGACGGCGGGGAAGTTGGCGGTGGAGCCCAGGTGGTGCTCACGCGGCCGTCTCCCGGGAGGACACCACACCGGCGGCGACCCGGCGGGCGGAGGCGTCGGCTTCGAGCACATCGGCGATCTCTCGGACCGCTGCGTCCGGCTGCGCGGGCGCGCTGGTCGTCCTCGGCGGGTCATAACGATCGAGGGTGGCCGCCACCACCTCGGCGATGGCCGTCCACGGGATGCGGCCGCCGAGGAACGCCTCCACCGCCACTTCGTTGGCGGCGTTGAGCCAGGCCGGGGCCAGATCTCCGGTCCGGCCCGCCCCGACTGCCAGGTCGAGGCACGGGAAGAGGCGGCGATCGGGCGTTTCGAAGGTGAGGGTGCCGAGGGAGGCCCAGTCGATGGCCCCGAACGGCTGGGCCAGACGGTCCGGGTAGGACAGGGCGTAGCCGATGGGCAGCCGCATGTCCGGCAGCGACAGCTGGGCGATGGCGGCACCGTCACAGAACTCGACCATCGAGTGGACCACCGACTGCGGATGGACCACCACGTCGATGGCGTCGTAGTCGATGCCGAAGAGCTCGTGGGCCTCGATGACCTCGAGCCCCTTGTTCATGAGGGTGGACGAGTCGATCGTGACCTTGGGCCCCATGGCCCACGTGGGATGGGCGAGGGCATCGGTCACCCCAACCCCTCGGAGCTCGTCGCGGCTGCGGCCGCGGAACGGCCCACCTGACGCGGTGAGCAGCAGGCGGGCCACAGACGTGCGGGTCCCGGCCCGCAGGCACTGGTGGAGGGCGCAGTGCTCCGAGTCCACCGGCACGAGCTCGGCGCCCGGCGTGCACCGGGCCGGCTGGACCACGGGCGCGCCGGCGATGATCGACTCCTTGTTGGCGAGCGCTAGCCGCCGACCGGCGCCGAGGGCGGCGAGCGTGACGGGGAGGCCGGCGAAGCCCACCACGGCGTTGAGGGCGACGTCGGCCATGGCAGCGATGGCACTGAGCCCGTCGGTGCCCCAGACCACCTCGGTGCCGGGCGGCAAGCGGTCGGAGAGGTCGCGAGCGGCGCCCTCGTCACCCACGGCCACCACCGACGGCCGCAGTCGCCGCGCCTGGTCGCAAAGCGCCTCGACCGACCGGTTGGCGCCGATGGCCACGACGTCGAACCGCTCCGGGCAAGCCTCGATGACCTCGATGGCCTGGGTGCCGATCGACCCCGTCGACCCGACCAGGCTCACCGTGATGGGGTCGTGCCGTGCTCCGGCCGGTGTGCGGCCGGTGGCCACCTCTTCCTGGTGGCGGTGGGTCTCGTGGTGGGGCGACGGCGAGGTGCCCATCCCTCTAGCCTGCCCGAAGTTCAGCCGATGTTGAGCGCACGCACCAGGTAGTAGGTGGCCGGGACCACGAAGATCAGGGCATCGAGCCGGTCGAGCACGCCACCGTGGCCGGGCAGAAGGGTGCCCATGTCCTTCAGGTTCAGGTCGCGCTTGAGCATGGACTCGCAGAGGTCGCCGATGGGGGCGACCACGGCCACGACCAGGCCCAGGAGTGCCGCGGTGGCCGGGTCCCAGGGGTGGATGGCCCCGACAATCACGGTGGAGGCGACCACAGTGACAATCGCGCTGCCGATGAGGCCCTCCCACGTCTTGTTGGGACTGATCCGCGGGGCCAGTTGACGCGTGCCCATCCAGCTGCCGATGGCCAGCGCGCTCACGTCGTTGACCGCGGCGACGATGACCGCACCGAGCAGGAAGGCGATGCCGTGGCGATCGGGGAAGGTCGAAGGCGCGAGCAACAGGCCGGCGTAGGCGCCGAGCAGCGAGATCCAGCCCACGGTGAGCAGGGTGGCGGCCGTGCCAGAGACCGGTGACCCCTCGATGCCGAGGAGATACCACAGCAGGGTGAACACTGTGATGAGGACCATCACCGCGGGCAGGGCGGCCACACCTTTGGCGTAGGCGCCCCACATCAGGGCGACGGTGCCGGCCAGCCCCAGCAGGGTGGCCGGCTGGTAGCCGGCCCGTCGTAGGACGCCGAAGCACTCACCGGCGGCGAAAGTGACCAGCACGGCGGCGAGGACAACCGAGGGGACGGTGCCGAGCTTGAACGCCACGAGGGCGATGACCCCTACGGCCAGGCCGGTCCCGATGCGCAGGCCGAGCGAGCTACGGCGCTCGGGCGATGCCTCCGACCCCGCCCGATTGGCGGCGGGACGGCGGATCCGGCGAGCCGGGGGGCCACCGTCGCTCGGTTCCTCGCCCGTCGGCCGCGGGCGGGACCGGCCGACGGTGCGACGCTGGGGGCGTGCGCCGACCACGGCTTCGGCAGGGGTAGTCGCCACCGCTCCCACATGCGTCTCGGGGGGGAGCTCATACCCGGCAGCGCCGGTTCGATCGCTCTCGGCCGGCCCCACCCGTTCGGCCGTCCGGTCGGCCGCGGCCAGGCTGGCGAGGCCCCGCTTGCGCCCCGCGCCGGGGACCTCGGTGACCGCCGCCCCGGGGGGCTCGGCGGCGAGCGGCGGCTCGGCCGCCGCCGCGACCTCTTCGGGGCGCTTGGCCCGCATGCGCCCGGGACGCAGGCCGTTGCGGCGGGCGCGACCGAGACGGGACGAGCCGGTGGGTCGGGCCCGCGGCGGGACAGTTGCCTCCGCTTCGGACGGCAGCCCGCCGGTGCCCGGTGTGCCCGGGGCGCTCGGTGCGCTCGGTGCGCTCGGTGCGCTGGGTGCGCTGGGCACGCCAGGTGTCCCCCCGGGGTCACGCGGTCCGGCGCCCGGGCCTGCGGCGCTGGCCACGACCGGGGCGACAGTGGTCGGTTCACCGAGGACCCGCTCGAAAGCACGATCGGAGGCGGCGGTGAGGTCATCCGGCACGATGGCGGCAGCGGCGCCGGCGGACCCGGTATGGCCGGAGACGACCGGTACCTCTTCGGTGATGGGCTCGATGGTGGAAGGCGGCATCTCGGCGCTCGGCCCGGGAGGCGACTGGCCCGGACCGGGGTCACCGGCTCGCACACCCTCGAGGTCGAACTCCCAGGGGCGTCGCTCAACCGAGGTGCTGTCCGACTCGTTGAGCGAGCCCATGGCCGAGTGTTCCCCGCCGAACATGCCCGGCTCGAACTGCTCCTCGTGGGCTACCCAGTCGGCATCCTCCTCACGCCAGGTCGGCCCCAAGATCGACTTGGGCTCGTCGCCGGTGTCGCGGGCCAGCACGGCGGGCACCTCGCCGGTCGGGGGCTCAGTCCAGTGCTGGAGGACCGGGTTCGCCGGGTTCTCGGGGCTCGCCGCGCCCGCACTGGGGACTGCTGTCTGGCCGGGACCGACCGGGTCAACCGCGCCCTCGGTCGGCGCCTCGGCGGCAGGCTCGCCGGTCAGATGGACGGCCTGCTCGTCACGCACGTCGCCAGCGGTCGACGCGTCATCGCCGGAGACCACCGGAATCTCGCCGGTTCTCTCGCCGGCAACATCGGCGCCAGAGATCCTCACCCGGCCGCTGGCCGGGCCGGTCGGCTCGGTCCGCTCTGGCGACCCGCTGGGCGGGTCGTCCATCGGACGCTCGGGTACTTCATCCACGAATGGTTCCTCCCCCGGAGGGCCCGCAGGTCCAGTCCACCATCAAATCTCGAGGAGCTCCTGCTCTTTGTGGGCGAGCAGGCGGTCGATGGCGACTACGTGGTCCTGGGTGATCTTGTCCAGCTCCTTCTCGACGCGTTCGAGCTCGTCGCTCGACAATTCGCCGTCCTTCTGCAGAGCTTCGAGCTCATGCCGGGCGGAGCGGCGGTGGTTTCGGACCCCGACCCGGCCATCCTCGGCCTTCTGCCGCACCACCCGAACGAGCTCCTTGCGCCGCTGTTCCGTGGGCACGGGGAAGGACAGCCGAATGATCGACCCGTCATTGGACGGCATGATGCCGAGGTCCGAGCTCTGCAGGGCCTTCTCGATGGCCGAGAGCGAGCTCTTGTCGTAGGGCGAGACCACGAGTAGCCGTGCCTCGGGCACGCTGATCCCGGCCAGCTGGCGTAACTCCGTCTCGGCGCCGTAGTAGTCGACCTTGATGTGCTCCACCAGCGCCGGGGTGGCCCGCCCGGTCCGGATGGCGCCGAACTCGGACTGCGTGTGCTCGACCGCCTTGTCCATCTGGTCTCGAGCCTCCGCCACGACCAACCCGGTGAGGTTGTCGTCGTCCATCAGCGGTCCAGCGTAGCCATGGTGGGTCCGTGTCACTCAGGGTGGGAAAAACCCAGCGTATTCAATGGACCAACGTCCCGATGCGCTCGTCGGCCAGGGCCTTGCGAAGGTTGCCCGGCTTCATCACGTCGAAGATGCGGATGGGCAGGGCGTTGTCCATGCAGAAGGTGATGGCCGTGAGGTCCATGACCCGGAGGTCCTTTTCCACCACCTCCATGAAGGAGATCTCGTCGAAGCGGGTGGCGCTCGGGTCGAGCCGCGGGTCGGCCGAATACACACCGTCGACCCCGCCGTGGGTGCCCTTGCACAGCAGGCTCGCCTCGATCTCAGCGGCCCGCAAGGCGGCCGAGGTGTCGGTGGTGAAGTACGGGTTGCCCATGCCGGCCGCGAAGACCACCACCCGGCCCTTCTCGAGATGGCGGATGGCCCGACGGCGGATGTAGGGCTCGGCCACTGCGGGCATCTGAACGGCGGTGAGGACGCGGGTCGGCTGGTCGTGCTGTTCGAGGGCGTCCTGCAAGGCGAGGGCGTTGATGACGGTGCCCAGCATGCCCATTGTGTCGGACGTGGCGCGGTCCATGCCGGCGCCGGCGCCGGTGGTGCCCCGCCAAATGTTGCCGCCGCCGACCATCACGGCGAGCTGCAGGTCGAGTTCGAGACGGGCCTGGGCGATCTCGGCCGCGAGCTGCTCGACGGCCGCGGCGTCGATCGTCTCGTCGCTGGCCGACGAGGCCAGCGCCTCACCGGACATCTTGAGGACGACCCGGGGTCGTTCGCCCACCGTGCCTCAGTCGCCCACGACGATCTGCGCGAACTGCACAACCCGTGCGGGACCGAGCAGTCTGGCGATGGTCTGCTTTTCGTCCCTCACGTAGGCCTGGTCGAGGAGGACCCGCTCCTTGTACCAGCCAGACATGCGCCCCTCGATGATCTTGGGCATGGCCGCCTCGGGCTTGCCTTCATTGCGGGCAATCTTCTCGACCGTCTCACGCTCGGCCGCCACCTCGTCGGCGGACACGTCGTCGCGGCTGATGTAGACCGGACGGGCGAAGGCGATGTGGGTGGCGATGTCGTGGGCCAGCTGCTCGCTGCCGCCGGCCAAGGCCACGACCACCGCGTTCACCCCCCGGCCGGCCTGCAGGTGCAGGTAGCTGTCGAGCGCCCCGTCGGCTGGCTGCTCGATGCGGACGACCCGCCCGACGGTGATGTTCTCTTTCAAGGTGCTGCGCATCCGTTCGAGGTCCTCGGCGCGCTCGTCGATGGCCCCTTCACCCTTCTCGGCGACGAGCTGGGCAAGCTCGTCGACCATGGTCACGAATTCGTCTGACTTGGCCACGAAGTCAGTCTCCGAGCGCAGCTGCACGATCGAAGCCACCGTGGGGGTACGGCCGATAGCCACCGCTCCCTCCGAAGCCTCGCGGTCGGCTCGCTTGGCCTGGCTGGCCAAACCCTGTTCGCGGAGCCAGGTAATCGACCGGTCGATGTCGCCCCCGTTCTCTTCGAGGGCGCGCTTGGCATCGAGCATGCCCACCCCGGTGAGCTGCCGCAGGCGCTGAACGTCCTTGGCAGTGAAATCGGGCATGTCAGTGCTCCTCGTTGTCTGCCGCGCTGTCTGCCGCGTTGTCCGCGGCGCCGGCCGCCGCGGCAGTCGGGGTTGAGTTGGTGCCGTCGACGGGCGACGACGTCGCCGCGTCCTCGGCCGGCTGTGCTTCGGCGGCAGGTGCCGGCCGTCCGTTGTCCTCCCCCGTCGGGGGTGTCGCCGGCTCCGCGGCCTCGGCGGGCGCATCGACGGCGGCCGGCGGCGGCGGTGTCCACGCGCCCGTCGACGATTTCCCAGCTGCCCCGGCTCCGTCGACCTCCGGCGCTTCCGTGGCCACCCCGTTGTCCGTGGCCACCCCGTTGTCCGTGGCCACCCCATTGTCCGTGGTCGAGCCGGCTGGAGCGGCCGCCGCTGCCGCCGGGGTCACACGGGCGCGGGGATTGGCGGGGATGGCCGCCGGTGGGGCGGGCGCCGGTGGGGCCGGGCGCTGCTGGGCCATATAGCGGCCTTCGACGACAGCGTCGGCTACCACCCGGCACAGGAGGGCGCCCGAGCGGATGGCGTCGTCGTTGCCGGGGATGACATGGGTGATGACGTCGGGGTCGCAGTTGGTGTCCACCACGGCGACCACCGGCAGTCCGAGCTTGTTGGCCTCGGTGACAGCGATGTGCTCCTTCTTCGTGTCGATGACGAAGATGGCCTCGGGCAGCTTCTCGAGAGCTCGGATCCCACCGAGGTTGCGCTGCAGCTTCTCGAGCTCACGGGTGTGTCGCAGAGCCTCCTTCTTGGGCATGGCGTCGAAGTCGCCGGCCTTCTGCATGGCTTCGAATTCCTTCATCCTCTTCACCCGAGCCGAGACCGTCTGGAAATTGGTGAGCATGCCGCCCAGCCACCGCTCGTTGACGTACGGCATGCCGCAGGCGGTGGCGTAGTCGGCCACCGGACCCTGGGTCTGCTTCTTGGTGCCGACGAAGAGGATCGTGCCGCCCCCGGCCACGAGGTCCCGCACGAAGCCGTAGGACTCCTCAATGCCCTTCATCGTCTGGCGCAAATCGATGAGGTAGATCCCGTTGCGCTCGCCGAGGATGAAGCGGCGCATCTTGGGGTTCCAGCGCCGGGTCTGGTGCCCGAAGTGGACACCCGCGCTCAGCAGCTGCTTCATGGTGACGACAGCCATGGACTGCTCCTTCCGACGGTTGTTCTGCCCCGGCCACAGCACCCCCTCGAGGGCGACCGCGGACGCGACCGGGTGTGAGTGTGTGCTCGTTTGACGCCGGCCGGACGGCTCGGCGGCGGACATCCTACCGTGACGACCAGGGCGGCCGCACATGCGAGCGCCTCGAAGCAGAGACTCGATGGGAGCGGCGGAGGGCCGACGGGGTACGGGAGAGCCCGGCCGGCTGCAACCGACCGCAGCCGGCCGTGGCCCCTAGCGCGCCGCGGTGGTGGGGACGGCTCGGTGCGAGGGATCCCGGGCCTTCCCCGTCCCGGGATTCGTGGTCTCCCGCCGACCCGAACCCTCGGGGCGGTCGGCCAGCTTGGCCCGGAGCTGGAGCACGGCCTTGGTGTGGATCTGGCACACCCGCGACTCGGTCACACCGAGGATCTCCCCGATCTCGGCCAGGGTCAGGCCCTCGTAGTAGTAGAGGGTGAGGACTTTCTTCTCCCGCTCGGCCATCTGGGACACCGCCGCCACCAGCGCCTCCTTGGTCTCCTTGACCTCGTAGGTGTCGACCGGGCCGGCGGTCGAGTCGGGCAGGGTCTCCCCCAAGGTCGACCGATCGGAGCGGTCGCCGCCCCGGAACACCTCGTCGAGGGCGACCACGCCGACGAAGGAGATCTTGCGCAGGGCGGACTGGAACTCGGAGTCGGTCATGTCCAGGTCGGCGGCCACCTCGGCATCGGTCGGGGTGCGGTGCAAGGTGGCCTCGAGCTTGGCGTAGGACTGCTCGACGGCCCGCGCCTTGGCCCGCACCGACCGGGGGACCCAGTCGATGGAACGCAGCTCGTCGATGATGGCTCCCTTGATGCGGGGGATGGCATAGGTCTCGAACTTGATCTTGCGGGAGGGCTCGAACCGCTCGATGGCGTCGATCAGGCCGATGATCCCGTAGCTGGCCAGGTCGGCCTCGTCGACGTGACGCGGCAGGCCCACCGACACTCGTCCGGCGACGTACTTGACCACCGGCGCGTAGTGGACGATGAGCTGGTCGCGTAGCGCCCGGTCGCCCGTCTTCTTGTACTCGGCCCAGAGCGGGTCGATGCCATGTCCCGCCGTGTCCGGTTGCGTGGTCAATCGTCCCCTTCGGCCCGAGGGTGCGTGGCGGCATACACCTGCACCAGGCGCTCTTTGCTCACATGAGTGTAGACCTGGGTGGTCTGAAGGCTCGCGTGCCCGAGCAGCTCCTGGACCACTCGCAGGTCGGCCCCGCCGTCGAGGAGGTGGGTGGCGAAAGTGTGCCTGAGCGCGTGGGGATGAGTGGGCACCGCCGATCGGCGATCGAGGATTCGCCGGACATCGCGGGTGCCCAGACGCTTGCCGCGCCGGTTGTAGAAGAGGGCACCGGGCGGGCTCCCATCGTCGGCCATGGCCGCCCGCGCTCCGGCGAGCCAGTCAGAGACGGCCTGTGCGGCGCGGGCGTGGACGATGACCTGCCGTTGCTTGTTTCCCTTCCCCGTCACCTTGACGGTTCGCCGGCGGAGGTCGACGTCGCCGACGTCGAGGTCACACAGCTCCGCCACCCGGAGGCCGCCGCCGTAGAGCAACTCGAGCACGGCGTCATCCCGGCAGTCGACCGGGGTGCGATTCCCTTCCCCGGTGTCGGGCTCCAACAGCCGGTGCACCTCGTCGTGCCCGAGGACCTGCGGCAGCCGGGACGCGGGCGCCGGCGCCGTGAGCCGGGCGGATGGGTCGGAGGACAGGAACCCTCGGCGGTGTGCCCATTGGAAGTAGGAGCGCAACGACGCCGCCGTCCGCGAGATCGTCGACTTCGACCGACCCCGGGTGGCGAGGAAGGCCAGGTAGCGCCGGAGCATGAGACGGCCGACCTGCTCGGGGTCGGTCACACCCCCCCGGGCCGCCCACTCGGCGAACCGTTCGATGTCTGTGGCGTAGGCCCGCACCGACGGTGGAGCCAGGCCGCCGACCGACCGCCGGTAGGGGTCGAGCTCCCAGGGCACGGCCAAACAGTACCGGGGTGTGCTGGTCCGACCGGGTACCGTCTGACCTGGTGAGCGATCACGTTGCCCCGGAGGTAACGTGCACGCGACATCGGTCTGGCGGCACAGAGCGAAGCGTTGCCAACCAGCCAACCGACCACATCGGCCCGACGATCGCCGCCACACCCGGACCGCAGCCGAAGGGGGAACATGGCACATCCCATTGACCGACGTTCGTTTCTGGCCCGGGGCGCCGCCGTCGGAGCGGGACTCGCAGCCGCCGGGTCGTCCGGCGGCCTGCTCGCCGCCTGCAGCTCGTCGGGCGCAAGCTCGGGATCTACGGGCAGCCACGGGGACGGGATCACATCGGCCACCCCCAAGTCTGGCGGGCAGCTCATCTTCGGCACCGAGGCCGAGGAAAAGGGGTTCAGCCCGACCCTCGGCACCTTCGACACGACGGGCATTCTCTACGCCCGGACGGTCTTCGACCCGCTCGCCATCATCTCCGCCGACGGCACCACCGTGCTGCCCTACCTGGCCGAGTCGATCACCCCAAATGCCGACTACACGGTCTGGACAGTCACCGTGCGCCCGAACGTCGTGTTCCACAACGGCACGCCCTGCGACGGGGCGGCGGTGGCCGCCAACTTCGAAGCCCAGAAGAAGTCGCTGCTGACCGGCCCGGCCGTGACCACCATCGACACCATCAACGCGACCGGACCGCTGACGGTAACGGTGAACATGAGTTCGCCGTGGGTTCCCTTCGACTACTACCTGGCCGGCGGCATCGGCGGCCAGGTCGCCTTCATCGCCGAGCCCAACTGGCTCAACCAGCAGATCCAGACCAACCCCATCGGCACCGGCCCCTTCGTCTTCCAGGACTGGGTACCGAACGACCACTTCACGGCGACCAAGAACCCCCACTACTGGCGATCAGGTCTGCCGTACCTCGACACCATCACCTACAAGCCCATCCCCGACGCGCAGCAGCTGTACAGCAGCCTCGAGTCGGGCGTCGTCGACATCATGCACACATCGGAAGCCCAGGTCACCGGGCAACTGAACTCGTCGTCGTACTCCTTCGTCAACGACTCCGACCACGTGGCCGGTGAGCCCGACATGGGCTGCCTCCTCCTCAACCTCTCAAAGCCGCCGTTCGACAACCTCAAGGTCCGACAGGCGGCGGCCATGGCCGTGAGCTCCGCCGAGTACGTCAAGATCATCGACGCCGGAGGGCTCAACCCGACCTCGAACGGGCCCTTCGTCTCCGGCTCGCCGTTCTTCGCACCGACCGGCTACCCGGCGCCCAACCCCTCCCAAGCCAAGCAGTTGGTCCAGCAGGCCAAGCAGGAGACGGGCCAGACGATCAGCCTCACCGTCGGGCACACGCCTGACCCCAACACGACCAAGATCGCCGAGTACATCCAGGCGCAGTTCCAGAATGTGGGCATGCAGGTCACCCTCATGCCCGTCCAGCAGGCCTCGCTCATCAACGACGCCCTGCAGGGCTCCTTCGAGTGCTTCGTCTGGCGGCAGTTCGGGGCCGTGGACCCCGACCTCAACTACATCTTCTGGAGTCCCACCCAGATCAACTCGGTGTTCTCCATCAACATGGCCCGCAACACCGACCCGGCCATGCAGGCCACCCTCATCAAGGGCCGCCGGTCGGCCAACCCGGCCGACCGGGCCGCCGCCTACCAGGAGGTGGGCCGGCTCATGGGCTCGGACCTCCCCTACATCTGGATCGACCGGGCCGTATGGTCCATCGGTGCCGATTCCAAGGTGCAGAACTTCAACAACCCCACCGCGCCAGACGGGACCAAGGCCTTCGGCATGATCACCGGGGCGGTCTGGCCAACCGAGATCTGGCTCAGCTCCTAACCGCGGGTCCCGACGCCTGCGGGACGGGCGGCAGCCCGTCGGTACCGTCCGGCGGGCCGGCCACGCATCGCCCCTGGGCAGACGGTGTCGTGCGACTGGCCCCGGGCCGGCCCGTGGGATGATCGGAGCATGAGCCGCATCCTCATCGTCGAGGACGATGAGCGGATCCGGTCGTCGATGCGCCTCGCCCTGGAGGACGAGGGCTACCAGGTCGATGACGTGGCCAACGGCGAGGACGCAGTGAGCCGATTCGGTGAGGGTCACTTCGAGCTCGCCCTCATCGACCTCATGCTCCCGGGCATCGACGGGTTCGAGACGTGCCGGACCCTCCGGCGTCAGAGCGCGGTGCCCATCATCATGGTCACGGCCCGATCCGACACCCACGACGTGGTGGCCGGACTCGAGGCCGGGGCGGACGACTACGTCACCAAGCCCTTCGTCTCCAAGGAGCTGGCCGCTCGCATCCGCGCCCTGCTGCGACGGAGCCGGACGGACGACACCACCCCGACCATCCCGGTGCTGAGCTTCGGCGACGTCGAGATCGAGCAGGAGGCGGGCGTGGTGCGCCGGGGCGGCACCGAGGTGCATTGCACGCGCACGGAGTTCCGGCTCCTCTGCGAGCTCGCCCGCCATCCCGGAAAGGTGCTCAGCCGCGAGCACCTCCTCGAGCAGGTGTGGGGCTACGACTACTTTGGCGACGGACGCCTGGTCGACGTGCACGTGCGTCGCCTCCGCACCAAGGTCGAGCCCGACCCGGCCACCCCGCGGTTCATCCTCACCGTGCGGGGCATGGGCTACAAGCTGGCGGTGTGATCGGTGGGACGGCAGGCGCCCACCACCGTCTCAACCCCCCGCTCGGGTGACGGCCTGCCGGGCGTGGAAGGCCGGCCGACGGGCGCCCACCATCGCAGCCACCGGACGCGGCTCTCGAGTGGGCTCGGGTTGCGGGCTCGGGTCACCGCCGCCTTCGCCATCGGCGCCTTCGCCCTCTCGACCATCATGGCCGGCATCACCTACTTCACCGCTCGGCAGAACTTCCTGAACGAGCGACAGTCGGCCGCCCAGCGTCAGGCCTTCGCCAACGCATCGCTCATCGAGACGTCATTGCGCTCGCCGGGCACCCAGGTCAACCAGCTCATCGGGTCGGTCGACACCGTGCCCGGCTCGCGGTCGGTACTGCGGTCGGGGGGGCAGTGGTACGCGACCTCCATCTCCGTGGGCGAGGGCACCATCCCGTCGACCGAGCGGTCCCTCGTGCTGGCCGGTACGCCCGCCTCCCAGTTCTTCTCCATCGGGGGCACCCCGCAACTGGTCATCGGCGTGCCGCTCCCGGCCGTGCACGCTGCTTACTTCGAGGTCTTCTCGCTCGACGAGCTGGTGGGAACCCTGCGGGGCCTGGCCTTCGCCCTGGCCGCGGCGGCGCTGGTCACCACCCTGGCCGGCGCGGCCGTAGGCCGGTGGGCCAGCTCCCGCGCCCTGCGCCCGTTGGCCGGGGTCACCGAGGCGGCGGTGGCCATCGCCGGTGGCCAGCTCGACACCCGGGTGGACGCCGGTGACGACGCCGACCTCGAGGAACTGGCCGCCGCCTTCAACCGCATGACCGCCAACCTGCAGGACCGCATCGAACGCGAGGCGCGCTTCACCTCGGACGTGAGCCACGAGCTGCGCTCGCCGCTCACCACCCTGGCTGCCACCGTCGGTGTGCTCGACAGCCACCGGAGCGAGCTCTCACCCCGGGCCCAGAGCGCCCTCGACCTCTTGGACGGCGACGTCCACCGCTTCACCCGTATGGTCGACGACCTGCTCGAGATCTCGAGGGTCGACGCCGGGTCGGCCGAACTCTCGCTCGACGAGGTCGACCCCGCCGAGCTCGTGCGCCGGGCCGTCGCCGCCACTGCACCGGTCGATGGGCAGGGGAAGCGGTCGGCACCCGTCCCCATCGAGCTCGGTCAGGGGGTGGAGGGTGTCCGCCTGCGGGTGGACAAGCGCCGCTTCGAGCGGGTGGTGGCCAACCTCGTCGAAAACGCCTCCCTCTATGCCGGAGGGGTCAGCCGGGTGGTGGTGGAGCGTACCTCGGCGACTGTCGCGACCAACGGCGCCGGCGGCGCTCGGCCGCCGTCCATCCGGGTAATCGTCGAGGACCGGGGACCCGGCATCCCCGTCACCGAACGTGAGCACCTGTTCGAGCGCTTCTACCGCGGCAGCCGGGCCGGTCAGCGGACGGCCAACCAAGGAACCGGCCTCGGCCTGTCCCTCGTGGCCGAGCACGTCCGCCTCCACGGCGGCAAGGTCAGCATCGAGGACAACCCGGGACAGGGCTCGCGCTTCGTCGTCGAACTTCCGCTCGAGCCGGCCGAACCGTGGTCGGCGAACCGGGCCGCCGATCCCGGCGACCGTGGCCACCCCGGCGAGGACGTGGCCTGATGGGCGGAAGTCCGGCGGCCGTGCGGACAGCTCCGCGGACAGCTCCACGGGCAGGACCGCGGGTCGGCCGGGTCGTGTGGGTGCTCGCCGTCACCGTCACTGCGCTCGTGCTCGGTGGCTGCGGGATTCCAGTCAGCGGCGCGGCCAAAGCCATCCCCAAGTCGGCCGTCCCCTTCCACCTCCTCGACCCGGCGACCACCTCGACCACCGGGCCCCCGGTGGCCCCGGCGGTGGGGGCAGCCGAGACCATCTTCCTCGTCGCCCCCGACCAACACGTGGTGCCGGTCTCCCGCGACGTGCGGGTGCCGGCCAATCTCAGCGACGTCCTCGGCGCCCTGCTCGAGGGGCCGACGGCCACGGAGTCGGCCGACGGCCTGCAGACGTTCCTCGTGGCGGGGAGCCGGGCCGACGTCACCGCCACCGTGACCGGAGGCGTGGCCACCGTCGATTTCGCGGTGGACCCCGTCAATGTGGATGTGGTCGGCCCCGACCAGACCCTGGCCATCGCCCAGGTCGTCTACACGGCGACGCAACAACCGGGCGTGAAGAGCGTCGCCATCCAGATCGCCGGCCATCCGACCGGGGTGCCGGTGGCAAGCGGGGCCCAGGTGCCCGGACCGGTCAACCGCTTCGACTACCTGCCCCAGGCGCCCCTTTCCTGAGGGCGCGGGCCATCGTCCGGCAGGCCGAGCCGCCAAGCACCGCCGAGGATGTCAGGAGGCGCTGGCCACCAGCCACGGGACGCGGGGCGTCACTCCAGAGGTGCTCGAGGTCATAGAAGTGCCGGGCGTCGTCCAAGAAGATGTGCACGACGAAGTCGCCGTAGTCCATGAGCACCCAGTAGCCGTCGCTTCGTCCCTCGACGCGGATCGGGTGCAGGTCGTGGTTCTCCTTGAGCTGCCGCTCGACCTCGTCAACGATCGTGCGGACTTGGCGGCTGTTGCGGCCACTCGTGATGACAAAGGCGTCAGTCACGCTGATCAGTGCCCCCATGGCCAGGATGACCGTGTCCTCACCGGACTTGGACTCAGCCGCCCGAGCCGCCACCGCGCAGACCGGAGGGACGGTGGTGTCATCGGCCATGACGGCTGGCCTGGCGCTCACGGAGCTCAATGACGACCTCCTGGCGGCGCGACCGCGCCATGGCTCGGGGACGGAACTCCACCGGCGGCGCCGATTGTGCTCACGAAGCCGGCATGCACGCCTAGGGGCGGCAATCCGGAGGGGCGTTGGCGGGCCATGCTCACGATCAGGATAGTGAGGAGCAAGCAGACGGTGACCACCGCGGCGCAGGCTGCCATCAGCTGCCGTCGGCGGCGGCGGTAGAGGCGGATCTCCCGGCGGGTGGCACGCTCGTGCGCCGGCGTGACGCCGTCCTCGGGCTCAGCTGTGCCATCACCGACCGCGGTGCCATCCGCGCTCGTTGTGCTCGACTCCGCCGGCGTGGTCTCGGCGTCCGCGGTCCGTCGGTCCGTTGCCGGCCTCGGGTGCGATGTCCGGACCGTCGTCGCCAGTGAGGGGGGCGGCCGTGGGCGGGGGTGGACCGAACGGCTGAGCTCGGCGGCGTGAAGGTGCCGGGCCCGCGCCCGTCGTCCGCACGGTCATCTGCCCGTAGCGTACAGATCTCGCTGGCGGATGCAACGGATGACATCGGCCGGTATCAGGCCGTCGACGTCGTCGCCCACCTCGAGCCGCCTGCGCAGGTCGGTGCTCGAGATATCGAAGGGTGAGGCGGGCACGGGTCGCGTGCGCCAGCCCGGCGGGGCCACCACGGGACCTGTGCCCGGACGCTCCACGACAGCCAGCGTCACCAAGTCGCGGAGGAGCGACTCGTCCATCCAGGTCGGCAGTCCGGGCACCACGTCCGCCCCGACAACGAGCACGAGCTCGGCACTCGGGTAGCGCCTAATCAACTCGTGCACCGTGTCGATGGTGTACGAGGGGCCGCCGCGGTCGATCTCGAGCCGGCTGGGCTCGAGACCGGGATGACCGTCGGTGGCGGCAGCGACCATGGCGTAGCGGTCCTCCGCCGGGGTGATGTCGTGGTCGACTTTCTGCCAGGGATCGTTGGCCACGACAAACAGCACCCGGTCAAGTTCGAGCGAGCTGCGCACGCGTTCGGCCATCTCGATATGGGCAACGTGGATGGGATCGAACGTCCCACCGAAGATCCCGATGCGGGCGTTTGGACCCGACACCTCACCGACCGCTCAGCGCGGCCACGACGGGGGCGAAGGCCTCCATCTCGCCTTCGTGGACGACCAGGTAGCTGAAGCCGAAGCGCTGCCGGCGCTCCTCGAGGGTTTCGATGATCTGCTCCTGCGTGCCGATGAGGACGACCGGTGTGCCGGCTACTTGTTCCGGGGTCACCGACATGAGCGAGGCCAGGCGCTCGAGGGCAGCCGTGCGGTCGGGGGTGATCTGGACCACGAAGGTCAGGCACTGCAGCTCGAGCGAATCGAACCGGCCGCCGGCCGCTTCCTTGACCCATCGCACGCGCTCGTCGTAATGCTCCGCCGTCGTCGTCGCGATGGTTTCGGGTCCGACGTAGCCGGCAGTCAGGCGCGGGTTGATCCCCACGATGTCGGCCTCGCGGGCGGCGAAGGTGAGCACCCGGTTGCCACCGCCACCGATGATGACCGGCGGGTGCGGCCGCTGCTGCGGCTCCGGCTGGCCGATGGCCCCGGACACCTGGTAGTGCGCGCTCTTGGCGGTGGCCTTGCCCGTCTCCCACAGCGACTTCATGATGGCCAGGGACTCGGCCATGCGCTCGATGCGCACACCGGGCGGGTCGTTCGGGATACCGGCCTGCTCGTAGTCCGACGTCATCCAGCCGGCACCGAGCCCGAACTCCACCCGTCCGCCCGACAGGAAGTCGAGGGTGGCGATCTCCTTGGCCAGCACCACCGGGTGCCGGTAGTCGTTACCGAAGACCAACGAGCCCACCCGAAGGGTGGTGGTGGCGTCGGCGGCGGCCATGAGCGCCACGGCGGGGGCGAACTGGTCGTCGAAGTGGTCGGGGACAAAGAGCGTCGAGTAGCCGAGGTCCTCGATCTTGCCGGCGGTGTCCCGCCAGGCGTCGGCCGAGTCCGACCGGGACAGCTGCACCGCGAAGCGGAAGGCAGGCATGGTCCCGAGCCTACGGTGCGACGCCGTACGCTGGGAGGGTGAGCGGCGTGGACTCCCCCACCTGGACGCCTGACTCGTGGCGGTCACGGCCGGCGGCACAACAGCCGGTCTGGCCCGACGAGGACGCCCTGAAACGAGTCCACGCCCAGCTCTCCGCACTGCCCCCCCTGGTCTTCGCCGGCGAGGCCCGCCACCTGACCAAGGCGCTCGACGAGGCGGCCAACGGGCACGCCTTCGTCCTCCAGGCCGGCGACTGCGCCGAGTCCTTCAGCGACTTCAGCGCCGACAGCATCCGGGACAAGCTCAAGGTCATCCTGCAGATGGCCGTGATCCTGACCTACGGGGCGGGCGTGCCCGTGGTCAAGGTGGGTCGCATCGCCGGGCAATTCGCCAAGCCCCGCAGCTCGCCCGTCGAGCAGGTCGGCGACCAGGTGCTCGACTCGTTCCGGGGTCACATGATCAACGACGACGTCTTCGACGAGGGTGCCCGGGTCCCCGACCCGGGGCGCCTCGTCGCCGCCTACCAGCAGTCGGTGGCCACCCTCAACCTGCTACGGGCCTTCACCAAGGGCGGCTTCGCCGACCTCAGCCAGATCCACGCCTGGAACCAGCAGTTCGTGTCGGAGTCGCCCGAGGGCCGGCGGTTCGAGGCCATCGCCGAGGGCATCGACAGCGCCCTTCGCTTCATGGCCGCCTGCGGCATCGACCTCGGCTCGGAGGAGACACTGCACGAAGTCGACTTCTGGACCAGCCACGAGGCGTTGATCCTCGACTACGAGGAAGCCCTCACCCGCAAGGACTCGCTGACCGACGACTGGTACGACTGCTCGGCGGCCATGCTGTGGGTGGGCGAGCGAACCCGGCAGCTGGACGGCGCCCACTGCGAATTCCTGTCGGGCATCAAGAACCCCGTGGGCTCGAAGGTCGGCCCCGACGCCGGCCCCGACGACGTCATCGGCCTGTGCGAGCGACTCAACCCGGGACGCATCCCCGGCCGCTTGACTCTCATCACGCGGATAGGCGTCGACAACATCCAGCGTTCCTTGCCACCGCTGCTCGAAGCCGTGCGCGAGGAAGGCCATCCGGTCGTCTGGATCTGCGACCCCATGCACGGCAACACCTTCACGGCCGAGAGCGGCCAGAAGACCCGCCGCTTCGACGACATCCTCGCCGAGCTGCACACTTTCTTCGAGGCCCACCGCGACGCCGGCACGTGGCCGGGCGGAGTGCACGTCGAGCTCACCGGCGATGACGTGACCGAGTGCCTCGGCGGTGCCGAGGACATCGTCGAGCACCAGCTCGACCAGCGCTACACGACGGCCTGCGACCCGCGGCTCAACGCCCGACAGTCGCTCGACCTCGCCTTCGGCATCGCCGAGCTCCTTCGTCGCTGACCGGCGAGTGGGCTTGGGGCCCCCGGCCAAGCGCCGCATCGCCGCCCGATGCGAGTCGCATTGCATGCCTCTCACCAGGTCCGTCCGGGGGATCATTGACCGTACCGCCGAGCGGCCACCAGAATGAACTGGTCCCTGACGGATGCAGTCCGCTCCCCAAGCCCCGAGGGAGGGAGCGAGTCGGTACCGGTCGCGACGACCCCGAGCCCCGAGCAGACTGAGGAGAACGCTGCCCATGGACGCTCCCGTCCCCGGCACGACCGGCAGCTGTGCGCTCGTCGACACCGCCGCCCACCTCTCGGCGGCGCGGAGACATGCCCGGCGGTCGGGGGCTGTTCGGGCGCTCGTCACCCTCCTCGCCGCACTCACCACCGTGCTCACCGCCGGGGTGGTGGTTCCGGTCCTCGGCGGCTCGGCCTCGCGGGCAGGGGCGGCCTCGACCAATACAGTCTCCGCCTACTGGCTCGTGGCCACCGACGGCGGCATCTTCGCCCTGGGTGGAGCCGGCTTCTACGGGTCGACGGGCAACCTGCGGCTCAACAAGCCCATCGTGGGCATGGCCGGCACCCACGACAGCCGCGGGTACTGGCTCGACGCCTCCGACGGCGGGATCTTCGCCTTCGGTGACGCCGGCTTTTACGGGTCGATGGGCGGACATCCGCTCAACCAGCCCGTGGTCGGTATGGCCGCCACCCCCGACGGCCGCGGCTACTGGCTGGTGGCAGCGGACGGCGGCATCTTCGCCTTCGGCGATGCCGGCTTCTACGGGTCGATGGGCGGACACCCGCTCAACCAGCCCGTCGTCGGCATGGCCGCCACCCCCGACGGGCGGGGTTACTGGCTGGTGGCAGCGGACGGCGGCATCTTCGCCTTCGGTGACGCCGTCTTCTACGGGTCGACGGGTGCCATCCACCTGAACGCTCCCATCGTGGGGATGACCGCCAACCCCAATGGCCGCGGCTACTGGTTCGTGGCCGCTGACGGCGGCGTCTTCGCCTTCGGTGACGCCCCCTTCTTCGGCTCGCTCGGCAACGTCCCGCAGAGCCGGCCTATCGTGGCCATGGCCAGCGACTCGGCGGGGAATGGCTACTGGTTCACCAACAGCAACGGGGCGGTGACCCCCTTCGGCAACGCCACCTACTGGGGCTCGGCACCCCAGGTGCTCAACCAGCCCATCGTCGGGATGGCCGAAGCCGACGCCAGCGGGCAGTTCGCCGACGCGCCCTACCCGGCCGGGAGCCTGGGCTACGACATATCGAACTACCAGTGCCCTCCGGGAGGCAGCTTCCCGCCCGAGCCCCATGTGATCGGGATCGTCCAGGTCGAGGGGTCGTCGTTGGGTGGGATCAACCCATGCTTGGCCTCCGAGGCGGCGTGGGCGGGCGGCGGCCTCAACCTGTACGTCTATCTCACATACGGCCAGACCGGCTCCTCGCCCGACCAGGCCTGCAATTCAGGCGCATTCCCCTACAACGGTTCGGCGGCAGCCTGCAACTACGGGTTCGAGACAGCCCTTGACGCGTTCAAGAAGGCGACCAACGCAGGCGTGGACACCCAGGTGTCGTGGTGGCTCGACGTCGAAGACCCGTCCCTCATCGCCGACCCAGCGGCCAGCGCGTCGATGGTCCAAGGGGCCATCGACGGGTTCCGCTACCTCGGGATCAACAACATCGGCATCTACGCCAGCCCTGCTAATTGGCCAATCTTCGTGGGATCGAGCTACAGGCCGGACGTCCCCTACTGGGTAGCCGACTACGGTCCTAATCCGGCGACGACCTGCGCGGACGTCCACTCGTGGTATGGCGACCTCCCGTCTGGACCGGTGCAGATCGTGCAGTACGCCTCGAACACCTATGACGACGATTACGCCTGTTGATCGGCGTGCGAGCACCTATCCCTGAGTGGCGGGGACCGCCACATGGGACGGCACCACCGCATCGTTGTAGGCGAGCAGGCGCCAGCGGTCACCGTCGACCTCCCAGCTGGTCATCGACGCGTGCTGCGTGTGCAGCCGGAGCCGGGCTCCGTCCAAGCCGCCGGCCACCGGCAGCTTGGCCAGCAGCGAGGCCTCGATGACGCCGGCATGGCAGGCCACCACCACCAGACCGCCGGGATGGGTGGCCACCAGGTCGTCGAGCGCGGCGGCCACCCGTCGCACGAAGTCTGTCCAGCTCTCACCACCGGGAGCGATGGGACGGCCGGGGTCGTCATCCCAGTCCACCTCGCCGAAGCGGTCGACGAATTCGGCCCACGACAGGCCGTCCGCCTCACCGGGATGGAGCTCGCAGAGGTCGCACCGGGTCCGCACCCCGGCTTCCGAGCCGACACGGACGGGCGCCAAGAGCTCCGCCGTCTGGCGGGCCCGGGCCAGCACGCTGGCGTAGAGGGCGTCGCATCCGTCCAGCTCCCCGGACACGGCCAGGCGGTCTCGCAAGGCCTCGACCTGTGCCCGCCCCACCTCGGTGAGGCCGGAACAGCCGATCTCGCCGCCGCAGACGCCGGAGACGTTGCAGACGGCCTCGCCGTGGCGAACGAGGACGATGCGGGTGTGCCCCTCGCCTCCGCGCCCTTGGGGGACGGTGGCGATGCCGCCCGGCGGCCCGTCGAGGCGCCCGGCCCCGGACAGCCCGTCGAAGTTGCCCGTCGGCGCCGTCACGCCAGCTCGCCCACGAACCGCTCGAGCTGGCGCAGGGTCCGGCACTCGACCACCTCGTCGCAGTGGACGGCGTACTCGCCCACGATCGAGTCCCCCGAGTTCCAGTAGGTCTGGGGCTCCGGGTTGAGCCAGTAGACATGGCGGGCACGGAGGCCGAGGTCCTTCACGACCCACGACTGCGATGCGTGGTAGTTGTTGCGGGCGTCGCCGAGCAGGAGGACACTCGTCCGCGGCGTGATCTCCTCGCCCCAGCGCTCCCAGAAGACGGTGAGGGCGTGCCCGTAGTCGGAGTGGCCGTCCACCCAGACCACGTCCGCCTCGGTGTTGATGCGGTGCACGGCCTCGGCCGGATCGTCTGTGCCCTCGAAGAACGAGGTGACCTCGTCGATGCCGTCGATGAAGACGAAGCTGCGCACCTTGGAGAACTGGGTCGAGATGGCGTGCACCAGGTGCAATGTGAACCGGGCGAAGCTGGCCACCGACCCGGAGATGTCGGCGATGATCAAGATTTCCGGCTTCGACGGACGCGGATAGCGGAACTTGGGGTCGACGGGGACGCCACCGGTCGAGAGCGAGTGGCGCATGGTGGACCGGAAGTCGAGCGGCCCCTTGCGGCCATGCCGACGCTTGCGAGCCAGGCGCACGGCGAGCTTGCGGGACAGCGGCCGCAGCGCATGGCGCAGGGCGACGAGCTCGTCCCGGGTGGCGTGCATCATGTCGATGTCCTCGGGCAGGGGCTTGCGCACCGACCGGGCCAGCTCCTGGCTGCCCCGGTCGGCCACCAGGCGCCGACGGATCTCGTTCTCGATCTCGCGGCGCAACTCGTCGATCCTGGTCTGGTACTCGTCGCGCAGCAGACGCTCTTCCAGGGCGGTGAGGGTGACCTGTAGCCCGGCACCGTCCTCCGAGGCGTCCTGGGCGGGCGGGGCGCTCCGCCGGGCCTCGTCCAGCAGGCGTTCGAGGACCCCGTCGAGGTCGAGGTTCCGCAACGTGCGGTAGAGGTAGTACGTGCCGCCCACGGGCCGGCCCGACTCCATGCCGGCGTAGCGGCGGACGGCCTGGCGGGCCACGGCGGCGACGGCCCCGGGGTTGCCCCGCAACAAAGCGGCGAAGAGCAGCTCGGCCAGCTCCTCGGGAGTCATTCCCTCGCCCCCGCCGCCGGCCCATCTCGACCGGCCACCCGATCCGGCGTTGGCCGCCGAGTCGGCCCCCTGCTCGTCCCCTGCATCCGTCTCGGCATCATCGTCGACGTCGTCGATGCGGTAGTCAGGTCCGCGCAGTGAGAAATAGATCTCGAAGGTGGTCTCGTAGGCGCGCCAGTGGGACGACGACTTCACCAGGCTGGCCCCCAGGGTGTACTTGATGGCCTCGCGGTCCTCGAGGGGAACGTGGCGGAGAGCCTCGGCCGCGTCGAGATGCTCGGTGAGTGATACCGGGATGCCGGCGGCACGCAGCTCGGTGACGAAGCCGGCGAGGAGGTCGAGCACGTCCGGCTGCGATCAGCCGGGGGTCTCCACCCCGGCCAGTTCCTTGGCCGCCCGGTCGATATCCGAGCGGTACTTCAAGAGGATGTGCAGCGTGTCACGCGCCTGGGCGGCGTCAATCGACTCCACACCGAGCACCACCAGGGTGCGAGCCCAGTCGATGGTCTCGGACACCGACGGGTGCTTCTTCAGATCGAGACCGCGGAGCGATCGCACGATGCGGGCCACCTGGTCGGCCAGAGCATGGCTGATGCCCGGCACCCGTGTCTCGACGATGGCCCGCTCACGCTCGAGTTGCGGGTAGTCGATGTGCAGGTACAGGCAACGGCGCTTCAGGGCTTCGGACAGCTCGCGGGTGTTGTTGGACGTCAGGAAGACGAGCGGCACCTGGGTCGCACGCACCGTGCCGAGCTCGGGGATCGACACCTGGTAGTCGGAGAGCACCTCGAGCAGTAGAGCCTCGGTCTCGAGCTCGAGCCTGTCGACCTCGTCGACCAAAAGCACCACCGGCTCTGGTGAGCGGATGGCCTCGAGCAGCGGCCGGGCGAGAAGGAACTCCTCGGCGAAGATGTCCTCCTCCAGTTCCTGCCAGGACCGGCTCGGAGTCGGCCTGGATGCGCAGCAGCTGCTTCTTGTAGTTCCACTCGTAGAGAGCCTTCGACTCGTCGAGTCCCTCGTAGCACTGGAGCCGGATGAGCCGGCTGCCGGTCATTCGGGCCACCGACTTGGCCAGCTCGGTTTTGCCGGTGCCGGCTGGCCCCTCCACGAGCACCGGCTTCGACAGCCGGTCGGCCAGGTAGACCACGCCGGCGATGCCGTCGTCGGCCAGGTACTTGACGTCCGCCAACCCCCGCCTCACGCTGTCAATGGACTCGAAGCGCGGCGGGCCGGCCGCGACGGCATCGGTGTCGTCGGCAGCCGGGCTCCCGTCGGCCGTGGCGGTCACCGGCGCACCTGGCCGTTCCCGTGCACCACATACTTCACCGAGGTCAGGTCGCGGAGGCCCATCGGCCCCCGGGCGTGCAGCTTCTGGGTCGAGATCCCGATCTCCGCGCCCAGCCCGAGCTCTTGGCCGTCGATGAACCGGGTCGAGGCGTTGACGACCACGGCGGCGGCGTCCACCTCGCTGGTGAACCGGGTGGCGGCAGCCAGGTCGCCCGTCACGATGGCCTCCGAGTGCCCGCTGCCGAAGCGGGAGATGTGATCGATGGCCGCGTCGAGGTCGCCAACCACACCCACCGTCATGGTCGGGCCCAGGAACTCGGTGGCGAAGTCCTCGTCCGTCGCCTCGTCCATGCCGGGCAGGAGGCGGCGGGCGGCGGCGTCGCCCATCAGGCGCACGCCAACGAGGGCCGCCTGGATCCGGGGAAGGAATTCGTCGGCCACGGCAGCGTGCACGAGCAAGCTCTCGGCGGCGTTGCAAACGCCCGGGGCGGGACATCTTGGCGTTGGCCACGATGGACTCGGCCATGGAGAGGTCGGCGGCGGCGTCCACGTAGACGTGACAGTTGCCGTCCCCGTCGATGACAGTGGGAACGGTGGCGTGTTCGCGCACCGTAGCCAGCAGCGAGGGTCCGCCCCGCGGGATCAGGCAGTCAATGAAGCCCTCGAGCTGCATGAAGGACACGGCTGCCTGGCGGCTGGTGTCGGCCACCAGCCCGACGCCGTCCTCGGGCAACCCGGCCTTGGCCAGGGCGGCACGGAGCCGGCCGGAAATAGCGGCGTTCGAAGCCTTGGCCGACGACGAGCCCCGCAGCAGGACGGCGTTGCCCGACTTGAGGCACAGTCCGGCGGCGTCGCTGGTCACGTTGGGCCGGTTCTCGTAGATGATCCCGATCACGCCGAGAGGTACCCGCACCCGCTGG
This sequence comes from uncultured Acidimicrobiaceae bacterium, assembly GCA_963756195.1. Lineage (GTDB taxonomy): Bacteria > Actinomycetota > Acidimicrobiia > Acidimicrobiales > RAAP-2 > CAVSNH01. The sequence continues at coordinate 498,596 of CAVWMT010000005.1, forward strand.
ACGCGTAGGCCGTTGGGCCTGGTCCAGCCTTCGACCACCTCGCCCACCGGGTCGGGCAGGGAGGCAACCGCCCGCAGCCCGACGGCCATGGCCCCGACCCGCTCCGGAGTCAGGCGGAGGCGGTCGAGGGCGGTGGCCTCAGCGCCGTCCTGCTCGGCTTGCGCGGCGTCGGTGGCGTTGGCCTCGAGCAGGGCCTCGGACTCGACCTCGAGCAGGTCGGCCGCGATGAGCAGGGCCTCGTTGCGGGCTTCAGCCGAGGAAGTCGCCATGCGCCGGGCGGCCACCTTCGCTCTGGCGGCGAGCTCCACCAACGAGGGATCAGCGGTGATCGGCACCGGCTCATGGTAGTTGGCCGCGCCAGACACACCCCGGCCGGGGTCGCGTCGCGTGCCGCCACCCGCCCTTCGGCGACCACGGCCGCGGGCGCGGCGACGTCCCGCCGATCAGGCCAGCACGACCAGGTCGTCGCGGTGAACGACCTCGGGAACCATGTCCTCGGGGAGCTCCTCGGACCGGTGTCCCGCCCAGCGGGTCACGATCGGTGCCGGATGGCGGACGAGGCCCTTGGCAAACACGACGCCGTCGGGGCCGGCGAGCTCGACGGCGGCCTCGACACCGAAGTCCCCACGGACTCCGGTGACGCCGGCAGGCAGCAGGGAACGGCCGCGCTCGCAGAGGGCCCGCCGGGCGCCGTCGTCGACGTCGATGGTGCCCGACGAGCCGATGGCGAAGGCGATCCATAGCTTGCGAGCAGGCAGGCGGCGGTCGTGCGGGCGAAAGCGCGTGCCGATTCCCGGGCCCGGCCCGGCCAGCGCGGCCAGCACGCCAGGGCGGGCGGCGTCGGCAATGACCGCCTCGATGCCCGACCACACCGCGATGCGAGCGGCGGCCAGCTTCGACCCCATGCCTCCGCTGCCCAGGCCCGAGCCCGGACCGCCGGCGATGCGCTCGAGCTCGTGATCGATCTCGACGACCTCCTCGATCAGCGAGACGCCCGCCTGCCGGCGGGGATCGCCGGTCAGCAGGCCCGCGGTGTCGGTCAGAAGCACGAGCTGGTCGGCCCGCACCAGATGGGCAACAAGGGCGCCCAGTCGGTCGTTGTCGCCGAAGCGGATCTCCTCGTCGGCGACGGCGTCGTTCTCATTGACCACCGGCACCACGCCGAGGTCGAGCAGGCGCTCGAGCGTCTGCCGGGCGTGCAGGTACTGGCTGCGGTGCACGAAGTCGAGCGGGGCGAGCAGCACCTGCCCGGCCACGAGGCCGCGGCGGCCCAGTGCGTCGCACCACACCCGCATGAGGTGGTGCTGGCCCACGGCCGAGGCGGCCTGGAGGGTGGCCAGGTCCGTCGGGCGCGGCCGTCCGTCGGCCAGGAGGGTCCAGCCGGCGGCGATGGCCCCCGAGGTCACGATGACCACCCGGTCCCCGGCCACCCGGGCGTCGGCCACCTCGCCGGCCAGCTTGTCGATGGCGGCATCGTCGAGGTGGCCGCCGGCGGTGACCGAGGATGACCCGATCTTCACCACGACGGTACGGCCGCCGGCGGGGCGGGATCCGGTCTCCGTCGCCGCCGGCCCTTCCGCCGTCACGGCGTCCGGCGCGATCGCCCGCCGGCGGCGGGAGCTCGGCTCGTCGCGCCACCAGACGAAGCTCAGCTCCCCGATGTGGACCACGTCGCCGTCGTTTGCCCCGGCGCGGGCCAGCGCCCGGTCGACGCCCAGGCGCCGCAGCCGACCCTGGATGTAGTGGGCCGCCTCGTCGGTGGTCACGTCATTGAGGGCGACCGCCCGCTCGACGGCGACACCCGTGACCCGGAAGGAGCCGTCGGCGTCGCGGGCCACCACGAACCCCTCGGGCACGGGGCGATGGGTCACGGTGGCGCCGGCCGCCGGGGCCGGCTCGGCGGCGCGGGCCCGGTCGACGAGCATGGCCAGGCGTCCGACGAGCTCCGGCACCCCCCGGCCGGTGACAGCCGAGATGGCCAGGTCCAAGTCGAGCCGGGGCCGCGTCGTCGCCCAGCAGGTCGGCCTTCGTCCCCACCACCAGGCGGGGCCGATCGAGCAAGTCGGCCTGGTAACGGCCGAGCTCGGTCGAACAGGACCTCGTGCTGCTCCTCGGGATCCGGTCCGGCAGGTGAGGCCAGCTCGACCAGGATGACGAGCACCCGCGTCCGGGTGATGTGGCGGAGGAAGCGATGGCCGAGGCCCTTGCCCTCCGCCGCCCCTTCGACGAGCCCGGGGATGTCGGCCACCGTGAAGTCCGAGCCGTCGCCCACGCGCACCACACCGAGATGGGGCTCGAGGGTGGTGAAGGGATAGTCGGCGACCTTGGGCCGCGCCGCCGAGATCACGCGAGATGAGCGTGGACTTGCCCGCGTTGGGCAAGCCGACCAGGGCCACGTCGGCAGCCAGGAGCAGCTCGAGGTCGTACCACGCCTCCTCGCCCCGTCTCACCCTGCTCGGCGAAGGACGGTGCCCGCCGGCGGTTGGAGAGGAAGCTGGCGTTGCCTCGCCCGCCGCGGCCCCCGGACCCGGCCAGCCACCGGTCCCCGGGCGCGGCGAGGTCGCAGAGGACGGTGCCGTCCTGACCACGGGCCCGGGTACCCGCCGGGACCGGGACCTCGAGGTCACTGCCCCGGGACCCGTGGCGGCGCTTGCCACCGCCGTGGCCACCGTCTCTGGCTCGCCGATGGGGATGGTCGCGGAAGCCGAGCAGGGACGACTGGTTGGTCGTGGCCACCAGCCACACGTCGCCGCCCCGGCCGCCGTCACCGCCATCGGGCCCGCCCCGATCGACGTGCGCCTCGCGCCGGAATGCGACCGCGCCGGCACCGCCGTCACCCGCTTTCACATGGATCTGCGCCTCGTCGACGAACCCGGACATCGTGCCGATCCTACCGATGCCCTGGTCACGGCCAGGGACGCAGCCTCCGGTGGGGCCTCGTGACGAAGGCGTCAACCCTCGACGAGCAGCGCCACTCGCAGCCGGCCCACGGCCTCGGTGACGCCGAGCGACGCGGCCAGCGCCTCGTAGGATCCGTATGCCTGGCGCAGCGAGGCGAGGAACGCCTCCATGGTCTCGGGGACGACATGGAGGATGGCCGGGGCGTAGCGCTCGACGACCTCCACGGCATCCGGGTAGTCGGCCTTGATCCGCTCGAAGAGGGCGTCAACGGCCGCCGCGCTCAGGGCATAGTCCTCCACGATGAGTCTCGTCGGGGACTCCGAGGAAGGCGAGGAGGAGGGCGGAGAGCACCCCGGTCCGGTCCTTGCCGGCGCTGCAATGGAACACAGCAGGGAGGGCGCCGGGGGCGGCCAGCACCTCGATGGCCCCGGTGAGCGCCTGCACGACCCGAGTCCACCATGTCCCGGTAGCGTTCGGCGATGTAGGCCGTCTCGTTCCACCGGGGCAGGTCCTCGGGGGTGGGCAGCACGTCGACCAGGGGGAACTCGTGGTAGCGGACGGGGACCTCCTCGACCGGGAACCGGCCCCGGTGGGTGGCCTCGTCGGTCGTGCGCAGGTCGATGACGGTGGCGAGCCCGAGGCCGGCCAGGGTGCCCCGGTCGGCCTCGGTCAGGCTGCCAAGGCCGTCGGCCCGGAAAAGGCGGCGCCAGGCGACCTGGCGCCCGTCGGCGGCCGGGTAACCGCCCAGGTCACGGAAGTTGACGCAGCCGTCGAGCTCGAGGTTGCGGGTGGTCACCACCCCGCGGTCATTGCTGGGCGACGACGTCGACCAGCTTTCGCCCCTTGCGGGTGGTGAACCGCACGGTGCCGTCGGTGAGGGCGAAGAGCGTGTCGTCCCCTCCACGCCCCACGTTGTCTCCTGCGTGGAAGGCGGTGCCCCGCTGGCGCACGAGGATGGCTCCGGCCCGCACCGTCGTGCCGCCGAAGGCCTTGACCCCCAGGCGCTGCGCGTTCGAGTCCCGCCCGTTGCGGGTCGACCCGCCGCCCTTGGTCTTCGACATCGGCGCTCCTTCCCCTGGTGGGTCCTCGTTCGTGTCTTGCTTGCGTGGCCATGCCCGTCGGCGGCGGCGGGGCGCCGCCGGCGATAACCGGTGGCCGCTCTCTCTGGCCGGCGGTCAGCCGGCGGTGATGGCCGTGATGGCGATGGTCGAGTAGCGCTGGCGGTGGCCCCAGTGCCGGCGTTGGTTGGTCTTGGCCTTGTAGGTGAAGCCCCGGATCTTGGGGCCGAGCTCCTCCCCCACCACGGTGGCGGTCAACCGACGCACCGGCCAGCTGGTCCGGGGTGGCCAGCACCCGGTCCCCGTCGACCACCAGCACCGGCTCGAACCGGACCTCCGAGCCCGGGGCGACCGCCAGGCGCTCGACGCGCAGCTCGGTGGCCCTCGGCCACCCGCTCCTGCTTGCCACCCGTCCTGATCACGGCATACATAGGTCCAGCGACTCTACTCCTCGGGGTCCTCGAGGACGATCCCGCGACCACCGCAGACCGTGCACGTGGTCGACATGGACTCGATCAGCCCCTCGGAGACCCGCTTCCTGGTCATCTCGACGAGCCCGAGCTCGGAGATGTCGAACACCTGGGTACGGGTCTTGTCCCGGGCCAGCGCCGACCGCAGGGCGGCACCCACCTTGTCCCGGTTCTCCCTCATCTCCATGTCGATGAAGTCGATGACGATGATGCCCCCGATGTCCCGCAGGCGGAGCTGGCGGGCGACCTCCTCGGCCGCCTCGAGGTTGTTGCGGTAGACGGTCTCCTCGAGGTTGGTCGTCCCCACGTTCTTCCCCGTGTTCACGTCGATCACGGTGAGGGCCTCGGCCCGGTCGATGACCAGGGAGCCGCCCGAGGGCAGGTAGACCTTGCGGTCGAGCGCCTTGTGCAGCTGCTCGTGCACGTGATAGCGCTCGAACACCGGCAGGCTCTCGACTGCCGGGTCGAAGTACTCGACGCGGTCGGCGAGCTCCGGGTTGACCGCCCCCACGTAGTCACGGACCTGCTCGTAGAGCTCGAGGTCGTCGATGACCACCGCCCGGTACTCGCGGTTGAGCTCCTCGCGGATCACCCGGACGGCGATGGCCGGCTCCCGATAGAGCAGCTGCGGTCCCTGTCCCTCGGTGGCGCGGACGGCGATCTCCTCCCACTGGCGAGTGAGCCGCTCGACGTCTGCCTCGAGCTCCTCGGCACTCGCCCCCGCCGCCGCCGTGCGCACGATGAGGCCGTGACCCTCGCGGCCGGATGGCGTCGACGATCCGGCGCAACCGCCGTCGCTCGCCATCGTCGAGCCGCTTGGAGATGCCGTAGGCACTGCTGTTGGGGACGAGCACCACGAACCGTCCCGGCAGGGAGACCTCCTGGGTGAGCCGAGCTCCCTTGGCCCCGATGGGGTTCTTCGTGACCTGGCAGAGGATGGACTGCCCCGGACGCAGCAACTGCTCGATGCGGAGCTGGCCCGATGTGCCCTGCGACTCGACGTCCTCGGTGTCGTAGCGGACGTCGCCGTGGTAGAGGACGGCGTTCTTGGGCGTGCCGATGTCGATGAAGGCCGCCTCCATGCCCGGGAGCACGTTCTGGACCCGGCCCCGGTAGATGTTGCCGTCGATCTGGGTGGCGTCGTCGGTCGCCCGGGAGATGTAGTGCTCGACCAGGGTCCGCCCCTCGAGCAGGGCGACCTGGGTCATCTCCGGGCGAACATGGACACAGATCATGTAGCGACCGACCGCTTTGCCCCGGCGCTCCCGTCCGCCGCGGCGGCCCTCGGCCCGCCCGTCAGCACTCGGGCCCGCCGAGCCACCTCCGGCCTGCACCTCGCCCCGGCTCCGTCGGGGCCGGTTGTCGCCGCGCGGTTGCTGTGCCCCGCGGACCGGCGGACGGGGGTCGACCGGCGGCGATCGGCGCCGGTCGGGTGTCGCCGATCTTCGGCTTCTCGCCGGCCGCCCGGCGACGGAGGCGCCAACGGGACCGGTGGTCACGTCCGTTGCCGAGGCCGAGGCCGTGGCCGTCTGACCCTCGCTCGACGGCAGCCCCCCGGCCGTGGGCGAAGACGAAGACGCCGAGGACGAGGATGAAGACGAGGATGAACGGCTCCGGCCGCGGCCGCCCCGCGATCCGCGGCGACGACGACGGCTCTGCGTGCCCGCCGCCGGCTCGCCCCTCGTCCCGGTTGTTCCACCCGCCGCTACGGGCCCTTCGCCCGAATTGCTCAAGGAGCCGCCATCACGGCCGTGGCCCCGATCTCCGGAGCCCGACGAACCGTTCTGCTCAGCGGCGCCCTCCGGCCCGGTCCGGGGAACAGCCTCTGGCGGCTGCTCGGCGGGCATCTCCACCGGTTTCCCGGCAGTGACATCTGACATCGAAATCCCTTCTCACACTGCTCACGACGCACGCTCCCAGGCGGGCGTCGGGCGGAGCGGCGACCCGGGGGCGCCTCCTGTCTCGGACAGGGGCTCGTGCCGGGAGCCGTCACACTCGATCCATTGATTCGTTCTGCACGCCCGATACAGCCTCGGGCTGGGGCGGTCCTCACCGACCGCCGAGAGATGGCCCGCGGCCGGCCCGGAGTGGGCCGCCAGCGCGCCGAGGAGCTCACCAGGCCGCACACCGCGCGGCCGGGTGGCGAGCTCTGCCACCAGGTCGACCGAGCCGTGTCCCGTGGCCCTCGGCGTCGCCCACGACCTCGAGGGTGACGATCGAGGGCCGCAGGTCGTCGGCCACAGCCCGTCCCTTGCGCTGGCGAACGACAGGGAGGCATTCGGCGGCCAGAGCGGCCGCCACCCGGTCCTCCAGCTCGGCCCGGCTCACGCCGGTGATGCCGATCGTCCAACGGCAGGAGGTGACCATCTCCTGCAGCGAGCCGGCGCACCCGTCAGGAATCCCTGACGCCGTCACCTCGATGCCCTCGGGCAGGAACGGGGTCAGGCGGTCCGGCCAGTCCGCCGGCGCGGCGGTTTTGGCCTCGGGCCGCTGCTCGTCGACGGTCACGTCGAGGTACTCGGCCAGCGACTCGCACCCCGTGGGCAGGGCCAACCCGAAGCTGAGCTGGGGACGGGGCGAGAAACCGGCGGTGTAGGCCACCGGGAAGCGGTCCCGACGAAGGGCCCGCTCCCACATGCGGGCCACATCCCGCTGGCTGGTGAAGCGGATCTTGCCGAGCTTGGTGAAGCGGAAACGGATCCGCACCTCACCTTCTCCCCTCTCCGACCCGAAGGGCGGCAAACTCGGCGACCTGGTCCGGCCGGGCGGCCGGCACGGCCCCGGATGGCGCCGTCTCCCTGAATCGTACCGGCACCTGGCCGCCGGTCGTGAGATCCTGGCCCGTTCCCTGGCTGCCGCCGGCCGGGGGCGTGGCCGAGGCCACCACGTGCTCGACCCCGAACCCGGTGCAGGCCCCACAGTCGTAGCAGGGCGTCCACCGGCAGTCGGGAAGCCCGTGCTCGGCCAGTGCGTCCAGCCAGTCCTGCCAGAGGAAGTCCCGGTGGAGACCGGCCGACAGGTGGTCCCAGGGCAGCGGCTCGTCCTCGGTGCGGTGCCGGTAGACGGTCTCCTCGAGGGAGAACCCGCAGGCGGCGAGGGCCTCCGTCCACAGGTCGAGGTCGAAGTGCTCGGACCACTCCTGGAAGGTGCCGCCCTGCCGCCAGACCCGCTCGACTACCGCCCCCACCCGTCGGTCACCGCGGCTGACCAGGCCCTCGATGGCGGTGGCCTTGGGATCGTGCCAGCGGATGGTGAGCCCCCGCACCGGGCGGGCGGCGTCGCGGAGCAGGCGGATCTTTCGGCTGAGCTCCTCGATGGTGTTCTGCCCGAACCACTGGAACGGTGTCTGCACCTTGGGTACGAACCCGCCCACCGACGCCGTCACCGAGGCGCCCCGGTGGTAGCGGCGGCCGATGTCGACGCACCGGGCAGCGAGGTGGACGATGCCGAGCGTGTCCTCGTCGCACTCGGTGGGCAGGCCGACGAGGAAGTAGAGCTTGACCCGCCGCCAGCCCTGGCTGAAGGCGGACTCCACGGCGGCGTAGAGATCCTCCTCGCGGATGAGCTTGTTGATGACCTGACGCATGCGCCAGGTGCCGCCCTCCGGCGCGAAGGTCAGCCCGGTCCGCCGCACCCGCTGGATCTGGGCGGCCGTCCCCACAGTGAATGCGTCGACGCGCAAGCTGGGAAGGCTCACCGACACCTGTCCCGAGCACGCCGGGTCCTCGATGATGTCGGTCACCGTCCCCTCGATCCCCGAGTAGTCGGCGGAGGAGAGGGAGGTGAGAGCCACCTCGTCGTACCCCGTCCGGAGCAGGCCGTCCTGCACCATGGTGCGAACCTGGTCGGCCGGCCGCTCTCGCACCGGGCGGGTGATCATCCCGGCCTGGCAGAAGCGGCAGCCCCGGGTGCATCCCCGGAAGATCTCGACGTTGAGGCGGTCGTGGACCACCTCGATGAGGGGCACGAGCTGGCGGCGGGGATATGGCCACTCGGCCAGGTCGGCGATGGTCCGCTTCTCGACGGCGGTCGGGGTCTCCGGGAATCGGGGGGTCACGCCGGCGAACCGTGCCGTCGGTCTGCTCGCCCATCGGGGGTCCCGGCCCCGCCGTCCGGCGTCTCGGCCTGGAGCCCGAGCCTGCCGAGCGGTAGCGAGCCTCGTAGCACCAGGGCACGTACACGCCGGGCACTCGGGCCAGGGCACGCAGCAGGGACTCGCGTGCGACCGGCAACGCTGCCACCGAAGGATGCCACCACCTCGTTGAACTCGCCCACCACTTCTTCGCCGTCACCCAGCACGAAGCAGTCGACGAAATCGGCGAGTGGCTCGGGGTTGAAGGCGCAATGCCCGCCGGCGACCACCAGTGGATGACCGGCGCCTCGCTCGGCGCTGCGCACCGGCAGCCCGGCCAGGTCGATGAGGTTCAACACGTTGGTGTAGACGAGCTCGGCCGACAGGTTGAAGGCGATCACGTCGAAGCTGGCGGCGGCGCGGTGGGTCTCGAGCGAGAACAGCGGGACGCCGGCGCCGCGCATGGCCGCCTCCATGTCCACCCAGGGGGCGTAGGTTCGCTCGGCCAACGCGTCGGGCTCGCTCGTTGAGGATCTCGTAGAGGATCTGCAGGCCCTGGTTGGGCAGCCCGATCTCGTAGGTGTCGGGGTAGGTGAGCAACCACGCCACCACGCCCGCCTTGTGCTCGAGCTGATCCGGGCGCTCGGCGCCAAGCTCGCCGCCGATGTAGCGGGCGGGTTTTTCGACCTGGTCGAGAAGGGGCTCGATCTTTGGCCAGAGGGACTCCATCTCCCCCGGCATCCTACGGCCCCCTCCCACCTTCGCCGTCCTCGGCCCTGGTCAAGAGACGCGACCCGTGGCTCAGGCTCCCGGGGTGGTCGACGTCGTGGTCGGAGCCCCCACCGGCGTGGTCGTCGTGGTCGTGGACGTCGTCGTGGTGGTGGTCGGAAGGGCAACCGGGTTGGGCGAGCGCACGATGTTGGACGGAGGCGGGACGGCCGGGACGCCGACCGGGTGGGCGGCCAGGTAGTTGAAGATGTTGCGGACCACCGGCGCGGCGGCGTCGACCCCGTAGCCCCCCTCGTTGATGTCGCAGACCACCACGTACTGGGGTGTCGGCAGCGGGCCGAAGCCCACGAACCACGAGACCGGCTCCTCGTTGTTCACGCTGGCCGTGCCCGTCTTCCCGGCCAGCGGGGAAGGCCTGCTGGTTCCAGCCACTGCCCACGAAGGCCGGGTAGCCGGTGCCGTTGGCGTCGTCGACGACGCCCTCGAAGCCCTGGATGAGGGCCGAGTACTCGGCCGGGGTGTAGGTGATCTTGCCGGTGACCTTGGGCGCCATGCGCTTGACCACCTTGCCGCTCGGCGAGACGACGGCGGCGACCAGCTGCGGCGCGTAGCGCGTCCCGCCGTTGGCGAAGGTGGCGTAGGCCACAGCCTGCTGCAGGGGGGTCACGAGGGTGGTCCCCTGGCCGAAGGCGAGCTCCATGTTGTCGCCCGTGTGCCACTGCGGGTAGGGATAGGCCGTCGGGTACTCGTCGTGGAGCTTCGTGATTCTCGGCCTGGCTGCCCACCAGCCCCGAGGCCTCGTTGGGCAGGTCGATGCCGCGTGGGTGCGCCGTAGCCGTACTGGCCCGCCGTGTTCTGGATGGCGGTGGGGCTATAGGGACCCGCTGGCATGCGGTCGTCCCAGAACTCGGCGCCGATCTGGTAGAAGAACGCGTCGCTCGACACGGTGAGCGCGGTGGTCACGTTGATATCGCCGAACGGCCGGTCACCGACGTCGTCGTGCAGGGTGCAATCGGGCCCGGTGCAGTTGGGGGCGGTGTAGCTGCCGTTGTCGTCGTACTACGGTGCTCGGCGTGATCAGCCCGGTCTGCAGGGCGGCGGTGGCCGTGGTCAGCTTGAACGTCGATCCCGGCGGCAGCTCGCCGTCGATGGAGTAGTCGTTCTGGGCCCGGTCTGTTGGAGTGCCTGGTAGTTGGCCTCCGAGATGCCGCCCACCCAGACGTTCGGGTTGTAGTACGGGTAGGACGACATGGCAAGGACGGCGCCGGTCTGCGGGTCGAGCACCACCACGGCGCCGTTCGGTGCGGGTCGAGCCCGCCCGCCGACCGGGTCGGGCGTGTCGCGCACGTAGAGGATCTGGGAGGCCAGCGCGTTGTCGGCCACCTGCTGGAGGCCGATGTCGATGTTGGTCACCAGGTTGTCGCCGGGGACGGCCGGCGTCGTCTTCACCGTGCCGACCACCTCGCCCTGCGGGGTTGACCTCGAGCTGCTGGATGCCCGGGGTTCCCCGCAGGTCCGACTCGTACTGGTACTCGAGGCCGGACTGCCCGAAGGCGTCACCGGCCTGGTAGCCCTGGCTGGCCCGGGACTTGAGCTCGGCGCGAGTTGATGGTCCCCACGTAGCCGAGGGCGTGCTCGGCCGGATACCCCTGCTGGGCCGGCCCCGGGATCTCCTGCTGCGGGTAGTTGCGCTGGGTGGTGGCGACCGACGTCACCCCTGGGAACTCGGACGGGTGCTCCAGGATGTAGAGCACGTCGGGCAGCGGGCGCGTCCGACAGGATCGGCACCGGCTTGTAGGGGCTGTAACGCAGGTCGTTGATGGTCGAGGTGACCTGGGCCGAGGTCTCGCCGATGAGGGCGGCCAACCGGCCGATGACGGCCGGGTCCTGCTTGGCTGCCACCCGGGACAGGGTGATCTGCTCGGTCGGCGTGTTGTCGACGAGCGGGTTGCCGTAGCGATCGAGGATCAGCCCACGGGTGGGGTCGACGGCCACCTCGCGGATCTGGTCGGCTGCCACCGCCTTGGCCGCCGCCGGTGCCTGGAGCGCCTGGAGCGCCCACAGCCGCAAGCCGAGGATGCAGAAGAGCACGAGGACCACCAAGGCGATGACCCGCATGCGCAGTCCGGGGCGTGACTCGGTGGTGTCGGGCGCCTCGAGGACCGACTTCCATCGAGAACCGGCTCTGACGCATCCGGGGCTGCCGGGCCGGCTTCCGTCGCTGGGCCTGGCTCCTCTGGGGCCGGAGATAGCGGCGCTGACCGCGGAAGGGGTGACGCAGCGACCGGCTCACGGGTCGCCAGTATCCCAACTGGCCGGCTCGGCCCGGGGCGCGGCCAGATGCCGCTCATCGCGGGGCGCCGGCCAGGCTGCGATGTCGGGATGCCCTCGGTGGAGGCTTCGGGCAGCGACCACGACACGAGCCCCCGGGCGGGCAGGGCGAGCACCACGTTGACCGACCGAGACCATGACCACGATGCGCAGCAGGTCGACGTGCAGCATCTGCGGCTGGCCCAGGAGCGACCCGATGGCGGCGTAGGTCAACTCGTAGACGACGCTGCCGACGAGGGCCACGGCCGGCGGCAGCCACGAGGCCGTGCGATCGAGGGCCACGGTGGCGGCCCCGACGGCGAAGCCGACGAGGGTGCCCACCAACGCCGAGAGGCCGAAGGGGGTGGGCAGGAACAGGTCGGCGACGAGACCGGCGCCGAACCCCATCGACGCGCCGGTGGCCGGCCCGCCGACCAGGCCGGCGAGCACCGGGAGCAGCACCATGATGTCGGGATGGATCCCGCCGATGCGCAGGTCGAGCACCAGGGTCTGCTGGACGAGGGCGAAGGTGATCACGACCAGCGACGCGGGACGACTCACGGGCGGTCATCGCCGCGCCGCTCCCGTACCGTCAGGACCTGTACCGTCACGACCTGTACCGTCACGACCTGTACCGTCACGACGCCGGCCCCCACAGGATCACTTCCACGTAGCGCAGATGGTCGAGGTCGGCGATGGGTCGCAGCTCGACCGACTCCTGCGACGAGTTCACGCCCGTCCTGGACGAGGTCACCGTGGCCACCGGGATACCCCCGGGGTACTCGGCTCCTTGCAGCCCGCTGGTCATGAACACCTCGCCGTCGGTGAGGGGCGTGTTGGAGGGGATGAGGTCGGCCGCCAGCGGCTTGCCCGCGCCCTGGCCATCGAGCACGGCATAGGCGCCCGGGGCCGGCCCGTAGACGACACCCGACCGACGACTGACCGTCGGTGACCAGGCGGACGGTGGCCGTGTGGTGGCTGGTCTCGGACGACCTGGCCGACGAGACCGCCGGCGCCGACCACCGGCATGCCGAGCTGGACACCGTCCCCGCGCCCCACGTCGATGTCGACGGTGGCGGCGAAATCGCTCGTGCCGTAGTCGGTGACCTCGGCGGGCACCGTCTGCAGGTTGCCCACGAAGGGAAGGTTGAAAAGCGCGGTGAGCTGCTTCAGCGACTGGTCGTCATAGGCCTGGCTCACCTGCTGCTGCTTGAGCTGATCGATCTCCTCTTGCAGCCGCTGGTTCTGCTGGCGGACGGCGCCGTAGTGGACGGCTCCGGCCAGAAAGCTCCCGATGGGCTCGACCACGTCGTCGACCGTCGACCGCACGGGGGCGAAGACGTCAGCGGCAACCGACCGCGCCCCCGAGGTGATGCGGTGGAAGCCGCCGCGAGCGTCGAGGGTGATGATGGTGATGGAAGCCAGGACCAGGATGACGAGCGTGGTCCTGGGTCGGCGGTTCCGCCGAGGCGTCGCCACCGGAGCGCCGGCCCCCGCCGAGCGTTCAGCGAGCCGAGGAGGTGATGAGGACCTGCTTGAGGGCCTCGAACTCCTCGAGGCACTGCCCGCTGCCGATGGCCACGCAGTTCAGAGGGGTCGCGGGCCACCACCAGGGGCATGCCGGTCTCCTGGGTGAGCCGGCTGTCCAGCCCGTGGAGGAGGGCGCCGCCGCCGGTCAGCACGATCCCCTGCTCCATGATGTCGGCGGCCAGCTCGGGAGGTGTCCGGTCGAGGGTGACCTTGACGGCGTCGACGATGGCCGAGACAGGCTCGTCGATGGCCTTGCGGATCTCCTGGGTGGAGATCACGACCGTCTTGGGCAGGCCGGTCACGAGGTCGCGGCCGCGGATCTCGGCGTGCAACTCCTCCTCGAGCTCGTAGGCCGACCCGAGGGCGATCTTGATCTCCTCGGCGGTGCGCTCACCGAGGGCCAGGCTGTACTCCTTCTTGACGAAGGAGACGATGGCCTCGTCGAGCTCGTCGCCACCGATGCGGATCGACTGGCTGGTCACGATGCCGCCGAGCGAGATGACCGCCACCTCGGTCGTGCCGCCCCCGATGTCGACGACCATGTTGCCGGTCGGCTCGTGTACGGGCAGCCCGGCGCCGATGGCGGCCGCCATCGGCTCTTCGATGATGTACGCCTTGCGGGCCCCGGCGTACTCGGCCGCCTCCATGACGGCACGCTGCTCGACCCCGGTGATGCCCGACGGCACGCAGATCACCATGCGGGGCTTGGCGAAGCGCCGCTGGTGGACGCGGTGGATGAAGTAGCGGAGCATCTTCTCGCAGATCTCGAAGTCGGCGATGACGCCGTCCTTGAGCGGCCGGATGGCCTGGATGTGGCTCGGGCGTGCGGCCGATCATCCGCTTGGCCTCGGCCCCGACGGCCAGCGGCCGACCGTCCTTCACGTTGACGGCGACCACCGACGGCTCGTTGAGCACGATGCCACGGCCGCGGACGTAGACCAGGGTGTTGGCCGTGCCGAGGTCGACCGCCATGTCGCGACCCAGGAGCGAGAAGCCGTTGTCCATCAGTGAAGCACCACTTCCATCGGTGACCGGCGGGATCTTTGCCGTCCGTCTTCAGTCACGAGGTCCTCGCCGGTCAGCAAGGCCTGGCGAGCTGCGTTCCGCTCCAAAGGCTAGGGGAATCGGTGAGGTGGCACAAGGTCGGCGTCACCGGCCCAATACAGGTGTCGGTCAGGACAGGCCGGGGAAGAACAGCTCGATCTCGCGGGCGGCCGACTCCGGCGAGTCGGATCCGTGCACGAGGTTCTCGGTCGTCGTCGTGGCCAGGTCGCCGCGAATCGATCCCGGCTCGGCGTCGACCGGGTTGGTGGCCCCCATCATCTGGCGGACCATCCGATAGGTGTCCTCGGGGCCCTCGACCACCACGACGAGCGCCGGTCCCCGGGTGATGAAGGCCACCAGCTCGTCGAAGAAGGGCTTGCCCTCGTGCTCGGCGTAGTGACGGCGGGCGAGGTCTATGGGGAGCGTGCGCAGCTCGGCGGCCACGATGCGCAGCCCCCGGTGCTCGATGCGGGACAGGATCTCCCCCACGAGCCCCCGCTCGTAGGCGTCGGGCTTGCAGATGACCAGCGTGCGTCCTACTCCCACGGCCGCGAGCAGGCTAGCCGAGGGCCCTTCGGGTGTCAGACGCCGTCGGCGACGAGCCCGCCGGGCATCGCCCACGACGTAGAGCGAGCCGCAGATGACCACACCGTCGTCGTCTCCGGCGCGGTTGACGGCGACACCGACCGCCTCGGCCGGCGAGCCGGCGATGGTGACCTCGAAGCCGAGTGCGCCGGCTACCTCGGCCACCACCGCGGCGGGAAGGGCGCGCGGCGACTCGGGTGTGCACACGACCACCGCGTCGACGCCGGCCCGGCGCAGGGGCTCGAGCATGGCCGCCGGGTCGCGACCCGACAGCATGCCCACGACGGCCGTCATCCGGCCGGCCACGGTGAACTCCTCGACCAGCGAGCGGGCAAGCGCGTTCATGCCGGCGGCGTTGTGGGCACCATCGGCCACCACCAGCGGATGGCGGCCGATGACCTCGAGCCGGCCGGGCACCCGCACGCCGGCCAGGGCCTGTTCCACCACCTCCTCGGCGACAGGGCGGCCGAAGAACAGCTCGGCGGCGGCCAGCGCGCACGAGGCGTTGTCTCCCTGGTGGGGGCCGAAGAGCGGCACCAGCACCTCGCCGTAGCCGGCCCCAGGCGTGCGCACGTCGATGAGCCGACCCCCGACGGCCGTGCGGTTGGCGGTGCAGGCGAACTCCTGGTCACGTCGCCAGATCTCGGTGGCCCCGGCGTCTCTGGCCGCCTGCGACAAGATGCCCACGAGCACCGGGTCGACCTCGCCGATGACCACCCGGCTCCCCTGCTTGAAGATGCCCGCCTTGTCCCGGGCGATGTCCTCGAGGGTGGGGCCGAGCACCTCGGTGTGGTCGTAGCTGACGTTGGTGATCACGCAGACCTCGCCGTCGACGACGTTGGTGCAGTCCCACCGGCCGCCCAGGCCGACCTCGATCACGGCTGCGTCGACCGCCTCGTCGGCGAACCACGCCAACGCACCCGCCGTCAGGAGCTCGAAGCGAGTCGGCCGGTCGGACAGCATCGGCTCGAGCCGCGCCAACGAGTCGAGGACCTCGGTGAAGGCTTCGTCGTCGATGGGCTCGCCATTGCGTGAGATCCGCTCGTTCACCCGGGTGAGGTTGGGGCTCGTGTACGTCCCGACCGAGAGCCCCTGGGCGGCCAGCAGCGCGGTGACCATGGCCGCCGTCGAACCCTTGCCGTTGGTGCCGGTGATGTGCACGCGTCGGGTAGGCACGCTGCGGATCGCCGAGGAGGTGACACAGGGCCTCGATGCGAGCCAGGGTCGGCAGTGTCCGGCGGGCGAAGGCGGTCGACTCGTAGTCGATGTGCGAGTCGAGCCACGCCGAGGCCCTCGGCGAGGTCACAGAAGGTCATGGCGAGATCCGGCGGTCAGCAGGGTGGACAAGAAAGGGCGGAAAGGCCGGGAGGGTGCAGGAAGCGGCCCAAGACGGCGGCGCGCTTCCGCCACCCACGGCGGCTACGAGGCGGCGCGGCGGCTGCGGGTCGACTTGGCCGGCGTGCTGCTGAGAGGGACCAGGGTGGGATGCACCCGATCGAGGACCACGGCCCGGTCGACCACGCACTTGGAGATGTCGTTGCGCCCCGGCAGGTCGTACATCACCTCGAGGAGCACCTCTTCGAGGATGGCCCGCAGCCCACGGGCCCCGGTGCCCCGGAGGAGGGCCTGCTCGGCGACGGCCTCGAGGGCGTCAGTGGTGAGCTCGAGCTCGACGTGGTCCAGCTCGAAGGTCCGCTTGTACTGGCGGGTGAGGGCGTTCTTGGGCTCGACCAGGATCCGGATGAGGGCGTCCTTGTAGAGGTGGGACACGGCCCCCACCACCGGGAGGCGGCCGATGAACTCGGGGATGAGGCCGAACTTCATCAGGTCCTCGGGAAGAACATGGCGGAGCAGCTCGGACTCGTCGCGCTCGGTTGCCTTGCGCACCTCGGCCCGGAAACCCATCCCCTTGCGGCCGATGCGGTTGGAGATGATGGCGTCGATGCCGGCGAAGGCACCACCGCAGATGAAGAGGATGTTGGTGGTGTCGATCTGGATGAACTCTTGGTGGGGGTGCTTGCGTCCGCCTTGCGGCGGGACCGAGGCGGTCGTGCCCTCGAGGATCTTGAGGAGCGCCTGCTGCACCCCCTCGCCGGAGACGTCCCGGGTGATCGACGGGTTCTCCGACTTGCGGGCGATCTTGTCGATCTCGTCGATGTAGATGATCCCGGTCTCGGCCCGCTTGACGTCGTAGTCGGCGGCCTGGATGAGCTTCAGCAGGATGTTCTCGACGTCCTCGCCGACATAGCCGGCCTCGGTGAGTGCGGTGGCGTCGGCGATGGCGAAGGGGACGTTGAGCATGCGGGCCAGCGTCTGGGCCAACAGGGTCTTGCCGCAGCCGGTCGGCCCGAGCAGGAGGATGTTCGACTTGGCCAGCTCGACGTCGGAGTCATGGGGCCCGCTGGTGCCGGCCTGCACCCGCTTGTAGTGGTTGTAGACGGCCACCGACAGGATCTTCTTGGCGTACTCCTGGCCGATGACGTAGTCGTTGAGGAACTCGTAGATCTCCTTCGGCTTCGGAAGCTCGTCGAAGGAAAGCTCGGTGGTGTCGGCGAGCTCCTCGGCGATGATGTCGTTGCACAGCTCGATGCACTCGTCGCAGATGTAGACGCCGGGACCGGCGATCAGCTTCTTGACCTGCTTCTGCGACTTGCCGCAGAAGCTGCACTTCACCAGGTCCCCACCGTCTCCGAATTTCGCCACGTCGGTTCCTCGCGTCCTTGGTGCTCAGCGGTCCCTGCTGCTCAACGCACGCCGTCGGTCGTGTTGTCCGTTGCGGTCGGCCCCGCCTTCCATGCACCGACCAGCCATCGTCAACTCCCCTGGGACTCACCTGCGACACCCTTGCACCGCACGAACCCAGGGGAACAACCCTACCTGGTGCGGCGACGAACAAGGCCCTTTCCATCTGGTCAGGCTGCCCCCACGGCCTCGATGGACATGGCGTCCCTGGCCACGATGACCTCGTCGACCAGCCCGTAGGAAACCGCTTCGTCGGCGGTCATCACGAAGTCCCGGTCCGTGTCCTTGGAAACCCGCTCGACGCTCTGGCCGGTGTCGGCGGCGATCATCCCGTTGAGCAGGTCGCGCATGCGCAGGATCTCCTTGGCCTGCAGCTCGATGTCGCTGGCCTGGCCCTCGACGCCACCGAAGGGCTGGTGGAGCAGGATCCGGGCATGCGGGAGAGCGAAGCGCTTGCCGCGGGTGCCGGCGCCGAGCAGCACGGCCGCCGCCGACGCCGCCTGGCCGAAGCAGAAGGTCGAGGTGTCCGGCTTGATGTACTTCATCGTGTCGTAGATGGCGAAGAGGGCGGTGATGTCGCCGCCGGGCGAGTTGATGTAGAGGTGGATGTCCTTGTCGGCCTCCTCGGACTCCAGGAAGAGCAGCTGCGCACAGACCAGGTTGGCCACGGTGTCGTTGATGGGCGTGCCGAGGAAGATGATCCGCTCGCGCAAGAGGCGCGAGTAGAGGTCGTAGTTCCGCTCACCCCGGCTGGTCGACTCGACCACCCACGGCACGCTGTACGCCTGGGCGTCCATGCCCCCTGTCACCGTCGTTGTGCTCACTCCGAGACCTCCTCGTCTCGTTGACCTTGAGTGCGTCCCGCGAGACGGGATCCCCGCTCTCATCGACCAACTCGACGTTGTCGATGAGCCATTGCATGGCCTTCACCTTGCGCTGGTCCGAGCGTACCGCCGCCAGCCGCCCTGTTCGTTCGAGCCGCTCGCGCACCGCTTCGGTCGTCATGCCCAGGCGCTCGGCCATGGCGGCCAGCTCCTCGTCCAGGTCGTCGTCGGTGACCTCGATCTCCTCGGCGTCGGCCACCGCCCGGAGGCCGAGGTCGGCCTTCACGCTCTGGAGGGCGCCGGCCCGCAGCTCCTCGAAGAACTGGGCCTCGCTCTGGTTGGTGGCCGCCAGGAACTGGCCCAGGGTCACCTTCTGTTCCTCGAGCCGGTGGGTGAGATCGTGAACACGCTCACGCAGCTCGGCGGTGACCAGCGCTTCGGGGATCTCCTCGGTCACCAGCTCGACGAGGGCCTGCACGGTCCCCTGCTGGCGGGTCAGGCGGACCTCGAGGAGCCGTCGCTCCCGCAGCCGGGCGGCGATGTCCGCCTCGAGCTCGGCGACCGTCTCGAACTCGGAGGTCTCCTTCGCCCACTCGTCGGTGACCTCGGGCAGGACAAGCTCCTTCGTCTCCTTCACCAGGACCCGCACCGAGGCGGACAGCCCGGAGGGCCCGACCGGCGCGTCGAAGGAGAGGATGTCCCCGACCCGGGAGCCGCGCAGCTGGTCGTCGAGCCCGGGCAGGGCCCTCCCGCTCCCCACCTCGTAGAGGAAGTCGTCGGCGTCGAGGCCCCCGCCCTCGGTGTCGACCGCTCCATGGATGTCGATGGTCACCTGGTCCCCGTCGCGGACGGGCCGGGTCACCTCGACGAGCTCGCCGGAGGTGGCCCGCAGCCGGTCGAGCTGGGCTCGGACCTCCTCGTCGGTCACCTCGAGGGACGGCACGGTGACCACCAGGCCGCGATAGCCGGGGATGGCGACGGTCGGGCGGACCGGGACCACGGCGTCGAAGGAGACCGGCCCCGATTCGTCACCTGAGGTGATGTCGATCTCGGGCTGGTCGATCGGGTCGAGCTCGGTGTCGCTCACCGCCTGGGCGTAGAAGTCCGGGAGCGCCTCGCGCAGCGCCTCCTCCCGCAGGGCGACGGCACCGCCCATCCGGGCCTCGATGACCCGCCGCGGGACCTTGCCGGGCCGGAAGCCGGGCACCCGCACCGTGCGGGTCAGCCGCCGGACGACATCCTCGAGCGCCTCGTCGATCTCCGCCTCGTCGATCTCCACCGACAGTCGGACCTTGTTCCCGGCTTCGGGGGCGGCGGTGGCTCGCATACGAAGGTCCGATTGTACTGGCCGAGGCTCGCAACTCCCCGAGCACGCGATCGCCGGCCGAACAGCGCCTGCTCGACAGCGCCCTCGGTGGCTCAATCGGCCTGGGCTTTGCCGTTCAGACGATGCAGTCAAACGACGCTGTCAGCTGATGCGATCAGCTGATGCGATCAGATGATGAAGGCCATGGCGTCGAGCACCTTGTGCCCGACGACCACGTCGCCGTCCACCCGCACCTGCCCGGTGGCCAGCAGGCGAATCGGCTCGACGCGGCCGCAGCACGAGTCGCCAGAACGCCTCCTGATCCATGGTGAGCGTGGTGGTCGGCTCGCCGGCCTGTTCGGAATCGACGAAGGTGCCCCGACCGCCCTCCATCCTCACGGTGACCTGGCGGCCCATGAGGCCGGAGATGACGAAGGACACGACCGTTCCGTCCTCGGGAGCCACCCGCTTGCCCACGATGGCGGCCATGTTGCCGGCACAGCCCTCGAGGATCACTGCCTCACCGGCGCCGTTGCGGCCGCCCGGGACGGCCCACGGCCCGGCGGATGTCCTGCTCGTGGGCCCACGAGTCGATGACCCGGGTCTGCATGAAGCGGCGGTAGGGCATCTCGCCGAGCGGGCTGCGCGAGACCACGTCGAAGTGCTCGGCCGGCAGCGACCGGAGCTCCTCCAGCCGCCGGTCGGTGGTCTCCCTGAACTCGCGCAGGACCTCCGGACCGGGCGTCGCCCGCCGGGCCTCGACCCAGGCCTCGTTGATCTCGCCGAGCGGGTTGCGCACGTGGGCCGGGAAGCTGGCCAGCGGGGGCGGCGCCGGATCGCCCAGCAGCATCCGCTCGATGCCGATGAGATGGGAGAGGTGGTCGCGCACCGTCCAGCCGGGACAGTCGGTCGGCTCGTCCCACTGGGCGACGTGGGCATGCCGCTCGCAGGCCGCCTGGATCGAATGCCACACCTCGGCCAACTGGTCGACCACCGGCTCGCGATTGGCCGAGTTGGTCATCGCCCTCCCGCCGGCGTCCGCATCCTCGCTCGGATTCAGGCCGGCAGGTTGGCCTCGATGGCGTCGACCAGCTCGGGGGCCTCGGGGTCGACCAGCGGACGGAACCGCTCGACGACCTCGCCGGTCGGCGACACGAGGAACTTCTCGAAGTTCCACTGGATGTCGCCGGCCTCGCCCTCGGCGTCGGGATGGACGACCAGCTCGTCGTAGAGGGGATGGCGGCCCTCGCCGTTGACCTCCACCTTCTCGAACATGGGGAAGGTCACGCCATAGGTGGTCGAGCAGAAGGTGGCGATCTCCTCCGGGCTCCCCGGCTCCTGGGCACCGAACTGGTTGCAGGGGAACCCGAGCACGGTGAAACCCCGGTCCCCGTAGGTGGCCTGGAGGCGCTCCAGCCCCTCGTACTGGGGGGTGAGCCCGCACTTCGAGGCGACGTTGACGATCAGGAGCGCCTTGTCCTTGTAGTCGGCCAGGGAGGCCGCTGAGCCGTCGAGGGCATGGAGCTGCTGGTCGTAGATGCTCATCGCCGCAGTGTAGATGGAGGCTCGGCCGCCGGGACCGGTGGACGGCGAGGCGACGGCACCAGGGTCAAGAACCGGCCTCTGTTGGTCGAAGATGTGGGAGAGGACGCGGGTGGACGGCAGGCCCTGCGGCGAGGGGTTGAATGACGAGCGATGACCATCGAGGCAGGTGAGCGGGCGAGCAATCGCAACGCCGGGCGTGACGACGTCTCCGGCTCGGTGGTGACCGCCCTCGTCGACCTGACCCGGTCACGGATGGGCGAGGGCGGAGTGGCCCAGGTGCTGGCCCTGGCCGACGACCGGCGGGCCTTCGCCGACCTCGCCGACCCGCACCGCTGGAGCTCCCTCGACCAGGTGGTGGCCCTCTTCAACGCCGCCTCTCTGGTGACCGGGGACGGAGCCGTCGCCCTCCACGTGGGCGAGACGCTGTTGGGCGACCCCGCCGGGGCCGATCTCAACGGTGCGCTGGCTGAGCCCGGCGGCCCGGCCCGGGTCTTCGAGAACATCGCCCGCCTCGTGGCCGGATTCGACGCCACCGCCTCTGCCACGGCCGTCGAGGTCGGCGCCGACCATGCCCTCGTCCGGGTGACGCCCCAAGCCGGCACCAGCCGGCACGCCCACCTCTGCGAGATGACCCGCGGCCTCCTCTCCTCGGTGCCCTCCGCCTTCGGCCTCGGGCCGGCCATCATCACCGAGTCCGAGTGCAGCGCCCGCGGTGGACGTTTCTGCCTCTATGCGGTCAGCTGGGAGCGAGGCCGGTCCGGACGACGAGCCGGCGATCCGACGACGCCGCAGGCGGAGTCCCGAGTCCCGGGGTCGAGTCGGTCGCCGGATTCGAGCCCGCCGTCGAGGATCGAGCCCGACCGTGTCGAGCCCGACGCCGGGTTCGAACGCCGACCGAGGAGCTGAGCGACGATCCGGACCGAGGTGGCCGACGTCCACGATGACGGCCTCAGGAGCGCGCACCAGGCTGAGGACGGCTCCCAGACGGCTGCGCCCGAACCCGAGGCCGATCGGCCGGCGTCGACATCTCCGAGCTGGCTGATCCGCGGCTGCAGCAGATGGCGACCCTGTTCGAGGACGCCCTGGCCACCACGCTCGACCTGCTCGGCGATGACGCCCAGACGGTGCTCGAGCATGTGGCCACCCGCGCCGACGCCGTCGTGGCGGCCGAGCGCTACGTGCTCATGGTCCGGATCGGCCCCGGGGCGCCGATCCACGTCCATTGGCGCGGCCTCGACGCCGAGGAGGCCCGACGGCTGGCCGATGAGCTGTGGACGGAGCACCCCGACGAGCGGGACCCCACCCGCCTGGTCGTCGACATCGCCTCGCCGCGGCGACGGTACGGCCGGATGGTCGAGCTCCTCGCCGCCGGGCACCGTGGCGGACCCGGGCGAGGCCCACCTGCTCAGCCTGTACGCCACCTACGCCGCCACCACCCTCGACATCTACAACGCCCTCACCGACGCCACCCGCGCCAACGCCACGGCGCGGGCGCTCCTGTCCTTCTCGGAGCGGCTGTCGCGGGTGACCGACCTGAGCGACGCCGTCCAACTGATCGCCGACGTGGTACCCGAGGTGACCGGCTGCGACCGCGCCACCATCTACCTCTGGAACGACCGGGTCCGCCACCTCGTGCCCCGGGCCCGCACCACCGGCCGCGACGCCGGTGCCTTCTCGGGCAACCTTCGCCGTCACCGGGACGCCCGTCCGGCAGGCCGCCGTCCCCCGCGATCCCATGCGGCGCACGCCGCCGGGAGCCGACGGCCCGCCAGGCCACGAGGCGGGACCGGACGATGGCCAGGTCGACGAGCGACGCCGGCGAGCCCGCGACCGAGGAGCGAGACGTGGTCAACATCCCGACCAACGTCCCGCTCACGGAACGCCTGGTCGACCGCCGCGAGGTCATCGTCATCGACCAGGGCATCGACGATCCCAACCTGCGTCAGCTCCTGGTCGACACCGACACGCAGGCTTCGGTCATCGCCCCGCTCTTCACCGCCGGTGAGCTCCTCGGCACGCTGGCCGCCAGCTTCGGCCATCGGTACCCCGGAGTCCGCCTACCGGGACCCGGACGTCCACGAACGGCTGGCCGGGCTGGCCGATCAGGCCGCCACCGCTCTCCAGAACCTCGACCTGCTCGAGAAGGTCTCGCACATGGCCTGGCACGACGCCCTGACCGGGCTCCCCAACCGGCGGCTGTTCGAGGACCGCGTGGAGCAGGAGCTCGTGCGCTCGCGGCGGGTGGGCGAGCCGGTGTGCATGTTCTTCGTCGACATCGACCACTTCAAGACGGTCAACGACACCTTCGGCCATGCCACCGGCGACGAGCTGATCCAGCAGGTGAGCGACCGCCTGGTGGAGACGGTCCGCAGCCAGGACACCGTGGCCCGGGTGGGTGGCGACGAGTTCGCCATCCTCCTGCCCGGGCTGGCCGACCAGCTCGACATCGACCAGCTCGCCCAGCGCACGCTCGAGGCATTGGCCGAGCCGTTCGTCGTCGCCGAAGAGGAGGTGGAGTCGACGGTCTCGATCGGGATCGCCATCGCCCCCGAGCACGGCGACTCCTACGACGACCTGCTCAACCGGGCCGACGAGGCCATGTACCGGGCCAAGAGCCGGGGCCGCAACCGGTTCCAGATGTACTCCGCCCACTCTGGACCGCGACCGGACCGCCGTCCAGCCTCGACGAGCGGACCCTCTACCGGGACCTCGTCGGTGCCCTCGGGAGCGACCAGTTCTTCGTCGTGTTCCAGCCCTACGTCGACCTGCGCACCACCGAGGTGGTGGGCGTCGAGGCCCTCCTGCGCTGGAACCACCCCGAACACGGCGTGCTCGAGCCGGCCGTCTTCGTGCCCATCGCCGAGCGCAGCGACGCCATCGTCACCCTGGACACCTGGGTGCTCGAGCAGGCCTGCGCCCAGGCCCGACGGTGGCGTGAAGCAGGCCTGCCCGCCGTGCGCCTGTCGGTCAACCTGGCCTCCCGGGACCTGGCGGATCCCGACTACGCCAAGACCATCGCCGGCATCCTCTCGGACAACGGGATCGAACCGGACCGGCTCGAGCTCGACATCACCGAACGGGTGGTCGTCGCCGACAGCGCGAGTGGCCCAGGACAACATCGACCGGCTCCGCCGACTCGGGGTCCGCTTCACGCGTCGACGACTTCGGGACGGCCAGCTCCTCGCTGACCCGGATCGGCACCTTCCCGGTCAGCACCCTCAAGATCGACCGCTCCTTCGTGCAGGTGCTGAGCCCCGACGGGGACGACGACCTGGTCTCGGCCATCGTCCAGATGGCCGACCGCCTGGGGCTGGCGTGCGTGGCCGAAGGCGTGGAGACCTCCGCCCAGCGCCGGGTACTCCTCCAGCGAGGCTGCACGACCGGGCAGGGCTACTACCTGTGCCCGCCGCTTGCCGCTCGATGACCTCGAGGAGGTATTGACCCTGGTCGTAGGCGACGAAGGAGCACGGCCTCGCCGACGCCGGCGAGCCCGAGGACGGCTGACCGGCCGGCTCCCGCCCGGCTGCTGACTGCTAACTACAGCAAGCAGCTCGGGCGCCCATCCCCCAGCCTCAGCAGGCAGGCCGGTACCGGTCGAATGAGCGCCGTGGGCAACAGCGGTGCTGCGACAAGGAGGAACCATGGCGTCGTACGAGGGCTACTGCGTGAAATGCCGCGAGAAGCGGCAGTTCGAAGGCGAAGAGGTCGAGATGGCGAACGGCCGCCGTTCGGCCCGGGGGAAGTGCCCCGTGTGCGGGACGGGGATGAACAGGATCCTGGGCAAGAAGAAGTCCTGATCCGAGGCAGGTGAAGGCCGGACGCGCCGCCTGCGGGCCGGGCGCGGCTCAGCCGGCCGCCGAGACAGCACCGCCCGTGCAGGGAGAGCCGATCGAGCACGGCTCCCTCGCGGAGTCCCCACTCGCTGACCACGAGGCCGGGGAGCCCCAAGCTCTCGACGAGCGTCGAGAGCACGATGGCGCCCACCGGGAGTAGCGGTGCCCGCCGGACCTGGATGCCGGGCAGGGCCAGGCGGGCGTCGAGGTCCATGGTGGCCAAGCGATCCGAGAGCTCGAGGAGCTGGCCGGCCGGCAGCTCGAACTGATTGATCGACGATGCGGCCGCACCCGTCGGCGGCGGCCGGTGGAGCCCAGCGGCCAGGCGGGCCAGCGCACGGATGGTGCCACCGCTGGCGATGACCCGGGACGCGGCCCCGGGGAACCGGGCCACCATCTCGCGGATGGGCTCGGCCCGCTCGATCACGACAGCGTTGATGGCCACCCGGTCCGCCGGGGTCAGACGCTCACCGGTGCCGAGCTCGCCCCGCAGGCGGGCCGTCCCCAGCGGGGCACTGCAGACGGCCAACACCTCGTCGATCGTTGCCCACCCCGGCCTCGAGGCTGCCTCCGCCGAGGTCGAGGCCGAGGACGGGATCGTGGCCCACCCACACCCCCGCCCGTTGCCCGAGGAAGCACAGCCTGGCCTCCTCGTCGCCGGTCAGGAGGGTGACCGGGCATCCGATGATCCGCTCCATCCGCTGGATGAGGAACGCCCCGTTCCCTGCGTCCCGGAGCGCCGCCGTGGCCAGGGCCACGACGACGTCGGCTCCGGCCTCCTCGGCTGCCGTGTGCAGGCGCCTGACGGCGCGAAGCGCCGAGGCTGCCCGGTCGGGAGGGACGGCGCCGCTGCGGGCCACCTCGGTGCCCAGATGGAGGAAGGACCGGCGTCGCAGGACCGGGGTGCAGGGCACCGTCCCGCGTCGCATCCACGACCATGAGGTGGAACGAGCTGCTCCCGAGGTCGAAGACCGCCACCCGCACGGTCGGCATCGGCGGTGACGCTACCTGCAACGCACAGACCCGGGGAGCGTGGCCTGCCTGCGGCTTCGGCAGAGAAGAAAGATCGACCGACACTGCTCCCGAGGCTCAGTCTGCAGGCAAGTCGACGACGAACGGGGCACCGTCAACCATCCCGAGCAGAGTGCGGCCTCCGCCCAGGCTTTTCACGTGCCATGGCCACACGGGATACCACCCGGAACCGAGATGCTCGTCCGATCGCCGGCTCCATACCTTGACTTGACTTGACTCGACGACCACGATGCGAGCCGATCCTCCGACAGCTCGGTCACGCCAAGCAGGCCTCGATGGGTCCGAGGAGCCGGCTGTCCTCGCCGTCACAGACGAACAGCCGACTACCAGCCGCATCCCAAGGGGCCACGTGTCCTTGACTCAGTCGGAACGCCCGTGCCAACAGTTCTGGCTGCTGGACGCCGAGCCGATCGAAATAACCTCCCGGAGTGATCCGCCACACGCTTGTGCCTCGACGAGTAGCGCCGCCCTGCTGCCGAGGGAGGAGACGAGGCTGGCGGAGTGCCACCTCGCCGTCAAGTCGATGATGCGGTCGCCGCCGAGCTCGGCGAGCGCCTTCACATCGTCGTCGCTCGCTTCCCGCAGCGTCCGAATCCATCCGACTTGCTCGTTCCAAACATCCACTTCGCCCAAGGAGTTCGGCGTTGCGATCGAGCCGTCAGAAAGCCCCACCACCATCTTCGTGTAGTTCCGCTTGGCGCCCGACCCGAGCGAGTTCCCGGACCCGGCGTCGATGACCTCCACCCACCGCCGATTCCAAATGGCGATTCGATCGCCGGGCAGTGAGACAAAGCCGTCGGTCGAACCACTGACGAAGATGGTGGTCAAGGACAGACCCGTCCGTGGGTCGGTGACAACCAGGTGGTTGAACGCACGTCCAACGATCAGATCGTCCCGTGTCACGGCGAGTGTCTCGATGTCGACCAGGCTTCGAGCCCGGGAATGGCGACCCGTTCCCCCGCTCGACCGGCAATGCCTTCGTCAGGCGCAGGAACGGGCGCCCACGGTCGCGTCTCCACGGCGCCATTGCGTCCTCGGCCGGCTCGGGCAGCGAGTAGTCGGAGGAAATCTGAACCAGCAAGTCACGTGCCTCTCGGCTGTTACTCACGTGTCGAAAGAGCCGACCGAACCGAGCGATGGGATACGTCCAACCGTCGAGGATGGCGACGTCCGGCGGGACTGAGGCACTGGCGGCCGTCTTGCCGCGCCTGCAATCCCGCTTCGAGTTCCTCCGTTCCATCGGGGGAACTCGGCAACTGGGAGCCGTGATCCGGATCCGAGAGAAGTGCGGTCGCTTCCTCGTATCTGCCCTGGGATAGCAGAGAGCGCAAGCTATCCGGCATGCGCCCTAGAAGTGAGCGTCTCCCCAACCACCGGAGAGCGAGGAAGCCATCGGTGGTCCACCGTCCGGAGCATTGCAGGTGGTGGCGGAATCGTTCGCATGGCCGTACCACAGGCCTGGCGACCGAATTCCGCTGGGTCCGGTCAGCGTCTCCGAACCCGACCGGGCGACGTCGACGAGGTACCAACAGGTGCCAGTGGTGGAGAGGGCTGCGAGGATCACGGTTTGGTTGATGTTGTCACCACCGTTGGACACACCCACTTGATGGGTCCCCGCCGTGACCACGCCATCCGGCTCCACGAAGGTAATCGAGGGTGCAAACGGCTGCAGCTCCGGAGGGCCAGCTTGGCTGAAGTCACCGGACTGCTTGTAGAGCGCCTTCGCTGCACCCAAAGCCGTTTCCAGGTCCTGTTGAGCCACCTGGTCGGACGACGGGCTCGAGGGACCAGAAGATGACGATCCGCACGCGCTCAGGAGGAGGATCAATGACAGGGTGGACAAAAGCAGCATCTTCCTGGTCATCACCGCCTCCTTTGTGCCCCGCCTGGCTCCGAGAGCCCACCGCCTCGGCCAAACACTTGTCTACGAGAGGCCCGGTCGGCAAGAAAAGGGCCCCGGCTGGATCCAGCCACCTGTCCCGTCAGTCTGAGGTCTTCTCATCCTGCGAGCGACGGTGCCGCACTTCAGGACGGCGGCCGGTTGAATCCGATGATGGCCCGTGCAAGGCTTCGGCCAGCATCAGCCCAGCATGCACGGACCATTGACCAGTTGCCTGGTTCGGCACTGCTCCACGAGTGAGGTCTTCGTCCGCAGTGACGATCAGCGGCATTTTGGCGGATGGACTCCGGCAGCTCGGAAGTCGCTGGACGGCCGCTTCAACAACCTCCGCTCGAGAGCGGACGAGAACTCATCACAGCCTCTGTGGTCACCCACTGGCCTCGGCCGGTGACCCCAAGGGTGATCAGCGACTCGGGGATTGGCCTCGGAGCTAACACCAGTGGCTGACGTCTTCATCTCCTACTCCCATGCGGACATCGACTTCGTTCGTCGATTGGCTTTCGCGTTACAGGACTCGGGAAAGGACATCTTCGTCGATCAAGGGAACCTCTGGCGGAACCGGACCGGTCAGTCCGGACCCTCTGTTCAACAGGCTGAGGATCCCAGAAGCGACCGCACAGTCGCCGACTCCGACCGTTCGCCGCCGTCCGCGTCGGAGTCACCGAACAGCGAGCCGGACACCGGTCGCCTGTCCGGTCTCGTGGCGAATTCCGCTACCGAGGCAGTGCCAGAGGACGACAAGCAACCGTTGGTCGAAGAACGCCAACAAGCGGAGATGCAGGGCATTTTGCCCTCGGCCCGTTGGATGGAAGTGATCGAGGCAGCCATTGCCGAAGCGGATGCCGTGATTGCGGTGATCTCGCCCGACTTTGCCGCCTCCTCGGTCTGCACAACTGAGATCGACCACGCGGAGAAGCTGCACAAACGAATCGTCCCCATTGTCGTTCGGGCGACGCCACCAGAAGATCTGCCCGCAGCAGTTCGGGACTTCAACTTTCAATTCTTCGAGGGCCCAGAGACATTCGATACTGACCTCGTGGAGTTGCTCGATCATTTAGCCACTGATATCGACAGAATCCACTTTCACACGAGCTTGCTGTTGCGGGCTCTCGAGTGGGACGGGAGTGATCGGGATCGGGCGCTACTCCTGCGGGGTCGACCGCTCAAGGAAGCTGAGGAATGGCTGGAGAACCAGGGGGAACGCAAGCCCACGCCAACTCCCGAGCAGACCTCGCTGATCACTGCGAGCCGACGCGCAACTATCCGTCGACAGCAAGGCTCGATCGCGGTTTCTCTAAGTGTTGCCTTCGCGTTGGCGCTGGTGGCGGTTCTCGCCATCGTCGAATGGCGAACTGCGATCGACCAGCGGAACACGTCGACGTCCCGCCAGTTGGCTGCGGAATCGTCGAATGAGATCGCAACCGATCCGCAGGTGGCCCTCATCCTGGCACTGCGGGCCAACTCCATTGTCTCCACGGCACAGTCACAGGCGGCCATTCGCGCTGCTGATTTCGCTTCGACCGTGCGCGCTCGGCTGCCGGCTTCCGGAGACGAGGGCGACCCGAACAGTACGTATGAGAATGGGCTCTCGGCATTCGATCCCTCCGGGCAGTGGGCAGTGGTCTGGAAGGGAGACGCCATCCGTGTCTGGGCCTGGGAGCGGCGAACGGGTGCGGGATCGGATGTCGAACCCATCGCCTTGAACGCCGGCTCGCCTGTCAGCGACGCCGAGATCATGATCGCCCATGATGACTTCGACGTGCTCTTCACCACGACATCGGGGGACGTGAAGCTCTGGCAGCTGCCCGACCCTCCGTCAATGCTGAACGAAGAGTCTTCGCACCACGTCTTCTTGCTCAAGAGCGGTCTAAAGGGCGCTGTGCTCAATCCCAACGGCCGTCAGGTCGCCTCCATCACATCCGGCGGACAGTTAGCCCTCCAAGATCTGTTCGATCAATCCTCGAGAGTCATCGACACCACCGTGACCGGCGGCACGATTGGCTCAGCCGACCTTTGGTTCAGTCCCGACGGCACCCTGGTAGCCGCACCTGAGGAGAACGGAGATACGACATCGATATCCGTGTGGTCGACCTCAACGGGCGCCCAGACGTTTCCCGCCCTCATCTTGACCAATGACGAGGTCCAGACGGCAGCTATCGCCCCGGGTGACGATCGCATCGCCGTTGGAGGCGCCTTCTCCTCCGGTATCGGCGTTGAGGTCTACCAACTAGCCGACCCCACGGCACCCTCTGACGAGTATTCGATCGAGTCGCCTCCCGGCCTTCCGGCCCACTGCTGTGACGTCGACGAGCCGACGGCCCTGGCTTGGAATCCGACCGGGACCGTCCTCGCCGCCGGGACCGAGGACCCATGGATACGCATCTGGGTAGGAGCCTCGACAACGCCGGTCTACCTGGTGGCCACATCCGGCGGCGGTGCCGCCGGCCTGGACTTCTCCCCCGGCGGGCAGTACTTGCTCACCTCCGGCGGTCCGTGCCAGCTCTGGGAGTGGGCCGCGGCCACCACGCTCACCGTTTCCGATGGGCCGGTCGCCGATGCCGCCGGGAGTCCCAATGGGCAGTGGTTCGCCCTCGCCCTGGAGGATGGCCGCATCGAGCTGTGGAACTGGAAGGAGAATGTGCTCTCCGAGCTCACGCAACTCACGGTGCCCTCCGGCGGAGTGACGCGGGAGAAGTTGGCGTTCAGCCCGAACAGCCGCTATCTCGCCCTCGCCGGGCCGGACCAGGCCATCCGCATCTGGAGCGTCAGTTCGATGTCCCTTGTCGCAGGATTGTCAGTTCCCGATCTCAACGCGAACGGCGGCGCGGTCTTCGATCCGAGTGGGCTGCACCTGGCTTTCGTCGAGACGTCTGGCGTCGGAATCTGGAACTGGTCGCGACACCCGAACGATGGTGTGGTGAGCCAATTTCACGCCGCGCCAGCGGGTAGCTCTTCAGTGCTGCTCAACTTCGCGGAGTCGAACACACTTCGTTACCTCTCGCTTGCATCGAACGGAACGGTCGATCTCACAACGTGGACCCAGGCGGCCACAGCCGCCATCTCCTCCGTCACGGTGCCGAGCATCCACGTGTACACGTTGAACAACGCCGCGTTGTTGTCGGGAGGAACCCAGTTGCTCATCTCCGACGAGTCAGGGACCTACACCTGGACGATTGGTAGCCGACAACCCACCCGCTTCCTGTTCGACCCCCGTATCTACGACACGCAGGCCTTCGCCGAGGCACCGGGTCAATTCGTCGCCTTCAGCGGTCTGAGCGGTCAGATCCTCTCGTGGGGGGAACAAGCTGGGACCACGCCGGTGCCGGTGACGACCGTCTCGTACGCAGCACCAACCATTTCCGTGTTACCCGACGGATCGCGGCTTATCATTTTCTCACAAGACGCAAACGAACCGGCGTCTCTCTATCCCTGCACCACCTGCGGAAGCTTCGCGCGTGTGCTTGCTAGCGCAGAGCGCGATGTTGTACGACAGCTCACACCGACAGAACAGCGGCTCTATGTGCCAAACGACTGAAACCAACATGCCGGATTGAATCGGCCCGGGTTTCCGAGAGACTCAGTTGTCTGTGAAGGCAGTGCTTCTCATGCTGCACTCTGACGGTAGTAGGCGGCCTCGAACTCTGCAGGTGGGACCTTGCCGATCTCGTTGTGGATCCGGCGGTTGTTGAACCAGTCGACGTAGGTGAGCGTGGCCCACTCGACGTGCTCGGCGTTCTGCCAGGGACCCTCGTGATAGATCAGCTCGGTCTTGTAGAGGCCGTTGAAGCTTTCGGCCATGGCGTTGTCGTAGGAGTCCCCTCGGCTGCCGACCGAGTTGACCACGCCGGCCTCGGCCAGGCGCTCCGTGTAGCGGATGGACAGATATTGCACGCCGCGGTCGCTGTGGTGGACCAGGCCGTCGAGACCGTCGGCTCGGCGGGAGTGGATGGCCATCTCCAGGGCGTCGATGGCCAGGTCGCTGCGCAACGAGGTGGAGACCTGCCAGCCGACTACGAAGCGGCTGTAGACGTCGACCACGAAGGCCACGTAGACGAAGCCGACGTGGGTCTTCACGTAGGTGAGATCGGCCACCCAGAGGCGGTTCGGACGGTCAGCAGTGAAGTGGCGGTCCACCAGGTCGCTCGGACGGTCCAAGAACTCGTCGCCGACCGTGGTCCGCTTCCAGGCCCGACCTCGCCTCACCCCGCAGTACCCAAGGTCTCGCATCAGCCGCTCGACGGTGCACCGGGCCACTCGGATCCCTTCTCGATTCAGCTGGGTCCAGACCTTGTCGGCCCCGTAGACGGTGCGGTTGTCGTGGAAGACCCGGGTGATCTGGGGCTTCAGCTGCTCGTCCCGGATGCGGCGGGCGCAGGGGAGCCGGGACCGGCTGGCGTAATAGGTGGCGGGGGCGAACTGCAGGACCCTGCAGATCGGCTCGACTCCCCATCGACCCTTGCTAGCGTCGATGTAGCGGACTACTTCTTCGTTCGACCGTCGAGCTCGGTCGCGAAGAAAATCGAGGCGTCCTTCAGGATCTCGTTGGCCCGGCGGAGCTCACGGTTCTCCTTCTCGAGGTCCTTCAGTCGCTGGCGCTCGTCGGTGGTGAGACCGGGACGGAGGCCACCGTCGACCTGGGCTCTTCGGACCCAGACCCGAAGCGTTTCGGGCGTCATCCCGAGCTTGCCCGCCACCGAGGTCATCGCCGCCCACTCGGAGGGGTACTCGTCTCGGTGTTCGACGATCATCCGGACGGCCCGCTCACGCACCTCCGGGGAGTATCGGACA
Source organism: uncultured Acidimicrobiaceae bacterium (assembly GCA_963756195.1). Lineage (GTDB taxonomy): Bacteria > Actinomycetota > Acidimicrobiia > Acidimicrobiales > RAAP-2 > CAVSNH01. The sequence goes on from CAVWMT010000005.1 coordinate 531,265, forward strand.
TTCCTTGGCATTGCTCCATCCTCTCAAGGGAAGGAGCCTCCAGGATTCCCGGGCCGATTCAGATTCTCTGCGACATCCCACTGCTACCCGCTGCTGCTGCTGCTGCTTCGCGCATCGGTGCAGCCACACCGGGCGGCGATAAGCTCGCCACCTTATGCGACGCCGGATCGTGCACTCCTCCGTCCCCGGCGCGGTAGAGCGGGATCAGGCAGTGTGGCTCATCGTTGAGAGAGCGGTCATGACACGGCTTGTCTGTCATGAGCTTCGAGAGGCTCTGGACCCTCTTGGTCGCCGACCCGTCACCGCGCTCGACATGCTCTTGGCATGGATCACGCGCACTTTCCCTGAGTGGATCCACGTCGAGGCACATGCCAAAGATGGACTCGACGTCATGGTGCTCCCCGATGGTACCGAGGACCTCCATCAGGAGATCGTGGACGGTTCGGACGTCTGCGAATGCCTCTTCATGGCTTTGACTGCCGACACGCGAATCGACCTCGACAACGATTTGGCCAGATTGCAAGATGTGATGGACCAATATGCAGCTGATCACATGTCTCCGGCCCCTGCTCCGAATTGAGAACGGAGCTGCTCATCCTGTCAGCCGGCGGAGCACTTCATCGTGGAGGTGGCGATTCGTGAACAGCGCCGGTCCACTTGTCTTCAGCGACGTTGAACCGTCCAAATACGAGAAGCGCCTCCCGCGGCTATCACGATACCGACGAAGCCTGCGTAGTCCCAGGGTTCCGCGGACAACTGAAGGCACACGTCGATTTTGGTAATCCGCTCCGTCGCTTACACGGCTGAACCATCCCACCACCAGTGGCATTGCGACCTGTGGCCATGATTCAGTCGAAGTACCCGGAGACAGTGAAGGCGAGTTCGTCGCAATCGCACCTCGGACACCGGTTTCGCAGATTCGGTAGAAAGAGGACGCTCCTTGCATCGATTCTCCACGTCTCACCGGAACCGTACTCGTAGTCCTTCTCACCCCGAACTTCCGGATAGAGAACGACCGATGATCGGCACTGGCGGCATGCCTGGTCCGCATAGAAATAATCGATCGCCACGACGCTGCGGCACTCATGGCAGAGGGCTGGGACGGTACAGCGGACTTTGAAATCGTTCATCCCGGCACCGAAGCTGATCTCGTCCCTCTTGTACCCACACGAGCAGGCCGCTCTCAGGATCGTTCCCACGCTTGCATTCTCCCCCAGTGCTCGCCACCCAGCGCCACTGTCCGGCTCGGAGCAGAATGCTCCCGTCGTCCTGACTCAGAAAGCGATATTGTCTCCGCCGCTTCCTGGTGGTACGAGGAAGAGCATTGCTGCGGGAGTGGTCGGAAAGGCGGATAACGCTTGCGCATGGCTTCGGAAACGGCATGACTCGGTGGGCGGTGCGGTCACGGCGAAACGGACCATTCCAGAGGCTCTGGAAGTGCGTCGCCGCGGGCTTGTCCGTGCTGGTCCTGGTCGGTCCGCTCGCCGGCGCTTCGGTCGCCGGCGGCGCTCCCCTATCGCGTAGCCCTGTGCCCGCAAGCAGCAGCCTGGGCATCAACCTCGGGCCGACCCACGTTCGCCGGATCTCATTTCCCGTGCTCCTCGGCTCGGCTTCAAGACCAGCGTGTCTCCAATCATGGGCTCAAAAGGCAGGACTCGCCGTTCGTTGGTCTCCTGGCCAGCAGTGGGCGACGATCAGCGGACCACCGAAGAGCATCGATCGAGGCTTTGACGTCTCCATAGACGAGTACCGGGCCGATGGCCATGATCTTTTCGCCGCGAGTCGCCACCCGGTTGTTCCCTCCGGGACCTGCGGAGAGGTCGGCGGTGTGGGAGTCATCCACTCGTTCCAAAGTCCAAACAAGTATGACGTGCCCGGAGGAGCTCTCCTCCCCCAGCAATTGGTTCAGGCATACGACGCCGAACCGCTCATCGCTCAGGGCATCAAGGGACAGGGTCAGACGATTGTGCTGTTCGAGACCGACGGCTTCAGCAGTCAGGACCTCCGTTCGTTCGACCGTCTGTTGCCGAGCGGCAGCCAGTCGCCGATCAACATCCAGGTGATCGGCGGCAATCCGCCCCTGCAGCAGGGCGAGGGCAGCGAGAGCGAACTCGACATCGAAACGGCACACGAGATCGCACCTGACGCCAAGATCGTCTACATCAACCTGGGTGGTTCGGAGATCCCCAATAATGCGACCACTTCGCAGGTGTTCCTCGATGCCTTCCAGTTGGCCAACACTCGTTGGCGCGGTGCCGTCTGGAGTATCAGCCTGGGCTTCTGCGAGACGGATGGGAGCTACTGGGACTCGTCGGACCTGCTATCGATGGCCAACGCCATCGGCAACGACGAGAACAACGGGACCACCATGTTCGCGGCCAGTGGCGATACCGGAGGCCTGGAATGCGAACCGGACCAAGCCGGCGGTCAAGTCCCCCAGCAGGCGTGGGTCGGGGTCAGCGTGCCGGCCTCGCTGCCCAGCGTGACCGGCGTGGGCGGAACCAGCCTCAGCACCACGAGCAATGGAAGCTACGTCGGAGAGACAACCTGGTCCGAACCGTTACTCTCCCAGGGGACAGGGGGAGGAGTGTCCTCCGTCTTTGCCCGTCCAACATGGCAGGTGGGGCCCGGAACCAACAGCCCCTACAATCCCAACAACGCACGGGAAGTGCCCGACGTCGCCGCAGATGCGGATCCCGCCACCGGCAATCTCATCGTCAACAACGGGCAGAAGAGCATTGGCGGTGGGACGTCGATGGCTGCGCCTATCTGGGCCGGCTTCACCGCCCTGATCGACCAGTACCTGAAGAGCCACGGTGGGCACCGGGTCGGATTCTTCAATCAGACCCTCTATTCGCTCGCAGACAGCTCACCGCAGTACCCGCCGTTCCACGACATCACCGTCGGCGGAAACGACCTCTACCCGGCCGGGCCCGGCTATGACCTGACCACTGGCCTGGGTTCCCCAGATGTATGGAACCTGGCCCGCGACCTTGCGGCGCGGGGGGACTGAATGACGCTTCCGACCTCCACCGACCTACCCGTCCTGCCGACGATCGAATGCGATTTTTGCGGAGTTGTCGTCCCCGATTCCGGGTTCTGCGGCGCTTGCGGCGCTCACCTCGTCCACGACGGCTTCCGCGGCTCTCAACGGCTTCATTCCTACGCGGCCTTCCCCGACGAACCGGTCCTCCGCGTGTCGCAGGTGAGCGCGCTCTTCCCCCATCTCTCACATCGGGCAAAGGTTCCGTTCCGGGCCGCGCTGGCCGTGATCGTCGTACTACTGATTGCCTTTTCCCTCAGTGGTGCCGCCGCTCCGCTCATCGCCGTTTGCGCCCTGGGCGTGCCACTGCTCTTCATCCTGTACCTCTTCGAGGTCGACCCCTACGAAAGCAGCTTTCTGATCCCCACCGAGGTGTCCGTACTCGTGGGAGCGGGACTCGGAGCCGGCTGGGCGTTGATCTCTGGTCCCTATGTCGATCGAGCCCTGCAACCACAGCCGGGGTCCAGTCTGATCGACGCCCGAACCTTGGGGGCAGCGATCCTGGTGCCTGGCATCGCCCAGCTTCTCATGTTCATCCCTCTCATCATCGTGCGCATGCTGCAACGAAGCAGTGTGGAATCGCTCGACGGCTTCGTGGCGGGTTCCACTGGTGCATTGGGCTTCACTCTGGTGTCGACGATCACACTCCTGGCCCCGTGGCTCAGCAACGGACAGCTTCTCCATCAATCGATCACGACCAGCCTGGCTCAGGCAGTCACTCGTGGCCTTGCGTGGCCCTTGATCAGCGCGATGGTCACGGGTCTGGTCGGGGCTGGCTGGTGGGTCACATTGGGGACCGGGCCAACGCGTGCTCGTGGCCGCTGGCTCGCCTCTCCACTCCTTGCCCTACTGCTGGCTCTCGCCGTTCAGATCGGGCTGGGCTTTACCGCCCTCGCCGCCCTTCCGCAGGCGGCTCTGATTCTCGCCGACCTGTTGGCCATCGCCGTCGTCATCCTTTTGGTGCGGATCGTCCTACACCACGTTCTCTTGCACGAGGCCCAGGGGGTGGTGGTGGGACCACCCAGGGTTTGTTCACAGTGCTCTCACCTCGTGCCCACAATGGCCTTCTGCCCCAACTGTGGTGTGGCCGACAGGGCAGCGGCCCGAGCGGTCCGCGGGCCAGCGGTCCAGTCGCACCCACCTCGAGACGCAGAGTGAGCGCACTGTGAGCGAGACCGCCGATCCAGTTCCAACGCCAGGGTGGCCCACCGCCCCTCCCGGAAGCGCTCTGCCCCGAGTCGGCTTTCCCGAGGTCTCGCGGCCAGTCTCGGCCGGTCACCGCATCAGTCACTCCACGATGATCGCCCTGCTCGCCGTCGGCCTGGCCATTCTCGCGCTGATCCTGGTTCTTGCCGCCTTCCTCAACGAACCGGCCCCAGCCCCGCTCTGTCCGCGCTTCAAGTGCCAAGGTCCTCCATTGGGGAATCCGTTCAGCACCTCGGGAGCACCCGTCTACAACGGCACGCTCTACACGAACTCGCAAGGCTTCAGCCTTCGCTACTACCCCGACGAGGCGATCTTCTCCAATGCGCAGGGTGCGAGCAGTGGGGCGGCGAAAGGAATCCAAATCACTTACGCCTTCCCGGCAGCGGTCGGTGGTGGAAACGGCGTGTTGATCGTGCTCGGAGAGCCGGCCAGCAATACCACTCCACAGGCGATGGTCCAGGCCATGATCAACGCCATCGCACCGGGAGCTCAGCCGGTCTATCAACTCCCCGGGGCCTTGGTGGGATACCAGCTGGGAGTGGGCGAGGCCTACGACTACCAGCCGGTGAGCTCGAGCGGCTCAGGAACAACCGACCGGGTGATCATCATGGCCGCGATCAAAAACGGCTTTGGGATCTGGGTGGTGGCTGCGGGCCCATTGCTGCCCAATGTCTTGCCGAACTCACCGTTCTGGAACGGTCACCCATCACCGGCAAACGTCGGCGTGGCCTACGCGGCCGACCAGACAGTGAACAGCATTCGGTTCCCTTCGTAGTCCTCGAAGTCAATCAGCGGTCGAGCGGTCTGTCTTCGCAGCCCGTGGTCGGGATTCCATCGGTCGGGAACCGGCAGATGTGAGTTCACTGTTGCGCTTGACAATAGCCATGCCGTATCGGGCCAGGATGGCCGGCGTCCCGGTTACAAATTGTCGGTTGGTCTCCCTGAGATCCTCCCACTCAGGGAGGTCCTTGAGCTCCTTCCAAGAAATGAGGTCGGGACGAATGCGCTTGTCGTCGTCCCGCTCTGGGCCCAGCTTCCATCCCCATTCCTTCATGAACTTTCGCCAGCGCTCGTGCTCCTCCTCCGCCATCACCTCGATCTCCTCTTTGGTAAATTTGGGTAAAGGCGGATCCCACTCGTCGGTCAGCTCGACCGAATACCCTCTCGCCCTCAGAAGATGGTCGAAACTATTTGCCTGAGCACGGTTTGCCTCTCGCGTCTCGGCATCGAGTTGGCTCCATGGCAGCTGTTTCGGGTTTGCGATGGGGTCGTACTTGCCCAACATCTTCTGGCCCTTGATGTAATCGTCATGGCGGGCTTTTGCAATGTCATCGACGAGATCACCGTCGAAGAAACCAGGTTGGACCACCGCATCCAAAAGGGGAAAAGTCCGAACATTCCGATACTTCTCATCTAATCGTATGGCATCCAACAATGGCGTGATCGTCCCGGTCTCACCGGTCGTCACCACAACGATTTCCACATGAGACGGTAGGCACTCGGCGAGCTGCATCGTCGCCTCGAGGCTGTCCCGCTCGTCTGGGTAGGTGACGAAGGCAGTGCTCGCCTTCCAACCGTTGCGGTCGAGCGGCGGAAGGCTCGATGCGTCCGCTTTCGAGAGATCGAAGGGGATGCTCTGCAAATCGCAGGCGTCAGCGAGGTATCGATATTGGTCCCGAAGTGACCGTTCGTGTTCCATAGCATCCGGAGCGAGCAGTGTGACGGGAAACTTCGGGGCGTGTTGAACTGCATCCGGTTCGGGGCGGTGGTCATACCACCATGCTCGAGCGGCACCGATCACCAACTTGAGACCAACCTCGTCGTTACCGACAAGGATGATGTGGGGAGCCTGCTCTTCACGTACGCGAAAGGAGTCTGAGAACTGGCGGAGCAGAACCAGGGGACCGGATCTGTAGACATTCAGATAGTGGATACGCACCGGTGGCTCCCGGGGTGTCTCTTCCTCATCCCCGCCGCCCACCTGGAAGATCTCTGATTCCTCAAGGAGCTTGCACACTCGTTCGTCATCGATGTGCACCGTGCACTTCAGACCTGTTCTCCTGTAGGGCTCTTTCCGTATCTGCCGGACCGTAAGGCCGATCTGACCATTAATCCCGTCGTCACCGCACACCGCGACAAGGTGTCGGGCACGAGTTACCCCTGCCTGACGAAGCACGACCGGATCAGTGGAGTCGCAGGTCAGTACCGGAATCAAACGCTCCCGACAGTGCGAGAGGGCAAGAGATTCAGGGTTCGCATCCACCACGACGACCCGCTTGTGGATGTCGTCATAAGCGATGGCCAATCGCAAGCCGAACTGTCCCAGCCCACAAATGATGAGATGGCGTCGATAGAAGAAACGGATGAGCAGTCGTCTGAGCTGATCCGAGAAGAGGGCCATCAGTGCCGACAGGCCAGCCACGACGATCACCAGAGGGGCCGCAAAGCGAGCGACCTCGAGTCGCCATGGAAAATATGGCCCGTGCTTGCCCAAGTAGAGCGTCGTCGTGTCTCGGAACAGCGAGAGCGTGGCATAGACACGATCTGGCAGGGGCAGGGGGTAGAAAGCGGCCGGCTTGACGCTGGGTACGCGGCCGTAATATTCCCCAAACCCCGTGAACCCAAGGTAGAAGCAAATCCCGGCCGCAACGGCCAGCACTTTCCATCGGTGAGGGTAGATGGTGCGCCACAGGGTTTTCCGAGCGGGCTTCGCCTCACGAAGCGAATCAACCGCAGTCAGGGTCTCACCCATTGAATCGCCACCAGAAAACTCGGAGGTTTTGGGTGCCGACATGTACTCTGTTCGACCGATAACCGCAGAAATCCCTACTCGGTACAACCGCCGCTCGGACTAATCCCACCGTTCCTCCAGCCGCATCCCCAAGCGTTTCTGGTGGCGCAGCCGGGAGTGTAGTGAACGACCTGGGTGAGGTGCACGAGATGGTTGGTAGCATGTGCGGAAGCCAGCGCGCGGCCCAGCCGGGTCTGCCAGCACTAGGGGCACGGTCGACTCCAGCCGGTCCACAGCTGAGACCACGATCCCGAGGGCGATACGCATCCTGACGTACGAACTCACTACTCGCTGCAACCACTCGGAATGGTCGAATTTGCACCGATCCCGAGTTGTCACTTCGGTCGGGAGACTCGGGAACGAGACGAACAATGTCTGTCGGTGGCAGGTCACACCATGGCAATGATGAACCCCCTGCCCCACGCTGAGTGCACTCAATCGACGGAAGGCGACCGCCTGGCCGGCGGCATCAAAACGCGTGGCTGACCAGATCGAGACCTTGGCCCGGGCCATTCACGAGGACTACCTTCAACGAAGGAGGTCGGACAATGACTCCGCCAACGACACATCATTGTCGTCTTGGGAAGATTTGCCTGAGACACTCCGAGATTCCAACCGGGATCAGGCTGCCAACATTGTGAGCAAGCTGGCGGCAATCTCTTGTGAGATCGCGCCGAAGGGCGGCGCTCAGCGTCCGGCGTTCGAGTTCAGCGGTGAGGAAGTCGAGCAGTTGGCCAAGCTGGAGCATGATCGTTGGGAAGCAGAACGCAGAGCCGACGGATGGACCTATGGCGCCACCAAGGACGTCGATGCCAAACGTTCTCCATACCTGATCCCGTGGGCGGAACTCTCGGAGGAGGTTCGCGACCTTGATCGCGATACGGTCCGAAAGATTCCCCAATTTCTAGCCAAGGTCGGGCTTGCCGTGGTGCGTATCGGCGGTCAACCTGGCTAGACGCCGAGCATCCACGTGAACCGGTGAAGCACGTCGATCAAGTGTGGTCAACCTAGTGTGACGGTATATCCCTGGAAGATCGCCTGGACATCGTCCCAGCCCATCAGCTGTAGCGTGCAAGTGGGTGACTTGCCGAAGCTGGCACAGTCACCTCCCCAGCCCACGAAATAGGTGTCGTTCGGAACACCAGCAGTGCCTTCGGGAATGGGCTCCGCGGTCAGAGTCACCGTCACGGGACTGAACCAGCCACCGACTTCACAATCCTCGATGGTCTCGATCAGATTTTCGCAACTCGAACCACCATCGGTATGGCTGAGACCCGAAGACTGCGGTGGGTCGGGTGACACAGTCACAGAGCCAAACCCGAACGGTGTGCCGGTGTAGTTGCCCTGCACTCGTATCGTCACACCGTTACCCGAGACGGGAGTGGGCGGTGGGAGGGGCGGCGGAGTCGGCTCGGGGGTAGGCAGAGGATTGGGCGGTGTCGTCGATCCTGGATTCGAGGGCGGCGACGGGTTCTGAGGACCACACTCGAGGCTCCAGTTGTAGTTGGTGCGATTCGGGGCAACCCCTGACAGGATCGTCCCCAAGCCGGCTCCGTCGAGCCGGTCGTGGACGTACTTGCCGGGGACAGCCAGCGCCGCGGTATTCGACACGGTCAAGGTGAGCGGGCCTGGTTCTGCATCCGCAGGAACCTTCAGCGTGAAGGACAGCTTCGTGCGCGCCGTGTTCCACGTCGACGATCCGTCAATGGTTGCGCCGCACCCATTCGGAACCACGACACCGCTCGTTGACGGCATCATCTTGGCATCGAAGCTCACCGACGCGCTGACCGTGGATCCTGCGGCAACGGTTGTCCCGGCGGTGGGACTCGCCGACGACACTGCGGGCGAAAGGACTAACGGCTTTGCTCCGGCCTGGATCTTGAGGTCCTTGTCGAGAAAATGCCCGGTAGCGAACGCACCCCTGGTCGATCGTGAGGTCACGCCATGCAGCCCGAACAGGCTGCTCCAAAGGGTCGTCTGATCGGGTTGCTCAGTCGAAGTGCAGGCAATATCCGTGTATCCGGCGTAGGAGGCTGCGTGAAAGCTCGATGCCAGGGACATCGAATGGCAGGCCCAGTTGTTGAGGAAATCGACGTGCGCGCTCTTGAAGAAGTGTGCGATCCCCAGGGACGTGAGGCCGATCCAAGGGCGATAGCCGAATCCACCAACGGTCTGAGTGCCATTCTTGCCAAGGGTGACGTTCACGTCATCACCACGGCGCGGCGAGATCAGCGTGCTTGCTTCCAGGAACGAATCAGGGGCGTACAACCAGTCAGCCTGGAATCCCTTCTGAGCGATGTCGTGGCGATAGGCGTCCATCTCGGAGGCGTAGCTCGAGAACCACTGAACCTGAAGGACGGGCAGCGAGGTCTCCGGAGGTGGTGGCGGCGGCGGCGTGGCCGCGGGAAATGGGCAGACGAATGGCGTTGACGAGCCTTGGATTCGAGTGAAGCTTTTGCCACCACACTTCTTGCCCGATGTGGTCCAGTCGGTGCCGTGGGTGTTGATGACGATGATCCCAGGATGGGCGTTGGCCATGGCCTCGAACTTGGCAAGAGTGGCGTTGCCCGGGCTGCCGGCGCCTTCGGTGTTGTCTTGGAGCAGGGTTACCCGATAGCCCTCGCTCTGAAGCTGAGTGCGAATGTTCTTGAGTATCCGGGTGTCGCCCTGAACCAAGCCAAACTCATTGAAGATGTACGCGATGTCGTTGTGTGGGGTGGATGCGGGGCCCGAGGCACTCTGTGACGCAGCTCCAGCGCCACTGCTCGGCGCGAGGCTCGCACCGACAGTGACAACGGTGACCAGGATGGCCGCCGCCAATCGGATAAAGACACGGTTTCTCATGGTTGGATTATTCAGAGGATGGTACAGCTGTTCCTCGCGCCTGGTCTGGGACGAGCCCGGGCCGTTGTCGTGTTCATCGGCCGAGATACCGCTCGAATCCGACAGAGCCCAACCAGGTTGCCTGTCCCGGGTCTTCGGCTCGATGACGAGTGTGAGTGTTTCGTTGCCTGGGTCTAGAAGCGAGCAGGGTGGCCTTTGACACACTTTCCACGGGCGGTGGCGCAGCTTGTTAGCGCGACGGCTTTGGGACTCGCACGAACTGGACGTTGTGCTCACCTGCGAATCCCCCGGCTCGAAACCGACCACATTCGGCGGTGTTATCCGCGGACATAACGCCACCCCGCTGCATTGAGCTGCGATCCAGCTGTCTGACCGATGTTGTTGCCTCCAAAGTAGATCGTGCCAAAGGCATAGGAAAAGAAGCCTTTGCCGGTCGTCTTAGAATTTCCGACGGCATTGCCCGGCTTCTAAGATGCGCTCCCGGTCGTCTTGGACCGATTGCGAGCCGAACACGAGAAGAGTGCGAATGATCGCTGGTCCAGAGTCCCCCCCAGCCGCCACGGCCGAGCAACTGTGAGCCCCTCGTCCCACTTCATCCCGGAAGGCCTTCGTTCGCAGGCGCAGAAGGTGCTCCGATCGCTACCCTCATCCGTCCAGGGCCGCATTCTCAACACGCTGGACCGACATCCGCCGTGGTATGACGGTCGCCCCCCCGTGGCGCCCTCGCCGCCACCGGGCATGACGACTGGTGCCCCGGATTTCGTCGGGATCGGCGTGCCCAAGTGCGGCACCAGCTGGTGGTTCGATCTCATCATGACCCATCCGGACATTTATGTTCGGAGTGGCAAGGAGCTGTACTTCTTCAATCGATGGTTTCTCCGCCACCTCAATAGTGACGGTTGCACCCAGGCCGATCTGGACGCCTATCACCAGTGGTTCCCGCGCCCCCTCGGAAAGTTGACCGGTGAATGGACTCCACACTACGTGTTCCAATATCAGATCCCACCGCTGATGAAGCTGGCTGCACCTGACGCCAAGATGATCGTGATGTTGCGGGACCCCATTGAACGCTACATATCCGACATCTCTCGCCACATGAATCGGCAGCGTAAGCGGATGACCCGATACCGCAGCATCGGGAACGGTTTCTATTCGTCGATCTTCATGCCGTGGGAGGACGTCTACTCTCCCTCCGAGCTCCTCATCCTCCAGTTTGAGGCCTGTGTTCGTCAGCCCGAGACCATGTTGAAGCGTACGTTCGAGTTCCTCGGAGTCGACGGCGGCTACAAGCCGGAGGCGAAGTTACTGCGTACTCCCGTCAACAAGACCAAAGCCAAACTCGACATCGACTCCGGGATGAAGAACCTGCTCTCCCAGATGTACGAACGGGAAGTCGCCTCTCTGACCGAGCGCCATCCCGAAATCGACCTGCGGCTCTGGCCAAACTTCTCCAACATGCTCGACAGGCCCGCACCGATCCTCGACGCCGGACGATCCCGTCCATCTGCGGTGGAAGATCCTCGGGTCTAACCGGTTGATCCTGTGACTCATCTGATGATTGCACGATTCTGACCTATGCCCAGCTTCAAGGTTCTGCGGTTGGATTGGCTCCGTTCATCAAGAAGGAGTACCTATGCCTCGACAGGCCCTTGACGCCGCGAAGCGTGCATACAATACCTTCCAAACAATCGGTTATCCGTTGTGGGGATCGCTACCCGCAGCCATCCCGCGTTCAGCGTGAACGCCTCGGTGACTGACCGGCCATGTGACGGTCGCCTCCTCTATGGGTCGATGACGAGGTCTAGCGTCTTCGTGGCCTGCGTCTTGTGGGAGTGGGTCGAGTCGAGGACCTTGAAGGTGAAGAAGTAGGTCCCGGCCTTCTTCGGGGTGCCCGAGAGCGCGCCGGCCGTCGAGAAGTGGAGGCCGGGCGGGTTGGCGCCATTGCCCTTCGGCGGGTACTTGTTCCAGGTGTAGGGCGGTTTTCCCCCGCACGCGCTCAGGGCGAACGAGTAGGGCTGACCCACCGTGCCCTCGGGCATGGAGGAAGTGGTGATGGTGAGCTGGTTGCAGGAGGAAAGTCCCGGTCCGGTTTCCACCAAGCCTTGGTCATTCGAACCGGTGCCGAAGTAGCCAACTGCTTCGCATAGGGTGGGCCCATCAGTTGCGCCGCAAGAAACGCCAACAAGTTCATTGGTCGGGCTTTCACTGTCGGCACTCGGAACAACTGCCAAGGTACTTCCGTTCCAAGTTTCGACGAGGGTGTCGTATGAGGTTGAATCTGAGCCACCGAAACTGCCGACCGCGACGCAATTGGCGGCATTCACGCATGAAACGCCGCTGAGGGTAGTCGAAGGACCTGGCCCAGACGGATTCGAAACAACCGTCCAGTTCGTTCCGTCCCAGGATTCAACGAGTGCCCCGAACGGCGGTGCGGTGGACGAGTACTCGAAGCCAACTGCCAGACAGGCGTTCTGACTCACACAGGAAATGCCCGACAAGCCGGTGTTGGGGTCGCTTGTGGTGCCAGGGGGGCTCAGGCTCCAGGATATCCCATCCCACACTTCAATGAATGCTTCACCAGACGCTTGGTTCGTACCTACGGCGGTGCATGTCGGGTTGGGCTGGGTAGTTCTCACACACGACACACCCTCAAACTGATATGACGAGCTTCCCGGAACTGCCGCCGACGATTCCAGTTCCCATGTGCTCCCATCCCAGTTCTCGGACATGGCTATGAAGCCCGAAGAATCCAGGTAGACGCCTACCGCAACGCAACTGAGAGAACTCGTGCAGGAGACCGAATTAAGTATGTCGTAACCGCTCACGAGTCCTGCCGGTTGGGCTATGGACCATACGCTTCCATTCCAAGTCTCGATGAGGACTTGCGACCCTTGGCTTTCGGGATCTTGCGCGTAGTAGCCGACGGCTATGCAAAAGTTGGAATCCGGACAGGATACGCCGGTAAGGATGCTCTCATACCCTTCATTCGGACTCGGCACCGTTGCCCACGTATGTCCGTCCCATGATTCGATCAGCGTGTTGTATGACCCGAGGAGACCCTCGTAACCAACGGCAACGCAACTTGAAGTGGCCGTACATGAGACGCCTTCGAGGTAACTCTGAACATTCTTGAAGCTCGGGCTGGGGGTAATCGTCCAAGATGCAGGTGTCGCCCCTACGGGGATCGCCGGACCCACTACGAGAGCGGCTGCGAAGCTCGTGAGACCGAGCACGACAACGGCTATTGCGCTCGTGCATTTATGGAAAGGCTGCCCCGTCCTCAGGGAGATCTTGATTCCGTTCTTGGCCATCGTCTTCCTCCCTTCTGCTTTAGGGCGGTCCAACTCCCCTGCCGTGCCCGACGGACCCGCAGAGAGCCTCGGCGCCCAGCCGCTCTAATGCAAAGTAACCCGGGTCAACCAGCCAGCCCTCATATCCGCACACGGAGCGTTGTTCAAGCAGCACTCCAAGGAAGATGCCTGCATACGTCCAGCTAGAATGCGATTCATCCGGGAAGTAGCGCAGCTTGGTTAGCGCACCTGCTTTGGGAGCAGGAGGTCGCGGGTTCAAATCCCGCCTTCCCGACCATGACTAAGCGTGGCCCTTCCCGGTGCCCCTTCCCGGGGCTGACGCCGGGCTCCGGCCCACCGACAGACGACTTCCACCACTGCGTCGCCGCGCTGTTGCGCGATGGTGACCGTGTCTTGCTGGTCCATCGCGGGCCGGCCTGCTCTTGGGCGCCGGACACATGGGACCTCCCCGGAGGCCATGTCAACGATGGCGAGATCGAACCCGAGGCGATGGTCCGCGAGGCGCGGGAGGAGCTCGGCATCGCTGTCCGACCGGGCGACCTCTCGCCCATCGCCAGGCTGCGCGGGCCCGACTTCGAGGTCGCCTTCTTCCATGTGACCTCCTGGGCCGGCACGCCCCACAACGCCGCCCCGGAGGAGCACACCACGCTGGCGTGGGTCCGAGCGAGCGAGCTGTGCCACCGGAGGCTTGCCGACCCCCAGATCCTGCCCATCATTCAGAGGGTGCTCCGGGACCGAAGGAGGTCCCGGCGGACGATCAAGCGCTGAGCGGAAGGGTGAGCTGAGGGCCCAGCTCGGCCGCCGGCACCGGCGGCGAGAACAGGTGGCCCTGGGCATAGTCGCACCCGAACGACCGCAGCGCCTCGAGCTGGGCCACGGTCTCCACACCCTCGGCTACCACGTGAAGGCCGAGGGCGTGTGCCAAGTCCACAACGGCGGCGACGATCCGGTCGGCACGGGTCGACTGACCCAGCGAGGCGACGAACATCTGGTCGATCTTGAGGATGTCGAGCGGGAAGCGTTGCAGGTGGCTGAGCGACGAGTAGCCGGTGCCGAAGTCGTCGATGGCCAAGAGCACGCCGAGCTCCTTGAGCGCAGCCATCACGGCCAGCGCCGCAGAGGCATCGCGCACGAGCGCGCTCTCGGTGATCTCGAGGGTCAGGCACTGCGGGAGGCAGGCCTGTGCGGGCCAGGACGTCCTCGACGGTGCGTACGAGGCGCGGATCGTCGATCTGTCGGGCCGACAGGTTGACGTCGACCGATCGCCCGGAATGCGATCGCTGGCCGTCGTCCCACGACCGGAGCTGCGCGCAGGCCTTCTCGATGACCCATGCGCCGATGGGCAGGATGAGACCGCTCTCCTCGGCGACGGGGATGAACCGGCCCGGCGGGAGCAGGCCGTGGGCGGGGTGGTGCCACCGCAGCAGTGCTTCGGCCCCGGTGGGCACCATGGCGTTGAGCTCCATGACCGGCTGGTAGTGCAGCTCGAGCTCATCGCGCTCGAGCGCTCGGTGGAGGGCGTGCTCGGTGGTCATCCGGTCGACGGCCCGGAGCCTGATCCCATCACCGAACAGCTCCACCCCTGAGCCACCCTTCGCCTTCGCCTCGTACATGGCCGCCTCGGCGTTAGCCATCAGTGTGGCGGCGTCACCGGCGCCGAACGTGTTGAGGGCCACTCCGACGGTGGCCTCGACGAACACCTCGGTCCCGTCCAGGTCAAGCGGCTCGGCCAGGGCTCCCCTGGCTCGCTCGACGAAGGCCGAGGCCAGGCGTTGCGCTTCAGCCGGCCGGGTCGACGAACAGGGCGAGGAACCCGTCGCCGGCCAGCCGGCCGAGGAGCTCGGCATCTCCGGAGATGCGCCGAAGGCGGGCGGCCACCAGCACTAGGACTGCATCACCGGTGGCATGCCCCCATGCGTTGTTGATGGCCTTGAAGCGGTCAAGGTCGAGCAGCACCACCGCCACCGTTCCGGCGGCAGCCTGGTGAGCGATGGCGCGGGCGAGATGGTCCTCGAACTGCTCGCGGGTCGGCAGACCGGTCAACGAATCACCCGACAGAAAGCTCCGCAGGTGCAGTGGCCGAACGGGGCGGCGCCGACGCGAGGTTCGGAGGCGGAGGCTGGAGCCTGCGACAGGGATTCCCCCGGCCGGATGAGAAAAGCGGCCACGCCGCCGCCCCTGCCGTCCTTGCCCGATCCGAAACGGAAGACCGTTCCTTCGACCATCAGCGGCTGGCCGGTGCCGCTTAGCATTTCGAATGTGCAAGCAGGAACAGTCGCCGTGCCATCTGCTTGGCCGGCGGCAAAAACTCCCATGGGCCCGCCCAGCCCGGTGGGGAATACTGTCTCGTCCGCCCGCTGGCCCACCACCTCGTCCCGCCGCCAACCGGAGAGCGCCTCGGCCTCTGGGTTCCACTCGGTGACGATGCCCGCCGACGTCGACGGCGACGAATGCCTGCGGGCAGAGCGACATCACCCGTGCCACATCAGGGCCCGTGGTCCGCTTTCCCTGGGGTGCCGGTCCCGACCGCTTGCTCACCGTTTCGCCGCCGCCGTCGTCATCCCTCCAGAAGTGGCCGCCCACCCGCCGATCTGCGGGCGCTCCCCCGACACGGACCGCCCCTGCTACGACGAGGCAGGACTCGGCCATTGCACGATCATGGTAGGCAGTCGCCACCCGGTGAACAAGGATCCTCGGATGGACGCGCCTCGTGTCGCCATCCGGAGCAAGCACCATCGGCAGGGCTACCTGTCGGCCGAACTGTGTTCGGCGAAGCGCACACCCCGAGTACCGTGCCTGCGTGGTCGTGGTCACCGGTACGCGGCAAAAAGTCGCATGGGACGAGAAGGTCCTGCCGCCGGTCGAGCAGGTGCGACCGGGGCTGTGGTCGATCCCGGTCCCGATCCCCAACAATCCACTGCGCTACGTGCTCGTCTACGGCTTCGAGCTCGATGGCGGCGGTGTGGCGCTGGTCGACGCCGGCTGGAACACCGACGCGGCCTGGCAAGCGCTGTCCGACGGGCTGGCCATGGCCGGCGGCAGCATCGGCGACGTACAGGCCGTCCTCGTCACCCACATCCATCCCGACCACTACGGGCTCGCCGGTCGCGTGCGGGAGGCATCAGGGAGCGTGGATCGGCCTGCACCCGGCCGATGCCGTCATGCTCGAGTCGCGCTACGGGGACACCGACCAGCTGCGTCGCCGACATGGTTGCGTTGATGGCCGACGCCGGCGTCCCCGAGGACAAGCTCCCCGACCTGGCCCTGGCCTCGATGGCCCTCAAGTCGATGGTCACCATGGCCGGCCCGGACGTCCTCTTCGAGGACGCTAGCGACATCAAGCTTTCCGGTTGGACGCTCCGAACCGTCTGGACGCCCGGCCACTCACCGGGTCACGTCTGCTTCTACAGCGCCGACCGCCGACTGCTGCTGTCAGGCGACCACGTCCTCCCCCGCATCACCCCCAACATCTCGGTGCACGCGCAGCAGCTCGCCAACCCGCTCGGCGACTACCTCGAATCGCTCCTCAAAGTGCAGAACCTGGGGACCGAGGAGGTCCTCCCGGCCCACGAGTACCGGTTCGCCGATCTGCAGAGCCGGATCGAGGAGATCATCACCCACCATGCCGAGCGGCTGGAGGAGATCGAGCAGGTCCTCCGCGACCATCCAGGCTCGACGGCCTGGGACATCACCCTCAGGTTGCACTGGTCGCGCCCCTGGGACGAGATCGAGTCGTTCATGCAGCGGCAGGCCAACGGGGAGACCTTGGCCCACTGCGTCCTCCTCGAGCTGCATGACCGCGTCCGCCGCGCAAGGGGCGAACCCGGCACGCTTCTACCTCGTCGAGCGCTGACCGCCAAGGCGCCGCTGGCGCCGGCGGAGGAGACAGCCCGATGACGACGGCGATGAGGACGACGGCCGCGACCACGGCGAGCGACCAGAGCGCCGACCGACCTCGAGGATGCGGCCGAAGGAGACGCCGACGATGAAACCGAGCAGGGTGTAGCCGACGCCCCAGATGAGGCCTCCGGCCGGCGTTGTAGACGAGGAAGACCCGGTAGCGCAGCCTGCTCATGCCGGCCAGTCCCGGGATCACGGCCCGGGCGAAAGCCACGAAGCGGCCGAAGAAGATGGCAGGCCCTCCATAGCGCTCGAGCATCTCGAGGGTGCGGCCCACGGA
Organism: uncultured Acidimicrobiaceae bacterium; assembly: GCA_963756195.1. Taxonomy (GTDB): domain Bacteria; phylum Actinomycetota; class Acidimicrobiia; order Acidimicrobiales; family RAAP-2; genus CAVSNH01. The sequence goes on from CAVWMT010000005.1 coordinate 548,640, forward strand.
TGCCCGCCCCCTGAGCGGGCGGCGGGCAAGGAGCCAGGGGCCGGCACGGCGCCCGACCTCGTAGCCGACGGAGTCGCCCGACGATGGCGCAGGCCACCACCAGCACCATCATGGCTTCGAGGTCGACCCGTCCCAGACCGGCCAACACGCCGCCCACCACCACGGCCGTCTCTCCGGGAATGAAGAATCCGACCATCAGGGCGGCCTCGGCGAAGGTCAGCAACCCGACGAGGGCGTAGGCCGGCGGCCCCCGGAAGTGGAGCAGCCAACCCTCGATGCCGCCCGGATGGCTGGTGGAGGCGGCCGCCAGCAAGAGGGTCAGGCGGGATGCTCGGAGCGGCGGCCGTCACCGCCGGACTCACCCTGGCATCACCTCGACGCCAGGCGTCGCCGGCAGGCTCGGCCCCGATCGTGGCCTCCTTCCCTCGCCCCCAAGTCACCGATGGCACGCCTCGCTCATCGGGCCAGGCTGACACCGGCCCACGTTCGCCGGTGGCAGGCGGGACAGCGCATCCAGTGGTCGAAGGACCGGCGCGGGATGAAGGCGCTGAACGGCATGTGGAGGGCAACGAGCTCGAGGATGCCGACGGCGGTGTTGGCGCCGCACGACGAGCAGGAGACGGCGAAGCGCCCGTTGCCCGGGTGGCCTCCGCCCACTCCGTCCAGTGACTCGCTCGTCGTCGGCCGTGAGGTCGTCCGCGGTTCGGTAGAACAGGGTCGGTCTGCTCCCGCTGGCCGGCCGCCGTCGAGTACAGGGCACGCTTTCCCGCCACCTCGTGGCCCGGGCCGGCGGCCGGCCGGTGGCGCGAAGGCCTCGGGCCCGGGTCAGGCTGGTCGACAGGGAGCCAGAAGAGGGCGCGCTTCCCGAACGGGTCCGGCGACACCGGCCGGCCGGCCACTAGTCCAGGGTGCCGGCGACCACACCGGTGCCGAGCAGGACGCGGGCCAGCTCGCGGTAGGCGGCAGCGCCAGGCGAGTCGGGAGCGTGCTGCAGGATCGACTTGCCCAGGGCGGGGGCCTCGGCGAACCGAATCGACTTGCGAACCGGCGGCTGGAGGACGGGGATGCCGTAGCGAGACTCCACCTCCTCGAGGATGTGACGGGCGTGCCGGGTCCGGTCGTCGTACATGGTGGCCACGATCCCCCGGACCACGCAGGTGGGCGTTGGCGAAGGCCCGCACGTCCTCGATGGTCTCGAGGAGCTGGCCCACGCCGCGGTGGGAGAGGGCCTCACACTGCAGGGGGATGACGACGGCATCGGCGGCGGTGAGCCCGTTGATGGTGAGGACGCCCAGCGAGGGCGGGCAGTCGATGAGCACCACGTCGTAGTCGTCCCGCAGCGGTTCGAGGGCCCGTTCAAGGACGTGCTCACGGCCGGTCCGGGTAAGGAGATGGACCTCCGAGCCAGCCAGGTCGATGGTGGCCGGCACCACGTCGAGGCCGTCCACCCCGGGCACAGCCCGGATGACCTCGGCCATGCCCTCGCGCCGAACGAAGACGTCGTGGAGCGACCGGCCGAGCGCATCGGGATCGAAGCCGAGGGAGAAGGTCAGGCACGCCTGAGGGTCGAGGTCGACCACCAGGGTCCGTCGCCCGAGCTCGGCCGCCGCCACCCCCAGGGAGTGCACGGTGGTCGTCTTGGCCACGCCCCCCTTCTGGTTGGCCACCGCCAAGACCTCGGGCATGCCGGGAGTCTACGCAACCCGGTGCCGTCCGCCCCAGGGGTCAGAAGCCGGCCATCCCCACCACTGGCGCGTTGAGGCGGATGCCACCGGTGGAACCGAAGAAGGGGGCACCGAACGAGAAGAGGCCGCCGTCGGAGGCCACCAGCCGGTAGCCGCTGCCGTTGTCCGTCTCGGCCATGCCGACGATCGGGCGGTAGAGGTGCTGACCGCCCATCGATCCGTAGAAGGGCGCGCCGCCGAAGGAGAAGACGCCGCCGTCGGAGGCCACCAGCCAGTAGCCACCGGTGTTGGTGTCGTTGACCGTGCCCACGATCGGTGCGTTGAGGTGGAGGCCGCCGGTGGAGCCGAGGAAGGGCGCGTCCCCGAACGAGAAGATGCCGCCATCCGCCGCCACCAAGCGGTACCCGTGGCCGTCGGTCGACGACGAGATGCCGACCACCGGTCTATTGAGGTGCTGGCCGCCCATCGACCCGTAGAACTGGGCATCCCCGAAGGCGAAGATGCCGCCGTCGGCGGCCACCAACCAGTAGCCCTTGCCGTCCGGCGTGGCGGCCATCCCTACGATCGGCGCGTTGAGATGGAGGCCACCGGTCGAGCCGTAGAACCCGGCCCCGCCGAAGGCGAAGACGCCGCCGTCGGAGGCGACCAGCCAGTAGCCCCCGGTCGCCGGGGCCATGGCCATGCCCACGATCGGCTTGTTGAGGTGCAATCCTCCGGTCGACCCGCAGAAGGGCATGGAATCCGTTCGGGAAGGAGAAGATGCCGCCGTCGGCAGCCACCAGGTCATAACCGGTGCTCAAGGCGGCAGGGAGGTCACAGGCCGGAACGGATCCCCGTGCCGTGGTACCGCCGGCGTTGCCGGAGAGCTGCGGGTCGTGGTGGAACATGGGCCAGGCCGATCCGCCGACGGCGGCGGCGCCGTTCGAGCCGGCGATCTCGTAGTGGACGATCTCGCCGACGCCGGGCGCCGGGTGTCCGAGGCGGTGTAGCCGGCCAGCGTGATGCCCACCGTTCCGTTCGGGTCGTCGGTGACCAGCGGAGCGTTCTGCAGGCCGATGATCGGCTCGGGTCGAGGTCGGCGATCTCGTTGCACGAGCCGTCGAACACCTGGGCGCCGCTGATGGTCGGGACGATGATGTCGTTGCCCGACCCGAGCAGATTGGCGGTGACCACCGAGCCGATGACGCGGCCGATGTCCTGGGCCTGGCACAAGGTCTGACCGTTGGCTCCGTCGAGCACGTAGAGCGATCCGGAGTGGCCCTGCGCCCTGATCGGTTGCCTTCGATCACCTGCAACTGGCCGTTGTTGCGAACGTCGGAGAGCGCCGGCGAGGAGAACGTGCTCCCGTCGAGGTGGACCGACCACTGGAGGTGGCAGTGGGTGTCGTATGCCTTCACGGTGTCGGTGTCCGACGCCCCGGAGAAGAAGGCGCCGGTCCCGACCACCTCACCGGTGGCCCCGCCGGCGAGGAACCCGCCGACGGCCGGCGACGAGTCGACGACCTGGTTGGTGTCGGCCCGGCAGATCTGGTTGCCCGACGCCGTGAGGATCCGGAGATGGCCGCCGTTGGTGTAGGGCTGGCCCGCTCCGAAGCCGGCCGACTGGTCCCCGCCCTCCACGATCTCGTCCTGACCGCTGCCGTAGAGGTCGGCCAGGGCGGCGGTCGAGTGGGTGCTGTCGGTGTTCAGGAACGGCCAGCCGCGCAGCGGGGCACCGTTCGAGGCATTGCGGGCATAGGTGACCTGACCCAGCGAGCCGGCCACCGCCCCGGTCACCCCTTGCAACGGCGCCACGCTGATCCCGGCCTGGACGCCGAACGCCGGCGACAGTGTCGCTCGGCGGGTTGACCGGTGCTGCGAACCACAGCTGGTGACCCGGACGGCGCTGTAAGGCCTGATAGCCGCCGGTGGCCGGGTCGGCGTCGTTGCCCGAGCCGACGAGGACGGCGGTGGCCGTGCCGTTGGTCGACACCACCGAAGGGGTGGAGTCGATGGGGCCGCTCCCGTTGGTCGTCGGCCATCCGGGCACCGGGTCGCCGTTGGCGAGCTGGAAGGCGTAGAGGTAGCCACGCCGGTCCCCGACGACCACCGACGGGCGTGCCCCCGAGGTCGGCGGGCACGGGCGAGGACAGGGCGATGGGCTCCCCGTCGTCAGGCAGTGCGACGATCTGCCAGGTCACCGTCCATCCGGCCGGCAGTCCGACGACAGCTCGGCCGGGCCCAGCCGGCCGGCGGCTCGGATTGGTGAGAGGTGGCTGCCGCCGGCGTCGCTTGGCATGGCGGCCGCGACGGCCGCGCGTGAGGGCGGGCAAAAGGGTGGCACCAGCCGAGGACGACGACGGGCGCTCGTCCGACCAGGCGCGGCGGCACCACCGCAGGGGGCCCCCACCGCAAGAGGGTCGCTCCGCTTCGCAAGATCGGGTCAGGTTAGACAGCGGCGACGCCGGAGGGCTGGCATCGCCATCCCGGAGCTCGGCCCGCCGCCCTGGCCCGCCCGTCGACGGCAATTGGGGCCTGTGGCCGTGGCCACCGTCGACCGTCCTGCTGCAGGCCGTCATCGGGGCTTCCCGGCGCCGGCGGCTGGCCGTAGCCGGGCGCGCCGCGCGGTGCCCCGCATAGAGTCGCAGGTGGATGTCGGTGACGTCGCTCGACGCAGAGGCGATCGAAGCAGCAGGTGTCCGCCTGCAACCGGTCGTTCGGCGGACGCCGCTCGAACCGAGCCTGCGCCTCGGCGAGATGCTGGGCCGGCCGGTCTCCCTGAAGCGGGAGGACGTCCAGATCGGGCGCTCGTACAAGGTCCGTGGCGCCTACAACATGATCTCCTCGCTATCGGCCGAGGAGCGATCGGCAGGCGTGGTCTGTGCCAGTGCCGGCAACCACGCCCAGGGGGTCGCCTTCAGCTGCGCCACCCTCGGCATCCACGGCCGGGTGTTCCTCCCGACCACGACGTCGCGTCAGAAGCGCGAGCGCATCCGGGCCATCGGCGGGTCGTGGGTGGAGCCGGTCATCGCCGGCAGCACCTACGACGAAGCCAGCGCCATCGCCGTGCGCGACGCCACCGAACGGGGAGCCGTCTACGTGCATCCCTTCGACGACCCCCGGATCATCGCCGGGCAGGGCACGGTGGGCTCCGAGCTGGCCGAGCAGCACGGGGACGGAGCTCGGCTACCGTCATCGTCCCCATCGGGGGCGGCGGCCTGGCCGCCGGGGTCGCCATGTGGATGCGGGCCCGTTCCCCGGAAACCTGCATCATCGGTGCCGAGCCGGTGGGAGCGGCCAGCATGACGGCGGCGCTCCGCGCCGGTCATCCCGAGACCCTCCCCGAGATGGACACATTCGTGGACGGTGCGGCGGTGGCCCATGTCGGGGACATCACCTTCCCGCTGGTGCGCGATCTGGTCGACGAAGTCGTGACCGTGGCCGAGGGGGCGGTATGCACAGAGATGCTCGACCTCTACCAGTCGGAGGGCATCATCGCCGAGCCCGCCGGCGCCCTGGCCAATGCCGCGGCCAGGCAGCTCGCCGACCGGCTGCCGGACGGGCCGGTGGTCTGCGTGGTCTCAGGCGGCAACAACGACGTCAGCCGCTACGCCGAGGTCGTCGAGCGCTCCCTCCTCCACGAGGGGCTTCGCCACTATTTCCTCGTCACGTTCCGCCAGGAGCCCGGAGCCCTCCGGCAGTTCCTCGACGAGATCCTCGTCGAAGGCGAGGACATCGTGCTCTTCGAGTACGTCAAGAAGAACAACCGGGAGACCGGACCGGCGCTGGTGGGCATCGAGCTCGACCGGGCGGCCGCCCTCGACGGCCTGCTCACCCGCATGGAGGCGAGCCCGCTGCAGATCGAGCGGGTGCCGCCTGGCTCTCCGCTGTTCTCGTTCCTGTTGTGACGCCGGGCATCGAGGTGGTCGCTCGGAGCGACAAGCCCTGAGTGGAGCAGTCGGACATGTCAGCTGACTCCAGCTCGCCCGCTCGCCCCGAGTCGACTCGATCTTCCACAAGGCCAAAGGGAAGCGACGCGTTACGGTGAGACGGACGGCCATTCAACCGACCGTGAGACTCAGACTCCATCCTGCGGCGCGCCCGGTCTCGGTGACGGTGCTCACCACGTCAGCGCCCCGGATCTCGTCGATCTCGAGCCGCTTTTCGGGGCCTGGAAGCACAGCCTCGGGAACGAGCACACCCTTCGGTTCGTCCGACCCCAAGCGCAATCCGCATAAATTCTGCTCACCCGGTTCGTCGAGGGCGTCCGCTCCTGGGGCTGAATTCGTTCGGCCCGATCGGTTGTACGCTCTAAAGTCTTATCAGAGTGTCATTGGGAAATTGGCAGGGGAGGCTGAACTCCACGCCAGGTCAAGACACATCTCATCCGAAGCCCCGTCGCCTTTCGTGACGAAGTGGGGCGGGACCGACTGACGGCCGATGAGCCCAACCACCCTGACGTGGCCGTTGACAGGGTCACACGACGTTCAATCATGAGTCTGCTGGCAGACCACCCAGGGAGGTAACGGGAATGACAAATGGAATTCCTTCGGGGAATCGACGTTCTGTTCTTGGGGTGGGTGTCGCCTTCGTGATGGTCACCGCTCTCCTTTCCGCAATGTCGATACCAGCGGCGGCGCGGACCCCAACGATCAAGAAGCCCAGCGCCCCGACGGATCTCGTTGTGACGCCGACCAATGGCGGGGGCAAAGCTTCTTGGGCACCACCCACTTCTGATGGCGGTTCACCCATCACGGGCTACACAGTCACGGTCGGACGAACTGGAAGCGGGTGTTCCACCGACACGACATCGTGCAGCTTCAGCGGACTGACCAATGGGAAGTCGTACTTCGTGTATGTGCGCGCTTCCAACGCCGTGGGTACTGGAAAGGCCGCCAGGGCCGGATTGGTGGCAGGGCAATCACCTGACTGCTCCAACTTCTCGCCGGGGGCGAATCTTCAGTACTGCAAGCTCAAGGACGCCAACCTCTCCGGGGACGACCTGGCGGGAGCGAACTTCTATGGTGCCAGCCTGTTTGGTGCAGACCTACAAGGTGCCGATTTGGCCGACGCGACCTTCACGAAGGCTGACATCAACTACGTCGATTTGGCCGATACCGATCTCAGTGGCGCCATTTTCGACACCGAGGACCCTTCACTCTCGGACTACATCATCTCAGGTGGCGTCACGGGCACACCCTCGGTCTTTCCCCCCGGCTTCAATCTCGTCGACGGTTATCTGGTGGGGCCAGTGGCCAACCTCAGCAGTGCCGACCTCTCGGCAGCCGACCTCGCCGGGCAGGATCTGCTCGACACCAATCTGAGCGATGCCGACCTCGCCAACACGACTCTTTCGAACGCCAATTTCACCGGGGCAAACCTTGACGGCGCGAATACCTCGGGAGCCACCTTCACGGGTGCCAAGTGGTCGAACACCACTTGCCCCGACGACACCAACAGCAATAATGATGGGGGAACCTGCGTCAACAACCTGAGTTAGCCCGCGGGCGACTGGTCAGGCGGGCATTTACCGCCGATCTCTTGTTGGCGCCTCGAGCCTGGTGCGCCGCTCACTGGCGACCATTTCCCTGACCCTGGCAGCCAGCGTCCCCGCAGGAGTCGAACCGCAACCTGATGGGTAGAAACCGTTCGGGGTTGAGCGCTGTGCTCAACAAAGCAGGTCACCACGGAACGAGGGCTCCAGAGCCATCCGTTCATAGAGCGAGGTTGACAGCGGGAGGAAGACGAGCCGTTCCTCGAGTCGTCGAAACGGGTGGCCAACATGTTCGGGGAGGCGTCGTTTTGATCGTCCCGAACGCGGGTCAAAGACTCGGCTCTAGAACTCGGACGCGTGCTGGCGAGCCACGGCTGGCTCTTGAACGAGGTCCCAACGTGGCCCCTCTGCACGAGCCCGTTCCGACGACTTGAGCTAGGCCGCCACAGGCTTGCCACCGACGAGAACTGGAAACTGGCGGTCGGGCTCTTCGGCAGGAGACCGCTGGAGCTTTCCTGTTGGATCTCGGCCGATGACACAGGCTCCATCCGGTGCGTATTGGACGATGTAGGCCTTGCGATCAGCATCGGTCCTGTTCGGCCCCGTGCAGTGGGGGGTCAGGGACGAAAACACGACGATCCCACCCGCCTCGACGGGTACTGGCACCGCGCCGTGTGGGTCTTCGAGGCACACAAGCCCTGTCTCAGTGGCGTAGTGCAGCAACGTGCCCTCCGTGTGGAGTCTTGGGACGACCCAGGGACAACCGTTTTCCTCGGTGGCATCGGTCAACGCGATCCAGCAGGTCACATACTGCTGCGGCTGGAGGAAGGCATACCCGTTGTCCTGATGCCATGGGAACGATGCCGCTGTGTCGGGCTTCTTGTAGACAGCCTGGTCCCAGTAGAGGCGAACGTCGGGTCCGATCAGGTCGGCGCAGATATCGACCATCGGAGGGCTCGTAACGAACCGGCGCAGCCGTCTTGACCGGGTGATCACATGGGTGGTGAACGTGATCTCGTCGGCCCGTGCGATAAAAGCCTTCCCACCTTTGGCGTGACGCAAGAGGGCCTCGACCTCCCTCTCGATCGGATCGATCTCCGCCAACAATGCCGACACCGTCGTCGCGTCGAGGGCGTCGTGTAGCACGAAGAAGCCGAGCTCGTCGAAACCCGAGGCCTGCTCCTCCGAGATGAATCGGAACGGAGGCGTGCAGGGCAGCCATGAGAAGCCCTCGTTGAGGGGATGTGGCACCGCGGCCGTCATCTCGATCAGCGTAGAGTCACGGCGCGAGGCCAATCCGACCGCCTCCATATCGGGACCATCCGCCGAGATCAGCGGCCCTCACCTGCCGGCACGCCATCCAGGACCGGGACCGGGGCATCGAGGTCCCCGGGCAGCTCACGGAGAATCGGCTGGTCCCCTGTCGCTGGTCCTCTGTCGCCGCGTGCAAGATCCGATCGCGCTTACCACGCGCCCGAGGCGTCAGTGGCACCCGATCGAGTCGAGCGTGAGGTGGCTCTTGCGCCCGGCAGTGTGGCGCCCCCGGCAGTGCGCCCCGGCAGGAGTCGAACCGCAACCTTATGGGTAGAAACCGTTCCGGGTTGAGCGCTGTGCTCACCCGCGGAAATGCCGCCGATTTCCGAAACTCCCCAGGGGCGATCAACGAAATTCCCCAGTTGACTGTTCGGTGAGTGTTGCCTGATTTTACTCCTTAGCCTTGGCCACCCCCTTTCGCAACCTCTCGGTGCGGGCTCGATGAGACCGCATCCGGTAGCTGTCACCGTCGATGTTGAAGACCACGCTGCGGTGCAAGAGGCGGTCGAGCATGGCGGCGGCCACCATGGGGTCGTCGAAGATCTTCCCCCACGAGCTGACGCCCAGGTTGGTGGTCATGACGATGGAGGACTTCAGATAGCGCTGGGTGATGACCTGGAAGAGGGCCGCGGCCGCCTCGTTCTGCATGGGCAGGTAACCGACCTCATCGATGACGAGCAGCCGTGGTCCGGCGAAGAAGCGCATAGTGGTCGACCATCGACCTTCGAGGGCAGCCCGGTGACAGCGGGCGGCAAGGTCGGCGGCCGTCGTGTAATAGGTGCGATAGCCGGCGTTGATCGAGGCTCTCGCCAGGCTGATGGCCAGCATGGTCTTGCCCACCCCGGGCGGACCGATGAAGAGCACGTTGGTGGCGTCCTCCAAGAACCGCAACGTGCCGAGCTCGCCCATCAGCTTCTTGTCCACCGACGGCTGGGCCGAGAAGTCGAAGTCCTCGAGCGTCCATGGAGACGGCAGACAGGCGAAACGTTCGAGCCCGGCCCGGCGTCGGGCTTCCGTCGCCACCACCTCGACGTCGAGCAGGCGGCAGAGGAATTCGGAGTGACCGAGTCCCTCCTTTCGGGCTGACTCGAGCTCGGCGGGCAACGCCTCGGCGGCCGCACCGAGGCGCAGGTAGGCCAGGTGGCTGCGGATCTGTTGATAGATGGAGGACTCGCTCATCGTCCACCTCCGGCGATCTCGTCATAGACACAGAGGTCGACGCTCGGCTCCGCGCCAAAGGGCCCGAGCAGGCGTGCTGCTTCGGCCAGAGCCTCTTGACCCGGTGGCCGATTGGCCTTCTTATCGCACGGTCTGGCCGTGGTGAAAGAGGAGAGCACCGCTGCCTCAAGGGCGGCTCGGTGCTCGGTGCTGCGCACCAGTGCTCCCGAACCGGGCGGCGCCAGGCGGTGGGTGACGAGGATCGCTCCCGAGGGCGCCACGACGTCGACCGTGGGTGACCCCAGCCGCTGACGGACGACCAGCATCGTGGCGCTGAGCCCGGGCGGCACCGAGTAGCGGTTGCCCTGATAGGCGACCGTGGCATTGTCGGCCACCACCCGCTCCACCTCGGTCGTGGCCGGGAACGGCGCCGGCGGCAGGGCGAGCAATGGCTCGGCATCGGCCAGCTCGCCGACCGTGGTGCGTGCACCGCCGGGGGCCCGCCGTTCTCGGTCGTCGCCGATGGTGGCCAAGAAGACGTCGAGCGAGCGCTGCGCCTCCTCGGGATTCTGTGCGGTCATGGTCCGCCACCAGCGTCCCGAGCAGAAGCGCACCGAGGACTCGACCGACCCCTTGCGGTTGCCCCGCCGGGGCGGGCAGGGCTCGACCGCGGTCGCATAGTGCTTGGCGACGGGGGCGAAGGAGGCCTGCACCTCGGCCGTCCCCGGCACGATCACCGTGGCCAGCCGGTCGGTTCGCCACACATGGGCCGTGCCGCCGAGTCGCCGCAGCACGGCGTCCATGGCACCGACGAGATGGGCCTGGTCCATGCGCTCGGCGAGAACACCACGGATGCGTCCCGAGTGCGGCAGGGTGCCGAGCAGCACATAGGCCGTCCCACCCCACGGTGCGTTCCTTCGCTCGAACCAGTCCCACTGGATCTCCTCGCCCGGTGGGTGGTCGATCTCGATCGTGTCCCGGCCCTTCACGCCCGTGCAGGCCTCGCAGTGGGGTCGGAGCCCGGCGGTTCGCACCTGGCGGACAAAGCTCGGGTAGCTGAGCGGGTATCCGAGCCGCTTGACCTCGTCATAGAGGGCCGAGGCCCAGACGTGCGGGTCGTCGGCGAACCGCAGCCGGAGATAGGTGACGAAGGGCTCGAGCGGGTCAGGCTTCGACCGCTTCCGACAGCCCGGCGTCCGCTGACCATTGAGATAGGCCCGGACCGTCTTGCGGTCCCGACCCAGATGGCGGGCGATCGACGAAATCGTCCAGCCCCGCTGTTTGAGTGCATGTGCTTCCACGTCTTCCCCATGTGTGAGCATGCGGAGCGGGTCCCCCTTCGAGCTGGTCGGCTTGGTCGCTTCTCAGCATCGAAGGGGGCCCAACCCCGTCGGTGGATGGTTCATTTCACCGGAGCAGGGGTGGGGAATTTCACTGATCGAAGGTGGGGAAGTTCAAAAATCGCGGGCGGAAAGGCAGGCATCGACCGAGCGAAATCGGCAGAACTATCTTTTCATTGCCAGGGTCGGTACTTTGCCGGACGGTCAGAGCCACTGACCTGCTGCGGGTCAGTCACCACGTGGGGTCCGATGTCAAAGTCTCGCAGAGACCGCATTCTTCTACAGCCGGTCGCTGCGGGAGTTCAAGCTCCTTCCGCAGCTACCAAGGGTTCAGCCGTCGGCCGGGGTGCCTCAACTCTCGCAAGTTCCGGCAGCGGTTTGATCCCGTCCGCTTCTTGTTCCGAGAGGTCGTCGAGCGATCGCTGAGAGGGTTCGGGAAGTGGGAACGTGAGAAAGAGACCGCCCACTGCTGCACAGGCGGCTACCAAGAGCATCCCGCGCAACCCGATGCCCTTTTGTAGCACGGGGACGAGAAACACTCCAAGGAAGGCACCGAGCTTGCCCATCCCTGCCGCAATGCCATGACCGGTCGTTCGCATGTTGACAGGGAAGATCTCTGAGGGAAGGACGAATGTCGTCATGTTTGGGCCGAACTGCACGAAGAAGTAGCTCAGTCCAAACACGAGCAGGAATGGCACGATCATCGCAGTAAGGTGCCCGAATAAGCCAAGCGTCGCGAATGCCACCGCCATCACAGAAAACCCGATCAGTTGCAGCCGCTTGTGACCGATCCGGTCCATCTTGGCGATAGCTAACAGATAACCGGGGGCGGCAAAGACGACGAAGAGGGCGAGCGACCACACCAGCTTGGCGGTCAGGGAGGCATGAGGACTCACCTCCTTCAATATGGCAGGCAGGCTCAGTGTGTTGCCGTAGTACGCGTAGTCGAACAGGAACCAGGTCCCAGCCGTCCCGACGACCAGGATCAGCATTCGACGATCCCGGAGAAAGCGACCAAGCGTCATGAGCGGTCGTCGCTCACTGGCCTTCCCGACTGCCGATACTTCAATGCCGGTGAATCCCCCCAAGTCCAAGGCGGCCGCAGTCGTCGCCCCCTCGACCTGGGCACGGAAACGGGGCGACTCGGGAATCTTCGACCGGAGATAGACAACTCCCGCGGCGGGGATTGCCCCGAAGCCGAGGAGCAGACGCCAGGTCAGCTCGTGGCCGACCCCGGAGGCAACGAGCAGCAGTGCCACCAACGGACCGACAATCAGTCCAACGGCCTGCATGGAGAACACCATCCCGACCAGGCGCCCTCGGTCCTTGCGGTTCGAATACTCACTCATGAGCACGGCTGAGACGGGATAGTCACCGCCAATCCCCAGCCCGAGGACGAAACGAGCAACGACCAGAACGATCCAGTTCGGAGAAAAAGCGGAAGCCAACGCTCCGATGATCATGACGACGGCGACCAGGACGTACACGCGCTTGCGACCGAGGACATCGGCGATTCGACCAAAAAGGAACGCCCCGAAAAAGGCTCCGAGGATCGCCGCACCGGTGACCCAGCTTGTTTCAGTGGTGCTCAGGTGCCATTGGGTCGTCGCCAGCAGCGCCACGGTCGAGATGACAAAGAGGTCGTAGGCGTCGGTGAAGAAGCCCGCTCCGGAAACCAGGACCACCCGGCGGTGGAACTTGCCCGTCGGCGCTTCGTCCAAGGCTGAGCCAACACTTGAGAACCCAGGACCGTCCGACCGATGTTCGGACCACCCCAGTTTGTCGGCTTCCACGCCACCCCCCACCTGCGGCTCCTCGTGTAGTTACCACCCTTCTTGTTGAAGGTGACCGCAAAGTGTCTTTTAGATGAACGAAAGGTGACTGATACGCGAACTTTATTCGTCAGTGAGGGTATGGTCACCCGGTGTATGACGAAATCCGACGAGGTAAGTCTCATCGAGCGCAAGATGGGTCAGCTTTTTGCCCTGGTATCCGAGGCGTTGGCCCAGGCCACCCACGCCCTCTTGAACGGCGATCTCGAGATGGGACGTCGAGTCGTCGCCGGGGATCAGCAGGTTGACGATCTGACTTCGGACGTCGAGATGCTGGTCTGGCGGCAGATTGACCAGCCTCAGGCCGGACCCGACCTGAGGCTGCTCATTGGAGTCCTCCTCATTCTGCCTGAGCTCGAGCGCAGCGGAGATCTCGCCGAGCACATAGCTCAACGGGCCGCTGACAATCTCGGCGTCGAAATGAGTCCCCTCAGTCGTGGCATTGTCCAACGCATGACCGAGGTGGCCCTTGAAATGTGGCGAACTGCCGCAGATGCCTACGGCACGAAAACGAGCGAGGCCAAGAGCCTCGCCGAAGATGACGAGGAGATCGACCTTCTCCACGATCGGCTGATGGACGAGATTGCTGCCGACGCCATGCCGACCCCCGTCGCTTCACAGGTGACGCTGCTGGCCCGCTTCTACGAACGCTTGGGAGATCACGCAGTGAATCTTGCCAGGCGCATCGAGGTATTGCAGCAGAGATAGCAGCCCGAACCTCATGTCCCTAAAAGGCTCGATGTGCTGCTGGTCGGGGCGGCATGAGCGCCGCCAGCCTCGGAGGTCGGCCCGCTGATATAGATGTGGCGTGGGCCATGGCGCGATCGAAGGTCGGGCTAGTGCATGTTGCCATTGCTCGGCATGGCGAGACCAAGTCGATCTATTGCGCTCGTGGCCAACGTTGGCTCGAGATCTGGGTTTCCCCCGAGCTAGCGCTGGCCGTCCACGAGTTGATCGACCACAACTGAAAAGTCGGTGTGGACCACGAGTCTTGTCGCATCAAGAGGCCATGTGCCGGACGCGATCGGAGAGTCCCGAAACAGATCCAGGGTCTTCATATAGCCCTTGATCGTCTGTCGCGAGCGGTTGGGAACCCGCACGCTGAGCTGCCAACCGCGGTTGAGGGATGCAATGCCCTCGACGGCGAGAGTTTCCACGCGCCTGCGAAACTTTCTGCTGTCCAAGCGTTGTGCCTCGGCCCTTCATCTCTTATTACTGGTACCGCCCCCGGCACACACAGCGCCCCCGGCAGGAGTCGAACCCGCAACCTGATGGGTAGAAACCACCTGCTCTATCCAGTTGAGCTACAGGGGCCCTCGGCAGACTACCGCCACCATCCGGGCGCACTTCAGAATGTGCCACACTGGTTCCTCCCTGGTGGCCGTAGCTCAGCTGGCAGAGCGCCGGGTTGTGGTCCCGGAGGTCGCGGGTTCGAGCCCCGTCGGTCACCCTTGTGATTGCGATACGCAATCTGGCACCGTCGAGGATCGGCCTCGATGACGTCCCGCAGTAATACCAGGGAATGCAGGATGCGCCTCTAGCTCAATGGCAGAGCAACGGACTCTTAATCCGCAGGTTCTGGGTTCGAATCCCAGGGGGCGCACTCGTAGAGCGCACTCTTCAGGCGCACTCGAAACCACCACCAGTGGTGTCGGTGGCGGGACCCCTCACAGGACCCCGTCGGGCCGGAAGCCGATGGAACAGGTATCGCCGATTCCGATAGGGAGTGCCTGCCACCACCCAACGGCAACTTGCCTCACGCACTCGTCGTACGCGGGCGGCGGCCACGAATGGGGGTAGTAGATGAGGTTCGTGCCGTTTGGCGAGCTGATGAAGGTGATCGCCCGCGGGAGCCCGGTTGGGGGGCTCGTCGCGCAGATCTGGTCGATCGTGCCGATCGCAGCCACTGTCATGGTGGGGCGGGGGATCTCGCATCCTTCGATCGATCGTCCGTCATCGATGGCCTTGAGGCTTTGCTGCCACGACGATTCGTCGAAGCGCAGCTTCGTTATCGAGAGTCCACCAATGACCGTCCAGTACCCGAGGGCAGCCACCGCCACGATGGCAAGAGACGAACATGCCACTTGCACCCGTAGGGGACAGCGGTTGGCGCGCTGTACAGCCAAGGCAATGACCACCAACGTCCCGATCGACCCGAGCCACAGCGCGACGATCGGAGCGTCGTCGGATCCCGCTCCGCTGAGTAGCCAGAGGGCGACGAACAGGAACAGGGGCCCAAGCACGGCGACCGCCAGCATCCGGAGCCGGTCCACCGAACGTCCATGGTGGGCCGCTCGACGGATGTCGTCCACGGTGGCCACCTTCGAGGCCATACCGAAGTATTGCTGACCGGAGGCCGTTCGTCAGCGAGCCCGAGGCACGACCTCGGAAGGTGCCCGCTCGCAGCGGATTGTCCCAATTAGACGGCGGCCGCCCGCGGCGTGATGCCCCACGAGCCCGTCCACCGACCACCTGGCTGGAGGACGACGAGGTCGGTGCCGCTGCGGAAGGCGTCGGGCGGACACGTCATCGGCTCGACGGCGACCGACCTACGCCTCGCCCCCTCTTCGAGGGTGTCGCCCGTGTAGACCATGACGTAGTTGAAGCGATCGCCCAACCACAGTGTGGCGCTGCGGCCCGATTCCGGGTCGTCGATCTCCGCCCGGGCACGGCCGTCGGCATCTCGAGCGAGGCCCGTATAGGCGGTGTCCAGCTTGAGGGAGCCAATCAGGCGGCCCGTGCCGAAGTCGAAGACGGTGCCGGTGACGACGGCCACGCCTACGGGGAGCCCCCGATCGTCGCTCACCAGCCGGCGTTCCGCCCTCAGACGGAGCCGGGCACTGTCGACCGAGGGGGTGCCCACAGTGAGGTACGGATGGAACCCAAGCCCGAACGGCAGGTTGCCGGTCCCGAGGTTGTCGGCGTCGGCCACGACGGAGAGGCCATCTCGCCCAAGGCGGTATTCGAGCGCCAGGCGCAGGGAGAACGGGTAGCCCGGTGACGGGCGGATCTCGCACGTCATGGATACTCGGTTCTGGGCGCATCCGGACATGCGCCACGGCAGCCAGCGAACCAGCCCGTGGATGGCATTGCCATGCTCGACCTCGTCGAGGGGGGCCTGGGCTTCGATACCTTCGAACGTGTACCGACCGTCCCCGAGCCGGTTGGGCCAGGGGGCAAGGACCTGTCCCCGACCGCCCTGGCTCCACTCATCCGGACCGAACCCGTCGACCACCGGCTCGCCGGACAGGGTGAACGACCGCAAGGTGGCGCCCACTTCGCAGACGACCGCCCGCTGGTCACCGTGGCCGATCACCCACTGGTCACCGGTGGTGGCCGTGGTCTGGGCTGGACGCGGCTCGTCGTCTGATCGTGGTGGAGTCATGCGTCGTCGATTCAGTGTGCGGCTCTCGCCGAAGCGCCGTGCGTTCCGCCTGCCCGGGGATGGGAGAGCCGCCCGGTATGGTAGGCGATGGCGTCGCACGGCTCCTTCGGATTGTCACACACGCGTCACGCGTCGAGCCGGTGGAAGCCCGGCCTTGTGCGACCGGTTTGGCCATGAGGATCCTCATCACCAACGACGACGGAGTCTTCGCCCCTGGGATCGCCGCGTTGGCGCGCGGCCTGTCCGCCGCCTTCGGCTCGGAGCACGACCTCTTCGTCGTGGCCCCGCTCACCGATCACAGCGGCACCAGCTCGGCGGTCGGCCGTGTCTACGAACGGGAGTCGATCCCCTACGAGTCGGTCGAGATCCCCGGCCTGGCCCGCGTCCCGACCTTCGGGATCGACGGAACCCCGGCCCTCGCCGTCATCCTGGCCTGCATCGAGAGGCTTCGGACCTCGCCCTGATCTCGTCGTCTCGGGCATCAACCACGGGCTCAACACCGGGCGGTCAGTGCTGCACTCGGGGACGGTGGGCGCCACACTCACCGCCGCCCAGTTCGGCGTGCGTGGCCTCGCCGTCAGCATCGCCTGGGGCGAGGAGCCGGTGCCGTGGGAGTCGCCCGTCGGGCTCGCCGTCGCCTTGGTTCCGGTCGTGGGCGGACTCGCCCCGGCATCGGTCTTCAACCTCAACGTCCCGGCGCTGCCCGGGGACGAACTGAAGGGCCTGCGCCACGGATCGGTGGGCAGGATCGGCTTGATCCGGGGCGTGCGTCCCGAGCGAACCCCCGAACCGGTCGCCGGGCACCCGGTCGACCGCACGGCCGGCACCGTCACGCTCAACCTGCGGGGAACCGGCGCGGCCGCCGAGATCGCCGAGCTCGAGCCAGGGACCGACGCCGCCGTCGTGGCCGACGGTTGGGCCTCCCTCACCCTCCTGCACGGTGTGGAGGAGGACGTCTCGGAACAGGGCGCGGCCGCACTCGACGCAGCCCTCTCCGCTCTCGCTCCGGGCTGAGCACTCGACAGCGCGGTGTCGCCCACTGCGTCGGCCCCCGGCGCGTTGGGCGCCCGCGGTCGATCAGGAGAGCTGCTCGTCGAGCCAGTCGAAGGTGACCTGGGCCAGCAGGCGGAGGTTGTCCGACTGGCCGTGGGTCGACGCGCCGTCCTCGGCACCGAAGACGACCGGCGTCACCGGGCCACCCGTGCCCCCGACGAACGCCTCGAACTGGGCACGCGGCTCCGGTCCCTCGCGGTCACCGGCCAAGGCCAACGCGGGGCAGGCGATGGCGCCGAGCCGGTCGCCGAGCCGGTACTCGCCGATGGCCGATCGCCAGGCGTGGAACGAAGGTACGCCGAACCGGTGGCAGATGGCTGCGATCCCCCACTGCATCTGCCGGGGCATGAGGTCCTCGGGGACCCCGATCACGTCCTCGGGTCGGATGTCGCGCGCCATGCGGAACGTGTCGGTGCCCACCCACGCCTCCATGTACCGGCCCATGTCGACCATGGGCGGGTCGACCACCAGCGCCCGGATCCGCTGGTCGTTAGCCGCCGCCCGACCGGCGAAATAGGCGCCGAAGCTCTGGCCGCAGAGGGCCAGGCGACCGGGGTCGACCTCGGGCCGCTCCACGAGTGCGTCGACGACCGCGCCGAGCGGCACCTCGTAGTCCGGGCGGAAGGTCGGCGGGCGGATCGGCGCGCATGCACCCTGGTTGTCCGGGTCCGTCGAAGGCGAACACGTTCCATCTGCGCTCGGCACCCGGCGCCCCCAGTCGGAAGTAGAGCTCCTCGGCGCTCGAGTCGAACCCACCGACCACGATCAACGTGGGACGGCGATCGGGTGCGCCAGTGGATACACCATCGCGCTCTCGCCCGGTGGCCAGATAGCCGGGTAGCCGGCCTCCGTGGAAGGGCACCTCGATGCGATGCACCGGCGGGTCGAGGAGTGCGGCGGCGTCGGCGAAACACCGCTCGCTTCGCTCCCCGACCTGGTTGTGGCCGGCGATGGCTCCCTCCGCGTAGTACTCGGCCATCCGGTAATAGGTCGAGGCCCGTAAGAGGTGGTCGCGGCCACTGATCGTGTGACCGGCCTCCAGGCACCCACGCCCCCGCTGCTCGACCCGCTCCGCCAGGCGGCCGAACTCGGCGGCCCAACTCCGAGGGCTGCCGTCGACGATGGCCGCCGCCGCGGCGAGGCACTCGCCCACGGTCGAACCCCCGTAGTCGGCCAGACCAAGCGCTCGGATCAGCTGGTAGTCGAACTCGTCATCGCGGAACCCCTCGAGGTGGATGGCGCTGCGGACGACGTCGGAGTCTTCGAACGACACCCTCTACCTCCTCATCCGTAGCTCTGACAACAATTCCCGATCAACATGCCGGTCGCCGCCGCAGCCAGCGCCTGGGCGGCGATCTGCCACGTACACCATCAGTTGCCGAAGGTCATTGTGCAGTTGCCGAAGGTCATTGTGCACGACCCGGGCATACCCTGTGACATGCGTGTGGCCGCAGTGCAGACGACGGCGAGTTCGCGACCGTGCCGAGAACCTCGAGGCGGCCGCCGGCCTGGTCGAGGTGGCGGCCGACGCCGGGGCGGAACTGGTCGTGCTGCCCGAGCTGTTCTCAGTCGCGGGGTCGCCTGATCATCTACGCAGCCACGCCGAGGCTCTCGACGGCCCCACGATGACCTGGGCCGCTGGCGTGGCCGCCAGCCGGCGGATCAACCTCCTCGCAGGCAGCTTCCCCGAACGCGCCGACGACGGCCGGATATTCAACACGAGCTGCCTCATCGACCCGAGTGGCTCCGTGGAGGTTGCCTACCGAAAGGTCCACCTCTTCGACGTGCAGCTGGCCGAGGCCGAGATCCGCGAGTCGGTCACCTTCGCCGCCGGAGACGAGTTGTGTGTGTCTCCACTTGCTGGAGCAGCGGCTGCGGCGGCCGCGGTGCTCGGGCTCTCGATCTGTTACGACCTCCGGTTCCCCGAGCTCTTCCGGGCTCTCACCCTGCGCGGGGCCACGGTCGTCGCCGTGCCCTCGGCGTTCACCGCGGCAACCGGGCCGGCCCACTGGGAGCTGCTCCTGCGAGCACGGGCGACGGAGAACCAGGTCTATGTGATCGGTGCCGGGCAGGTCGGCCGCCTTCCGCCGGGCATGCCCGCGTGCCACGGCCATTCGATGATCGTCGATCCGTGGGGTGAGGTGATCGCCGAGCGCACCGAGGCGAGTCCCGGTGTAGTCGTGGTCGATCTCGACTTCGCGCGCCTGGCGCGCATCAGGGCGGAGCTACCGGTACTGGCGCACCGCCGACCCGACGCCTACCGTTGACTCGATGAGCAAGACCGCGGGAGGGTCACCGACGTCGCGCCGCACCGGGTCGGCGACGTCGGGACGGGAAAAGCACGGCAGGCCATCGGCTGTGGCGTCGCCGGGCAATGGCGCGGCAGCCCCCCACAACGTCCCGCCGTTCGAAGTCGGTATGTTCGACTCGTACGGCGTGCAGCTGTACTACGAGATCCACGGGCACGGCCCGAAGGTGCTCGTCTTCATGCACGCCATCCTCATGGACTCGAACATGAACCGACGCCTGGCCACCGATCTCGCCGCCCTGGGTCACCGGGTGGTGTTGCTCGACCTGCCCGGCCATGGGCTGTCAGAGAAGCCGAGGCGGGCCTCCTACCATCGCATCGACACCTACGGGCGACACGTCGCCGGTCTCCTCGACCACCTGGGCGTCGACCAGGCCGTCATCGGGGGTGTCTCCCTTGGCGCAAACGTGAGCCTGATGGTCGCTGCCCAGAACCCTCACCGGGTGAGGGGGCTCGTCATCGAGATGCCGGTCCTCGAGTGGGCGCTGCCGGCGGCTGCCCTTACCTTCACTCCCCTGCTCTTGGGCGTGCATTTCGCCCGGCCCATCCTCGAACGGACCAGCGCGTTCTTCCGGTGGCTGCCGCGCACGGGGTACGGCCCCCTCGACAGCGTGGTCGGCGGCCTGTCCAACCGTCCCCGTGAGACGGCGGCCGTGCTCCACGGGATCCTGGCCGGCCCCATCGCCCCGACCGTCGGGCAGCGGGCCTCGATGGACATCCCCGCCCTCGTCATCGGCCACCAGGTGGACCGAATCCATCCCTTCCACGACGCCGAGCAGCTTTCCCGCCGGCTTCCTCAGGCCGAGCTGCTCCAGGCGAAGTCCATCTTCGAGCTCCGATTGCACCCCGAGCGGCTGACGGGCGCCATCGACGCAGTTCCTCGACCGTGTCTGGAGAGGGCCGAAGACCGCCCGCCAGGCCGGCTGAGCCAGCGGACCCCGGCTCACTCGCCTCCTCGAGCGGCGCGCATCTCGACGAGTCTCGACCGCGATCGGCTGGACTCAGTCCTCGGCGGCCGGCCGGCGAGCCCGCTTCTGTTCGGACTCGGCGGCGCTTCTCCTCCAAGCGGCGCTCGACGGCGCCGCGGGATGGTCGGGTCGGGGTGCGCGGCCGCTTCACGGCCAGGGCGTCGGCCAGGCGCTGACGGAACCGCTCGACGGCCTCCTCACGATTGCGGGCCTGAGAGCGGTTCCCGTCGGCCACGATCCGCACCTGAGGCCCGAAGCGCTCGAGGAGCCGGGCCCGCTGTCTCGGTCGCAGGGACGGCGAGTGCTCGACGTCGAAGCGAAGCTCGACCCGGGTGCTCGCCTTGTTGGCGTGCTGTCCGCCGGGCCCGCCGCTCGGGCCGAACCGGAAGGTCAGCTCGGAGACCGGGATGGCGAGGGAGCGATTGATCCGCACAGCGCGGGTGTACCCTGCTCGGCTTCGCCTTCCCCGCTGGGCTCCCCGGTGGAAGCATGGTCCTCCTCCTTGGCCATGTCGGTGCCGACCGCGGTCCGATCGGGCAAACCGTAGGCCGAGCCGCGGCCCTACACTCGCCCGATGACCGACGCCGGACCGCGCCCAGCGCCCGACGGCGAGGGCCACTTCTCCGGTCAGGTGGTGCTGGTGACCGGTTCGTCCTCCGGCATCGGGGCGGCCACGGCGCGGGCCTTCGACCGGGCCGGCGCCACGGTGGTCGTCAACTCGTCGTCGTCGGTCGCCGCCGGAGAGGCCGTCGCCGCCGAGCTGGCGACGCCAGCTACCGGCAGGCCGACATCGCTCAGGAGGCGGAGGCCCAGGGCCTCGTGGCCCACTGCCTCGAACGTCACGGCCGGCTCGACATCCTGGTCAACAACGCCGGCACAACGGCGACCATCCCCCATGGCGACCTCGAGGCGGCCTCCCCGGCCGTGTGGCGTCGCATCCTCGAGGTCAACGTGATCGGCACCTGGCAGGTGACGGTGGCCGCCGTCCCCCACCTGCGGGCGTCGGGGCACGGTCAGGTAATCAATGTCTCGTCGATGGCCGGCGAACGCCCGGTCGGGAGCTCGATCCCCTATGCCTGCTCGAAGGCCGCCCTCTCGCACATGACGCGGCTTTTGGCCAACGTGCTTGGCCCGGACGTCCGGGTCAATGCAGTGGCTCCGGGGCTCACCGACACGCCATGGACGGCGGAGTGGTCCGATATCCGGGCCTTCGTCCAGGCGCAGGCGCCGTTGCAGCGGTCGGCCACACCCGAAGATGTGACCGAGGTCATCATGGCCCTGGCCCGCTCCGAGTACGTGACCGGTGAAGTCGTGCTGGTCGACGGAGGGCTCAACCTGCGCTGAGCTGCCACTGCGCCCGGGGCAATCGCCAGATGCCGTGCGGCTCGTCGGGGAGGGTCGAAAGCACGCGGTCCTCGCTCCAGATGAGGCCCAGGCGGGCAGCCACCCGTTGCGAGCGCGCGTTCTCGGGGAGGATGACGCTCACCACCTCGTCCGCTCCGATCACCTCGAAAGCGTAGGTAACGGCCCGGGCTCCCGCTTCGGTGGCGTAGCCATGGCCCCAATGGTCGGGATGCAGAGCCCACCCGACCTCGAGGCCGGGCCAGTCGGGTGACTCAGGTCGGTGCAGGCCCGACGCGTCCGATCATTGCCCCGCCGTCGGTCTCGACGGCCCAGTGGCCGGAGCCCCGCAGCTCCCACTGGCCGAGCCAGAGGGCCATGCCGCGCCAGGCGTCGGCCCGCGAGTACGAGTCGGGCAGCCGCAAGCTGCGGCGGACCTCGGGCGCCGACATGACCGCCAGGTAGGCGTCGAGGTCGGATTCGACGAAGGGGCGGAGGACGAGGCGCTCGGTGGCGAGGGTGGGGCAGGCGGGCATGGGCCGAGTCAATCACTGCCGGCCTGAGCCTGAGGTTGCAGGCCGGTGACGCGTACTTCACAATTTCATTCCGGGCGTGTGACAGTGGATGTGTGGGCACAGTGACCAGACCCGACCGGTGGCACCGACCAAAGCCATCGGGGTCACTGGCACCCCGAGAAGCACCCTGGATCCGTGTTCGAGCCCGACCGGTTGATCATGGCGGCGGCCGTCGTCGCTCCTATCGCCGTCGCCGCCGCCCTGATCCCGTGGCGGGACAGCCTCGACACTGCGGACAACGCTCTCTTCCTGGTGGTGGTCATCGTGGCCGTGGCCAGCACGGGTCGGAGAGCGGGCGGCGGCCATCTCCGCCCTCGTCTCGGCCCTCTCGTTCGACTTCTTCCTGACCCGCCCCTATTACTCGTTTCGCATCACGCGCCACCAGGATCTGATCACCGAGATCCTCCTGCTGGTGGTGGGTTTGGCCGTGGGCGAGCTCGCTGCCCGGGGCCGGCGACACCGGGACGAGGCCTGGCAGGGTCGCCACCAGGTGGCCCAGATCCATTCGGTCACCGAGTTGGCCGCCAGCGGTCAGGATCCGCAAGTGGTGGTGGTGGTGGCGGCGAGCCGACGAGCTCCGCGAGCTCCTCAGCCTGCGGAGTGTCCAATTCACCGTGCACGACCCCGATGGTGCGGCGGCGCGGCTCACCCCGGCCGGTGAGGTGAGGGTCGGGAGCGTGACGTGGCCGACCGGCGACCTCGGCCTGCCCACCCAGAACGTCGACCTCCCGGTGCGCAGTGGGGGGTGGGTGCTGGGCCACTTCCACCTCACCCCGACCCCGGGCAAGCCGGTCCCCGCCGATCGACTCCTGGTGGCCGTGGCCATCGCCGACCAGGTCGGCGCCGCGCTGGTCGCCGAAGACCCGTCGGGCGGGTCTCGGACATTCGGAGGACCGTCGGAAGACACGCCCGACGACAGCAGCCCCGATAGCGCGAACGGCCGATCCGGCGCCTTCCGTCATGGACCGTCAGATGCGGCATGCGCCGCCCGATCGAAGGACGATGCACTACCGTCTCGTCTGCTCCGTGGTCGGCGTGCCCGCCGGCCTGGCTGGTTATCCTTCTCTCGATCACGCTCACGGCCTGTGGGTCGGGATCATCGCCGGCCTGCCGCTCCGACCGCGGCACCGGCAAACCCCACGACCTCGACGACCGAAGGACCGGCCGACGACGCCGCCGGCGTGCTCAGCGCCTACCGGGCCATGTGGGCGGATTTGGTGACGGCGGCCAGCACCTCCGACTACCGGTCCCCGCTCCTCTCCCAGCACGCCTCGGGAAGCGCACTCACCCTCTTCGTCCAAGGGTTGGCCAGAGATCAGCTGGCCGGCATCGTGACGAAAGGGCAGCCGCGTGCTCGATCCCCGGGTCACCTCGCTCACCCCGGCGGCCGATCCGACGCATGCCACAGTGGCCGACTGCTTCGACGACACCCATTGGGTCGAGTACAAGACCACAGGGGGGCTGGCCAAGAACGCTCCCGGCGGCCGTCGGACGACCACCGCCGTCCTGGTGCATGAAGGCCGGCGTCTGGAAGGTGACCCAGATCACCATCGGGAAGACCGGCACCTGTTGACCGCCAGCGGCCGCTACGAGCTCGTCGGCCGCTTCGACGCTCTCGGCGAACTCGAGGTTGGCATCCCGCCTGGCGATGATGTGGACGTCGATGTCGGCGGCGGCCGCCAGTCGCGAGATCTTCCGGACGGTGGAACCTCCTCCCATCAACTCCTGCCACCGGCTGCGGCCGCTCGACCCGACCACGATCTGGGTGACGTGCCGCTGGCGGGCGAACTCGATGAGCGCCTGGGCCGGGTCGTCACCGTGGACCTCGTGCCATTCGGCCCCGACATCGGTGGCGAGCCTGTCGCAGGGACTCCATCCAGCCGTCCGACGCCTTGCGGCTCGACTTGGCGGTCGAGACAGTGACGACCTGAAGGTCCCCCTTCACCCGGTTGGCCATCCTCGAGGCCCGGCGAATGATGGCGTCGGTGCCCGGAGCGGTGGTCACCCCCACCAGGATGCGCTCGTGGGTGTCCCAGACGACGTCCTTCCGCTGACTGCGCAGGTACTCCAGGAGCTGGTCTTCGGTCTCGTCGGCGAGGTAGCGGAGGGCGAGCTCCCGGAGGGCGGTCAGGTTGTCGAGGCGGAAGTAGTGGGCCAGCGCCTCGGGAACCCGCTCGGGCGGATAGATGTTGCCGTGCACCATCCGGCGCCGGAGCTGTTCGGGGGACGAGTCCACCAGCTCGATCTGGTCGGCCTTCCGGAGCACCCAGTCGGGAACCCGCTCGCGGATGGGCACCTCGATGATCCGCTCCACGGCGTCGGCGATGCTCTCGAGGTGCTGGATGTTGACGGTGGTGATGACGTCGATCTCGGCATCGAGGAGCTCGACCACGTCCTCCCAGCGCTTCTCGTGGCGACCGGAGCCGGGGACGTTGGTGTGGGCCAGCTCGTCGACGAGGACGACTTGCGGGATGCCGTTCGAGCACGGCATCCAGATCCATCTCCTCGAAGTGGGTTCCTCGGTACTCGACGACTCGGCGACGGACCATCTCGAGGTCGTCGATCAGCCCCTCGGTGGTCTGCCGGCCGTGGCACTCCACGAAGCCGATGACCACATCGGTCCCCCGCCGTTTGCGACGGCGGCCCTCGTCGAGCATGGCGAACGTCTTGCCGACACCGGGGCGGCGCCCAGGTAGATGCGGAACCGTCCGGTGGCCTCGACCGACCCGTACGGCCGACCGATCGTCAGCCTCGCGCCGTGCTCCGTCGGGCTCGTGCTCTGAAGGGGTCATCGGGCTCCCCACCACGCCGGCCGGCTCAGCAACCGACAGGGCTCCAGACCGTAGTCCTAGCCGGTCAGCTACACCCGTCAGGGTCGCCGGTGTCGACCGACCCGCGGCCGCCTTCGACGTGCTCCGTGCATTCATCGGAGCTTGGCCAGCGCCTCGTTGAGCTGCAGCACGTCGATGTAGCTGCTGCCGAGGAAGCCCAGCTCTGCGCCCTGGGTCTCGCGGGTGATGAGCGCCCGCAGTGTCGACGGCGAGAGGCCGGTGGCATTGGAGACCATCGGGATCTCGGCAATGGCGTCGGCGGCGGAGATGTCGGGGTCGTAGCCGCTTCCCGAAGTGGTGACCAGGTCGGGGGTCGGATTCACACCCCGCTTGTGCCAGTAGGCCACCAGGTCCTCGGTGTTCTCCAAGAGCACCTTGGACCGCGGGCCCAGGCTTGTGGCACCGGACTCGCCGGAGTTCAAGACGCTGGGCTTTCCGGGGATGTTGTTGGCCTCCAGCGGGTTGTCGTCCGCCGGCGGCCATTCGGCTTCAGCGAGCCAGCGTAGGGGCCGAGGGCGTCGGGCCGGCCCTGGAACACGCAGCTCCCGGGAAGGTGCCCCGGGCATTGGCCTGCGACCAGTTCTGGCCGATGAGGGTCGAGCCGTTGGCGGTGAGCGAGCCGTTGGCCTGGTGCTTGAAGAACAGCTGGGAGATGCCGGTGCCGGCGAAGGCGTAGGCGAAGGTCAGGACCAGCGCGACGACGGCGAGAGCGACCGACCGGCGGAGATGGACGAGCATCAGACGGGCTCCATCAGTAGGCGTGCAAGCGCGACCAGGATGAGGTCGATGAGCTTGATGAAGATGAAGGGCACGATGATGCCGCCCACGCCGTAGATCCAGACGTTGCGGCGCAGGATGGCGGCCGAGCTGGCCGGGCGGAACTTGACCCCACGCAGAGCCAACGGGATGAGGGCCACGATCACCAGCGCGTTGAAGATGACGGCCGAGAGCACCGCACTCTGCGGGCTGTGCAGCTTCATGATGTTGAGGGCGTTCAAGGGTCCAGGGACACCGGGCCGAGGTTCGTAAAGGATGGCAAACAGGGCGGGGATGATGGCGAAGTACTTGGCCACGTCGTTGGCGATGGAGAAGGTGGTCAGCGAGCCCCGGGTGATGAGCAGCTGCTTGCCGATCTCGACGACGTCGATGAGCTTGGTCGGGTTGGAGTCGAGGTCGACCATGTTGCCGGCTTCCTTGGCCGCGGTGGTGCCGGTGTTCATGGCCACGCCGACGTCGGCCTGGGCCAGGGCGGGGGCGTCGTTGGTGCCGTCGCCGGTCATGGCGATGAGCTTCCCGCCCTCCTGCTCGGACTTGATCAGCGCCATCTTGGCCTCGGGGGTGGCCTCGGCCAGGAAGTCGTCGACGCCGGCCTCCTGGGCGATGGCCGCGGCGGTGAGCGGGTTGTCGCCGGTGATCATGACGGTGCGGATGCCCATCTGGCGCATCTCGTCGAACTTCTCCCGGATGCCCTGCTTGACCACGTCCTTGAGCTCGATGACCCCGAGGATGTCGCTGCCATCGGCCACCACCAGCGGGGTCGAGCCGGCCCGCGAGATGCGCTCGACGAGGGCGTCGAGGTCGCTGGGACGGTTCCCCCCTGCTCGGTCACCCACCGCTTGACCGAGTCGCTGGCACCCTTGCGGATCTGGCGATGGTCCATGTCCAGACCGGACATGCGGGTCGTGGCCGAGAAGGGGACGAACGTCGTGCTCGCCCTCGAGCTCGCGCTCTCTGATGTTGAAGCGCTCCTTGGCCAGCACCACGATGGAGCGGCCCTCGGGGGTCTCGTCGGCCAGCGAGGCGAGCTGGGCGGCGTCGGCCACCTCCTGCTCGGAGTGGCCACCGACCGGGAAGAAGTCGGAGGCCATGCGGTTGCCGAGGGTGATGGTGCCCGTCTTGTCCAGCAGCAGGGTCTGCACGTCGCCGGCCGCCTCCACGGCGCGGCCGCTCATGGCCAGCACGTTGCGCTGCACGAGGCGGTCCATGCCGGCGATGCCGATGGCCGAGAGCAGGGCGCCGATGGTGGTCGGGATGAGGCAGACCAGCAGCGAGATCAGGATGACCACCGAGACCGCCGCACCCGAAATAGTGGCCGAACGCCTGCGAGCGACACGACGACCGGGATGAAGATGATGGTCAGGACGGCCAGCAGGATGGTGAGGGCGATCTCGTTGGGGGTCTTCTGCCGGTTGGCCCCCTCCACCAGGGTGATCATCCGGTCGAGGAAGGTCTGGCCGCGCTCGGCGGTGATCCGCACCACGATGCGGTCGGACAGCACCTTGGTCCCGCCGGTGACGGCCGAGCGGTCACCGCCCGACTCGCGGATGACCGGGGCCGACTCGCCGGTGATGGCCGACTCGTCGACCGAGGCGATGCCCTCGGTGATCTCGCCGTCGGAGGGGATGAGGTCGCCCGCCTCGCAGACCACCATGTCGCCCTTGGACAACGTGGCCGCCGGCACCAGCTCCTCTGTGCCGTCCGGGAGAAGCCGCCGCGCCTCGGTCTCCGACCGCATCCGCCGCAGCGTGTCGGCC
This sequence comes from uncultured Acidimicrobiaceae bacterium, assembly GCA_963756195.1. GTDB lineage: Bacteria > Actinomycetota > Acidimicrobiia > Acidimicrobiales > RAAP-2 > CAVSNH01. The sequence continues at coordinate 576,436 of CAVWMT010000005.1, forward strand.
TGGGCCTTGCCCCGACCCTCGGCCATGGCCTCGGCGAAGTTGGCGAAGATGACGGTCAGGAACAGCCAGATGGTGATGGACCAGGTGAAGATGCCCGGGTGGGCGATGGCCTCGATGAAGGTGATCACGGTGCCGACCAGCACCACGAACATGACCGGGTTCCTGATCTCGATGCGCCGGGTTGAGCTTCTTGAAGCGAGTCGATCAGCGCCTGGCGCAGGATCGGGCCGTCGAACAGGCCCCGGGCCTCGGCCACGCCGTGGGCCTGCGGTCGGTCGGGCCCGGTCGATCCGCGATCCGGGCTGGATGGAGGTCACTGTCATCAGAAGAACTTTCCGTGGCTGAGCTGCTCGACGATGGGGCCGAGAGAGACGGCGGGGAAGAAGGTCAGGCCGCCGATGATCACGATGACGCCGATGGTGAGCCCGACGAACATCCCGTTGTCGGTGCGGAAGGTGCCGAGCGACTCGGGGACCACGTTCTTGGCGGCCAGCACACCCCCGAGGGCCAGGGCCGGGATCATGATGCCGACCCTGCCGATCAGCATGTCGATGGCGCCGATGACGTTGTAGAAGGTGGTGTTGCCGGTCAGGCCACCGAAGGCCGATCCGTTGTTGTTCCCCTGCGAGGTGAGCCCGTAGAGGATCTCGGTGAATCCGTGGGGCCCGGCGTTCAGGGGACCGGCCCGGCCGGCGTGGATCGACACCGCGATCGCCGTGAAGATGAGCACGATGAGCGGCATGACCAGGGCCCCGAGCCCGGCGAGTTTGACCTCCGTGGCCTGGATCTTCTTCCCGAGGTATTCCGGCGTTCGCCCGATCATGAGGCCGCCGATGAACACGGCGATGATGGCGTAGATGAGGATCGTGTAGAGACCGCTCCCGGTGCCTCCCGGCGTCACCTCGCCGAGCATCATGCCGGTCAGCAGCCCCAAGCCGCCGATGGGGGTGAACGAGTCGTAGGAGGCGTCGGCCGAGCCGGTCGAGGTGTTGGTCGAGGCCACCCCGAACAGGGCGGTGGTGGTGTCGCCGAAGCGAACCTCCTTGCCCTCGGTGTTGCCCACGTTCGAGTGCACGCCGGCGGCGGCCACGGCCGGGTTCTGCTGGTGCTCGGCGATAGCTGGTGTAGCCCACCCACACGCCGAAGATGATCACCATGGCGGCCAGCAGGGCGGCACCGTGGCGGATGCTGCCCACCATCTTCCCGAAGGTGTAGGTGAGGGCGAAGGGAATGGCCAGCAGCAGGTAGATCGACAGCCAGTTGGTCAAGCCGGTCGGGTTCTCGAAGGTGGTCGCCGAGTTGGCGTTGAGGAACCCGCCACCGTTGTTGCCCAGCTGCTTGATCGACTCCATGAAGCCGATCGGGCCCCCGGGCGATGGTCTGGGTGACCCCGTTGAGGACGTCGTGGAAGCTGACGGTGCCGGCCAGGGTCTGCACGGCGCCCTGGCCGACGAAGATGATCCCGAAGACGAAGGCGATGGGGATGAAGATGTAGAGCAGGGCGCGGGTCATGTCGACCCAGAAGTTCCCGATGGTCGGCGAGTTGCGCCGCGAGAAGCCCCGGACCATGGCGATGGCCACGGCGATGCCGATGGCCGGGCTCACGAACTGCTCGAAGGTCAGGGCGCCGATCTGCGAGAAGTACGACATGGTCGTCTCGCCGCCGTAGTTCTGCCAGTTGGTGTTGGTCATGAACGAGGCGGCGGTGTTGAAGCTCAGCGCCGGGCCCACGGCACCGAAGTGCTGCGGGTTGAGCGGCAGCGATCCCTGGATCCGGATGATCAGGTAGGTGACGCCCATGGCCACCGCCGAGAAGATGACCATCGACCCGGCGTAGCGCTTCCAGTTCTGCTCCTGCTCGGGACTGGTCCCGAGCAGGCGGTAGACCGGTCGCTCGGCCCAGCCGAGGAAGTGCACCCGGCCCTCGAAGACGGCGGCCATGTAGGACCCGAGGTACCGCCACGTCAGGCCGAGGGCGATGACCAGGGTGACGATGGTCCAGGTAAAGCCCACCTCAGAACTTCTCGGGCTTGAACATGGCGAAGCCCAGGTAGATGAACATCACGACGGAGACGCCCAGGAGGACGCCCTGGGTCCAGGTCATACCCGGTCGAGCGCCCAGATGAGGCCGAGCATGGCCACGACGAAGGCGATGATGCCGAGAACCGCGAGGAAATCTGCCATGGGTCGAGCATCACCCCTCGACCGCTCAAAACGGTCTGAACGGTCCGAAGATCGCCTGAATAAATTCTGAACGACGACGCCGAGCGTCCCGTCTGCCGCCAATTCCGGCGACAATGGGAGTGTGCAGCGGCGCATCGTCGGATCGGTGCTCGGGGTGGCCACCTCGCTGGCCCTCGGCGCGGCCATGCTGCCCTTCCGCTCCCATCTCAGCCCGGCCACCATCGCTCTGGTCATGGTGGTGCCGGTCGTCGTCGGAGCGGCCATCGGCGGGTTCCTGGCCGGTGTGGTGAGCGTCGGCGCCGGGTTCCTGGTCGACGACGTCGTCTTCACCCGCCCCTACGGCCACCTGCAGGTCGGCCTCGGGCCAGGACTGGGTGGCCCTGGCCGTCTACGTGGCCGTCATGGTGCTCGTGGCCCGGCTGGTGGCCAGCCTCGATGCCAGCCGGGCCGACGCCCAGCGTCGGGCCCACGACGCCCGCCGGCTCCTCGAGCTCTCGGAGCTGGTCGTCGAGGAGCGATCGGTCGAGGAGCTGCTCCACACCATCGTGGAGGCGCTGCGCACGGAGTTCGCCGTCTCCGGGGTGTCGCTCCTCGTGGCGGACGGTGATCAGTTGATGGTGGCGGCCACCGCCGGGTCCGCACTCGACGGCCGACGAGCTGCGCCGGCTCGACCCCCTCGCCGGGATGCCGGTGAGTGTCGGCACCGGTCCGGGGGGCGCTGACGAGCTCCGCGCCGTGGCCCTGTCCTCGTCGGAGAATCCCGTCGGCCTCCTGGCGCTGCGGGGGATCCCGCCCTCGGACAGCGACCGTGAGCTCCTGCGGGCCTTCGCCAACCATGCCGCGCTGGCCATCGAGCGCGCCCAGCTGCGGGACCAGGCGCTGCGCTCGGAAGTGCTCGAGGAGGTCGACGGCTTCCGCCATGCGCTCATGGGCTCCGTCTCCCACGACCTGCGAACCCCGCTGGCCACGATGAAGGTGGCGTCGTCGACGCTCTGCGACCTCGGGAGCATGCTCGACGAGGACGAGAGGCGCGAGCTGCACGTGCTCATCGACGAGGAGACGGACCGGCTGTCCCGGCTGGTCTCGGGTCTGCTCGACCTCAACCGGTTCGACGCCGGTGTCCTCGAGATCCAGCGGGAGCCGACATCGGTGCGCGAGCTGGTCACCGGGGCGATCGACGCCCTCCGCACGAGCCTCGACGGACGTCCTCTGGTGGTCGACGTGGCCGAGGGCATCCCCGAGGTGGGCGTCGACCGGGTCCTCGTCGGCCAGGCGCTCGTCAACCTCATCGACAACGCCAACCGGCACGCGCCGCCGGGAACGACGATCACCGTGACCGGTACGGTGTCCGAAGAGGAGGTGACCCTGTCGGTGAGCGATGCAGGCCCCGGGGTGCCGCCCCACGAGCGTGCCGAGGTGTTCGACCGGTTCGTGCGATTCGACACCGGGGGACGATCCGGCCTCGGGCTGTGGATCGCCAAGACCTTCGTCGACGCCCACGACGGCCGGCTCTGGGTCGAGGACACGCCGGACGGCGGGGCCTGCTTCCGGCTGAGCCTGCCCGCCTCCGGCTTCGCCGTGGCCCGGTAGCGAGGACCGGAGATGGCCAAAGTGCTCGTCATCGACGACGACCCGTCACTGCTGCGGGCCATCCGGCTCGGGCTCCGGGCCGGAGGCCACGAGGTGGTCACCGCGGCCAACGGCGAACAGGGCCTCACCCAGACCGCGCTGACCTCGCCCGACGTGGTGGTGCTCGACCTCGGGCTGCCCGACATCGACGGGCTGAGCGTGAGCCGGCGCATCCGGCAGTGGAGCGACGTGCCCATCATCATCCTGTCGGCCGCCGGGACCGAGTCCCGAAAGGTGGCGGCCCTCGACGGCGGGGCCGACGACTACGTGACCAAGCCCTTCGGCATGGCCGAGCTCGAGGCCCGCATCCGCACCGCCGTCCGCCACCGTCGGCCGGCGGCCGGCGACCCGGAGCCGACCTCGCTCGCCGTCGGGGCGCTCGAGCTCGACCTCGTGCACCACGAGGCCCATCTCGGCGGTGCCGTGGTGGAGCTCACCAGGAAGGAGTTCGACGTGCTCGCCTTCCTGGCCCGCAACGCCGGGCGCACCTGCACCCACCAGATGATCCTCTCGGCCGTCTGGGGATCGGGGTACGGCCGGGAAGCGCAGTACCTGCACGCCTACGTCCACCGCCTCCGCCAGAAGCTCGGCGAGGGCGCCGCCGACCTCATCCGGACCACCCCGGGGTCGGGTACCGCCTCGAGGACCCCGAGGTGGCGTCGGGCGATCCTCGATCCGGACGGTGAGAGCGCGTGGCGATGGCGCAGTGCCCGGACACTCAGGTGTAAGGCTGCACGCATGAGTCGGGGCACTCTCCGCCTCTATCTCGGGGCCGCACCGGGCGTGGGCAAGACCTACGCCATGCTCAACGAGGGGTGGCGGCGCAAGGAACGCGGCACCGACGTCGTGATCGGCTGGGTCCAGGACCACGGCCGGCCCCAGACCGACGCCCAGATCCGCGACCTCGAGGTCTTCCCCCGACGCACCGTCGAGTACCGCGGCCAGTCCTTCGAGGAGATGGACACCGACGGGTCTGCTGGCGCGGAAGCCGACGCTCGTCCTGGTCGACGAGCTGGCCCATACCAACGTGCCCGGGTCCAAGCACGCCAAGCGGTGGCAGGACGTCGAGGAGCTGCTCGAGGCCGGCATCAACGTCATCTCCAACCTCAACCTGCAGCATCTCGAATCGCTCAACGACGTCGTGGGCCGCATCACGGGCGTCGAGCAGCGGGAGACGGTCCCGGACCCCTTCGTCCGCTCCGCCGACCAGATCGAGCTGGTCGACATGGCCCCGGAAGCGCTTCGCCGGCGGATGGCCCACGGCAACATCTACCCGCCCGAGCGCATCGACACGGCCCTCGCCAACTACTTCCGGACCGGGAACCTCATCGCCCTTCGCGAGCTGGCGCTCCTGTGGGTGGCCGACCGGGTGGACGAGGAGCTCACCGACTACCGCGAGCGGCACCACATCGCCGGGCCCTGGGAGACCCGGGAACGGGTGCTCGTCTCGGTCACCGGAGCCCGGGGCAGCGCCGAGCTCATCCGGCGGGCCGCCCGCATGGCCATGCGGACCAAGGCCGAGCTCATCGGGGTCCACGTCCGCACCGATGACAGCCCTGACGCACACCGGCTCCGAGGGGCTCGTGACCAACCGCGCCCTCCTCGACGACCTCGGCGGTCGCTACGTCGAGGTGGTCGGGGCCGACGTGGCCGACGCGCTCGTCAGCGTGGCCCGGAGCGAGAACGCCACGCAGCTGATCATGGGGGCGACCCACCGCAGCCGAATCACCGAGCTGCTCCGCGGATCGGTGATCAACTCCGTCATCCGGGCCGCCGGTGGATCACTCGACGTCCACGTCATCGCCACCGACGAGCGACGCCGCGCCCGGGCTGTCCGATGCCGACGGGGACGGTCGCGACGGACGACGACCACGGAGGGCGACACAGCCCACCCCGGCGATGTCGGAGGGCGCCACCGGCACGTGTCGGTCGGCCGGTGGCGGACCGTGCTCACTCCCGTCTCGCTCCGCCGCCAGGCGGCCGCGCTCCTCGTCGGCCTCGTCGGCTTCCCGCTCCTCACGCTCATCCTCACCGCCGACCGGTCGCAGGTGGGACTGTCGACGGCGCTGAGCGCCTACCTGATCCTGGTGATCGCCATCGCCGTGGTGGGCGGCGTCGGGCCGGCCCTGCTGGGCTCGGTGGCCGGCTTCCTCCTCCTCAATTGGTACTTCACCCCACCCATCCACACCTTCACCATCGCCGACACCCGCGACATCGCCGCCCTGGCCATGTTCCTGCTGACGGCAGGTGTCGTGAGCGTGCTGGTCGACATCTCCGCCCGCCGCACGGAGGCGGCCAACCGCGCCCGGGCCGACGCCAGGATGCTGGCCCGGGCCGCCGGACGGATGGTCGCGCCGGAGGGCGACCCCCTGCCCGCGCTCCTCGGGGAGTTGATGCTCGCCTTCCGGGTCACGGCGGCGTCGGTCCTCCGCACCGTGGTCGAGCGCAACCCGTTCGGGGTGACCTCGGCGACGGACGCCCTGGCCCGGGACCGATGGACGACGGTGGCGGCGGTCGGGCACCAGCCACCGCTGGCTCCGGTCGAGGCCACCGCGGTGGTCCCCCTCACCGACCGCGAGGTGCTGGCCCTGTCGGGCCGGCCCATGAGCCCCGGCGACCGCGAGATCCTCACCGCTTTCGCCGCCCAGCTGGCGACGGTCCTCGCCACCGGGCGCCTCCACGACGAGGCGGCGGCGGCCGAGACGGAGGCCCGCGGGCTGCAGCTCGGCTCCGGCCTGCTGGCCGCGGTCGGCCACGACCTGCGCACTCCGCTGGCCGCCATCAAGGTGGCCTCCTCCAGCCTGCTCTCCGATCACCTGACCTTCGGGCCCGACGAGACGCGTGTGCTGCTGCAGACCATCGACGAGGAGGCCGACCGGCTCTCCGGCCTGGTCGAGAACCTCCTCGACCTCAGCCGGCTGCGACACGCACGCTCGAGGTCCTCGACCGGCCCGTCGACGTTGGCGAGCTCATCGAGGCGGCGATGGCCAGCGTCTCCCCCGAGCAGGAGCCCATCGTCACGTGCCCGAGGACCTCCCGCCCGTCCGCACCGACCCCTTCCTGGTCGAACGGGCCGTGGCCAACCTGGTCGACAACGCCGTGCAGCACGCCGGGAGTGAGAGCGTCCGCATCGAGGCCGGGGCCGTGGCCGGTCGGGTCGACATCCGGATCGTCGACCGTGGCCCGGGGATCCCCCGGGAGGAGCGCGAGCGGGTATTCGAGCCGTTCCACCGAACCGCCAGCCGGGCAGTCCCGAGTCCGGCGTGGGTCTCGGGCTGACCGTGGCCCGCGGATTCATCGAGGCCGTCGGCGGAGCGCTCGGATATCGAGGACACCCCGGGCGGCGGTTGCACCGCGGTGGTGCGCCTACCGGTGAACGCTCCCGCGCCCGGGGCGGAGGTGAACAGCCGCCGGACGAGGCGGACGAGGCGCGACCGAGGCGGACCAGGCGGACGAGGCGGACCAGGAGCCGCACGAGGCGGCCCAGGTGTCGGAGATGTCTGACCAGGCGGCGGAGCCGGGAAGTCCAAGCCAGACGGACCCGAGGAACTCGACCGGTCGTCGGACGGCAGACAACTGGAGCGGCTGCGGACGCCTGCCGCTCGCCATCGATCACGGACAGACGGTCCGCAGCGACGACTCCGGACCCTGCGTGGCTCCACCACCGATCACTGATCTGGTCCGCGACCTCCCGGTCACTCTCCCGGCCCGGCCCGACATCCCCGCCCATACCATCGGCGTCCGTGGACGAGGAGACGCTGGCCGTCTACGAGGACCGGGGCCACGAGTGGGCTGCCGGTCACCGCGACCCCGTCCATCGGGCCGAGGCCGAGTCCTTCGCCGAGCCGAGTGACGCCTGGCACCCTCCGGCTGGACCTCGGCTGCGGCGCCGGCCGCTACCTCCCGTTCCTCGGTGAGCCGGTCGTGGCCCTCGATGCCTCGGCGGCCATGCTGGACGCGGCGCGGTCGGTCGTGCCCACGGCGCCGTTCGTCCGTGCCGACATCGAGTGGCTTCCCTTCGTCCCGGGGATCGGCCGGCGGCGCCTGGTCGTGGATGACCCACCTGCACCTGCCCCGCCACCGGCTGCCGTTGGCCCTCTGGGACGTGCACCGGGTGCTGGCCGTGGGCGCGCCCTTCGACCTGCAGGTGCTGGCCGGCGAGTACGAGGGTCAGCGCCCTACCCCAGGACACCATCGGTGGCCGCTTCTTCGCCGGATGGGCTCCCGAGCGACTGGCCGAGGTGGTCGTCGGCGCCGGCTTCGACATCGTGCCGGGATCGCTGGTGGTCGACGGGGACGAGGTCCGGCTCTCCGCCGTGCGGGCCCGGACCCTGGCCGACACGGTTGGAGCCGGGATGCGCATCCTCGTGTGCGGGGTGAACCCAGCCATCTACTCGGCCGACGTCGGGGTGGGCTACGGGCGGCCCGGGAACCGGTTCTGGCCGGCCGCCCTCGAGGCGGGCCTGGTCACCCGCGATCGCGACCCACTCGACGCCCTCGTCTCCCACGGCATGGGCATGACCGACTTCGTCAAGCGGGCCACCCGCACGGCCGCCGAGGTGACCACGGCCGAGTACCGCCACGGCTTCGGCCGGGTCGAGCGGCTCGTGCGCTGGCTGGAGCCGGGGGCGGTGTGCTTCGTCGGCCTGTCGGGTTGGCGGGCGGCCGTCGACCCCAGGGCCGCGAGCCGGCTGGCAGCCCGGCGGAGTGGCGGGCCGTCCGGCCTACGTGATGCCGTCGACCAGCGGCCTCAACGCCCGCACCCCGCTGGCCGAGCTGGCCGACCACCTGCGGGCGGTCGTCGCCGGGCCGCCCTGAGCGCGGCGGCGGCTCATCCCGATCCGCTCGTGCTGTCCGCCGGGCGGGTGCCGACGGCGGTGAAGTGCTCGACATCGGGATCGCCGTCGAGGTAGGGGCCGATCTCCGATCGCCACCGGGTGAATGCGTCCGAACCGCGGAAGCCGACCGTGTGGTCCTCGACCGTCTCCCACTCGATGAGGAGGAGGTAGTGGTCGAGGCGCTCGATGCACCGGTGCAGGGCGAGGGACACGAACCCGGGCGACGCGGCCACGATGGGGGCGCCCCGGGCCACCGCGGCCTCGAAATGCCGGGCCCGTCCCCGACCGGACGTCGACGCTGGCGCGCTCGAGGATCACGGCGTGGACGCGCGGCCGGCCGAGGCTCAGCGCCCGAGCATGCCGTAGGCGTGCTCGGGGGTGAAGGTGGCGACCACCCTGCCCTCGGCGACCATGGCGTGTCGGAACTCGTCCCAGTCGGGGTGCTCGCCGGAGGCGGCGCGGTAGAGGTCGACGAGGGCCTCGGTGGTGGCGTCGTTCGGGTCACGGGCCGGCTCCGACAGGGACACCGATGCCGTCCATGACCACATAGGCCCAGAAGTCCTCGCGGGTGACATAGAGCGTGGCGCCTGGGTCACGGCGCAGGTTCTTGGTCTTCGCCCGCGACTCGGTGACCGAGATGCGGATGGCATCGTCGTCACCGACGACGTAGAGGATGTTGGACAGCTGGGGCGAGCCGTCCTGGCGCCTCGTCACGAGCACGCCGATGCGATGGTTCCGGGCGAAGGCGAGCGCGGCGGGGACGTCGACGGCCACGGCCCCACCGTAGCGGCGGGACGCGGAAGGACGGGGCCGCTCGCGGGCGCACGCGCGTTCATAGCGAGGCGGAGCTCGCCGGCACGGATCTCGGCGGCCTGGCCGGCCAGGCCGTGGGCCACGACATGGGCGGCCACGCGCCGGTCGTCGCTCATGGCCACCGTGCGCCGCCCGTCGGGCCGGTCGCAGAGGGCCAGCGTGCGCGCCGGCTCCATGCCGTCGTAGGTGACGGTGGCGGTGACCACGGTGGCCGACGGTCGGCCGGTCCACGTCCGTCGCCTCGACGGCGTCGGCCACCTCGACCGCGCCCGTGGCCGCGGCTGCCTCGCCGGCGAGGTCGCCCACAAGCGGCGGCCGTCCGTCGGGCGCGGCCGACCAGACGGCCATGCCCGGTTTGGTGAGCAGCCCGCTGACCGTCGTCACCACCCCCAGGCATGGCGATCGCCCCGCAACCGCTCGGCCACCGCCACCGTGGCCTGCAACACGAAGTTGTTGAACGGGCCGCCGGCGAAGGCCATGCCGCCGGTGACGGTCGGGACGCGAGCGGGATCGAGGCCGAGGGCGCGCTGCTGGACGCGGACGGCGGAGGGGAAGCAGCTGTAGACCTCGATCACCTCGCAGTCACCGAACGGGGCGGCCGATGCGGGCCGCCGCGGCTCGTCCCAGCACCTCCATGGCCGGCCACCGCTCCGGGTGCGCTCGGGCCAAGCAGCGAGAGGGCGTGGCTCGAGTCGAGCCCGACCAGTCGGGAAGATCCACCGGTCGGCCGGCACCCCGAGCCGGCGGGCCGTCTCCACCGAGCACAGGACGAGGGCGGCGGCCTGGTCGACCGTCCACTGGGTGGCGTGCCACTTGTTGTAGGGAAGGCCAGCGGCCGGTTGTCGGGCGAGGGCGTGTCGATGGCGGCCGCGTCCCGGGCCGCCGGGAAGGCGGCCAGCGGGTTGGTCCGGGCCACCTCGTTGAACCCGGCCCAGAGCCCGGCGACCTCGGCCCGGCCCTCGGCCACCGTCTCGACCTTCGGCTGCCACCAAGGCGTTCTCGATCATGGCGTACTGCGGACCGGCTCCCAAAGGCGGTGGCGGACCTCGACCGGCTCGAGGAGCGGCCCCGGACGCCGGTGGGTCACATCGGGCACGGCGCCGGGCTGTTCCGTCTCCCCCTCCCCCGCACCCGCGCCGGCGTCGGCAGCTCTGGCTCGGTCGGCGTGCCCACCGCCTGGCCTCACCGCCGGTCACCACGAACAGCCCCTCGGCGCCGGCGCCGATGGCGGACAGGCCTCGTTGACCAGCCGCTGCTGGGGGATGCCGAGCTCGGTGAGCTCCGTCCGGGCCGACCGCGCCCCCACCCGCTCCGCCACCAGCCGGGCGGGGTCGGAGTACGACCATGAACCCTGGGGCACCGAGATGCTCACCACCTCGTCGACCATCCGGCGACCACCGGCGTCGGCCAGCGCCGCCTCGGTGGCCGCGGCCATGAGGTCGATCGGCTCGGCCCCGGTGCCGCCGAGCCCCAGCCCGACGAGGATCGGCGTGGAAGGGTCGAGGCTCGGTGGTGCGGGGCGACGTCGGCAGGGTCACCGGGCGGGAGCGGCCAGCCGGTGCCGGACGCCTCGATAGCCGGCCCGCCGTCCCGTTCCCGGCGCCGGCGCAGCATGCGCCCGAGGTCGCGCCAGCTCACCGGTTGAGCCCCGAGGGCCAGTGCCCGGGCACGGGCCCGCTCGGGCACGTCGTAGTGGCCCTGATGCGGCCGGCTCTCCTTGTGCTGGTACCACGCCCGCCGCATGCCCATCCGGACGGCGAAGGCATGGAGCTCCTCTTCGTCGTCGGCCACCAGGTGCGACCATCGATCGTCGACGGTCCCGAGCCGGGCCGGCTGTCGCCAGTCGTCGAGGTAGACGCCCATCGGCTCGAGGTCTGCGCTCAGATGGTCCGGCCGGCTTGGCCGCCGTCGGTGACCACTCGGCAGGCCGGCCGACTCCCAGGCGAGCATGCCGCCGGTCAGGTTGCGCGCGTCATAGCCCTCCGCCCCAGAGGCGGCCGCCACCGCGCCGGAGCGACCGCCGACGCGGCACACACAGACGATCGGGCGATCGACCGGCACCTCGGCGATGCGGGCCGACACCTCTCCCATGGGCAGATGGGTGGCCGCCGGCGCATGGCCGGCCCGCCACTCCTCGTCCTCACGGACGTCGAGCAGGTGGGCGCCCGCCTCGACCATGGCCGCCGCCTCGGCCGGGTCGACCTCGGGGGCGGCAGGAAGGGATTCGGACGGGCTCGGGGCCGGGCACGTCCTCACGGTAGTGGTCGGCGAGGATCGCCCGGTGTGCAGGTCAGTTTGGGACGTCGGGCCGTGGTTCGGAGAAGTAGTCGGTCCCCGCGCCGCCAACGTTGTGGCGGAAGGTCATGGTGATCCGCTCGTGGCCCGAGGCCGTTCCACGCCGTGCAATCGGACAGCGGGCATCGTCGGTCGGCCAGCCGTTGCCCCGCAGCGAACACCAAGTCGCCAGGAGCCGTCTCCCATTCGGCCAATCGGCTCTCCTCTGCCACCGAGGTAGAAGGTTGGCCTGACCCGTCAAGGTGGCGATGGCGATCACGCCGCCGCAGCCCAGAGGATCACGGTGAGCGGTGATGTGCCCGACGTCGGCGGGATACTTCGTCCATTGCACTTCGTTGAAGTCAGGAACCCGAGCACGTGCCCGCCGGTACGGCATCGCTCAATGACTCGGTGATGTCCATTCCGAGGTGTTGAACGATGGCTCTCGCCGGTCGAGCGGCACAAAGGAGGAGAATCCGGCCTGGCGGACCCCGGCACCGCCCTCCTCCTCGGGCAGAGGTTGCCAGGGCTCTGGTGCGGCATCCGACCAGGGCGAGCGCTCGCTTCGGCACTGATGGCGCCCGTGAGCCGGCACCACCCGGACTCGATCAGAGATCCGGCCACGTTCGACCAGCTGGCACCTTCAGATCGATGTGCGCCCGACGGGCCGATGCCCTTCACCGCCTCTCATCCGCTCATCAGGGCAGCTTCATGAGCTCGATGCGGACCCCGTCGGGATCGGTGCAGTAGACGAAGTCGAGGTGCACACCGCCCATGTCGAGGGCCGTCCGGGTGGAGCCAGCACCGTCCCCCCGAGCGACTCGATGACGGCGGCGACCGCGTCGACGTCGTCCACCCGCAGCGAGAGATGGGTGAAGCCGAGCTCGTTCATGGGCCGGCGTCGACCGGATCCCGAGTGCCCCGGCGCGTCGAAGCCGAGGAGCTCGATGGTCAACCCGTCCCGCGCCAGCATCACCGACTGCACGTCGAGTCCCTCGACCTCCATGAGGCTGGCGAACTCGGCGCCGACCCGGTGGGAGGCGACCTCCTCGAAGCCGAGCGCCTCCACGTAGAAGCGGCGCGACCGATCGAGGTCGGAGACGCAGATGCCGATGTGGGAGACGGTGATGTCCATGATGGCCGGAGTCGGCTGGCTGGCAGCCGGCCACGGCCCATGGTGGCACGGCGGGCACGGACCAGGACGCAGGGTGGCAGCGGTCCGCCCGTGCACGGCGCGGCAAGCGCCGACTGATTCAGACGGGCTCTGCGGCCAGCGCCGCACCGAGCTCGAGCAGCTGCTCGGTGGCACCCCCCAGGGTGAGCTCGTAGTACTTGGTGAGCAGGAAGTAGCGGTGCAGCGGGTAGTCGCGGTCGACGCCCACCCCGCCGTGGAGGTGGACGGCGGCGTGGACCACCCGCTGTCCCCCGTCGGCGGCCCAGAACTTGGCCACGGCCACCTCTTTGTCGGCCGGCAGCCCCTCGGCGATCCGCCACGCCGCCTGCCAGGCGGTGAGCCGGATGGCCTCGGCGTCGACATAGGCGTCGGCCGCCCGCTGGCCGACGGCCTGGAAGGTGGCGATGGGCTTGCCGAACTGCTCCCGGGTCTTCGTGTACTCGGCCACCAGGGCGACGGCGGCGGTGACGGCGCCCGGCCTCGGCCAGGGCGATGGCGGCGGTCGTGCGCTGCACCAGCCAGTCGACGATGGCCGGGCCGTCCTCCGGCTTGCCCAGCAGGGCGTCGGCGCCGACCTCGGTGCCCGCCAGGGTGAGCACGGCCATCGGGCCGGCCGGTGTTGGCGTCCTGGCGCTGTCGGGTGACGCCGGCGGCCGACGGGTCCACGATGAAGACGCCCACGCCGTCCGGCTGCAGGCGGGCGGGCACGAGCACGGCGTCGGCCACCGTGCCGGAGGGGACGCAGTCCTTGGTGCCGGTCAGCTGCCAGCCCTCGCCGACCCGCTCGGCGACCACCGAGGGCTCCTCCGGCCTGCCGCCCAGCTCGACCAGGGCGGTCGTGAGCACGGCGTCACCGGCGACCACACCCGGGAGCCACCGCTTGCGCTGCTCGTCCGTGCCGAAGGCGGCGATGGCCGGTGCGGCCGCGGCCAGCGTCTCGATGACCGGCACGGCCGCCGCCGTGCGCCCGGCCGCCTCCACCACCAACGCCGTCTCGAGGAATCCGAGACCCGCCCCGCCCACCTCCTCGGGCAGGGCGATGCCGAGCAGGCCGGCGGAGGCCAGCTCCGACCAGAGTCGCCGGTCGAAGCGATCGCCGTCGGGCTCGGCCTCGAGCTCGCGCAGGCGCTCGTGGGTGGAGAGGTCGGTGAAGATGCGGTCGGCGAGCTCCCGCACCGCTTCCTGTTCCTCGTTGAACGAGAAGTCCATGTGCGTGTCGTGCTCCGTATCCCGTTACCGCAGCGACCGCGGCATGCCGAGGCCGAAGATGGCGATGAGATCGCGCTGGATCTCGTTGGTGCCGCCGCCGAAGGTGAGGATGACCAGGCTCCGGGCGTGCATCTCGAGCCGGCCGGCCAGCACCGACTCCGGGCTGCCCTTGGGCAGGGCGGCGGCCGGCCCCACCACCTCCATGAGCAGCCGGAAAGCCTCCATGTAGAACTCGGTGCCGAACACCTTGACGGTCGAGGCGTCGGCCACGTCCAGGCGGCCCTGTGTCGCCGACCAGGCCACCTTCCAGTTGATGAGCCGCAGGAACTCGAGGCGGGCGTAGACCCGGGCCAGGTGGACCTGCACCCACTCCTGGTCGATGACCCGGCGGCCGTCGGCCAGCTTGGTGTCCTGGGCCCAGCGGCGCACGTCGGTGAGCGCCCGCTCGATGATGCCGGGCGCGCACAGGGTGACCCGCTCGTGGTTGAGCTGGTTGGTGATGAGCGACCACCCGTTGTTCTCGCCGCCGACCAGGTTGGCCGCCGGGACCCGCACGTCCTCGTAGAACGTGTAGTTGATGTTGTGGTCGCCGAGGAGGTGCATGGGCACCACCTTGATGCCCGGGGTGTCCATGGGAACGATGAAGATGGAGATGCCCTTGTGCTTGGCCGCCTCCGGATCGGTGCGGGTGGCCAGCCAGATGTAGTCGGCGTCCCCGGCCAGCGACGTGTAGATCTTCTGTCCGTTGATGACGTACTCGTCGCCGTCGCGCACGGCCCGGGTCTGCAGCGAGGCCAGGTCGGTGCCCGAACCTGGCTCCGTGTAGCCGATGCAGAAGTGGATGTCCCCGGCCAGGATGCGGGGCAGGAAGTCCTGCTTCTGCTGGTCGGTGCCGAAGTTCATGATGGTCGGGCCGACGGTGTTGATGGTGAGCATGGGCACCGGGGCACCGGCCCGCATCGACTCGTCGAAGAAGATGAACTGCTCGATGGCCGAACGACCCTGGCCACCCCACTCCTTGGGCCAGCCGATGCCCAGCCAGCCGTCGGCCGCCATCTGCTTGACCACCCGGCGCATGTGGGGTCCGATGCCGTGGCTCTCGGCCAGCTGGGCCTCGACCTCGGGGGTGAGGAGGTCGGCGTAGTACTGGCGCAGGCTGTCACGCAGCGCCTCTTGCTCCGCGGTGTAGCCGATCTCCATGCCGTCCTCCGATCGCTGCGGTGCGGGCACTCGCCAGGCCCGGCGGCAGCGGCACCTGCGGCGCTGCGGTCGGCGTCGGCGCAGCGTTAGAACACGTTACATATTGGCCGGCGGAACCTGCCACCCCTGGATATCTCTCGACGGGAGCCTGCGCCGGCCGGAGTCTCCTCAGTTTTTTTGCGGAATTTCGTCAGCAAACCCTGACGGCTGTCAGCAATCCCTGACGAATCGCGGGTTTTCCCGAAATCCTATGTACCTCGCCGCTCAGGGGCAGCTTGACGATGCATATGACCGATGCATACGACGATGAGCGCGCCTTCCGCCAGGCCATGGGCGGCCGGGTGACCAGGCCGGTAGCCTGCCAGGCGGCGGCCGCCCGGGTGCCCGCCACTAGAGTTACCGATCAGTAAGTCCGATGCCGAGCCGCGGAGCCGGCCCATCCCCGAGGAGCCAGCCATGCCCGAAGCCGTCATCGTCGCCACCGGCCGCACCCCGATCGGCCGGGCCAACAAGGGATCGCTCGTCGACTGCCGGCCCGATGATCTCGCCGCCCTCGTGATCCGCGAGGTGCTGGCCAAGGTGCCGGCCCTCGACCCCCACTCGGTCGAGGACGTCATCATGGGCTCGGGCCAGCCGGCCGGAGAGGCCGGTTACAACGTCGCCCGGGTGGCAGCGCTGCTCGCCGGGCTGCCCGACGTTCCCGGGGTCACCGTCAACCGCTACTGCTCGTCCTCACTCCAGACCATCCGCATGGCGGCCCACGCCATCCGGGCCGGCGAGGGCGATGCCTTCGTGGCCGCCGGCGTGGAGACGGTGAGCCGATACCGCTATGGCGCGGCCGACACCGGCCCGCACCATCCGGAGTTCGCCGACGCCGAAGCCCGCACCGCGGCCCGCACGCCGGCGGCCAGCGAGCCGTGGACGCCTCTGGCCGGCGCGCTTCCGGATGTCTACATCGCCATGGGCCAGACGGCCGAGAACGTGGCCGAGCTCAAGAAGGTGAGCCGCGAGGAGCAGGACGAGTTCGCCCTCCAGTCGCAGACCCGGGCCGTCGCCGCCCAGGAGTCGGGCTTCTTCGAGCGCGAGATCATCCCGGTCACCACGCCCAACGGTGACGTCGTCACCAAGGACGACGGTCCCCGGCCGGGGACCACCCTCGAAGGCCTGGCCGCCCTCAAGCCGGTCTTCCGCGAGGGGGGCACGGTCACGGCCGGCAACGCCTGCCCGCTCAACGACGGTGCCGCGGCCGTGGTGGTCATGAGCGACACCCGGGCGCGGGAGCTCGGCATCACCCCGCTCGCCCGCATCGTGGCCAGCGGGGTCACCGGCCTCAACCCCGAGATCATGGGCCTCGGCCCCGTCGAAGCCATCCGCCAGACGCTGGCCCGGGCCAACATGACCATCGACGACATCGACCTCGTCGAGATCAACGAGGCCTTCGCCGCCCAGGTCGTGCCCTCTGCCCGGGAGCTCGGCATCGGCTACGAGAAGCTCAACGTGCGGGGCGGGGCCATCGCCCTCGGCCATCCCTTCGGCCAGACCGGCGCCCGCATCATGACCACGCTGCTCAACGCGCTCGAGGACACCGACAAGACCATCGGACTCGAGTCGATGTGCGTGGGCGGCGGCCAGGGCATGGCCATGATCGTCGAGCGGCTGTCCTGATCACCACCTGGCCAGCGTGACCGGCGCCGGTCCGGCCTCAGCGGTCGAGCAGCGGGCCGGCCGGCCGGCGCACTCGACATCCCGGCGTCGCCGGCCCGGCGCCAGGCCAGACCGGACATGATCTCGAGCGCCACCCGGTTGGCCAGGTAGGCGGTGACCTCGGCGTGGTCGTAGGGCGGTGACACCTCAACGATGTCGATGCCCGGACCGGAAGCTCCATGGCCACCCGGCGGACGGCGTCGAGCAGCTGGCGGGGAGCTGAGCCCGCCCGGCTCCGGGGTGCCGGTGCCCGGGGCCGAACCCGGGTCGACGACGTCGACGTCGACCGACAGGAACACGCCGTCGCACTCGTCGGTGGCCAAGTGCGAACGCCTCGCCCAGGCAGACATCGAGGCCGCGCTCGACGAGCTCGGTCATCTCGTAGCTGCGCATGCCCTGGGCGGCCATCCAGTCGAGCGTCTCGGGCTCGGGCCAGTAGCCGCGCAGGCCGATCTGGAGGAAGCGGTCGCCGCGCACCGCCCCCGACTCGATGAGCCGGCGCATCGGCGTGCCGTGTCCGGCGAGCAGACCCGAACTGGGTGTCTGCCCGTGTCGGCGTGGGCGTCGAAGTGGACCATCGACAGCCGGCCCCAGCCCACATGACGGGCCACGCCGGTGGCGTCCGGCCAGGCGATGGTGTGGTCACCGCCCAGGACGAGCGGGACCGCCCCCGACGCGGCCACCGTCGTCACCGCCGCCTCCAGCCGGCCGAGCGACGCTCGGTGTCTCCCGACGGCATCATCACGTCGCCGACGTCGACCACACCGAGGTCGACGAGCGGGTCGACCCCGAGGGCGAGGTGGGGCCGGTGGCCGTCGTGGGGCAGGTAGTCGGTGAAGCGGATGGCCTGGGGCCCGAAGCGGCAACCCGGCCGGTGGCTCGTCCCCCCGTCGAAGGGCGCACCGATGATGACCACGGCGGCGTCGGCAAAGGTGGCCGGGTCGTCGAGGTCGGCGGCCGGCACACCGGCGAAGGTGGCGTCGGGGCCGTACATGTTGCCGGTGCGCATCAGGCCTCCCCGTGTGCCGTCGCCCGCACGTCATCCGGCCGGTTCGGCACCCTATCCGGCTCCCTTGCGACCGGAGTCACCCTTGCTGGCGCGTCGCCGAGGCGTTACTGTTCGTCGACCGGCCGCTGCGTCGACCACCCGTCCATCAGCATCGGCCGGCTGCTCACGCAGCGCCTGCCACGATCACGAACCGGCCACAAGGAGACCACCGCCATGTGCACGCTCTCCACGATCGCACGGTGTGGCGCTCCGGCCGTGAGCCCACCGGCGCCGATCCGAGGGCGCCAGTCGTGAGTCCCGGCGTCACCGCCCGGCCCGGCCCGAGCCCAGCCTTCGATCCCTTGGCCCCCGGCTACTTCGACGATCCCTACCCGCATTACGCGGCTCTCCGGGCACGAGCAGCCGACCTACTTCGAACCGCGGGTCGGACGCCTACATCCTCACCCGCTACGACGACGTCCACCGTCTGGCCCGCGACCGCACGATGCTGGTGGAGATCGACGCGTGCCATCCCCGACGCCCCGCATCATGGCCGAGATCGCCCGCAACGCGACGGTCGAGGCCGGCTCCGACAAGTGGATGGTGTTCCGCGACGGCGAGGACCACGCCCGTCTGCGTCGGCTCCTGTCCCAGGTCTTCACGCCCAACGCGATCGCCGCCTGGCGGCATCGGACCGAGGCCATCGTGGACCAGCTGCTCGCCTCGGCCGCCGAGGACGACGAGGCCTTCGACGTCATCACCCAGTTCGCCCGACCCCTCCCGGCCCAGATCATCTCCGAGATGCTGGGTGTGCCCGACGATGACATCCCCCAAGCTGCTCGAGTCGGTCGCACGCGCTGGTCCGGACGATCGAGGCGCTTCAACACCCCGGAACAGGAGCAGGCGGTGCTCGAGGCCATCCGGGCCATGGCGGCCTACCTCGAGTGGCTGCTCGCCGAGAAGCGGGCCCACCCGGGCGACGACATCCTCACCGCCCTGTTGGCCGCCGGCGACTCCGAGGGCCATCTCTCCGACGATGAGATCGTCGCCCAGGTCGTCATGCTGTACTTCGCCGGGCACGAGACCACCGAGAACCTGATCGGCAACGGCCTCGTCCACCTCTTCGCCCATCCCGAGCAACTGGGCCGCCTGCGCGCCGACCCCACTCTCGGACGCCACCGCCATCGAGGAGCTGCTGCGATTCGACGCACCCATCCAGTTCACCCGCCGCATCGCCGTTGAACCCCTTCGAGCTCCACGGGACGCACATCCCCGCCGGCGCCGACGTGCTCCTCGGCCTGGGCGCGGCCAACCGTGACCCGAGGAGGTGGGGGGACGACGCCGACGTCTTGGATCTCGCCCGCCCGGATGCCGCCGAGCACATGTCCTTCAGTGGCGGTGCCCACCACTGCCTCGGGGCGTCCCTTGCCCGCCTCGAGGCCCAGATCGCCCTGCCCGGCCTCGTCCGCCGCTTCCCCCGCCTCGCTCCCGCCTACGACGAGCCGGCATGGGCCACGCGGATCGTGGTCCTGCGGGCGTCGACCATCTCCCGGTGCACCCGCACGGGGCATAGGCGCAGGCAGCCACCCCGGCTCAGCGAGTACCGCAGCGCTGCCGGCCGACCGCCGTGGTCAGTCCCACGCCGGTCAGATGGTGATGCCGCCGTCGACCGACAGCACCGCGCCGGTCGTGTACGACGACTCGTCGGAGGCGATGAAGGCCACCGAGGCGGCGATCTCGGCCGGGGTCGAGAACCCGAGCGGCGTCATGATCCGGGTGAGGACGCGTGGCATCTGCCCCCTCGGGCAGCTCGAAGCTGCCGATGAGGGGGGTGTCGACCCCGCCGGGGGCGACCACGTTGACCCGCACCCGGCGCGACAGGTACTCGGCAGCCAGCGCCTTCGAGAACATGAGCACGCCGGCCTTCGACGCGCAGTAGGCGGCCGAGTAGGCCTGGCCCATGAGCGCGGTGTTGGAGGCCACGTTCACGATCGAGCCGCCACGGTCGACCATGTGGGGCAGGGTGGCCCGGCACACGAGGAACGGTCCGGTGAGGTTGACGGCCAGGATCCGCTCCCACCGGTCGAGGGGCATGTCCACGGTGTGGAAGAAGCCGCCGATGCCGGCCACGTTGCAGACGACGTCCGGGTGGCCCGAAGCGCTCGACCGTGCCGTCCACGGCGGCGGCCACCGACGACTCGGAGGTCACGTCGCAGGGGAAGGCCGCCGCCTGGCCCGCCGGCGGCGGCGATGGTGGCCACCGTGGCGTCGAGGTTGTCGCGGGCCACGTCCAAGCCGGCCACGGCCGCGCCCTCCCGGGCCAGGCGCTCGGCCACCGCCCGGCCGATGCCCGAGCCGGCCCCGGTGACGACGGCGACCTTTCCCCGGAAGCGCTCGGCGTTCTGTGACTCCGAGGGCGGCGTCGGCGGCGTCGTGCTCGGCGCTCCCCCGGCCCATCGTCATCCGCTGGACGGGGCTCACTCGGCACCGGCACTCGCCGGCTGCCGGCCGGGCACTGGCGATGCCCCGAACCGTTCGCGCAAGGTGTGCTTGAGGATCTTGCCGGCCGGGTTGCGGGGCACGGCGTCCACCACCTCGAGCTGCTCGGGGATGGCTTGGGTGCGCAGCCCGGCGCCCGCGAGGAAGGCGGCCACCTCGGCCAGGTCCAGAGACGCTCCGTCGGCCAGAGCCACCACGGCGCAGGCCCGCTCGCCGGTGCGCGGGTCGGGCAGGCCGATCACGGCGGCGTCGGCCACCGCCGGGTGGGTGTAGAGCAGGTCCTCGACCTCCTTGGCCGAGATGTTCTCGCCGTGGCGGATGATCACGTCCTTCAGCCGGCCGGTGATGGTGACGTAACCCTCGGCGATCGACGATGCCGAGGTCACCGCTGCGGAAGTAGCCATCCTCGTCGAAGGCCTCGGCGTCGAGGGAGGGGTCGAGGTAGCCGCTGATGACCTGGGGGCCCTTGAGTCGGATCTCGCCCTCCTGGCCGGGGCCGGCCTTCTGCCCGTCGAGGCCGACCACGATCAGGTCGACGCCCGGGTGTGGGCCGCCCCTCGGTGGTGGCCAGCTTCTCGTCGGGGTCGCTCTCGGAGGCCATGACCACGATGGGCGCCTCGGTGAGGCCGTAGCCGGAGACGATGCCGACCCCGCCGATCTCGCCCTTGAGGTCGTAGTGCAGCTGCGGCGGCTTGGGCGCGCCACCCCCCGGGTAGGAGCGCACGTCGGGGAAGATGGGCTCGGGTCCGGCCGCCCGCTGGGCGGCCAGGTAGGCGAGATGGAACGGGGTCCCCGAGCCGGCCAGGGTCACCTCGTTGGCGGCCAGGAAGGCCGGGGTGGCCACCGGGTCGAAGGCCGCCGTGGTGAGCAGCGTGCATCCGGTGATGAGGGCGGCCATGAGCCAGCCGATGCCGCCGATGTGGGTGAAGGGGAAGACGAGCGCCGAGACGTCCTCGGCGGTGATCTCCAGGCACTCGGCCATGGCCAGGGCCGAGGCCATGACGGTCAGGTCGGTGTGCGGCGCCCCCTTGGGGTCGGCGGTGGTCCCCGAGGTGTAGAAGAGCCAGCGGACGGGGGCGTCGGCGGCACGAGTCGGCTCGGGCTCGGCGGCGGGCAGCCGGTCGGGGTCGCCGTCGGGCAGCTGCCGGTCGACCACCAGCACCTCGAGGCCGGGCCGGTCGGCGGCCAGCTCCCGGGCCATGGCCTCGAAGTCGAAGTCGCGGTAGACGGTGGGCACGACGAGGAGGGCGGCCTGGCTCTGGCGGGTGATGAAGCCCACCTCCCGGCTGCGGTAGATGGGGATGATCGGGTTCTGGCGTGCCCCGAGGCGGGAGAGGGCACCGACCAGCACGAGCGATTCGTTCCAGGTGGGCAGCTCCCAGCTCACGCTGGTGCCGGCGACCACTCCGAAGTCGGCAGCGAGCCCGGCGGCCGCCCGCAGGCAGGCGTCGCGGTAACCGGCGAAGGTGAGCTCGCGCCCGGCGTCGTCGCGGGCCAGGACGGCGTCGGGGGTCGCCGCCGCCCGTCGCTCGACGAGCCCCCACAGGCTCGGGGCGCAGACCCAGCCGCGGGCGGCGGCGCGCTCGCGCCATCGAATCGATGAAGTCGGTCACCCGGCCTCCGGCCACAGCTGGTCAGCAGTAGGTGTCGGTCCCGGGCACGGTGGCCGACGAACGGCGACGCCCACGCCAGGCGCCCCACCCCGGCGCGCTCGAGCGCCTCCTGCTGGGCGCCGATGAACCGCGGGCCAGCTGGCCGCCGGGTGCTCGTCGATGAAGAACAGAACGAGGGTCCGCTCCCCGGCCGGCTCGTCACGGGGCACATCTCCGGGTGCGTCGGCCAGCAGCGGGAGCGGGCGAGAAGCCGAGGGCGGTGGCCACCGGCGTACCCGGGCAGGAGCCGGGGCAGAAGCTCGTCGCGGTAGAAGCGACCCACATCGGTCGGCGGTCGGCTCCTGCGGTCGCGTCCACGAAGACCGAGGCGAGCCCGGGGAACCGGTGGTCGAGGGTGAGCTCGGCCGGCACCCCGTCCTCGTCGCGACGGTGCTCCCACTCGAAGCGGTAGAGGCCGGTGTGGATGTGGTCGCGGTGCTCGAACATGCGCCCGGCGGCGTGCAGGGTGTTGACCTGGTCGACGGCCCACCGGTTCCACTCGTCGTGATGGCCGTCGAGCACGTAGTAGACGCCGAGATAGCTGCCCACGGCCGAGTCGGCGACCGGCCGCCCAGCGGCGCCGGCGTCGTCGCCCGGCGGCGGCACGCGCAGCGCCTTGCAGTCGGCGGTGGCCACGAAGCGGGCACCGGCGAAGTTGTAGGCGCCGATCTGGCACCCGGCGTAGAAGTGGTCGCGCTCGTACCAGCGGTTGTAGGCCACCTCGTGGCCGCGGTGCGGCTCGACCAGCGTGTAGAGCATCGTCCCGATGCGGATGGGGTCGTCGGTGACGCCGCGGCGCCGGTTGTGGGTGGCTGCTCATCCGGTCATCGGGTCTCCGGTCATCGGGCTTCGGCTCCGGACGGCGCCGCGGGCGCGCACCGGACGGCCCGGCGGCATCGGTGTCCGCAGTGGTCGCCGACGTGACCAGCGCCCGCTTGTCCACCTTCATCATCGAGGTCAGCGGGAGGGCGTCGACGACCACCAGCCGGTCGGGCGCCTTGTAGTCGGCCAGAGCCGACGCTCACCAGGGCGCGGAGCTCCGCCAGCAGCCGGTCTGGATCGGCCGGCCCGGCAGCGGCCGGGCACCACGAAGGCCACGCCCACCTCGCCGAGCACCGGGTCGGGAGCACCGACGACGGCCACCGCCTCGACGGCCGGGATGAGTGCCGAGCACGTCCTTCGACCTCGGCCGGATAGACGTTGTAGCCACCCCGGATGTAGAGCTCGTTGGCCCGGCCCGCCAGGTGGAGGTTGCCGCCGTCGTCGACGAAGCCGAAGTCGCCGGTGGTGAGCCAGCCGTCGTCGTCGAGCACGGAGCGGGTGGCGGCATCGATCGAGGTCGAGGCCGTCGCGCCCGGGCCCGGTCGGCGGGCCGCCCCAGTAGCCGCGCATCACCGCGCCCGAGCGAAGCCGCACCCGCCCGACCTCGCCGACCTCGACGGGCCGGCCGGAGTCGTCGGCGATCTCGAGCGTCCACGCCGGGCACCGGCCGCCCGACCGTCGTGGCCACCACCGAGGGCAGGATCTCCGGGACGGGTGCCGGTCCCGAGCGAGGCCTCGGTCGTCGTGTAGCGCACCACGACCGGCACGCCGAAACGGCGCCCGAGTGGCCTCGACGAGCTCGGGCGGCACCCGCGAGGCGCCCGTCCCCACGACGCGCAGGCTCGAGAGGTCGGCGTCGTCGAGGCCCGGCTCGTCGAGCACCAGCGCCCACTGGGTGGGGACGCCCTGGGCCACGGTGATCCGCTCGTCGGCCATGATCGCGCACGGCGTCGGCCGCCCGCCACGGCGTCGGGGTGATGACCGTGGTGACGGCGTTGGCCGCCTCGTCCCACAGCCGGGTCATCGATCCGACGTGGGCGAAGGGCAGCGGCGAGAGGCGGCGGTCACCGGGCTGCGAGAGCACGTCCGTCCCGCTCGGCCACCGCCCGCAGGTTGTCGTGGTCGAACACGGCCCCCTTGGGCAGGCCGGTCGTCCCGCTGGTCCAGACCACGGCCACCGGGTCGGACGGGTCGAGGGCCGGTCAGCCGGGCCGGCGGCGGCCCCGATGCGTCGCCTCGCCAGCGCGCTCCGATCGAGGAGCTGCGCCGGCGGGCCCGGCCGGCGGAGCCGAGGCCGGCCGTCGACCAGGGTCACGGCCGGCCGGGTGCGCTCGAGGATCGAGGTGACCTCGCGCCGGCCCAAGCGGGGGTTGATGCCGGAGGTGATGGCCCCGAGCCGGACGGCGGCGGCGTAGCCCACCATGTAGTCGATGGAGCTCGGCAGGTAGAGGCAGACCACCGACCCGCGGTCCACGCCCCGGTCGGCCAGATACCCGGACAGCGCCGTCGGCGGCCCGGTCCAACTGCGGCGAAGGTGAGGCCCGCGGCGGGGACGAGGGCGGTGGCCGGCTCGACGTAGGCCTCGACGTCGGCGTTGACCTCGGCCGCGGCCCGCAGCACGTCGACGACCGTGCGGTGATCACCGGAGATCTGACGGGCCGTCATATCGGCGCCCGACTGTAACAGGGCGCATTCCGCCTCCTACGCGCGGTCGCCGGCCGGTCCGTCGGGCCCCCGGGTCGTCAGGAGAAGGTGAGCACCCCGCGGGCCAGCTTCCCGGCCTCCATGTCCTCGACGATCTCGCGGAACCCCTCGAGCGGCCGCTGCTCGGTGACGAGCTCGTCGAGCATGAGCTTCCCCGACAGGTAGAGCTCGACCATGAGCGGGATGTCGTGGTGCGGGCGCGACGACCCGTACCGGCAGCCGAGCAGGCCGCGGTCGACATAGGCCAGGGCGTTCACGTCCACGGCCACCTCCGTCCCCTGCGGCGGGATGCCGATGGCCAGGGCGGTGCCGCCCCAGTCGAGCACGTCGAGGGCGTTGCGCAGCACGGCCGGATGGCCGACGCAGTCGAACGACCAGGTGACGCCTCCCGTCCACCCGAGCGCTCCGGACACGCGCTCGGGCCCGGGGGGGACGATGGTCGCGAACGGCCTTCACCGCGTCGGTGGCCGAGGCGTCGACGAAGTGGGTGGCGCCGAACTGCCGGGCCAGGTCCTCCTTCGAGGCCAGGGTGTCGACGGCGACGATGCGGCTGGCCCCGGCCAGGCGGAGGCCCTGGATCACGTTGAGGCCCACCCCCCCGACGCCGAAGACGGCTGCCGTCTCGCCCGGCTGCGACCTTGGCCCGGTTGAGCACCGCCCCGACGCCGGTGAGCACCCCGCAGCCGATGAGGCAGGCCGAGGTCAGGGGGACGTCCTTGTCGATCTTGACGGCCTGGACCTCCTTCACGATGGTCGACTCGGCGAACACCGAGGTGCCGCGAAGTTGGAGGCCGGCTCGCCCCGGAAGGTAAAGGGCGTCGACACGTTGCCGAGCGTCTTCACGCACCAGGTCGGGTGACCGGTGGCGCAGGCCCGGCACGCCCCGCAGCTGGCCAGGGTGGCGATGACCACGTGGTCGCCGACCTTGACCGAGCGCACCTCGGAGCCGACCGCCTCGACCACGCCTGCCCCCTCGTGGCCGAGCACCGAGGGCGCCTTCCACGGGATGGTCCCGTTGATGACCGAGAGGTCGCTGTGGCAGACGCCGGCGGCGGCGATCGCCGACCCGCACCTCGGTCGGGCCCGGGGCTCCGACCTCCAGCTCGTCGGTGACCTCGGCCCGGTCACCCAGTATAGACGATGCCTCGCACGGCGCGCTCCTTCCTCTTCCGCTTCCTCTTGCTTGGCTCGGATCCGGGGCCGGTGTGACGTCGGCCGGCCGGCTGGATGGCCGGTCAACGTGACGTGCCCGGCGCGTAGCGGTGGCTGCCGCGCCGAACTGCTCGCGCAGCTCGCGCTTGAGCACCTTGCCGCTGGCATTGGTCGGCAGCTCCTCGACCAGCCACGACCCTCCGGGGCACTTTGAAGTTGGCCAGGCGCTCGGACGCCCAGTCGATCAGCTCGCGCTTCGAGGTCCTTCGCCGCCGCCCCCGGAGCCGGCACGACGACGGCCAGGCCGACCTCGCCCATCCGGCTGTCGGGCACGCCGACCACGGCGACCTGTCCGACGGCGGGATGGGCTGCGCAGCACCGCCTCGACCTCGGCCGGGTACACGTTGAACCCGCCGGTCACGTACATGTCCTTGAGCCGGTCGGTGACCCGCACGTTGCCGGCCGCGTCCATCACCCCGACGTCGCCGGTGTGCAGCCAGCCCGTCGCCGTCGATGGCCTCGTCGGTGGCGTCGGCGTCGTTGAAGTAGCCGCGCATCACGTTGTAGCCCCGGACCACGATCTCGCCGGGCTCGCCCGCGGCCACGTCGGCACCGTCGGCGTCGACGATGCGCACCTCGACGTCGGGGATGGCCCGACCCGACGTCGACGCCACCACCTCGGCCGGGTCGCCTCGCCGGCACATGGTCACCGTGCCGGTGGCCTCGGTCAGCCCGTAGGCGGTGAGCACCGTCTCGATGCCCAGCTCGTCGCCGCAGCCGCTCGACGAGCTCGACGGGCACCACCGCCGCCCCGGTCACCACCAGCCGGAGGGACGAGAGGTCGAACGCCGTGCCGATCCGGGATGGTCGAGGATGGCCTGGAAGATGGTGGGCGGCCCGGGCAGCACGGTGATCCGCTCCTCGGCGATCCGCCGCATGCACCCGGTCGACGTCGAAGACCGGCTCGGGAAGGATGGTGGCCCCGGCCATGAGGCAGGCCAGGATGCCCGCCTTGTAGCCGAAGGTGTGGAAGAACGGGTTCACCACCAGGTAGCGGTCGCCCTTGGCTCAGGCCGACCACCTCGGTCCAGGTGGCGAAGGTGCGCAACGTCTGCCCGTGGGTGGACATGGCCCCCTTCGGGTGGCCGGTGGTGCCCGAGGTGAAGATGAGGTCGGACATGTCCCCCGAGGTGATCGAAGCGGTCCGTCCGGCGGCGACGTCGGCCGAGCACACGCTCGCCTCTCGGAGGAAGACCTCCCAGTCGACGACCTGGTCGCCGGCCCGCGACCGGCCGCCGCCCTCCGGTCCGTCCGATCCGTCGATCCGCCGAGCGCAGGACCACCACCCGCTCGAGGTCCGGCAGCCGCTCGCCGTCGGCCACGGCCTTCTCGAGGAGCTGCGGGTAGTCGGTGCCGAGGAAGCCCTGGACGGTGAAGAGGAGCCGGGCCCCCGACGCCCGCAGGATGTAGGCGGCCTCGGCCCCCCGGTAGCGGGTGTTGAGGGGAACGAGCAGAGCACCGGCACCCACGGCGCCCGAGCGCGGCCTCGACCCACTCGGCGCAGTTGGGTGCCCAGATGGCCACCCGGTCGCCCCGCTCGATCCCGTTGGCCACGAGGCACCGGCTGGCCGCCGCCACCTCGCTCGGCCAGCTCGTCGAAGGTCAGACGGGTCACCCGGCCACCGGGCCCGGCCGCATCGACGAGCGCCTCGGCATCGCCGAAGCGGGCGGCGGCGTCCTCCACCAGCCCGGGAATGGAGCCCCACTGCAGGTCGCCGCGGGGATCGGTCACATCTGACACAGCGTCAGGGTAATGCACCCCTGTCGGGCCGGCCACCCCGGCCGGCTCAGGGGTGCTGACTGCTCACCGACACCACCTCGCCGGTCATGAAGGTGGCGTACGCGCTGGCCAGGAAGACGATGACGTTGGCCACCTCCCACACCTCGGCGCTCCGCCCGAACACCTCGCGACCGGCTCAGCTCGGCGAGCTGCTCGTCGGTCATGACCCGGTTGAGGAAGGGATGGACGGCGAGGCTCGGGCGACACCGCGTTGACCCGCACGCCGTGGGGGGCGGCCTCGACGGCGCTGCACCGGGTGAGGGCCATCACCCCGGCCTTGGCCGCGGCGTAGTGGGACTGGCCGGCCTGGGCCCGCCATCCGAGCACGGAGGCGTTGTTGACGATGACCCCGCCCGCGCCCTGGGCGTAGAAGTGGCGAAGGGCGGCCCGCGTGCACCGGAAGGTGCCGGTCAGGGTCACGTCGAGGACGGTGGCCCACTGCTCGTCGGTCATGTCCACGATCTCGACCTGGCCGCCGAGGCCGGCGTTGTTCACGGCCACGTCGAAGCGACCGTGGTGTCGAGCGGCCTCGTCGTAGAGGTGCTGGACCTGGGCCTCGTCGGTCACGTCGCAGAGGACGGCCAGTGGCCGGGTCCCCGACAGCTCGCCGAGGGCGTCGGCCGACTCGCCCAGGCGCCGCTCGTGGGCGTCGGAGATGACGACGGTGGCTCCCTCCTCGACGCAGCGCCTGGCCGTGGCGAACCCGATGCCGGTCCCGGCCGCGGCGGTGACGACCACGACCTTGCCCTCGAGCAGGCCGTGGCCGGATGGCGGTGCCGGGCGGTCCGTCGGCACGTCGGTCACCGGATCGATCCCTTGGGCTCGCGGGGCAGTCCGAGCACCCGCTCGCCGATGATGTTGCGCTGGATCTGGTTCGAGCCGCCGTAGATGGTCTCGGACCGGCTGAAGAGGAACGTGCGCTGCCACTCGTCGAGCTCGCCGCGGCCCCCCGGCGTGACCTGACCGGCCGGCCCGCGGACGTCCATGGCCAGCTCGCCGAGCCGCCGGTGCCAGGAGGCCCAGTAGAGCTTGGCGATCGATGCCTCGGGAGGCGCAACCGGGCCGTCGACGCCGGAGAGGCTGCGCAGGGTGTTGAGCCGGAGGATCTCGAGCTCGACCCAGGCCCGGGCCAGGCGGTCCCGGACGACCGGGTCGGCGAGCCGGCCCCGTGCACCGGGCCACGTCGACCAGCCGGTCGAGCTGGCGGCGGAACGAGAGCTGGTGACCGAGGAGGCCGACGCCTCGCTCGAAGGCCAGGGTGGCGAGGGCGACCCGCCACCCGTCCCCCACCTCGCCGACCACGTTGTCGGCGTCGGTGCGGGCACCGTCGAAGAAGACCTCGTTGAACTCCGACGTCCCGGTGAGCTGCGTGATGGGCCGGACCTCGACAGCCGGCTGGTCCATGGGCACCAGCAGATAGGAGAGCCCGTGATGGCGCTCCGACTCCGGGTCGGTCCGGCACAGCGACGAAGCACCAGTCGGCCTGGTGGGCGAGCGAGGTCCACACCTTCTGGCCGGTCACCACCCACTCATCGCCGTCCCGCTCGGCCCGGGTCCGCACGTTGGCCAGGTCGCTCCCGGCGTCCGGCTCCGAATAGCCCTGGCACCACAGCTCGGTTCCGGCCACGATCGGAGGGAGGAACCGGGCCTTCTGTGCCGGCGTGCCGTACTGGATGATGGTCGGCCCGATCAGCCCCTCGCCCATGACGCCGACCCGGCCGGGGGCGCACGCCCGCACGTACTCCTCGTTGAAGATCACCTGCTGGGCCATGGAGGCGCCGCGGCCGCCGTGCTCGGGTGGCCAGCCGATGCAGGTCCAACGACCCGCGGCCAGCACTCGCTCCCAGGCCAGCCGGGTCTCGAAGCCGAAGGTCTCGTCCCCGGAGCCACCGCGGCCGCCGAGGGCGGCGAACTCCCCGACCAGGTGGTCGTCGAGCCACGACCGCACCTCCTTGCGGAAGGCCTCGTCCTCGGGTCGGTCTCGCAGGTCCATGGCGCCGGCGTCCTCGAGCGCTGGCCGGGTCCAGCGGGTGCGGCGGGCGACGGACACGGCGCCGGGGCCAGGGCCCCGGCAGGCGGCGACGTTACCAAAGGGCCTGCCCGCGGCCTCACACCGCCGGTCGGCTCACTCGACGGAGACCGAGCGGTTCCGACGGGAACAGCCCGGCGGCCGCTGGGGTTTTCGATATGGTGCTGCGGTGAGGATGGCGTGCCGGGGCCAAGCCTCGGCCGCTCTCATCGCCGGCACGACCGAGGAGGAGAAATGGCCGACAGCGAAGGCAGTGGCACCGACACCCAGCAGACCGGCACCGAGCGGATCGAGCTGAGCGACGAGGAGTGGCGGCAACGTCTTTCGCCCGAGCGCTATGCCGTCCTCCGTCAGAAGGGAACCGAGCCGGCATGGTCGGGTGAGCTGCTGCACGTGGAGGGCAGCGGCATGTTCACCTGCGCCGGGTGCGGGGCGGCGCTGTTCCCGAGCGAGCACCAAGTTCGACTCAGGATCGGGCTGGCCGAGCTTCTACCAGGCGCTGGACGACGGCACCATCGAGGAGCACGAGGACGGAGCTTCGGCATGCGGCGCACGGAGATCACCTGCGCTCGTTGCGGTGGGCACCTCGGCCACGTCTTCCCCGACGGGCCGGCGCCCACCGGTCTGCGCTACTGCGTGAACTCGCTGTCCCTCGACTACGAGCCCGACGCCGAGTCGGATGGACGTCAAGGCAGTCGAGCGAGCGCCGGCTGACCGGGGCGTCGCCGGTCACCGTGCCGAGCTGGCCGGACGCCGAGCGGGTCTCGGTCGCAGAGCCGGGCCTCGATGAACTCGAACAGGTCGGCCGAGAGCGGCACGGCCTCCGCCGGTAGCCCGGCTCGGACCAGGCAGCGGTCGGCGTCGGCCAGCACCTGGCAGGCGTCGAAGGCCTCGGCCTTGGTCAACCGCACGCTGTCACAGATGCGGGCCGGTCGAGCCTGATCGAGCGCGACGGCCGTGCCTGCGACGCCTGGTCGTCAGGGCCTACGCTGGCGGCCAGCGGTTCAAGCATCGGCAAGGCTCGGAGTCGGCCGGTCGCCGGTGCCGTCGGCCCGTCCGGAGCCGGTCCCGTCGTCCTGCCATCGACTGGCGCTCGAGCTTGTGCACCTCGACGGTGGCGAAGCGCAGGCTCGGCCCGACCTCATCGGCCACGATCTCGACCTTGGAGCGGCGGTCGCCGTCCTCGGTCTCCCACGTTCGCTGCTCGAGCCGGCCGATGACGACGACCCGCATGCCCTTGGTGAGGCTCAGGGCCACGTTCTCGGCCAGGTCGCGCCAGGTGACGACGTCGAAGAAGGAGGTGGCCTCCTCCCATTCGTCGGTCTCGCGGTTCCGCCAGCGGCGGTTGACGGCAACGCCCATCGAGGTGGTGGCCTGCCCGTCGCGGGTGTAGCGGATCTCCGGGTCACGGGTGAGGTTCCCGGTCACCGAGGTGGTCGTGGCGGTCATGGTCGATCCTTTCGTCCGGTGCACCCGAGGTGCTCCCGCCGGAGGCGGAGGCGTCGGGCACCGCCCTGGCACGGGCGGCTCTGGCAGCGTGACGGCGTCACCTTGCCGCGCCCATCGGCCGGACCTCGACAGGGACCTTGCCGAGCTCCCTCGCGGTCCGGACGACGAGATGCCCGGGATGCCTCGGATGTCTCGCGAGTCCCCTCGCTCTCCGTCCGACACCGCTCTCTGGCTCTCGGGCCGGTTGGCGAGCATGATGGCAGCTTGGTATCGGCCCGCCCACCACCCGGAAGGCAGGACGAGCGCGATGAACCACTTGCTGCGAGAGCTCGCCCCGGTCACCGAGGACGCCTGGACCCAGATCGACGAGGAGGCGACCCGCTCCCTCAAGCACTTCCTCGCCGCCCGTCGACTGGTCGACTTCTCGGGCCCGAAGGGATGGGGCCACGCCGCCGTCGACCTCGGACGGGTCGACGACCTCGACTCCGCCGCGCCCTCGGATCGGTCGAGACGGCCCGGCGCCGGGTGCTGCCGCTGGTCGAAGTGCGGGCCCCATTCACGCTGGACCCGCGACGAGCTGGCCGCCGCCGACCGAGGGGCCACCGACGTCGAGCTCGACGCCGTCCATCGAAGCCGGGCGAGGCGGCGGCGCTGGCCGAGGACCATCTCGTCTTCCACGGCTACGAGGGCGGCGGGGTCCAGGGCGTCATCCCGGCGTCGCCCCACGCCGCCGGTGCCCATCTCCGCCGACTACGGCGAGTACCCCGAGCACGTGGCCCGGGCGGTGGCCGCCCTGCGGGGGGCGGACGTGGCCGGTCCCTACGGCATCGCCCTCGGACCGCGGTGCTACACCGGTGTGACCGAGACGACCGAGCACGGGGGCTACCCGGTCCTCGAGCACATCCGCGAGATCCTCGGCGGGCCCGTGGTGTGGGCGCCGGCCGTGGACGGGGCGGTGGTGCTCAGCCTGCGCAGCGGCGATTTCGAACTGACGGTGGGCGAGGACTTCTCGATCGGATACCGCAGCGCCGACGAGACCTCGGTCAACCTCTACATCGAGGAGAGCCTGGCCTTCCGGATCAAGACAGCCGAGGCGGCAGTGCACCTGGCCTACCAGTTGACCCGGGCGGCCTCCGTCGGGACCGCCCTCGTGGCCGCGTCCGCCTGGACCGAGCGCCGGAGCCTTGATCAGGTCCCGGCGAGGTCGGTGGCCAGCTCTGCCCGGGTGGCGTCGCCGAGCTCGGTGCCCGGCAGCCCATCGGGATACGACGGGTGGGCGACGGCGAGGCGGACCGGGCCCGCCCGGAAGGCCTCGACCTGCTCGGGGCTGAGGCGGAACCGCACGTAGTGCACGGCCGAGGTCACCTCCTCCCTGCGTGAGCATGGGACTCGTGCTCGTCCTCGGGGATCGAGGTGACGATGTCGGGATTGGCGGCGGGACCGATGCGCAGCTGGCACGAGCGCTCGACCCCGACCAGGCGCGGCAGCCAGGTCCGCAGCTCCTCGTCCGAGGTCGAGCTCGAGGAACAGGGTGGCCGACAGCTCACCGGGGGCCGGCAGCAGCCGGTTGTAGACGTCGAGCTCCTGCTGGATCTGCTCGTCCGGAGACCATCCGCTCGGCCCGGGCCATCTCCTGGACCTGGAAGCGCATGGTCATCCGGTTCTCGAAGGTCAGGGTGATGACCGGTCCGACGCTGACCCGGCGCAGCTTCTTGGTGGCGATGACCGTCACGGCGGAAGGCCTCGCGCTCGCGCTCGTAGGCGCGTTGGTCGGCGATGTCGTCGAGAGTGAGGGGTCCGGCCGTCATCTCTCGACGCCTCGGCGCCGTGCGGTCGCGGTGCTCCCACCGCCGACGTCGACGCGGTAGGCGGTCACCGCCGACCCAGGGCACTCGGGCCGGCCTACGCCGGTCTCGCCGGCCTTGCCAGACCACCCGGTCTCGCCGGTCTCGCTGGTCTCGCCGGTCTCAGCCGGCCTTGCCAACCGATCGATTCGACCGTTCACGCTCAGGCGACCGACTGCCAGCCCCTCGTTGAACCGGCCGGCGTGGCTCTTCTCGGCCCGGGCCAGGGTCTCGAACCACTCGGCGATCTCCTCGAAGCCCTCTTCGCGGGCGGTCTTGGCGAAGCCCGGGTACATCTCGGTGTACTCGTAGGTCTCGCCCTCGATGGCCGACTTGAGGTTGTCCTCGGTGGGGCCGACCGACACGCCGGTGACCGGGTCGCCGACCTCTTTGAGGTAGTCGAAGTGGCCGAAGGCATGGCCCGTCTCGCCCTCGGCGACCGAGCGGAAGAGCGCGGCCACGTCCGGGTAGCCCTCGACGTCGGCCTTCTGGGCGAAGTAGAGATAGCGGCGGTTGGCCTGGCTCTCGCCGGCAAAGGCCTCCTTGAGGTTGCCCTCGGTCTTGCTGTCCTTCAGTGGTGGCATGCGTGGTTCCTTTCCGTTCCGGCCCCTCGAGGTGGCTTCCGTGGTGGGTGCGCGGCGTGCTTGTGCCGTGGTCATCGCGTGTGGCGCAGGTGACGAGATGGTGCTGACGAGCGTGCCGACGGGCCGACGGCACCGGCTGCGACGGCGCCCGGACCGCTGGCAGTCGGGGCACAGCCCGCGGAAGACGATCTCGGCCGAGCCGAGTCGGAACCCGAGGTCGGCGCCCTTGGGCACCGGACAGCTCGGGGAAGTCGGCGACCAGGTCCCGGACGCTGCCGCACCGCTCGCACACCAGGTGGTGGTGCGGGTCCTCGACGTTGGGGTCGAATCGGGTCCGGCCCGTGCCCACGTCGAGCGAGACGATCTCGCCGAGCTCGGAGAGGTCGTGGAGCGTCTGGTACACCGTCTTGAGCGAGATGGTCTCCATCTCCCTCGTGGCCAGGGCGTGGACCGCCTCGGCCGACGGGTGGGTCTCGTCGCCCTGGAGGACCCGGAAGATGCACTGCCGCTGGGCGGTGACCTTCCGGCCGGTCGAGCGGAACAGCTCGGTCAGCTCCTCTGGCGTCCTCACACCCCTCAATATATCGCCAACGATTGTTTTTCAACAATTATTGTAGAAAAGGCTCGGCGGTGCCGACAGGTGGTCACCGCCGTCGACCGCTCCGCCTGCCGAACCGCCGGCCGCCGGTCGGACGTGTCCAGGCGCTGTGGCAGGCTTGGGCCGATGCCCGAGCGCGACGGAGCCCGCGGCGCCGAGCCGTCGCCGGGTCGCTTCCGACGGGACGAGGCGCTCGGCCCGCCTCCGAGAAGAGACCTTCGACGTGCTCGTCGTCGGCGGGGGCATCACCGGTGCCGGGGTGGCCCTCGACGCCGCCAGCCGGGGCCTGCGCACCGCCCTGGTGGAGAAGGACGACTTCGCCTCGGGGACCTCGTCCAAGTCGTCGAAGCTCGTCCACGGCGGCCTCCGCTACCTCCAACAGCGCGAGTTCCGGCTCGTCTACGAGAACCTGGCCGAGCGCCAGCGGCTCATCGAGAACGCCCCGCACCTGGTCTCACCCCGTCCCCTTCCTCATCCCCCTCTTCGGCCGGGCCGGGGTGGTCAACCGCAGCGTGGCCCGCGCCTACCGGACGGCCCTCTGGCTCTACGACCTGACCGGCGGCGTGCGCATCGGCCGCCGCCACGAACGGGTGACCAAGGAGGAGGCCCTCGCCCACCTCCCCACCCTGCGGGCCGACCATCTGGTGGCCGGATTCCTCTACTGGGACGCCCGGACCGACGACGCCCGCCTCACGCTCTGCGTCCTGCGCACCGCCGTCCTCGACCACGGTGCGGTGGCGGCCAACCACACCCGGGTCGACGCACTCACCCACGCCGCCGACGGGCGGGTCACCGGCGCCAGGGTCGTACCCGACGGCGGCGACGCCCTTCGAGGTGCGGGCGTCGGTGGTGGTCAACGCCGCCGGCGTCTGGGCCGACGAGGTGCGCGCCCTCGACGAAGGCGCCGACCCCCACTCGATCCGCCCGGCCAAGGGCGTGCACGTCACCGTGCCCGAGTCGGCCTTCCCCTGCGACATCGCCGCCGTCATCCCGGTGCGCGGCGACCAGCGCTCGATCTTCGTCGTGTCGTGGGGCGACCAGGTCTACCTCGGGACCACCGACACCGCCTGGGACGGCCCGCTCGACGACCCGACGTGCCGGCCCGAGGACGTCGCCTACCTCCTCGACGCGGCCAACGCCGTGACCACCCGGCCCCTCTCGCCCGCCGACATCACCGGCATCTGGAGCGGGCTGCGCCCGCTCCTCGCCCCGTCGGCCGGGCGCCGGGCGCCGAGCGAGCGGACCGCCGACCTCTCGCGGCGCCACACCGTGCGGCATCTCGCCGGCGGGTGTCGTCACCGTGACCGGGGGCAAGCTCACGACCTACCGCAAGATGGCCGAGGACACCGTCGACCTGGTGGACCGCCAGCTCGGGCTCAGCGTCGCGCTGCCGGACCCGCTCGCTCCCGCTGCGCGGGGCCACACCGGTCGAGCCGCCGGCCGGGCGACGCCAGCCCGGCCGACCCCGACCCGGCCACCGCGGTCGCCGGACACCTGGCCGGCCGCTACGGCACCGAGACCCCGGCCGTGCTGGCCGTGGCCGACGGCCGGCCCGAGCTGCTCGAGCCCCTCGTCCCCGGCCTCCGCTACCTCGCCGTCGAGGCCGTCTACGCCGTCGAGGAGGAGATGGCCTGCTCCCTCGCCGACGTGCTCGACCGGCGGACTCGGGCCTCGCTGCGGGACGCCCGGGCGCGGCCGCCGCCGCCGCCCGGGTGGCCGACCCTCGTCGGGCCACTCCTCGGGTGGGACGAGAGCGCATGCGGCACGAGGCGGCCGCCGACTACGCCGACCGGGTCCGGCGCGAGCTGGCCCGGGCCGGGCTCGATCCCGACCGGCCGGTCGAAGGTGGCACCGCCACAGGACGGCGCCGGCGAGGTCGGGGCCCTGGCCGCCGCACCGCACGGAGGGTGGGTGAGGCCGACCCCTCCCACCGCCATCGACGCACCGCCGGAAGGCGTCGCCGAGCACCTCGGCGGCCCGCGGGTCGCCGTCGGACGACGGAGCTGCGCCGCCGCCTGGCCGACGGTGTGCGCCGAGGTCGAGCGACGACGACGAGGAGCGGGCCGAGGCCGGACGGGACTGGTGGCCGCTGGCCATCGGCTGGGCGGCAGCCGGCCAGGTGCCGGCCCGACCGGCGGTGGTGGCCCGGCCCACCAACGCCGACCGAGGTCGCCGCCGTGCTGGCCCTCTGCCGCGCGGCCGGGGTGCCGGTGACGCCGAGCGCCGGGCGCAGCGGGGTGTGCGGCGGCTCGGTGCCCGTCTTCGGCGGGGTCTCCCTCGACCTCTGCGGGCTGGCCGGGCTCGGCCGACGTCGACGGCGACTCGCTGGTGGCCGACATCCGGGCCGGCACCTTCGGCCCCGACGTGGAGTCCGGGCTCCGGGCACGAGGGCCTGACCCTCGGGCACTGGCCGCAGTCGATGGACCTCTCCACCGTGGGCGGCTGGCTGGCCTGCCGCGGTGCCGGCCAGTACTCGAACCGCTACGGGAAGATCGAGGACATGGTCACCGGCCTCGAGGTCGTCCTGGCCGACGGCACCACGGTGCGCACCGGCGGTCGAGGGCCCGCGGTCGGCCACCGGCCCCGACCTCACCCAGCTGTTCGTGGGCAGCGAGGGGACGCTCGGGGTGATCACCGAGGCCCGCTTCCGGGTCCACCCGGTGCCCGAGGGCGAAGACCGGCGGGCCTTCGGCTTCCCGAGCTTCGAGGACGGGCTCGACGCCTGCCGTCGCATCCTGCGCCGGGGGGCCGCGCCCGGCCGTCCTCCGCCTCTACGACGCGACCGAGTCGCAGCGCAACTTCGAGCTGGAGGGCACCAGCGCCCTCATCGTGCTCGACGAGGGCGATCCCGCCTTGGTCGACGCCACCATGGCCGTGGTCGACGAGGAGTGCGCGGACGGCCGACGCCCTCGACGCCAGCGCTCGTCGACCGGTGGCTGGCCCACCGCAACGACGTCTCCGCCCTCGCCCCCCTGTGGCGCGGCGGCATCGTGGTCGACACCGTGGAGGTGGCGGCCCGGTGGCGGGCGCTTCCCGGCCTCTACCGCTCCGTGCTCGACGCCGTCATCGGCGTCGAGGGACGCTGGTGGTCTCGTCCCACCAGTCCCACGCCTACCCCGACGGTGCCTGCCTCTACTTCACCTTCGCCGGGCGGCCGCCGACGGAGCTCGGACGCCGAGGACGCGGCGGTCGGTGGGCCGAGGACTACTACCGCAAGGCCTGGGACGCGGCCATCGGCGCCACCGGCGACGGCGGGCGGAGCCATCAGCCACCACCACGGCATCGGCCTCAACCGGAGCGCGGTTCCTGGCCGACGCCCTGGGGCCGGCCCACCGGGTGCTGGCCGACGTGAAGGCCGCCCTCGACCCGCGCGGCATCCTCAACCCGGGCAAGCTCGGGCTCCCCTCCCCCTTCGGCCCGGTGCCCTGGCCATGAGCATCCTGGTCGTCGACATCGGCACCTCGGGCGTGCGGGCCGCGGTGGTGCGGCCCGACGCCAGCGTCGACCACGTCCACCACGTGGCCGTGCTGCCCGACACCCCGCTCCCCGGCCTCGTCGAGTTCGACGCGGCCGCCATGGCCACCGCCGCGCTCGACGTCGCCCGCCGGGCCCTGGCCGACGGCGGGCCGGTCGACGCCGTCGGCATCGCCAACCAGCGGGCGTCGACCATCGTCTGGGACCGGGCCACCGGGGTGCCGGTGGCGCCGGCGCTCGGCTGGCAGGACCTGCGCACGGTGGGCACCTGCCTCGAGCTGCAGGGCCGAGGGTTCCGGGTCGCTCCCAACGCCTCGGCCACCAAGGTGGCCGCCATCCTGGACGTGGCCGACCCCGAGCGACGGCGGGCCGAGGCCGGCGAGCTCGCCTTCGGCACGGTCGACACCTGGGCGGCATGGACATTGACCGACGGGGCGCTGCACGTGATGGACGCCACCAACGCCGGGGTGACCGGCCTGGTCGGGGCCGATGCCGCGACCTGGAACGCCGAGCTGCTGGAGGCCCTGCGCATCCCCGAGGCCGTCCTGCCCACCGTGGTGGACTCGAGCGGCGAGCTCGGGACCGGCCACCGCGCTCGCCGGCCACCCCGCGCTCGCCGGCATGGCCGGTGACCAGCAGGCGTCGCTCATCGGTCAGGGGTGCATGCGGCCGCGGCCAGGCCAAGGCCACCTTCGGCACCGGCGGCATGCTCGACCAGTGCCTGGGCGGCGACACCGCCCGACCGGGCCGGCCGCGGCCCGGCCGGCACCTTCCCCATCGTTGCCTGGCGACGAGGCGGCGAGGTGACTTGGGGCATCGAGGCCGTCATGCTGTCGGCCGGCACGTGCGTCGAGTGGCTGCGCGACGACCTCGGCATCATCGAGACGGCGGCCGAGTCGGCGGCGGTGGCCGCCGACTGCGAGCAGACCGACGACGTCTGGTTCGTGCCCGCGTTGCTCGGCCTCGGGACGCCGGTGTGGGACTTCGGGGCCCGAGGCACCATCCTCGGCCTCACCCGGGGCAGTGGCCGCGCCCAAGTGGTGCGGGCCGTGCTCGAGGGCGTGGCCCACCGCGGCGCCGACCTGCTCGAGGCGGCGGAGCTCGACTCCGGTCTCGCCGTTCCCGCCCTCCGGGTCGACGGCGGCATGTCCGACAACGACGTCTTCACCCAGGCCCTGGCCGACGCCTGCGGGCGAACCGTCGAGATCGCCCCGGTGACCGAGGCCACCACCCTGGGGGCGGCCTTCCTGGCCGGGATGGCCACCGGGCATGTGGGCGGACGAGGACGAGGTGGCGGCGGCGTGGCGGCCCCGGCGGGTGATCGAGCCGGCCGTGGGCGAGGCCGACCGCGCCGCCCGGCGGGACCGTTGGCTCGAGGCTCGCTCCCGGGCCGAGGGGACCATCCCCGAGCTCTCGGCCATCGACTTCTGACCGCCGTTGGACGACAGGCCGGTGGCGGTTCATTGATCCTGCGACCAGGGATCACGTAGGGTGGGAGAGGCACCGCGCTGGGCGACGACGCCCTCGCCGGCAGCGTCCGAGGCAGGGGAAGCGGGTCGACCGATGAGCACGAGCACGGAGACGGCCGGGCCAGGTGCCAGTGCCCTCGATCGACCACCAGCCCGAGGCGCTGTCCGAAGCCGTCGCCCTCTCCCGCCGACTGCACGCCGCCCTCGTCGTCGGTCCTCCTGGGCACGCCGGCCGCCGTCACCGTCTCGGTCGTGGCCGCCCTGTCCGGCAGCCACCTCCTCATCGAGGACGTCCCCGGGGTGGGCAAGACCGTGCTCGCCAGGGCCCTCGCCACCTCCCTCGGCGTCCGGCTGTCCCGCGGTCCAGGGCACACCCCGACCTGCTGCCCTCCGACATCACCGGGGTCACCGTCTTCTCACCCGAGACCGGCACCTGGGAGTTCCGGCCCGGTCCCGTCTTCGGCCACGTCGTGCTGCTCGACGAGATGAACCGCACGCCGCCCCGCACCCAGTCGGCCCTGCTCGAGGCCATGGAGGAACAGCAGGTGTCGGTGGACGGCGAGTCATGGCCGCTCCCCCGACCCGCACCTCGTCATCGGCACCCAGAACCCGGTGGGCCAGCTCGGCACCTTCCCGCTGGTCGAGAGCCAGCTCGACCGATTCGGCCTGTCCACCACCATCGGCTACCCCGACGCCGGCGACCGAGACACAGCTCGTGTTGCATTCGGGCGGCCGCTACGCGCTCGGCGAGCTCGTCACCGGTGACCGAGCCCGCCCAGTGGGCCGAAGGCCATCGAGACCACGGCGTCGGTGCCGGTGGTCACCGCGGTGGCCGAGTACGCCGTGGCCCTCGTGCGGGCCACGCGCGTCGACCGGCACCGTGCGGCTTGGGGCGAGCCCGCGGGCGGCCATCTCGCTGCTCCGGGCGGCGCAGGCCTATGCCGTTCTCAACGGTCGCTCCTATGTCACTCCCGCCGACCTCCAGGCCGTGGCCGTCCCGTCTCTGGCCCACCGCTTGGTCGGCGACGGCGGCGGTCCCCAAGGCGCCGCACCTGGTGAGCCGAGTCGTCGGGGAGACGCCGGTCCCGCTCACGTGAGCACCAGGCGGACCGGCCGGCGGCCGGCGTCGTCCGGAAGCACCTCCACCCCATCGGCTGGATCGCCCCGGTCGGCGGAACCGTGGTGGCCATGGCCGCCTGGGCGGCGGTGGCCCACTCGAGCGGATCGGGGTGGGTCCAGGCCCTCGGCGTCGGCGGTGGCCGCCGTGCTGGTCACCGGCATGGTGGTCCCCGCCGTGCCGGCGACACGGGCCACCGCCGTCTGCGTGGCGTGCCCTGTCCGACACCGTGGCCGGCCAGCCAGTCGACGTGGTCATCGAGGCCAGCGGTCCCTTCCGGCTCCGACCGACCTCCCCCCGGGTCAGGTCACGACGGCCGCCGGTGGCTCCTCGGGTGCCCGACGCGTCGCCCTCTCCATCCGGCCCGAACGACGAGGCGTCCTCGACCGCATCGTGGTCGAGGTGGCCACGTCCGCCCCCTTCGGGATCCTCTGGTGGGGACGGGACCTCGTCGTGCCGCTCCCCCGGCCGCTCCACGTCGCCCCCCGTCGGGGAGGACAGTGGCCGGTCGCCACCGTCGCCCCTCGTCCGTGACGAAGGGGTCGGCATCGCCGGTTCCGGCCGGGCTCGGGGACCCTCGTGGCGTCCGCCCCTACACGTCGGGCGACCCCCGGCGCTCGGTGCACTGGCCGGCCACCGCCCACGTCGGGGCGCTCATGGTGCGCGAGACGGAGCGGACCGTGGAGGACCCCGTGGTCATCGACGTCGTCCTGCCCACAGACGGGCCGCGGCCGAGGCCGAGTGCGAGCGGGCCATGGGGAACGGGTGCGCCTGGCTCGAGCGCGGCTGCACCGTGATCCTCCGCACCGACGAGGAGCAAGGGCCCGTCACCGCGCCCAGTGCGTGACCGCATCGAGCTCGGCCGCCGCCTGGCCCGGGCCCAACCGGCCGACTCACGGACCGGAGAAGCCGGGGTGAGCCTCTGGCAGCGGGTCGTCGAGGCCAACCGGCCCGGGCCACCCGAGCACTCGCTCGTCTTCCGGGGCGCGTCGGTGGCCGCCGTCGTGGTGGCCGCCGGCGCCTGCTCCAGCGAGGGCGAGATCAGCGTGCCGGTGGCCGCCTTCACCGTGGTCGCCACCGTGGTCGGCAACGTGCTGTCCTACCGGCGACGCACCACCCGTGGCCGGCGACCAAGCCCGTCCTCGCCGTCTGCGCCGTGGCCGGCTTCGTCTGGTTCATCACCACCGTCACCGAACGCCACGCCCGGCGACATCTCGACGGTCGAAGGGCCCCTGGCCGTGCTGTTCGCCTGGGTGCTCAGCACCCACGCCTTCGACGTCCCGGCCCGCCGCGACGTCGCCTACTCCTTGGCCGGCTCGGCCGCCCTCATGGCCGTGGCCGCCGCCCAGGCCGTCGACCTCGGCTTCGGCCTCTGGGTGCTGGCCTGGATGGCCTGCGCCGTCACCGGGCTCGTGGCCATGTGGCAGTCGATGTCGGGCACGCGGGGTCCCCTGGCCGACCCTGGCGGGGCCGCCTGGTCGTGGCCGTGTCGTCGTCCTGCTCGTCTCGGTGCTACCCCCCCCCAGCCCTCGACCTCGCTCATCTTCCCGTCGGCCGGGACAGGGCAACCTGGTCTCGAGCGCCAGCCGGCTGACCGACGGCAGCGGCGTCCCTGCCGGCGCACGCGGCCAGCGCCCAGGGCAGGACCGGGGTCGGTGGCTTTCTCGGGTTCGCCAAGTCCCTCGACACCGCCGACCGGGCCGGGCTGGGCAACGAGATCGTGCTGCGGGTGCGGGCCACGCCGGCCCGGCTACTGGGTCGGCCAG
Source organism: uncultured Acidimicrobiaceae bacterium (assembly GCA_963756195.1). GTDB lineage: Bacteria > Actinomycetota > Acidimicrobiia > Acidimicrobiales > RAAP-2 > CAVSNH01. Next base: position 618,448 of record CAVWMT010000005.1, read on the forward strand.
ACCTTCGACCACTGGGACGGCCAGAACTGGACGCAGTCGGCCGACCCGGCCAACGGGACCGGAGTGGACAAGCTGACCTTCGGCCCCCCCTTCACCATCCCGGCTGCCCCCGACCAGGCGGCGCCCCTGGCCGACGCCACCGCCGACGTCCAGACCTTCTACCTGGCCCAGTCCGGCCCCAACCTCGTCTTCCACACCGACCAGGCCGAGCGCGTCTACATCCAGTCGCGCTCCTCTTCCTGACCGGCGACGGCACCATCGTTTCCTCCACATCGATGGGGGCGGGGACCATTTACACGGTGGTGTCGTCCGACACCCAGGCGACGCCTTCGCAACTTCGCCAATCGACCGCCAGCCCGCCCGGGCCGGCTTCCGTCGGGCCCCTGCCCACCAGCGAGGTGCACCGCTACCTGCAGTTGCCCCACCCCTACCCGCGGGTGGCGGCGCTGGCCCGGCAGATCACCGCCGGGGTCACCGACCCAGCCTCCTCCGACCCAGCCTCCTCCGACCCGCGCACCTACGACAAGGTCGAGGCCATCGAGCAATGGATGTCGACCCACGTGCGCTACACGACCGACATCCCGCCCCTGTCGGCCGGCGCCGACGCCGTCACGAGCTTCCTCTTCGGCACCCGCCGCGGCTACTGCGAGCAGATCTCGACGGCCACGGTGGTCATGCTCCGCAGCCTGGGCATCCCCGCCCGCGAGACGGTCGGCTACGTGCCCGGCTCCTACGACCCGCTCACCGACCTCTTCGAGGTCCACGCCGACGACGCCCACGCCTGGGTGCAGGTGTGGTTCCCCGGCTACGGATGGCAGAACTTCGACCCCACCGCTGATGTGCCGCTGGCCGACCCCTCGCCCGGGTCGGTCATCGCCCACAGCCTGCTCCGCTTCCTGGGCCGGCTGCCGTGGATCCCGATCGGCCTGACGCTGGCCGCCGCCTCGACCGTCACGGTGGTCGTCCGGCGCCGTCGGCGACGGCCTCCGACGTGGGCCCACCGGGTGGCAGCCGACCTGTCAGAGGGTGGACGTCGGCGCCACGCCTCCCGGCGCACGGACGAGACCCTCACCGCCTACGGCGCCCGCCTGGGCGGCCTGGATTTCGGCTCGGCGGCGGGCCTCGAGGAGGTGTGCCGGCTGGTCGAGCGCTACTCCTATGCCGGTGTCGAGCCGTCGGCAGCCGACATCGCCCGTGCTCTCGCCTTCTCCCGCCGGTTCGCCCACCGACCGCGGCCGCGCCCGGGCCCGGGCCCGGGCCCGGGGCGCAAACACCGGAGACCGAGTGGCCGGTCCCCGACGACCGCCGGTCAGGCCCGGGAGATGGCCAGCGCGTCGTCGAAGGACGCACCGGCGGCCAGCAACGGCCGGTAGGACATGAGGTGGCGGGGTCGGCTGAAGGCCAGGGCCGCCTGCAGGCGGTCGCCGCGCCGGTAGAGGCCGACGAGTCGTCCTTCTTCGGCCGAGCCCTCGACCACCACCACCTCGTCGTCCGGACCCGGGAGCCCGAGCACCTGGATCTTGGTCTCGTACTGGTCCGACCAGAAAAAGGGCACGGGGTCGTAGGGGGTGGCGGCGCCCGAGCCGGCCAGCAAGTTGCGGCCCGCCGCCGCGCCACCCTCCGCCGCGTTGGTCCAGTGCTCGACGCGCAGATGCCGGCCGATCGACGGCAGCGTCCAGCGGGCCACGTCGCCGGCGGCCACCACCCGGTCGGCGGCGAAGAGCTTCTCCGTGCAGACGACACCGTCATCGATCTCGAGCCCAGAGCCGGCCAGCCACTCGGCTGTCGGGGCAACGCCGATGCCCACCACGACCACGTCGGCCTCGAGGCGATTGCCGTCGACCAGCTCGACGATCGCCGCCGCCGGGCGGCCGCCGATCGCCCCTTCGACACCGTCGCCGGCCGTGACCCCGGCCACCCCGACACCGGTGAGGAGGTGCACGCCATGTCGGCGATGGAGGAGGGCGCAGGCCTCCCCCATCTCGTCGCCGAGCACGCGCCCGAGCGGGGTGCGGAGTGCCTCGACCACCGTCACATCGGCTCCGAGGCCAAAACAGGTGGCCGCCACCTCGGAGCCGATGAAGCCGGCCCCGATGACCACGACCCGGGCCGCCCCGCCGTCGGCTGCCGCCCCGGCGATGAGGTCCTTGATGGCCAGGCACTCGTCGAGGGTCCGAAGCGTTCGCACCGCATCGATCCCCTCGGTCCCGGGGAGGGACCGGGCCCGGGCACCAGTGGCCACGACCACTCCCCCATAGTCGAGCCGCGACCCGTCGTCGAGGGTCACGGCGCGCCGGTCGGTGTCGAGGGCAGTGGCCCGCCGTCCCAGCCGGAACTCGATGCCCAAGGTGTCGAGGACGTCGGGGGCGTGATGGCGGATGCGGTCCACGTCCCAGGTGCCGGCCAGGAGCTGCTTGGAGAGCGGCGGGCGGTCATAGGGGACGTGGGTCTCGTCCCCGATGACGACGACCGGCCCGGTGTGGCGGAGGTGCCGCACCTCTTCGGCCGCCCGCAGCCCGGCCAGCGAGGCGCCGATCACGACCACGGTCTCGTCTGCCTCGAGGGGGGCGCTCATGAGCGCAACATGGTAGGAGGCCGTCCCGGCGGCGGGCCTCCTCAGCGACCGAACATGGCCATCCAGTCCTCCGGGGTGCGCAACCGGAAGACGTAATTAGTGGCCCGGGTATCGCCCATGGTGGCCGAGGGGTCCGCAGAGTAGAGGTGACCGGGATAGAGCACGGTGTCGTCGGGCACTCGGGCCAGCCTGGTGGTGAGCGACTCGTAGAGGGCGGCGGGATCGCCGCCGGGGAGGTCGGTGCGCCCGCAGCCCTCGAGGAAGAGGGTGTCCCCGGCGATGAGCCGACCGTCGACGAGGAAGCACTGGCTGCCCGGGGTGTGCCCCGGCGTGTGCAGCAGGGTGATGGGGACCGAGCCCACGGACAGCGTGTCACCGCCATCGTGTAGAGCGAGGTCGCCCGAGCCGACGCCGGTCGTCCGGGTGACCCACGGGGCTTCGTCACGCTGGAGGTGGACGGGAACGGGTTGGCGCTCGAGCAGCCGCACGATCCCCTCGACCTCCCAGCCCATCATGTCGCCGCCCACATGGTCGGGATGGAAGTGCGTAGCCAGGGCCCCGACACACCGCATGCCGTCGGCGGCCAGGAGCTCGAGTAGGTCGTCGACGCCGTAGGCCGGGTCGACGATCACCGCCTCGCCGGTGGACCGGTCGCCGACCAGGTAGACGAAGTTGACCATCTGGCGAGCCAGCCGGTCGCCATGGGCGAAGTCGCGGCCAGACAGCAACTGCCGGAAGTAGAGCCGATCGCCGTCGGCGTGCTCGGATGCCGGCGCTCCCGGAGAAGCCGTGGTCATGGCGCTCCACCTTACGGCTCGCGCCGGTCATCCACGGCGGCCGGGTACCGACCTCGTTTGTCGGACGCCAGCACTCGGACGGCGGCCAGGCAGTGAGCTGGCGCTACCATGCCGGGCGGCCGCGACCGTGCCTCGGGTCGCGCCACAAGGGGAGGCACATGACGACGGATCAGGTCCGCTCCGAGCGCACCGGGCTGCACACGGCCGCGGGAATGCTGCGCCGATGGGCGACCGAGACCCCCGAGGCGCCCATGTTCCTCGGCAACGAGGGGACGGTGAGCTGGTCGGATATGTACGGCCGGGCCGCGGCGCGCCAGCCAGGCCCTGCTTGCTGCGGGCGTCGGGTCCGGGCAGCGGGTCGCCTTCCTCGACCGCAACGGCATCGAGTACTTCGAGCTCCTCTTCGGTGCGGCGCTGGCCGGAGCGGTGATGGTCCCCGTCAACTGGCGGCTGGCCCCGGTCGAGATGGCTGCCATCATCGAGGACGCCGGCGCCGAGGTGGTCTTCTTCGGATCGGACTACGCCGATGCCGTCAAGGAGATCGCCCAGGTGGTCCCGGCTATACGCACGTGGGTGCGCCTCGACGAGCTGGCTGCCTGGCGAGACCGAAGCGCTCGAGGTAACGACACCGACCCAGGCTTCGAGCCGGCCGACGCCGACCCGGTCATCCAGCTCTACACCTCGGGCACCACCGGCTTGCCCAAGGGGGCAGTGCTGTCGGCGCGCAACTTCGCCTGCATCCTCGATGCCGCCAACCAGATCTTCGACGTCGGCCCCGACATGGTCTCGCTCGTGGCCATGCCGCTCTTCCACATCGGAGGGACGGGCTGGGCGCTCTGCGCCATGTCACGGGGGGGTCGATCGGTCGATCATCCGCGACCTGCAGCCGGCCGCCGTGCTCGGACGCCATCGAACGGCATCGGGTCACCCACGCCTTCTTGGTGCCGGCGGTGCTCAACATGCTCCTTGCCGCGCCCGAGATCGCCGGGACCGACCTCAGCTCCCTCCGCACGGTCTTCTACGGCGCCTCGCCCATCAGCGACGACCTGTTGGTGCGGGCCATGCGCAGCTTCGGCTGCAGCTTCGCCCAGGTCTACGGCCTCACAGAGACGACCGGCGCCATCACCACGCTCCTCGCCGAGGACCACGACCCCGAAGGGCCGAGGGCCCATCTGCTGCGGTCGGCGGGCCGACCCTTGGACCACGTCGAGCTCCGTATCGTCGACCCCGAGACCGGTGCCGAACTTCCCACAGGCGAGGTGGGCGAGGTTTGGACCCGGTCCGACCAGAACATGCTCGGTTATTGGCACAAGGAGGAGGAGTCGGCCGCCGTGATGACCGACGACGGGTGGTTCCGCAGCGGGGACGCCGGTTGGGTGGACGAGGAGGGATACCTCTTCCTCCACGACCGCATCAAGGACATGATCGTGACCGGCGGCGAGAACGTGTACCCGGCCGAGGTGGAGAACGCGCTACTCGCCCATCCGGCGGTCGCTGACGCCGCCGTGATCGGCGTGCCCAGCGACACCTGGGGCGAGACGGTGAAGGCAATCGTGGTGCGCGCTCCCGGGGCGACCGGCCCCGACCAGGACGACGCTGCCCTGGCCGCCGAGGTCCTGGCCGCCACCCGTGAGCGGCTGGCCCACTACAAATGCCCGACGTCGGTCGACTTCGTCGACGCCCTCCCCCGCAACCCGTCGGGCAAGGTTCTCAAACGCGAGCTGCGGGCTCCCTACTGGTCGGGGCAGGACCGCAAGGTCCACTGACGGATCAGAACAGCCCGCCCGGTTCGCCTTCCGCCCGAGCACTGGACTCTCCCTCGGCTCCCACTCCCGGGCCGGCTCCCGGGCCGGGGCCGGGGACTTCCTCGTCTGCCTCCTCGTCGCCGACCTCGGGGCCAGCGGCATCGCGACGACCGATGGCCTCGAGCCTGGGGACGAGGTCCTCGACCTGTAGACGCGTGCGGCGCAGCCGGCGGTCCAGCTCGTCGACGATGTCGGTGGCTCGTTCGAGCTGCTCGACCAACCGATCGACGTCGACCACGCCGGTCTCGAACTCCTCGATGATCTCGTCGAGCTCGATACCGGCCTGGTCGTAGCTGAGGTCGGTCACCTTGGTTCGGTCAGCGCCCTCGCTGTCTCGTCGGCCTCCCGCTGCCATGGTCACCGGTCCCCTTGATCGTCCGACGTGGCTGGGGCGGTGGCCGGTCCCGTCTCGGTCACCACCGAACCGATACCGCCGTCGGCGACCTCCGTGACCAGCGAGGTGCCAGCTTGGACGGCAGTGACCGATCGGACGATGGCGCCGGTCGCGTCCCGGGTGACCGAGTACCCCCGCTCGAGCTGCCGCTGGTAGTCGTAGGCGCCTATCAGGCTGCGACGGTGTGACGTCCGGAGCTCCTCCACCTCGAGGCACCGCAGCGGCAGGGTGCTCAACCGGAGGGCCCGGGCCAGGATGGCCTGCTCCTCGTTCCCTATCATGCGGGTAACAGCACGTGTCGCAGTCAGCGCCCGGTTGGTCAGCTCCGCGGCGCGGCCGTCGAGCTGACCCTTGGCCGCGCCGCGCAGCGACCGGGCCCGGTGCACCAACCGGTAGGCATGACGGTCGACCTGGCGATGGGCACAGGACTCGACACTTCGCTGACGCCGGTCCAAGGATCCGACGGCGTCGTCGAGCTGGCGACGCGCCAGCCGGGAGATGTCGCCTCCCCTGGAGACCGAGGACCGCCAGTAGGCGACGGCCAGCGCGGCTAGCTCCTGGCCGCAGTCGGTCGGCGTGATGAACGTACGATTGGCCACCTCGTCGGCCACCGACAGGTCGCCGGTGTGACCGATGCCGGTCCAGACGGCCACGTCCGAGTGAGCGATGGCCCGGGCCACGGGCTCGGCGTCGAAGGTGGCCAGGTCGGCCTTCGACCCACCCCCTCGCACGACGACGACGACGTCGCACCCGGCGCTCTGCAGGCGTCGGAGGGCCCCGGCGATGAGGGCCGGCGCCCCACGGCCCTGCACGCGGGTGGGCACCAACCGGACGTTGAAACCGATTCCCGATTCCTCCAGCTGCCCCATGAAGTCGCGAAACCCCTCGGTGCCGGGGCTGGCCACGAGACCGATGCACGACGGGACGGCCGGCACCTCGATCCGCCGGTTGCGGTCGTAGAGGTCGGCGTCCACCAGCGCCTTGACCAGGCGCGCCCGTTCGGCCGCCACCTTTCCCAAGAGGGCGTCGGTGTCCAATTCGCTGACGATGAAGCTGATCTCGCCACGGGGCTGGTACAGCTGGACCTCGCCCCGGGCCCGCACGACCATTCCGGCGTCGAAGGCGATGCCGAGCCGGTCGAGGCTGGACCGGATGCGGGCCCAGCGACTCGACCAGCAGACCGCCTTGAGCACCGGGCGGTCACTGTCGCGCCGGTTGGCAGGGTCGACGAGGTCCATGTAGCAGATACCCCTCGAGCTCACGTTCACCGAGCGAACCTCGCCCGTGACCCACACCTGACCGGGCAGGGCATGGTGGATGGCTCGGTCGACGCGGCGATAGAGGGCCCCGATGGACAGTGACTCCTCGCCCGGTTCATCTGAGGCGCGGTCGCGGGCCATGGCGGCCAGGCGCGCCGTACGGGCTTCGAGGGACACGCGGACAGGTTAGAGCGCAGGCGCGACCGTGCTCCGGGCCGGGGGCCGCCCCGCCGCTCAAGGAAGGTCTGATTTTCCGGGTCGGTGCGGGTCCCCCGTGATCGCAGCCAGGGTGGTGATGTGGGAGCATGGAAGTGACGGTGAGCCGGCTGGGTGGCCGCGGCTCGGGCCGGCGGAGCGTCACTCCGTCCACCGGGTCGAGGAAGGTCGGGACTCCATAGGGCAGGGTGCTGGCTAACGGCCAGTCGGGGCGACCTGCAGGAAAGTGCCACAGAGAACAGACCGCCGATGGCGGCCCTACGGGTCGCACAGGTAAGGGTGAAACGGTGCGGCAAGAGCGCACCAGCGGCCGGGGTGACTCGGCCGGCTCGGTAAACCCCACCCGGAGCAAGGTCGAACAGGGGGACGGGCGGCCCGCCCGGCGCTCATCGGAGCGCCGCCCCCGGGTAGACCGCGTAGATGGATGGTCACCGAACCCTCACTCGAGGGGGAACAGAATCCCGCCTACAGGCCGGCTCACCGTCACTCTGCCTTTCATCAGGGTATTTATGAAGGCGAAACTGATTCCGTGCGCACTAACGGTCGCCGGATGGTTCGGGCAAGCCCTCCCGTCGGGCCTAGGCCGAGCAACTGACCATGCCCAGCGACTGACAATGTGCGTTGCGAGGCCCTCTTGCCGCCGGGCACGGCAAGCACTCTGTTGATAACTCTCTGTGGTGATGCCACTACGGGACCAGGCGCGCAGACCCGCCCAGTTGATCCCGTGTTGACCTGTTCACCCACAGTTCGCATACTGAGACCATGCTGCACTCAGGAACCCCGCGATCGCTCCCTCTCTCGCCTGGATCACGCCACGGACGACCATGGCGACACGGTCGACGGGTAGTCGGAGCTGTCCTTTGCGCGGTCGTTGGTCTGGTGTTGCTCGCGGCAGGAATCGTTGGCATCGACGCTCCGGCTTATGCCGCCGTAAGTGGCGTCACGGTCACTCCCTCCTCGACCATCGCAGGCGCTTCGACGAGCTACACGATCTCGTTCACCGCCACATCGGGACTGACCGGTACCAACGACACCATCACTCTGGCCGGACCGAGTGGCACCGTCTTCCCGTCCCCGCTCGCCGACTACAACGTTTCGGTTGGCGGGGGTATCCCCGTCAGCCCGACGGCGGTCGGCGGCGGGGGGACGTCAGAGGTAATTCTGACCACCTCGATTGCGGCGATCGCCGGAGCCTCCGTGACCGTCACCGCCAATCCTGTGAGCAATCCCACGACTGCAGGACCGACGTCGCTGTCCGTGGAGACGTCCCAGGATCCCGGATTAGTTCCGAGCAGCAGCTATACCATCACCCCGGCCGGCCCTGAATTGACTGTCACCGGAGGAAACGATCAAGTAGGCACAGTAGGAACCACTTATCCCTCAGCCTTCAGCGTTGTGGTCAAGGACGGATTCAACAACCTGATCTCCGGGGCGTCGGTGACGTTCACCGCCCCTGCCGGCGGAGCCAGTGGCACGTTCGCCGGCAGTGGGACCAGTGACACCGTCACGAGCAACGGGTCGGGAGTGGCGACCACGGACCATGCGTTTACCGCGAACGATACTGCCGGCCCCTTCTTGATCGCCGTGTCCACGTCCGGTGCATCGTCAGTCTCGATCAGCGTGACCAATAGGCCGGCCGGCCCTGAATTGGCTGTCGCCGGAGGAAACGGTCAAGGAGGCAGAGTAGGAGCCACTTATCCCTCAGCCTTCAGCGTTGTGGTCAAGGACGGATTCAACAACCTGATCTCCGGGGCGTCGGTGACGTTCACCGCCCCTGCCGGCGGAGCCAGTGGCACGTTCGCCGGCGGTGGGACCAGTGACACCGTCACGAGCAACGGGTCGGGAGTGGCGACCACGGACCATGCGTTTACCGCGAACGGTACTGCCGGCCCCTTCTTGATCGCCGTGTCCACGTCCGGTGCATCGTCAGTCTCGATCAGCGTGACCAATACGACGGTGCCCGGTCCGCCCGGTTCCGTGTCGGCCAGTGGCGGCAACGGCAGCGCACGCGTTTACTGGTCGGCGTCGACCTCCGATGGGTTCAGTCCGATCACCGGGTACATCGTGACGGCTTCCAACGGGACCCAGGTATTGGTCGCCAGCAACGCCACGAGAGCGACCGTGGGCGGCCTCATCAACAACGATTCCTACACGTTCACCGTGGCAGCCTTCAACGTGAACGGAGCGGGGCCGGCAGCCGGGCCGACGAGCCCCATCCGTCCAGAGGTGACCGGCTACTGGCTCGTCGCCACCGACGGCGGCATCTTCTCCTATGGCAACCCCTTCTTCGGATCGGCCGGCAACATCCCGCTCAATGCCCCCATCGTCGGGATGGCAGCCACCCCTGACGGGGGCGGGTACTGGCTGGTGGCCTCGGACGGCGGCATCTTCTCCTATGGCGACGCTGGCTTTTACGGCTCGATGGGCGCCAAGCACCTCAATGCACCCATCGTCGCCATGACCTCCACCCCTGACGGGGGCGGCTACTGGCTGGTGGCCTCCGACGGAGGGATCTTCTCCTTCGGCGACGCGAGGTACCACGGGTCCATGGGCGGCAAACCGCTGAACGCCCCCATTGTCGGGATGGCACGCACCCCAACAGGCGCCGGCTACTGGCTGGTGGCATCCGACGGCGGGATCTTCTCCTTCGGCAGCGCCCACTTCTTCGGTTCGACCGGCGGCATGCCGCTCAACAAGCCCATTGTCGGCATGACGAGCCCCGATGCCGGCGGCTACTGGTTGGTGGCATCCGACGGCGGCATCTTCGCCTACGGCGACGCGGCGTTCAGTGGGTCGACCGGCGGAATGCCCCTCAACAAGCCCATCGTCGGCATGCAGGCGTCTAAGGGCGGTGGCTACTGGCTCGTCGCTTCCGATGGTGGGATCTTCGCGTTCGGGGGTGCGTCCTTCGAGGGCTCGGCGGGCGGGATGCCGCTCAACCGGCCAGTCGTCGGCATCGCCAGCTGAACACGGGTCCGCGGCTGCACCCGAGGGGGTGTCCCTCCGACCAGATCGCCGCGGTAGCCGGCGCCCGGGTGGTTCGGCGTCAGGGTGCCGAGTCGATCGATGAGCCATCCGGACCAGCCACATCTGAACTGGCATAAGGCCGTCGAAGAAGGTCATGCGGGTTCTCGGTGGGGAGGGAGGTCCTGCTCGTCGATTTCGGGGGTCGCCCATCGACACCTTGGGCTTCGACTACTGAGGCCGAGTTTCACCGCTCTCGAGTATTCACACCCGCCTTGGCGTCTCAGATGCCGATGCTGTTGCCGATTACCTTGGGAAGCGAGCCGTCCCTCGCCCTCTTACCCCCATGCCTTTGCGCGGTCGGCCGCAGCCTGGCCCTAGACATCAGCGACTGGACACGCATTCAGTCGTGGACATGAGCCGTCCAGCGCCAAACGGATGCTGGCTGCATGTGCGGACATTCGGAAGTGGGCACGTCAGGAGAACTGGCCTTCCAATGACGAGGTGGAGTTGGAGGTGGCCATGCAATGGTGGGCCTTCGACCGCGATGCCTGAGGCCGGTCGACTGGCGATGGCTCTGGCCCAGCGAGTGGACCTCATCGGCCACCATCTCGATTTGAGCAGCGGGCAAACGTGATCGGCGGATCGGGAAGGCAGACCACGAGCAGCCCAGCAGCGCATCCTGCGATCTCACCACGGGCACCCGCCGCTAGCGTGTCGGTGAGTGTCCTCTACCAGCGCTGTCATCACCCCAAGCGCGTACTGGTGGTCGGTGGCCATCGCCGCGATGCTGTGCGTGAGTCTCTGTCTGCTCGCCCGACGTCGACCTGGCCCCTGGACCGTGGTGGCCGCCCGGATCATCGGGCTCGTGTTGGGCGCCGACGTCATCGCCTACAGCGTGTCCCTGGTCGTCGCCGGCACCTGGTCGGCCAAGACGTCACTACCGCTGGCTCTGTGTGACGCTGCTGTTGTCGTGGCCGCGGTCGCCTGCTGGTGGCGCGTCCCCGTACTCGTCGAGCTCACATACTTCTGGGGCTTGGCCGGCACCCTCCAGGCGGTCATCACGCCCGACCTCAACGTGGGCTTCCCGCATCTTGTGTTCTTCGAGTACGTGGTCGGTCACGTGGCCATCGTCGCCTCGGCCCTCTTTTTGGTGGTGGGTCTCCGAATCGTCCCCCGACAGGGAGCCGTCAGCAGGGTGTTCTTCATCTCAATCGCGTACACGGCGGTGGTCGGCGCTGTCGATGCTCTCACCGGGGCCAATTACATGTTCCTCCGTCGGCCGCCGGGTGAGTGGACATTGCTCCGGATCATGGGGCCGTGGCCGTGGTATGTGCTCACCGCCGCGTTCGTGGCCCTCGGGATGTTCACCCTGCTCGATCTCCCGTTCCGGGCAAGCAGAAGGAACGGCCCCACGTCAGCGACCGGACGACGGGACACCCACACTCCGGTCGGGCATCTCGCCATCGGGCCGGGAGGATCGACGGGAGTGCCGGTGAAGCGCCGAGTCGCCCACTGATGTCCACTACCCCGACGCCTGGCTCGTCCGTGGTGTAGAGGCAGCCGCTCCTGGACCAGCAAGATGGTGGTTGCTCCCGTGCAGATCAGGTCCACGAGTTGGAGATCGGCACGGGCGTCAGCTGGTGGCGGCAAGGCGAAGTCCACGGAGCCGTCTGCCGACCGAGCTATTGGGCGGCCCGCGGCGGGCGAGCCCCAGGGGCCAGGGCGTCGCGGGTGGGGCACAAGCAAACGAGGGAGCCGATTCCCGGCGTCTCCACGCGACCGTACCTTTCCCGAAGCAACGACGGATCGTAACGACGCTGTCGGCAAGCTCCCAGGGGATCAAGACGTTTCACATCGCATCGCCATCGTGGCTCGACCGGCAGTGCGCTCCGTGAACGGATCGTCACCGAGCGGGACAAAAGGCGACGCCGGCCGAAGTTTTGGCGATGATGCGGGGGACCATGTCGGAGTCGGAACGGTCGGAGGTGACAACCGAAGGCCGATGAGTGACGAGGGGCACGAAGTGAGCAAGGCGGAATGATGAAAGCTCGACCACGTCGCAGACGTCGGATGATGGGTTTGCTGGCGGCGCTCGCCGCTTGCACGTGGGCGGCGTCGGGGGCCGTGTCGGTGATCTCGACCGGCCCGGCCAACGCGGCGGGGCCCTCCCCCATCTCGGTGACGCCCTTCAGCGGCTTCAACTCACTGCTCACCCGCGCCCCGTACGTGACCGATCTGACCCAGACAGGGGCGAACGTCAGCTGGGCGACCACCAGCTCGACGCTCGGCTCCCTCGAGTGGGGACCGTCGGGAAACTGCACCGCCAACAAGGCTGCGGTGCCGTCCAGCCTGCCCGACTCCTATCCGGCCGCCGGGACTCCACCCAGCATCACGCAACCGGAGTTCAATGTGGTCTCGGGGACCAACGAGTACCAGTCGACCGTGGTCCTGTCCGGCCTGACACCCAGCACCACTTACTGCTATCGACCATTGGCATCCGGAGGCGTCGACCTACTCGGGTCCAATCCCTCCCAGCAGTTCACCACCCTCGACCCGGCAGGCTCGTCGACCCCGCTCACCTTCGACGTGGTGGGCGACATCGGAGAGACCCTCTATTCCTCCACCACAGCCTTCCCCAACAACCTCAACACTGATCAGGCGGCCATCGACTCGCTGATCGGCACGTCGGGGGCCAAGTTCGTGGTCACGGCTGGCGACGTCGCCTACTCGGGCGGGACCCAGGCCAACTATGGCGACCTGGTGAACGGCGGCTCGGAGGTCAGCGACATCTTCGGGTCCTCGTACTGGCCCGAGACGCAAGGACTCCCGGTCTTCCCCGGCGAGGGGAACCACGGGCAGAACACCATCGGGCTTCGGACGTGGCCTGAGGCGAACACGGCGGGCGCGTCTGGCGGTGCTTACGCCTACGACTCCTACCCCGCCAACACCCAGGACGGGACCAACGCCGGCAGCTATCCCGACGACTGGTACGCCTTCTCCGACGCCAACGTGCGCATCTATGTGATCGATGGTGCCTGGGCCGACGGATCTAACGTCGGCACAGCCACCGGGTCAGCTTGCACCGCAGCCGGTGAGGACGCATGCCCCGGTTACCAGGTCGACCATGACGTGCACTGGACAACGAGCTCACCCGAGTACAAGTGGCTGGCCGCCGACTTGGCCAACCATCCGGGCATGATCAAGTTGGCCGTCTGGCACTACCCGCTCCGATCCGACCAGTCCTCCCAGGACAGCGACGTCTACCTGCAGAACAGCCCGGCCAATCCCTACCAGTCCTCCAGCCTCGAGTCGCTACTGGCGTCCAACGGGGTCAAGGTGGTGTTCAACGGCCACGCCCACACCTACCAGCGGATCGCCCCGAGCGCCTCAGGTGAGATCACCAACTACGTGACGGGTGGCGGTGGCGGTGTCCTCGAGCCGGTCTCCACCGGGAGCGCCTGCTCGGCCTTCGAGAGCTCGGGCTCCATCTACGCCCTCGGCTGGAGCCCGACCAGCAACACGGGAACGGCATGCGGCGCGCCGACGCCCCAGTCCGCGGCCCAGGTGTACAACTTCCTCAAGGTCACCGTGAGCGGCGGCACCATGACCGTCACACCGATCAACGCCGCCGGCCAGTCCTTCGACGTCCAGAGCTACACCTACTCGACCACACCGGCAGTGGTGATCGACACTCCGCCGCCAGCCCTGACCAATTCGACCAGCGCCTCCATCGCCTTCCACGCCAGCTCCGGATCGCCGGGGTTCACCTGCAGCCTCGACGGCGCCACCCCCACGTCCTGCACCAGCCCGGTCCAACTGACCGGGTTGGCCCAAGGCGCCCACAGCTTCACAGTGGCCGCTTCGGGATACACCTCGGCAACCGCCAATTGGACGGTCGACACCACGCCGCCCAGCACCCCCACCATCACATCGGGGACGGCGGTCTCGCCCACCCAAGTCAACCTCACGTGGACGGCATCGACCGACAATGTGGGCGTCACCGGCTACGACGTCTACCGCAACGGCTTGCTGCTCACGTCGACGCCCGTGGCCACCACCAGCTACAGCGATACGACCGCCTCGCCCGGCACCACCTACGAGTACACCGTCGACGCCCTCGACGGCGCCGGCAACGTCTCGCCGCAGTCGAGCCCCTATCCGGTGACCACGCCGGCCGGATCGTCGGGACCGTCGCTCGTCCAGTCGGCGGGATCGTCCACCACCACGGTCACTCTCCCGGTCCCCAGCACCCCGGGCGATCTGCTCGTCCTGACGGCCAGCCTCTACACCGGTGCCACCCATCCCATCACTGCGGTCAGCGACTCGGCCGGCAACACGTGGACCAAGGTGGGCGACTACTTCATCTCCGGGTCCAACTCCGACGGGGAGCTCTGGTACGCGGCTGACGCCGGATCGGTCAACACCGTGACGGTGACCACCGGCGCGTCGGCCGTTGCCCTCCAGGTAGAGGAGTTCAGCGGCGTCGCCACCGCGAGCCCCCTCGACGCCTCCAACGGCGGCACCGGCCATTCCACCTCGGCCACGTCAGGGACGGCCTCGGCCACGGACAGCAACGACCTGGCCGTGGGCTTCATCGCCGGCCACGCCACCGGCCAGACGATCTCGGTGACCTCGCCGGGCTACACGGCCCTCCCCATGCAGACGACGACCTCTCCGGACACGGTGAGCCTGGTCTCCGGCTACCAGGACCTGTCCGCGCCCGGATCCCAGAGCTTCTCCGGCAGCTTCGGCGCCACCATGAACTGGGCCGCGGGCATCGCTCTGTTCAAGGCGGGGTCAGCGCCACCCCCGCCCGGCGACTTCACCATCTCGGACTCGCCCGGTAGCCAAACGGTGACCGCCGGATCCCCGGCGGGCTCCTCCATCACCACGGCGGCCATCGGCACGCCCCAGCTGGTCGCCCTCAGCGCCACCGGTCTGCCCACTGGAGCCATGGTGTCCTTCAACCCGCAGTCGGTGACCGCCGGCGGCTCCGGCTCGCAGATGACCATCACCACCTCGAGCTCCACGCCGGCCGGGACCTATCCGATCACGGTCACCGGGACCAGTGTCTCGGCGCAGCACTCGGTGGGCTTCTCCCTGGTCGTCCAAACTCCGCCCACCATCACCTCGGCAGCGAGCACTTCATTCACCACCAACGTGGCCGGGTCGTTCACCGTCACCACCACCGGCTCACCAACCCCATCGCTGTCCGAGTCCGGGGCGTTGCCGTCGGGGGTGACCTTCACCGACAACGGGAACGGCACCGCCACCCTGGCCGGAACGGCCAGCTCGACTTCCTCGTCGACCATCACCATCAACGCCAGCAACGTGGTCAGCTCGGTCCAGCAGACCTTCACCCTGAACGTGGTGCCGCCGGTGACCAACGACTTCTCCATCTCGGACTCCCCCGGCTCGGCCACGGTGACCCAAGGGAGTCAGGCGACCACCACGGTGAGCACGGCGGTGACCAGCGGGTCCGCCCAGACCGTCGGCCTGAGCGCCACCGGTGCACCAGCGGGCGCCACCGTCTCGTTCAACCCTCAGTCGGTGACCGCCGGCCAGAGCTCGACGATGACTGTGGCCACCAGCTCTGAGTCGGCCACCGGCACCTTCCCCATAACCATCACTGGCACCGCGACGTCCGAGTCCCACACCACGACCTTTTCCATCACGGTCAACACGGCCCCCGCCGGTCCGGCGCTGGTGCAGACGGGCAGCGCCGTCGAGACGGCGGCGGCGACTTCGCTGGCCGGCTCGTTCCCGACGACGTCGAACGCCGGCGACCTCCTGGTGCTGGCCGCCAGCGTCTACACCGGCTCCACCGACCGCATCACTTCGGTCACCGACACCGCCGGCAACACTTGGACCGAGGTCGGCGCCTACGACTCCTCCGGTCACTTCTCGGACGGCGAGCTCTGGTACACGGCCGACGCCAAGCCGACGACCACGGTGACCGTCCACGTCTCGTCGGCCACCACGATCAGCTTCGAGATCCTCGAGTTCTCCGGAGTGGCCACCAGCGGACCGCTGGACAGCTCCGCAGGGACATCCAACACGGGGACCACGGCCGGCTCCGGAAGCGCGAGCTCCACCTCAACCGACGAGCTGGCTGTCGGATTCGCCGCCGGGCACGGCAATTCCGAGGCGATGACGCCCAATGCCGCCGGCTACACGACGGAACCGCAGCAGACGTCGACCGGAACGAACACCGCCTCGATCGTCACGGGCTACCAGATACTGCCCGCCGTCGGTTCGACCGCTTTCTCGGCCACCTTCGGCACCGCCATGTACTGGGCCGCCGGAGTGGCTGTCTTCAAGCCCTGAGCCACCCCGCGGACCTTCCCTACGGGGAGACGCCGACTGACCGCTTGCGCACAGATGGAACGTGGGCTGAGAGAAGGCCCAATAACCGAATGGCAAGTGAATTCCGCGCGACATATTTGGACAATCGACCCGACCGGTGAGCACAACCCTCTCACCTCGAGATGGCAGATCCACACGCTCTTGAGCGGCTGGTCATGAAGGATCATCAAAGGCAATGCAGCGGTATGGCGCACGTCCGCCAGCTCGGGTGAACATGGGGACGACCACATGCGACGAGCTCGTGAGTGGCCCCAAACCTCCTACCCAGAACAAGTCGAGCGCGCATCGTCACCGTTCCACCGCAGTGGGTATTGATGCCTTCCCAGCGCTGTTGCAGTCATGATACGTTCGCGCCTTCTTCACACTCAGAACCTGAGCAGCAAAGGTCGGAGGATGGTCATGGTCGGCAAACGGATCCGTCGAATTGCTATCAGCACGGCCGTAGTGGCAGTTGCCTCATTGGCCGGTGCGGTAGCACCTGCATATGCGGCAACGGCGGTGACGCAGGTGTCCGTGGGGGCCAATCCCTTCACCCCGGCAACGGCCTCCACCTACACGGTCGAGTTCACCACCAGTGCTACGGGTGCGCTGGTTGCCGGCACCGGGACCATCAACCTTCTCGACAGCGGCGGGGCGCTCCCCAGTGTCGCCGGCGATTACACCGTCCGTGCTGGAGGTCACCACGCCCCGGTGACCGGCATCATCGGCGGGGGCGGCAGCGTCACGCTCACCGCACCTGCCGGCGTGACGATCGGCAATTCGGCCCCCGTCATCTTGACCATCACCGGCATCACCACGCCGGCGGCGGGCAACTACACGATGACCATCAGTACCTCGGCCGACACGACCGGCGTCCTTGACACCTACACGATCGGTACGGCCACCGAGGTGGTGGTGAAGTCCGGCAACAACCAGACCGCGCAAGCCAACGCCACCTTTCTCGAGCACCTCGGCGCCCGCATCGAGAACAGCGGGAGCGACGTGGACCAGGCCAACATCCCAGTGACCTTTACCGTCGTGCCGGGCGGGACCGGCTCCGGTGGGACGTTCGCCAACGGCACCGGCAGCCCCTCGGCGGTCACCGTCGACACCGACGGCACCGGTCTCGCCACCTCCACGCTCCTGACCGCCAATGGCTTCCCGGGGACCTTCACGGTCTCGGCATCAGCCACCGCCAACAGTGTTGTCCTCACCCCGGCCACCTTCAACATGACCATCAGCGCTCCCACGGCTCCGGGTGCCCCGACCATCGGCACGGCCACCGCCGGCAACGGGAGCGCCACGGTCACCTGGTCGGCTCCCTCCATCGGCGGCGTTCCGACCCTCTACACGGTCACGTCGTCGCCAAGTGGGATCACTGCAACAGCCGGTCTCGGTGCCACGTCGGCTGTGGTCACCGGCCTGACCAACGGTGTGAGCTACACCTTCACCGTAACGGCCAGTAATGCCGGGGGGTCCGGCCCACCCTCCGCGGCGTCGAACGCGGTGACTCCCTTCGCGCCACCGCCACCGCCACCGCCACCCCCACCTCACCCACCGGTGGCGAACGGCAACCTGCCCGGACCGGTCACCGGCATGGCCTCGCTGCCCAACGGCACCGGTTACTGGTTGACCGACGCCGCGGGAGGCGTGTCGGCCCACGGCGACGCCGTCAACTACGGCTCGATGGCCGGCCATGCCCTGAACGCCCCGATCAACCACATCGTGGCCACGCCGGACGGCCAGGGCTACTGGCTCGTTGCCGCCGACGGGGGGACCTTCAGCTTCGGTAACGCCGGGTTCTACGGCTCGACGGGCGGCATGCATCTCAACGCGCCGGTCGTCGACATCGCCCCGACCCATGACGGCAAGGGTTACTGGCTTGTCGCCTCCGACGGTGGGATCTTCGCCTACGGGGACGCCCAGTTCCACGGCTCGATGGGTGGCCAGCACCTCAACCAGCCAGTTGTCGGGATCGCCGCCGACTTTGCCACCGGCGGCTACTGGCTAGTCGCCTCCGACGGAGGGATCTTCTCGTTCGCAGCGCCCTTCTTCGGCTCCACCGGGAACATCGTGCTGAACAAGCCCGTCAACGGCATGGCGGCTACCGCCAACTCCGGCGGCTACTGGTTCGTCGCCTCCGACGGTGGGATCTTCGCCTACGGAGACGCCCAGTTCCACGGCTCGACCGGTGGCATAACGCTGAACCAGCCAATCGTGGGCATGGCCGCCGATACGACCACCGGCGGCTACTGGTTGGTCGCCTCCGACGGAGGAATCTTCGCCTTCGGAGCGCCGTTCTTCGGAGCGGATTAGTGCACGGGATCCTGATCCACTGATTTCCGGCCTGACGTGCTGCGGGCGGTGACGTAGACCGGCTCCACACGTTGGAGTGGGGAGAACGGGTTCTGATCCTAGGAAGCACCCCAGGAGCCAGCGATGTGCCACCACCGCTCGCGAAAGAAAGCACCCGACCCTATGTGGGCCGGAATGTGTTCCACTCAACCATTGTTGTGGGGCAGGTTCGGCGTCAGGTGTCGATGGTTGCCCGGAGCTCGGCGAGACGATCACGATTCAGCGAGTACCAGACCCATTTTCCACGACGGTCACCTTGAACAAGACCAGCATCAGTCAGGATCTTCAGGTGGTGCGAGATTGTCGGCTGACTCTTTCCCAGGGGGTCTACGAAGGCGCAGACGCAGACCTCGCCTTCTGGCGATGCCGCCAACATGCTCAGGACTCGGAGCCGAACAGGGTCGGCCAGCGCGCTGAAGCCCCGTGCCATCTCGATGGCGTCGTCGGCGTTGAGCGGAGCATCAAGCACGGACGGGCAACAAGCTTCAGAAGCTCGGACCTTGGACGTGGACGTCTGTCTTGCCATCTGAGACCCTCCCATTGACAAATACGAATGTATCGATCATACTCGATGCATCGACTCACGTAAATGCCGGGGGAGGCACCACATGTCCAGGGTCCAGCTTGCGCTCAACGTCACCGACATCAACGAGTCCGTGAAGTTCTATTCGAAACTCTTCGGAGCCGAACCGACCAAGCGTGAACCCGGCTACGCCAACTTTGCTATCGCCAACCCGCCGCTGAAACTGGTGCTGATGGAAGTTCAGAGCCAGCGGGGTCAGGGTGTTGCGGGTGCCCTCAACCATCTGGGCGTGGAAGTGGAATCGGCTGATGAGGTGGTCCAGGCGACCGAGAAGCTCACCAGTGAGGGCCTTGACACCGAAGTTCAGGACGGGACCACCTGTTGCTTCGCCGTACAGGACAAGGTGTGGGTGAGCGATCCCGACGGCGCGCCATGGGAGGTTTACACGGTTCACGCTGATGCGCCTTCGGAGTCGGGCATGGCTGGCGATGGGATCTGCTGCACATCAGCCACTTCTTGCTGCTGATTTCAAAGAGTCTGCAGGAGGCGACGTGACGGGTGATCCTCTCTGGCGCAGACTGGTGGCCGAACTGCTTGGCAGTGCCTTCCTCGCTGCCATCGTCATCGGGTCTGGCATCGCTGCCCAGCAGCTTTCACCCGGCAGTACTGGCCTGGAACTATTGGAAAATGCGGCAGCCACTGGGGCGGGTCTCTACGCCATCATCCTGATGTTCGGCCCCGTTTCGGGCGCGCACTTCAACCCGGTCGTGTCCTTCGTGGATGCCACCTTCGGCGGGGTCACCTGGCGGACGGCGGTGGCCTACCTACCGGCTCAGGTGGCCGGATGCATCAGCGGGGCCGTGGTAGCCAATCTGATGTTCTCCAAGACAGCGGTGAGCATCTCGACGCACCATCGGGCCTCACCCGCCCACTTCCTCTCCGAGGTTGTCGCCACTCTCGGATTGGTACTGGTGATCTTCTCCCTGGCCCGTAGCGGACGCTCACGAAGTGCGGCCGCTGCAGTCGGGGCTTACATCGGGGCGGCGTACTTCTTCACCAGCTCAACCAGCTTCGCCAACCCCGCCATCTCGGTGGGCAGGATGTTCTCCAACACCTTTGCCGGGATCGCCCCGTCCTCGGTCCCGAGTTTTGTGGCTGCTCAGATAGTCGGCGGTGCGCTGGCGGTGATCGTCATCAAGGTGCTCTATCCCGACATCACGCCGGCCGAGGCCGCCGACATCATGTTCCCTCACTCGGGAGGTCCTGAGTCCCGCGAACCCTCCGGCCTTCCGAAGACTCTT
Source organism: uncultured Acidimicrobiaceae bacterium (assembly GCA_963756195.1). Lineage (GTDB taxonomy): Bacteria > Actinomycetota > Acidimicrobiia > Acidimicrobiales > RAAP-2 > CAVSNH01. Next base: position 638,985 of record CAVWMT010000005.1, read on the forward strand.
TCAAAGGACCCGCTGTGACCGACCGCCCGACCGTTCTGTTCCTGTGTATCCACAACTCAGGTCGCAGCCTGGCGGCACGGGTGCTTCTCGACCACTACGCCCAGGGGAGCATCCGGGTTGAATCGGCAGGCTCGGAACCGGGCAGCGAACTGAATCCGTCTGTCGTGGCCATCTTGGAGGAGCGGGGTCTTGATCCCTCGCAGGAGTTTCCTAAACAGTTGACCGACGAAACCGCACGGACTGCAGATGTCATTGTCACCATGGGCTGCGGGGACTCGTGCCCCGTTTACCCAGGAAAGCGCTACCTGGATTGGGAGCTTGACGATCCCGCGGGGCTGTCTTTGGAGCAGGTGCGTCCCATCGTGAACGAGATCGACAGAATGGTCCAGGCGCTGCTCGCCGACGTTGGACCCACTGACACATAGTGCCGGAGTGGGTCACCGAGCCGGCGTTCGGTCACACGCCCTGATCCCATTGAGACCACGTCGGGATCGGCACACTGCGGATGGTCCCAGACGGAAGGTCCTCACTGGGTGATGCGGTAGTGAAGGTGGGCGACTCCGCTGCGGAAGCGCCGCTCATCTAGCAGTTGAAGGTCGAAGCGCTCGTGCCTGGGGAGGGCGTGTTTGCCGCCTCCTAGCACGATTGGCCAGAAGAACAAGTGGCACTCGTCCACCAAGCCCTTCCTAAAGGCTTGAGCAGCGAGATCTGCTCCGCCCACCGTGAGATCGTGGGTTTCGCCAGACTTCATCCGCCGAATCGCCTCGACGTCGAACTCCCGCTCAATGGTGGCCCTACCGCTTAACACCGATGCCAAGGTCTTCGAGAAAACGACCTTGTCGGCCGCTCGCCAGATGTTGGCAAAGTCCACGTGACGCACCACCACTGCGACCACAGCACCCACCTCGACCACGACGACCGATCCTTTGTCGGTCCGGATCTCGACCATGGTGCTTCAGCTGCCCCTGCCGCTCGCCAGCGGGGCTACTACAGGCGTCGCCGTTGGACTGGGCGCTCCCAATATGGCCGAGCTCGGACGGATCTACGACCTCGACCCTTACATCAAGTCATTGGCCGGGGTCACGGTTCCGATTGGCCCGCTCCCGGGCTAGCCAGTTACTGCGACTTTTCCAGTCGAGTAGCCGGGGGGAATCGCACCCCCCGGCTCTCACAGAACCGGACGTGAACCTCTCGGCTCATCCGGCTCTTGCAGGTCGGTTGGGAGTGGCTGCGAGAAGATGCCAGTGGGCAAAGAGCCGGGGATTGCGCTGTTGTTCCTCACGCAACCGGTCCCGTGCCAGCTGAGGCTTCCCTCGCAGTCGCTTGAACTTCTGCATGGCCCATCTGACCAGATGCTCGTCGATGCGCCTTGCGATGGAATACAACTCGGAGCGATAGAAGGCTCCGTAGTAGTTGATCCAGCCCCGGACCTGGGCATTTATGGCCAAGGCGAGACCGGACAGGTCTGTTCCACTGCGACGGTTGAGGTGCCAGTCCCTGATCTGCTTGCCCTTCGCCTTCTTCGCCTGGGCGCTCATGGCCGGTGAGAAGCCTATGAAGAACCCCCGCCGACCCTTGGCCAGACGACCCCGGAAGGTGTAGCCGAGGAAGTCGAAGCTGGTGTGCTCGTAGTCCTTGCGGCGTTTCGTGTCCTGGCAGTACACGACCTTCGTCTTTTCAGGGTGCAGCTCCAGTCCCAAGGACCCGAGCCGTTCCGCGAGTGCGGCCCACAGATGCAAAGCCTTTGCCTCAGTGTCGCAGTGGATGACCACGTCATCCGCATAGCGTTCGAAGGGACTGCCGGGGTGGTCCCGGTCCATCCACTTGTCGAACGCATAGTGCATGAAGAGGTTGGCGAGCAGCGGCGAGATCGGGGACCCTTGCGGGGTTCCCTTCTCCCGTGCCACGAGGGTCTCGTCTGGCATCTGCATGGGGGCGGTGAGCCACCGTTCGATGTAGAGCAGAACCCAGCGTTCGTCGGTGTGGTGAGCGACCGCTTTCAACAACAGATCGTGGGGAACGCTGTCGAAGAAGGCCCGGACGTCGATGTCCAACACCCAGTCCTTCTTCCAACAGCGCTGACGAGTCACGGCCAGGGCGTCATGGGCACTGCGTCCCGGACGATAGCCATAGCTGTCATGGTGGAAGATCAGCTCAAGCTCCTCTTCCAGCAGCATCGCAGCTGCGGTCTGGGCGATGCGGTCCACCGTGTTCGGCACCCCCAACACCCTGACCCCGGTCCCATGGTCCTTCGGTATCTCCACCGCCCGCACCGGCCCAGGGAAGTAGCTCCCCGAACTCATCCGGTTCCACAGCTTGTAGAGGTTGTCCCTCTCGTTGTCTGCAAAGCCTTCGATGCTGACGGCGTCCACGCCCGGCGCTCCATCGTTCGCCTGGACCTTCATCCACGCCTCGTAGACGAGGCGCTTTCGAATCTCAAACGACTTCATTCCCAACGGTGGTCCGTCCATCAGCTCCTCCCCCGCAGGGTTGACTGATAGGTGACCTGACCTGCCCAGCCCCTTCGCTCCAGCCCCATTACCGGCCTTCATCGCTACTACGAGCCGGTCCGCCTCTGTGCCTCGCATCGGTACTCTCCCCCATGTGGCCGTGGCCACCCGGGGTTCTCCCTCTCGACGACCAGGGGGCCGACAGCACCCATTTCGACTGGCCGTTCGTATCGAGACGACAGATTCTCCTGTTTCATGCCAGGGCCTGCAACGAGCTCACGCCACCTTTACACCGAACACCGCCAGGGCCACGAGCAGGCAGCTCCCTGGCTCCGGACACGCCGACAAACGTGCCCTTGTCCCGAGGCGGGCGTGCAGCCCCGGTTTCGATGTCATCGTTCACATTCTCGATGCGTCAGCAGTGGTTCACACATGTTCGTCTTCTCGTCGCTCACCTGACCCGCTGACAGCGAGCCTTCTCCGCAGTCGCTTCCCACCCCGGCTCTTAACCGGCATGACACTGCGGCGGTTTGGGATCTCCGCCTGCACGGCGAACCCGGAGGGCCTCCCTCCATCCCTGACACAGCACGGTTCGTGCTGGCGATCTTCTACATCGTCATCACTCCCCTTTCAGGACGCACCACGCCCGAATGTGCCGTTCCGGGGCAGGTCAACTGCCGCGAGCACCGATGAGGTTGCGCCCTCCGAACTCGCTGAACCAACGTGTCGGCAAGCGCATTTGCCACGAATCGCCAGCGGGACTGGTCGACGCCAACCGCTCTTGGATGGGGGTTCGAACATAGTTCCCATCACTTCCGGTGCCAACCTTGCGGCGACTCGGCACCTCAGCTGCGTCAGAGGATCGAATGAAACGCACGCCGCTGGCTATGGTGCCAGTGGTTCGAGTTCAAATGGCGGATATTCGTCCGTGAGTAGCAAGTAGTAAGTCTGAACACGCAGATACCAACGCATGACGTTGAGAACGAAAGCTCGCATCGATTCTGGCCACCGGCCAGTGAAGAGCACAACGAAGAAAGCGATCACGGTCATGACCGTCGCGACGATGTCCAACACAAACAGTGCGATTAGGTGCGGAATAACAAGGATGATCCGGAACGCGACGGTGAGGCGGTTGCGATCAGCGAGCTGAGGCTGGAACTCGACCCGCACGCGGGGGTCCTCACCACTGTCGGTCGTCGTCATTCCGAAGGCGAAGGGCGGGTACTCCTCGCACATGAAGAGATAGAAGGTATACGTACGGAGTTCATATCGCATATACATCGCTTGGATGTTGGCGAAGCTCTCCGGGAGTTCGCCGGTGAAGAGGATCACAAACCAAGAAATGAGGCCGACTACCTCGGCGAGGATCCGCAATCCGTACAGGATCACGAAATGCGGGATGGCAAGCAGCCAGTTAACGATCGGTCGCCAGTTGGCGACCTTCTCCGGGGCGTCGAAGCTGAACGTCGCCGGGTAGGAGGAGTTCATCTCTTGCATTGGCGCCTCCTCAGGTCGCGTAAGGAATAACGATAGCGGGTGGGACCCGATGCCGCTTAGATGTTCCGCTTGCGGTGCGCCCGAACCGGAGTCGCAATCTGCGATCGTTAGGCCCATCGGCTGGTTCCTGGAACGTATCGGAAGGGCCGGTCAGTGGCAGTTAGCGATCGGGCCAGCACTAGCTAGTCCCTCGATAACACCCACAGCCGACAGTGATCTGGGACAGGGGCCGGGACTGGGTTGGGCTTCCTTTTTCCGTTCCCTTGAGCCACAATCACCCTGAGGGCGCTGTCGTGATTGGGGTTGGTGCAGTTGACTCGCTGCAGAGGGGTCCGCTCCGCAGAGCCAAGGTTCCGGCTCTCTTACCTCGGGGCGCTCTTCGCTGGTTCGCTTACGTTCACTGCCTGCAGCTCCAGCCCGACTACCACGCCGTCGACGACGACCGCCACTTCTTCCACCTCGACTGCGACCGGCTTGGTTCTTCATGTTTCACCCGCCACCAACCTGCACAACGGCGAGGTCGTTCAGGTGAGCGTTTCGGGTTTCCCACCCGGCAAGGTGCGTCTCTCTGAATGCGCTGCCGCCGCGGATGTCAATGCTCTTGGCTGTGGTGCTCAACTCGCTGCGCAACCATTTGTAGTGATCGAGAACGGAGCCGGAACCGCGGTCTTTACCATAACCAATCTGGCCGCAAGTGCACCCCTAACCCCACGGCCGAGTGCTACGTGCACCAATCAATGCGTCCTGGTCGCCACATCCGGAGTGCCTGCTTCGGGCGCCAGACACGTCCAGACCGTGAAGCTTGCCTTTGGGCCCTCATAACCCCGCACTTCGAGCTCATGACGATCTGGGAGCCCTAATGTCGCTCCCATGCCCTCAAAATTCCGGGCGCATGCAACTTTCAAGAGCGCGGGCGGCCACCGGACCCCGCTGAGGTGTGGATAGCCAGATACTTCCCTACGTGCGCTCCCCAGTTCAACGCGAAGACCCCGTAGACCCGCGGCTTGGATGAGCCGCAGGTCGAGGCGGGTCCGTCTCGGCTTTCCGACCGGGCGCGTATCCGCCGTCCCTATCGGCAAGCCCTCAACGCGGTCCACCGAGGCGTCACGTCTCATCAGGCCTATGAAGGGGTCGGCCTCACGTGCCGGACTCCGCTCGACGGTCCCGCCCCAATGGTCGCGATCCCAGACGATCACCCAATCTTTGAGAAGGACGACACGGTCGGAATCCGGAACCTTCGAGGCTGGCAACGACCCACTTCCTGAGTTCGGCGAGCCTGGCGTCGTTCTGGCGAAGATCACTGTCAACGTCGGGCCAGGTCCGCGCACGGGAAGCGCCACGGACGCGTGGCCACCTCTCCCCTTTTGTCACCCAACCATCGGCCCAGCGGTTTCACAGAAACGACCGAACTTGGGACCCGATCCGATCCCGGTGCCGTCTCGATCGGCATGTCGTTGGTCTCGCTGCTCTGGGGCAGCCCGAGACGGAAGCATCGGGGACGCCGAGGATCATCGCCTCCTTCCTCTGGGTCCCACCCTCAGACTGCGACGCGCTCGGACGACGTACTAACTACTCATCATCTCCGCTCCGATCCGGAGCAGTCGATACGCAAGGCCGGCCGGTGGAGGGTGGCCGACCACCCGCAACCCGTGCAAGCGGTCGCGGCCTCGTCGGTGCGTGCTGCCGACGAGCCCTTGGCCCGTTGAATGTCCTAACCCACCGCCGAGCCGAAGAAGGGCGCGTTGAACGAGAAGATCCCGCCGTCAGTGGCCACCAGCCAGTAGCCGCCGGTCCGCTCGTCGGTCATCGCCGCGACCACGGGGGCGTTGAGCACGAGGCTCCCGGTCGAGCCGTAGAAGGGCGCGTTGAAGGAAAAGATGCCCCCGTCCGCGGCCACCAACCGGTACCCGCTTCCGTCCGGCGCAGGCGCGATTCCGACGACCGGCTTGTTGAGGACGAGATTGCCCGTCGACCCGTAGAACGGGGCGCCAAACGCGAAGATGCCGCCATCGGATGCCACCAGCCAGTAGCCGCCGGTGGCCGGATCGAGAGCCATGCCCACCACCGGCTTGTTGAGGACGAGATTGCCCGTCGACCCGTAGAACGGGGCGCCAAACGCGAAGATGCCGCCATCGGATGCCACCAGCCAGTAGCCGCCGCTGGACCGATCCGCGGCCATTCCCACGATCGGTTTGTTGAGGACGATGCCGCCGGTCGACCCGAGGAACGGCGCGTTGAACGAGAAGATCCCGCCGTCAGTGGCCACCAGCCAGTAGCCGCCGGTCGCCGGATCGACTGCAATCCCGACAATAGGTTGGTTGAGTGGTATGCCAGTCATGGCGCCGTAGCACACGGCCCCACCGAAGGCAGCAACGTCCCCCGCAGAATCGACCTCGTAGTAGCCCGAGCCCTCGCCGAGGGCGGCCGAGCCCACGACGGAGCCCGCAGGGAGATCAGCCGAGCAGTCCGTCTGGGCCGGAGGCCCTGAGAACGGCAGCTTCGAGGGTGGAAGGGTCGACGTAGGAGGCGTGGTCACCTGCAATGGAGGCGTGGTCACCGGTCTGGATGTCCCAGGGCCCGATGAATGGCCACTTTCGTCCATTGCAATGACCGAGTAGGTGTAGGTCGTGCTCGGCTGAACGCTGGTGTCGGTATAGGCGGTGGCCGGGGCGTTGACCGTACCAATCTGCGCACCATCCCGGTCGACATCGTAAGATTTGATGGTTCCGCCGGTCTCAGTGGATGCGGTCCAGTTGACCCGGACGGACGAGGACGACGTGGCGGTGGCGGTCACATTGCCGGGGATCGTGGGGGTTGAGCCACTCGATGAACCGAACTTGTATGTCTGCACGTCGAAGGTTTGGCCTGCCGCGTTGGTGGGAGACACGGTGACGTGATCGCCCGAGACACTGACCTGAAGGAAGTTGTAGACCTGTGCGATGGATGTCGGAGTGTCCGAGGTGCCACAGGATGATCCGGTGCTCGTGCTCGGACTCCAACCGATCGCGTAGGTGCTCGAGGCTGCGAGCAGGCTCTTGCAGGTAGTCGTCGAGGAGCCCTGTACCGGCTCGAGCACTCCACCACCACCTCCGCTGACGTAGTTGATGACCTGGCCCGGTCCGCTGGGGATGGTGCGGTCGTAGGTGTGGGCGTGACCGTTGAAGGCGATGTCGACGCCGTACCCCGAGAGCAACGCCTCGAGGCTGGTAGAGGCATTCGGATTGGCTGAGCTGTTCTGCGCATACAGGTCCGAGGGCTGCGACTCATTGTCCGATCGCAAGGGGAAATGGAAGACGGCGAATTTGACCATGCCGGAGTAAGCGGGATTGGCCAGGTCGGACGCCAGCCATTGGTATTCGGCCGAACTGGTCTGCCAATGCTCGACGTTGTCGGCCTCATACGGCTGGCAGGCGTCGGCGGCCGATGAGCCCGGCGTTCCACACAGCGAACCGGTGGTGGTTCCGAGCTTGCCGCCGGTGGCACTTTCGCCCCATGCACCATCGATCACGTAGACCCGCACATTGCCGGTCGAGAAGGCGTACCAGTCGGCGGGAGCTGACCCGGTGATGCCATCGACATCGGTCACGGAGTCATACCCGTAGGTTCCGCCCGAATCGGCGGCAGAAGTAGGAGTCGGCCACACTTTCAGGCCCGTGTTGTTCTGGTTGTGGTCGCCAGAGGCGACAAATGTGGGGATACCACCCGCTAGCGGGTCGTACGAGGGGCCGAAGAAGTTACTAACGTCCGTCGTGGTCCCTGTCTGTTCAAGGTCGCCGAGATTGGTTTGGCTCCCGTCGTTGTACCCGGTATCGCCCGCATCGATCAGAAACTGTGCTCCCGATATTCCGATCTGCTCGTAAAGAGAAGCCTCATCCGGGTTGATCGGGCTACCAGTCGAGTTGAAGGGCACGTCGCTGCTCCCACCGGCCTCGGTTGTGTCCTCGTAGTTCTCCCCGGTGTCGTCGATGACATCGAACTTGACGGGTGCCGTTGAGGAGGCACTGGGGCTCAAGAGCGTGGTAAAGGACTGAACGGGCAGCGGTTGGAGCGACGGGCTCGTTGACGGTGGAAGTAGATCAGTCGCCCCTGCCTTGTCCGTCGAGAACACCGCGTAGCAGTACGTCGTGCCGGGTGAGAGGTTCTTCACGAGGACCGAGGCTTGGTACTCGTTGATGGTTGTGCCCGCGCCGTTCACCACGGTGAACTCCCAAGAGGTGGTGGTGGCGGTGGATCCTGACGCCTGGTAGGGAATCTGGGTCGGGACGGGCAATGGATTGGCCGATGTGGACCATGTCATGGTCGAGGCGGGACAGCCTCCAGTTCCAATTGGCGAGACCTGAAGTGACCCCGGCGATTCGGAGTTGGTTGCCCAGTTGACGTAGGCAGAGGTTTGCGTCAGATCGGTTACGTAGGGAGCCCGGGTGAGACTGGGATTGAAGCCGCTGTAGGGCGTCACTGAAAGAGGGCTGGCGGTAGGAGCGGCGAGCGAGTGGGTGGTAGTAGTCGCTATGATGGCAACACTTGCGGTAATCACCACCGCCACAATCGCCAATCGCCGCATCATGGTCGCACCCCCACTGGTGGGAGAGCGTACGGGTCTAGGGGTTCACCCGCAATGGCTGGATTGAAATCTGGTCATTGCGTGTCTATTCGCTCACGCACAGCGTTGCTCTGAACGAGAGACGCCCGGTGAGCGGAAGTCGCGAGGACTTTCGGTCCAGCGGCAAACTGACCAACGCGGCGCGGAATGACTACGCGCTCACGTACCTGTCATGCGACCCGGCGGTCACCGGCCCTACGGGTCCACCGGCCGTACCTCAGGCGTTGGCCATGCCGACGACCGGTTTGTTCAGCGGCTGGCCACCCATGGAACCGTAGAACCCGTCGCTGCCAAAACAGAAGATGCCACCGTCGGCGGCAACAAAGCGGTACCCGGCACCGTCCTGCGAAGCAGCCATGCCGACGATCGACTGGTTCAGCACGATCGAACCAGTCGAGCCCAAGAAGGGGGCGTTGAACGAGAAGATTCCCCCGTCGGCGGCCACCAGCCAGTAGCCACCTGTCTGGGAGTCCTGCGCCATCCCCACGATCGGCTTGTTCAGCGGTTGGCCACCCATGGAGCCGTAGAACAGGGCGTCGCCGAAGGCGAAGACACCCCCGTCGGCGGCCACCAGCCAGTACCCCTTGCCATCATTGGTCGCCGCCATTCCGACGATCGGCGAATTGAGGTGTGCTCCGCCCGTGGAGCCGTAGAACGGCGCGTCGCCGAAGGCGAAGATGCCTCCATCCGAGGCCACGAGCCAGTACCCACCGTTATCGGGTGTCGCGGCCATGCCCACGATCGGCTTGTTCAGCGTCATGCCACCGGTCGAACCGTGGAAGTTGGCGGTACCCTCGGCGAAGATGCCGCCGTCCGCGGCCACCAGCCAGTAGCCACCATCCGTGGACGTCGCGGCCATCCCGACGATCGGCTTGTTGAGTCGATGCCCTCCTTGGGATCCATGGAAGGATGCGCTGCCGAAGCTGAAGATCCCGCCGTCCGAGGCCGTCAACCAATAGCCGTTACTTGGGGTCGAGATGATTCCTCCCCCGCCACCGGGAGTCGGTGGAGGAGGCGGCGTTGTCGTCCGGTACTCGATGAGGACATGGCCGTTGCCCCTCCAGAAGCCCTGGAAGTAGGGCTGGGTCAAGGAGATCAAAGGATCGCTGTAACCCGAGCCGCCCCCGCCACCGGAGCTGGCGCCGCCGCCGCCGCCGCCGAAGTAGCCGGCCCCTCCGCCACCTCCTCCGCCAGGGCTTCCGGAGCCACCCGTGGCCAGGTTGTTCACCGATGTCGTGGGGCCACCGCCCCCGGTGGCCCCGCCATCACCAGCGCCGCCGCCGGCACTCGACGTGCCGCCGCCGCCACCGCCGGTGCCTCCGGTCCCGACCGCGCCAGTCTGACCGGTGCCGCTCGAGTGATCGGACCCGGAACTGCTCCCGGCCCCGCCACTGGCGCCGCCCCCGGTGGCAACACCGGCTCCGCCACCACCACCTCCACCCAAGAGCAGTTGGCCGGACGGCCCGAAGATGTACGTCCCGCCACCGCCCCCGCCGGCGGCCGATCCGGTACCGGTCACACCCTCGCGGCCGGTCACCACGCTCCATGTCTGCCCGGGGACGACCGAGAACAGCCCGTTCACAGCGCCACCCAGCCCACCACCTGTCGGGTTCGTCGCGCTGCCACCACCTTGGGCGCCGCTCGTGTCGATGCACACCTGGTTACCAAGCACGTTGGGCGGGACGGCCCACGACTGTGGCTTGGCCTGGTAGTTGAAGTCCACCGAGATGACGTTCGCCTGGGCTGCCTCATAGGTATCGCAATTCTTGATCGGTGCCCCACTGGAGTGGGAGGCGGCCGGGGCACCGTAGGCGGCGACCGATACGATCGGAGCGGCGCCCAGCGCCGTGGCTGCACCGACGGCCAGGAGCCGGACCGTCCACCGACGGTGGTCCTTGGCCGTCGCCGCGAACACGGGCCCCGTCCCCGCATCGGACTGACTCATCTGCATCTCCCTTTCGTCTCCGGACTGCCCCTGCCCCAAGAGATCCGCAGTCGGCTACTAACCATGATTTCAAGGTCCCTAACGTAGAAGAACAAGGTCCGAGTTTGCGATCATTGGTCATTGTTGGGACATCGGTTGTCGGCCGCCGTTCGTAATCGATGATCACGGACGTGACGCTTTCAATCATGAACGATATCGAGGGACGTCAGGCGGATACTCCGGGCGACATTGCCGCGCAGCCGTCTGGGATCGTGCGGGTTGACAAGCCCACGGCGGGATAGAGGTTTGCCAACCCGCACATTCCAACCCCTCTCACACGGATCGTGATTGTTCAACCACTTCGCGCGAGCCGCGTTTGGATCGCCTGATCAGGCTCGCCGGCTCGGCTCAATGTGCGCTATCCCACCGCCGAGCCGAAGCAGGCGCGTTGAACGAGAAGATCCCGCCGTCAGTGGCCACCAGCCAGTAGCCCGCCGGTGGACCGATCGCGGGCCCTGCTCACGATCGGTCGGTTGAGCGGAACCCCCGGACATGGTGCCATAGCACGGTACGGCGCCGAAGGCGGCGACCTCGTCGTATTAGACAGACTCCGGCGGGAGAGGCGTGGCTATCCATGGCAGTCGAGCCTGGACCGACGGGAGCAATGACTCGCTCACGGCGGGCGAACTGGAACCCGACGAACCGTCCGAAACCGACGACCCCGTCGAGGCGGAATTGGCGACGAGCGTCGTTGTCGTAGTGGTGGTGGTGGTGGGTGGCACGGTCGTGGTGGTGGTGGTGGGTGGCACGGTCGTGGTGGTGGTGGTGGGTGGCACGGTCGTGGTGGTCGTGGTCGTGGTCGTCGTCGTCGTCGTGGTCGTGGTCGTGGTGGTGGTGGTGGTCGTCGTCGTCGTGGTCGTGGTCGTCGGTGGTGGCCCGGTAGTGGTGGTGATCGTGGTCGTCGTCGTTGCAGCCACCACCGCCCGGACCCCCGGCCGACTGGGCTGGGGTCGGGTTGGTGGATATGACATCGACGGCGACGGGAGGGGCGGGAGCGACGGGAGCTTGGTGATGCCGGGGCGCCGGCACGAATGGCAACGAGAGCAAGGCTGAGGAGGCAGGCCCCCCGAAGGCCAGACTGGCGGACGGTAGGAAGCTGGTCTGGCAGACATCGTGGACGGAGCCCAGCGACGCCGTGGCGGTCACGTCGACGCGGATCCCTGGCTCTGCGTGCGCGATCGGGAGGGCGAAGAGCACCCTGCCCTCGTTACCGGCTTGGGCGGTGTGCACACTTATGGCGTGCAAGTACTGGGCTCGGAGTTGGATCTGTGCGTCCGGAGCGGCAACGACCAGAGCCGTTTCCGCAGTGCTGCCTTGCAGCGGACTTGGATTCGAGAGGGTAATCGTGCAGCCCGTGAGGGGAGCGGACGCGGTCTTTGTGTAGCCAGCCTGCACCTGCGGCACGCTGCTGCTGCTCGTATGGGGCGACACCAGCGTGATCCCTTGTGGCGCCGGTAAGCGGGTGGTGTTCTTGCTATTGGCTTCCTTGACGACAACTCCGGCGACCACGACGAGGCCCACGGCAACAACGACCAACACGCTCCGTTGAGGAACGGGCGCCGGCAGCGATATTCGCCTCAAACTCTTGAGTCTCTTCACACTCTTCAAACTCTTCAGACTCTTCATCGGAGACTTCCTCACCCTCTGAATGGGATTGACGTTTCGTCGTGTCGGGCGCGAGTGGCGGAGCCGTGGCGCAGCCCATGGTTGATTTGAGTTTCACTTTGGAAGATCGATCTTCTGGTGCACCTCGAGGGCGTCAACTCGCTCATCAACCGCCTCCATCAGGCGAGCCGGTAATGATCGAGTGCAGGGTATCGACGCTTTGGTCGCCATAGCGCTCGAGCGGCATGATATAGGTTCCTTCGTCGATCTCATTCCAGCTGATCACCATCCAGCCATTGGGATGGGACGCGGAGTTCCCGGCATAGATGTCACGCATGGTCGTGCCCCCGAGACGCGGTACGCATCCCGATCCGCCCCCGAGGACCTTGTTGTAACCAGGTGCTAGCGGGCTGAAGAACTGCTTCTGGCTGCCGTCCGGGTTTGTGCTGGATCTGACCTCTGTCGCCAAGCGTTGAATGTCCTTGAAGGAAGTCGGATTTGAAATCGGATTCTGGCTCGACCAGTAGTACTGGTCGGCGTCGAAGTCAGCGGCTTTCTGCGCGTTCCAGGTGTTCCAGTTCTCGTCGCCCACGAGGTAGAAGTGGGGACGCCAGCGGGCGGAGAAGGCGTTGAGCACCGACACGGGGTACTTCCTGCTCCCCATCATGATCAGTGTCGGTTTGCCGTCGTTCGTGTGATCGAACGCCGGGTTCGAGCCGTAGGTGCTGTCGAGATACGTGAGGTCGTTGTTGATCTGCGTCAGAGTTCGGATCTTGGCCGAGGACATGTAGGCGATCCACAACGAGAAGGAGCTTCCTTGGCTCCGCAACTGGTTGACCGCTGAAACGAGCATGGCCAGACGCTGGTTGAACGCAGACGAGGAAGCGGTCTGGTTTGGCTGGCCGGTCCCGGCCCAGGCGACGGCAAAGCCGGCGAGTCCGGCTGCCGCTGCCAAGTCCACGTCACGACCGATTTGCGCCGGGTCAGTCCTGGGTGAATAATGGCGAAGCCACATCCGTCAGCTGGTTCCCCGGATAGTTGTTGACGACCGTGCAACCATTGCCCGTCAACGTCGCGGGCAAGGGCGGAGGGTTGGTCGAGTACGGGTATTTGGGGCCAAGGCGCGCATGCCAATGCGGTAGGTCCCACCACAGGTAGTAGAAGGCGAACATTCGATGGTTGGCACTCTCCGTGTTTTGCGGAAGCGTTGCCTTCGCCGACGTCGGCGCCGTCGCCACCTTCGGCTGGCTGACGCCGGCACTCTTCTGATCTTTGGCGGCGTCGGCCGAGCTACTGCACGCAGCCACGAAAGCACCGCACACTACGATGGCGATCGCCCTCCAGGTCGAGCGTTGCAGTCGCGAGACGCCGGACGGACGGGGCTTAGCTGAGCGCCACATTTGCCCCCCCATGTGCTCCATGACTTCCCGCTTCGAACTCATTTCGTGCAGCCACCAGTCGCCGTCGACGGCCGAGCACTCCGGCAGCCACCACCAAGGCGAGGATGACCAGCGCGATGCCAACGAGATCGGCTACATCCGCGGCGGTGACCACGATCTCGACGTCCGTCTGGTTTCGGGAAAGACGGACTGTCGATGCCAACGGAACGATCCCTCCGAGGACCTTGACGCCATAGCTACCTCTCGGGAGATTGGAAAGTGTGACTCGGTGATGAGGGCCGAAGGCGACGATCCGCCGAGATCCGTCCGGATAGGTGATCTGGGCGCTCGTCCCTGCTGGGGACCCCGCGAGCAGATCGTTTCCCACGACGGTCAGCGACCGGAGGATCACCGGCACCTTCCATGTCAGAGATCGGTTCGCCGCGAAGCGCAGCTGACCACTGTTCACGATGTTCGATCCATCATCCAAGACCGACTGGACCGAATACGTGACCAGGCGGTTGTCGACACCGGACGGCACCGACGAGGGTCGGCTCGACGGCAACCAGATTGGCGAACCCAACTCAGACGCATCGATCTGGATCGTGCCGCCGAGACTGTCGCTCAATGTCACCCGCTGTACTTCGGCCGGCGGTACTGCCGTGCCCTGGGGGCTGACAAGGTGCAGCGTGACGGCACTGTCTGCGTCCAGCTCGATGATGAGCCGGCGAGCAAACGATCCATGATTTGGATCAACAGCCACCCTGTCGGACGCGACCCGCAGAGTGGGGCTCAGCTCTTGCTGCGGCACGACGACGTGGGACGCAGCGCCGCCCAAGTCCGGGTCCACGATCGTCTGCGTTCCACCCGGTCCGGTCACGATCGGTATTCCGTCGACGGTCAGATGAACACCGGCGTACTCGGGCACCACCAGCACCTCCACCGTCCTCGGCGTTGCCGCCGAGGCCGCCGGCGGGGCGAGGCCGACCGCCATAGCGCTTGCTGCCGTCACGCCGGCGAGCAACGAGACGAGCATTCGGAACGAAGGTGCCCCTCTCATGCTCGACCCTCCTGAGCGTGGCGCAAACTGCTGGTGATGACGTGCCACCAGTCCCGACGCCAGACGGCCAACGTGATGAGAGCGCCCACCACGAGGAGTGCGCCGAGGTACAGCAGATAGATGAGGAGAACGTGAGGCCGGATGGCGACCGGTGCCGAGGATGGCGCGATGACGGCGGGGGACGGACGCTGGTGGGTGTCAATGGCGGTCATCAGGTTCCCGGCGGCTGCCGCCTCCGGAGTCAGCACTGGCAGATTGAAGACATGATCGATGAAGGCGGGAATGGCGGCGGTGTCCTCTGGTTGGTTGTCGACATAGCCGGGCCGGGCGTACGGGGAGACGAGGATGGCTGGCACCCGGAGACCGAGCGGTATGCCATCCACCGTGGGGGGCAGGACATTGTCGTACCAGCCGCCGGAGTCGTCATAGGTAAGCAAGAGGGCTGTATGACTCCACTCCCGGCTCTGCATCAGAGCGTTGATGATGGATTCGACGAATGCTTCGCCGACCGCCGGATTCTGTGGAGCGCGCTCCGAACCGGTCGTGCCGGTGACGAACGAAACGGCAGGGAGCGTTCCCTGGATGAGGTCGGTGTAGTACTGATTCGACGAAACGATGCGGTTGGCGTCGGCTGGAGAGTGCAAGATGCGAGGCATGGCCAGCAAAGGGTCCGTCGACACGCCACCGGGAGCCGGTGACCCTCTGTTGTCGTAGCCCTGCACGTAGAACTTCCAGCTGAGATGCGAGCTGTCAAGCTGATCGAACACGGTGGGGACGTTGATGCCCCCCGCCGGTGGCGTGTTGGATGTGATGCCGCCATCCTGCCCCGCGATGGCCGTGATCCGATTGGGCAGGGCGCCCCCCCGGAATCCGGAAAAGAACTGGTCGAACAGGGTGAAGCGGTCGGCCAAGCTCCAGTAGAAGGGGAGGTCGCTGCGATCGAAATAGCCCATGGCGACGGACCCGATCGACGAGTTGGACTGGGCCCGCACGAAGCCGTCCATCTTGCCGCGGTTGATGGCAGCCGCCGTTACCCGGGCCGTTTCGGTGAGTCCGGCCCGCGCCTGGCCCGGCTTGAGATGGTACGGCTTGACGCAGGCGCTGGACCTGACGGCCACTGGTTCGCAGGCGTTGGCAGGGATGCCGGCCACACCGGGCCGGGTCCCGAAGTAGTTGTCGAATGAGTGGCCGCTTTGTAGCACGATGATCACGTGCTGGATGACGTTGGACGCCGGCTGGCGTGGCGCGGCACCGGCAATCCCAACCGGCCCGACAGCCGCCATGCACGCTGCCATGACGGCAAATGCGACACGTCGGGATGACCGGGATCGGGCCGTCATGGGTGAACCTCGTAGATCACGATGAGAGGCCGACCATCCGCACGCTCGGTATGGACGGGTACGCCCTGATAGCGCGAGACGAGCACTTGAAGGCGGTGAGCCGTGTACGGCGACCGCAGGGCCGAGTAGGCGTCCCACACCAGAAAGGAGAATTGACCGTCCCGAATGCTGTGGTCGGGGTTGTCGATCGGCGTGTATGCCGGGTTCCGGTGCAAGGGGTCCGTGCTGACCGACAACCCCTGAGCAGGACGATGGCCGTAGTACTCGATGATGTTGGCCATGCTCGGACCGATGGTCATGAGATCGGTGCCAGGGACGAGATGCACGCCGACCCACTGGCCAGCGGCGCGGCCCCCGGGGACGCCGCCCTCGCCGGCCAACGACGTGGCCGCGCTGAGCCGACGGGAACACGGCTGTCCACACCGCCGGCGCCAAGGTAAGTAGAACGACGGCGAGGGCAACCGGTCGGACGACCGACGACCTGAGGGTGGACCATCCGCTCGGTAGGTGCCAAGTCGTGAGTCCTCGAGCGGCCAGGAGGGCGACCGCCGGCGCGATGGGGAGGAGATATTGGTATCCCTTGAGGGGATAGAGCTCGAAGGTGATGAAAGGAACGGCGATCCACATCACCAACATCAATTCCCGCCACGTTCTGTTCACCCGGAAGAAGAGCGCCACCACCGCTGCCACCACGACCGCCCACCCGATTGCCGAAGGAACAACGGTGAAGTAGAAGGATGCGGAGTGGTTCGAGGATCTGGTGAGCTGCCACGCGAGATAGCTTTGACCCGTCGAGCCACGGCCAGCCAGAGCGACGGTGAGGGGAAAGATCAGACTGATCACAGTGAAGGCCGCAACGGTCAAGACGACGGCGCGGACCGGACGGCGAACCTGCGGGCTCACCAGCAAGAACAGGATCATGGTGCCGAGAAGAACGGCGCTCGTTTCTTTGGTGAGGACGGCAAGGCCAAGGGTGCCGGCCGCGCCGGCCAGCCATTCCCATCGATTTGTCATCACAAAGCGAGTGAAGAGCCAGAAGGCCAGAGTGATGCAGAACACGGCAGGACCGTCGAGCAGCAACTGTCGGGTCACGATGATGTGGTACGGCATGACGGCGAGGATGAGTGCGGCGATCAGCCCCGTCTTGGTTCCGTAGAGGTCGCGGCCGATCAGATACACCACAGCCACAGTTGCCACGCCGATGAGGGCCACAACCACTCGTCCACGGAGGTCTGGGGTACCGGATGCAAAAAGCGGCGAAATCAGCAGCTGAAAGAGCAGTGGATGCGCCCGGAACACCGGAAACTCGTTGGTGAAGAGAGGATTCCCAGCCAACGAGGCGGCTTGGCCGGCATACACGGCCTCATCGCTATTGAAGCCGAACGCGTTGAGATTGATCACTCGCTCTGCGAGAGCGAGTACCAGGATCGAGGAGAGCCAGACAGTGGCCGGAATGGTGCTCCACGAGAGCGGACGGTCCAGCTCTCCCCGAAGCGACTTATCCCTGCGGCCGTCGTGGCCTTCGTCCCGTTGAGTCGGGCGAGGAGCCGACCCGATGGGTCGTTCGTCCCGTAACAGCGTCACCGCGCGCCCCTTCGGCTATTGGGGGGCGGAGCTGGCGTCGATCGTCCCCGTGCTGGGCGGGGCATCTCCATCAGGGAGGGGCTGCTGCTGCATCACATCGACAAACTCAGTCTCAGCGGTCCCGTTGGCAGGTGACCCGTTAACAGGTGACCCATTAGCCGCAGTCACTCCGTCCGTCCCGGTCACTCCGTTGGAAGGACCGGATCCATTGGAGGTGGCAATCCCATCGAGGCTGAAGAAGTCAAGGTCGGTCCGGACGTCCGCACCGACCTGCTCGCTGATCCGATCCGCCCATGAGAAGTCATTGGAGCCCAACCGGTGGATGCGCACGCTTTCCATCGCGCTGATGAGAATCAGCCGCTCGCGCTCCTTGAGCTCGTCATAGCTGATGCCATCGACCGAAAGAGCTCGAGAGAGATAGCGGTAAGGCGGGAACCCATAGGCATCCTCGGTGTTGGCGAGCAACTCGTCGATGGCTTCAGACTGGGCCACGATGCTGTGATGAGGAAAGCCGCGCTCGATGATGTACAGCTGTTCGATTCGTGTGCTCAGCGAGACCTTGCACGGAACCAGCCGTTGAACCTGATACTTCGGCGGCGGCACCGCGCGCTGTGTCCAACTGTTGATGGTCATGATGGGCACATTGTGATCGGCGAGCTTGAGCGCGAAACCCCGGCCCTCCTTCGAATGCAGCCGGCTCTGGATCTTGAGCCATGCCCATTCACGTCGACTGAGATCACCGGCCTCGACACTCTGGAGCGTGTGATGGCTGATCGTGAGTGGCTTGGGGAAGCTCCTCGCGACGCCCGAGCTGTCGATGATGGTCATGTCATCGGAGAGGAACGATCCCTTGTTCGAACGCAGGAGCTTGAGCACCGTGCCCGTCTTACCGGTATCCGTCCGAGCCGACAGCATCACCCCTTGACCACCGATATCCATACATGCGGCATGCAAGAGCATGTATCCGCGCTGGACGAAGAGGAACCGGAGCAGGGCCTCGACAACGTTGGTGTAGAGCACATGGGGACTGCGAGCGAGGGACCGGCTGGTGGAGACGGAGATCTGGCGGTCGAACTGAATCGCGAAGTTTGCCGACAGTGGCCCCAAGTGCTCTTCCCACCGCATGATCCGACCATCAGCCGACTGAACCATGCGCGCCCGAAGCCGAGGATAACCAAGCGATCCGACCCGGATACCAATGTCGGGTGCTTCGCTCTCTGCCGAAAGGCGGGGACGAAGAAAATAGGTCAGCTCGGGCAGAGCCACGTCAGTGCCGATCGTGACGATGCCGTGGATGTCGTAGTAGTAGCGAAAGGTCGTCCGATCGGTTCGCCCTGACGGGGACGGCATCCTTGTGGAGGCATCGACGGCCATTGCAACCGGGCCCGACCTCCCCTTCTCCGCGTTCTCAGCCACCAAGGCGTCATCCGGATGCTCTTCTTCTTCGTAGATGTACCGATCGCTGATACCGAACCGAACCACGAACACCAGGAGCAGCGTGGCGATGTTGGCCAGGGTCTTCGGGCAGTGCAGGACGCTGACGAGGAAGGCCAGGACCGGCAACCGCGCCAGCATGACCGTGTTGTTGAGAAGGCAGAACTTGAGGTAGCGCGGCCAGAACCCACCGGACCTGCGGTCCGAGAAAACGAAGATCTCCATGCCGGCAAAGTTCCAGGTGGTGGACACCTGGGTGGCCAGGGCGGCGGCAAGGAGGTACGGCATGTGGGTGAAGTGGAGGATGAGCCAGAAGGCGATCGTATTGACGACTAGTCCGCTGGCACCCACCGTGGCGAATCCGGTCGCCCGCCGCTGCCGAGCCGTGAGGATGGTCTCGGCCCGCAGGCGGGTGAGGTGGCCGACAAACCGGATTCCCTCTCCCAGATTGGCCTTGCTGCTCCCGGACATCCGGGGGGCGAACCGGAATCCGACCTCGGCCACCGAGAGCTCACTGCGGGCGATGGTCTCCAACATGATCTTGAACCCCAACGGCTTGAGAGAATCGAGATCAATCGCGGACGACCGCACTGCGTAGAACCCGCTCATCGGGTCTGTCACCTGTTGAAGCCGCCGGGGAAACACGCACTTGGTCAGCCTGGTGGCCAACCACGAGAATCCGACGCGGGCACGGTTGGAGAGGCCGTCGAGACCACCGTTCTGCCGATAGCGGCTGCCCACGACAAGATTGACTTCGCCACGTTCGATAGGCGCAATGATCTCGGGAATGGACTCGGGCGGGTGCTGCAGATCACCGTCCATCACCACCGAGATCCGACCTTCAGCAAGGCGGAGCCCGGCGATGACGGCGCCGCTGAGGCCTCCGACTCGCTCTCCCGGTCCGCGGTGCATGACCAGTACCGGAAGAGAGGCGGTCTTGGCTACTTCGGCGACGACCTCCGGTGTGTCGTCTGTGCTGTCGTCCACGAAGATGACTTCAGCGTTCCGATGAGCCAAAACCGCACTGAGTCGGTCGATCAATGGACGGATGTTGTTCCGCTCATTTCGAGTCGGAACAACCACGCTGATATCTACATCGCTCACAGCATCCTCAATTCGCCCGGGTCTATGGATGAGATCGTCGACGGTCCGAGCAAAACACTCGGCCTAATCCATCGCTATATCTGGAAAATGCAAGGCCAACAATTTGGCCCCGCCCACAGCGACTCAGTGGAATCGTCCGCCGGTGCATCGCCGTGGGCGTCCACACGCCCACGACAGGAGCGCCGACGTGATCGTGGACTTGTCGAAACCTCATCGGACCTTGATCGGTGGAGGTCGGCGGTCGGGAGTTCCGCTGGCCGCGGTTGAGCCCGGGGTGTCCTTTGAGCGAGTGACCGCCGAACCCAGCCGCCATGGAACGTCACGGTAACTGCATCACGCCAGGTAAACAAGTGGAAAACGACCAGTTATCAGCAGATTAACGAAAGGTGGACATTACGCGTCAGCGCCACCACCGCACGTGAACTATTCAGCGAGAGTTGCTGGCAGCGGTCCCCAGGACTCACAAAGGAAGCGCCGTTACCGCAGTGCTTGCCCTGCTGACCGCGGCTTCCAGTCAGCCCAGGGTTGCGCTCTCACATGCCGGCAGCCCGCCGTCGGCTCTCACCATCCCCGGCTACCTCAACTCGGACCGCACCCATCGACCGCGTCGCCGACCGGACGAGCATCAGCTCCAGAGCACTCCAAATTTCCCCCCCGGGGACCCATCCCCGCTGCAAGCTCAACGGTCGCGGCATGGCCAGGCGACGATTCGGATGAGCCTCAAAAACGGCCGGTCAATCGCTCAAATGGGATCCCGCCGGCCACCTTGCGCCATCAGGGAGCGAGATCGACTCAAACTTCAAGTCAGTTCGGTCGTGAGCCTTCTGATTGATCGACGCCATGATTCGATGCCTGACCCCTCACCCGCTCGAGTTCCAAGGTCGGAGCGTCCTCAGCGATGGCACCGCAGCGATGACACTGCCAACGCCGGGCCGGTGGGTAGGCGACAGCCCACCAATCGTGAGCGCTCAGGCGGCACATAGCTCGACTCAGGCGTTGTCGCACCACTCCCATCTTACCGCCATCGATGTCCATAAACACCACAGGCACCCCAATGAGGGCAGCCCACGGGGACGGGGATGAGGGAGATCGGCGCCGATTCCCATTGCGGGAAAACGCCCTTCGTCCCATGACAGCCCGGCTCCGAGTCGAGGCTTTCACATGAGGTCGAGTTCTCGAGCCAACTCGTCGCCGTCCTTGATATGAAAGGCTGAACACTGAACCGCTCATTTCGATGATAGCACGGGGTGCTCGACGGACACATATGGCAGAGACATCATCCCAGCAACCGACTGCGCCATATTCTTGACAGCCGAGAGTGACGTTGGATTGCCAAGATCTCTCGAGCTTGGAAGGCACCCGCCCTCGTCCTCGACGGTATGCCGCATGGGATGAGCCAGTACGCTGGGCTGTGCCTTCCAGCGAGCGCCGACCAGTCGGCAGACCACTCACCGGAGAAGACCGCGTTCCCGACCCCGGTTTGGCTCCGAGGGCAGAGGGCGCCTTCGGTCAGGCCGCCGATGGCCAGCTCCCTCTGGTGGTCTTCGACTTCGATGGCACGCTGACTCGACCGGACATATTCCGGCTGTTCATGAGACAGATTCGGAGCAGACGTGCGTTCGTGGCGTCCTTGGTTCGTCATATGCCTTCACTGGTCATCGGCCTTCGAGGGGGAAGCGCTCGCGACCGAGCCAAGGAACGGCTATGTGTCACTCTCCTCGGTGGCCTTCCCGAAGAGCAAGTCCGGACCGCAGCAGAGCGAACGGCCGATATCGTCCTGCGGAAAGCGCTTCGGAAGGATACGGTCGCCAGACTTCGCTGGCACCTCGCATCAGGCCACCGGGTCATCGTGATCAGTGCCTCATTCGAGGCCTACGTCAGGCCAGTGGTAGCGGCGTTGGGAGTACGTGAAGTCATCGCCACCAAGTGGGAGGTCGATCCGGTCACCAGATCCCTGACCGGACGGCTCGCCGGTGTGAACGTACGAGGGGCTGCCAAGGTCCGGCTCTTGGAGTTGCACCTCGACAACGGACCGTGCCGAGTGGACGTCGCCTATGGCAACAGCCAAGGAGATGCTGCCCTGCTGGCGATGGCCGACCGCGCCGTCTGGGTCGGCCGCCGCCGCCGAGTGGGGCCGGCGCCAACGGACCTCGTGGTGAGAACGTAGAGGTACGTCCTCATGGCCTCCGTACCCAGAAGGCCTTCATCCCGCCGTCTGGCCGCGGGCCCGCCGCTCGGGTGCCGATGAGCGCCTATGAGCGCAGTCATCACGACGGCCGTGCACTGATCGTCGGTGACCGCAGCCGGCCGAATCTGCACCTCTGGCTCGCTCGACGACGGTCGGGCCCATGGTCTACCGCGCCGCGGAGACTGACGCCGTTCTCCGCTGGGCCGCTTCACGGGCGTCAGCCGGAAAGGCCCGCCCCGCTGGTATCGATGATGGTGTCGAAAGCGGAGGCCAGCTGCACGTGACCGTGGTTGTCGGGGTGGAGGTCCCGGGCCGAGCACATCCACGTCCAGGCACACACGCGGGCGACGTTCACCGGCACCGCTGCACCAGGCGAGACGGATGAGGGAGCAAAATCGACGGTATCGAACCGGGCGGCGACCGTAGCCAACGATGCGCCGGATTGGGCGAGGGCCTGGGCGATGACGTCGTCAAGGGCCAAAACGTCTGCCTCGGACTGACGGGCCACGGCGCGACCGGCCGGCCCGTTGGTCCAGGCGGCGAGGAACGGGTCGTAGTAGTCCGCGCCATAGATCGGAAGACCGCCATCGGCGGACCGGAGGCCGGCGAGGATCGTGCCCAGACCGGTGCTCGCCTCGCTCAGACCGGCGGCGACACAGGCGGCGACGATCGTCGAGTCGGTCATGCATCCGTCGATGTCATTGATCCCGATGTCGATGGTCACGAAGGAGATACGGCCGGGGTGGGCCCGGATGAACGACTCGGCCGCAGCCAGCTGCGAGCCTGCCGCATAGGGACAGCCGCCGCCCTGGATCATCGAGTTGGTCGTCGCTCCCGAGCAGGCCAGGTCGACGAGTTGGAGGCCAGGAAGGCGCATCCGTTGATGGCGGTAGACGAGGCCCACGTATCCGTCTGCCGGCTGGCTGGCGCCCACCCCGACTGCCAGCGAATCGCCCAGGGCGAGGTCGTAGCGGATGGGCGAAGCCGTCGACCTCGAGCTCACAGGTGTGGAGGCCGACGCCGCGCTGGCTCGGCCCGCATCGCTGACCGCGGCCCCGGCGGTGACGAGGAGGGCAGCCACCGCCACCCCGGTGAGCACCCGGCGGACGGCTTTCCCTGACAGTGGGCCGGCCCACTGGCTCCCCCTCGATCCATCGCCTCCCCCTGTCGCCGGGGCGGCCACGGTACCAACGGGTCGAGTCGGCGACCACTGCGTTCGGCGGTTCCCGCCGCGCCGCGTTCGTCCCCGCGCTTACGGTGGCTCATCGGCACCGAGCACTTCCAGGACGAGGACCCGGCCATTCGCCCGCCGCACGCTGCGGCACGGACGCGCCTGGGCGGCGCGGTACAGCAGAAGGATGACGCAGGTGCATCGACAAGGACCATCCTCCAAAGGACAGCGACCCCCGGGAGGCGGTCCATGCGGGCGGTGAGGAACACCGAGGACGGGATCACGGTGATCACGACCGGCGGGAACTCCGACATGAGCCCAGGCGACCCGTCAGACGGTGCGGTGCGGGTGTCGGTGGCCACGTCCGGCATCTGCGGGACCGACGTGCACCTCGTGTCGTTCGGCCCGTCGCCCGTGACCCTCGGCCACGAATTCGCCGGGCGTCTCGACGATGGCACCGCCGTCGCCGTGCTGCCGATCGTGCGGTGCGGTCGGTGCGACCGGTGCCTGGCCGGCCAGGAGCAGCAGTGCCAGGAGGCCTTCGGCGCCATGTACGGCATCAGCCGCGACGGCGGCATGGCCGATGCCGCCTGGGTCGACCCCTCCTGCGCCCGGCCCTTGCCGGAGGCGCTCGCCCTCGAGGACGCCTGCCTGGTCGAGCCGCTGGCCGTGGCGGTGCACGGCATCGACCGGGCCGGCGTGAAGGACGGCATGCGGGTCCTCGTCATCGGTGCCGGGCCTATCGGGCTGTGCGCCATCGCCGCGCTGGCCGCCAGAGGCATCACCCCAGACGTCGCCGCCCACCGCGCCAATCGCATGGAGGCAGCCGAGCGGCTCGGTGGCTCCCTGTCGGTCGGAACCGACTACGACGTGGTCCTCGACGCGGCTGGCATACAGGACTCGATGGAGCAGTGCCGTCGCGCTCGCCCGTCCCGGAGGGACGATCGGCGTGCTCAGCAGCTTCTGGGCGCCGGTGGCCATCGACCTCGGACTGCTCATGAAGGAGATCACCCTCGTCCCCGCCTTCACCTACGGCCACCACGAGGGCGCGTCCGAGTTCGACATGGCGGCGGACCTGCTCGGCCGCAGGCCGGACATCGCCGCCACCCTGGTGACCCATCGCTTCGACCTCGAGGACGCCGCCGAGGCGTTCCGGGTGGCCGGCGACCGAACCGCGCCGGCCATCAAGGTCGTCCTCCATCCCTGACCCGGACGGCGCTCCCCGGGCGCCACCCCGACGCCCTTCGGCCCGGTCGGTGGCAAAGCGGCCACTTACGATGCAGAAATAGGCCTTCTGACCTGGCTTTTACTGGCCGGTAGAGCCGTAGGCGACCGTAATGTCTCCCGCCCGTGGGGGCAGGGATCGGACACGCACGCGGGACGGAGCCGGCAGACGGCACCCGAGCGGACCGTCGGCTGGCCCGTGGCTCGGCCACCCGTTCGTCCATCGTCCGAGCCACCGTCGAGCTGATCGATGCCGGGGTCGGCCGTCCGAGCGTCCGTCAGGTGGCCAGCGCAGGCCGGGGTCTCGCGCCGCCTCGTCTTCTACTACTTCCGTCACGTCGACGCCCTGCTCCTCCGAGCGGTCGACTCGAGGCTGGCCCTCCAGCGCACCCTGATCACGCCGCTCCCACCCCGGGGCCCGGCCGAGATCCGCGTTCAAGGCCGTCTGCCGGCAGCGGCGCGAGCTGTTCGAGGTCCTCGGGCCCGTCTACCAGGCGGCGGTCCTCCTCGTCGACGACGGGCCCGGCTGCGCGGGCCAGGCCTGCCCAGCCACCTCGAAGACCTCCGGCACCAGCTGGCCGTCACCTTCGCGCCCGAGCTCGAGCAGCACGGCCGGGACGGGCCGATGGTGCTCATCTGGATTGACCTGGTCACCAGCTGGGAGAGCTGGCACCTCCTGCGGACCAGGAACGGGCTGTCGGCGTCGGCCGCCGAGCGATCGACCGCTTCGCTGGTCATGCAGAGTGCTGGCCTGGACGGTGAGCAGCCGTGGTCACGCGCTCGAGTGCGTCGAGCTGCCGGGCCGAAGCGGCGTCTCGTTGAACCGGTTGAGCACCGGGCCGTCGGTCCCCCACGACAGCCGGGTCACCGAGCCGGTGGCCAGGTAGAGGCGCCAGGCGCCCTCGTCGCCGAGGCCGAGCGCCCAGCACGTCGCCGCCTTGATGGGCGAGACGTGGCTGACGACCACGACGTCGCCCTCGGCCCGGGCGCCGGCGCCGTCGGCCGCGAACAGCTCCTCGCAGGCGGCCCGGACCCGGGCGCCCGCCTCGGCCAGCGACTCGCCGCCCGGCGGTCGGAACCCGGGATCGGTGCGCCACCGCGTCCAGACCTCGGCCGGCACGGCACCGAGCACCATCCCGTCGAACTCGCCGTAGTCGACCTCCACCCAGCGGTCGTCGACCTCGACCGGCAGCCCCGTCCCCAGGGCCTCGGCGGTGTCGAGGGCACGCCCCAGCGGGCTCGAGATGAGCCGGGTGGCTCCCGCCACCAGCGGCGCGATGGCGCGGGCTTGGGCCAAGCCCTTCGCCGTCAGCGGCGCGTCGAGGCGGCCGAGGAGCCGTCCCTCGGCGTTGCCGGTCGACTCGCCGTGGCGGACCAGGATCAGCACGGACCGGCGGCCGCCACCGTCCCAGGCGGCGCCGGACACGACCGGCGGTCAGCGGACCAGGATGCGGTCGCACTCGGGGCAGATGACCACCTCGTCGGCGGGCAGCCGCCGGATGCGGTCGAGGTCGACGGCGGGGAGGACGAGATGGCACCCGTCGCACCGGTTGCCGACGAGCGCCGCCGCCCCAACCCCGCCCTTGCGCTCGCGGAGCGACTCGTACCGACGGCAGCAGGTCCTCGGGGATGGTGGCGGCCAGCTCCGTCCGCTTCGACTGCTCGGCCTCGATCTCGTCCCGGATGCTGGCCTCGGCGTCGGCGATGGCGGCCTCCAGAGCGGGCTGCCTCCTCGACGAGCGCCTCGGTGGCCGCCCGCTGGGCAGCCAGAGCGGCGTCCAGCGGCTCCTGCTCCTCGAGCGAGGGCGAGCTCCTGCTCCTCGAGGGCGCGCTGTCGACCGGCCAGCTGGTTGATCTCCTGGTCCATGGCCTGCAGGTCGCGGGTCGAGAAGCCGGTGCCGGTGCGCATGCGCCGCTCGAGCTCGTGACGACGCGAGGTGGTGGCGGCGATCTGCTCCTCGAGGGTCCCCTGGCGGCCGGCCAGGCTCGTCGACCCGCTCGGCCACTCCGGCCAGCTCGGACTCGCCGCTGCGGCCTGGCGGGCGGCCACGTCTTGGAGGAGGGCTCGCTCCGGCAGGGACCGGGCGCGGTGGCGCAGCTGGTCGATGGCCGTGTCGTGGCCCTGGAGGGCCAAGCAGGCTGTCGAACGGCTCGGTCACGGCCGGTCCCCCACCGGGATCGACCACCTCGCCGCCGCTCGACGAGCGACCGCGCCGTCCGCAGCCCCCCGGCCAGCGCCTCGTCGGCCAGCGCGTCGGCCTCGTCCCAGGACACCCAGGCCACCTCCTGGCTCTCGCCCGGAGGTGGGGCGGGCGGCGCGTCGGGGCCGACCACCAGGTAGCGGAGGTCGATGTGCTCGTGACCGTCGGCCGCGGCATGGACGTCGAGGTGGACGAGCCGGGGCTCGCCCCCCGGATGGGCGGCGGCCAGCCCGGTCTCCTCCCGGCACTCCCGCAGGGCGGCCTCGGGCGGCTCCTCGCCGGCGTCGAGGTGGCCACCGGGCTGCATCCACGTGCCGAGCCGGCGATGGCGGTGCAGCAGTACGCCGCGGCGGCCGACCACGATGGCCGAGGCGGTCACATGTCGCGGGAGCGACCCTTCGTCCAGTGGGCGCTCCAGGCGGTCGAGGTCGGCAGAGGGCCTGCGCTCGGGCCGCCCGCTCGCGCCGGTCGGTGGGGCGGTGGGCGGACAGCTGGGCCTGGACGCGGCGCAGGCGGCTCGATGATCCGGATCACCCTCCGGTGCTGCTGTCGCCGGCTCCCGTGCCGTCCCGCCCGGCACCGGGTGGATCAGGCCGACTTGCGACGCTGCCGGTGGATCCGGCGGCGTTCCCGTTCCGTGGTGCCGCCCCAGATGCCCTCCCGCTCGCGATGGGCCAGGGCGTGCTCGAGGCATGCCTCGCGGACCGCGCACAGTGCGCAGATGGCCTTGGCCTCCCCGGCCTCCTCGTCGGAGATCGGGTAGAACACGTCTGGGTCGATGCCCTGGCAGGCTGCGTGCTTGCGCCAGGTGGCACTCATTGGAACGTCACTTCCTGGGATCGCGGTCGGTTGCTGATGGACCCCGCCTCGTCAATGCGCCGGTGACCTGGGGAAAGAGCGGCCTCCCGGCGAAATTCGGGCGGAAACGACAGTATGGCGCACGCAGGACGGCGATGTCCACACGGGCCGCCACTATTTGTGGTAAAAGCAGTGCGCCCGGCCCGCTCTGAGGGCCGGCGGCGTCGTGGGATCGGGGCCGACCGCCGACACATCGAGGAGCCTCATGCCGATGCCGCAACCCATCGAAGGCAGGACCGTCGTGGTGTGCGGGGCCTCCGGGCAGGTCGGCGAGCCGGTGGCCGTGGCCCTGGCCGCCGCGCAACGAGGTGGTGGCCGCGGCCCGGTTCAAGGACGAGGCGGCGCGGGCCCGGCTGGAGGCGGCCGGCTGCCGCTGCGTCCGAGTCGACCTGGCCGAGGGCGACGTGGGCGCACTCCCCGAGGACGCCGACTACGTCTTCAACTTCGCCGTGGCCAAGTCCAACCGGTGGGCCCGCGACCTCGACGCCAACGCCGGCGGGCGTGAGCTGGCTCATGGAGCACCACCGGCGGGCCACCGCCTTCGTGCACTGCTCGAGCACCGCCGTCTACGCCCCCATGGGCCATCACGTCTTCGCCGAGGACGACGAGCTGGGCGACAACCACGGGGTGTGGCCGTTCCTCCGCACCTACAGCATCTCCAAGATCGCCGCCGAGACGGCAGCCCGCTGGGCCTGCCGCCGCTTCGGCGTCCCCACCACCATCGCCCGCCTGTCGGTCCCCTACGGCGACCTGGGTGGCTGGCCGGCCATCCACCTGGAGATGATGCGCAACGGCAGCGCCATCCCCGTCCACGTCGACGCCCCCAGCGTCTACCACCCGCTGCACGAGGACGACATCGTCGCCATGCTGCCGGGCTTGGCCGCGGCCGCCGCCACGCCGGCCACCACCGTCAACTGGGGCGGCGAGGAAGCCGTCAGCATCGAAGAGTGGTGCACCTACCTGGGCGAGCTCACCGGTCTCGTCGCCCTCGTTCACCCCCACCACCGAGACCATCGACAGCGTGCAGATCGACCTCACCCGCATGCACGAGCTGGTGGGCACGCCGGCGGTGGCGTGGCGGGACGGCTTCCGCCGGATGGTGGCCGCCCGGCACCCGGAGCTGCTGTCCGACGCTCCCCCTCAGCGTGTCGAGTCGGGCACCGAGTAGACGTTCCCCACCGACCAGCTCGCCCCCGAACGATCGGTGGGGACGGACAGCCGGGCACCGTGCTCGAAGGCCATCTGCAGGTCGCCGTCGGGCGTCGCCCACAGCCAGCGAACGGTGCCCGGATAGAGGGCGATGAGCGGTCCGAGGGTCTCCGTCCGGCGCGGGTCGAGACGGTGGTCGACCCCGTCGGCGTGCACGGTGAAGGGACCGCCGATCACGACCTCGGTGCGGCCGAACTGCAGGCGCGACTGGCGGTCCACCCGGATGAACGAGAGAGCCGGCTCGTCGAGGACGAATTCGCTACCCCCGTCGGGCAGCTCGCGGATCACGCACCCCTCGACCACGGCCACATGTTCGCACCTACCCACTGGGACCGCACGCATCCCGAGCGACCTCGCGTCAGCGTCGGGGCAGCGGCGTGACGTGGCTCGGTGAGGCGCTGGGACGGCCCGTCGACCGGACCATCGGGGCACGTGGAAGGAGCGGGCGGCCCGAGTCGCGATGACTGGATGGCTCAGGCCCGGCCGGTGGGCGGCACTTCGAGCTCGGGGACAGGTACCGGCGGTGGCGGGCCGGAGGGCGCGTCCGGTCGCAGCAGGGCGGCGAGACGATCGACCAGCGAGGACAGCTCGGCGGCCGTCTGCCCGGTAGCCCTCGGGCGGTCCACCGAACGGGTCGGCGACCTCGTCGGCGGGGGCCCGGTAGGCGAGCTCGGCGCGGTCCGTCCGGCATGGAGCACCTCGACCCACGAGGCCAGCGTGGCCCCGTCCGGCCTGGGCCCCACCGCCTCACCCCGGCGGACCAGCTCCTTGAGCGTGAACGAGCGCGGCCAGCAGGCACCATCGAGGAGAACGGCCTCCTGCACGTGGCGCCGGCCCATCCCTACCACCAGGTCGGCCGGGCCGAGCATCCCGCCAGTCATCTGGCGGCTGCGGTGGGCGCGCAGGTCGAACCGTAGTGCGTCCATAGCCTCGACGACCTCTGGCGGGGAGGCCATGCCGCCGGGTAGGAGGCCGGCCGACACCACCTCGAGCCCCGCCCGGCGGCCGTCGTGGCGGCCGGTCAGGAACGCGGCCGCCATCGGTGAGCGGCAGATATTGGCGGTGCAGACGACGAGGACCCGAACTCCAGGAGCCTAGGGCGAAATCGTCCTGACCCGGGCTTGTGGAGGAGCCAGTGATTCAGGCCGCGGGGATGGAGATCGTGATGGTGCCGTCGGCATTGGGCGCGAGGTCGCAGCCCAGGTGGCGAAGCTCGGCGAGCTTGCGTCGGGCCCGACGGGCGGGATCGTTGCGGCGGTCGAACCAGTCGTCGCCGAGTTCCTCATAGGTCGTGCCTTCAGTGGCCAGGATGTGCCACGCAGCCACCAGGATGGAATGGCCCACGGCCTTGCGGGCCCGGCGCTTGCCCCGGCGAGGAGCGAGACGGTGGTACTGGCTCGAGAGGTAGGTCCCCTTGGTGCGGGAGGCGGCCATGGCCGCCATGGTGAGGTGACGCCGGACCCACGAGTTGCCGTCCCGGGCCGTCCCCTTGCGGGACTTGCCGGCTGACTCGTGCTGTCCGGGGCACATCCCGGCCCAGAGGCCAGATGGGCGGCGGTCGGGAATCGGCTCATGTCGGCCCCGATCTCCCCGATCAGGGCCTCGGCCAGGCGACGGTTGACGCCCGGGATGGTGGTGAGCCGGTCCCGGGCGTCAGCGAAAGGGGCCAGGGCCTCGTCGACGGCGGCTGACAGTCGTTCGACCGACTCGTCGAGGTAGTCGAGATGGGCCAGGATCTCGGCGACCACCACCGCGTGGCGGTGGCTGAACCGTGCGTTCAAAGCCTCTTGGAGGGCCGGGAGCTTCTTGCGAAGGTGACCCTTGGCCAGGTCGGCGAGCACGGCAGGATCGTTGGTCCCGGCGACGAGGGCGTCGAGCATGAGCCGAGCCGACATTCCGAGCACGTCGGAGGCGACCGAGGACAGCTTCAGCCCGGCGTCTTGGAGGACCTTGTCGAGACGCTGGGCCTCGCGGCTGCGCTCCTCTGTCACTGTGCGGCGGTAGCGGGTGAGCTCGCGTATGTCCCGGATGGCCGGCGGTGGGACGAAGCTCGGCCGCACCAGGCCGTGCTCGACGAGCTGGGCGATCCACTCGGCGTCAGCGACGTCGGTCTTGCGCCCGGGTACATTCGCCATGTGGCGGGCGTTGAGCAACCAGCACTCGGTCGTCTCCTCGAGCACGTAGAAGATCGGCTTCCAGTACACGCCGGTCGCCTCCATCCCCACCCGGGTCACTCCGAGGGAGACCAACCAGTCCCGCAGGGCGAGCAGGTCGGCGGTGAAGGTGGAATAGCTCGCCGTCTGGCTGAGACGCTCCCCGTCGTCACCGGGGTAGCGGACATGAGCGACGACGAGGTCTTTGTGGACGTCGAGGCCGGCGCATCGTTCAACGATGCGATCCATTGTCAGAGCTCCTTTCGGTCGTCGTGCGGATACGCACCACGCCGGGAGGCCCTGGTTGGGAAATCTAGCCCGGACCTTTCAGTAACTCCGCGGGGAGGTCTGGGTGTGTCCTCGGGACGCTCAGATCTTGTCGGCAGCAGCATTTCGTGACGAGAATTGGCTGGCCCACCGGACGTCTCCAGCTGGGTAGTCGAGGAGAGGCCGGGTGATGCCGCTCGGGAGAACGCGTGGACCCAAGGTGATCACGCCCCGGTGTGTGCGGCCGGCCGATCCGTTTAGGCGCTGGACCAGTTCGGGAGTCGGGCGAAGGCCCCGACGAGCTCATCGGCCCATGGCCATCCCTCGGCAATGCGCAAGGTGGTGCGCCGGGCCGAGCGCACGAGCACGCCCGCAGTGTGCAAGATCGTGTAACGCAGGCGTTTGGGCTCGGCTCGGGCGAGCGGACCGTCGAGGCACAGCCCCTTCATCCAGGTGAGGAGATCGCCGGCGATGAGCACGAGGGCGAGCCAGGCGGCATTGATGGCGAAGCTGGCCGAAGGCAGGTTGGCGAGCCCGGTGTCCTTGGCGTCGCAGATCCGCTGTTCACAACGCCCCCGGCCTCGATAGAGGGCTTCGAGGAAGCAGACATCGGGATCGGCATGGTCGGTGATGAACACCTGGTATCGGTAGCCGTCGACATCGGTGAAGCGGAGCTGGGCACCGGGATGGGGCAGCTCGCGACGGGCGATCATCCGGGTGCCCGCTCCCCAGCCCGACAGGTCGACCAGGTCGGTGATCTCGGCCACCTCGCCGGATTCGCGGACGTCGGCGCCGTCCGCTGAAACCGTCTCCTGCCAGCGGTTCTTCGGTACACCGAGCACGATGGCGGCGAGCTCGGCGCTCAGCTTGTGGCCCACCACGAAGCGGACGTTTCGCTCCCGGCAGGCGCCAATGAACCGGTGGGAGCAGCCCGCGGTGTCGGCCCGGGCGATGACCTCTGTGCTCCTCGGGTCGAGCGGTAGCTGGGCCAGGGCCTCGTCGAGGACTTCGATGTGGTCGTCGGGCCGGCCGGCGGCGGCGTTGCCCGAGCGCAGCCGGCCGGCGAGCGGCTCCCCGGTGGCGTCGAGGAAGGCGATGAGGGGGTGGAAACCGAAGCCGTGCTTGTAGTTCGGGGCCGCACCCTCTTTGTCGGAGTGGGCACCCACGAGTGTGGCGTCGAGGTCGATCACGTAGAAGCCGGGGTCGAGACCCGCCGCCCACGCCTCGGCCCGCGCCGTGGCCCGGGCGGTGGCGATGCGCTCGAGGCTGGCGGCATCCACCGCCTCGAGGGTGCGCCAGGCCGTCGGGACCGAGGCCACCTCGCCGAAGAGACCCGGTTGGTCCGACAACACCCGCAGGTCAGTGATGGTGGTGGCCCCATCGGCAATGGCCACGGCCAGATCCACCAGCACCTGACCGCGATCGTGGCCCCGCCGGCGCTGTTTGGTCGGCGCCATCGCCTCCGAGAGGGCGCTGCTCAACCCGAGGCCGTCGGCCAGTTCGCAGAGCAATCGAGCACCGGCATGGGTGGCCACCCCCTTGCCGCCAGTGGTCACCATGACGTTGGGTCGAGCGCCAGTACGCTTCATCTCGGAAGTGCCCTCCTGGTTGGGGTTCTGTTGGCTTCGCAATCAACAGTTTCCCTTGCCACGAGGGCATTTCCGCGTCAATCGGGCGCGGCTTTCGGCGGGACTACTGAAACGTCCGGGCTAGGGCTCGCCCTCTTCGGAGCAATCATCGGTGCTCAGGGGCCTCCACGTCACGCTAACGGACGGGCTCGCAGCACCAAGGCTGCCCGACGTCGACGGCGAGGTGCACCGCACAGATTTCCCTGTCCATCAGGTGGGCGCCAGTCCCCGTTCGCTAACGGGCGCCGGGCGCCCCTCCCGGGCGGCCCCCGGGCTGGGGACCACGGCCGGCAGTCGACCTCGAGTGATGGAGGGCACCAGGTGGCGTGGACCCGGGAGTGGCCGGACCGCGGGAATCGCGGTCACCGGCTGGGCGTGGCTCACCGCCTACGCTCGGTGCCCGCGGCGGCAGGCTCGCACACGAGGGACGAGGAGGAAGATGGCGTCCAATGCCGAGATCGTGCGCTCCGTCACCGAGGCGCTCGGCCGAGGCGACCTGTTGGCGGTCATGGGGATGGTCACGAAGGACGTGCGCTGGGTGGTCAACGCCGCCGACCGCCAGGCCGCCCCGTGGTTCGGCGTCTACGAGGGCAAGCGGTCGCTCCCCGAGTTCTTCGCCGAGCTGGCCAGGCTGACCTTCACCGACTTCACCTTGCGGGCCATGCTCACCGACGGCGACCTGGTGATCACCTGGCTGCATGTGGCCTTCACCGCTCCGACGGGACGGTCGGTGGACATGGAAGAGGTCCAGATCTGGCAGCTGTCGGACGGCAAGGTCCGCCGGGTCGACACCCTGCTCGACACGGCGGCGGTTGGGGCCGCCTTCGCGTGACCCCAGGGTGGTCACTGGCCCTCGTCCACGACTACCTGACCCAGCGGGGAGGCGCCGAGCGGGTGGTCCTGGCTCTGGCCAACGCCTACCCGGACGCCCCCATCCTCACCTCCCTCTACGACCCGGCCGGCACTTTCCCCGACTTCGCCGGCCACGACGTTCGCACGCTGCCCCTCGACCGTGTCCCGCCGCTGCGCGCCCATCACCGGGCGGCCATTGCCCCTCCTCGCCCCGGCCTTCTCCCACCTGCGAGTCGACGCCGAGGTGGCCATCTGCTCGTCCAGCGGGTGGGCCCATGGCGCCCAGGTGACCGGCCGCAAGATCGTGTACTGCCACACACCGGCCCGCTGGCTCTACCAGCGCGACCGTTACCTCAGTGGTGCCGGGCCGTCGGCGCGGGCCGCGCAGTGGGTGCTCGCCCCGGCCCTGCGCCGTTGGGACCGCCGAGCGGCGGCCTCGGCCGACCGCTACGTGGTCAACTCGAAGGAGGTCCGGCGCCGGGTGGCCGACTGTTACGGCATCGATGCCGAGGTTGTCGCTCCTCCCGTCGACATCGACCCGCACGCCGAGGCGGACCCGGTCGAGGGCATCGAGCCCGGCTTCCTTCTCTGCGTGTCACGGCTCCTCCCCTACAAGAACGTCGAAGCGGTGACGGCCGCCTTTGCCGGCATTCCTGACCGGCGGCTCGTCGTGGTGGGCGCCGGACCGCTGGCCGACGAGGTGGCCGCCACTGCGCCGTCCAACGTGCACGGTGCTCGGCCATGTCTCCGATGCCAGCCTCCGCTGGCTCTACCGAGAGTCAGCCGGACTGGTGGCCGCCTCCTACGAGGACTTCGGGCTCACCCCCGTCGAGGCCGCCGCGTTCGGCCGACCTACGGCCGCCCTCCGGTTCGGCGGCTACCTTGACACCACCGTCGAGGGGGCGACGGGCGTGTTCTTCGACGAACCGCGCCCCGAGGCCATTGCTACGGCCGTCGACCGGCTGTGCCGCGGTGATTGGGATCCCGAGGCCATCCGGGCCCACGCCCGTCGGTTCTCCACCGAGCGCTTCCTCGAGCGCATGACCACGCTCATCGAGGAGGAGCGGAGCCGGCTGTGAGGCGGGATGAGGAGGTCGGAGGCGGCGGGCAGCCGGCTCAGGAGGCGCCGCGCCCCTTGAAGATGGTGGCCGGCGTCTGCCACAGGATCTGCATGTCCCACCACAGCGACCAGGACGCCACATAGAGGTAGTCGAGGCGGCACAGCTCGAGGTGGGAGAGCTCGTTGCGCCCCGACACCTGCCACAGGCCGGTCATCCCCGGCCGGGCCTCGAACCGCTTGCGGGCCCATCCCTCGATGCGAGAGGCCTCGGCCACCACGAAGGGCCGGGGCCCGACGAGCGACATGTCGCCCTTCCAGACGTTGATGAGCTGAGGCAGCTCGTCGAGGCTGGTGCGACGCAGGAACCGCCCGACCCGGGTCACCCGCGGGTCGTTGCGCACCTTGAAGAGCGGGCCGTCCATCTCGTTGAGGTGCTCGAGCTCGTCGCGGCGCGCCTCGGCGTCCTCGTACATGGTGCGGAACTTGAGGACGTAGAAGGGGTGCTCGTTGCGCCCGGTGCGCTGCTGGCGGAAGAAGACGGGCCCCGGGCTCGTGCACTTGACGGCCGCGGCGATGAGCAGCATGAGCGGTGAGATGACGAGGAGGACGGCGGACGAAACGGCGATGTCGACGGTGCGCTTGAGGAAGCGCGCCCCCCAGCTCATGGCCGCCGGCGCGATGTCCAGCATGGGCAGGCCGGAGAGGTCCTCGACGTGCGAGCGGCCGGTGATGAGCTCGTAGTAGCGGGGGACGATGGAGACCCCGACCTGACCGGCCAGGCTCTTCAGCATCTCGGTCGTCCGCTCCGGATGGGTTCGGGAGAAGCAGACCACCACCCGGGCCACCCGGAACCGGCGGCACAGGTCGGGCAGCTCGTCGAGCTCTCCGAGGACCTCGCCCCCGCCGAGCGGGTTGTCGTCGACGAACCCGACGAACTCGACGCTGCGGCTGCGCCTTGAGGTGGCTGGCCACCGTCTGGGCCAGCTTGCCCGTCCCCACCACGATGACGGGGACCACGCCGATACGCATGCGGCCGCGCAGCCCGAAGGAGATGGCCCGGGCCAGGGGCACGGTGACGACGGCCACCACGCAGAGGGCGACGATCTTGCCCACCGTCAGGCTCTCGGAGGCCGAAGGCCTTCTTGAGGCCGTAGGCGGCCACGGCCGAGAGGAAGCCGCTGATCATGAGGGCGTGCACGATGTTGCGCAGGTCCGAGAAGACGCTGATGGTGATGCGCCGGGTGATGCCGCGGTAGAGGCCGTAGACGGCGAAGACGCAGATGAAGACCGGGATCATGGCCAGGTTGAACGCGTACACGTCCTGGCTGCGGTCGGCCGCGCTGGCCGGGTTGGTGGAGATGATGCCGACGACGAGAGGCCCGATGAAGGCGGCGATCACCAGGCCGACGCCGTCGGCGAAGAGGAGGCGCCTGAGGGCGTGCCGGCGCACGCTGGCCATGGCGACCGCGTGGTCGTCGACCAGCGAGGCGAGGGGCTGGGTGGGATAGGCCGCGAGGGCAGGTTCGTTGAGCCGACGAACGCCTGGATCGAGAATCGCCATCCCAGCCGGCCTGCCCTTTCCTGCACCGGTTGTCAACGGACCCTCGTCGGAGAACGCCGGGGGATCATCCGCCAACGCTGCGCCCGCCAAGATGACCCAATGGTACGTCGGCAACAAGGCCCAGCACAAGAGCGGCTTTTGGCCTGCGAGATAGCCTGGTGCTAGGGCGAGACGCGGACCATTTCTGCGGTGTTCAGCGCCCGCACCGTACCCTCGCGGGGGCGATGGCCAACCCGCGCTCCGGAACGAGCTCGACCGAGCGCTCCTCGCCGGGGGCCAGATGGAACCAGGAGTCGTCCGGCAGATAGCCGGGGACGTCGATCGAGACCCACTGGGCGAAGCATCGGGTCGAGACGGACAGGCGCCACGGCTTCCCATCGGCCGACATCCAGCCTGGCCTGAAGCCCGATCTCGTGCTGGACGGCCCGGGCGGGCCCGCCAGGCAGGAAGGCGGTCTCGGCCAGGCCGGGCCCCGCCGTCGCCGATCAGGCGCACGAGGACGACCTCGTAGGGGCGCGGCCCGAAGCGGTAGGCGTAGCTCAGGTCGCGGAACCCGTCGAAGAGGTCGTCGGCCCGCAGGCTCCGATGCGCCCCGCGCCCGGGGATCTCCACAGGCAGCTCCGCCTGCTCGACCCGGTGGGTGGCCGTGCACAGCTCGACGACGAGGCGGCCGGCGACGGCACGCTCCCCGTCGTTGACCAGATGGAGGGCGAGGCCGTCGAGCCCCTCGTCGGTGGCCAGGACGGCCACCGGCTGGCACAGCCGGGACAGCGCGAAGTAGGGCGCCTTGGGGCGGCCGAGGGCGTCGATGACCCCCCAGCCGGCGCCGACCCGCAGGTCGCGGAGCCCGACAAGCAGGAGGCCGGCACAGGGCGAGCCCGGGCGCCGCCACTCGGAGACCGCCGCCGACATGATCTCGGCCATCGCGGCCCGCCCGAGGTCGAGGGCGCGCTCGGGATCCGTGCGCCGCAACAGGCCCGGCCTCGACCTCGAAGATGCGTCCCGTGTAGTGGTCGCGCACATCCTCGAGGTCCCACGACCCGCCGGTGTCATGGTGGATGGAGCGCTTCCAGTCCGGGGCATGGCCGGCCGCCTTGGCCCCGCCGAAGCCCTCCTCGACGGTGGCTGGCTCCGGGGGGATGGCGAAGGCAAGCCCCTCGCTCACGAACCGGGGCGCGGCCCGGCGCAGATCGTCGAGGGGCCGCAGGAAGACCCCGACGCCCGTGTAGTGGCAGACGCCGCTGCCGGGCCGGAAGGGCATGCCCTCACCCGAGGGCGAGGACGCCAGGTAGGGAATCCCCGGGGCGGCTGGCGGCGGCCAGGTCGCGGACGCGCTCGGTGAGGAGGGGGGTGGGCCACCGGCTGCGCTCCAGCCCGAAGTAGGCAGGCTGCTCCTCGGTCTCCTGGCCGCCGCAGAGGACGGCGAGGCAGGGGTGGGCGGCCGCCCGGGTGAAGACGTCGGTGACCTCGGCGCTCACGGTGGCGGCGAACGCCTCGTCGTCAGGGGGGTCGAGGAAGGCGAACATGGCGTCCTGCCAGACGAGGATGCCGAGCTCGTCGCAGAGGTCGAAGAAGGCCTCGTCCTCGTAGACGGTCCCGCCCGGGATGCGGACCATGTTGAATCCGGCCCGCCGCACGAGGAGGAGGGTGCGGCGGACCTCGTCGACCGGCGCGTTGAACGAGACCGGGTCGATCGGGTACCAGCAGCCGCCCCGGCAGAAGACGGGGACCCCGTTGACAGCCACGGAGAAGGCGTCGTCAGTCCGGTCGACAGCGACGGTGCGGAAGCCCACCTGGCCGAGGTCGATGCGGCTCTCGCCCACAGATGGCCGTCACCGGATAGCGGGG
Source organism: uncultured Acidimicrobiaceae bacterium (assembly GCA_963756195.1). Lineage (GTDB taxonomy): Bacteria > Actinomycetota > Acidimicrobiia > Acidimicrobiales > RAAP-2 > CAVSNH01. The sequence goes on from CAVWMT010000005.1 coordinate 677,242, forward strand.
CTGGGCGCCGTGGGTGTGCGGCCACCAGGTCTCCACCCCCTGCACGCGGGCCGTTCCCCGGGCCACGAAGGTAGGCCCGTCGGCCACCACCTCGAGCGGGGCGACGGCGCCGGCCACCTCGAGGCTGCCCCTCGGCCGGCACCGTGCCGGCCGTCTCACCCCGGAGCTCGACGGTGACCGTGCCCGAGCCGGCCGGGCTCGGCGAGCTCGGCCCACACCCGGCGGGCGGTCACCCGCAGCCCGCCGCCGGTGAGGGCGGACAGGAGGCGGACCGGGCGCCAAGGCCCCACCGGGGCCGGGGTCACCGTCCATCCGGGCTGGCGGCCGAGCAGGGTGGTCCGGAACCACCGCAGGTTCTGGTGGCTCGCCCCCTGCGTCTTCCAGCGCGGCCGCGGGCGGCGGCCCTCGAGGAGCGGCGTGAGGGCGGAGAACCGGATCACGAGCTGGTTGTCGTCGGACAGCGCCGTCGAGGGACAGGCGGGCCGGGGCGAACATCGACTCGGAGCGCAGCAGGTGGCGGCCGTTCAGCCAGACGTCGGCGACGGTGGCCAGGCCGTCGAGCTCGAGGACCCAGCCGGGCCCGTCGTGCTCCGGCGGTGCTCGGTCCTGAGGCGCCGCCGAAGCGGCAGCGGAACCACCAGTCGGACCCGTCGAGCTCGGCGGAGGTCAGCTCGGGAAGGCCGGCGTCGCGCCAGGCCCCGGCCGCCGTGCCCGGCACCGTGGCCGGCACCCACCGCAGCGGGAGCTTCCAGAGGGCCTCCGGTTCGGCGGCTTCGCCCGGTGGCGTCGAGGCGCACTCCCACTCGACGCCCCGGAGGAGATCGGGCTCAGTGGCCATAACGGTCGACGACCAGCGCCATGGCCGCCTCCCACGCCTCGGCCATCGGCCCGATGACCGGGTCGAGGTCGACCGACCGGCCCCGCACCACCCGGGCCAGCGCGAACTGCAGCGACTTGGCCCCCTCGGCCACGGACCGGAACCCATCGGCGGCGGGGCCGACCTCTGTGCCCGGTGTGCTTACCCAGCCACTCGACGAAGGAGGCGGCGAGCTCCGTGCTCGCCCCGCACTGCCGGCAGGTCCCGAAGGCGTAGAGGTGGAAGGTGTCGAGGTCCTGGGTGGCGAGCCAGGGCAGGTCGTCCTCGAGACGCCGGGCCATGCGACGCACCGGGTTGGTGGCCGGTCGGCGGGCGAGGTGGTCGCGGGTGAGGGCCAGCACCCGCTCGATCAGCTCCGGGTCGTCGCGGCGCAGGCGGTCGAGCCGGATGACCTCGACGTAGGGCGGCAGGGCGTCGGGAGTCGGCGTGGTCGCCGGTCCGCAGCACGCCATAGAAGTCGTCGCCGTCGAGCTCGAAGTAGCCGGCGTTGTGGAAGTAGCCGAGGCGTCGGGCGGAGGTGTCGAGCATCTGGGGAACGATGGTCGTCTTGGCGTGGGCCAGCCGGTAGGAGACCCCTCGGGTATCGGGCAGGTACCACGAGTCGACCTCCACCGTGCACAGCCGGCCGAGGCCGAGCTGCTCGGCCACGTGGTCGACCACCGGCCGCCACACGTTGAGCTCGGCCACCTCGATGCCGTAGACGGCCCGGAGGTCCTCCGGTGGGTACTTGAAGAAGGTCCACTGGTCGCCCTCGAAGTCGGCGGACAGCGAGAAGGCGGCCGCGGCCATGGGATCGAGACCAAGGGCGTGGAGGACCTCGATCCACACGTCGACGTAGCAGTTGGTCTCGGTCCAGCTGCGCTCGGCGGCGTGCAGCTCGTGGGGCCGGAAGCTGTCCGCGGCCAGCGGCAGCAGGGCGAGGGTCACGGCCAGAGGAGGTCCCGCACCCCGGCCGGCCAGCCGCCGCTGGGTCCGGGCCGTGGCGGTCGACAAGGGCGAGGGTGATGCGGTCGATGCCGAAGCCGAAGCAGGCGCAGTGGGCCACCTCGCCGTCGGCCGTCTCGATGCCGAAGGGTCGGCCGAAGTGGTCGAGATGGCAGTTGGACGACGAGATGGCCGTCGGTCGCCGGCCGGCGAAGGTCGGGGCCACGAGCTCGAATTTGAGCTCCTCGTCTCGCTGGTTGGCCGCCAGCATGCGCCCGGGGCGGCCGAAGAATGGGTCGTTGGCCACCACGGCCGCGACCTCGAGGTCGAGCCGACCCAGAGTGTCGAGCCCCCGGTCGATCCAGTGGTCGCGGTGCCGCCGGGCCTCTGCGGGAGTGCCCACGTAGACGTAGTCGTGCTGGCGGAAGGATTGCATGCGGAACGGGTCGGTGCTCGGCTCGTGTCGGAAGCAGTAGCCGTAGACCTCGACCCGCCGGCCGCCCTCGGGGAGGGCGCCGCCGAGCGTGGGGTAGAGGGGGTGGCACACCGCCGGGCACAGCACGGTGTCGGTCGCAGACAGCATGGGCCCGCGGTCCTCGCCAGCCTCGGTGCGGCGCAGCAGCTCGGCGTGGTCACGGTCGTCGCCTCGGAAGGTGTGGACCGACCCCATCTGGTCGGGGAACGACTCGAGGTAGCCGTTGCGCTGGAAGACGGTCCAGGGCATGACCGGCGGGAAGCGCACGCTGGTGGCGTGCTCGTCCGCCCCCACCCGCAGCACCAGCCGGTCCATGGCCTCGGCGATGGACTCGTAGGTGCCCGACCGGCCGTAGACGCCGTCGACGCCAGTGGCGATGAGCAGTCCCGATTCGAGGAGCAGGCGGCGGAAGTCGGCCCAGGGCTCGCTGCCCTCGTCGGCGGCGGCGGCGGAGGCGGAGGCGGAGGCGGAGGCGGAGGCGGCCCCGGCGTCGCCCGGCCCGGAGCCCGCCCCGACCCGCAGATGGGCCTCGGTGGCCATCAGTCGCTCCGGTGGGCCAGGAGGAGCTGGGCGTTGTTGGTCATGATGCGGTCGTTGTTGACCATGAGCGACGCGCCCATGGCGTCGCGGAGGTGCCGGCCCAGGCTGTACGGCGTCTCGAGCAGGTACGAGGAGAGCCCGCAGACGACCATGCACTGCCGGACGACGTCGACCACCAGGGTGGAGGCGGACACCTTGAGGGAGTTCATGGCCAGGGCGAACCCGGGCACCGACAGCCGGTCGGGGTCGTCGGCCGCCTCCTCGTAGCGGGCCACCGCGGCCCGGACCATGTCGGTGAACTGTTGGTGCAGGGCCACGGTGTCGGCCAGCCGCCGCGCCGCCGGTGGCAGGGAGCCCGGCTTCTTGCGCGCCTCGGACTGGACGAAGCGCCGGGCCCGATCGACGGCCGCGGTGGCGATCCCCAGCCACAGCGAGCTCCACAGCAGGTGGGCGACCGGGAGCATGGTGCGGGAGGAGATGTCGGCGTAGGCGTCGTCGAGGATCCACTCGACCGGGCCCTTGGCCGTGAGCACGAAACCCGGGCTGCACGTGCCGCGGAAGCCCAGGGCGTTCCACGTCCCCTTCTGCTCCAGCTCGAGGCCCGGCGGCCGGCACAGCACGAGCACCTGGTCGTTGGGGGGGCTGTCGGGCGAGCGCCGGGCGGTGGCCAGCACGCCGTCGGCATAGCTCCCGTAGGAGATGACCGGGGCCCGCTTCTCCAGCCGGAACGGATCCATCGTCCGCCTGGACGGCGCAGACGCTCGAGCCCACGTCTCCGCCGGTCCCGATCTCGGTCGTGGCCGAGGCCAGCAGGTGCTGGCCGTCGACCAGATCTCGCACGTAGGCGCGGAGCACCGGGTTGTGGCCGTGGCGCACCAGGCAGGCCACCTGGATGTGGTGCATGGCCACGACCATGGCGCTCGACGCGCAGTGGCGGCCGAGTTGGACGAGCCCGTCGGAGACGGCGGACAGCGGGGCGCCCAACCCGCCGAGATCGACGGGGACGAGCGCCGAGAGCAGCTGCTCCTCACGCAGGGCGTCGATGGTCTCGGCCGGGAAGCGGGCCTCGGCGTCGACGTCGCCCGCGTTCGGGGCCGCCACCACCTCGCCCACCCGGGCCATGGCCTTGGTGACGTCCGCCGCGCTGTGCTCGACCGGTTGCTCGGAGATCAGGCTGGTCATGACCCCTCACTTCCGGTCATCTCGAGCACGCCGGCCCGGATGGCCCCGACGGACTCGAAGGTCGACTTCTTGAGCATGCGTTCAGGGAATTCGATGTCGAAGGCGTCCTCGATGGCGAGCATCACGTTCACGCTGGCGTGGCTGGTCATCCCCGCCCCGAAGAGGTCGGTTTCGTCGGTGATCGAGTCGATCTCGACGGCCAGGCGCGCGTACTCGGCCAGGATCTTGCGGATGGTCTCGTCCATGCCGGCCTCCTCAGCCCCTACCCACCGTCGAGGCCACCACCACAGCCGCCGCCACTGGGCCCTCGTGGGTCAGGCTCACGGCCACGCCGTCGACGCCGCGGTCAGCGGCCAACCGGGCGGCAGCGCCGGAGAGGACGAGGTCACACCAGCCGTCGGGGTGGCGCCGCACCTCGATCGACCGCCAGCCGGGCCGGGCCCCGCTGGGCCGCAGGATCTTGAGGGCGGCCTCCTTGGCCGCGAAGCGGGCGGCGAGGGAGCCGACGGAGTAGCCGGTGGGGTCGTGGGGTGACCGGCAGGAGCCGGCTTCATGGGGGGTGAAGAGTCGGCGCACGAACCGCTCACCGAAGCACTCGAGCGAGCGACGGGTCTCCGAGACCTCGGCCACGTCGACCCCGACGAGAACAGGCCGCCCCCGGCCCACCTCGTCCACCAGGGCGGACATGGCCTCGGCCACGGCCGTGCTGGCCGGCGCCTGATCAGCGACCGGCGCCGAGTCGGTCATCGGATCCTCTCTTGTTCGGACGTGGCCATGATGACATGCGCCGGTGCGGAAACGGGGTTGCCTGGCGACACCACTGCCTCATAGACCTCCTGATAGCGGTGGGTGACGGCCGGCCACGAGAAGGCGGCGACCCGGTCCCGGCCGGCAATAGCCAGCTGGGTACGCAGTCGTTGGTCTTGGGCCAGGCGCAGGAGGGCAGCCCCCAGGGCGTCGGTGTCGAAGGGGTCGACCAAGAGGCCGTCCCTGGCATGGCGAACGAACTCGGGTGCCCCGCCCCGGCTGGAAGCGACGACGGCCACGCCGGCCCGCCACGCCTCGAGGATCACGATGCCGAAAGGCTCGAGACGGCTGGGCATGACGAAGAACTGGGCGGCGGCCATGGTGGCCGCGACCTCCTGCCGGCTCAGCCGACCGAGCAGATGCACGCGGCTGTCGAGCCCGCAGGCGGCGATGCGGCGGGCGAGGTCCTCGCCCGCCGGCCCGCTGCCGGCGATGGCCATGTCGAAGGTGCGGGCCTCATCGGGCAGTGCGGCGTAGGCGTCGACCAGGAGGTCGAAGCCCTTCTTGGCGACCAGCCGGCCGAGAGCGAAAGCGTAGGGCCGGTCTCCGGGAACCCGGGGAGGGCGGACACCGGAGCGATGGCCGGCGGCGTCGAGGTCGACGCCGTTCGGAATGACGCGGCCCCGGCCCGGGGCCAACCCGAAGCGGGCCTCGGCGTCGGCCAGCGTGAACGCCGAGCATCCCGTCACCGCAGCCGCCCGTTGCAGTCCCTGGCGAAGCGCGGCCCTGAGCACCCGGGACTCCTCGAAGATGTCGGCGTCGTCCATGACCGTCTCGCCCTGCAGCGTGACGACGAGGGGCACGCCGGCGAGCCGGGCGAGGACGGTGGCGTAGGCGCCGTTCGGGCCGAAGCACTGGACGTGCAGCACCTCCGGCTCGAAGTCGGCCGCGGCCCGGCGGAGGGCGGCGACGGTCCGGCGCCCGGTGGTGGCCGTCCTGGCCACGGCCGGCCAGTTGGTGGCGGGCAGGGGCATGGGCAGCCGGCGGACCAGGAGCCCGTCGAGGATCTCGGCCGTCTGCCGGGCGTGGTCGTCGGGCGTGCCCGTCCACACCTCGACCTGGTCACCGGCATCGACCAGGCTCAAGGCCAGGTGGCGGCTGAGTTCCTCCACACCGCCGAGCGACGGCGGGTACGAGCTCGGGAGAAGGGCGATCCTGGTCATGGCGTGGTGATGGCCGGCCTGGTCGAGGGTACTGGCGGGCCGGTCATTCCTCCGACCGGATCAAAGGACTGCCGGACGCGGCCGGGCCGACCGAGCCGGACGACCGGAGCGAACGGGGAGGTGGCCGATGGAGGTGGCAGGGCGGTCATCGGCGGTCAGGGCATCGTCGGATCGAGCCAAGGCTCGATGGCGGAAAGGGTCGCCCCCGTGGGCTCGGGTGCGAGGTCGCTCCAGTCGCCAACGCCCGGGGACCAGTAATTGGAGAAGGCCGCCGCGTACCAACCGGACAGGAAGTCCTGCTCGGCGCAGTCACAGTCCGGCGCCCAGCTGGCCGGGTGGATGCCCAGGATGTTCTCGATCTGGGTCTCGCCGCCCTGTGGCTCGACGGCGGCGGCGTCGACCTCGTGGGCGATCTCGAAGGCGGTGATGCCGGCCAGACGGTCGACGGTCTCTCCCGGGTAGACGTAGAGCACAGAGGTCCCGCCGGTCTGGCCCCAGGTGAAGGTGGTGTTGCCGTAGAACCCGGGCGTCGGGAGCGTCGGAGATGGGCTCGAACTGAATGGTGTAGCCGGGGATGCGCTGCCAGGGGTAGCGGACGAGGGCCAGGGCCTCGGCACCGAGCTGTTGCGGGGTGGGGTCGACCGCGGCAGAGGCCGCGGCGGCAGGGGGAGCCGTTGCCGCCGGAGCCGGAGCCGGCGCCGGTGGTGCCGGGGGCGCAGTGGTGGCGGTGGCCGCCGGCGTGGCCGAGGGAGCCGGGGCTGCGGCCCGGGGGGTGGCGGCAGGCGATGCCGGCGCCGCCGGGTGGCTGGCTGCGTGCGTGGTGCCCGGGTGCGCCGACAGGAGCGGCGTGAGCAAAGGCGTGAGCAAAGAAGTGCCAGGCCGAGGTGGCCGGCCCGAGGCCGCCTTCGAGGCCCGGAGGGAGGTGGCTGAAGAGCGGCCCCCGAGCCCGATGGCGTGGACGGCGACGAGGAACACCCCGACCACCACGGCGGCCAGCAAGAGCTCGAGGCTGAGGAAGGCTCGGCGCTGGGTGAACGTGGCCCGGAGGAAGCGGGCCCAGGGGCCGCTCGCCCGCCGGTCGGGACCGAGGTAGCCGTCGTTGACCACCAGACGGGGTGCGTGGAGGTCGGCGACGAGCTCGGGCGGCAGCGGGTCGAGGTCCACCTCCGGGGTGTCGGCCGGGGCGGTGAAGGTGCCGGCGGTCGACTGGGTCAGCACCTGGCCAGAGGCGCGCCCGGCACCCCCCTGCGGTCGGCCGGGCGCGACCGGCGACGCCACGGTGGCGACCCTCGACTCCATGGCTTCAGATCGGCATTTCCAGGCTCTATCTGAAGCAGCGAAGGCGGTGGGGCGTCACCAAAGTCGCTGGCGTTCCGGAACCAGTGGCCGACGAGGACGGCACCGGGCAGGACGACGCATCCGACGGCGCCGAGGCCGAGGGCTGCCGGCGGCGGCTCCCGGGCTCTTCGGGGTGCTTCGGGCGCCAGGGGCGGAGCCCGGTGGCGCCAGCGGTCGGCGCCCCCGAGACGACCGGTCGAGCGCGCTCGACGCTCGGGTCACCCGGATCCCGCGTCGGTGGGTACCTCGGCGGACGTGGCCAGTGCGGGACCCACCATCCCGCTCCCGGTGCCGTTTGTGACCGCGGTCGGTCGACGCCCGATGCCCTACCCGGGCAGCCGCCGGCGCGGCCGGCCGGCTGTCCGTCTCGTGGGTGGCCGCCGCTCCGTTCACGCTCGGGGCGAGGATCGCCAATGGCAGTGCCGCCAGCGCCAGCACCGGCATCGCCCATGCCACCCGTCGTCGATGGGCGCGTCCCGCCGCCTCCCCTTCCCCGATCGGGACGAGCGGCGCATCCTCGCCGTCCGTTCGACCTCGGCCCGGGCGCGTCGGGCGCCATCTGCTGGCGACAGATCGGAGGCTGCGGGAAGTGACCACATCCGCCCATCGGCACACCCGGCATCCAGCTGTACGGACGCGCCGCTCGACCGCACGGCCGGGTCAAGCGCCGGGTCAGCCGCCGGGACCCGACGCCGCTGCGCTCAGAGATCGACGCCCAGCGACCGGTAGACGTCGGCGGTGTGCTGGGCCGTGGCCGACCAGCTGAGGGCGGAAACCCGCTCCGCGCCTCGCCGGGCCAGCTCGCCGCGCCGTGCCGGATCGGCCACCAGCTCCCGCAGCGTCCCGGCCAACCCGCCCACGTCACCGGCTCGGAACGTCGCGGCAGCATCTCCCACCACCTCGGTCACCGCCGGAACCGGCGTCGTCACCACTGCGGCACCGCAGGCCATCGCCTCGATGGGCGGCAGCCCGAACCCTTCGTAGCGCGACGCGTAGCCCACGACGGTGGCGGCACCGTAAAGAGCGGGGAGGTCGGCAGTCGGCACATGGCCCAGGGCCACGGTCCCGTTCGGAGCGGCATGGCCCCACAGGGGGTGACCGGTGATGACCAACGGGAGGTCGGCATCACGGCAGGCGGCGGCCAGGGTCGCCAGGTCCTTGCGGGGCTCGATGTTGCCGACGTGGAGGCAGAACCGGTCGGGCAAGTGGTAGCGGTGGCGAGCACGACGGATCTCGTCGGGCCGAGCCGGGACCATGGACGTCCCTGGCGCGGAGTGGACGACGGAGGCGTCACGCCCGAGGCGGGCCCGCACCCGCTCCGCCGTGAAGGCAGACACGGCAACCACGGCGTCGGCCCGGCGGATGGAGTGTCGGACGAGCATGCGCTCGCCGATGACGCGGTGGCGAGGGAAACCGTCGGGGAAGTCGAAGACGGCGAGGTCGTGGACGGTGGCCACCGTGGCTGCTCGAGACCGCAGGGGCAGGTCGACGTCGAGGCCGTGCACGATGTCGGCAGGCCCGAACCCGAGAAGGCCGGCCACCGCCCGGCAAGCCCCGTGGCTCTCCCGCCGGAGGAGCGGCTCGATCCCGGGCGGAAGCTCAGCGGCGGCGGCCCGATGGACAGCGGCAGCGAGCGAGGCGTCGACCGCTCCGTCCATGGCAGCGAGCAGCTCTCGGATGTAGGTGCTCACTCCACCGCCCGACACGGCCAGGGGGAGGGCGTTGTAGACGACCCTCGGCGGCCGCCCGCTCACCGGCCAGCCGGGGAGAGTGGGGACAGCGGGTGACCACGGGCAGCGGCACCCACCGACTCGGAGGAGACGCGGGCCGAGTCGGCCATGCCCAGGCACACCCCACAGATGATGAACGGAATGGTGGAGGACGCCCCGATCCAGAAGATGTCGAACAGGCCGTCGACAAAATGGGACACCAGGATGGCGAGCCCAAGTGTGCCGAAGACGCGCGGCAACCGGGCCATGGTCCGAGTGGTCACGAACACGAGATAGAGGAAGGCCAGCGAACCGATGATCCCGGTCGATGCCAGGTTGTCGATGAGGACGTTGGGCGGAGCGGTGACCGTATAGAACTGCGGCAGGTTGTAGAAGCGCATGCCCTCGCCGAACAGCGGGCTCATGTGCCAGACATGGAGAGCGGCGCTGAGCTGGCTCACCCGGATGGACACCGAGTTGAACTTCGGGTTGGTACGAGCGGCGTAGTCGAAGCTGTAGTACAGGCCGACGACGAGTGGGATGGCGCCGAGCAGCATCATCTTGGAGCGCCGACGCACCTCGGGATTGCGGAGCACGGCGATGACGAGGGCCAGGATGAGGACGATCACGCCCTGGCGCGAGTAGGACGCCAGCAGGCCACCGATACACAGGTACTTGCAGATCCGTGCTTCGCGCCGGGCCATGCTCAGCCATGACGGGTTGATCTGGGCCACGACCACGGCCACCCACATGATGTCGCCGATGGCGTTCTTCTGGTACAGGCCGAATTGGGCGGGCTGGAAATGGGAGGCGACGGCGTCGACCATGGCCACCACGCCGAGGATGGCGGCGCCGTACAGGAAGGCGCGGAAGGCCGGACGGACCCGCCCGCTGGAGGCGATCACCCAGCCGACCAGCGCACTGGCACCCACGTAGGACCAGCGATGGAACCACTCGACGATGTCGTATCGGTTCGGGTGGACCAGAACCACGAGCAGCAGGACCGCCTCGTACCAGAGGATCCCCTGGAGGAACTGCTTGAGATAGCGGGCGTCATGCCAGCGGATGCGGAACAGACTGGCCAAGCCGGCGACGAACACCACCAGATCGGCGGTGCTGAGGTTGGTGGTGGCGCCGCCCACCCGCAGCTCGAGGATCGAGGCGGGAAGGGCGATCACGGCCAGGAGGACCGGATCGGCCACGAAGACGCCGACCACCAACACGACGGCGGCCACGGCCAAGCCGATCTTGCCGTTGGTGGCCACCACCACACCGGTGAGGGCGGCGACCAGGAGCACCGCGCCATAGGAGAAGAACCGGGCAAAGATGGCCCGAAGACCGCCGGCTCCCCGGGCGGCCGGGCGGGCCGACCAGCGGACCCGCTGGAGAAGGCGATTGACGACGGGGGCGGTGCGATCGAGCATCAGTCGAGCGGCCGCACGCGGTGCGACCGAATCAGACTACTGCCCAGGTCAGGGTGGCCCGGGACCCGCCCGGTCGGCCTCAAGCTGACCCGGTACGGTGTCGACAGAGAGAGAGCCGGTGCCCCGGACCCACGCGAGGCCGCCCGAGGCACCGGAGGGCGCGGAGAGCGGAGCGGACCGGCAAGGAACGGACATGACCCAGCAGCGGCCCGGAGAGACGACGGCGGCCACCACCGAACGGCTGCCCACCCCCTGGTCCCTCGTCGTTTGCTCGCTCGAGCCGTGGAGCGAAGTCCGGCGCCGCATCAGGATCCTGGTCGACGAGATAGTCGAGGACGATCCGGCCCTCGAGGTCCTCTACGTCGCTCCCGGCGTTCGACCCCCTCCACGAGCTGCGGACGACCCCGGCCGGCCTCGCCCGGTCGTGGCGCGCCCCTCGCCTCGAACAGGTTCGGCCGCGACTGCACGTCCTCCGGCCCCGCAAGTGGGCGCCCCGGGCGGCAGGGCCCTTCGCTCAGCGATCCCTCGAGAGCCAGCTGCTCCGGGCCATGGCGGCGTGCGGGCTGCAGCGCCCCGTCCTCTGGGTCAACGACGCCGCCTACGCGTCCCTGGGCCGGCGAACGGGATGGCCGACCGTCTACGACATCACCGACGACTGGCTGCTCGCCCCACAGTCGCGGCGGCAACGGTCACGGCTCCAGGCCGACGAGCGGATGCTCCTCGCCGACGCCGGCGCGGTGGTGGTGTGCTCTCCGGAGCTGGCCCGGTCCCGCGGCCAAATCCGCCCTGTCGAGCTCATCCCCAACGCGGTGGACGCCCAACTGTTCCGAATGCCGCGTCCCCGTCCGGAAGCGCTGCCTCCTGCACCGACGGCCGTCTACGTCGGCACCCTGCACGACGAGCGGTTCGACGTCGACCTCGTGGCCCGCCTGTCGTCGGCCAGGCCCGACGTGCACATCGCACTGGTCGGACCGGACTGCCTGGCCGAGCGAGAGTCGTCCCGCCTGCGCCGGCTGACCAACGTCCACCTACTCGGCCCGGTGCCCTACGAGACGGTCCCCGCCTTCCTCCAGCACGCCGACGTGGTGATCGTGCCCCACCACGTCAACGCCTTCACCGAGAGCCTCGACCCGATCAAGGCCTACGAGTGCTTGGCCGCCGCCCGGCCCACGGTGGCCACCCCGGTGGCCGGATTCCGCCACCTCGGGCCGCCGGTGCGGACCGCAGAGGGCGACGGCTTCGTGGCCGCGGTGTCGGCGGCGCTGGCCGAGGGGCCGTCGACCGGGGCTGGCAATGGGACGGCGGCGACCATCCCGACCTGGCACGATCGGGCCGGAGCCATGGCCGCCGTCATCCATCGGGTGCGGGACGACGCGGGCGCTCCCCTGGCCGGCGAGGTGCGGGCGTGACCGCCGGGCCCGGGGTGCGCCGGTCCTGGCGGTCCCGTTGGTCCCTCCGGCGGGCGGATGGTTCCTTTGGCGGAGGTCCAGACGCCGTATCCTGAGTGCGCCAACGCACTCCCCCAGAAAGCGAACGTCCGCTGACCTTCCACGACTTCCTCTCGATCCTCTGGCGACGGAAATGGACCATCGTGCTGTGCGCGGTGGTGGCGCTCGGTGGCCGCCTTCGGTTACTCGCCGGGTGAAGTCTCCGAAGTACCAGTCCTCCTCGCTCATCCAGCTGAACACGACCAATCAGACCGGGCAGGCGACCTCATCGATCACGTTCCCGGACCCGGTACAGCTGCTCGGGAGCACCACGGTGGAACAGAACGCCGCCAACATCCTGCACAATCCGAACGTCGGCGAGGTCACTTCGGAGGTGACCGGCACCGTCGACCCCACCACCGGGGCCCTCAGCATCACCGCCACCAACAGTGACCCGGCTGAAGCCCAGGACGTGGCCAAGGCCTACACGACGGCCTTCACCAACCAGATGCAGGCCATCGCCCAGGCCCAGATCAACAAGATCAACCTGCAGATCGACAACGTCAATGGTCAGATCGCCACCCTCGAGTCCCAGCAGTCGACGCGCGAGCCCCAGCCCGGCCATCACCGCCCAGATCACAGGACTCAGCCAGACCCTGGGTACGCTGCAGACGGAGCTCAGCACCATCCAGCTCGGTGAGCCCTACGCCAGCGTGCAGGTGGCAGCCGACTTCCCGACGTCGCCCATCGGCCTGAGCAAGACCAAGATCCTGGCCATCGGGCTGCTGGCCGGTCTGCTGGTCGGGTGCGGGGCAGCGCTCATCCGCGAGCAGTTCGACACGCGGCTCCGCGCCAGTCCGGACATCGCCGAGGTGACCAACGCGCCGGTGCTGGCCGAGTTGCCCCAGGACAGCGATGTCCGGACGGGCAAAGTGTCGATCGCCCTCGTGCAGGCGCCGCAGTCGAGGATGGCCGAATCGGTACGCGAACTGCGCACGAGCCTGCGCGTCATCCTCGACGAGGCGCCGTGCCCGACGATCATCGTGACCAGTCCCGAGGCTGGCGACGGCAAGACCTTCGTGGCTGCCAACCTGGCCGCGGCCTGGGCGCTGAGCGGCAGCAAGGTGATCGTGATCTCGGCCGACTTCCGCCGGCCGCGCCTCGAGGAGGTCTTCGGGCTCCAACCCACGGGCCTCCCCGGCCTCGCCGACGTGATCAAGGCCAACTGGAAGAAGCCGGAGGCCGACAGCAGGTCCGGTGCTCGACGGGGCACGGCCCCCGGTCTCCCGACCATGGGTGTCGGCCGACCGGGCGTCGGCCCGGGGACACTGGCCGGCTCCAACCTGCGGAGTGGCGTGGCCGGTCGCGATCACGACAGCGATCGCAACCGCCGGAGTGACAAGAGCCCGGCCGACGAGTCGTCGGTCAGTTCGTACCTGATCGACACCGGTATCTGGGGCCTCAGCCTGCTGCCGGCAGGTAGCCATCTCGACACTCCGAGCGAGCTGTTCGGCAGCCCTGGCATGCAGCCGGTCATGGACCAACTGCCCCTGCTGGCCGACGTGGTGCTGTTCGACACCCCGCCGGTGCTCGCCGCCCCGGACACGGCCATCCTGGGTCGATTGGCCAATGGTGCCGTGGTGGTCGCCGCCGAGGGGAAGACCGGCCGTCCCGACCTCGAGCGCACCGTCAACCGCCTGGAGAACACCCATTGCCGGGTCCTCGGCGTGGTCGTGAACCGCGCCCGCCGGTCCACCTCCGACTCATACCAGTACTACGCGTACAAGCAGCAATGAGCCGGCCCGGCCCACCGGCACCGCCGGTGCGGGCCGTCGTGGTGGCCTACGGCGCTCCCGAATTGCTCGACCTGTGTCTGGCTCCCTTGGCCGGCGGGCCGGCCGTCATCGTCGTCGACAACTCGTCCGACCGCGACGTTCGCTCTGTTGTCACCCGCCAGGGCGCCGAGTACGTCGACCCGGGCACCAACCTCGGCTTTGCCGGGGGTGTCAACGTCGGGCTGGCCAAGCGGGGCGAGGCCGACGTCCTGCTCCTCAACCCTGACGCCACCATCACCATCGACCAGGTCTACTGCGCTGCAGCGCTGCCTGCACGCGCACGACCGGCTGGCCTGCGTCGCCCCCGTCCAGATCACCCCGGCCACCGGTGAGGAGGAGCGGGTGGCGTGGCCGTTCCCGAGCCCGGCCGGCGCCTGGCTGGACGCCGTCGGACTCGGACGACTCCGTCGCCGTGCCGATTTCATGATCGGATCGGTCCTGCTGTTGCGTTCCGAGGCGCTGACCGACGTCGGTCTGTTCGACGAGCAGTTCCATCCGCTCTACGCCGAGGAGGCCGACTGGCAGCGCAGGGCCCGTGATCGCGGCTGGTCGGCTGCGCTCTGCCGCGACGTCAAGGCCACTCACGTCGGCGCGGGGACGGGCGGCGATCGCCGGGAGCGAGAGGTCCACTTCCACGCCGGTCAGGAGCGCTACATCCGCAAGCACCACGGCAGCATCGGTTGGTGGGTGTACCGGGTGGCGACGCTGGCTGGATCGTTCCCGCGGGCATTGCTGCTCCCCGGTGACCGCCGCCGGGTGGCCGCCGACCGGATGCGGCTCTACACGCGGGGCCCATTGCGGATCGAAGGGGCACTGCCCGTCGACCCGCCGGTCGGGATGGCTTCTGTCGAACGGGACCCACGCTGAGCTCGCCCGGCCCGGGGCTCTCCATCGTCCACGTCGCGCTGACCGACGCCTTCGCCGGGGTCGAACGATATGTGTGTCAGGTGGCCAACGGCCTGGCCCAGCGGGGCCACTCGGTGGTGGCCGTGGGCGGAGCACCGGCCCGCATGGCTGCCGAACTGGACCCGGCCGTCACCCATCGTGCGGCTGCCGGCGTCGCCGCCGGCGCGTCGGCCCTGGCCCGACAGCGGGGCGCCGACATCGTCCACGTGCACATGACCGCGGCCGAAGCGGCTGCCTGGCTGGCCTGGCCGTTTCAGCGGGCCCCTGTCGTTGCCACGCGCCACTTCGCCCAGGACCGGGGCTCGAGCACGGCGGCGCGGACCCTCGCCCGGCTGACCAGCACGGCCATCACGGTCGACGTGGCCATCAGCCGCTACGTGGCCACCTCGATCAGCGGGCCGTCGCGGCTCATCTACCACGGTGTGGCCAACCAGCCGGCGGCGTCGCTCGAGTCCCGCACGGTGGTGATGCTGCAGCGCCTCGACGACGAGAAGGCCACCGACGTCGGCATCTCGGGGTGGGCGGAAAGTGGACTGGCGGACGAAGGATGGCGCCTTGCCATCGCCGGGGTGGGCCGGGCGCAGCCGCAGCTCGCATCCTTGGCCGCCGATCTCGGGGTGGTGTCCAGCGTCGACTTCCTCGGTGCCGTCGATGACACCGCCGGCCTTTTGTCCGAGTCAGCCGTCCTCCTCGCTCCCGCCCCGGCCGAGCCCTTCGGGCTCGCCGTCGTCGAGGCCATGGCCCATGGGCTCCCGGTGGTCGCCGCCGCCGGCGGCGCCCACCTCGAGACGCTGGGAGACGACGCCCTCCTCTTCCCGCCGGAAGATGCGGCCACGGCCGCCGGCCTCCTTCGTGAGCTGGCCCATGATGCCGGCCGGCGTCGCCGCATCGGTGAGCGCCTACGCCAGCGACAACGGGAGCTGTTCTCTCTGGCCCACCACCTCGACGAGCTCGAGGCGCTCTACCGCAGCGTGCAACGCTGAGGTCGCACCGGTCCCCCGTGCCATTGGGCGATCGACGGTCACCGGCTCGGTCCCTCGGGAGGTCGGTTGGCCCCCTCGGTCGCCCCGCCGATGGCCGCCCGGTAGAGGGCGAGCTGGTCGGCGGCCACCTGCGCCCACGAGCAGCGGTTGGCCCATCTCATCCCCACCGTGCGCAACCGGTCCCACAGCCCAGGCTGGTCGAGGAGACGGGCCAACCCGCGAGCCAGGTCGGCGGCGTCACCCGCCTCGACCAGGATGCCGGCATCACCGACGACCTCGGGCAAGGCGCCGCTGCGGCTGGCCACCACGGGCACCCCCGACGCCTGCGCCTCGACCACCACCCGGCCGAACTGCTCCACCCATCCGGGCGTCGGCACCGACGGGACGGCCAGCGCATCGAAGCGGCGGAGGGCGGCGGGAACATCCCCCTCGTCGACAGACCCGTGAAAGGTGACTCGATCGCCGACACCGAGCTCGGCGGCGAGAGCTAAGAGCCGATCGGACTCCGGACCGGCGCCGAAGACCTCCACCTCGAACCGGTGGTCGAGCGCTACGGCTCGGGTGAGCACGTCGACACCCTTGTGGGGGATGAGGCGTCCGATGAACCCGACCCGCATCCTTCCCTCGGGTGGCCGCCGTTCGGACGGAGTGAACCGGCCGACGTCGACGCCGAGAGGGATGACCGAAGACGGGCCCTCGAGGCCCTTGGACCGCAGGATGACGGCGGCCTCGGCGTTGCACGTGTACGCGCCGGCCGCCCGCCGCAAGGACCAGCGTTCGAACCATCGGAAGGGTGGCGGGTACCGCTTGTCGATGTTCTGGGCCGAGTAGACGACGAACGGCGTGCGACGTCGCCGTAGCCACCGGATGAACAGCACCTCGGCCACCGCCACACTGAATGGCTCCTCGTGCACGTCGAGCAGATCCCACTGGCCGGAGCCCAGGGCACGCCAGATGGGCCGGGGGTCGTAGACGAAGAGGTTCGGATGTCGGCCCAGGGTGGCCACTGGCGTGGCGAACTCGTCGTCGGCGGCGCGGAACCTGACGTCGCCACCGCCCTCCTCCCACCGGGCCGCGGACAGGAGGGAGATGTCCACGCCGAGGCTGCGGAGCTCACGCTCACGCTGGCGCCAGGCGACCACGACCGCGCTGTGGGAGATGCGAAGGACCCGCAGCCGGGCCCCTCGTCCGGAGGCCGACCCGGGGGGCATCGACCCGGCCATTGGGCGGATGGTACCAATGACCGCCTCCAGCTCCCTGCAACCGATCCCCGTGGCCGGATCCTGCTGCCCGGTCGGGCGGTCCGATCGAGCCATTCAAAAGGGTCGGCGGGTCGAGGACGTTACTGATCCCGATTTCTTCACTCTCCGTGGTCTAAGGACCAGGTCGGGAAGCAACTTCTAACTCAAATCGACCACTAATCGTGCCGATGTAACAGCGTGGAGTGGGGATCCGAACCGGCCCATATCTCGCGCTCCCGCAAGGCGGCTGCCGTCGTGGCCGTCTGCGTCGTGGCCATGGCCCCAGTCATCGCCACCTTCGTCTCGACGCCTCGGGCAGATGCAGGTTCGCAGATCGCCGGGCAGCGTGGCGGCGCCGTCGGCCAGCGAGGTAAGCCCCATCTGCGACGCCCCCAATCCCACCTCCACGCTCGGCCCGGCACCGACCCTGCCTGCGAACCCGACCTCGACCCTCGTCACTCCCCCGGGCGGAGTGGTGAGCTTCACGGCGACGGCGAGCGACCTCTACGTGAACACGGGCAGCCAGTTGGTGACCTACACGCTGTCCGGAGCCGAGGTCAGACGCGTTCGGCCTGCCTTCCCCATTCAGCGGCGGCAACGAGCCCACCCAGGTGGTCGTCGACTCCTCCGGCAACATCTACATCGGCTCCTACTACGGCCAGGTGGTGAACAAGTACTCGCCGACGGGCACCTTGCTCTGGTCGGTCGATCCTGACGCCAGCAATCCCACGGGGCTCTTTGCCATCGGCTCGGGGCCGAAATTCTCCGTCGGGGTGTCGGTGGTCGGTCACACCCAGTCGAGCTTCGAGCTGGCTGCCTCCAACGGAGCCCAGACGGGGACCTTCCCCCTCTTCGACGACTTCGGCTACGTGACCCAGGAGACGAACGGCGACTACCTCTACACCGAGACGTCCTCCTCGCCGCAGGACACCAACGACATCGGCTACGTGGAGACAGTCTCACCGACGGGGACCGTGCTCTCGTCCTTCGGCTCGTCCAACAGGGGCCCCAACGACGCCCACACCGGATCCGGCACCCAGTTCTACTATCCGGGCCAGGCGGCGGCCGGTCCGGACGGCACCATCTACACGGCTGATCCCCTCAACACCATCGAGGCTACGAGCCCCGAGGGATACCTGACCGGCTCCACCACCCTCGGGGGCGATCTCAACATGGGCTCGACCTCCTTCTACCTCGAAGGATCGACCTTCTTCTTCCAGGGCGGAGCCCCCTTCAACAACGGCGGCGACAACATCTCGACCGTCTCCTTCTCCGACGTGGACGCTTACCTCGACTCCGTCCACGTCCCGACCAACAGCCTCGGGTGGGGAGCGGGCATCTCCACCCCCGAGGATGGCAACTACTTCCCCCCGGGGACGAGCGCCGCGGTTGCCGCCAACTTCGACCCGTGGTGGGCGGGCGACGCCTCCCACCTCGAGCTCGCCTACTCGATCGAGAACCAGTCCACCCTCACGGCGGAGACGGTGCCCCCGGCCACCGACGTCCCCCTCCCCACCTCGGCGCCAGCCTTGGCCTCGGTCCCGCTCGCGGTGCCGGCCGCCGACCAGGTGCCCGGCCCTTACCTCGTACAAGCCCAGCTCCTCGACACCTCGACCGATCCGCCCACCGCCTTGGGGTCGACCTGCATGCCCTACACGGTGGGGGCGACGGGGGATGCCCTCAACCTCTCGACCCTCCCAGCCGGGGTGGGGTCGGGGGGGCCGGCCGACCCCCGGGGGGTGGCTCTCAACGCCCAACTCGGCCTCACCGGGCTGCGGGCCCTCTCCTTCTCGTGGTCGAACTTCCTCCCCAACTGCAACCCGGGGGCGCCGTCGGCCGCCACCTGCGGGCCAGGAGCCATGACCTTCTCATCGGCCCCCGACACCTACTTCCAGGCGTCGGCACAGGCCGTGGCCGATCACGTGACCTACTGGGTGCAGGTGTCCGGTGGTGACTCGACCTCCATGGCCCTCGTCAACGGGGGCTGGTGGGAAGGCGACATCCAAAAGCTCGTGCAGTACTACTCGACCGTGCCGTCGGGCTGTTCACCTTGTGCCCCGGTCACCAACTGGGAGCCGTGGAACGAGTCCAACAACACCGGCTGGGGGGACGCCTCCCAATACGTGTCGAAGGTGCTCGCCCCCTTCTACACGGCGGTCAAGTCGGTCGAGCCCGGAGCGACCTCGACGGTCATCGGGGGATCCACCCTCGAGCCCTCGGTCGGCTGGTGGCAGGCCCTCGTGTCCGCCGGTGGCCTGGCCGACATGGACGTGGCCGCCATCCACCCCTACACCGGCAACAACGACTCGTTTGAAGAGGACGGCATGCAGACCCAAGTGGCCCAACTCCAGTCGGTGCTCGGGTCCAAGCCCCTGTGGTTCACCGAGGTCGGGTGGTGGTCGGACGGTGACTACAACTACCTCGGCCAGGCCGACACCCTGGCCCGGACCATGATCTGGATCAAGACCCTCCACATTCCGGTGTGGAACTACTTCTTCGACGAGGGGTCCTGGGGTAACGACGGGGTCTCCTTCTCCCTCATCCAGGCCACCTTGAACGACGACTACGTGAAGCCCGCCGCCCTCTCCACCATGGTGGCGGCGAGCGAGCTCGCCGGGCGCAACCCGACCGGGACCCCCACGGTCGGCATCCCCCAGACCTACGAGGCCACCTTCGGGCCGTCGGGCTCGGGCAACACCGACCTGGCCGCCACCTGGTCCGACGGTCTGGCCGTCACCGGCTCGGTCACCGTCACCGCCCCCGGCGGCGGCACCGTCCCGGTCACCGTCGTCTCCGAGTACGGAAACGCCACCTCGGTCGGGGTCAACTCCGGGCAGGCCTACAGCCTCCCCATCTCCAACCCGGTGACCTACCTCTCCTACCCGGTGGGTGACACCCTCACCATCGGGCCCACCGAGAGCTACGGAGCCAACCTCGCTCTCGCCTCGTCGGGGGCGACGGCCACCGCCTCGTCGGGGAACGCCACGGCCGCCATCTCCGGTCTCGCCCTGGGCGAGGGCCAGGGCTGGTACTCCTCCACCGGGGACGAGACCCCGAGCCTGACTGTCACCCTGCCTGGGACCCACACCATCAACCGCATCGTGGTCGACACCCAGTCGAACGGGTCGGACGCTGCGAGCCTGCGCGACTACACCGTCTCGGTCGACGAGCCGGGCAGTGGTTGGACGACAATGGCCACCGTGACCGGCGAGTTCCGGTCCCACCAGCTCCAGCTGGCTTTCTCTCCCGTCGTTGCCACTGGTGTGCGCGTCAACGTCTCCGAGGTCGACTTCGGCGGCTACTACGGCGGCGGCATCCCGCCGTGGTGGGACCCAACCGGCACCGAGTCCGCCTTCCTCCACGCTCTCCAGGTCTACGCCGGCACCGGCTCCGTGGCCGACGTCGACGGCAGCAGCCTCAGCCCGCTCACCGCTGGAGGTGGTGGTGGTGGTGGCACCACGACCACGACCACCACCACCACGACGACGACCACGACGACCACGACCGAGCCTTCGTCCACCACGACCGAGCCTTCCTCGACCACCACCACAACCACCGAGCCGAGCACCACAACCACCACGACCGAGCCGCCGACGACCACCACGACCGAGCCGCCGACGACCACGACGACCACTGACCCGACGACGCCCACCGGCACCACAACGACGTTGCCGCCAGGTCCCGCTGGTCAAGGCCGGAGCCAACCCAGCCTGCCGACCTTTGGTGGCTACTGGCTGACGACGAGCAGCGGAAGCATCTACGCCTTTGGTGGCAAACCGTTCTACGGTTCCGCCGGCTCCTATGTCCTAAACGATCCGATCGTCGACATGGCCGCCACCTCCGACGGCAAGGGCTACTGGGAGGTGGCCACCGACGGCGGCGTCTTCACCTTCGGTAACGCCGGCTTCTACGGGTCGGCGGGTGCCCTACGCCTGAACAAGCCCATCGTGGGCATGGCGCCCACGCCCGACGGCCAGGGTTATTGGGAGGTGGCCAGGGACGGCGGCATCTTCGCCTTTGGCGACGCCGGCTTCTACGGATCGACGGGTACCTTGCACCTGAACAAGCCCATCGTCGGCATGGCATCCACGCCCGACGGCAAGGGCTATTGGCTCGTGGCTGCCGACGGGGGCATCTTCGCCTTCGGTGACGCCGCCTTCTACGGGTCGACTGGATCACTGGTGCTCAACAAGCCCATCGTGGGCATGGCCACCACTCACCAGGGCCACGGCTACTGGCTGGTGGCCAGCGACGGCGGCATCTTCGCCTTTGGCGACGGCGCCTTCTACGGTTCGACCGGTGGCCTTCACCTCGACTGGCCCATCGCCGGCATGGCGGCCACGCCCGACGGCCAGGGCTATTGGCTGGTGGCCCAGGATGGCGGGATCTTCGCCTTCGGTGACGCCGACTATTCCGGTTCGGGAGTCATGGCACGGCTGGGAGCCCCAGCCATCGCCATCTCCTGACGGCTCAGACGAAGGTGAAGACGGCCGCAACCGGGGTCTTGTACGGTCCGTCGTCGCCGCCGAGGTAGGCCGCCGGACCGTCGCAGTTGAAGCGAGGGGGAAGGGACGGGCGCTCAGCTTGGAGCCCGTCGGGCGCCGCCCTCACCGGTTCGGATGACCCGGGCGGGGATGCCCACAGCCACGCAGCCGTCGGGTAGATCCGAGGTGACCACGGCGTGGGCGCCGACCACGACGTCGGAGCCGATGGTGACACCCTTCGTGACCGTGACCTTGGCCCCGAGCCAGACGTTGTCGCCGATGCGTACCGGGGCCGTCACACGCCCCTGGTCGAGGACGACGCGGTCGACTTCGTCGAAGGCGTGGTCGTGATCCCGCACCGACACCAGCTCGGCCAAGAGGCAGTGGCGGCCAATGATGACGCTCCGGTCGGCGGCCACGGTGCAGTGGTGTCCGAACACGGTCCTGTCCCCCACCTCGACAACCCCCCGGCTCTCGAGGTCGAATCCGCGGTCGAGGACGCACCCCTCCCCGAATCGAACCCTGGCGCCTCGTGCCACCCGGAAGCGGGCACCCGGTCGGACGTCGCAGCGCGCCCCCCACGAGACCCGGCGGTGGCGGAGGCGGGTCCAAGCCAGCCCCAGCCGTCGGCGCACGAACCCTCTGGCCAGGGCGACCATCCCGAACTCGGCTGCGTCCCGCCCCGAGGCGCGCGTGCCTGTCTCGGCGGGCCAGCCGGAGTCGGGTGGCGGATCGCCCGCGGTCACGAAGAAGAAACAGCCTCGACGTAGACCGTCTCCGGGATGCGCACGTCGCTGTCCGGCGCCGGCTGGATCCGTGACGAGCCGCCCGGCATCACCTCGGGCGCCTGGTAGCCGGCCTCCTGCACCACCAGGCACAGGGTCTCCCCGTCCCAGGCCGAGACGTGGCCGTGCTCCTGGAACACCTCGCTCAGAGCCAACATCGGCGTCGGGCGGCCCGGCCGCAGGCGCTCCAGGGCGCCGCGTCCCTTGACGTAGCCCGAGGCGTAAAGGCCGG
The DNA here is from genome assembly GCA_963756195.1 of uncultured Acidimicrobiaceae bacterium. GTDB lineage: Bacteria > Actinomycetota > Acidimicrobiia > Acidimicrobiales > RAAP-2 > CAVSNH01. The sequence goes on from CAVWMT010000005.1 coordinate 699,574, forward strand.
CGTCGGGGACGCCGACGCGGAGCACCCCACCGGGGGCGAGGACCCGCCGGCAGTGGCGCAAGACTGTCATGCCCTCCTCGAGGGTCATGTGCTCCAGCACGTGTTCGAGGAAGATCGCCGCGGCGGTACCGTCGGCGAACGGAAGCGGGCGGCGCAGGTCCCAGTCCAGGTCGGCGTGGGCTCCGACCAGGTCGATGTTGACCCACCCGGCGAGGTTGTTCCCACCCGAGCCCAGATGCAGACGCAGCAGCGAGCGTCCCTCGAGAGCCCGGGCCTGTCGCCGGGCCCGGAGGGCGCGAGCGTTGGTCGCCACCTGCTTGGCCCGCAGTCGCACCGAGGGGCTCAACAGCGGCCGCAGGGCGTTCGAGAACGGGATGGTCGAGTGGCCCGGGCCCTCGCTTTCCGCATTGCGCACTTCGAGGTACTGCCGCAGGCTCATGGTCGGCGGCTTCCCGGCGTCGTCGGGGCGAGAGCCGTCGCTCTTGCGGGGAGCGGCCACAGTGGTTGTCGAGCTTACCCAGGCCAAGGTGGCCGATGGTGTTGCCGCACCCTGGCCGTCTAACACCGGAGACGGACGGCTCGAGCTGGTGGGCGGTGCGCGGACAGGCGGTGACGGCATGGAACACTGACCACGGTGGCGGCGCTGACCGAGGATCTCCGACACATGACCGCGTCCTGGGACGTGTCGCCGTCCCAGGTGTGGGCACGCGCCGCCGTGCGCTTCCCGCTTTATCCCCGGCTCCGGGTGGGCGTGCTCTACCGGGTGTCGGCCTGGTGCTGGCAGCACCGGTTGCAACCGCTGGCCCTGTGGCTGCAGTCCTGCGCCATCCGGTCGGGTGGCGCCGAGATCCATCCCGCCGCCGAGCTCGGACCCGGGTTGGCCATCATCCACACCACGGGCATCGTGGTGGGCCACGAGGTGGAGGCCGGTCGCAACCTCGTGCTCTACCAGGGAGTGACCCTGGGCCACACCGGACGGGGCCCGGGACAGCCGCAGATCGGTGACGACGTGCGCATCGGGGCCGGAGCCAAAGTGCTCGGTCCCGTCCGCATCGGCGACCGGGCCTGGATCGGGGCGAACGCCGTCGTCCTCGCCGACGTGCCCGATGACGCCATGGTGGGGGGCGTGTGGCGTGGTGCCAACGGCGGCGACACGGAGGACGAGGGCGACTCAGGCGGTGCGGTCAGCTCACCGACCAGGTGATGTCGGCCGGCGCAGCATCGCTTACCGTGCGCGGCCCTACTTGCCACTCCTCCGGCGGCACCCGGGCCGAAGGCACCAGCTGCATCGTGCCTTGGTGGCCGGGCAGGACGAAGTGCACGGCGACGGTGGAAGTGGCGCCGGCCGGGATGGTGACCAGCGCGGCGACCGCCCGCGTCGGCCCATCGGGCCCGTCGACGGCCAGCGTAGGGACCCCACTCATGGTCACGTGCATGGCCGAGCCGGGCACGTTGGCCGCCACCAGTCCCGAGTAGGCACCGTAGGGCAGGTCGGACCCGGGCGGTGGCCCGGCGATGAACTGTGACTGCCCCGGCGGAGTCGTGTTGTGCACGGTCACGGTCAGGGTCACCGCGGTGTCGGCCCCAGCTCGACTGGTGCCCACGGCGACGTGCACCGGAACGTAGGGATCGAGCTTGTTCGATCCGAGGTTGATGAGGGACACGGCCACCGAACGCGACGGGAGGGTCCCGCTCACCCCGGCGCCCTGCCAGGCGGCCTCGGCCGCCGGGCTCGCCGACCAGACCATCAGGTGGCGGCCGGCCACCGCCCCCGACATGGAGTCGGCCAAGGCGGTGAGGTCGAGCGACTGACCCTGGAGCTGGCTGATCACCGCCCGGGCCAGGCTCCCGAGCGCGTCCTCACGGTCACCGGCGTCGGCCGCGTTGTCGGTCAGCGCTTCATACTGATCGTGCAGCAGGTACTGGTCCACGTTGTCGGCGCTGACCTCCTGGCCGTCGATGTCGACCTGGCCGGTGGCCTCGAGCAGCTGCCGCACCCCCACGACGTCAATGGCGATCACGCCGTTGACGGGCTGCCCGGTGAGGGCAGTCCACATGCGGGCGGCCAACGGTGCGGTCACGTCGAACCTCGGGGTCGTGCCCAGATTGCGCATGTCCAGGCTCGGGGAGAGCCAACCCCAGTTGCGAGCCAGGTCACCGGTGACCGGCACCGCGCCGACGGGCAGGGGATGCTCCCCCGATGGCTCGAGATCGCCCACGGTGACGGACCCGTCGGACGTGGTCGCGGCACCGACATCGAGGAAGGCACCCGACCCGGCCCGCATCTCGGCGTTATTGGCAGCGAGGACCAGATAATTCTGCGGGCCGGTCAGGATGGAGGCCACAGCAGCCGACACGGCGGCGGCGTTGCCCAATCGCGTGCGAGCCAGGTCGAGTTGGGAAACGAACTCGTTGTGCTTGGCGGCGAGTGGGGAGACCAAGCCACCGGCTGGCCCCGTGCCCAACGCTGCCAATTGCCGGGCCGCCGATCGCGATGCCACCCCCAACCGGTCGAGCGAGACCACACGCTCGGGCCCGGCGCCGTGGGGCGCATGGAGCAGGCCGTCCACCCGGCTGAGGAAGGCCGAGCCCACGGCGGAGACGGTGCCAGCAGCGGAGCTCAGCGCTTTGACCGACCGGAACTGGCGCCCGAGGACAGGGACGACGCTCACCGGTGCGAAGAGCGGCGATGACAGGTCCGATTGGGCGGCAGCGAACTGGGCGCGGGCGTGATCGAGCAGGTGGATCGACGAGGCGGCGGTCACCTGGCCGGGTGACAGGTTGCCCTTCACCTGCTGGAGCGAGGCGAGCCCTCGCTGGTCGTGCTGGTATGCCGACCGGGTCTTGACGGCGACGAGGGCGCCCCACACCAGCACCACGACGACGACCGCACCGGCGATGATCCATCGGCGCCGATGGTGCCGTCCTCGTCTGGTCGTCGGTCGGGTGCTCACCTGCCGGACGGTCCCGGGCAGCCCCGATGTGCGATGGGCCGCCAGGCGGCGGCGTACGTGGAGTCGATGGGACGAGGCGGCAAGGCGCGCCCGATGGTAGTGGAGGCGCGCGGCAGTCTCGGGTTGCCAGCGGCGGAGGTCCGCGGCCCACCAGATGCAGCGCAATGTGCTGCTTTGGGCGCGGGGACCACCGGTAGCATCAGCGCGTGTCGTTCACGACCGTCCGGGTGATGATCGGCCGGGTGGTGCTCGTCAGCGGCATCCTCGTGCTCCTGTTCATCCCATACCTGCTGTGGGGCACCGGATTTCAGACGGCTCGGAGCCAGGCCCGGCTCCGCCAGGAGTTCGCAGCCACCCAACGCCAACTCGGGAACCCCACCCGTGCGCCGCGGGTCGAACCGCACCACGGGCCGACCCCGCTACAGGTGGCTCCACCACTGACCGACCCACCGCTCGGTTCGGCGGTGGGCGTGATCGCCATCCCGAAGATCGGCCTCTCGATGGTGGTGGTGGAGGGGACCGGTACCTCCCAGCTGGAGGCGGGCCCCGGCCACTACCCGACAACGCCCCTGCCCGGTGAGGCGGGCAACGTGGCCATCGCCGGTCACCGTACGACCTACCTCCACCCCTTCTACAACCTCAACGAGTTGGTGCCCGGGGACGCCATCGTGATCGACACCGTGCAGGGCATCTTCCTCTACTACGTCCTCACCAGCATGGCGGTGAGCCCCACCGACGTCGCCGTGGCGTTCCCCAGCCCGACGCCCACTCTCACCCTCACCACCTGCAACCCGCGCTACAGCGCGGCGCAACGCCTCGTGGTCCATGCCGCACTGGTAGGCAGCGCCCTCGCCGGTCACCACCAGGCGACGGGTCCGGCCGCCCCGTCGGCCGCCGCCGTCTTCCGTCACCAGTCACCCGTCGTGCCCAAGGAGCCGAATCACGACTGGGCCAGGGCCATCCTGTGGGGACTGGCCGTTGCCGCCATCACCATCGCCACCTGGTGGGGAGCGTCGGCCACACGGGCGGGGCGTCGGGCGCTGGTGATGGGCGTGGGAACGGTGGCGTGGGTGGTGGTGGTCTTCTACTTCTTCACCGCCGTTGCTCCGCTTCTGCCGGCCAGCTATTGACAGTCAGCCAACACCGTGTCCGTCAGCGCAGCGTGTCCGTCAGCGCAGCGTCTCCGTCAGCGCAGCCTCGGTCACGACCGCACGAACGGAACCCAATGGGCCGGGGGCATCGTGGCCCATCGAGGGAGGGAACGCGAGCCGCGCTCGTTGGATCGCCTCCGAGACGCCGGGGATCCGGCGACGTTGTGGTTCAGACCTGAGCGATGCGACGCCGCCGCATGAGGAGCCCACCAACCAGCAGGGCGACCCCGCCGATGACGGCCAGCTCCTCGACGTCGGCACCCGTGAAGGGCAGGCTCGACGTCCCGGCAGCGCTACCGCTGCTGGGTGGCGTGACGGCTGCACCCGCCGTGGTGCCGGTGTTCGGCAGCGTCTGCGACCCGGCCGCCACTGTTGGCACCACCACCGGGCAGGTGGGGGTCGTCGGCGTCATCGACGGCGTGACCGTTGCCCCGTTGGTCGTCGGACAGTTCGTCGCGGCCTGTGCCGCGACTCCCGGAACCGCTGCCACCGAAGCAAAAACCAGTCCCGCACCGATGGCCAAGCGTCGTGCCCACATCATGATTGCCTTCCTTCCACCGGATTCACCGGTGTGCCCCTCGAATTCCCGAGCAACCGCTCGGTGTGACCATCTTGGTCGCCGCTGTGTCGCTTTCGCAACGACCGTAGGCACGAAATCGGGCCTACCACATGCTCCGTGGCGGTCCGCCCACGCTTCGTGATGAAGGTCAGGCCGGGGCGATCTGGCCGAAGGTGCTGCAGAGCCCGAAGGCCTCGATGACGAGGAAGGCGGCCACCACGGCCACGACCACGGCGACCCTCCATTTCGAGCCCGGGCGGGCCAGTGGCCGCGGCATGTACCACAGGGGAAGCAGGCTCGGCTGGCTGCCGAGGTAGACGTCGACAGGGACGGCGTCGTCGGCCGGCGGAGCATCGGGGTCAGCGGCAAGGGCCAGGGCGACGAGCTCGCCCTCGCTCACCGGCTCCCACGCCTCGGAGTCTCCTGCGGCATCGTCCCCAACGGCGGCGTCGCCGAGACTGGGCATCTGAGCCACGTTGGCCATCTGCCTGCAGTCCGTCGTCGGGTCGTTGCTGTTACGCGGCCGCATACATCGCCACCCTACCGGCGCGGTCACTCGTAGCCGATGCCGTCCGTCATAGGAGGTGGACGAGGGCCTCGAGGGCGACGATGGTCATCCCGACTGCGACCAGGGCGCAGACGTAGATGACCCGTCTGACGAGGGGTCGGTCGGAACCGCCGGCCGTGCCGATGCCGACGACGGCCAGGGCAGCCACGCCGACCACGTCGGTGAGCACAAAGGCGGTGTGGACCGTCCACACCCGTAACCCGGCCATGAGGAAGATGAACATGGCGGGGACGGCGGCGGAGAGGATCGACCAGGAGTTCCGCAGCTCGGACCCGATGTCGGCCGGGGTCAGCTGGAGGCGGCGCCAAGCGCCCTTGGTCACGAGCCGCGAGAGGGCGTGGGCCAGCCAGATGGCGACGGCGCCGGCAACCACCACGCCGGCCGTTCGCAATGCTTCCGGATGGGTCTCGAAGGTGAGGCCGGCCACCGCGATCAACGTCGAGATGGTGCCGTAGACGTAGTCGGCGAGCCAGGTCACCGGGCCGGGCTCGGCCTCCTCGTCGCTGGGCTCGGCGATTGCCTCGGTCACGGCACGAGGAGGCGGACAAGGCGCCGGCTGGCGATCCAGAAGCCCACGAGGAACACGACCACCAGGTAGGCCACGTTCAGGAGCAGGCTGGCATGAAGCTGATCCAAGGAGAGCGCTCGATTGATCTCGACACCTTGGTAGAGGGGCGTCACCCGCACGAGGTCGGCCAGCCACGTCGGGTAGGCGGTCACGGGATAGAAGGTGCCGGAGAAGAGGAAGAGGGGGATGATGGTGAGAGCGACGAGGTCGAAGTCCTGCCAGCTGCGCATGAAGGTGGTGGCGGCCATCCCCACGGCGGCGAACGATGCGCTGAGAAGCATGCTGGTGAGGAGGGCGAAGACGATCAGCCAGCTCCGGGTGTCGCCCAGAGCAGCCATGATGACGAGGAACGTGGCGGCGTAGAAGACTCCCCGGGTCACCGCCCAGGTGGTCTCTCCGAGGGCCACATCACCGGTGTCGAGCGGGGTGGCCAGGACAGATTCGTAGCTGTGGGTGATGCGCAGCTTGAAGAAGACGTTGAAGATCGAGTCGATCATGGCGCCGTTCATCGACGACGCAGCGAGCAAGGCCGGGGCGACGAAGGTGGCGTAGGGCACCGTCTCGTTCCCCACCCTGATGGTCCCGACCAGCCCCGAGAGGCCGATGCCGATGGACAGGAGGAAGAGGAGGGGTTCGGCTACCCCGCTGATGAAAAGGATCCAGTGCCGGAAATAGAGGCGGGCGTTTCGTTCGACGAGCAGCAACGCCCGCCTGCTCCCGTAACGGGTACCCGCCGGCGGCGGCGCCGAGGCGGCCGGCGCGGCCACGACCGTCATTGCACGAGCCTCCCGCCGAAGGTGCGCAAGCAGAGGAGGATGCCGGCCGTGGTCCAGGCGGCCAGATAGAGGGCGTCGAGGAGGAGGCCCCATCCGAGCCCGGTGCCGAGAGAGAGGGCCCGGAGAATGGCGACCCCGTGGGTGAGGGGGATGACCTGGGCCACCGCCCGCAGCCCCGCCGGCAACCGGGAGATGGGATAGAAGACGCCGGCGAAGAGGTTCATGGGCAGCACCCCGAGCCGGAAAAGGAGGCCCATCCCGAGGTCCGAATCCTGCGTGGCGGCGAAGGCGGCGGTGGCGGTGGCGGTTGCCATCCCGGTGAGGAGGGCGGCCGGCACGATGAGGACGGCGAGCGGTGAGGCGATGACGCCGAAGGCGGCCATGACGACGAGGAAGACCACCGAGACCGCGGTGAACCGGGCCACCTCCCACACCAGATGCCCGGCCACCACATCGCCGACCGACAGCGGGGTGGCCACCTCGGCCCAGAAAGTGCGCTCCCACTTGAATCCACCGAGCACCGGGTAGGAGCAGTCGCTGACCCCGACCTGGAGCACGGCGGCGCCGAGGAGCCCAGGGGCGACGAAGGACAGATAGGGCACCCCGTTGACACCGCCGCTGTGGTGGTTGACCAGACTGCCGACCCCGAGGCCCATGGCCGTCAGGTACAGGACCGGCTCGAGGAACGTCGTAGTGAGCGACGACCGCCACGTCTTCGAGTAGACGTACCAGTAGCGCCACACCGAACGGAACCAGGTGGGCCAGCCGGCGTATGTCGATGCGTCGGAGGACACCGACGCGGTCACCGTCATCTCAGTCCACCAGGCTCCGACCGGTGAGGCGCAGGAAGACGTCCTCCAGGGTGGACCGGCGGACGAGCGCCGACTCGGGCACCAGCCCGAGCTCGTGCACGGCGCCGAGAGCGCGGTCCCCGTCGTCTACATAGAGGAGCAGGCGATCGGGCAGGACCTCGACCCGGTCGGCGACCTTGTCCAAGGCGGACACCGGGGCCTGGCTGTCGAGGCCGAAGCGCAGCTCGAGGACGTCCTTGGTGGAGTACTGGTCGATGAGCGACCGGGGGGTGCCCTGAGCCACGATGCGACCGTCGTCCATGACGACCAGGCGGTCACACAGCTGCTCGGCCTCGTCCATGTAGTGCGTGGTGATGATGAGGGTGACGCCTTGGGCCTTCAGCCGGTAGAGGCGCTCCCACAGCAGGTGGCGGGCCTGGGGGTCGAGGCCGGTGGTCGGCTCGTCGAGGATGAGTAGGTCCGGCTCCGAGATGAGGGCGCGGGCAATGGTCAATCGCCGCTTCATACCGCCCGACAGCGAGTCGGCCTTGTCGTCGCGGCGGTCACCGAGCTGGGCGAATTCCAGCAGGCGGTCGGCGCGCTCGAGGATCTCCCGCCGCCGGAGGTCGAAGTAGCGACCGTAGATGTAGATGTTGTCGAGGACGGAGAGCTCGAGTTCGAGGGTGTCCTCCTGGGGCACCAGGCCGAGGCGGGAGCGGATGGCAGCGCCGTCGGTGGCCGGGTTCCCCCCGAGGACACGGAGGCTTCCCTCGGTCAGCGGCGACATGCAGGAGATCATCTTCATGGTCGAGGTCTTGCCGGCCCCATTGGGCCCGAGGAAGCCGAAGGACTCCCCCTGCTCGATGCGGACGTCGATGCCTGCGACTGCCGTGAACGAGCCGAATCGCTTGACCAGCCCGCGACCCTCGACCATGGGCGCGCCGGGCTCGAGCGAGAGCGGCTCGTGATGGCGCAACGAGGGTCGGCGACGCATGGCGAAAACGATGTCACATCGCCGGCCGGCCACTGTGCGGTTGTCGCCGCCCAAGGGGCTGGGCCCCCGGGTGGCGAGTGCAGCCAGTGGTCGGCGCCGCGCCGTCAGGCGAGGGCGTCGTCGGGAAGACCGTGGGTCAGGTCCGGGATGACCCAGTCGGCACCGCCCTCGCGCAATTGGTCCTCGTCGAAGTTGTGGCTGGCCACGCCCACGCAGGCGACGTGGGCGGCATGGGCCGCCTCGGCGTCGTGGGGGGTGTCGCCGACGACGATGCAGTGCTCGGGCCCGAGCGGCGCTCCGTAGACGAGCGCAGCCCGTCGGAGGGCGCAGCGAGTCACCTCGCCCCGGTCAACAGAGTCCGATCCGTAACCACCGAAGCAGAAGAAACGGTTGAGGTTGGAGCGGTGCAGCTTCACGTGCGCCGCCGGCTCCACGTTTCCAGTTACCACTCCCAGGAGGTAGCCCCTCCCCACGAGTTGGTCGATCGTCTGTTGGACACCGTCGAGGACCTGGTACTCCTTCGAATCGCGCACCGCCCCGCGCAGGTAGTGGAGGCGCCGGTCGAGGAGCTTGGCGAACTCGTCGTCACTCGGGTCACGGCCGAGGACACCCTTGAACGTCTGACGGCCCACGTCGGGGTCGGTCATGCCGGTGTCGGTGAACGAGCCGATGTCGGCGGGGATGCCGTAGAGCTCGTCGAAGGCCCGACGCCACGACTCGGCGCCGGCGCCGCCCGAGATGATCAGGGTCCCGTCGATGTCGAACAGGACGGCCACCCGTTGGCCGGGTGGGTGCGGAGTCACCGTGCCGACTGACCGCCGGTGCCCCGGGGCCGATGCAGGGCAGAGGCACGAGCCGTCATGCCGGCGAAGCTAACACCGCTTCGAGGCTGTCCCAACGCCGGCGGGTGCCGGCCCCTCAAGAACAGCCGCTCGTCGTCCCGCAGCTGGCGCACACGAAGCACGACCCAGCCCGCTGCATGGCGTTGCCGCATTGGTAGCAGTACGGCGCGTCGCGATGCTCGAAGTGGGCTTGTGGGGCAAGGCTCGGTACCCGGCTCGCCGGAGCCTGCTCCGACGGATGGGCGGCCGGTGCGCTGGCATCGACCACGGTGGCGACGATCGGATCCACCGTGTCGGGAACCGCATCGACGATCCCGCTCGACGTCGTGGCCGTCTCCTCCACGCCGGGAAGAGTGGGCTGCATGCGCTCACTGGTGGACAGGACGCCGAGCTCGGCGCGCTCTTCGAGCGTGAGGTAGTCGACGGCCAGGCGACGGAAGATGTAGTCGACCAGGCTGGTGGCGATGCGGAGATCGGCGTCGTCGGTGATGCCGGCCGGCTCGAAGCGCATGTTGGTGTACTTGCGCACGTAGGTGGCGAGCGGCACGCCGTGCTGCAACCCGAGGCTCACCGCGATGGAGAAGGCGTCCATGATGCCGGCCAGGGTGGAGCCCTGCTTCGACACCTTCATGAACACCTCGCCGGGGCGGCCGTCCTCGTACTCGCCGACGGTCACGTACCCCTCGCAGTCGGCCACCCTGAAGGCGAAGGTCGTCGAGGAGCGCCGACGAGGCAGGCGCTCGCGCACGGCGCCGACCACCACCGTGTCCGCGGCCCGAGATTGCTCGTGGACGAGGGCCGTCTCGAGGTCGGCGATGCGGGCGGTGAGCAGGCGGGCATGCGCCTCTGCCTCCGAGGCGGCCGAGGGCTCGTCAGCGGCATCGTCCTTGCGGGTGGTGGAGAGCGGTTGGGCCACCTTGCAGTTGTCGCGGTAGACGGCGACGGCCTTGATGCCCATGCGCCAGGCGTCGATGTGCAGCTGCTCGACGTCCTCGACGGACACATCCTCGGGCAAGTTGACCGTCTTCGAGATGGCCCCGGAGATGAAGGGCTGGACCGCGCCCATCATGCGCACGTGCCCCAGGTAGTGGATGGTGTTGTCCCCCATCGAGCAGGCGAACACGGGCAGGTGCTCGGGAGCGAGCGCCGGCGCCCCGACGATGGTGTTGTGCTCGTCGATGTGGGCCACGATGGCGGCGATCTGCCCGTCGCTGTAACCGAGGCGACGGAGGGCCCGGGGCACGGTCTGGTTGACGATCGACATGGTGCCCCCGCCCACCAGCTTCTTGGTCTTGACCAGGCTGAGGTCAGGCTCCACACCTGTCGTGTCGCAATCCATGAGCAGGCCGATGGTGCCGGTAGGGGCGAGGACGCTGGCCTGCGAGTTGCGGACGCCGAACTCCTCGCCGAGTTCGACGGCCAGGTCCCAGTCCTCCTGCGCGGCGCAGAGAAGATCGGTCGGCACCATCTCCTCGTCGATGCCGGCCACGGCGTCACGGTGCATACGGAGCACGTCGAGCATCGGACCTGTGTTCTCGTGATAGCCGGCGAACGGGCCCATGCGGGCCGCGGTGCGGGCCGAGGTGGCGTAGGCGTGCCCGGTCATGAGAGCGGTGATGGCCGCCGCCCAGGCCCGGCCCTCGTCGGAGTCGTAAGGCAGGCCCTGGGCCATGAGGAGGGCGCCGAGATTGGCATAGCCGATGCCAAGCTCGCGGAACCGCCGCGAATTCTCGGCGATCCGCTCGGTCGGGTAGTCGGCGTTGCCGACGATGATCTCCTGGGCGGTGAAGACGACGTCCACGGCCGCCCGGAACCCGTCGACGTCGAAGGCGCCGTCCTCGGCGTGGAAGGCGAGCAGGTTGAGGCTGGCCAGGTTGCAGGCCGAGTTGTCGAGGTGCATGTATTCCGAGCAGTTCCGGACGACGACACCGTCGACGACGTACGAATGGTTGCGCGGCTCCGAGAGGTTGTAGGTGAGCTCGATGCCGTCCTCCGTCCGCTCGACCAGCCGGGCCGTCCGTGACACGTCGTAGAAGCCCCTCGGCCGCTCGAGGAGCACCTCTCGAAGCAGCGCCTGCTTCCGGCCGAGCGAGAACCCGACATGACGTGCGAAGGCCTCGATGGAGGACGACGTGATCCGCAGGTCGTACGATCCTCTCTGTTCGTAGATGCGCTCGGAGCCGTCCTTCGCCGTGTACTCGAAGCTCGAGAGCCCCGGCTCCCTGACCTTGTAGATCCGGCTGAAGACACCGAACGTGCTGAGCAGCACCTGGACGTCGCCCAGCAGATCCTTCGAGGCCGATCCGAGGCCGACGTAGGAGCCCTTGCTCCGGTTGAGGACCGCGCAGCCGTCGGCGTCGAAGAGGCCCTGGAGGAAGGCGGCCGCTGCCTCGGGGGGCGCCTGCTCGACTGCCCATGGGACGCGCTTCTCCGGTCCCCTGACCGAACGGACGCCCAGCGCGGCGAGGAACCGCTTGAACGGCCGGCGGGCCAGCCGCAACTGAACGGTGCCGTTGGCCTGTTCGGACACCTTGAGCGGGCGGTCGCCATTGATCCACTCGACGAGCTCTGCGTGACGAGGGAGGACCTCGTCACGGTCCTCGGCGCTGCCGTAGATCGTGGCCGCCACCGTGCCGGAGGTGCTCCCATCCCCGATCAGCCATCCGAGGTAGTGGGCGAACTCCGGCGTCCACTGCTCCGGAAGCCGCAGGAGGTCACCGTGGTCACCGTCGTCGCGGTAGTCGTCCGGGTCGCTCGAGACCGGGGATGCCGGGATCGGCGGCGACGGCCGGAGCCGGCAGGTCGAGAACCTTGATGTCATCTTCTGTCGTGAGGTGCTGCGCCTCCACGAAGCCCCGGTTGGTGGTGAAGATCCGGTGCCCGGGGGTGCAGCGGAGCTCCGACCCGTTGTCGAACCGCAACCGCACGATCGGGTTGAAGCCGGTGATCATGAGGGCGTCGGGCGAGGTCACGAGCACCTGCTCGTGCCGGGGCGTCGGGATTGGTCGTGTCGTGGGTGTAGACGCCGAACTGCTCACCGCGGTTGGCCCGGTCGAACAGCTCTGAGAATCGAATCAGCCCCTTGTCGGTGTGCACGCTGCGCCGTGCCGGGGAAGCAGGGATTGGACCCGTTGATGCGCCCGGTGTTGGCGGCCGTGTTCCAACGATTGATAGTGGTGTCGAACTGCATGCCGGGATCGGCGCACTCCCAGGCGGCCTGGGCGATCTGGCGGAAGAGGTCGCGAGCGGGCACCGGTCGCAGAGACCTCGCCGCTGCGGGCGACCAGGGGCCAGTCATGACCGTCGAGCACCGCCTCCATGAACTCGTCGGTCACCCGTACCGAGTTGTTGGCGTTCTGGTACTGGAGAGCTGATCGCATCCTTGCCGTCGAGGTCCATGTCGAACCCGGCGTCGCGCAGGACGCGGGCCTTGCGCTCCTCTATGGCCTTGCACCAGACGAAGTCCTCGATGTCCGGGATGGTCGGCGTCGAGGATGACCATCTTGGCGGCCCTGCGGGTCTTGCCACCCGACTTGATGGTGCCGGCCGAGGCGTCGGCCCCGCGCATGAAGCTGACCGGACCCGAAGCGGTGCCGCCCCCCTTCAGCAACTCGTGCGACGAGCGGATCCGGGACAGGTTCACGCCCGCGCCCGAGCCTCCCTTGAAGATGACGCCCTCCTCCGTGTACCAGTTGAGGATCGAGTCCATCGTGTCGTCGACGGCCAGGATGAAGCACGCCGATCCCTGCTGGGGACGCCGGCGACGCCGATGTTGAACCACACCGGCGAGTTGAAAGCGGCCTTCTGGTGGACGATCAGGTGCTTGAGCTCGGCCCGGAACGCCTCGGTCTCCTCGTCGTCAGCGAAGTAGCCGTCCTTCGTCCCCCAGTCGGTCACGGTGTCGACCACCCGGTCCGTCGACCTGCCGCAGCGACCGCTCGCGCTCGGGTGTCCCGGCGTGCCCCGGAAGTACTTCTGAGCGAGGATGTTGGTGGCGTTGAGGCTCCACGATGCCGGGCACCTCGACCTCGCAGCTGTTCGAATGCGACCGAGCCGTCCCGGTAGTTGGTGATGCGGGCGTCCCGCAGGTCCCACCTGATCTCGTCGTAGGGATGGACCCCGGCACGGGTGAAGTGTCTACGGATACCGATACCGGTTCGCTGTGGAGCGATGGCCATTGATGGTCCTCTCAAGTCGGTTCTGTCGCTGTCATTCGATTGATGGTCCCGCCGGACCGCTGCCGCTCCGGTCCGGCGGGCGGGTTCCGGCTTCGGGGTCAGGCTGATCGGCCGAGTCCGATCCTCCGGAGGCGGCTCCCGGACGACGGAACACGGCGCCCTTCCCCGTGATGGGACCGACCCCAGGACCGTCTATCTATTCCTCAACACAATATCTTGTGGTCGACCCTCCCCCGAGGTACGAGATAGTGGGCACATTACAGCAGCGTAGTTACACCGCTGTCAACCATGATCGCCTGTTGTTGACTGACTGGCTGGCAACGAATTCCCTGTTCAGATGGTGTTCGCGAAGAATTGCGCGGGAATGCTCCGCGCGAGCAAACGAGGCCCATCGGCCGTGTCCGGCGGCTGCCTAAAGTCCCACGGCATGGCCCGCGCCCCCGTCGTGCTCGCCATCGACGCCGGCACCACCGGCGTCCGGGCCCTGGTGGTGGACACCGAGGCTCGGGTCGTCGACACCGCCTACCGCGAGCTCACCCAGCACTTCCCCCGCCCGGGCTGGGTCGAGCACGACGCCGCCGAAATCTGGTCGCTCGTCCGGGCCACGGTCGGCGAGGTGGCCACCCGGTTGGCGGACGCCGATCGGGAGGCTGTCGCCGTCGGCATCACCAACCAGCGCGAGACGGTGGTCGCCTGGGACCGGCGGGACGGGTCTCCCCTGCACCGGGCCATCGTCTGGCAGGACCGGCGCACACTCGGGGCCTGCCGTGATCTCGAGGCCCGAGGCCTGCGGCCGCTCATCCGGGAGCGGACCGGACTCGTCCCCGATCCCTATTTCTCGGCCACCAAGATGCACTGGCTCCTCGATGAGGGCGGCGTCCCCCCAGCGGACGGCCTGGCCCTCGCCACCGTGGACTCGTGGGTGCTGTGGAACCTGACCGGCGGTCCCGACGGCGGCTCCTACGCCACCGACGTCACCAATGCGTCGCGCACCATGCTCTTCGACATCCGCGACCGACGATGGTCGGAGGAGCTGGCTGGCGCCCTCGGCGTTCCTCTCGCCTACCTGCCCGAGGTGCGCCCGTCGGGCGGCGAGTTCGGCCGGATTGCCTCCTCCGGCATCGACGGGAACGGGTCCCTCGCCGGCCTCCCGGTGGCCGCCATCGTCGGGGACCAGCACGCCGCCCTCTTCGGGCAGGCTTGCTTCGAGCGGGGCATGACCAAGGTCACCTTCGGGACGGGCACCTTCGTCATGATGCTGGCCGGCCCCTCCCCCCCGACCCGGTCGAAGGTCTGCTGACCACCATGGCCTGGGATCTCGGCGGACCCGCTGGGCCGTCCTACGCCCTCGAGGGATCCGTGTTCGTCTCCGGCGCCGGCGTGCAGTGGCTGCGCGACGGGCTCGGGATCATCGCCACCGCCAGCGAGCTCGAGCCCCTCGCCCGGTCGGTCGAGTCCTCGGACGGTGTCGTCGTCGTCCCCGCCTTCACCGGACTCGGGAGCCCGGTGTGGGACCCGACGGCGCGGGGAACCATCACCGGGCTCAGTCGGGGAACGGGTCGCGCCCAGGTGGCCCGGGCCATGGTCGAGGCCATGGCCTTCCAGGCCCGCGACGTGCTCGACGCCATGACTTCCACCGGCATCCCCCCGACCGAGGTGCGGGTGGACGGCGGGGCGGCCGTCATGGACCTCCTGCTCCAAGAGCTGGCCGATCAGTCCCGTCTCGCCGTGCTCCGTCCGGAGTCGGTGGAGACGACGGCGGTGGGGGCGGCCACCATGGCCGGCCTGTCCGTCGGGTTGTGGGCCTCACTCGAGGAGGTCCGCCGTCTCTGGCGTCAGCACTCGACCTTTTCACCGGCGACCCCGGCCGACGAGGCAGACCGTGCCCATGCCGTGTGGTGCCGCAGCGTTGAACGATCCCGGCACTGGGCGGCCGGCGACTGATCAAGGAACTGACAAAGCTCCCCGCTACCGGGGACGGGTCAGCCCGGCGTCAACCGGTGGGAGGCAGCACCCGGCAACACTGGTCGGCGAGCTCGGCCATGATCGAGATCCATTGACGCTCGCGAGCTCGCAGCACCGGGTCGTCGCGGCCTACGACGAGGACGAGTCCCGAGCGGGTGAGGGTGGCGGTGACCACGCCGGGTCGCTCGGTGTCCCCCGCCGACCGGGACGACCTGCCGGCGCGGTGGCCGGCGGCGACGACGACCGGCCGATCAGCTCCGGACATGGCTGGGAGCGGCTCCGCCACCAGTTGGGCCATGGCCGCCAGCCCGTCGGCGGCGGGCACGTCACCGTCAGCACTGACCGCCGCTCCCCGGTCGGGGTCGAACACGGCGACGAAGGTGGCACCCAGGCTGTGGCGCAGGTGGGCGACGAGCCGGCCGAGCAGTTCCGATCGCGACGGCTGGATGAAGAGGTCGGTAGCCACATCGAGGAGCTCGGCGAGGCGGTCGGGCAGCGGCCCCTCGACAGGCCGGATGGACTCGATGGACACGCCGTCCACCTCGAGGATCTCAGCCCGGACCAGGTCCACCAGATGGTCTCCGGACAGCCCCACTCCGAGCTCGTCGATGACCAAACCGTCTTCGCGTTGGAGGATGTCGATCGAGAACACGTCACCGCCCACCGAGCCGATACGACTGGCCACTGCCCCCAGGGCGCCGGGGCGGTCGGGCAGGAGCACCCGAATCAAGTAGCTGCGCACGGTTCCACGCTAGGGCGCTCGTGTGTCGGCACTGTTTCGGCCTGGTTACCAGTCTGCGGTCCAGCGGCTACGAATCGGCCGAGGGCACCGGCGGATGGGCATGCTCGCCGCGGGAGCGCTGCGCGTAGGAGTCCACGTACTCCTGGCCGGAGAGGGCGGCGATCTCGGCCATGAGGGCGTCGGTGAGGGCACGCAGCTCCTTCGCCTCGGCTTCGTCGTCCTCTCCGTCGCAGGCGCCGGTCTCCCCGGGCTCGGCCGAACGAACCAGGGACGGCCCGTCGGGCTGGCAGCGGATGGGGGACCCGAATCGAATGGTCACCGTGCGAAACGGGCGCATGACCATTCGCCCCGGCGGCTGGACCTCCCGGGTACCGGCGATGCCGACCGGGATCACCGGTACGTCGCAGGTGCGGGCCACGCGCATGACGCCGGTATGGCCGCGGTGCAGCCGGTGGTCGGGGGCCCGGGTTCCTTCCGGGTAGATGCCGAGCAGCTGGCCGGAGCGCAGCACATCGCAAGCGGTGTCGAGGGCCCGCTGTGACGAGCTACCGCCCTCACGGCGGATGGGGATCTGACCCGACGCTCGGAAGAACCAGGCCGTCTTCCAGCTGTCGAAGTACTCGGCCTTGGCCACGTAGGTGACCCGGCGACGCAGGACGAGGGGGAGGAAGAACGAGTCGCAGAAGGATTGGTGGTTAGCGGCCAGGATGGCGGGACCCTTCTTCGGGACCCGATCGCGACCTTCGATTCGGACCCGCCAGAGGAGGAAGAACACCGGACTCAAGATGAACTTGAAGATCCAGTAGGCCACGATGACAACGGTATCCCTGCGTGACTCCGACCGGAAGTGGCTCAGTTTGAGCGTCCCCGCCTGTCCGCCGTCATCGTGGACTCGCCGATGGGGTCAGCGGTCGGGGACGCTCACCAGCGTGCCTGATGTCGAGACGGATCTCCCCCGATGGGACGAGGAATGGTCGGGTGGATCCCGCACCCGGCGACAGCGCTGCACAGCGCTGCACAGCGCTGCGCTGCGCTGCCGTTGACCGGAGCAGCCGCACTCCGTAGCGTCGGCGCCCATGACCTTCGTCCCATCGATCACCGCTGGACGCCCGCGAATCCGAGCGCTGGGAGGCAGCCATGAACGAGCCTGATCGCCGGAGCGATCCGTTCGTCGAGGGCCTGAGCTTCGGCGAGTGCCCGCGTTGGCACGACGGGCGGCTCTGGTACTCCGATTTCTACGCCTCGACGGTGTCGTCGGTGAGCGAAGACGGCGACGTCCGGGTCGAGGTCGAGGTGCCGGGCGAGCCGGCCGGCCTGGGCTGGCTACCCGACGGCCGGTTGCTGGTCGTCGCTCGCAAGCCGCGTACCGTGCTCCGGCTCGAGGCGGACGGCTCACTCTCCCACTACGCCGACCTCGGCCCGGCGGCTACCTTCCACGCCAACGACATGGTGGTGTGCGCCGACGGACGGGCCTATGTCGGCAACTTCGGCTTCGACCTCGACCGCTTCATCGAAGAGCGCGGCGCCACCTTCTTCGATCCACCGCCACCCCCGAGCACCGTGCTCATCCGGGTCGACCCCGACGGAGGGTCGCACGTGGCCGCCGAGGACATGGCCTTCCCCAACGGCACCGTCGTCACGCCGGATGGCGGGACCCTCATCGTGGCCGAGACGCTGCAGGGTCGGCTCACGGCCTTCGACCGCGCCCCCGACGGGTCGCTGGACGGGCGCCGGGTATGGGCCGCACTGTCCCGGTGCTCGCCCGACGGCATCTGCTTCGACGCCGACGATCACATCTGGGTGGCCAATGCCGCCGGGTCGCAGTGCCTGCGCGTGGCCGAGGGGGGCGAAGTCGTCGACCGGGTGACCACTACGCAGCACTGCTTCGCCTGCATGCTGGGCGGTGCCGACCGGCGCACCCTCTACCTCATGACCGCGCCCACCAGCACCGAATCGCTGGCCAGCTCCTCCCGGGGCGCCCGCATCGAGCGGATAACCGTCGACGTGCCGGGAGCCGGCCTGCCCTGACGGTGGCACCTGACGGTCCCCGATGGGCGGACCGGCGGCGCCCTACCGCAGGCGGGTGAGGGCCCGGCGCAGGCTTCGCACGCCCTGACTGATGCGCTTCTCGTTCTCGATAAGGGCGAAGCGCACATGTCCGTCGCCCCCCGGGCCGAAGCCGACGCCCGGCGAGGTGGCCACGTCACCTTCCTGCACGAGGAACTTGGAGAACTCGAGCGAGCCGATATCGCGGTAGGGCTCGGGAATGGGCGCCCAGACGAACATGGTCCCCCGGGGCGGCTCAACCTCCCAGCCGATCCGGTGCAAGCCGTCGCAGAGCGCGTCGCGGCGGGCCTGGTAGGTCTCGTTGACCACTTTCGGGTAGTCGGGTGCCTCGTTCATGGCCACGATGGCGGCGATCTGGATTGGCTGGAAGGTCCCGTAGTCGAGGTAGCTCTTGAGCTTGGTCAGGGCGGCCACGATGGCGGCGTTGCCCACGAGGAAGCCGACTCGCCAACCGGCCATCGAGAACGATTTGGTCAACGTGTAGAGCTCGACGGCGACCTCCTTCGCTCCCGGCACCTGGAGGATGGACGGAGGAACGTAACCATCGAAGGAGATGTCGGCGTAGGCAAAATCGTGGACGAGGACGATGTCGCGCTCTCGGGCGAATTCGACGATCCGGGTCATCCACTCGAGGTCGACGCACTCGGTCGTGGGGTTGTGGGGGAACGACAGGATCACCACCCGAGGCTTGGGCCAGGTCGACTCCCAGGCCTCTATCAGGTTGGCGAAGAACGCCTCGCCCGGCGTGGTGGCGGTAGCGTCACCCGGCGCGTCCAGGCGCACGTGGCGCACGTCCGCCCCGGTGAAGAGCGGCGCGTAGAGGTGGATGGGGTAGGACGGCGAGGGCACGAGGGCCGTGTCCCCCGGGCCGAGCAGCACCCACATGAGGTGGGAGAGCCCCTCCTTGGCGCCGATGGTGGTAACCACTTCGGTGTCGGGATCGAGGTGGACCTCGAACTTGCGCAGGTAGAGGTCGGAAACGGCCAGGCGGATCTTGGGGATGCCGCGGCTGGCCGAGTACCGGTGGTTGCGCGGGTTGCGGGCCGCCTCGCCCAGCTTCTCCACCGCCACCTCGGGTGAGGGGATGTCGGGGTTGCCGAACCCGAGGTCGATGACGTCCCGGCCGTCGCGCCGGGCTGCGTCCTTCAGGTCGTTGATGGTGGCGAAGACGTAGGGGGGCAGCCCGTTGATCCGGCGAAACTCCATGGCCAAGGCTATCGCCGGCGCGGCGGACCCAGAAGGAGCCCGACGACGCGGATCACGACCGGTCGACCATTCGCGTCGCCGCGGCCAGGGCGTCAAGCGAGGGCGGCGCCGCAGCCACCGCCCAGGTGGCACCGGCCTCGGCCAGCTCCGACAACCGGGCGGCGATGGCGGCGGTATCCCCGTCGAGCGGTCCCCCCCAACTCACCGTCACCCCGTCGGCGGAGAGGGCGGCGACCCTCTCTGCCGTCGCCCCCCATAGGTTGACCGTGCTGGCGCGGCGGCGGGCCACGTCGACCGTCGCCGGCGCGCCACCGCCGATCCAAACCGGGATGCCCCGGCGGGCAGTACGTTCGGCCACCTTCTCCAGGCGCTGCCGGCGCAAATGTGCGGGCTCGTAGGCGACGCCGAAGGCCAGGTTTTCCGGGGCGCTGTGATGGTCACCGGTCCCGAGCCCGGCGATGAATCGTCCGCCGCTCAGGGTGGCGAGGGTGGCAATCGCCGCCTCGAGCAGGTCGTCGGGCAGGAGTCCGATGCGGGCCACCAGGGTGCCGACGGTGATGGACCGGGTCGTGGCCACGACCGCCCCGAGCAGCGGCCAGGCAGCGATGGCGGGCCGACCGGGTTGGTCCATGGGCCAGAGGTGGTCGAAGCAGAACACCCCGTCGAGCTCGAGCTGTTCGGCCCGAGAGGCCACGGCCAGCGTTGCGGCGGCGTCCTCGGCGAACTGGGGCAGAGTGAGCCCGACCCGCACCGGTCGGCTCTCAGCCGGGAGCCGGGGTGGGCCCTACCGGTGTCACCGCCGAGTGGCGGGTCAGTCCCGGCCGGCTGATCACTGCCGGCCGGGACTCACGACGTCGACTCGACCCGCGCCTTGAGGTCCCGCAAGGCGATGGACATGATGCGGCTCTGGGCCCGCATCTTGATGAAGCCGGGCAGCGGCACCTTCATCTCGACCTCGAGGTGGTAGGTCACCTCGGTCCCGCCGTCGGCGAGCGGCTTGAACACGTAACTGCCGTCGAGCTTGGTGGTGATGTCGCCCTTGGTCTGCTCCCACGAGAGCACGTCGGGAGCCTGCGAGTAGTCATAGGCCAGGGTGTAGCTCGTGCTGCGGCCGAACGACGCCGTCCGGAAGGTGACCACCTTTGGCCGCCCCTCCTCGTCGCGCTGCTCGACGGTTACCTGCTTGATCGGCGCTGCCCACTCCGGATAGGCCTCGATGTCCGAGCTCACCGAGAAGCACCGCGCCGGCGAGCCCGACACGGTCATCTGCTCGGTGGCTTGTTCGGCCACGGTCGATCCTCCTCGTCGATCACGTCCCGGGCATCCGACCCCGACCCCGCGGAGTCCCGCGGGGTCACCGGCCTCAGCCTCCCACGCCCGCCAGCGCCGCGGACAGCCTAGGGGCGAGGCGGTCGTAGTCGAAGGATGCCTCGGCCCGGGCGCGTGCCGCCACACCCATGCGGGAAGCCAGGTCGGGATCGACGAGAAGGCGGCCAATGTGGTCGGCAACTGCAGCGACGTCGGTGGGTCGGTCGACAACGAATCCGGTCTCGCCGTGGACGACCGCCTCGTCCGCCCCGCCCGACCGGCCGGCCACCTGGGGCACGCCGGCCGCCGCCGCTTCGAGGAACACGATCCCGAACCCCTCGCGCTCGAGGCCCATCCAGCGGTCGCGGCACAGGATGGCGAAGACGTCAGCCGCGCCCACGAGCTGCGGCAGCTCGTCGTCGGGTACGAAGCCGAGCAGTCGCACGGGGGCGTCGTACTCAGCCACCCGACCCGCCAATCGGTCGTGATCCCGGCCCTGTCCGGCGATGGCCACGCACAGGCCTGGAAATCGCCCGCGCAGGCGCACGGACGCGTCGATGAGGACGTCCATGCCCTTGCGGGGCACGAGGCGGCTCACGCTGACCACCAGTGGGCCGTCGGAGAGACCTAGGCGGTCGCGGACGGCGTTGCGCTCCACCGAACCGAGGGGCCGGAACCGGGTGAGATCAACGCCGGGCGGGATGCACACCAGCGGGGGCAGCCCGTTGCCGCCGAGGGCCCGGCACGCCTCCGTCGCTGGATAACCGCCGGCGGCGATGGCCAGGGCGCTGTGACCGACGGCTCGGGCGAGGAGGCGGCGGGCGACTGGCAACCGGCCGGGGACCGCCACCTCGGCGCCGTGGAGGATCACGGCGTAGGGCAGCCCGAGGTGGGGACCGGCCAGCGCCAAGGGGAAGGCAGGATCGATGACCACCAGCCCGGCCCCCGACCTCCGGGCGAGCTCGCGGACGCGGCGGACGAGGTGCGGGGTGGGAGCAAGAACCGGCCCGCCCAGTCGCTCGACGCGGATCCCCTCGGCCCGCTGCTGTCGGTCGAAGGCGTCGGCCTCCGGGTGCGAGCGGGCGGTGACCACCACGTACGACTCGGGGTCGAGACGGCGCCAGAGCTCCCACAGATAGGCCTGGATGCCACCCACCTTGGGGGGGAAGTCGTTGGTGACGAGCAGGTGGCTCATGTTCCGACGGGGACCAAGTCGGCACGGCCGAGCTCCCGGGCCGCCCATCGGGCGTGCTCGGCCAGAAGCGCGTCGTCGTCGCCGATCCATCGGGCGAGCGCGGTCACCGTGGCCGGGTCCGTCCCGTCGCCCACGTTGCCCAGCACCACCAGGGCGTTGCGGCGGAGGTAGCGGGGGTCGCGACCGGCGATGTACCAGCGGCCGAACTCGACCATGAGCTCGTCGTCGCTGGCTTCCAGCAGTTCGAGGAGGTCGACGGTGCCTCGGCTGTCCTCTTCTTCTGGAGGCGGGGGTCGCCGGCGGTCTGCCGCCCGGTTGACCGGGCAGGCCCGCTGGCACTCGTCGCAGCCGTAGATCCGGTCGCCGAGCGCCCGCCGATGCTCGACCGGGAAATGGCCCGGCGCCTGCAGGAGCCAGGCCAGGCACCGGCTGGCGTCGAGGACGCCGGGCTCACCGAGGGCGCCGGTCGGGCAGGCGGTCAGGCAGCGGGTGCATTGGCCGCAGCCCTCGCCGTGCCCTGCGGGCGGCCCCTGCCGGGACGGGACGAGCGGGGCATCGGTCACCACCGCGCCGAGCACGAACCGTGAGCCCAGGCCGGGCAGGAGGATCAGGCTGTTCTTGCCGAACCAGCCGATGCCGGCCCGGTGGGCGGCGGCCCGGTCGACAAGGGCGTTGTCATCGCAGACCACCGCCGCCCGCCACCCACGGCCCCGAAGGTGGTCGACCACCGTGGCGAGGGCGGTTCGCAGCGCGTGGTAGTGGTCACGGCGGGCGTACTCGGCCACCTGCCCGGTCGGCCGGCGCAGAGAGGACGCCGCTCCGCTGGCGCTGGCGCTGGCGCTGGCACTGGCAGCGCCGACGTCTGCGCCGCAGGCTGGCCGCGTCATCCCGCCGGTAGTCCCATGCACCGACGACCAGGGAGCGGGCGCCGGCGACGATCCGACCCGGGTCGGTCGACCGGTCTGGGTTGCGATAGGTGAACTCCATGCCGCCGTGCAGGCCGCGGGCCTTGCGCTCGTGCAGCACGATCCGGGCCTCCTCGAGCACCTCGGCCGATGCGATCCCGGCCACGGCACAGCCCGCGTCCAGAGCGATTGCCACGACTTCGTCGCTCAGCGGATCCGTCCCCCACCGGCTAGCCACGCCCGGCGCGTCGACGCCGACACCTTCTGCGGGATCTCGCTCGAGATCAGCGTCCGGTGGCACGCCCCATGGTCGCACGCCACCGTCGAGCCGCCGACACGGCGAGCCGTGTCGGCGATGCAACAGGGCGGTCAGCTCACCTGCCGGACGTGCCGGATACCGGGGACGAGACCGGCTCGCTCGAGGAGCCGCACCGCCCGAGCCTCCTCGGCGTCGACCACCACCGCGTCCTCCGGTTGCCGGTCGACGAGGAAGGTGACCACGCAGTCGTCGCACGTCGACGTGTGCTGGTGGGCGCACTGGGCACAGTCGATGGTCAGCACGCCGGCCGGCTCCTCAGCGCGCGCCCGGAGGGAAACGGGTACGACGGACAGGTCGGGGCTGGTCGGCATGGTCGGTGCTCCTCGATGGATGGTCGGCTCTCGTCTCACATGGCCATGGTGGACGAGGGGTGTGACAGCCGGCGGGTGCCGGCCGGCCGTGGCCGACGCGCCGGTGCCGAGCCGGCCGGTGCCGACGCGGCCGCCTTGGCCCAGGCCGCTGGCGCCGTCAGTAGCCGGCGTCGGGGTCGACCAGGCCCTCGAGGGGCTCGCCGGCCCCCAGCCGGGCCACGTTGATCCGGATGCGCTCGGCCAGATGCGGGATGACCATCTCGATGGTGTCGGCCGTGTGCGGTGTGATGATGCAGGAGGGGGCGTCCCAGAGAGGGTGGCCGTCGGGCAGCGGCTCGGGGTCGGTCACGTCCAGGGCAGCCCCGCCGATGGACCCGTCGCCGAGCGCGGTGATCAGGGCGTTGGTGTCCACATGGCGGCCCCTGGCCACGTTCACCAGCCAGGCCGACTCGTCCATCTGGTCGAGCTCGGGCGTCCCGATGATGTGCTCGGACGACGGGGTGAGGGCGAGGGCGAGGAAGACGACTAGGGATCCGGCGAGCACCTCGCCCAACTCGGACACGGACACCGTGCGGGCGGCACCGGCGACGGGATCTGGTCGTCGCCGCACGACGGTCGCCTCCACCCGGAAGGGGGCAAGCTGGCCCAGCAGGGACGCGGCGATCCCGCCACCTCCCAGGATGGTCACCCGCTGCTCGTAGAGGCTGAGGCCGGCGGGACGGCCCCAGGACCGCGCCCGCACGCGGGTGGGGAGCTGGCGGAGCCCGGCCAGGGCGAGAGTCAGGGCGTGCTCAGCGACCGGCTCGGCGAACGATCCCTTGGCGCACGTCCAGATCCGGTCATGGTCGAGCAGGCCGGCGTCGGCCATGCGCTCGATGCCGGCCGACGGCAGCTGCACCCACCGCAGGCTCGGCGCTGCCTCGAGGGTCTCGCGCAGGGCATCGGCGTTCCCTGGGTCGAGCCACACGAGGCCCTCGGCATGGTCCGGATCGTCGACGACCGTGCCGCCGCCGGCCACCACCGCCTCGCTGGCAAAGGGCGCCGGGAACGGCTCGACGGCGATGCTCGGCCCGGCCACGAGCCGCAGGTTAGCCAGGACCGGTTGGTCGGGCGTCGCAGGCAGAGACGACTCGCGACAAGCTGGTTGGCCTTCGGCCGCCGACGTCCGCCGAGATGGGGGATCCGATGCTCGTTCCGTTCAATGTCCGAGACTTCCTCGACCGAGCCGCCTTCGCCTACCCCGAGCGCACGGCTCTCGTCGACGAGCCCGATCAGCCAGCCGACGCCTGGCCGGCGGTGACCTTCTCCGAACTGGCCGACCGGGCGAGCCGGCAGGCCGCCGGCCTGGACCGGCTCGGAGTGGCGCCCGGGGAGCGGGTTGCCATCGTTTCGCCCAACTCGGCCCGCCTGCTCACCTCCTTCTTCGGGGTCTGCGGCTGGGGACGCATCCTCGTGCCGGTGAACTTCCGGCTGACGGCCGCCGAGGTGGAGTTCATCGTCGACCACGCCGAAGCCTCCGTGTTGCTGGTCGACCCCGAGCTCTCCGAGCCTCTGTCCGCGGTCAAGGCGCCGCATCGCTTCGTGCTCGGTGCCGAGAGCGACGATTTGCTCTTCCCGGACGGAGCGGGACCAGTGCCGTGGACCGCCGACGAGGCGGCCATCGCCACCATCAATTACACGTCGGGCACGACCGCCCGGCCCAAGGGGGTGCAGCTCACCCATCGCAACTGCTGGGTCAACGCCGCCATCTTCGGCTGGCACCTCCAGCTCTCCGACCGGGACCGGTACCTCCACACCCTGCCCATGTTCCATGCCAACGGCTGGGGTATGCCGTGGGCGACGACGGCCATGGGCTGCCCGCAGGTGGTGCTTCGCCGGGTGGACGGCACCGAGATCCTGCGCCGGGTGGCCGCGTTCGACATCACCCTCCTCTGCGCCGCACCGGCGGTGGTCAACGCCGTGCTCGAGGCCGCCCCTGCCTGGGAAGGGCCCATCCCCGGCCGAGGACGGACGCGAGTGGTGGTGGCCGGAGCGCCACCGCCGAGCCGCACCATCGAACGCGTCGACGAGGAGCTCGGCTGGGAGTTCGTGCAGATCTACGGACTGACCGAGACCGCCCCGCTGCTCACCGTCAATCGCCGGCGGGAGGAGTGGGACGACCTCGCCGCCTCCGACCGGGCCAGACGACTCATGCGGGCCGGCGCGCCGGCTGTCGGGGACGACCATCGCCGTCGACGAGGACGGCGAGGTCCTGGCCCGCAGCAACACGATCATGGACGGCTACTGGCGCCAGCCCGACGAGTCGGCCGGCGCCCTCGAGAGTGGATGGTTCCACACCGGCGACGGCGGCATCCTCGACGACGAGGGCCACCTCACCATCCTCGACCGCAAGAAGGACGTGATCATCACCGGGGGCGAGAACGTCTCCTCCATCGAAGTGGAGGATGCCGTGTTCTCACTCCTGGGGGTGGCAGAGGTGGCCGTCATCGGCATCCCCGACGAGACCTGGGGCGAGATGGTCATCGCCCTCGTGGTGACCGACGGGGAGGCGTCGCTGACCGAGGAGGACGTCATCGCCCACTGCCGCACGAGGCTTGCCGGCTACAAGTGCCCGAAGAGGGTCGAGTTCCGGGACGCACTACCCCGCACGGCCACCGGCAAGCTGCAGAAGTTCCGCCTCCGTGCCCCCTACTGGGAGGGCCGCGACCGTCAGGTCAACTGAGCAGCGCAGCCGCCAGTCCCGCCGCGCTGGTCCGGCAGCCGCCATGGTCCGGCAGCCGCCATGGTCCGGCAGCCGCCCGGTCCGGCAGCCGCCATGGTCCGGCAGCCGCCCTGCCGCCCGATCGGCAGCCGCCCTGGTCCGGCAATCGGACTTTCGCCGGATTCGTCAGGCTTTCCTGACGCCCGTCAGGCATTCCTGACGGCCTGATTTCAAAAGAAGCTCCTCGCCCCGGAGCCACCGCTGGTAGGCCGACTCCGGACAGCCACTCGTCGATGACCGCGGCCGTCCATGCCGGCGCCTCGAGCATGGGCACGTGGCCGACGCCGCCGGCCACCGCCAGTCGCCACTCCGGGTGGGCGGTGTGCAGCCGTCGGCAACAGAGATAGCGGATGAGCAGGTCGCGCTCCCCATGGATGAGCAGGACCGGGCGGTCGAGGCGCTGCAGGTGGCGGGCAGCAGCCGCCGGCCGGACCACGAGCGAGGTGATCGAGCGGGCAGACTGCAGGTAGGCGGCATCCGTCTGGCGGCGGTCGACATCGGCAGTGAGGTTCACCAGCGCGTCGACCACGTCGGCCGGCACCCGGGAGGGGTCCACGCAGCACACCCGAAGGGCCCGGTTGACGACCTGGCGGGCCGACGTCAGGCGACGGCGGGCGTCGAGGAAGCGCTCGCCCAGAGCCGGCACGGCGCAGACGAGGAAGTTGGCCAGACACGCGGGATGGACCAAGCCCGGCGGACCGCGGGGCGGGGAGGGCCGGATCCACCAGCACCAGCCCGGCCGACGCTGGCCGGCTCTTCCACCGCCTGCAGCGCGGCCACCAGTCCTCCCATCGAATTGCCGACGACGACGGGCGGGTCGTCGGTCACGGCCCGGAGCACGCCGGAAAGGAGCCGTCGGTGGCCCCAGATGTCGGCTGAGCGCCCGGCCGCCGGGGTGCGGCCGTGCCCGACCAGGTCGACGGCGAGCAGGCGGGACCGAAGGGTGAGGGCCGGGGCCACGGCCATCCAATTGAGGTGCGAGCCGCCGAGGCCGTGGACAGCCACAAGCAGCGGGCCGTCTTCCGGTCCGCCGTAGTCGGCGACACAGACCGGCCCGTCGGCATCAACGAGGCGCGTGGTCGGAAGCGGGTGGTCGGGGACGGCCACCGGGGCAGGCTACCCATCCCATTGGCGACGATCGACAACCGGTGCCGGCATCCGGGCGCCGGCTAACGCGGTGTCAGGCGGTGGGCGAGGGAAGGAAATCGAGGAGCAGTTGGTTGACCTCGACGGGCTTCTCGAGCTGCATCCAGTGCCCGGCGCCCTCGAGCCGCTCGTAACGCCAAGGGCCGCTGACATAAGCCCATGATCCGGTCATCTGCTCTTCGGTGAGGGCGAAGTCCCCGCTGCTCCAGATGCCCATGGTGGGCGCGGCGACCGGCGGCAGATCGGGGGGCGGCCCGATCAGGCCGGCCGGTGGCACATTGGCCCTGTACCAGTTGAGGCCCGGCGTGAGCGACCCGTCCGACTCGAGGTCACGGATCGCGGCCTCGATGTCCGGGTGGTCCATCCATGCCCGCATACCGGCCCAGCCGTCGCCCGACAACCACTGCTCGGCAACCCCGGGGAACTGGAACAGCAGCATGTACCACGACTTCTCGAGCTGAGGGATCCCTGCCTCGAGGAAAGCCCGGGGATGGCCGACCGAGAGCGCCACCATGTGGCCGACGCGGTCGGGCACGAACGAGGCGATCGTCCATGCCAGCGCCGCTCCCCAGTCGTGGCCGACCACGTGGACGCGCTCCGATGCCGAGCTCGTCGAGCACGGCCAGCACGTCGCCGGCGATGACGAGGAGCGAATAGGCCTCCACCTCTTCTGGCTTGTCGGACGCCCCGAAGCCGCGCAGGTCGGGCACCACGACCTGGATAGCCGGCCTCGGCGAGGGCCGGCACCTGGTTGCGCCAGAGCCGACCCCGGTCGGGGAATCCGTGCAAGAGGACGACGGGCGGACCGGAACCCGGTCACCTCCACCTCGATCCCCACACCCTCGTGCTCGACCCGCACCGTCTCCTCCTTCTTTCCGTTGGGCGCCGCTCGCCGCGTCAGCGCTGGTCGCCGGCCGGAAAGTGCAGTCCGATGGTACCGGGGGCCAGATCGCCGCCGGCGGTGGAGCGCCCGCCGTCGCCCCCAAGACCGCCCCGCTCGGGCCAGCGCGTCGTGACCGTCTTGAGCCGCGTGCAGAACCGCACGCCCTCCATCCCATGAATGTGGGCGTCGCCGAAGAGCGACTGCTTCCAGCCGCCGAACGAGTAGTAGGCCATCGGCACCGGGATGGCGACGTTGATGCCGACCATCCCCACCTGCACGTCCCGCCGGAACCGGCGGGCGGCGGCCCCGTCCCGGGTGAAGATGGCGGCCCCGTTGCCGTAGGGGTTGGCGTTGACGAGGGCGATGGCCTCCTCGACGGTCTCCACCCGCAGCACCGACAGCACCGGCCCGAAGATCTCGTCGCGGTAGACGGACATCTCCGGCCCGACCTGGTCGACCAGGCTCGGCCCGAGGAAGAAGCCGCCCTCTCCCCCGGGCACGCTGATCCCACGCCCATCGAGCACCACGGTCGGCCCCTTCCGCGGCGGCGGCGTCGAGATAGCCGGCCACCCGGTCGCGATGGACCCGAGTGATGAGCGGGCCCATGTCCGAAGCCGGATCGGTGCCCATCCCGATGCCGCAGTGCGCCGGCCCGCTCGACGATGGCGGCGACGAGCCGGTCGCCATCCCCGACGGCCACCACCGCGGAGACAGCCATGCACCGCTCGCCGGCCGACCCGTAACCGGCGGCTACCAGCGCGTCGGCCGCCGTCTCCGTGTCGGCGTCGGGCAGGACGACGGCGTGGTTCTTGGCACCGCCCAGCGACTGGACCCGCTTGCCGGCGGCTGTGGCCGTCTCGTAGACGTGGCGGGCCACCGGAGTCGAGCCCACGAAGCACACCGCGTCGACCCCGGGATGGGCGAGCAGGGCATCGACCGCCACCGCGTCACCGAGGACCACCGAGAAGACGCCCTCGGGCAACTCGGCCTCGCGCCATAGCTCAGCCACGAGCTGGGAGGGGGACGGGATCGCGCTCCGACGGCTTAAGCACGAAGGTGTTGCCGCAGGCGATGGCCACCGGGTACATCCACATGGGCACCATGACCGGGAAGTTGAACGGCGTGATGCCGGCCACCACCCCGAGGGGTTGCCGTACGGACGAGGCGTCCACGCCGCTCGACACATTCTCCGAGAACTCGCCCTTGAGCAGGTGGGCGATGCCGCAGGCGAACTCGACCACCTCGATGCCACGGGCCACCTCACCACGGGCGTCCTCCAGCACCTTGCCGTGCTCGGCAGTCACCAACTTGGCGAGGTCCTCGCGGTGGCGGTCGCACAGCTCACGGAAGGAAAAGAGGATCCGGCTGCGAGCAGTCAATGAGGTTTCCCGCCACTCGGCCCACGCCGCCCGGGCCGCGCCCACCGTGCGATCGACGTCCTCGCCGGTGGCCAGCACCACCTCGGCCGTCTGTGTCCCTGTGGCCGGGTCGAAGACCGGTGATGTCCTTGCCGCCGCGCCGGCCACGCTCTCCCCGATGCGGTTCATCGTCCGGCACCGCACCGGGATGCGCATGCCACAATCGTCCGATGGCCGACCGCCCTCAACCGGCAACGCCGCCGGGCACGGTCGACGAGGTGCCTGTCACCGACCGCACTCGACTGCGCAGGTTCCCCGACCAGGGCTCGCACCGCCTCGCCGACCTGGATGCCGTGCTCGACGCCGGGTTCGTCTGCCACCTCGGTGTGGTCGTCGACGGGTGGCCCATGGTCGTGCCGACCAGCTACGGCCGGTCCGGCCGCATGCTCTATGTGCACGGCTCGGTGGCCAGCCGCAGCCTGCGGGCCACGCCGGCCGCCGGTCCCGGCGTGCGTGACGGTGACCCATGTCGACGGGCTCGTCCTGGCCCGGTCGGTGTTCGAGCACGCCGTCAACTACCGATGCGCCATGGTCTACGGCATACCGGACGTCCTTACCGAGCCAGAGGAGAAGCTGGCCGGCCTCCAAGCAATCAGCGACCAGGCCGCCCTCGGGCAGTGGGGCTACGCCCGCCCACCTACCGACAAGGAGCTGGCCGCCACCACCGTCCTGCGCTTCGACCTCACCGAGGCGTCGGTCAAGGTGCGCGTCGGCCCCCCCGACGACGGAGACGGCCCTGACGCCGCGCTGACCGTCTGGGCCGGCGAGGTGCCCCTGCGGACAGTGCGCATGGACCCGGTGGCCGACCCCTCCCTCACCCCCGGCATCGAGCTGCCCACCCACCTGCGGGCAGGAAAGGTGGCGCCCGGGTCGGTCCCCTGGCGCGAGCTGGCCGACACCCAGCGGACCTCCGACCGAAGCGTGGACCGGTGAGCTCATTCAGCTGAGCACGGCGGCAAGGGGCTTCGCCGTGAGTCCATGGGCCTCGGCCACCGGTGCATAGACGATAGCTCCCTCGACTACGTTGACGCCCTCGGCCAGTGCCGGGTCGGCCAGGGCGGCGGCCTGCCATCCCCGGTCGGCGATCTCGAGGACGTAGGGCATGGTGGCGTTGACCAGCGCGTGGGTCGACGAATGGGGCACGGCCCCCGGCATGTTGGCCACGCAGTAGAAGATGCGAGCCGTTGACCTCGAAGGTCGGGTCGGAATGGGTGGTCGGGCGGCTCGACTCGAAGCAGCCGCCCTGGTCGACCGAGATGTCCACCAGCACCGAGCCCTCGCGCATCTGGGCCACCAGCGAGTCGGGCACGAGGACGGGGGCCTTGGCTCCGACCACGAGCACGGCGCCGATCACGATGTCGGCGTCGATGCAGGTCTCCTCGATGGCATGGGTGCTCGAGGCCACCGTCTCCAGCGCGCCCCGGAAGTGGTGGTCGACCTGCCGGAGTCGCTCGAGGTTGCGGTCGAGGACGTAGACCTCCGAGTGCATGCCCACGGCCATGGTGGCTGCGGCCATGCCAGCGACTCCGGCGCCGAGAATGACCACTTTGGCGCAGCGCACACCGGGCACGCCGCAGACGAGCACACCGCGTCCACCGCTGGGGCGCATGAGGTGGTGGGCACCCATGAGGGGCGCCATGCGCCCGGCCACCTCGCTCATCGGTGTGAGCAGCGGCAGCGAGCCATCGGCCAACTGGACCGTCTCATAGGCAATGGCGGTGTTGCCTGCCGCCACCAGCGCCTCGGTGCACTCGATGGAGGCGGCGAGATGCAGGTAGGTGAAGAGGACCTGGCTCGTTCGTAGGCCGAGCAGCGGGTACTCCTCCGGCACCGGCTCCTTGACCTTGAGCACCATGTCGGCTTCGGACCAGATGCGTTCGGCGGCATCCACGACTCTGGCACCGGTGGCCGCGAACTCGGCATCGGCGATCGACGACCCCGCCCCCGCGCCGCGTTCGACGAGCACGTCGTGCCCGGCCGAGGTCAGCTCTCGCACCCCGGCCGGGGTGATGGCCACCCGCCACTCGTTGTCCTTCACCTCGCGGGGCACCCCGACGATCATGAGTCCATCCTCCTCAACTCTCCGTCCACGACACTGGTCACTTTCCCGGTCCCGCGAGCGCCGGCGAACCGCCGACCGAGCTCCATTCGTCACCCTCCCCGTTGTCGATGTCGATGTCGAGGTAGGCGACTCGCCGCCGCCGGAAGAAGTCACCTTTGGTGCGCCATCGGGCAACGAAGGCGAGAGGCAGACCCAAAGCGAGGGTGATGATGTCGGCGTTGGCACCGCTCCAGCCGGCATCGGCGATGACGAGTCCGCACACGGCGAGGAGGGAGAGCCCGCCCACAGCCGGGAGCAGTATGCCGCTCACGAAGAAGCCGGGCCGCACAAAGGCGACCTTCCGGTAGGCCCACGCGCAGGTCAGCCCGGTCACGCCGTAGTAGAAGGCGACGAGCACCCCGACGTTGGTGAGCAAGGTGCTGAACACGATCATTCACCGAGTGCACGGTGTTGACCAGCAGGATGCCACCATGGCCGCACCCGCCAGGACCAGGGTGCCCACCACCGGTGTCCGTCGCGATCCATGGATGGCGGCCAACTGGCTCGGCAGCACGCGCTCGTCGAGCCATGGACAGAGCGATGCGGGCCGCGGGCAACAGCGTCGTCTGCGTCGTGGCCACCGTCGAGGACAGCACGGCCAGCACAATGACGTAGGTGGCCCAGTGTCCGGCGGCACGCTGGGCGAACACGAACAGGATCGTGTCGTTGCTCGACGCCCATACCTTGGCCGGCAGCAGCATCTGGGCGGCCACGATGTTGAGCACGAACACGAAGAGGAGCAGGAACATGGCGATGACCCCGGCACGGCCCGGTGTCGTCGTGCGCTGCCGCGACTCCTCGTTGAGATTGGCCGCAGTGTCCCAGCCCCAGAAGAAGAACACGCCGATAACGAGACCGGCGGAGAGCGCGGAGAACCCCCAATGGAGAACGGGCTCAGCCAGCTCCAATGGAATGTCGACGAGCCGGCCGGATGGTCGACCGCCACCTTGACAATGCCCCACACGGAGAGCCCGACCACCGCCGTGTACTCGATGGCCAGCAGCACCCATTGCAGATTGGTCGTCCAGCGGATGCCGGCCAAGCAAATCAGCGTGACGACAACCAGCCATGCGGCGCCCACGATGGCGGTAGCCGCCACCGACTGGGCGGTGGACTGCGACACCCAACCCCACGACGCCAGCAACTGGAGGGTGTAGGCGCCGGCGATGCCCGGTCCGAAGACGCAGAACAACGAGCTCGCCGCCAGCTGGACCCAGCCGGTGACCCAGCCCAGGAGCGGGTGGACTGTCCGGGCCAACCATGCAAAGGCGGCGCCGCAGTCCGGGTGGCGCCGGTTGAGATGGAAGTAGGCCGATGGCGACGAACAGCACTGGCACGAAGGAGATCCAGATGACTGCCGGCCCCGCGTACCCGACACCTGCGGTCAGGAAGAGGGCGGTCATGGTGGCTGCGAGCCCGAAGGCCGGGGCCACCGAGGCGGTGGCCACCACCGTCGAGTCGAAGAGGTTGAGGGTGTCGGCCCGCAGGGTGGTCGGCGCATCGCGGTCGGGCACCGGCGCCCCGAAGGGCCCGGGCACCTCGGGCGGGTTGGCCTCTTTGGCTAGGTCGGTCGTGGTCATGGCGTGATCGGGTTCGTCCGGCGCGCCGGGGCGCACGATGGCGTCTCGGCCGGCTGGCGGCGTGGCCGGAGCACGGGAGGCCGGCCGCTCAGCCGATGTAGCTCATCACATGCTTGATGCGGGTGTAGTCCTCCAGGCCGTAGACGGACAGGTCCTTGCCGTAGCCGGACCGCTTGAAGCCGCCGTGGGGCATCTCGGCAACGATCGGGATGTGGGTGTTGATCCATACGCACCCGAAGTCGAGGTGCTTGGCCATGCGCATGGCCCGTGAATGGTCGCGGGTCCACACGCTCGAGGCCAGGCCGTACTTGACCCCGTTGGCCCAAGCCAGGGCCTGGTCCTCGTCGGCGAACTGCTGCACGGTGATGGCCGGCCCGAACAGCTCCTCCTGGATCATCTCGTCGTTCTGCTCGAGGCCGGTGACGACCGTCGGGGCGAAGAAGAATCCACGATCGCCGACCCGACTCCCGCCGGTCAGCACCTCAGCATGGGCCGGCTTGCGCTCGATGAACCCACCCAACCGCTCGAGCTGGGCCGCGCTGTTGAGAGGACCGAAGTCGGCATCGGCCACGTCGAGGCCGCCGACGGTCTGGGACTCGGCCTGCTCGACCAGGGCGGAGACGAATCGGTCGTGGACCTTTGGCCCGGCCAGGACTCGGGTGGCGGCTGTGCAGTCCTGGCCGGCATTGAAGTAGCCGGCCACGGCGATTCCCTCGGCGGCGGCGTCGGCATCGGCGTCGTCGAAGACGATGACCGGGGCCTTGCCCCCGAGCTCGAGATGGACGCGCTTGACGCCGGCCGCGGCGGTGGCAGCCACCTCCATGCCGGCCCGCACGCTCCCGGTCACCGACACCATGGCGGGCGTCGGGTGCTCGACGAGCAGCCGACCAGTGTCGCGGTCGCCGCAGACGACGTTGAAGACACCGTCGGGCAGGTGCTCGGCCATGATCTCGGCCATGAGGAGGGTGGAGACCGGCGTCGTGTCCGACGGCTTCAGGACCATGGCGTTGCCGGCGGCCAGTGCCGGTGCCCATTTCCAGACCGCCATCATCATCGGGTAGTTCCAGGGCGTGACTGCCGCGCACACTCCGATGGGCTCGCGGCGTACGTAGGAGGTGTGGTCGGCCATGTACTCGCCGGCCGATCGGCCTTCGAGCAGCCGCGCCGCGCCGGCGAAGAACCGGATCTGGTCGATCATCGGAGGGATCTCCTCCGAGCGGGTGAGGGCCACCGGCTTGCCGGTATTGCCTGCCTCGGCTGCGACGAGGTCGTCGGCCCGAGCCTCGAGTGCGTCGGCGATGCGAATGAGGGCGAGGCTCCGCTCGGACGGGGTGGCATCCCGCCATGCCGGGAAGGCGGCGGAGGCGGCGGACATGGCGGCGTCGATGTCCTTCGGCCCGGATACCGGGGCCTCGAGATAGGCCTCACCGGTGCTGGGGTCGACCACGGGCGCGGTGGAGCCGTCCCTGACCTCGACCGACCGGCCGCCGATGAAGTTGTCGAGCCGCGCTTGCCGCGCTTGCCGCCCGCCGCACGCTTCTTCTCGTGGCTGCTCACGTCTTGCCTCCCCTACTCGCCGGCCGCCGGCACCCACGGTCCGGGCGAATGACGGCTCAAGCGATTTCATCAGTTGGCCGACATCTCGACTACGATTTCAATCGTCTTTCTACCGCGAAACCGTCGCAAATGCTATAACGAGACACGTATGGTCGAGGAAGCGACACCCCTTCCAAGCCGCTCGAGCCAAGGGTGCACCCAGCCGAGCTGCACCTCCCCGGGACTGCTCGACGGCGTAAGCAAGGCCATCGTCGAGGAGCTCCAGCAGGACGGTCGCCGCACCTACGGGGCCATCGCCGAGGCCGTCGGGCTGTCGGAGGCCGCCGTCCGCCAGCGCGTCCAGAAGATGCGCGACGCGGCATCATGCAGATCGTGGCGGTCACCGACCCGCTGCAGGTCGGCTTCCGCAGCCAGGCCATGGTGGGCATCAGGGCCGACGGCGACGCCCGGGCGGTGGCCGAGCGCCTCTCCGCCATCGAGGACATCGACTACGTGGTGTTGTGCACCGGCTCCTTCGACATCTTGGTCGAGCTCGTGTGCGAGAACGAGGACGGCCTGCTCGAGCTGCTGAACGGCGTCATCCGCCAGGTCCCGGGCGTCCGCGACACCGAAGTCTTCTTCTACCTCAAGCTGGCCAAGCAGACCTATACCTGGGGGACCCGATGACCGAACCATCGAACGCGACCGCTGGCTCCGAGACCGAAGGCGATGACCCCGAGCTCCAGGCCAAGGCCCACCGTCACCTGTGGATGCACTTCACTCGCCTATCGGCTGACACCCACCAAGAGATCCCGACCATCGTGCGGGGCGAGGGGGTGTGGGTCTACGACCAACATGGCAAGCGGTATCTCGACGGGCTCTCGGGACTGTTCACCAGCCAGATCGGGCACGGGCGCACGGAGCTGGCCGAAGCGGCAGCGCGCCAGGCCTCCCGCCTGGCGTACTTCCCGGTGTGGAGCTACGCCCACCCGAACGCCGTCGAGCTGGCCGACCGGCTGTCTGAGCTGACCCCGGCAGACTGCAACCGCATCTTCTTCACCACTGGCGGGTCGGAGGCGGTCGAGTCGGCCTGGAAGCTCGCCCGGCAGTACTTCCGCGTCACCGGTCAACCGTCCCGGACGAAGGTCATCGCCCGGGACATCGCCTACCACGGCGCCACCATGGGCGCCCTGTCGATCACCGGGCTCGCCGACATCAAGACCCCCTTCGAACCGCTGGTCCCCGGCGCCTTCCACGTGCCCAACACCAACTTCTACCGAGCCCGCTACTTCGCCGATGACCTCGAAGCCTTCGGACGCTGGGCAGCGGACAGCATCGAGCAGGCCATCCTCATCGAGGGGCCGGACACGGTGGCCGCCGTCTTCCTCGAGCCGGTGCAGAACGCCGGCGGCTGCTTCCCACCCCCGCCTGGCTACTTCCAACGGGTGCGGGATATCTGCGACCGCCACGGTGTCCTCCTCGTCTCCGACGAGGTCATCTGCGCCTTCGGCCGGCTCGGGCACTGGTTCGGCGCCGAGCGGTACGAGTACCGGCCGGACATGGTGACCATGGCCAAGGGCCTCACCAGTGGTTACTCCCCGCTCGGGGCCCTGGCCGTGAGCGACCGGCTCATCGAGCCCTTCCTCCACGGCGAGACCTTCCTCCACGGCGTCACCTTCGCCGGGCACCCGGTGAGCACGGCCGTGGCCCTGGCCAACATCGACGTCTTCGAGAAGGAGAGGCTGCTCGAGCACGTGCGCGCCCACCAGGCGGAGTTCCGGGCGTCTCTCGAGACGCTCCAGGACCTCCCCATCGTCGGTGACGTCCGGGGGGCCGGCTACTTCTACGGCATCGAGCTGGTCAAGGACAAGAACAGCCGGGAGACCTTCGACGACGACGAGTCCGAGCGCCTCCTGCGCGGCTTCCTCTCCGGGGCGCTTTACGAAGCCGGGCTCATCTGTCGC
The DNA here is from genome assembly GCA_963756195.1 of uncultured Acidimicrobiaceae bacterium. GTDB lineage: Bacteria > Actinomycetota > Acidimicrobiia > Acidimicrobiales > RAAP-2 > CAVSNH01. The sequence goes on from CAVWMT010000005.1 coordinate 736,362, forward strand.
GCCGACGACCGCGGCGACCCTGTCGTGCAGCTGGCGCCCCCGCTCATCTGCGGGCCCGAGGAATTCGAGTACATGACGTCGGTGCTGCGGCGAGTGCTCACCGAGGCTTGGAATCACATCTGAGACCGGCCGCCGGCGCCGTCGAGGAGCACCGCGTCGACGGCGACCGGAACGAAGACGACGGGGGCGGCGAGCATCGGACTGGCGAGCACGGCGCGGCGAGCACCGGGGCGGCGAGCACCCGCGCTGTCGCTCTGGTGGGACGGTGTCTTCGACCCCGCTGACCGGCGTTCCCCCCTTCCGGGCGACACGGACGTCGACGTGGCCATCGTCGGCGGTGGCTTCACGGGACTGTGGACGGCTTACTACCTGGCCCGGTCCGCCCCAGAGCTCCGGGTGGTGGTCCTCGAGCGAGAGATGGTCGGATTCGGGGCGTCCGGGCGCAACGGCGGCTGGTGCTCGGCCCTCTTCGCCGCCTCCATGGACCGTCTCGACCGGCAGTGCGGGCCCGGGACGGGGTTGGCCATGAACCGGGCCATGGTGGCCACGGTGGACGAGATCGAGCGAGTCTGCGCAGTCGAATCCATCGACTGCGGATTCGCCCGGGGGGGGACGGTGACACTGGCCCGCTCGCCGGCCCAGTGTCAGCGGGCCGAGGACAAGGTGGCCGCTGCTCGGGCTCGCGGCCTCGACGGAGGCGATCTCCGGCTGCTCACCGCAGCCGAGGCCACTGAGATGGCCCGGGCCACCGACGTCCTCGGCGGCGTCTACACCCCGAACTGCGCCGCCGTCGACCCGGTCCGACTGGTCCGGGGCCTCGCCAGGCTGGTCGAGTCGCGTGGTGCCGTCATCCACGAAGACACCACGGTCACAGCCATCCGGCCCGGCGCGGTCGAGACCGACCGCGGCACGGTGACGGCGTCCACCGTGGTCCGCGCCACCGAGGGCTACACCGCCACCCTGCCCGGTCAGGAGCGCGCCGTCGGCCCCCGTGTACTCGCTGATGATCGCCACCGAGCCCCTGGGAGACGAGCAATGGGAGGCGATCGGGCTCGGCCGCCGCCAGACGTTCAACGACTTCCGCCACCTCATCATCTACGGGCAGCGAACCGAGGACGGCCGTCTCGCCTTCGGAGGACGCGGCGCCCCCTACCACTTCGGCTCGGCCATCCGCCCCGCCTTCGACCGTGACCCTTCGGTCCACAATGCCATCAGGCGAAGTCTGGTCGAGCTGTTCCCTTCGCTCGCCGACGTGGCCATCACGCATCGGTGGGGCGGCCCCATCGGTATCCACCGCGACTGGTTCCCGTCGGTGGGGCTCGATCGCTCCACCGGACTGGCCTGGGCCAGCGGCTACGTCGGGGACGGCGTGGCCACGACCAACCTGGCCGGCCGGACGCTGCGCGACTTGATCCTCGGGACACCTTCCCCCGAGCGCGACCTGCCGTGGGTTGGGCACCGGTCGAGGCGGTGGGAGCCGGAGCCGCTGCGCTACGTGGGCATCAACGCCGGCCTGCACCTCGCCGCGGCGGCTGACCGTTCCGAGCAACGTGCCGGGCGACCGACCCGGCTGTCGCGGATGATCAGCCGACTCACGGGCGGCTGAGGCGCGCCGAGCAACGGCTGAAGGGCCAGACCTCCCCCGCCTGGGCCATCGGGCTCCTCGTCGGCACCACCGGAGGACCATCGGCGTAGGCAATCACTCCGGCTGGGCGCACATCTGGCTCGAGTCCTGACCCGGATCGCCGGTCTGGGCCGCACCACGGCTCACGATGGGCTGCTGTCTCCGCTCAAGATCCCCGGATAACAGGCCGACCCCCTTCTTCAGCGTAACGGCAGCGTCGTTTTACAAGGCTAGGTTGTGGATGATCTTTCGGTATGTCTGCGGCGAACACTCACGCGACCAATTCGAACACCGGCCCCCGGAGGTGCGGGTGAGAGTGTCGTCCAAATTGGCCAATCCCAGACTGCAACGGGTGCTTACAGTCGGCCTGTGTCTTGCCGCCGCCGCGGCGGCCATCAACGACTTGGTCTATGTGCACAACACGTGGTGGTTTGGCTCCGACTTTCAGCCGACCGTGCTCTCGGTCTCAGCGCTCTTCCACAACCACCCGATTATCAGCACTTATGTTTATCCGCCCGGCCTTCTGGTTCTCTCGTGGCCCCTCTTGTTGGTTCAGCATGGACGCCGCGCTCGAGGATCTCCTGCTCATTGTGTTGGTTGCCGGCTTCGCCTACACGTTTCTGGCCATGGCGCGACTCCCCATCAAGCGGCTTTCCAGTAGTTCGCTGGCCGGTCTCGCGCTAGCTCTCGCCTGTTCAGGTCAACTCGTCTTTGCCTTCCAACTCGAGAATCTGACACTTCTCCTTCTGCCATTCGTGGCTGCGTTTTACTCCCTGGTGGCGAAGAGGCGCTGGTTAGGCGCCGGGCTGGTCCTCGGTGTTTCCTTGACCATCAAGCCGATTCTTATCCCGTTGGTTATTCTGCTGCTCCTCGAGCGACGGTGGAAGGCGGCGGTCACGGCGATCAGCGTGCCCATTGTGACGTCGGCGGTCGCCCTGGCCGTGAGCTATCAACCGAGTCATTTTGCTCATGCTCTACGCGGACTGCTGTCCGGCAGCGGAGCAGGCGGCAGCATTGGTTTGAGTGGCGTCGGTGCGACCTGGCGGATCGACGGCGTCCTTGTGGGAGGTGCACGGTTGCTGATCGTCTTGATCGCGATCGTCATCGTGAGAAGAATCTGGACCAGCAGTAGAACGACGGTTACGCGCCATATATGGATTGGCGAAACCCTGATTGCCTGCCTTCTGCTGGCATCACAGTTCACACACACCTTCTACGCGTTGCTTCTCCTTCCGGTGGCCTTCGTCGGATTCACCGACGTGCGGGCCCTCACTCGAGGAAGCGTCTTCGTTGGAATGGCACTGGTGCTCATACCGTACGAACTGGCTGGGATCGGTCAATGGCCAGCCGGATACCGACTTCAGTCGACCCTGATCTGTGTGGGAACGCTGCTGATCCTCGGGGCCGCTGCAACGGTGGCCGATCAGGCTGAGGCGTCGAGGCCGGCGGGAAGCCGCTTGAGAAGGCTCAGCGCCGCCGACCGCCAGTCGGTCCCTTCGGGTGAACCCGTGGGTGCCGAGACGGCGACACTCCCAATGACGTCGATCGATCAGGCCTGGTCGGGGCGGAGGATCTCCGCGTGGAGCGCACCTTGGGCGGCAAGCGACGCCGACCGGCCACCGCCCGGGCCACGGAGCACGTAGGCCACGGCGACGGCCAAGACCATCCCCAGCGTGGGACCGGCGATATAGACCCACCAGTCGGTGAAATGGAGAGACACGAGGTCCGGTCCCATGGTGCGCACCGGGTTCATCGACGCCCCGCTGAGCGGAGCCGCCCACAAGGCGGCTAACGCCACGTAAGACCCCACGCCCAGGGCACCGAACAAGCCGACCTGCTGGGCACCCGAGGCGGTGCCGAGGATGACGCTGACGAGGCCCATGGTGAGCAGCGCCTCGACGACCAGTGCATCGCCGGCCGAGCGCCCGACACCGGGGTAGGTCGAGCCGGCTCGGGCGGAGATGCCCACGAGTGCCTGGAGTAGGCCGGCGGCAGCGGTTGCCCCGATGAGCTGGGCGATGAGGTAGCCGGGTACCCGGCGGAAGGGGAAGTCCCCGCGCAGCCAGAATGCCACGCTCACTACCGGGTTGAGATGGGCCCCCGAGGTCTTACCCATGAACAGGATGATGGAGACGACGGCCATGCCCGGCGCCACCGCGGTGGCAGTCCGGCCCACCGAGCCCGGTATCGCCCTGGCCACCATGGGTCCACCGGCTGCCACCACCACGAGGAGGAAGGTGCCGAAGAGCTCGGCGAACTGCCGGCGCCACTCCTGAGACGGGTCGTTGAAGTCGCGGAAGATGGAGAGCAGCCGCTGCTCGGCAGTGAGGAGCGGGAACTCCGGGCCCACCGTCCCGGCCAGCGACCGCGGCCCGACGAACTCCGGACCCGGATTGGGCGCTTGGGTCACCGCCACACCACGGAAGCTGAGGATAGCAATCGGGCGGGCCGTCTCCGGGTGTTCGTCGGTGCCGATACCGGCGGCGCCGACCAGGATCCTCGCCGATGTGTCCCGGTGCTGATCAGTCGGCGCCGTAGAACGGTGCGCCGTAGCTGAAGATCCCGCCGTCCCACGCCACCAACCAATAGCCGCCGGTCGCCGTGTCTGGCGCGATGCCGACGACCGGCGCGGTCAGGTGCAGATTGCCGGCCGACCCATAGAAGGCCGCCGACCCGTAGGCGAACACGCCACCGTCGTTCGACACCTCCCAGTACCCCTGCCCGTTGGCAGTAGATGCGATGCCGACGACCGGCTGATCGGCAGTCCCCACCGCCGAGCCGAGGAAGGGTGCGCCGAAGGCATAGACGCCGCCGTCCTGTCCGACCAACCAGTAGCCGCCGGTCACCGGATTGGACGTGATACCGACCACCGGTGCCGCCAACGGCTGCCCACCCATCGAGCCGTCGAACTGGGCGTCGCCGAAGGCATACACACCACCGTCGGAGGAGACCTCCCAGTAGCCCCGACCGTCGGGCGTCGACGCCAACCCGACCACTGGTGCGGCTATCGGCTTGCCCCCCATGGATCCATAGAAGCCGGCGTCGCCGAAGGCGAAGACGCCGCCGTCGGCCGCCACCAGCCAGTAGCCCCCGCCGTCAGGCGTGGCCACGATCTGCTGGACGGGCGCCTGCAGGGTGAGATCGTCGCAGGACCCGTCGTTAATGGCCGCACCATGGGCAGCCACGGCACCCTGGGCATCAGCTTGCCAGTAGCCGTCACCTCCTGGCATCGGAGCAGCCGAGACAACCGGAGAGGCCAACGCTCCCGAAGGCCAGTATCCATCACCCGGTGTCGCCGTGAGCTCGGCTGATGGGGCGGAGAGTCCGCCGGGCCCAACCGCCCGCACCACGAAGTAGTAGGTCGTGCCGTTGTCGAGGCCGGCGACATCGAAGGACTTGCCGGTGATGAGGGATGCGCCGTTGGCCGGGATCGTGCTCTCTTCGCCCGGGCTCTCCCCGACGTAGACGTTGTAGCCGGTGGTGTCGGCGGCCTTGGGGTCGGCGATCCACGAGACTCGCGACCGACCATGTCCCGAGGTGGCTCCAATGGCCACTGGCGTCGGTGGCGGCGGAACCGATGGGTCAACCGCCGGGTCCAGTGCCGGTCCGCCGCCGGGCGCAGTAGCACCTGGCGCGCCGACCAGCGCGCCAGCGGGATCGGTGGGCAGGGTAACGTCTCCCGTGGCTGGCAGCGCCACGGCCGCGACCGGCTTGGTGGAAGCAGCGGTCGTCGTAGTCGTCGCACTATGGGTGCGCGTCTTGTGGGTGCGTCCATGAGCGCCCTTTGCGACCGTCGTGGTCGTCGTGGTCGCCGCGATGTGGTGCGGCAAGGTGGTCGAGGACGATGTCCGGTGTGCGTCGGCAGCCCCGGCGGCGGCGCCGCCCTCAGCGGCGGCGAGTGCTCCTTGCCTCTCTTGGGGGGTCATTGCCGGCGCCGCCCCTTGGTTCGACGACGAGGTCGACGCCGCCTTGGCCGGGCTGCGCACGGCCACCGAGATACCGACCAGGAGCACCACGACGACCACTGCGGTTCCGGCGAGGAGAAGGCGCGCCCGGCTGCCGGGCATGGGCGAGTCCCCGACCAGCCAGAGCCACCACTGCCTCACTGCCTTCGCCCAACTCTTCATGGGCAGGCCCCTTCCTCGACCCGAGGGTTCTTCCCGGGCCTCTCTACTTTGGCGACCCGTGGCCGACCCCCTGCCCCCGTCTCCGACTGGAGCGACCGCGCCGCCGGAAGCATAGTGCGAGGACGGTGGGGACTATTGAGCATGGGTGGCATCGGCCCAGGTCCCGACCGTTTCGTCGCCACGGCCACCGTGGCCCGGCGGCAGGACGACGCAGGTTGGATGTCGTTTCGCTGCATCAGAGCGCCCTCCCTTACCGGGCACCGACACGAGCTTCGACGCCGGTGCCCGCCCCTCAGGAGGTCGGGTCGACCATCCGGTTCGCATCGTCGACGAAGACGATCGCCGGCCTATGGTCGGCCAGCGCTGAGTCATCGACGTCGACGTACGAGAGGACGATCACCAGGTCGCCGACCTCTGCGAATCGGGCCGCCGCACCGTTGAGGCAGACTTGGCCCTCGGTCCCTTCGATGGCGTAGGTCTCGAGCCGAGCGCCGTTCATCAAGTTGAGCACGGTCACCTGCTCGAAGGGGATCATGTCAGCCGCCTTGAGCAGGACCGGGTCAACCGAGACGGAGCCCACGTAGTTGAGGTCGGCGTCGGTCACCCGGGCTCGATGAATCTTCCCGTTGAGCATTCTCCGTCTCACCGCCGGTCCTCGCTCTCGATCCTTCTCATGCCCCACCCATCTTGCCGAACCCATCCTGCTGTTACTCCAATTATGACCACTCGTCTGGCCTTCCCGACCAACCCCCCTCAGAAGCGGGGAGAGAACGGGGGTCTCGGCCGCCGGCGGCCAGCTCCACTCGGCGTGCTCCGGCGGCGTCTGGGCTCCTCGGCTCCCGCCCACGGCATGGGGGCGATCTAAAGTTCGCGACGTGGCTCTTCGCGTGGTCGGTGCTGGTCTGGCCCGGACCGGCACCACCTCCTTGAAGCTGGCCCTCGAGCAACTACTCGGTGCTCCCTGCTATCACATGCTCGAGCTCTTTGACCGCCCCGCCGACGTGCCCCAGTGGGAGCAGGCGGTCCGGGGTGAGCCCGCAGATTGGGACGCCGTGTTCGGTGGCTACGGCGCGGCTGTCGACTTCCCCCCCTCCCTGTTCTACAACGAGCTGATGGACGTCTATCCCGATGCGCTCGTCCTGCTGTCGACCCGCCAAGACCCAGAGGCGTGGTGGCAGAGCATGAGGGCCACCGTCATCCCCGCCATCAGCCGGGTCGCCGACGCTCCGCCGCCGCTGGAGAAGATGCTCTTCGAAGTGATCAGCGCCCGGCTCACCCCGGACTGGTCCGACCGCGACGCAAGCATCGCCGCCTACCTCCGCCACAATGAAGCAGTGCGGGCGGGCGTGCCCGGTGAGCGGCTGGTCGAGTGGCAACCGGGGGACGGATGGGGCCCACTCTGCCGTGCACTCGACGTTCCCGATCCTCACCAGCCCTTCCCGCACGTGAACACGACGGCCGAGTTCCGAGTCGAGACGGGACTCGACCAGGACACGTGACAGGTCGGGCGGGGCCTGCCGTTACGGGCGCAGGGACGGGGCTGCGGGTTCGGTCGCGCTCAGGTCCGTCGTCCAAGCGCTGAGGTCGTCGCCCAGCGTCGGACCGAGTGCCTCGGCCGGGAGGGGGACGCCGAGCAGGAATCCCTGGACGTGGTCACAACCGAACGACCGCAACTGGTTGAACTGGTCGAAGTTCTCGACCCCTTCGGCGATGCAGCGAAGCCCCAGGCTCCCTGCCATGTCGATGACCGAGGCCACGATGGTTTCGTCCTCCGGACGATGGCCGAGGCCCGCCACGAAGCTGCGGTCGATCTTCAGCGTGGTCACGGGGAAGCTGCTGAGGTACCCGAACGAGGCATAGCCTGCCCCGAAATCGTCGATGCAAAGCTTGACGCCGATCTTTGCGAGGTCACCCAGGACGCGCACGGTGGACTCGAGGTCGGCCGCCAACGCTCCTTCGGTGATCTCCAGCCAAATCGAGCGAGGATCGACGCCCACATCCGAAAGGATCCTGGCGACGTTGTCGACGAACACCGGCTCGACGAGCTGCCGAGGGGAGAGGTTGACGCTCATGCCGATGGCCAGCGGGTCGAGGCCCTGGCGGGCGCGGGCGGCCTCCCAGGCCGCGCTCTGGCGACACGCCTCCTCGAGGATCCAGTCTCCGAGGGGGACGATGAGCCCGCTCTCCTCGGCCTCGGCCAGGAACTCCCCGGGATGAAGGAGCCCTCGCTCCGGGTGCTGCCAACGCACCAAGGCCTCGACGGCGGCCAGTCGACCTGATGCGACTTCGACGATGGGTTGGTAGAAGAGCCTGAACTGCCGCTGCTCGAGGGCTCCGTGGAGCTCCCCCTGCAGCCGAAGGGCGTCGACGGCCAGCGTGCGGCTTTGCTGGTCGAAGAGGGTGACCCGGGCCCGCCCGTTCTCCTTGGCCTGATACATGGCAGTGTCGGCGTCACGGAGGAGTTCGGCAGCGATGTCCTCGTGGCCCCGGGACAGCGCCACGCCCATGCTGGCGGTGATGTAGGCGGGACCCTCGGGCAAAGCGATCGGGTCCTCGAGGGCCTGGGACAGGCGCTTCGTCACCTCGAGCGCCATGCGCTCGTCGTCAACCTCCTCGCACAGGATGGCGAACTCGTCACCTCCGAACCGGGCGACGGTGTCCGCCGGTCGGATGGCATCGACGAGCCGACGGGACACCGCCTGGAGGAGCCGATCGCCGGCCAGTGCCCCATGCTGTCGTTGACGAGCTTGAAGCGGTCGAGATCCACGAAGATGACCGCCATCTCGGCGCGCCGTCCTGGTCGTTCGGTTGAGGGCGGACTCGAGGCGGTCCATGAATAGCAGCCGGTTGGGGAGATCGGTGAGCGGGTCGTGGATGGCGGCGTGGGCGAGGCGCTCACGAAGAGCCCGGCGCTCGGTCACGTCCTCGATTTGGCCGATCAGGTACAGCGGAGACCCGGCCTCGTCCCTGACGATCGATACGTTCACCGACGCCCAGACGGGCTGTCCGTCGGGCCGCATGTAGCGCTTTTCCAACTGATAGTGATTCGAGTCGCTCTCGATGAGGCGGCGCATCTGGATGATCGACTGTTGACGGTCATCTGGGTGGGTCAGGTCATGGACGTTGTGGCCCACCAGCTCGTCTGGCTTCAAACCGACGATGCTGGCGTAGGCGGAATTGGCACTCAGCACGTTGCCGGTGAGGTCCGAGATGGCCATTCCGATCGGCACGTGGTCGAAAGCGGACCGGAAGAGCTGGTGGGCCTCCCGCAAGTCGTCCTCTGCCCGCTTGCGCTCGCTGATGTCGTGGAGGTTGGAGACCACGCCACGCACGCTCGAGTCCCCGAGATGGTTGGTGATCGTCGCCTCGAACCACTTCCATGAGCCGGACGCATGGCGAAGGCGCACCTCCCTCCTCGTCTCTTCCCGGCCGTCGGAGAGGGGTGCCAGATCCCGGAGATTGGCCAAGTCGTCCTCGTGCAGGAGCTCCCCGGCCGAACGGTCGAAGTAGCTGTGAGGTGACCGACCGAGCAGTCGCTCGAACGACGGACTGACGTAGGTCATATGTCCGTTCCGATCGGTCACGACGATGATGTCGCTGGCGTGTTGGACGAGCATGCGGAACCGCTGCTCACTCGACTCGCGTCCGACGGCAAACCATTCGAGGACCTTGATGGTCATCACCGCCCCCAGTGCGTCCATGGCGGCGAGCCAGTGCACCAACGGCTGCGAGATGAGCGAGGGCGCCCAGCCGAGGCCGATGGCCAGCTGGCCCAAACCGATGCAGCCAACGGTCGCGGCCATGGCCGGCTTGGCCACCGACGAGCCGGCGCTGCGCATGCCGTCGGCGGCCCCGAAGACGAAGCCGATGGCAAGGGCCGGACCCCACCCGATGCCGTAGATGACGAGTCCGACCGAGACCATCTCGATGGTCATCCGGGCCGTCACTCGCCAACCGGTGCGCGCCTCACTCCAGAGGGCAACGTTGACGGAGCTCAGCGCCACGGCGGCCAGGAGCAGTGCCGCGATCTCCCAATAGGGGATGTCGGCAATCAACCCAAAGCGCCGGGCCACGCCGAATCCGACGATGAGGACGGGTACGGCAAGGTGGATCGGATCGGTCAGGCGGCGCCAGAGCGCGGACCGAACCGCTCCAGGTTCGCCGTCCCGACGACGGCACCCATCCTGTCGGGGCCCATCGTGGGCACGGCGGAGGTCATCACTTGACCATCGGCGCAAATCACGGCGGCATTGAGGAGGTCGAACCGGGCCTCCGCCGCAGGCCCAAACCATCCCAAAGGGCGCTCCGGACACAGGCGCCTCGCCTCGGGCGACAGGCGTGCCTCAGGTGTGCGGGTGCCTCAGTGGCGACGCTGGTACTCGATCACCGTCGTCGAGAGGATGCAGGATCCCGGCTGGATGATCTCGACGCGCAGGACCCCGGTCGCTGTGTCGTAGTCGACGCCTTCGGCTTCGAAAGTGCCGGTGCACAAGCTCTGCTGGGGGATCGAGCCGAGGTCGATGACGTGACCGGCCACGGGCCGGCTGCCGAGGGCATGGGCCAACCGGACCTCGAGCAACGGCTTCTCGTTGGCGAAGAGAGTCATGCTGTTGTCGTCAGATGCGCAGATCAGCGTGGTGCGGTTGACGAAGTCGCAGCCCTGGATGTCGTTCACCGGATGGTCGAGCGCGATGTAAGCGGCGAGTGGCAGCGCACCCCCCTGGGCCGGCGTCCGGTGATTCAGGAGCGGCGTCGGGTAGACCTGAAGATGGCTGATGTTCCCCCACGTGCCCGCCACCATCCACTGGTCGTTCGGCGAGATGGCATCGAACGAGTTGTTGTACAGCTCACCGTGGATGAGATGGTGGAGGTACTGGATCATGGCGCCCGACGGCGTCGTCACCACGAACAGCTTCGAGTCCCCCGTGCTCGGACCCTGGTAGGCATCGATGATGTACCCGTCGGCCGAGTCAGGGTCACCAATGTGCGTCCAGCCTTCGGCGGCGAGGCTTTCGGGGACGGAGAGCAGCCCGCGGTAGACGATGGTGCTCCCCTGCCCGGGGAGGGAAACGGTGGTCAGACCCTCACCGGCGTAGAGCGTCGGCTCCGTGTAGGTACCGATCTCGCGCCAGTGGGCGATGCCCGACGTGCTGACCGGCCGGGTTGGGCCCTTAGCGGGTGCGGCGGTCGCCGCCACGGAAGCCACGCTCACCGTGGCGAGGAAGGCGATGACAAGCGCGCCGACGAGCAGGACACCTCGGCGGGGCAAGGCCACGGCCGTCTGGGCGATGCCATTGCAACAGGTCATGTGCCCCCTCCAACGGAGCAGTGCTGAGCCTCACGGGAACCTGGCTCAGGCCATCGACGGGGTGCCACGGCGCACCTCGAGCGAGGGTCGGGCTCAGGCCCGGAGCATCATTGTGGCAGGTTGTGCGAGCCGCCGGCCGTGCCGGCCGGGACGGTGGCTGGAACCGCGGGCCAGGGCGCCTCGGTGACGCGGCTCGCCCCGACGGCGACGTCCATGACCGGGCCGCCGTCCGACGCGCGCATCCGCAACCGGTAGTCGCCCGCTGCGAGGGTCCCGAAGACGGCGGCAAAACACGAGCCGTCACGCACGTCCCTTCTCCGGACCGCCGTGTGAGTGCCGGTCCAGGGTTCGCCTACCGGTCGGATCTCGACCTCCGTTCCCTCCCACTCCGATGTGAGGTAGACGACCCAGTGCACCCCGGCCCTCACCTATGTCGAGCACGACTGACGCCTGGCCGCTCGGATCGGGAAGGTGCTCGGAGGAGGCCCCCGCAACCACGGTCCTCCCGGCCACGATCAGGCCGGCCCGGACGGCACCTCGAAGCCCTGGTACGGAGTCCCCAGGTAGGGGAAGCTCGGCAGGTAGTTCTCGGTGCCCATGGCCGTGAGGTCGGTCGGGCCCGAGGTGAGCCCCATGGAGATCCCACCCGGGAGGCCGAGCTGGCCGGCGGCGCCGTCGGACTTGTAGCCCGGGTCGACCAACGGAAGGGTCACACCAGCGAAGGCCCGCAGCTCGATGGTGGCGACGTCGTCGAACACCCGACGACCGTTCGGGAACCCGGCGGGGTCGCCGTCGATGAGCCCGAGGTTCGAGGGCGAAGGAGTCGGTGGGATGGCCACGTTGAGTCGGAGCATGTCGGCCTGGGTCGGGCCGGTGTAGTTCTGGAAGCCGGTGATGATCCCCGACGGGATGCCGGTGAGCAGGATCGCCTCCAGGTCGGCCCGGGGAGCGGCCGTCGCATTGAAGGTGGCAAGATTGGGGAAGACGCCCGGATAGAGAATGGGCAGCAGGCCAGAGAGCTCGGGGTTGGCATAGCGGGCGACGAATTGGCTGTCGTTCACGGGAGGCTGCGAGTTCCAGTAGTCCTTCTGGGCGAGAGCGATGACCACCTCGTTGACCAAGGGGTTGCCGAGGCGTGAGACCTGGACGAACGGACCCGACGCCATGTTCTGGCCCGGTGGGCTTTCGAGGATCACGGCTTTCTGGCGACTGGCCGTGGTCCACACACCGATCACCGCATTCGGATCGGTCACCTTGTGGGGACGACTCCCATTGGCCGTCAGGTCCTCGATGGGTACCTGCAGCACGATGCTGTGCACGTTGACCGACGCCGTCGAGTTCACGCCGGCCGCCATCTGCCCCAGGCCAGTGTTGCTCAGGCCGAAGGTGGTGTGATCCTCTTCGAACGGTCGGAGGATGCCGAGGTCGAAGATGGCTCCGAGATCGACATAGAAGCCTTCGGCCCGCTGGCCGCAATAGACGTTCAGGCGGGGACCGAGGTTGATGGTGGCCTCGTCGACCAGCTTCAGATAGTCGGGGGTCGAGAGCGGCCCGATGTTGCAGGGCGGGCAAGGCAGGCCGGCGCCGAGTACCTGCGGAGGTCCGCCCTGCTCCACCCTTGACAAGGTGTAGGTCTGCCGGCGGTTCCAGCTCGAGTCGGTGAGACTCAGGATCGGGCCGGTGTTGTAGAGGAAGGTGTTCGGGTTGGTGATCTCGGTGTTGAACTGGAATTGGTAGGTGATGTCGGCGAGTCCGTCGCCGTTGTTGTCGATGTTGATCTCGTAGAGGACGTCGTCCCCGAACTCATAGAAGTTGGGGCCGCCGTCGGGTGACTCCAACGGGATGTAGTTGGCGATCAGGGTCACCGTCGCTGGCTTGTCCGGGCTCACGAACGCATAGAGGTCCGTGGAATCGGCGACGGGGTCTTTCGATACCTCGGGGGCTTCACGATGGGACGACATGGCTCCTCAGTTTCTGGTTGGCCTGCATCGGCAGGTTGCTCGTGGGTCTCTCATGGACGAGAAGGTGGGTCAGCCGATGGCTCGGGCGAGGCGAGCGGCCAGCTGGGGGTCGAGCACGGTGATCTCGCGGGTCCCCGAGAAGATGCCGATCTCTCCGCTGGACAGATCCCGGACGTGGGCGACGAACCCTTCAGTCATGGCACCGGACGCCTCGACGTCGGTGGCGGCGGATTCCGCGGCTCCGGCGTCGGCAGGCCCCTGGGTCTCCATGGCGCTGACGACGGCGGGCACGGCGGGGATGGCGGAGAGGGTGCCGGCGGCCACGGCCACTGCCGTGCTGCTCTTCAGGAACACCCGACGGCTGATCTCACCCATGGCGATGCGCCTCCCCCAACCGGGTTCGTGGCCAGTACTCCTCTGCGTTCGGAGCGGACTGGGTCTCCGGATGAAAAGGAGGCGAAGGCACTGGGATGACACCGCCTCGAACGGCATTGAAGAGGGGGCTCACAGGGCACGGCAATCGATTGACCGCCGCTGTGAGACAGCGACGCTCTGTTCGGCTGCCCTGGGACCATTCGGCGGCCGCTCCTGACGCGGCGAACACCTGTGAGGGCCTCGCCGGCGCGAGAGTGCTGAGTGCTGTGCAGGCTTCTCCGCCCGGGAACGTGACGGAACGGCTCCTGGCCGACTCCCTGATCAGGAACTGGAGCGTGGACGTCGCGGATCTCACCTACGTGTCGAGGGGCTTCGGCAGCTATCACTGGGCAGTCGAGACAGGGGCCGGTCGGCGCTACTTCCTCACCGTCGACGACCTCGACGGCAAGCCCTGGCTCGGCACCAACAGAGAGGTCACCTATGCGGGCTTGCAAGCCGCCTACGACACCGCCGTCGACCTTCGCGACCAGTGCGAACTCGAGTTCGTCGTCGCCCCACTCCAGGCACACGATGGCGACAATGTCCACCGCCTGACCGCTCGCTACAGCCTCGTCCTGTTCCCGTTCATCGATGGGCAGCCGGGCGAATGGGGCGACCATCTCGGATCGGCGGAGGTCGATGAGTTGGTGCGCATCCTTGCCCGCCTGCACCTCTCGACCCCTCGGGTGCCAAGGCGCCCGCCGACCAGGGGGCTACCGCCGGCCGGGCGGGCGGTCCTCGAGCAGGCTCTCGGGGAGCTCACTGACTCCTGGAGTGGCGGACCGTTCTCCGAGCCGGCACGCCGCGAGCTGGCCGACCATGCCACCGCAGTCCAGATGTGGCTGGGAGCCATCGATGGGGTCGCCGCACACGCCGAGACCGGGACTGGTGACCTCGTCATCACGCACGGAGAGCCACACCCGGGCAACCTCATCCGGACGCACGGCCGGCTCCTGCTCATCGATTGGGACACGGTCGCCTGGGCACGGCCCGACCGCGATCTGTGGATGATCCCCGGCTTGGCAACCGCTCACGCCGATCACTACCGCGCCCTCTCCGGAAGGGAGGTGGACGACACGACTCTGTCCCTCTACCGGCTCGCTTGGGCCATCGCGGACCTGGCCGTCTTCGTCAATGTGTTCCGGTCTCCCCATGTCCGGAACGTCGATACCGAGAAGAGCTGGAACGGATTCAGGCGAACGCTCCGCGGGTCAACAACGCCTCCGTTCGGCTCGGCCGGCCATTGATCCGTGTTCCGGCAGGCGACGGCTGGCGCCTAGCGTGTCTCTCGGCGGGCCGGATGACCGCTCAGGGGGAAAGGCCGCCGGCCGGCAGGTGCTGGGCAGCTTGTGAGTCACAAGCGGGAACCCGGATGGCGTCCAGCCCTCGATGGGTGGGCCGATGCCCTCCGAACGCGAGAAGGGCTGCCGCAAACGCTCGGCTCGGACCTCATGAGCGATTTGTTTGGCGTCCGAAGTGGGACATGCGGGTAGTGGATCATCCCGGATGCGAATTGCGCTGATGCACCTTCTTCGCCGCCTCCACATCGATGTGCGCGTCGATCCAGTGAGCACATCGGCCGCACCAGAAGGCGATCAGTCCATCCCGATCGAAGATCTCACCGTCCACCGGTGCGATGGGCCGAGCCGTCCGGGCCAGCGGATCGTGCCCGGTACCGGCGCCTCGAGGGCCGTCCGTCGGGCCATTGGCGTTCATGGCAGCTCCCACCTGATAACTCGCTTCAAGTGACCGATCTGGTATCGGCACGCAGGTCCTTCGCCTTGACCCGCTGCTTGCTCATGGCTAGCGGGCCGGATGGCGGCATGGTGGACGGAACGCGGCTCAGTCACGAAACGAACAGGGGGGCCCACGAGGGACCCCCCTGTCACGATTGCTATTCAGTTGTGGGGCCTCGACCGAACACACCGCATGACGGTTGGGGAAACTCAGCGGGACGAGGACCAGCAGCCGGCGCCAGGACCCTGGCGGACGCCTACGTACCTCACTTCCTCGAACGGACGGCTGCAGATCCTGACCACGCTCAGTCCATGTAATCAGCGGCTGAGTGTGTTCGGTCGGGATCGTTGATGTGACGGGCGTCGTACCGACGCCTGTCAGGGCGGAGAACGCTCGAGTGCACGCAGTACCATGACGGAAGGCCTCCTTTGGACTAACAGGGCTTCCCTTGCTGACTCGGTTTCCGTGGCCAATTCGGCCTACTTGAATTGATAACGACGAGGCACCGGAGATGCAAGCTCTCTGACAAGGGTCTTTCCCTCCCTCCTATGAGCTGCGGCGAGGTCGACCCGCTCAGGCGAGTAGACGATTCAGGGCGCTCAGCACGATCCCGCCCGACTTCGTCGGGGAGATGAGGGACCGGTGGTCACTGTTCGCCACGGGCACGAACTCCACTGGATCCCCCATTTCGGTGGCCCGGCCCTGGTAGTTCCGGCTCAACTCTGGAGGGACCACACCGTCCCCCAGGCCATGGATCAGGATCTGGCGGACTCCGAGCGGAAGAAGCTCGATCGGAGAGGCACACCGGTAACGGTCGGGCCGTTCGTCGCAGTGGCCACCCAAAAGCTCGGAGACCGCGTTGCCTCCCAAGCCGCGCCGGTCAGCCTCGACCAGATCGACGACACCAGCCAACGAGACCACACCGACGACTGCGACGTCGTCCGGTCCCGTCGGGTAGATCGCCGGGAACCGGTGCCGTGCGGCCGACCACAAGGCGAGTTGACCGCCGGCCGAATGGCCACATACGACGACGCGGGTGGAGTCAACCTTCGGGATGTCTTGCAGTGCGCCGATGGCCGCGGCCACGTCCGACAAGGTCGTCGGCCAACCGCCGCCTCCACCCAACATTCCCACTCTGCGGTACTCGATGTTCCAGGCAGCCCACCCGCGCCGGATGATCGCTTTGGCCAGGCCGTTCATCAACATCTTCGTGTAGACGGCGCGCCAGAAGCCACCGTGGATCAGGACGACAACGGGGGTGTTCGCGGAGTCAGGAAGCCAAAGATCGCCGACCTGGCTGTGATGCGGCCCGTATCGAATTCGCCGTCGACTCACGCCCTATGCACCGTATTCCCTGTCCATCGTGTTCGGACTTACGGAGCCGCGTCCGGGTCCAGCGCCGCCAGGATGGCTGCTTCGGCTTCCCCACGGAGTCCGTCGAGATCCGACAGCGCCAGGCCCTCCGTCGAGATCGGGGCGAGAGCCTGGACCCGCACCGTGCCCGGGCGAACACCAAGGTGCCCCTTCGGAGGAAGAACGACACCGGAGCCGTGGATGGCGACAGGGAGGATGAATGCCCCGGTGCGAATGGCGACTTCGAAGGCGCCGGCCTTGAACGGCAAACGGGTGCCGAGTGCGGGGATGCCCCCCTCGGGGAATATGACGATCTTGAAGTTGGTCAGCGCCGAGACTGTGTCGACCAATGTGTCCAGCTGACGCCTCGCAGCCTGACGATTCCGACGCTCGATCGGGATGGCCTTCATCCCTCGCATGGCAGCTGACAAGAGCGGGACCTTGAAGAGGTCGGCCGCAGCGAGGAATCGAGCCTCGGGGAGGCAGAGGAGCATCGCTGGGATGTCCATCGGACTCGAGTGGTTGGCGACGATGACAAAGCGGCGGTCGTTCCGGAGTGGATCGAAGCCCTCGTCCACGAACCGCACCCCGCAGAGTCGTGCGATCCGACTCACCCCGCTGCGAGCGACCCGCCCACCACTCTCGGGCGAGAACCGACTGACCACCGATACCAGGATGAGTGTCACCGGGAGGGCAATGACCGCCATCATGCGATTGAGCACAACCCTGGCGGCGTTGGCGAACTTGTCCATGTTCAAGAGGGCATGTGGTCGGGCCCACTTGCTACCACTGGCCGACCAACGGTTGCTCAGAGCCGCCCCTCTGGGCGGATCTCTGGAGGGATCCACCGGGGAGCCCGGCGCTCCTTGAAGGCGCGCCAGCCCTCTGAACGCTCCTCCAGGTCGAGGCTGTGCTCCATGGCTTGCCGGTCGTAGGTGCCGTAGAAGGTGTCCATCGACTTCTTCACTTCTGCTCGTGCCGCCGGGGCCATGTAGCAGCACTGGGTTAGGGCCGTCATCGCTTCCTCCACCAGCCGGTGATGCGGGGCCATCCGGCCCACCAGTCCCCAGTCGAGGGCCAGCTCGGCGTCGATCTGACGACCAGTCAGGAGGAAGTCCCTCGCTCGGGCCGGGCCGATCTGGCGAGGAAGGATCTGCCCGTAGTACGTGTCGGCGATGCCTCGGAGTAGCTCCGGGGCACGGAAGGTGGCCCGCTCACTGGCCACCGCCACGTCGGCCAGCAAGGTGATCATCAGTCCCCCTCCCTGACACAGGCCATTGACGGCCACGACGACCGGCTTCGGCGAACGGCGAACGGCGTCGAAGGGCAGCACGTCCATCCCGAGCAACGCGAGCCCGTCCCAGTTGTCGTCGGTGTCGTTGCCCAGGTCGCCCCCGGTGATGAAGGTCTCACCCTTCGCCATGATCAGCAGCCCGGCCAGATCGTCGCTGCGGTTGAGCTGATCGATCGCGTGCCGGATCCCGAAGTACATAGCCGGGGTCAGCGTGTTCTTGAACTCCGGGCGGTCGACCACCAATCGGGCGAATGGCGGCGTCCGCTCGAAACGGAGGTAGTGCGTGCCGCACCAGTCGCCCTTCGGCGGGGCCGGAGTGGCAGCATCGGTCACGGTCGCGACCACCGCGCTGGTGCCGGCGCCGCACCCGTGGGCATGGCCGAAATGGCACTGGTCACCGGACCCAACACCGATGCCCTCAGGACGGTTCGGAGAGCGATCGGCGGCACCCGACCTGATCGAAGGGATTGTCCTGGTCGCGCCGTACGACTCGTCGATCAGCACGGCGGTGCGGGTCAGTACGTGAAGTCCTCAACAACACTCAGATCGATGAATTCGGGCGGGCCGTCGAACATCTCGGCCATGGTTTGCCGAGCGGCCTGGAGTCCCTCTTGCCGTCTCGGATCCTGCTCACGTGCCCGAGCCTTCTCTTCACTTTCGAACATGACGAACATATAGACCCGGCTCGGGTCCTTCTCATCACGCATGGCCGTCGAACGCAGCAGTCCCGATCCTGGCTGCTCGACTGCCTGCAGCTGCTCCACGAGCTCGTGCAGGTCAGCTTCCTTGCCCGGCTTCAGTCGTGTCGTGATGAGTTGTGCCCACATGTCAGCCCCGGATCACGTTGTGCACATTGGCCACCATTGGTTCCTGTAGTTCGACGTTGAGCTCAGCAAGGATCGGGAGCAGGGTCTTTCCAAACGCGTCGAACTCCTCCTGCGATTCCCAGATGTCGAAGACCTGGATGGTGCCACCTGATTCGAGAGCAACGTGAAGGGTACGACCCTTCGGTGCCCCAGCACCGGCTGCCTCCAGCTTCTTGATCGCACTGGCGTACTTCTCTGCCGTGAACCCGTCGTGAACGAAATAGAACCCGAGCGCCATGAGGCACCACCCTTTCTGCGTATGCGACGTTATTGAGTCTTGCGAACGATTTCGAGATCCGGCCCCTTGAAGGCCCTCGTCTGAGCACTGTGGCCGATCCGCCTCGGACTCGACCGCTGCGGACCCTACCTCTTGATTGCTGCGGATGCCGGACCGGCCGGGCGTCAAGGTGAACTGCCCGACAGGTTGCCGTCGGTGTTCGCCCCTGAGAGCCCAACCGAAGCGGCCGATCCGGGCCCAGCGGTGTCGTCACTAGCCTGTTGAGAGCGATCACAGCCGAAAGATCGGAGGCAGCGATGTCCGAGCACCCACAGACTGTCGGTTTCAATCATGTGGCCACGATGACAGCCAACCTCGATCGCTACCTGGCCTTCTACCAGGAACTCTTCGGGGCAGAGGTCGTCAGCCTCATGGAGGCAGTGGGTGACCACCCCAGGATGGCCGTCGTGAACATGGGTGGTGACAGTGCGCTCAACGTGTTCGAGGTCCCCGCAGACTCGATTGTCGGGGATCGAACCAAGATGGGCGGGCGCGGTCCGATCGATCATTACGCCTTGGCCGTGGAATCGGAGGAACGGCTGTTGGAGATCAGGGATCGCTTGGTCGATGTCGGGGCATCGCCCGGAGAGGTCACCCACTTCGGCCCAGCCTTGCTCTCCGTATTCTTTCGAGACCCAGATGGCGCCGAGCTAGAGGTTGTCTATATGAAGGCCGCCGCCGCGGCGGGTGGGTAGCTCATAGTCATCAGAGCGCGAACAAACTGCGCCGCACCATGCTGCGTCGGCGCGTTCAGCGTGGCCGGCGGGCGCCATGCGGAACTTCTCACCGAAGCCTTTGGCGAATCCGCCACGGACCAGTGTCCGGGCAGAACATCTAGCGCAACACTCCGACGCCACCGGTCACTACTTGGCCATCGTCGGGAAGGGCGTCAAGTGCGATTTGGCCCTCGATTCGACGTTCGGGCTCGGACGAGGCAGTCGATTCGGCCGCCACCGCCACATGACGATGCCGAGCATATCCGCGCATCCAGACCATGAGAATGGCCGTGACGCCGAGCTCGGAGGCTATGGCGAACGCACCGGAATACGAAACACCGACCTCCTTGAACGAGAACAGCCCATCGGGGAGGGTCAGGCTCAACACGTTCGCAGTCAAGATACCCGTGGCGAATGCCACGGTGGCGAGGGCGACGATCACATTGATGCGCAGCGTCACGATGACGGCAAGGAGCATGGCGGAGATCACCGCAACCAGAAACAGTGGTCCAATTGTCGGCAGGTAGCGATAGCCAGCAAGCCAGAGGTGGAGATGGACAGCCGCGATTACGACGAGCAGCGCAGCTGCACCTCCGCCAAGGACTCGGCTTGGTGACTGGCTGTCGATCTTGGTATCCACTTGTCGGCTCCGTTCGTCGCACCGTCTGTCGGCCAGAGCATCTGCTCGGCAGCGAACAAAGCGGTTGAAAGGTGAAGTCCATGCGGCACTCACACATCCAGATACGTCGCATGGTTACGGCCGGGCCAGGTTCGGTTATCGAACCTGGCCCTGGGTGCTCTGGCACCGAGCGTCCGGCGAAGACCAGACGGGTCGCACGGGCCGCCCATCCCCTGCACAGGGCTGCAATCGGCCGCCCTTTGTAACCCCCTCGGCTATCTCTCAGTGAGCACCTTCGGCTCCCACAGTGCTCCCCGCACCGGCCCCCCGATCGGCCCCCCTCAGTCGGGGGGCCGGTGCATCCTCCCGCTGCAGATCCTGGTCAGGGCCGGTTCATGGCCGGACGGGCCAGGGGTGTCGCCGTGGCGGGGCCCGTGTAACCCGCACACATATCTTAAAGTGAGATGTTTCCTGCTCCCAGCACCCGCCAACGAATAGCCAGGCCGCGGCCAGAGCCTGACGACATTGGCTATCTACGAGTAGTGGACGCTGACACTTACACCGATTGGGAGTCGGTCTACCGCGACAACGTTGACCGCCTCTACCGGCTGATGTACGCCCGGGTGGGGAACCGACCAGACGCCGAGGACCTCACCTCGGAGGTCTTCAGAACCGCTCTCGGTCCCTTGCGGCTGGCCTCCTCGAAGGGCGAGGTCCGTTCATACCTACTGATCACGGCCAGGACTGTTCTCGCCTCTCATTGGCGCCGCAACCTGGGCCAACCCGTCACATCGATCGACCCAGAGGCCGACGCCGCCTTGCTGGCGGAGCCGGCAGGACTGGTTGAGCCGAGTGACGCGCCTCTCCGGGCCAAGCGAATCCTCGCCACGCTTCCGGATCGCTATCGGCGGATCCTCGAGCTCCGTTTCCTCGAGGCTTGCTCGATCAAGGAGGCGGCCCACGCGATGGATGTCAGCGTGGCCAACGCCAAGGTCCTTCAACATCGCGCGCTGGCCATGGCAGCCAAGGCCAGCGAGGAGGTGCAACAGTGACCCGCCAACGACGCATCTCCACGTATCTCGATGCCCTTGCCGCCGGGCGCCGTCCGGGTTCCATGCGAGCTGAGCCCGAGGATGTCGAGCTGCTACGCACGGCCATCGCACTGCGGGCCGACCGGCCCGGAGATGCAGTGCCGGACCAGCAGTTCGTCTCCGACCTCTACCAGGACCTGGCACGAGAGGCGGCCGCGCCGGTCGTCCCCATTGACAGGCCGACCAGGCGCCACCGCGGACGGGTGGCGCTCGCCTCCGTTGCCGCCGGTTTGGTGCTCGTAGGAGGGACCGTGGTCGCCACAGAGACGCTCGGTCAAGGAACGTTGGCCCCGGCAGCAGTGCAGGCGCCCCGGGGGAGCCAGCTGCGCACCGGGACATTCGAGAATGCTGACAATCGAGCGACGGGGCAGATCGTCGCCTACGAGGGCAACCCGTCATGGGTGTTCATGAAGGTGGACGTCCCGAACTACGACGGCAAGATCCGCTGCACACTCCAATCCAACGGTGGTGCCACCGTGGCCACTGGCGAGTTCGAACTTCACGCCGGGATGGGCGCGTGGTCGAAGACCCTCAGGATGAACGCCAGCCAGCTTCGAGGAGCGCGGCTCGTTACCTCCACAGGTGCGGTTGTGGCTGTTGCCACTCTTGCCTGAGCTCGCCTTCCTGCTGTAGTCCCCTCAGCCCCTGGCGGCCGTCCCGGTGGGGCTGACTTCGCCGCGTCGCAGAGAAAAGGACTCGCACGCGGCGTCAGGGGATCAACCCTCTCAGCAATCGATCGCCGTGTTGAGGATTGCTCACCACTATCGCTTGAGGCCGACGCGTCACCACCGCACCAATGGTGAGCAACCGGTCGACGGAGCTGTAACCCCCTCTCGTATTACTCATCGCAAACAAACGACGGAACCGCTCGAGGAGAAGGAAGGGTCGTGCCAGTTCCAAGTGCGAGCTCGCCCGCAGCGCGGCAACCGAAATCGGACCTAGACCGTCATGCCATCGGCGTGACTGGCCACCTTCTGACGACGGTCATCTGGCTGGAGTGGCAGCTCAAGAGCACGGCGAAGCGGGCAACAGCATCAATCGAGCGACCGAATTGGCTCGCACCGAGCCACCTGATCCACATCACAGGTTCGCAAACCCATCAATCCAGAAATGAGGAGCCATGAAGCACCCACGCACCATTGCCGCCATCGTTGGTCTGACCGCTGTCGCCGCTGTTGGTGGCGTCACACTCGCTGCCACCGCCGGCGGCTCGACGACCAAGTCTTCGGCGGCGACCACTTCGTCGACGTCGAAGCAATCACCGCCGATGCCGAAAGTCACTACCACCGGTGCGCCGGCGTCCGCCGCCGCGCCGACAATCCGTACGGCGACAGCATCGGTCGGCGGGATGACCGAATCCATTCTCGTGAACGGAAAGGGACTCCCCCTCTACTACTACAAGCTCGACACGGCCACCCAGTCGATGGTCACCGGCGAGCTCGCCAATCTCTGGCCGCCTTTGGATGCGAGCGCACCGACCGCCAGCGGTGCTTCCGGCGCCCTCAAGGTGGTGGACACGTCCAACGGTGACCAGGTGACCTACAACGGTCACTTCCTCTATACCTTCGAGGAGGACGGGCCTGGCCGAGTCACCGGTCAGGGCGTACAGGACTTCTTCGTGGCCACTCCCGGCCTCTCCGCACGGCACACCGTTTCCTCCGCAGGGAGCACCGCCCCCGCTGCGACCGGCAATGGCTACGGCTACTGAAATCCATGGAGCGAGCGAAGCCCGAAGGACACGGATCATTTCCTTCGGGCTCGTCTCGTCCCCTCCGCTGAGCCAGCCCGAGGTTGCTCATGACGCCCCGGGCAACCTGGACTCAGCGGTCGATCTCGTCGCCTCCATTGTTCGACGTCGGATGGTGCAGTTCCTTGCTCTGAGCTGTCTCGTCCTCATCCCGTGGACGATCGGCTTGGCCATGACTCTGCCCCGGTCCTACCTCGTCGAGAACTGGCCGCTCGCCTGGACCGGGTTCGACGTCATGCTGTTTGGCTGTTTGTCCATCACTGCCTGGTCGCTCTGGAAGCAGCGCCAGATCGCAGTGCCGGTGTCGATGATCGCATCCGTCTTGCTGGTGTGCGATGCGTGGTTCGACATATTCACCGCACATAGTGGCCGATGTCTGGTCATCAGCATCGGGACGGCGGCGTTCGCCGAAATACCTCTGGCGGTTCTTCTGGGTCTGACATCGACACGGTTGCTCCGTGCCAGCCTCCACGCCGCTCGGAACTCGGGGCCGGTGGCCAGACAAGAACCACTGTGGCGAGCACCTCTCCCGGCATTCGCCGGCGAAGGCGTGCTCGCCCCGGTGCCGGTGCCAGATCGAACTGGGGACGGCCTTGGTACTTCCGTGATCGCAGAGGCATACCGGCCCCTATGCCTTCATACCGCGAGCGCCGCGGGATGGCCAGAGGAACAGCGAACTCTGGCATGAGCCAATCCGAGCTCTGGCAACGCCAAGCAACCCAACGGCACCAGATCGACAGAAGAAGAAAGGCAAGGAAGCGATGAATACGAAGAGGTACACGATTGATGGGTCCCACTGGGTCAGTGGCACCAACCTTGTCCACGGATCGCCCTCACCGACATACAAGCGGGGGAGGATCTGTGCTGCGCCGGGCTGCGGGACCTACTTGTCCCGTTACAACCCCACCAAACGATGCTCGTCCCACAACGAACTCCACTAAGGGACCACCGTTCATGAACCGAGACGAGGCCGAGGCCGAGGCGGGGATTCGAGGAACGAACCCGAAACGATCCACTCGACGGCCTCTCCTGACAGTCGCTCATGCCGACCCGGCGAGGGGGCGCCGTCGGCCTCGACTCGAGAGGCTTGGCCACGGCCGTCCGAGCGGATGAGCGCGAGCCCGAAGGGAAACAGCGGCGTGCTTCCTCGTGCGCCGCTCACCATGCCGCCGGCAGGTTCGGTGGTGTCAGATCATCCGGAAGTCGATGGCGAATCGTCTCTGCCACGTTCGATCACCCGCTCGTTCACGTGGTTGACCCGGCCGGTTGCCGATGGGATCGCGCCACAGGGCGTCGATGCGGCAGCCTTGCCCGAGCAAAGGCCGAGTCGCTGCCATCACCTCTGGCGGCGAGCACTCGGCCGAGTGCCATGGGGCTCCGTGTTTACCCTGCTGTTGGCTCGGTTCGCCATGGTCGGCTCGATGTCGGCTGTCCTGTTCGCTTGGTCATATTGCCGTGCTCTCGGCCGACCCTCACGCTTCCGGCGCCTGCACTTCCGCCATCCCAGTGTCGGCCAAGACCGCGCTGCCCCGACGTCTTCGCCCGGCCGGCACGGATCTCATTGAGTGCGAGCCGCCCGGCCGGCCTCGCTTCGGAAACGACGATCTGAACCACTGGGCCGTGCTCCCTGGGGCGGTGATCGCTCGTCCGACGCTGGTGACCACGGCGGCTGCGAGCCGGGAGCGACTCTTCGGGGCCCCGTCGAGCAGCTCGTTCCAGTAGATGGCCCAACCACCGGCGAGGCTCGTGCCCACCACCGGAGCGGTCAGGACCCGGCCCACAACCGACACCAGACGCGGACGGGGCACCAGAGCTGCGTGGGCGGCGGCGCTCACCCGCTGGTAGGGGAGATGGGCGGCTGCCAGGTCGGCCAGGTAACGATCGGCCGCCCCGGCTGGGTCGGAGAGCACGGCCTCCCCCGCCGCCCGGCCGCTCGTCATCGCCTGGGCGATGCCCTCACCCTGGAGGGGATTGACCAGGCCGGCCGCGTCACCGACAAGGAGCACCGACTGTTTGGCCGGGGTGGTCCCGACCATGCCCATCTTGAGCCATCCGCCGAGCCGTCGTTGCGGAGCGAGTCGGCCGCTCTCCAAGACGCCGAGCGCTTGCAGGTGACAAAGGAAGGCATCGAGCTCGCGGACGGCCTGTGCGCCCTTTTGGCGGTGGGCCAAGGTCCCGAGCCCGAGGCCCACGTTCGCTTCGCCGGCGGTTCCTGGGAACGCCCAGCCGTACCCGGGGAAGGCGCGCCCCGACGACCGGTCCCACAACACGATGGTCGGAAGGTCCACGGACGCATCGATGTAGGTGCGCACGGCGAAACCGAAGAGGACTCGATCGAGATCGACCAAACCGGCCGCACTGGCCACCCGGCTGGTGGCGCCATCGGCACCGATCACCGTGTCGGCGCGCACGACCGTTCCGGAGTCCAGCCGGAATCCCTCGAGTCGTCCCCGATCGAACAGCGCTTCGTCGGCCCGTCCGACGACTTGTACCGCTCCGGCAGCCAATGCTGCCTCGGCCAGGGTGGCGTCGAACGAAGTGCGGGCGACGGCGATGCCGTGGCCGGGATAGGTCTCACCCTCGGCGGAGGGAAGCCGCACACGACGGCCGGACGGACCGATAACCACCATGTCATCCACCACCGGCGCGTCGGGGAGAGACAGACCGAGATCGATGAGCACTTGCAATCCTCTGGGCCCCACGAGGTCCCCGCATGCCTTGTCGCGGGGAAAGGTTGCCTTGTCGACCAACGCGACCCGAGCGCCACCCCGGGCAAGCACCAGCGCCGCCACACTTCCGGCCGGCCCGGCCCCTACCACCAGCACGTCAACGCGCTCTTCACCCACGCCGCCTCCGAGGCTCGCGATCTACAGTGAGAATCCTCGCATCCCCCAGGAGCCGCTGTGCACTCGGTTGGAATTGATCGGAACCGGTTCGCCCAAAGGCTGTTCGCGGGGCTGCCTGCTCGTTACGACCGGCTGGCCGAAGTCCTTTCGATGGGGCAGAACGGCCGCTGGCGTCGGGCCATGGTCGACCATGTCCTCCCGTCCCGACCCCGGCGTGTGCTCGACGTGGCCTCGGGCACCGCCGGCGTCGCAATCCAACTCGCCGAGCGGAGCGCGGCCGACGTCGTGGGCGTCGACCTGACCGAGAGCATGCTGCGCCAGGGCGTTGCCAACGTCACCTCGGCCAGGCTTTCGGGGCGTATCGGGCTGGTGGCCGGCCGGGCCGAGCAGCTCCCGTTCGGCGAAGGCACTTTCGACGCGCTCACCTTCACCTACCTCCTGCGGTACGTGGAGGACCCGATCGGTACCTTGACCGAGCTGGCCCGGGTCGTGCGACCGGGCGGTGCGGTGGCGAGTCTCGACTTCTTCGCGCCCCCGAGCCGCTTCTGGCGTGGTCTGTGGTGGCTCTATACCCGTCTGCTGCTTCCCCTGGGTGGCGCGCTCACCGGCGGGCGGGAGTGGTTCGGGGTGGGCCGGTTCCTCGGGCCCAATATCTCGGACCACTATCGGCGCTTCCCGCTTGCATCCATCATCGACGCCTGGCAGGAAGCCGGGTTCGAAGACGTCGGAGCGCGGACGATGAGCCTCGGTGGTGGGCTGGTGATGTGGGGAACCCGTCGGCAGTGATCGAGGGAACGCCCTCCGACCCGTCCGGCACCGGCCGGACCGACCCGGATCCGCTCGCCGCCGATGGCCCTCCGACCCGTCCGGCCTTCTATGCCGCCCGTCGTGGGGGGGTGCGAGATTGGTGGACGCTTCTGCATCCGCCCTACACCGCTTGGCACCTGTCGTATGTGGTGATCGGCGCCTGCCTCGCCCCCTCCGTCCAGCTCAGCCGGCTGATCGCCACACTGCTCGCCTTCTTCGCTGCGGTCGGCATCGCCGCGCACGCGCTCGACGAGCTCCGAGGTCGACCGCTCAACACCGCCATTCCCGCGCCCGTTCTGGTGACCGTGACGGCAGTCGGACTCATCGGTGCCCTCGGCCTCGGCATCGCCGGCGTGTTCCGAGTCGGCTGGCCCCTCGTCCCCTTCCTCGTGATCGGCCCGGCGCTGGTCGTGGCCTACAACCTGGAGCTCTTCTCCGGGCGGCTCCATACCGGTGCCGCCTTCGCCGCCAGCTGGGGTGCCTTTCCGGTGCTCACCGCCTACGTGGCCCAGACTGGCCACCTGGCCTTGGCCCCGGTGCTGGCGGCGATCGCCGCCTACGGACTCTCGGCGGCGCAGCGGAGCCTGAGCACTCCAGCCCGACTGCTCCGTCGTCGGGCTGCACGCGTGAGCGGCGAGGTGCAGTTGCGCGACGGCCCAACCCTCGCGCTCGACGAAGAGACAGTGCTCGCCCCACTGGAGGGCGCCCTCCGGGCCATGTCGTGGTCGCTCGTGCTTCTCGCCGCCGCACTGGCCGTAGCCCGCCTCACGTAGCCCCTTCGACCCGTCGCCGGAAGTTGCCCACGGTGACCTCGACGACCCGATCGTGCCCCCAGCGCAGCAGCGGGCCGGCGACCCGGCTGGCCATGCGCATGGGGCGCTGCATCATCTCCACTGTCCAGGCCACCTCGACATTGGCGCCGTGGCCGTCGGGGCGCAGGCGTAGGCGGGCATGGCCGCGGAGATCCCCGTCGATGATGGCGTCGATGGCGGTGGGCGGCTCGCAGGCCATAAGCTCGACCACGAGACGCATGCGATATGGAAGCGGGGGCACGACCATGCCGGACAGGACGGCTCCGGCAACCAGGCCCTCTCCTTCGAGATGGAAGTCCTCGAGCCAGGGCCACCAGCGCTCGAACTCGTCGACGTTCTCGATGGTCGCCCAGATCTGGTCCGGCGAGACGCTGAAGAGGAATTCCCGCTGATAGCTGATCACTGCTGGGTTGGGCACGAAGTCGGCATCCTCACTCTGCCCGATGTAGAGCCTCGAGCTGGCCTGTCCGAAGCTGAGTCAGGCTTTGTTCACGCCTCGCTTGCGCGTCCGGGGAGCTTCGGCGTCCAGCCTGATGA
This sequence comes from uncultured Acidimicrobiaceae bacterium, assembly GCA_963756195.1. Classification (GTDB taxonomy): domain Bacteria; phylum Actinomycetota; class Acidimicrobiia; order Acidimicrobiales; family RAAP-2; genus CAVSNH01. The sequence goes on from CAVWMT010000005.1 coordinate 764,498, forward strand.
TCGCTTCACTGACATCTGCAGCGCCCATACGTGCTGCGCCGTCCCTCGCTTCGGCGAGCAGGGCACGGACCCGCTCCGTTTCGCCGTCGTCGAGGAGGAAGCGCGCCCAGGCGAACTGCGTCCTGGCCAGCCAGCCGATGGCTCCCAGTTGCAGGTGTTGCTCGGAGGAGTCGTTGAAATGCTGTTCTGCCTGCTCCTTCCGGCCGGCCCGAGCGGCCAGCGTGGCCAGGACCAAGGTGATCGACGGACGGGTGATGTTCCCGAGGCAGGGTATGCGGCCGGCATAGGGGGCCAGCAGCCGGTACTCAGCGGCGGCTTGTTCAGCGGTGCCGACAGCGGCGACCGCCTCTCCCAGACACCGAGTGGCCGAGCAGCCAGGCGACATCCTGGAGGAGGTCTTTGCCGGATCGTCCATCAGGTCGTCGATGATCGCTGCTGCTTCCTCACGCGCATCGAGCCCTTGTGCAGGTCAGCGCCAACGCGGCGCGCCACGCCGGTATGCCTTGGCTATCGGTGGCCAATTGGCGGATCGGTTCGGCCATCTCGGCCAGGCGCCCTTGGGACCAGCGAGCGATGAAGAGCTGCGGAGCGAACCATGCCAGGTGGTCGGGTTGCCCAGCCTCTTGTCCGATCTGCAGAGCGGTGAGTGCCGCTTGCTCGATCTCGTCCCCGTCCCCGACACGGTCAGCCGACAACATCGGTAGTTGGCCTCCATCCAACGGAAGAAGGGGTGGTTCACCTGGGCGGTGAGCCGGCCGATGCGCTCGAGCAAGCGGTCGACCTGGTCGAGCTCGCCCATCTCCATGCAGTGTCGAGCGCCCAACCCATAGGCGAGAAAGAGCTTCTGGGCGTCACCGACTCGTTCGGCCAGACTCAGGAGCTCCGGAAGCTCGGCGACCAGCGCGGGACCCGGTCGGCCACCGAGCCAGAGATGTGGGACGCCGTCCACACGTCCAGGAGGCAGGCATCGTCCTCGAGCCGTCGGGCCATGGCCACTGCTTCATCGGCGAGATCAAGGCGCCGAAGGTCAGGGTCTCCCCAGACGAGCTCCAGGGCCAGCAAGGAGAGCAGACGGGCCCGGGTTGCCGAGTCCGCCACTTCGATCGTGTCGAGGGCGACTTCGATGAGCTCGACCCGTTCCGCATCCAGGATGCCGGCGATGCTCGGTAATCCCCCGGCTGTTGGCCAGGACGGCTTGGGCCAGCGAGCTCGCCATCGCCGATGCTCTGGGCCAACCGGGCCGCCTCGAGGAGCGTCTCGCGAAAGGCGGGACGGCGGCCAAGCGCTGCGAAGTGCCCAGCCGGATGAGCAGTTGGCACCGACGAGCCGAGCCCGCCTCAGACCTGTTCGGCTGCGTCGAGGGCCTGGGAGAACAAGGCGACGGCCTGGTCGAAAGCCAACCGATCGAGGGCTTGTTCGCCGGCGGCCGCGGTCGTAGTCGACGGCGCGGATATCGGCTATCCCGGCCCGTCGAAAGTGGTACGCCAGGGCGCCGCAGCATCTTCGTCCTGGTTACCGCGTGCCTCGAGCGACTCAGCGATCTGACGATGGCGTCTGTCCCGGCGAGGACGACTCAATCCGTCATACAGGGTCGAGCGGACAATGGCATTGGTGAACTCGTAGGCGCCCGACAGCGTCTCGCGTAGGAGGGAGGCTGCCGTCGCCTCGTCGAGCGCATCCAGCACGGCGTCCTCGCTCAACTCGGAGACGGCGACAAGGACCTCGAAGTCGATCACCGCTCCGATGACCGACGCGGTCGTCAAGACGTCGATGGTGGTCTTGCTCAAGCGGTTCAGACGGCGACTGACGACCTCACGCACTCCTTCGGGAATGCCCAGCTCGGAGATCTTCTGTTCGCACGAACAACATGCCGTCGCGCTCGAACGAGGCGACCGGACTCGACCAGGTTGCGCAGTATCTCCTGTACAAAGAAGGGGTTCCCGTCGGTTTCCGACCACAGCAATTGGGCCAGCTCCGTGGTTTGGGCATCGATGGGATGGCCGCTGGCATGGGTCAGCATCTCGAGCACGCCGCCGGGGTCGAGGCCAGGGAGCGCCAAGCGCTCGACGCGGGGCTCGGTACGTAGGTCGGCGAGCATCTCGGCGAAGGGGTGGGTCCGGTCCGAGTCGCTATCCCGGTAATTGCACACGACGAGCATGCGCATCGGCTCGGCTGAGCGCGACGAGATGCCGGAGCAGCAAGAGGGTCGGTTTCTCGGCCCATTGCATGTCGTCGAGCACCAGCAGAACGCCGGTCTCTGCCGATATCGCCCCGAGCCAGCAGGCGACGGCATCGAAGAGCCGATAGCGCTCCGTGTCTGGGTCCGCCCGCAAGGGCGGTTCCAGACCAGGCACGATCCGGGCCAGCTCGGGAACCAGCCGCACGAGCTCGCCACCGTGGCGGCCGAGGGAGGCGGGAGTCGGGCTTGACCACACCACCTGGGACAGCACCTCGACGAAGGGCTGGAAGGGCACGCCCATGTCCTCGTCACAGCGACCGAAGAGGACGACGACACCCATGTCGTGGGCACGGCGTGCCACCTCTGCGGTGAGGCGAGTCTTTCCGATGCCGGCTTCGCCCGACATCATGACGACTCGACACCCTCCGGCAGCCGACTCCTTGCAGGCGTGGAGCAGAGACTCGAACGGCGACTCGCGTCCAGTGAAGGGCAGGAGGGGCTGGAGCACGAGCTGGGTCGGGAACCGGACGTCGGATTGGCCGGCCGGACGTACTCGGCTTGATATCCCCGTCGGCATCGGGTCCGGAAATGGATCGACCATGGCGCGATCGTCGCCAGCCGGGCTGCCGGCCTCGGCCTGCGGGCTGTCCTCTTCGCCCGGGAGGGCTTGCCGGCCCGGTGACGCCGCCGAGCTCGCTGGCTGTGAGTGGACGGGCGGCCAAAGGTCCAAGGTTGGGTCCTGGTTCAGGATCGCTTGATTGAGCTGCTGCACCACGGGGTTGGGAGGGATCCCGAGCTCATCGCGAAGCAGGACCCGCAACTCCTCGTAGGCGCGGAGCGACTCGGCCTGGCGGCCGCACCTGTACAGCGCGATCATCCGCTGCCCCCACAGCCGCTCGCGCATCGGGAATTCGGTGACCAGCTGCTCGAGCTCGCCCACCAGTTCGTGGTGGTGCCCACAGCTCAGCTCGGCCTCCACCCAGTCCTCGACCACCGACAGGCGGGCTTCTTCGAGTCGCACGACGTCGGGCTGGACTGCCGGGGAGAGGGTCAGGTCGTCGAGGACCCGGCCTCGCCAGAGCGCCAGGGCCTGGCCAAAGCTGTCGGCCGCCGCCTCAGGATCATCAGCGGCCAGCTGGAGACGTCCATCTGTAGCGAACTGCTCGAAGCGCCAAGCGTCGACTGCCTCGAAGGGCACCTGCAGTGTGTAACCGCGCCCACTCGTGACCACCACCGGTTCGGTGACCAAGCCGGCGGGGGCGAGCGCCTGACGTAGCCGTGACACGTGCACTCGCAGCGTGGCCGGCGGGCGCGGCGTCTCGGTCTCCTCCCAGAGGCCGGCGGCCAGGTGATCCAGGGAGACGACCTGATTGGCCCGCAGGAGCAACATGGCAAGCAACGTCCGTTCCTTGACACGCCGCAATTCGAGCGGTTGGCTGTCAAGGCGAACGACGAGCGGACCGAGGATCCCGAAGTCCAGGTGACCCGCACCTCGGCCGGGGCTCTCTACCACGACCTGGACGGGCAGAACCTGGCAGGAAACACGGCCGCAGCCTACCTAGCGGTCGCGGACGTGGACCCAACCGCCCGAGACCGATGGTGCTGGCAACGCCCACTCTGAGCTGGCACGGCATCGCAGCGGAACCGCCGCGCCAGCGACAGCGCTGAATGAATGCCGTGACCGCCGGGACGACTTGCGGCTCGGTCAAAAGCTCCCCCGGATCTGCGCCTGCGCCGGACCCAGGTACCAGAGGTACCTGGGTCCGGCGCAGCCTAAGAACTCCTGCCTCCGTCTCGAGGTATTGACCGCTGAGAGACGGTCGACACCCGTGACAGGCACGGTGCCGTCCCTCAGTTGTCCGACAGGGCGACCCGGGCCAGAGCCTCGACGGGCCCCAGCGGGCCAGCGGCTTGGGCAAACACGAGAGTCCGGCTGCCGTTCGAATAGGCGTTGACGATGGAACGGCCACCGATGTCTGCGCCATAGGCACCGTCGCCGACGCCGGAGATGGCCGGCATTGCGGGCGTGCCTGGGGCGTGGGCAACCTGTCCGGCGAAGACCGCCGCACTTTGGTTGGCAAAGACCGTGACACCAGCATTTGAGCCACCGTTGGCACCACCGTTACCGGTGTATTCGCAAACGATGGCGTTGTCCGGCGACGGTCTGCTGACCGGACCGCCGTAGGAGGCACCCAGCGCAGTATTGACCTGGGCCGCGGTCGGACAGGTTGCTGCTGTCGTTGACGCCGCTGCCGTGGTCGGGGTGCTCGACGGCGACACGGTGCTCGACGATTTGGCCGAGGTCGCCGACGTAGAGGACGTCGAGTTGGAGGAAGGTGCGGAGCTTCCTGAGCTGCAACCGGCCAGGACCAAGCCGACCACCAGCGCACCAAGGAAGAGGAATGCAGGCCGAGTACTGCGTCTCAGCGGCGCCCTCGTGACTCCTCCCCCTCGTTGCGGGGAGCTGTCGTTCATACGGGTACGGATGGGGCTGAGCATCAGGCTGCACCTCCTGGGAGAACAAATGATGCGGCGTTGTTGCCGTCACTGCGTTCACTGTGCGCCGAGACGATTACAGGCCGGTTGCACCCCGATAACATGCCTGTTCAGAGGGGGTGCTGGGTCGAGGATCTCTGACTCCGACCGGCCGCCGCCGAGCGCCGGTCCCAGGGTTAGTCCGCCGACTGCGTTCGGTGTCCTGATCGACGAAGCTCACGTTCCGCCCACTGCGGGAACTGCGTCGACAGCAGCTGTCCTACCATCTCATCGACAACTTCGACTTCATCAGCATGCATGCGCAGCCGTGGGGAGCTCATCCCAGCTCTCCTTGTCGCAGTCCCACTCGACCAGATCGGGTGACGCGGCCGAGGTATTCCTGGCGATTCAGGGGGTTGTCGTCAATTCTCGGGCGGGCTGGCGGGCGCGCCTTGATGGCTTCATACCGAGCAAAGGAAGCCTCCATGACACCCTCACCATGAGACAGACCAGGCAGGAGCCGGTGCAATCGTTGGATGGCGGCAGTAGGAACTTCGTCTCGGAGTGTCGCGAGGTTGCCAGCTACGGCTGCGTCGAAGACAGCACCTCCCGATTTAGCGACAGCTGCGGAAACCGAGCCCATCGCATCTGGCGGGAGCTCAAGGTGAAGCTCGCTGATGGGCTCACACACCGCTGTCCCTGCCTCCCGAAGTGCAGCAAAGAGAACCAAGGGGGTCAGATATCGAATATCGCTCGCGTTGGTACCCGGCGGCGTGTAATCACTTTCGATCAACGTCACGAGGCAGTCGATTACCTCCCAACCATACAAACCCTGTCGAAGCGCATTGCGAACTATGGCCCGGAATGAATCGTGGAATTCGTCGACGGACTTATAGACATAGAACGGGAGCGAATCAACCTTCACGTCGACGTTCACCTGCACCCCCGATCCGGATGGTGCAGGCTCCACCTTGATCCCGATGGTTGCAAGGAACGGGTTGCCCCCTTTGCCCAGCACTTCTCGAGCTATACCGATACCAACCGGTCGCTCGACGTTGATGGTTGTCCTGTCCTGGAAATCGACCCCGATGCCGTAGTCGGCTACCAGAGTGTCGTGAATGACTTCCTTCTGTACCTCTCCATAAAGAGACACGGCGATGTGACCATGACCTTCTGGTCGCACATTGATAAGTGGATCCTGTTCAGCAAGTTGATCCAGTGCCCTACCCAGGGCCAAGGTCTGGGATGCGTCGCGAGATACGACCGAGGTCTCAAGCGTTGGCGGCGGAAACTGGCGATCCTCGCATCGGTAGCCGAGTCGCCCAATGGTGTCGCCGACACGGACGTTACGAAGTCCCTGTAGCTTCGCAATCTGGCCTGCGAGGACTCTTGAGCTTCGTTTCGCGCCACCCGGTTGAAAGACCTCAATTCCCGTGATCTTGGACGATTGACCCTCGTGCCCGTACGCCACCTCTTGGCGAAGAGCGATGGACCCTGAGAACATCCGGGTATAGGCGACACGGCGGTTTGCAGCATCTCGTTCGATCTTGAAGACCGATCCACTGATCGGGCCATCTTCGCTTGCTCGAGTCGTGGGGAGGATGTCGGTCAGGTGGCTCGTGAGATCATCAACGCCAGCGCCCGTGGCAGCCGAGCCGAAGTAGACGGCGTGCACGGCGCCAGAACGTGACCGGCTGTAAATTTCCAAGCGCAGCGACGCACGTGACACGGCTCGTTGACGATGCACCCGATCATCGTTGATTTCATTTTTCGACAGGACGTCCGTTACTGCGCTGACCCAGTCGCCGTCGAGTTCGCTGTAAGGGGAGACTCTTACTCGATTGGTGCCTTCCTGGACTGGAACACCCATAGGGATAACGCTGGGTGTCAAGCGCTCCTTGATGTTCTCCAAGGTCCGACCGCCGTCTGCTCCTCGTCGGTCAATCTTGTTGACGAAGACTGCGGTGGGAATTGACAAGCGCTGGAGAGCCCGCATCAGGATGCGGGTCTGGGCTTGCACGCCTTCGACCGCTGAAACAACGAGCACAGCCCCGTCGAGGACACCCAGTACCCGCTCCACCTCAGCGATGAAGTCCGGATGTCCGGGCGTGTCGATCGAAATTGACCGCAACGCCACCGACCTCAAAGGAGGCAACGGCCGATCGGATCGTGATGCCACGATGCCGCTCTAAGAAAAGGGTGTCGGTCTGCGTATCACCGCGATCGACACTCCCTAACTGTTCTATTACGCCTGCATTGTAGAGCAGGCGTTCCGTCAGACTGGTCTTACCCGCATCAACATGTGCGACGATCCCTAGGTTCAGCGATTCCATAACGCGTCAAGTCCTCTCGATAGATCTCTCCTTTCTTGATGGACGTTGACGCTTGGCGCATTTGGAGTGACCCGGGTCTGACGGACACCCGTGGCCTTGGTTCATGCAGCATGGCTTGAAGTTGCTTGCGCATGCCAGCGGCGCTCGAACTCGGCAGGGCAGAGGTTGTCGATGGAGCTGTGGCGACGCCAGGAGTTGTAGAAGCCCTCGATGAACTCGAAGATGGCCATCCGGGCCATGTTCCGGTTCTCGAAGACGCTCCGATCGATGAGCTCGCACTCCAAAGTGGCGAAGAAGCTCTCGGCCATGGCGTTGTCAAAGCAGTCGCCGACCGAGCCCATGGATCGCTCTATCCCGGCTGCCCGGCAGGCCTTGGCGAAGTCGTAGCTCGTGTATTGACACCCCTGGTCGGAGTGGTGGACGACCACGCCCGTTGGTCGCTGACGGGAGACGGCCATCTGGAGGGCCCGGGTGACGAGCTCGGTGTTCTGGTTGGCCGACATCGACCACCCGACCACCTTCCTCGTGCAGACGTCGAGGACGACGGCAAGGAAGAGGAAGCCGGCCCAGGTGGGGACGTAAGTGATGTCGGCCACCCAGCGTCGGTTGGGACTGGGGGCGGTGAAGTCCCGCTCCAGGAGATCGGGAGCTGGCCGGGCCCGGTCGTCTCGTCGAGTGGTCCGGCAGAACTTCCTCCTGGTCACGCCCTGGAGGTTGGCCTGTCGCATGAGCCGGGCGACCTGATGGCGCCCGACCGCTTCGTCGTGCTCCTCGACCAGCTCGCTCGTGATCCGACGATAGCCATAGGTCTTCCGTGACTGATCGTGGACGAGGCGGATCTTCTCTGTCAGTACCTCATCGGAGATGGTCCGGGCCGATGGCGGTCGGGTCCGCCAGCCGTAGTAGCCGCTCGTCGAAACGCCGAGGAGCCGGCACATGGTGGCGATGGGGAAGCTGGCCTGGTTCGCGTCGATGAACTCGAAGGCCCCTATGGGGTCGAGTGCGTCTCCTTGGCGAACCAGGCCGCGGCTTTTTTCAGGATCTCCTTTTCCTGCTCGAGGACCCGGACTCGCCGGCGCAGCTCGGCGACCTCGGACTTCTCGTCAGTGGTCAGACCGTCATGGCGGGTGCCGTCGTCACGCTCGGACTGGAGCACCCAGTTGCGCAAGGTCTGGATCGAGCAGCCGACGGTGGCCGCTGCATCCTTCAGAGACACCCCGCCTTCGCGGACCAGGCGGACGGCCTCGAGGCGGATCTCCGGCGCATAGGGAGGAGGGACCTTCCCGGACATGTTGGACTCCTTTCTGCCAGACGGACATCGTTCCGTCCAGCGTCAAGGTGTCCGCGGATCCCGGGTCACTCCAATTCGCTTCTCCTTGGCTATCGGCTGTTATCGAGAGTACTGCAGGCGACACCCTAGAAAGGCCATCGCTCCAATAGTCTCACGAGAGGTGACTATCTCAAAGGGGTCACTACGGCACCGGTTCTCGTAACGCCTTCAAGGGCGACCCTGAAGGACGGCATTCGAACCCAGTGGGCGCTGCCGTGCCGGCGCTGCCGGACTCGAACTGACGACCTGCTGGTTGTAAGCCATACCGGCCTGAACGCTGTGCTGACCTGCGTTTTTAGTGATACATCTCGAACGAAAACAACAAAACTATCTGCTGTTCCAACGAGCCTCTAAGCGCCACTTAGCGAAGCTGACTTGCCATTATCCGTCTTCTCGACCGTGAGACCGCTTCGTCGCCTCGGGTGGGGCCCCATCAACTCGAACAGATTGAAGATGGGGACCTCCCAAGCGATGAGGTCCATCACCGGTCCGACGATTGTCGACCGAGAGCCCGATAGGTCCGCTCCCACGCTGCCTTCGATTTGGTGAGTACCGCCCGAGCGACGTGTCGCTCGACGACGGGCCAGAACGCCCCCCTTGCACAGCCGGCCCCCTGTCCCCACCCTTGGTAGCCTGCTGGGGCAGCTCAAAGGATCCTCACCCTGATCGCAGGATAGTGTGTGATCCGCTAGACCACCTTGCTGTCCTTCCCGGGGCTCGCTCGATTCTTCAACAGCGGCGGAAAGGAATGAACGATGAAGAAGCTGCTTTTCGGAGTGGCGATCGGCACACTTTTGGTACTGGGGGCTTCTCAGGCGGCGGGAGCTGATCCGCTCGACAACACGAGCGGGCTCGTGTGGAACGACACGGCGCACACGATCAGCGTGACCGTCAACGGCTGCGACCAGCGAAGCGGCGACTGTTGGTGGGAGCTGTACTTTCAGCGGCCGAATGGGGATATCGTCGTCGCCCAACCGACCGGGCAGTTTACGGGGCAGTCGTTCACCTTGTCAGCGAACTATCCGAGCGGATTCTGTGGCCTCGTCCAGGCCGACGTCAAGGTGGCGGCGACGCAGGCAGCCATGGAGGCGGCGGTGGCGCAGGGGGGCTCGTACCCTTCGGTGTTCGGTTTCCGGCACACCATTCCGTCGAGTGATTGCGCACTGCCAACGACCACGCCCCCTGGCCCCACGAAGACGGTGCCACCCACAACGGTCCCGCCGTCGACGACCCCGACCACCTCGCCGAAGCCGGTGCCACCTGTCACACAGGGCACGACTATTCCGCCCAGCACTTCACCGTCCACGGCCAGTTTGCCCTACGTCAACGCCAATGTGGCCAGTGTGGCTCAGGTCGGGCCGCAGCTGCCGTTTACTGGCGTTTCGACAGATGAGCTGAGGGTTCTGGCCGGCCTCGGTTGCGGCCTGTTGGGGCTTTCAGGGTTGATCTTCATCCCAGAGCTGCGGCGAAGGTTGAAGAAGGCGTTCAATAACGCAACTGACTGACTCTTAGACCCGCCTTGCCGCCCACCAAGCGATCAGCTCACTCCTGAGCCCATACAACCTTCCACACAGGCTCAGTTTCCACAGAGGCTGTGCTTGTGCTCGGGACGTGTTCAACCGGCTCTGTCGGCCGGCCGACTAGTGATCTGAGTCTTCCGCCTATCGCTGTCTCGGGGTAGAACTGGCGTCGGTGCGTAGGCGATTTGGAGCCTCAGCGACGGGCTGAAGGTCGAGACTCCGACCCCGACATTCAGGAAGCGATCCAAATGAAGATGGCGATGGTCTTGGGCGGTGGTTATCCAGAGCAGTCCCGACGAGTCCCACCCCACCTTCGGTCAGAAGTTTTCGAACGTGCGGCTGGCCATTGCGAGAACTGTGGATGTCCGCTCGACATAGACGGCAGCTCCAGCGATCCGGGCTCTCTCGCCACGATCCAGCACGCAGGTGGGAACTCGAACGATCCCGCCGATCTCAAGGCGTTGTGCCGAAGATGTAGCAACGCCGACGCTCAAGCGAGGTTCGTGCCGGTTGAGCCGGGTTTTCTAGAGGGGGCCCCCTCATTTCCGATAACTGCACGGGCGTCTGCCATGTAGCGTTTTCCCAGGTAGTGGGCGCTGCCGGACTCGAACCGACGACCTGCTGGTTGTAAGCCAGCTGCTCTACCAACTGAGCTAAACGCCCGCTCGCCGACCGGCCACGCTACTTCGACAGGGCCCTCCGGAAGTCGTCCAGCAGTTCCGATGTGGCGGCGGCCACCGGTCTCCGCCGATCGGCGTGTTCGATGGTGACGAGCTCAGCTCCATCGCGCTCGGCGAAGGCCGCCCCCGCCTCGCTGCAGACCAGCATCGCTCCGAGGTAGTCCCAGCTGCCGAGGCGCGAGCCGCCGAGGACGGCGTAGCCGTCGAGGACCCCCTCGGCCACCGCGCACAGATCCAGGGCAGCGGCACCGAGGATCCGGAACTGCGACCACCCGAGATACCGCGGCGGATAGCCGGAGAAGGCGACTACGGCCTCGCCGAGTGATCGGCACGGCGATGGCGCGATGGGCACCCCGTCCTTGCGGGCGCCTTCGCCGCGGATGGCCTCGAACCGCGAGCCGGTGGCCTGGTTGACGACAACCGCGGCACGAGGACCGTCGGCGTCAATGGCGCAGAGGCTCGTCGCGTACCACGGAATCCCCCGCGCCGCATTGGTCGAGCCGTCGACCGGGTCGAGGACGACAACTACGGGTCGATCGACGTGCCGCGGGCCCGACTCCTCGGACATGACGCCGACACCAGCAGGATCGAGCACCGAGAGCGCAGCTCGGTCTGCCACCAGATCGGACCGGTACTGCCCCGGCCGCGTTCCCGACGGTCCCCAATCGGACAGGTCACGCAGCTCGTCCGCGACGGCAGTCGCGGCGGCATGCAGCGTTTCGAGCAGTTCGTCGTCGCCCACCTTCTTCGACGTTACCGGAGGTCATGGTGGCCGGTAGGCTGCATTTCCGGTGGCAGTCATCGATGTGGCCGGGTACGTGGCCGACCTCAAGGACCACTCCGTCGACCACGGCTTCCACGTCCACGACGAACGCCATTTCGTCGAGACCTACTCCTTGCGCCAGGTGTGGGAGGTGGAGCTGCACCCGGAGGACGGCTGCGGCGGACCGCTCGACCTGCACCTCGCCCTCGAGGTCGACCCGAGGACCCTCCTCTCCTTCGAGGACGCCGTCTTCGGCCTCCCCGAGGACGAGGAGCCGCCCGACGAGTTCCATTTCCCGCTGACCTTCACCTGGGCACTCCCGCCGCTCCCGAACGGGCCCGACCTTCTGCGCCTGGCCATCGACCTGGCTGGAGTGGGCGGTATCGAGCTCCCCCTCGAGGTCTCCGCCATCGACTCCTATGCCTCGGCCACCGACGCAGCCGAGCGCCGCCTCAGCATCGTGGCCCGGACTCCCGTCTCCTTGACCCGCGTGCTCGCCGGCGAGGAGATGATGTGCGAGGTCTTCGACCGCTGCCTGGCTGTCTCCCGCTACCTCCTCGACTCCGCCGGCAGCTGGTTGGGTTGAGCATCCCCCGGCTGCCGCGGCGCCTCGCCCGCCGGGCCGCAGGGATGGCCGCCATCGTGGCCGTCGGCATCGGGCTCGCCGGCTGCGCCAACAACGGAGAGGGCCTCGCCCGCCAGGCCTGCGCGCACGTCAACCGCTCCATCGCCCTCCTCAAGGAGGCGAGTCACGAGTCCAACCGGCCCGGGCCAACTCGCTGAACCAGGATGCCTCGGCCGAACTGCGGACAGCACTACCCATCGCCGCCGAGGCCGCCTACGACGACGGCCAATGGCAGGCCCTGATGACGACCCTGTCCGAGTCCAACCGGGTGGCGCCCACCATGTTGGTGCCGGCGCTCACCCAACAGTGCGCGCAGGCCGAGAGCGGGCCCTTCAACCAGCCCTCGCCGCCGTCGTCGATCCCGCCCCCGGCGCCTTTCAACTCCTCGTCATAGGACGGGCGTCACTCTCTCGCCAAGCTACCCGAATGGTCAGTGGCCCGGACTTGCCGGCTGCCCGGTCCTCACCCGCTGGTGGGCCGGGGCGGAGGAGCCGGCGGCCGCGTCGAGGTGGGCGTGCTCGGTGGCGGACGTTGACGCGGCCGGCTGGCGACGTCGGAGCGAGGTCGTGCCCGGCCATCTGCAGGCGCCCGACGTGCACGATCTCAGGCAGGACGTGGACGTCGAGCCACTGACCGGCGGCCGACGAGGGCAGGATGTGGACGCCGTCACCGTCGCGCACTGGCACGCCGTCAAAGGTCGTGGTGAAGCGACCGCCGGGGCACAGCAGGGCGCCGAAGTCGTCGAGGGCGACGCTGGCCGGGTGCTCGGCCGCCACCTGTCGCACGATGGCGTTGTAGTCGGCCAGCCGGACCGGCGAGTCCTCGGGCCAGGGCTGCCCGTTCGGCTGCTCACCGGAGTCGAAGCACGGGGACGTCATGAGCACCATGAGGGCCCCCGTCGAGGTCCCGATCTGCACCGCCTGCTCCAGCGACGCCTTCACGTCGGCGTCGAAGTCCGGTTGCCCGATGTGCTGCCAGCGCCCGTCGATGAAGCGGTCGAAGACCTCCCAGCGCCCGGCCAGCACCACCACCACGTTGGGCCGGAACTGCCGGAGGTCGGCCTGCCACAGGGCCGGCCACTGGGCAGCGGGCGGTGACGACGGGTTGCACGCTTGCGTGACCTCGTCCGGCACGCCGTGGGCCATGTACTGGGTGCTGCGCAGAACGCCGCAACCCACGATGGCGGCGTTGTCGATGTTCACGTCGTAGCCCGTCTGGGGCTGGCTGGCCAGCACGGCGAAGCCGAGGCGCCAGGCCACCGAGTCGCCCAAGATGAGCACCCGGACCGGCGGCCCCACGTACTGGGCGCCGACCGGCCGGACCGCCCCCGCCGCCCCGGCGGTGTCGGGGAGGGTGGCGACCACGGTGACCGCCACCACGCCGCAGAATGCGGCCGAGGTCATGAGCCACGCCCTCCACTCGGTGAACGAACGCAGCCGGCCACGCCGGATGGGCTGCTCGACCAGGTAGTAGGAGGCGGTGGCGACGAGCAGGGTGACAGCGATGCGGACGGCGAGGAGCGGGTAGCCGGTCAGGTGGGTCCGGGAGCCGTCGAGCACGACGAACAGGGGAAAGTGCCACAGGTAGGTGCCGTAGGAGATCCTTCCGAGGTACCGGAAGACGGGGTTGCCGAGGCCGCGGGCGAACGGAGCGAGTTGGGCGCTGACCACGACGAAGATGACGGCGGCCACTCCCAGGGCGAAGAGGAAGAAGCCGCCGTCGAAGAGGAAGGCGTTGGTCCCGTCGACCTGTGTCCAGAGGTAGAGGCCGCCTCCCAGGGCGCAGAAGCCCACCGCCTGGAGGAGCCATCGCCAAGGACGGGCGGTGATCTCCCAGGCGGTGATGGGCGTGGCCAGCGGTCCCCGCCGGCGGTGCAGGTCGCGTCGGTGTGCGGGCGCGGGCACGAGGCCGGCGGTGCCCGCCGCCGGGTGGGCCCGGCCGTAGCGACCGGTCACGAGGGACGGAACCGGTACCGGCAGCCGCCGTCGCCGTTCTGCCCAGATGGCCAGGGCGACGGCCAGGGTCGCACCCACCAGGATGTCCTGTGAGCGGGTGTCGGTGCCCTCGTAGAGGCGGGTGGCAGACGCCCCGGCGTGGAAGAGCACGGCCATGGCCACGGCCGAGGCGACTGCCCCCACCGCCGAGGTGGCGAGGAGCGGGTAGAGGCGTCGGCTGGGCCGCAGCCGACGTCCGAGCCGCAGCATGAGCAGGAGGACCGGCGGCCACACGATGTAGAACTGCTCCTCGATCGAGAGCGACCACATGTGCTCGAGGGGTGAGGGCTGGGCCGTGAGGTTGAAGTAGTTGCTGCCGGCGAAGATGAAGTGCCAGTTGGCTACGTAGAAGAGGGTGGACAGCGAGTCGAGGCGCAGCCCGGGGTACTCGTCCGGCGAGGCGAAGACCATGGTGAGGACGGCGACCCCCACCAGCATGAGCAGGAGGGCGGGGAGCAGCCGCCGGGCCCGGCGGGCCCAGAACTGACCGAGACGGATCGCCGTGCGGGCCGTCCACTCCCCGAGCAGCAGCGAGGTGATGAGGAACCCGGACAGAACGAAGAAGACGTTGACGCCCATGAACCCGCCGCCACAGATGGGTACCCCGCCGTGGTAGAGCATCACGCCGAAGACGGCGATGGCCCGCAGGCCGTCGAGAGCGGGGACGAAACCGAAGACGATTTGCCGTCCCCGGGGCACGTCCTCGCCGCGACGCGCAGGAAGCGGCTGCTCGGCCGGGCCCGTCCTCGGTCAGAAGCGACATCGCCGAGACGGGCTCAGGTGCGGACGGCTCGGTCGACGTGCCGACGACGGTCCCGGCGCGGCGCTGTCACGGCCCGCACCCGACCGGACGTCCCGGCCGGTCGTGGTCACACCGGCGGGCTGTAGCCGGCCGGGAGGTTGATGGTCTTCTTCTCGAGGAACAGCTCGAGGCCGTCCTCCCCGAACTCGCGCCCCACCCCGGAGGCCTTGTAGCCGCCGAAGGGGGACGAGAAGTCGATGGGCACGTTGGAGTTGACCATGTAGGTCCCGGTCCGGATGCGGCGAGCCACCTCGAGCCCTCGGTCGTTGTCACCCGTGAACACCGCCCCGCACAGTCCGTAGTCCGAGTCGTTGGCGATCCGCACGGCCTCGTCATCGCCGTCGTAGGGGATGACGGACAGCACGGGCCCGAAGATCTCCTCCTGGGCGATCCGCATGCCGTTGTCGACATCGACGAAGACCGTCGGCTCGACGAACCACCCTCGGTCGAGGCCGCCGGGCGCCCGCCCCCGAGCGCGACCTTGGCCCCCTCCTCCTGGCCGATCCGGATGTAGCCCTCCACCCGCTCGCGCTGACGCTCGGCCACGAGCGGGCCAACCTCGGTGGCAGGGTCGAGGGCGTCCCCGACCTTCATCGCCGCCACGAGCTCGACGAGTCCTTCGGTCACCTCCGCATAGCGGTCGCGCGGGGCCAGGATCCGGGTCAGGGAGATGCAGGCCTCTCCGTTGTTCATGATGGCGTTGGGCAGCATGAGGGGGAGGGACTCGGCCAGGTTGGCGTCGTCGAGCACGATGGCGGCCGACTTCCCGCCGAGCTCGAGGCTGCACCGCTTGAGGTTGGCCCCGCAGGCAGCCCCGATCTTCCGCCCTGCCGCCGTCGACCCGGTGAACGACACCTTGTCGACTCCGGGATGGTTGACCAGGTACTCGCCCACCTCGCGACCGGCCGGCACCACGCTGAGGACGCCGTCGGGCAGCCCGGCGTCACGGAACAGCTCGGCCAGCACGTTGGCGTCGAGCGGCGTCTCGGGAGCGGGTTTGAACACGACCGTGCTGCCCGAGAGGAGCGCGGGTCCGAGCTTGGCCGCGGCCAGGAAGAGAGGGACGTTCCACGGGGTGATGGCGGCCACCACGCCGACCGGCTCCCTGGCGATGATGACCGGACCGAGGAGGCCGTCGCGTACGGTGTCGAACGCGTAGGTGGCAGCCATCCCGGCGTAGTAGTCGAGGATCATCGAGGGCGCCAGGACCTGGGCCAGCTGTCCCCACGAGACCGGGGATCCCATCTCGTTGGCGATGAGCTCGGTCAATCCCGGCATGTCGTTGCGGATGGCCTCCGCCACCTTGGACAGGATGGCGCCGCGCTCGGCCGGGGTCATCCGCGGCCACGGACCGTGGTCGAAGGCCTGGCGGGCGGTGGCCACCGCCCGGTCGATGTCGGCGTTCTGCGCTTCGGGGACCCGGCCGACGACCTCCTCGGTGGTGGGCGAGACCACGTCGAAGGTGGAGGCGGAGGAGGGCTGCACCCACTCGTTCCCAATGAACAGGCGGTCGTAGGTCTTCATCGGTCCTCCTCGGCGTTGCGCCGGTGCGCGGTGGTCGCTGGACAGGCCAGCGGTCCGGGTGGGTCCGCGGAACGGGCCCGGCCTGCGCCGGAATGGTAGTCCCGGCGCCTCCGGCCCGGTACTGGGATGGCGACGTCCCAACGCCCCCGGGATGCCGGTCGGGTGACCAGGGATACGCTGCGCCCAGCTCGTGACAGGCCGGCGCCAACACACGGCCGGCGCCAACACACGGCCGGCGCCAACACACGGCCGGCGCCAACACACGGCATACGCGGATACACGGCATACGCGACCAGACAGGAGTGCGCGTGCTCTCACCCCTCGACGACTACCCGGTCCACCAGATCTCCGAGCCCATGCGCTTCGTCGGCACCGTCCGATCGCAACTTCTACGACCGCTACTACTTCAACATCCATGGCACCGGCGACATCCCGGGCACCGACGAGGAGCTGTTCTGCGTCATCGGAGTGGGCCAGTACCCGAACCTGGGCGTCGCCGATGCCTTCGTCTCGGTGCTCTGGGGCGACGACCACCGGGTGGTGCGTGCCTCCAAGGCACTCGGCGCCGACCGCATGGACGCGTCGGTCGGTCCCATCAGGGTCGAGGTCCAAAAGGGCCTCGAGCGCATCCGGATCGTCCTCGAGCCCAACGAGTGGGGTGTCGAGCTCGACGCCGTCTACGAGGGATTCTCCGAGGCCCACCTCGAGTCGCGCCACTTCGACCGGCAGTTCAGCCGGGTCATCTTCGACTCGACGCGGTTCGCCCAGGTCGGAGGGTGGCGGGGCCACCTGCGCGTCGGCGATCGCACCGTCGACCTCACGCCCGACCGGTGGTGGGGGTCGCGGGACCGGTCGTGGGGGGTGCGTCCGGTGGGCGAGCCCGAGCCGCCGGGCATCCGGGCCACCGACGCCGGTAGCGGCTTCTTCTGGATCTACGCACCGGTGCGGTTCGAGGACGAGGCCATGATCACCATCATCCAGGAGCGGTCCTCGGGCGAGCGGATCATGCAGGACGCCCACCGGATCCCGCCGATCGGCTCGGGGCGCGACGCCGAATGGCTGGGGCGGCCCGAGCATTCGCTGCGCTTCGTCGACGGGCAGCCGCAGGATCGCCGGGGCCACACTCTCGTACTTCGGCGCCCATGGCCGGAAGACGACCGAAGTCGAGGTCGAGCCGCTCCTCGCCTTCCCCCTCCTGCTCGGGTCGGGCTACGGCCTCGAGCCCGATTGGCGTCACGGCATGTACCAGGGAGACCTCGTCGTCCAGGGCGTGACCGTCCCTCCGGCGGACCCGACCTACTTCAACTGGGCACTCACCGAGTACGCCGCCCGGTTCGTAGCCGGCGACAGGGTCGGCTACGGCATGTTCGAGTGCGCGGTGATGGGGCCCCACCAGCAGTACGGCTTCGACGGCTGGGAGTGAGCAGAGCGCCGAGTCCCCCGGCTCACCGGCGGCCGGGGGCGCGTTCAGGGCACCGAACGGACGGCGTCGGGCTCCCAGTAGGCGCGGAGGGAGGCGATCCGCCCGTCCGGCGAGCGCCGGTAGGTGTAGACGCCGTCCACCTCCACGGCGGCGCCACCGGCGAGGGTGATCCGGATGACCCCGACGTTGGCGATCTCGTCACCGCAGAGGAAGGACTGGTTGATCGTGAAGGCAAGCGACTCGTTGGGAGCGATCACCGTGTCGTAGAAGGCGGCGATGGCCTCACGACCCCGATGACCGCGGCCTTCGGGATCGAAGGCAGAAGGCCCAATGGGGTCCTCGACCACGGCGTCGTCGGTGAACAGGGCCAGCCAGCCCTCGCGATCGCCGGCTTCGACGGCAGCCATCGACGCCTGCGCTGAGGGCGCGGACGTCCCTCACGGCCGCACCTTGGCGATGACGTCGTCGGCATAGCGACGGAGGTTGGTCGACCTTGTCGGCCAGGGGCTCGACGTCAGGACCAACCGCATAGGGCCAGCGGAAGCCCACGATGACGTCGGTGACCCCCAGCTCCTCGAGACGACGCACGCCGTCAGCCGAGTACGCCTCGGCCGAGATCACGTGGACCTCGAAGGGCCGGTCCCCGGTACCGGCCTCCCGGCGGGCCTGGCGAGCTGCGTCGAGCAACCGGGGCAGGTCGTCGGGATCACCGCCCCCGTGGAGCCACCCGTCGAGCGTGGGCGGCTCGACGCAGGGCAGGTGCGCCGTGGCCGCCGATCAGGATGGGGAGCGGCTCGGTGGGTACCGGGCTCAGCTTGACGGCGGGCAGGTCGAAGACTTCGCCGTGGAACTCGAAGTAGCCGCCGGCCGAAAGGCCGCGGACGATGGCCAGGGCCTCGTCCATCCGCTTCCCGCGTCCCTCCCACGGGACTCCGCAGGACTCGTAGTCATCCGGCCAGGGGCTCGAGCCCACCCCGAGGGCCAGCCGGTTGCCAGTCATGACCGCCACCGAGGTTGCTTGCTTGGCCATGATCAGCGGATGGCGCATGGGCAGCTTGACCACGAAGGTGACGAACCGGATGCGCTCGGTCACCGCCCCCATGGCCGGGATGAGCGAGAAGGGCTCGATGAACGGCTTGTCGTCGAGGAACTCGCGCCGGTGGTCGGGTGAGAACGGATAGGGCGAGTCCGAGTCCCGCGGGTAGCAGAGGCTGTCGGGGACGACCATCCCGTCGTAACCCGCATCCTCGGCCGCCCGGGCCAGGGGCAGGTAGAAGGCCGGGTCGACCATCGACTCGGCGTAGGAGAACCGCACAGTCACGAGTCAGTCCCGTTCCGGCCGGCCGTCATGCCGGCGGGCTGGCCGCAACCCCGTGGGTCCGCAGGCGCTCGGCCACCCACGAGATCCCGTCGGGCTTGCCCATCTCGTCGGCCCACCCGTCGAGAACCCGCTCGACCTCGTCGCGACTGGCGATGCGGCCGACCACCGTGACGACCAGGCGGTCGACGGGAAGGTTCTCGACCTCGATGTCACCGAACGGCGTCCACGAGTCGGCTTCGGGCACCAGCTCGAGCATGGCGTAGAGCTCGCCGGTGTCCTCCACCCAGCTCAGCTCGTACCGATTGCCCTTGGCGTCGTACCAGTCCGTCCCGAACTCGATCTCGGCCGATTGCCGCCGGCGCTCGTCCTGTGCGTAGAACTGCTCGATGTCCATCGGTCTCCTGTGGCCCGCTCGCCGGACGATCGGGCGGCTGCGAGTACGGGGCCGACGCTGGGCGCAACGGCAGCCGCGTGCCGCTCCCCGCTCCGCCCGACGAGGCGATGCGGCCGACGATCGGCGAGCAGGCTACCGCGCCGGAGTCCGACCGCCGGGGGCACGGCGCCTCGGGGCCGGATGGCCAGGGTCCTCGACGGGCCCGACGAAAGGCCGCGCTCGCGTCGAGGATTCGCGCACGAGAAAGTGGGGCAGGGAGGGATCGAACCTCCGACCGAGGGATTATGAGTCCCCTGCTCTGACCACTGAGCTACTGCCCCGAACTGGGCGTATCTCGTTGGCGGGAGAGGGTATCCGACATGTCAGAGACTTCTTCGGCCGAAGCCCGTTCCGACCTGCGGGCGGTCGAGTGGCGGGATGGTTCGGGGCCTTTGGCGCCGGAGGGGGTGGCTGGCTACCGCCTGCGGAAGTGGCGCATCTCGGCCAAGGGTCCGCTTTCGTTCTCGGTCTGAATCCCCGATCGGTAGGACAAGGCCCCGGCTCTCACCGGGGTCTTGTCGCGCCTTGGGGCACTCCCAATCAATGCTTTCGGCTCGCCCATTAGAGTCACTCCGCTCAAAGTTCAATCACCGGCACAGTCACAGGAGCTCGCCAGTTGCTGACGCGAAGAGGACCGGATGGGAATGGAGGGCAATGGAAGGGTGCATATGGCTACGGACGGCTACATATGGACACGGACTGCTCTCGACGTGGCGATCGAGCGGCCACAGCTGCCGGAAATCCCAGGTCAGAGAAGCAGTAAGTGAGAAGAGCCCCCCGCCTCAGTCACCGGTCTGCACGTTCTTCGGCCCGCCCTGGCCGACGCCCTTGGTACAGGTTCTATTTGCTTCGACCGGGCCGTCGTCGCCTGTCCGGAGAAGTGGGCGGTAAGGCACCAAACCGACAATCCCATTCTCACGATTCATGTGCGCCAAATTGGGTAACAATTAGGTTACGGTTTCTTTGCTACCCAGCAAACGAGAGGTTACGACGGGCCAATGCAGGGTGGACGGAGAGACCGGAGGAAAGGAGCACACCGATGGGACGTCCTCGTCGTTTTCTTACCGCCGCTGCGCTGGTCGCTGTAGCTGCCACCACCCTGGTGGCCTGCAGTAGCAGCAGCACCAGCAGCCCGACCTCGACCGGCGCGGTCAAGACCGGCGGGACCATCACCATGGCCCTCGACGAGAACCTGGCCGGGTTCAACATCAATACCTCGGCGGCCAGCGAATTCGTCCTTCAGGAGATCATGGACCTGGTCTGGCCGCAGATCTACATCATCAACTCGGCACTCCAGCCAGTACTCAACACCCAGCTGGTCACCAGCGTCAAGGAGACCACCAACCCGCAGACCGTCGTCTACAACCTCAACCCCAAGGCCGTGTGGCAGGACGGCACCCCGATCGACGCCGACGACTTCATCTACAACTGGCAGGCCCAGAGCGGGAACCCGGCCTACACCGACGTGGGTGGGACAGCCCTATGACACGGCCTCTTCGACCGGCTACAACCAGATCGCCTCGGTGACCGGATCCAACCCACCGAACGGCCAGGCCTGTGCTCCTGGGTCGGCCGCCGACCGCAACGCCGGGCTCTGCCCCAACGGCGACACGGTGACCGTCAAGTTCGCCAATCCCTTCGCCGACTGGAAGAGCCTCTTCATAAACATCGTGCCGGCCCACATCGCCCGCACCGTCGGCTGGAACACCGGCTTCTCCGGAGCTGCCCAGACCATCTCCGGCAGCTGGTACGAGATCCAGAGCTACGCCAACAACCAGTCAGTCGTGCTCGTGCGCAACCCGAAGTACTGGAGTACGCCGGGCAAGCTCGACAAGGTTGTCTTCCAGTTCTTCTCCGACGACACCCAAGAGGTGCCCGCCCTCCAGAACAACGAGGTCCAGATCATCAACCCGGCCACGGTCAACAACTCGATCGTCCAAACGGCGGCCCAGGTGCCGAACGTCGACCCGCCAGACCATCCCGGGCCTCGAGTTCGAGCACTTCGACTTCAACGAAGCCGATCCGTATCTGGCCAAGCTCCAGGTGCGCCAGGCCATCGCTTACGGCACTAACCGCCAGCAGATCATCTCCCACACCGTGGGTGAGATCGCCTCGGGCATCACGCCGCTCGGCAACCGGATGTTCGTCAACACGCAGGCCCAGTACGTGGACAACGGCGCCCAGTACGAGACGGTGAACGTAGCCAAGGCCGAGTCACTGCTCTCCGGGCTGGGCTTCAAGAAGGCCTCGGACGGCTACTTCCAGCCCAACTACGGACCCCAAGCCGGCCACGACCTGACCTTCACCATCCAGTCCACCTCGGGGAACACCATTCGAGCTGAGACCGAGCAGCTGTTCCAGGCCGAGATGAAGACCATCGGCATCAAGATCAACATCCAGAACTACGACGCCAACACCTTCTTCGGGACCAACCTCCCGCAAGGAACCTTCCAGATCGCCGAGTTCGCCTGGGTGTCGACCCCCTTCGTGTCCGGGAACCAGTCGATCTACTGCTCGTACACCAACTCCACCAACTGCGGGCAGAACTGGAACCACTACGCCAACCCGCAGGTGGACAAGCTGATGCGCGAGGGCTCCCAGGCTACGTCCACCAGCCAGGAGGCGGCCGACTACAACGCGGCCGACAAGATCCTCTGGCAGGACATGGTGACGCTGCCCCTGTACCAGAAGCCCCAGTACTTCGCCTACTCGGACAAGTACGGCAACATCATCCCGAACACCTCGTCGACTCGGCGTGCCCTGGAACGGGAACCTCTGGGGAGTCAAGGCCTCCTGACGGCAAATCCGAATCAGTCGGTAATCACAAGGGGACGGGCGGCATGCCGGTCCGTCCCCTGGTGTGCCCGGCCCGCAGGGCACCGGTGATAGACCGAGGGGTGATGGACAGGGGCAGCTGATGCTCGGCTACATCGTTCGCCGTCTGATGGTGAGCGTCGTAGTCCTTTTCTTTGCCACGGTGTTCGTGTTCCTCCTTGTGGCGGAGTCGGGCAACCCGCTCGCCATCCTCAGGGCGAACCCCAAGATCCCGCGTCAGGTCATCGTCGCCCGCGAGCACCTCCTCCACCTCAACGACCCGCTGTGGGAGCGGTACTGGATCTGGTTCTCCCATGCCATCCGGGGTGATTTCGGGGCCACCGTCGCCGGTCTTCCCGTCGAGCCACAGCTGGTCTCCCACCTGCTCGTGACCCTGCGGATGGTCATCCTGGCCACCCTGCTGTCCATCGTGATCGCCATCGGCGTCGGCGTCTACGCCGCTCTCCGCCAGGGCCGCATCGCCGACCACGCCGCCACCATCAGCAACTTCCTCTTCATTGCCGCGCCGGTGTTCGTCATGGGCCTCCTCCTCAAGGAGTTCGTGGCCATTCCCCTCGACGAGCACCTCAACCGCACCATCTTCTACACGAGCGGTGACCAGAGCCCCACCTTGACCGGTTCGTTCCTGCAGCGACTTCCCGACTACGCCGCCCACACCGCCCTGCCCACCATCACCCTCATCCTGGTGACCTACTCGTCGTGGGCCATCTACCAGCGGGCGTCGATCCTCGACACCCTCGACAGCGACCACGTGCGCCTGGCCAGGGCCAAGGGCCTGTCCCCGCGTCGAGTGCTCTTCCGCCATGTCCTGCGCAACGCGCTCATCCCCGTGACCACAGTGATCGCACTCGACTTCGCCGCGGTGCTGGGCGGCGCCCTCATCACCGAGATCGTCTTCGGCTGGCAAGGTCTCGGCGTCTGGTACTTCAACGGCGTCGAGACCCTCGACATCAACGTCAGCCTGGCCTACCTCCTGGTCACCGCCACCTTCGTCATCCTCTTCAATCTTCTCGCCGACATCATCTACGCGTACCTCGACCCGAGGATCCGCTATGACTGAGATTCCAGGCCTCTCCCCCAGCGAGGAGCGGACGACCCCCTCCGTCGCCTCCGAGTCGGGCATGCACACCCTGCCCGGCGTCGATCCCTCCGTCGTCGGCGAGGGACCCGACGCCTACGGCATGGCGGGCGAGGAGTCGCGCGGGCAGTTCGCCATCGTCAGCCGCCGATTCCTGCACAACCCAATCGCCATCACCGGGTTGTCCACCTTCTTCGGGCTGGCCATCGCCAGCCTGCTGGTGGGCTGGTTCTGGCACTACAACTACACGGCCATCACCAACACCCTCAACGCCCCGCCTTCCTTGTCCCATCCGATGGGCACGACCGCCATCGGGAGCGATCTGTTCGCCCAAGTCATGCACGGGACGCTGCAGGACATCGAGATCGCCCTGCTGGTGGCGCTCCTGGCCACGACCTTTGGGACCCTGGTCGGTGCGCTGGCCGGCTTCTACCGCGGAACGGTCGACTTCGGCCTCATGCGATTCGTCGACCTCATCCTGGTCATCCCGGTGTTGGCCATCCTCATCTTGCTGGCCAACAAGGTAGCCAAAGAGTCGAGTAGCTGGTTCGGGCTGGCCATCATCATCAGCGCCTTCTCGTGGACGTATGTCGCCCGGCTCGTCCGGGCCGACTTCCTGTCCCTGCGCGAACGGGATTTCGTCGAGGCCAGCCGGGCGCTCGGGGCCACCAACCGCCGCATCATCGTGCGACACATGCTCCCAAACGCTTTCGGTCCGATCATCGTCAACGCCACCATCACCGTGGCCCTCAGCATCGTGCTCGAGTCCACCCTCTCCTTCCTAGGCCTCGGCATCCAGCCACCGAACATCTCGCTGGGTCTTCTCGTGGACCAGGGTCAGGACTCGGCGACGACCGAATGGTGGCTGTTCGTCTTCCCCGTGGTCTTCCTGATCATCCTCATTCTGTCCATCTTCTTCGTGGGTGACGGCCTGCGAGAGGCGCTCGACCCGAAGAAGACCCGGAACCGTGCCTGACCCCACCCCGCGGTCCGCGACGAGACCCTGGCAGTCGAGGACCTCACCGTTCGGTTCAAGACCGGCAGTGGCGAGGTGTACGCCGTTCGGGGGATCACCTTCACCCTCGCCATGGGCGAGGTGCTCGGCATCGTGGGCGAGTCGGGGTCAGGCAAGTCGGTCACCGCCCTGGCCGCCATGGGACTCCTCCCCAAGAACGCCGTCGTCACCGGTTCGGTCCGCTACGACGGCCGGGACATCGTCGGCCTGCGGGAGAAGGATCTCGCTCCGCTGCGTGGTGACCATATCGCCATGATTTTCCAGGACCCGATGACCTCGCTCAACCCCGTCTACACCGTCGGCTGGCAGATCGCCGAGGCGGTACGAGCCCATCAGGACGTGTCCAAGGACGAGGCGAAGGCCCGGGCGGTGACCTTGCTCAAGATGGTGGGGATCCCGAACGCCGAGACCCGGGTCAACGACTACCCCCACGAGTTCTCGGGCGGGATGCGCCAACGGGTGGTCATCGCCATCGCCATGGCCAACGACCCGGCCATCATCCTGGCCGACGAGCCGACCACTGCGCTCGACGTCACCGTCCAGGCCCAGGTGTTGCGCTCACTGCGCACGGCGCTCGAAGAGACCGGCGCCTCCTTGCTTCTTATCACCCACGACCTCGGCGTCATCGCCGGCCTGGCCGACCGGGTGCTCGTCATGTACGCGGGCCGGCCCGTCGAGGTCGGGACGGCAGAGGACATCTTCTACCGGCCGGCGATGCCCTACACCCATGGCCTGCTCGGGTCCTTGCCCCGCCTCGACAGCGACGACGACCAACGCCTCCGCCAGATCCCGGGGGCGCCCCCGTCGATGACGGCCGAGCCGGTCGGGTGCCCCTTCGCCCCGCGCTGCCCGTTGCGGGCGGACATATGCGACACCGAGGAGCCACCCCTCCGAGCGGTGGCCCCGGCCGGCAACGGCGCCGGGGGTGCCGCTGGCCACGTCGCCGCCTGCCACTTCGCCGACCAGGTGGTAGCCATGCCGGTAGCCTCGATGTTCCCGGCCACCTCGGCCGACCAGGAGGGAGTGGCGTCGTGAGCGGTCTCCCGGACGGCCGGGGTGGCCCTCCCGCTGGCTACGGACTCGGCGCAGCCGTTGCTCCCGCTCCCGACGGCCGGGCCCCGGGGGACGTCGACCAGATCCAGGATCTCCTCACCGTCACCGACCTCGTCAAGCACTACCCGAAGCGGGGCGGCTCGATCGTGCGCAGACAGGTGGGGATCATCCACGCCGTCTGCGGGGTGAGCTTCACGATCAAGGCGGGCGAGACCCTGGGGCTCGTCGGCGAGTCGGGATGTGGGAAGACGACCACGGGCCGATCCGTGCTCCAACTCGTCCCGCCGACCTCTGGCTCCGTGCGTTTCGAGGGCCGCGAGCTCATCGGCATGTCCAACCGGGACACCCGTCTCATGCGCCGCGACATGCAGGTGGTGTTCCAGGATCCATTCTCGTCCCTCGACCCCCGCGTGCCGGTTGGCGAGTCGATCGCCGAACCGCTCCACATCCACGGGCTGTACGGCCGGTCCGGCCGGCGCCAAGTCGCCGAGGCGCTCAACCTCGTCGGGCTCGAGCCCCGGCATGCCAACCGCTTCCCCAATGAATTCTCGGGCGGCCAGCGCCAGCGCATCGGCATCGCCCGGGCCCTCATCCTCGAACCCAAGCTCCTCGTCCTCGACGAGCCGGTCTCTGCCCTCGACGTCTCCATCCAGGCGGGCGTGGTCAACCTCCTCGACGACCTACAAAGGCGCCTCGGCGTCGCCTACCTCTTCATCGCCCATGACCTGTCGGTCGTCCGCCACATCAGCGACCGGGTGGCCGTCATGTACCTCGGGCGCATCGTCGAGATCGGTGACCGTGACGCCGTGTACCACCGGCCCGAGCACCCCTACACCCAGGCGCTCCTCTCGGCCGTGCCCATCCCCGACCCGCGCAAGGAGCGGAGCCGCAAGCCCATCGTGCTCGAAGGCGACGTCCCGAGCCCGGACAACCCGCCGAGCGGCTGCCGGTTTCGGACTCGGTGCTGGAAGGCACAGGACATCTGCGCCACCGAGACGCCGGCCCTCGTCGATCGCGGCGGCGGCCACCCTGTCGCCTGCCACTTCGCCGAACCGGCCACGGTGGTCTGACCGGGCGCCCGCCGCCGATGACGGCCGGACACCTGCGTGTCCTGCTCATGAGCCCGTTGCCCGACGTCGACCCCTTCTGCGGCGACGTCGTCTACAGCCAGGCCCTCTTGGAGCAGCCGCCGCCAGGGGTGACCTATGTGCCATATGCCGACGCCCTACGCAGCGGCGAGCTGCGCGAACTCGGTCGTCGGGCGGCAGTGGAGGAGAGCGCCGGCATTGCCGGACGGGGCCGGGCCCTCGTCACCGTGGCCCGCGAGCATGCCGTCAACGCCCTGCGTGACCGGGGGGTTCTGTACCGGGAGCCGTTCCGCTTCCTCGAGGTCCGCGGTTCGTTCGACCTCGTGCACTGCCATACCTACAGCGTTCGCTGGACGGGCGTCCCCACTCCGGTGGCGGTCAGCAATGCCATCCCCCTGCGTGAGCTCTACGCCCGGGCCCGGGGTTGGGGCGCACGGCGGGTCGGCCGGGCCGACCGGGCCGACCGTCTGCTGGCCCGGTCCCTCGGCGTCGACCACATCGAGCACGGCCTCGGAGGTGCGCAGCGAGTCGTTGCCTTCACCCAGACGCTGGCGGCGTGGTACCTGCGCCACGGGGTGGCCAAGGAGCGGCTCGGCGTGGTGCCCTGCTTCCCCGCCGGCATGGACGAGCATCCGGTGCGGCGACCGGTGCCGGGACGGATCGGATTCGTCGCCGGCGACTTCTCGGTCAAGGGCGGCGACGCCGTGGTGGCGGCCATGGCCGCCGTCCGACGGGAGCGGGGGGACGCGCACCTCGTGATCGCCGGACGCGGCGTCCCCCTCCCCGAGCCCGTGCTGGCCGAGGCGGGTGCCACGGCGGTCGGGTACCTCTCGCGCCACGACCTCCTGTCTGACTTCCTCCCGGCTTGCTCCGTCTTCGCCTATCCGTCCCGCTTCGACGGCCTGCCCCTCACCTTGCTCGAGGCCCTCGCCACCGGCCTTCCCTGCGCCGTCTCCGATTACTTCGCGCTGCCCGAGGTCATCGGCGACGGAGGCCGGGTGGTATCCCAGGACGACCCCGATGCCTTGGCCGGCGCACTCCTCGACCTGCTCGATCCGGCCACCAACGCCAAGGCCGGTGCCGCTGCGCTCGCCCGCTACCGCGACACCTACGCCCCTGCCGTCGTCCTGCCCGAGCTCCGGCGCAACTATGACCTGGCCGTGCGGGTGGCGCAGGGGACGGGAGAAGGAACCCAGCACCGCCACGGCTGACACTTGGGCCCGCGTAGCCGGACCAGTTGAGCCTGTGACAGCCCGCGAAGGATGGCGGATCGTCGGCCCGTACGCTTGTCCGATGGCCACGACCTCTAGCGCCACCCGCCGGCGGCAGGGTCCCGGCCGTGCCGCCTTGGCGGGGACAACGGTGCAGCTCCTGGCAGGCGCGGCCCTGCTCGGGTTGGCCGCCGTGGCCGGTCTGGCCTTCGTCCACCGGCCGTGGCCCAACCGGCTCGACGTCTGGGGCGACGCCGCCCTGCCCGCCGATTCAGGCGCCAAATGGGCGCAGGACCTCGTGCACCTGGGGTCGCTCACGGTGCTCATCGTCGGGGTGGTTGTCGTGTTCGCCGTCGGCATCTGGCGTGATTGGGTTCGCGCCCTGGCCTGCGCCGCCGCGCCCCTCGCCGCCGTGCTCGTCGTCCAGGACGTGGCCAAGCCGCTCGTGGGGCGGCACCTGGGGCTCGGCGGCCCGACTTCCTACCCGTCCGGGACGGTGGCCGCCGTCGCCGCGCTGGCTGTCGCTGCCACCTTGGTGGTCCCGGCCATCCTGCGACCGCTTCTGGCCGCGGTCGGGGCACTTTCCGTGGTGGGCGTGGCCGCCGCCGTCGTGGTCCTGCGCTGGCACTATCCGACCGACACCCTCGGCGCGATGGCCGTCGGAGCCGGGGCGGTGCTGCTCGTCGACGCCATCGCCCACCTGCCGTGGGCGCTGGCCAATGGAGTGAGGAACCTCGGCGCCAGCCGGAGGGTGGCCGCGCGTCGCACCCCTTCCTGCCTGAGAGGACGGGTCAGGTCTGGCGGAGGCTCGGGTTTCGGCGCTCGACAAAGGCGCGCCTGTGCCAAGAGTCCTCGAGGTGCGGAACGTCCGGGACCCTTCAGATCTGAGGACGCCCACCGATGGTTTTCCGTTCCTCCCACCGTCTAAAGGTAGAGGTCACTTCGGAAGAGGAGATTTACGTTGAACGATACGGCCGACACCGAGCTTCAATCCGCAATTGCGAGCGAGTTCATGGCGCTCGCTGACCTTCTGGAAGCGCTCTCCGACACGGGGTGGGACACGCCGTCACTTTGCGATGGCTGGCGAGTTCGCGAGGTCGTCGCTCACCTGACCATGCCCGTGCGCTATTCATCCGAGGAATTCATGATCGAGCTCCAAGACTGCAATGGCGACTTCACCCGCCTTTCCAACCTGGTGGCCAGCCGTGACGCAGTGTTGCCGACCAGCACCCTGGTGGCCAACGTCCGTGACAAAACGATGCACCAGTGGGCTCCGCCTGGCGGTGGGTTAATTGGTGCTCTCAACCACATCGTGATTCACGGCCTTGATATCACTGTGCCGCTCGGCGTCAGCCACGGCTCGAGTGAAACCCTTCGCGTCGTCTTGGACGACCTGACGATCGGGGGTACGCATGGCCACTTCGGTTTCGACATCGGCGGGCTGACTCTGGTCGCCACCGACATGGATTGGAGCTTTGGATCAGGGGTACCGATCAGCGGCGCCGCCGAAGACCTCGCCCTTCTCATCTGCGGACGCAGCCTCCCGCCTGGCCGCATCCATGGAGATCTCCTGCGACCGGGAGACCATTGACCGGGAGACCATTGACCGGGAGACCATTGACCGGGAGACAATTGAGAGGAGTAGCGGCCCTACTCCTGGGTCAGCCTGCTGCTAGCGATCGCAACGGTGACGACGAGCAGCGTCAAGGACTCAAGGACCTCGGAGTGGCCTCTGTGCTTGGCGTACGGGTGGCGCCAAGCACCCAGCCCTCTACCCGAGCGGAAACAAGAGGAGGGTCCGGTGGGGAAGAGCTCCGGGGGAGAGACTCGAACTCTCAACCTAGCGGTTAACAGCCGCTTGCTCTGCCGATTGAGCTACCCCGGAAGAGGGCACAGGAGGCGGCGTGTCGCTTGTCGCGGGCTCCCGGGCGTGACCGCCGACCTTAGCCGCTGCGCTGCCCGAAGAACCAGGTGCATCGGGTCGCGCCGGCGGGCACAATGTCACCCAATGAAAGTCACCCGATGAAGCGTCCGTTGAAGCTCCGCCTCGCCGGCGTCGGCCTCGGCACCGGCATCGGCCTCGGCGTCGGCTACGTCGTGGGCACGGCGGCGGGCCGGGAGCAGGCCCGCCGGCTCGCCACCCTCGCCGGGCGGGCGGGGAGGTCGGCACCAGTGGCGGGGACCGCCGGGCTCGTCGTGGACAAGGCGGCGGCGGTCAGTGCCCTCGCCGTCGAATGGCTGAAGGACCTCGTGAGCGTCGGGCTCGGCTGGCGCAACGGTGACGAGGCGGCTGACGCCATTGCCGTCGAGGTCGCAGACGAGCTGGCCCATGCCATCAACGGCCATGGTTCGGGCGGGCTCGGCGGGGGCCTGGGTCTACTGGCAGACGAGGCTGGTCTTGGGCACCGGGCACCCACCATGCGAACAGAGGCCCGGCGTTCCCGCCGGGCCCTGGCTCAGGCTTCGTCGAGGTAGTCGCGGAGGAGCTGGGCGGACTCCGGCCGGCGGAGCTTGGCCAGCGTCTTGGCCTCGATCTGGCGGATGCGCTCCCGGGTCACGCCGAACGTCGAGCCGACCTCCTCGAGGGTGCGGATCTTGCCGTCCTCGAGGCCGAACCGCAGCCTGACCACGTCCTGTTCGCGCGGTGAGAGGTGGCCGAGCGCCTCACGGACGGCGTCATCGAGCATCATCCGGGCGGCGGCATCGTCAGGTACGACCGCCTCGCGGTCCTCGATGAGGTCAGAGAGGCTGAAGTCCTCCTCGTCACCCATGGGCTGCTCGAGGGAAACGGTGTCCTGGTTGATGCGCTGGATCTCGCGCACCCGCTCGATGGTGAAATCGACCCGTCCGGCGATCTCCTCGGCGCTCGGCTCGCGCCCGAGCTCCTGGAGAAGCTGGCGCTGGGCCCACACCACCTTGTTGATGGTCTCGACCATGTGGACAGGGATGCGGATGGTGCGCGCCTGGTCGGCGATGGCACGGGTGATGGCCTGTCGGATCCACCACGTGGCGTAGGTGGAGAACTTGAAGCCCTTGGTGTGGTCGAACTTCTCGACCGCCCGCATGAGGCCGAGGTTGCCCTCCTGGATGAGGTCGAGGAAGGCCAGCCCACGATTGCGGTAGCGCTTGGCGATGGAGACCACCAGGCGCAGGTTGGCCTCGATGAGTGCCTCCTTGGCCTGCTGCCCGCGCTGGACGAGCAACTGGTCGCGACGCCTGTTCCGGGCGCTTGCCACTTCGGTGGCGTCGGCGGCAGCCAGGCGGTCGGCCGCCTCGTTGCCGGCCACGATCCGCTCGGCGAGCTCGACCTCGAGGCCGGCGTCGAGCAGCTTCACCTTGCCGATCTCCTTGAGGTACATGTGCACCGGGTCGGCGCTGGAACCCGAGAACCCTTCCTCGCCCCCGTCGTCGGGGATCGTGCCCCGGGAGACCCGCTCCCGCCGGAGGGAGGGCCGGCGACCGGTGCTACGGGCGCCGTCGAGGGCGACCACGCTCGACGACGCTGGACGACCGGCCTCGTCGACACCGGCGCGCCCTTCGGTCCCATTTCGGACGCTCACCGACGGTGCCCGGTCGGCCTCTTCGCTGTGGGCGTCGTCGGTGGCGATGGCGGTGGAGGTGGCGGAGTCGGTAGCAGTGGCGACAACGGGTCGGCACCACTGTCGTCTCGCACGTCTCTTCGTCGAAGACCACCCCGGCGGCACGGATGCGCCCGATCAGCTCGGAGATCACCTCGGCCCGCAACTCGACCGAGCGTAGGGCGTAGACCACGTCGTGCTGGGTGAGCGACCCACGACGGCGTCCCTCGCGCAGCAACGCCTCGAGCTGGTCCGCCGGCACCTCGGCCAGCGGTCCGGTCATCGCAGCGCCGGTTGCCGCCGATGTGTCGGCGGCCGAGTGATCGGCCTCCGTTCGATCAACGATGGACGTCGTCGTCGGTGTCGGGCTTTGGCGGCTCAGGAGGATCGAGCGATCGTGCTGGCGACTGCTGGCCGATGATCACGACCGCCGCCCCTCACCGATCGCCTCTGATCGCACCACTAGCCAGGCTACCAACCTCTGCGTCGCCTCGGCCGAGGAGTCGGGGTCGTCGAGCGCGTGCAGCCAGGCCGCCGCATTCTTGGCACTCCTCGTTTGCCTCCGGCAACGTACGAGCCTCCGCCTCGAGGCCCGACAGCTCACGGCGGCCGGCCACCCATACCAGGTGACGCACCACATCGTCGGCCTGCTCGAGCGGTTCTTCGACGGTCAGACGGACCAGCAGGTCGGAGACCTCTGGCGGCGCGCCTTCGACGGCCTCGCGCAAGGTGTCGGACGATGCCAGTGCCACAAAGGCGGCTCGCTGGCGATCGTCCCCGAATAGGACGGCCTCGAGCCGGTCCTGTACATCCTCGGGCCGGTGGATGGCCAGACGCAGGGCTTCGAGGCCGGGGCGGAACTCTGGCGGCCATGGGCGCGAGCACCGGCGCCATCCGCGGCGAGCGGACCCGCGGATCGGCGCCTCGTGCGCCCCGTTGCGACCGTCCTGATCCACGTTGGCATCGGATCGGCCTCCAGCGGGCGTCGGTCCTGTTCGCCGACCACGGCCCGCAACTCGTTGAGCCGCGAGCCGCAGCTGGTCGGGATCGAGGTGGCAGCGCTCGGCGATCTGCATGAGGTACTGGTCGCGCACGAGGTCGTCGGGGTGCTCGGCCACCACCTCGAGACTCCGGGCGGCCGCCTTGGCGCGGCCCTCGGGACCAGTGACAGTCGGCTGCATCGAGGAGCGCTCCACGCGGAACTGGAGGTACGGCTTCGCCCCCTCCACCGCCGCCCGCAAGGCGGCGGGGTCCCGCCCGGCGAGGTCGGCGGGATCGGCACCCGCAGGAAGAGCAGCCACGGCCACATCGATCTCGTAGCGGCGCTCCCATTCGTAGAAGCGGGCGGCGGCCGACTGGCCGGCGGCATCGGCGTCGAAGGCGAGCACCACCCGGTTGGCGAAGTTGCGCAGCAGTCGTACGTGGTCCTCGGCCAGTGCCGTTCCGCAGGTGGCTACTGCCCGCTCGACGCCGGCCTCGAAGAACCCGATCACGTCGGTGTAGCCCTCGCACACCACGACCTCGCCGGTGGCCACCACCCCCTGCTTGGCCCAGTTGAGGGCGTAGAGGGTCCGCCGCTTCGAGTAGATGGCCGTCTCGGCCGAGTTCTTGTACTTGGCCGGGTCGGGGCTGCCGGGAAGGACCCGTCCACCCAGCGCCACCGGATGTCCGGACGGATCGCAGATGGGGAAGAGGATGCGAGCCCGGAACGCGTCCTGCAGCCGCCCGCGGCGGTTCACGAAGCCGAGGCCACTGGCCGCGGCGAGCTCCTGGTCGATGCCGAGCGCGGTGCACAGTGCGTCCCAGTCGTCAGGTGCCCATCCCAGACGGAACCGGCGGACTACCTCGCCGTCGTAGCCCGCGGCTGCGCAGGTAGTCACGGGCCGCCCCGGCGTCGGCACCGGTGAGCAGCCGCTCGTGGTACCACTCGGTGGCCTGCTCCATGGCCTCGAGCAGCCGGCGGCGGCGCTTGGAGTCCCGCCCGGCGGCCGCGTCCTCGTGGAGGGTGACGCCGGACCGGTCGGCCAGCCGGCGGACGGCCTCGACGAAGTCGAGGTGCTCGATCTCCCGCACGAAGGTGATGGCGTCGCCTTTGGCCTGGCAACCGAAGCAGTAGTAGAAGCCCTGCTCGGCGTTCACGCTGAACGAAGGCGTCTTCTCGGTGTGGAAGGGGCACAGGCCGACCCATCGCTGGCCCTGCCGCTTGAGGGCGGCGTGCTCCCCGATGAGGGCGACGATGTCGGTCTCGGCCCGGACCCGGGCGACGTCCTCGTCGGGGATTCCCATGCGGCCGACGGTACCGCCCCGCCGTGCCGCCCGGCTCGGCCCCTCAGGCGGTGCGCCTCGGCGCGAGGCGCGGCTGTCCCCGGCCAGCACCGCCTGGGCGGCGGCCAGCCGGGCGATGGGGACCCGGAAGGGCGAGCAGCTCACGTAGTCCAGCCCGGCCCGGGCGAAGGTGGCGATCGAGTCGGGGTCCCCGCCGTGCTCCCCGCACACGCCGATCTTGAGGGAGGGGCGGGTGGCCCGCCCCCGCTCGACGCCCAGGCGCACGAGCTCGCCGACGCCCTCGGTGTCGATCGTCTCGAACGGGTTGCGCTTCAGCAGGCCGGCCTCGAGGTAGGCGGACATCATGCGCCCCTCGACGTCGTCACGGCTGAACCCGAAGGTCATCTGGGTGAGGTCGTTGGTCCCGAAGGAGAAGAAGTCGGCCTCCTCGGCGATCTCGCCGGCCACGAGGGCCGCCCTCGGCGTCTCGATCATGGTGCCGATCAGCACCTCAACGGTTCCGCGCCGCGCCGGCTTCTTCTTCGGGCGGCCGGACGAGGCCGACGCCGGGGCCTTCGCCTCGCGGCCGGCCACCGCCTTCGCCTCTGCGACGGCCGCCTCCACCCACGAGCGGGCGAGGGCCAGCTCCTCGCGGTTGACGGTGAGCGGGATCATGATCTCGACGACCGGGTGGCCACCGGCCTCCACCCGATGAAGGGCGGCCTCCATGAGGGCCCGCACCTGCATGGCGTAGAGCCCCGGCTTGATGACGCCGAGGCGCACCCCGCGGGTGCCGAGCATGGGGTTGAACTCGTGCCAGGCCCGGGCCGCGGCGTAGAGGCGCTGCTCCTCGGCAGAGAGCCCGGTGGTCGCCTCCTTGACGGCCATCTCCAAGATGTCGGGCAGGAACTCGTGGAGGGGCGGGTCGAGGAGCCGGATGGTCACCGGCAGCCCGTCCATGGCCTCGAGGATGGACTCGAAGTCCTCCCGCTGGGCGATGCGCAGCTCCTCGAGAGCCGATTCCTCGTCCTCTGGCGTCGACGCCAGGATCATCCGCCGCACGATGGGCAGCCGGTCATCGGCCAGGAACATGTGCTCGGTGCGGCACAGCCCGATGCCCTCGGCCCCGTGTCGGCGGGCATTGGCGGCGTCGGGCCCGGTGTCGGCGTTGGCCCGCACGCCCAGCCCGCCGGCGCGGATCTCGTCGGCCCATTCGAGCACGGTGTCGAACTCCGGCGGCGGCTCCGCCTCGATGAGCGCCACCTGGCCGAGGACGACGGTGCCGGTGGTGCCGTCCACCGAGATCCAGTCCCCCTCCTCGACCACGGTGTCCCCCACCGAGAAGGAGTGCTCGGCGATGCGCAGGCGCTCGGCGCCGACCACGGCCGGCTTGCCCCAGCCCCGGGCCACCACGGCGGCGTGGCTGACCAGGCCGCCGCGGGCGGTGAGGATGCCCTCGGCGGCCAGCATGCCGTGCACGTCCTCGGGAGAGGTCTCCGACCGCACCAGCACCACGCGCTCGCCACGGCCGGCGGCCGCCTCGGCGTCGTCGGCCGTGAGGTAGACCCGCCCGACGGCGGCGCCCGGCGAAGCGCCGAGGCCCTTGACCAGCACGGTGTGGCCGCTCGATGCGAACTGCGGGTGCAGCACCTGCTCGAGGTGCTCGGCGGTGACCCGCTGCACCGCCTCGGCCCGGGTGAGGCGGATGGACCGGTCGGCAACCATGTCGACGGCCATGCGCAAGGCGGCCCGGCCGGTGCGCTTGCCCACCCGGGTCTGGAGCATCCAGAGCTTTCCCTGCTCGATGGTGAACTCGGTGTCGCACATGTCGCGGTAGTGAGCCTCGAGCCGGGTGAAGATGTCGAGCAGCTCCGCGTGGATGGCGGGGAAGCGGTCGCGCAGGGCGGAGAGGGGCTCGGTGTTGCGGATGCCGGCCACCACGTCCTCGCCCTGGGCGTTGACCAAAAAGTCGCCGTACTCGCCGGGAGCACCGGTGGCCGGGTCCCGGGTGAACCCGACGCCGGTCCCCGAGTTGTCGTCGCGGTTGCCGAACACCATGGCCTGCACGTTGACGGCCGTGCCGAGGTCGTGGGGGATGCGCTCCCGCGTTCGGTAGGCAACGGCCCGGGGCCCGTTCCACGAGGCGAACACCGCCTCGATGGCGCCGCGCAGCTGCTCGTCGGGATCTTGGGGGAAGGGGCGGCCCGGTCGATCGTTCGCAGATCTGCTGGTAGGCGTCCACCAGGTAGCGAAGCAGCTCGATGGGCACCTCGGCGTCGGAGGCGGCGCCCGACAGCTCCTTGGCCGCGTCGAGCAGGGAGTCGAACTCCTCGCCGGGGATGCCGAGCACGATGCGCCCGTACATGGCCACGAACCGACGGTACGAGTCGTAGGCGAAGCGCTCGTCGTCGGTCTGCTTGGCCAGGCCCTCGACCGAGTCGTCGTTGAGGCCGAGGTTGAGGACGGTGTCCATCATGCCGGGCATCGAGAACTTGGCCCCCGACCGGACCGAGACGAGCAGGGGGTCGCTCGGGTCCCCGATGCGCTTGCCCATGGTTCGCTCGAGACGGGAGCGCGCCCGCGCCACCTCGGCGGCGAGGCCGTCGGGCCACCCGCCCTCCATGTAGGCGCGGCAGGCGGTCGTGGCGATGGTGAACCCGTGCGGGACGGGCAGTCCGAGGACCGAGGTCATCTCGGCCAGGTTGGCGCCCTTGCCGCCGAGCAGGTCCTTCATCTCCATCGGCGGCTTGCGATGGGCGTGGGCGAAGTCGAAGACAAAGGGCATCGGACTGCTCTCCTGACCAGCATCGGGTGACCGGCCGCCGCTCGGGGCCGCCCGACATCCAGCCTATCTGGCCGACTTCGCCGGCCCCCGGGCCAGTACCGGTCCCCGTCACCCCGAGTCGGCCGCCTCGAGGCGGCGGCGCAACTCGTCCACCAGCGCGTCGGTGGGCAGCCGAACCTGCTCGGTCGAGTCGCGGTCCCGCACGGTGACGGCGCCGTCCTCGAGCGAGTCGAAGTCGACGGTCACGCACCACGGCGTGCCGATCTCGTCCTGGCGGCGGTAGCGGCGTGCCGATGGACTGGGTCGTGTCGTAGTCGCACATGAAGTGGGGCTGGAGAGAGGCGAGCACCTGCGCGGGCCGGCCGCTCGAGGGTCTCCTTCTTGGAGAGCGGGAGCACGGCCGACCTGGTAGGGGGCGAGACGCGGGTGCAGGCGCAGCACGGTGCGGGCCTCCCCGCCGACCTCGTCCTCGTCGTAGGCGGCGAGGAGGAAGGCCATCATGGTCCGGGTGGCGCCGGCCGCCGGCTCGATGACGTAGGGCACGTAGCGCTCGCCGGTCGAGGGGTCGAAGTACTCGAGCCGCTCCCCCGAGGCCTTGGCGTGGGCGTTGAGGTCGAAGTCGGTGCGGTTGGCGATGCCCTCGAGCTCGTCCCAGCCCCACGGGAACAGGAACTCGACGTCGGCCGTGGCCGCCGAGTAGTGGGACAGCTCGTCGGCCTCGTGGTGGCGCAGCCGGAGCTGGTCCTCGGGGATGCCGAGCCTCGTGTACCAGCGGTACCGCTCGTCGCACCAGTAGTCGAACCACTCGTCGGCCTGGTCGGGCGGGACGAAGTACTCCATCTCCATCTGCTCGAACTCGCGGGTGCGGAAGACGAAGTTCTGCGGCGTGATCTCGTTGCGGAAGGACTTGCCCACCTGGGCGATGCCGAACGGCGGCTTCTTGCGGGTGGTCTGGAGCACGTTGGCGAAGTTGACGAACATCCCCTGTGCCGTCTCCGGGCGGAGGTAGGCGACCGCACCCTCGTCCTCGACGGGACCGGCGTGGGTCTTGAACATGAGGTTGAAGGCCCGGGCCTCGGTGAACTCGGTCGACCCGCAGTTGGGGCAGACGCCTTCGATCTTGTCCGCACGCCAGCGCTGGTGGCAGTGCAGGCAGTCGACCAGGGGGTCGGTGAAGTTCGGCAGGTGCCCGGAGGCCTCCCACACGGCCGGCGGCGAGAGGATGGCGGCGTCGAGGCCGACCACGTCGTCGCGCCGCTGGACCATGGACTCCCACCAAGCGTTCTTCACGTTGCGCAGCATGTTGACCC
Organism: uncultured Acidimicrobiaceae bacterium; assembly: GCA_963756195.1. Classification (GTDB taxonomy): domain Bacteria; phylum Actinomycetota; class Acidimicrobiia; order Acidimicrobiales; family RAAP-2; genus CAVSNH01. The sequence continues at coordinate 802,118 of CAVWMT010000005.1, forward strand.
CGACCGGCCCGTAGTCGTAGGTCGAGCGGAAGCCGCCGTAGATCTCGGCCGACTGGAAGACGAAACCGCGTCGCTTGCACAGCCCGATGACCTTCTCGAGGCGGTCGCTGGTGCCCGACGGCTCCCCGGCAGATGCGCCCGCTGCGGTGGTAGTCGCTCTCCGCCATCTGTGGCCGCGTCACCGGTGGGCCCCGGTGGCCGGGTGCGCGCCGTCAGCCGGCGTGTTGCCGGGCGCGGCGAGGACGGGCTCCGGGTCGCGCATGGTGGGCATGGTACCGGGTGGCCGGAGATCGCCATCGGTGCGCAGGCGGCCGGTGACCAGGTTGGCGAGCAGCCGGCCGCGCACGGTGAGGACGGCCCGCCCACCGTCGCGCACCACCAGGCCATCGAGGTCGTCGTCGTCGTCCAGCGCGTCGAGCGGGCACGCCGGCCGGCGTCCGCAGCGAGAGGGCCAGGGCCTCGAAACGGCGCTGGCTCGGGTCGAGGTGCTCATCGCCGGCCACCGGGCTGCGCCCCGCCCGCACCAGGTCGCACGTAGCGGTCGGGGGTGCGCACGTTCCACCACCGGTGTCCGCGCCGGTGCGAGTGGGCGGCCGATCCGATGCCCCGGTAGTCGCCCTGCCGCCAGTACAGACGGTTATGGGCGCAGCCGTGCCCGGGACGCGCCCAGTTGGAGATCTCCTCCCACCGGTAGCCGGCTTCGGCCAGGATCCGGTCGGTAGCCTCGTAGCGCCGGGCCTGGATGTCGTCGTCGGGATGGCGGGTGGCGTCCGCGGCCAAGCGGGCGTCCCCGGCTCGACGGTGAGCGCGTACACGCTCAGATGGGGCGGCGGCCGGTCGAGCCCGAGCACGGTGGCGAGGGACGACTCCCAGTCGGCGTCGGTCTCGGCGGCGGCGCCGAGGATGAGGTCGAGGTTCCAGCTGGCGAAGCCGGCGCCGGCCACACAGGTCGCCGCCTCGAGCGACCTGGTCCGTGCCGTGGCGGCGGCCGAGCCCGGCGAGGACGTGGGGGACGAGGGACTGGGCGCCGAGCGAGATCCGGGTCACCCCGGCCGCCCGGTAGCGGGCCAGGCGCCCGGCATCGGCGTCCTCGGGGTTGCACTCGACGGTGACCTCGGCGCCCGGGACGCCTCGGGATGGCCTCGAGCACGCCGGCCAACAGGTCGGCGGGCAGGCGCGACGGGGTGCCACCACCGACGAAGACCGAGGATGCCGGCCCCATCCCCTCCTCCTCCCGGGCCCGGCGCACCTCCTCCCGGCAGGCGGCGACGTAGGCGTCCATGAGGTGGTCGCGGTCGGTGTAGGTGGCGAAGGCGCAGTAGTCGCAGCGCATCCGGCAGAAGGGCACGTGCACGTAGACGCCGAACGGCTCGGTCACGGCGCCGTCACGGCGCGGTCACGGCGCGGTCACGGCGCGGTCACGGCGCGGTCACAGCCCGGTCACAGCCCGGTCACTGCCCGCCCCGGGGCGGGATCGCCGGGAGGCGGGGTATCGCGAAATCCGGGACACGGAATTTGTCAGCATTTCCTGACGATTCGAGGATTCCGCGGAAAACGAATGGACCCGAGCAGGCGATGGCCACAGTCAGGCGGGCACGGGCGGCGGCGCGGCACGTCATGACACCTGGCCCGAATGGACGGAGCGCAGCCTTCGGTCGAGGTGGGCCTCCATGGCCTCGGTGGCGAGCACCGACACCTCGTCGGTGGCCGGGCTCCGGGGCTCGTCCAGGACCGAGGCCAGGTCACCGCCCAGGACCCGGCGGAGCAGCGACAGCGCCGGCCGGAGACAGGGGCCGGCCCCGCCGGCACTGCCGGCACAGGACCCCGCCCTCGACCGGGTCGAAGGCCACCAGGTGGTCGGGCGCCTCCTCCCCGCAGTTCACGCACGAGCCCAGGTGCGGTGCCGTGCCCTCGAGGGCCAGCACCTTGAGGAAGAAGGCGGGGCCGACCATGGGCGAGTTGCGGACGGCCAGGGCCGAGATGGCACCGACCACCATCTCGTAGAGGCGAGGGTTGGCGTGGCGCTCCTGGCCGACCTGGTCCACGACCTCCAGCATGGAGAGGGCGACGGTGACCCGGTCGAGGTCCTCGCGGATCACCTTGTTGGCGTCGATCACCTCCACCTGGTTGATGATGTCGAGGTCGCTGCGGCCCTGCCACCCGAGCAGGGCGACGTGGCTCAGCGGCTCGAGCCGCGATCCGAACTTGGACCGGGTCCGCCGGACGCCCTTGGCCACCGCCCGAACCTTGCCGTGCCGTTCCGTCATCAGGGTCACGATCCGGTCGGCCTCCCCGAGGCGGATGGTGCGCAGGACGATGCCGCGGTCCCGAAAGAGGGTCACGGCTCGTCCCCCACGGTGGTCGCCCCCTCGGCAGGGAGGGATCCGTCGGGCGTGCCGCGGGCGACGGGGCCGTTCTCACCGCTCGAGGAGAGAGGTGCCCGACCGCCTGCCGACCGGGACGGCCGGGGGTCCGGCCATGGGTGCGCCCGCCACCGAGCAGGTTGGACGCCCCGATCAGGCCGACGAGCACGAGGGGCACGACCACCAACGGCAGGGCGACGGTGAAGCCGGCCACGACCATGAGGACCACCCCGCAATAGGCGAGGAAGCCGAGCACCAACCCGGTCATGATCCACACTCCGCCATCGTCGGGCCCGGAGCATCCCCCGGCCCGGCGCAGAGACAGCCGTCGGGGTGCCATCAGCTCACCCCGCCGTAACGACGCTGGCGGCGCTGGAAGTCGTGCACGGCGGCGAACAGATGGCCGCGACGGAAGTCGGGCCAGAGCACGTCGTCGAAGACGAGCTCGCTGTAGGCCAGCTGCCACAGGAGGAAGTTGGAGATCCGGTGCTCCCCGGAGGTGCGGATGACCAGATCCGGGTCGGGTTGGTCGGGGTAGTAGAGCCGGGAGCGGATGGCTCGCTCGTCGATCCGGCGCGGCGTCGACGCCGTCGGCCACGAGAGACCGCACGGCATCCACGATCTCGGCCCGGCCGCCGTAGTTGAAGGCCATGGTCAGGGTCATCCGGCGGTTGTCCTCGGTCAGGGCCGCGGACTCGTCCATCCGTCGCACGACGCGTTTGGGCACCCGACGGTCCCGGCGCCCGGCGAAGCGGATGCGCACTCCCTTGTCGTGCAGCTCGTCCCGCCTCCGGACGAGCAGGCTCTCGTTGAAGCCCATCAGGTAGCGGACCTCGTCGGCCGGGCGTCGCCAGTTCTCGGTCGAGAAGGCGTACATGGTGAGCCACGGGATGCCGAGCTCGAGACCACCCTCCACCGCGTCGAGCAGGGCGGTCTCGCCGGCGGCGTGACCCTCGGTCCGGGGCAGCCCGCGGCGGGCGGCCCACCGGCCGTTGCCGTCCATGACGCAGGCGACGTGAACCGGCAGCCGTCCGCCGCTCACGTCCGAGGCGCTGAGCTCCGACGGATCCGGCCGGGGGCCGTCGACGGTGCCCATATCCTGCTGCTTCACGGTTGCGAACCTACCCTGCCCCTTCCGGCAGCCGTGACCGTCGTCGATGACCCGGCCGGCCGTCGACTGTGCGCAGTGCGGCAGTCGGCGCCCTGATGCCGATGGCACCCGAACCTCCGGCGATGATTGAGCTCGGCCTGGCGGCACGGTAGAACCTCCCAATGTCCGCGCCCTCGGCCCTGGCCATCTTCGCGGCCGGGCTGGTCGCCGGCGGAATCAACGTCATCGTCGGGTCGGGGTCGCTCGTGACCTTTCCGACCCTGCTCGCCCTCGGCTACTCCCCCGTCGTCGCCAACGTGTCCAACACCGTGGGGTTGGTCCCGGGCAGCATGAGCGCCGTCGTGGCCTACCGGCACGAGCTGGTCGGGCAGGAGCGCCGGCTCCTCCGGCTGGGACCGGCCTCACTGGTCGGAGGACTCCTCGGAGGATCCCTCCTGCTCGCCCTCCCCCACCAGGTGTTCAAGTCGGCGGTGCCGGTGCTGGTGGCAGCGGCCGCCCTGCTCATGGCCATCCAACCGGCGATGAGCCGCCGGCTCTCCCGGCGCGGCTCCCGCGGGACCAACGCCACTGCCCCGCTCCTCGCCGGGGTGTTCCTCACCGGCGTCTACGGCGGTTACTTCGGCGCGGCCCAGGGTGTGATCCTCATCTCCCTTCTCGCCATCTTCATCGACGACGACCTCCAGCGGCTCAACGGGACCAAGAACGCACTGGCCCTATCCGCCAACCTGGCGTCCGGTCTGCTCTTCGTGGCCTCGACCCACGTCGCCTGGTCGGCGGCGGGGCTCATCGCCGCCGGCTCCATCATCGGTGGCCAGCTGGGCGGACGGTTCGGCCGCCGTCTGCCGGCACCGGTGCTGCGATGGATCGTGGTCCTCGTGGGCGTGGGCGTGGCCGTCGGCCTCGCCGTGGAGTGGCACTGAGGCGGCGCACGGTGGCTGCGCCGATCGGGTGGCGCGGCCTGCCACCGGTAGGGTCGACGCCCGTGCCCGACCCGGTCACCAGCGCGTTGCGAGCGGTGACCGGCGCCCTGCCCGGTGGCGGCGAGGCTCGCGAGGGCCAGGAGGAGATGGCCCGGGCCGTGGCCCGCTCCATCACCGAGGCACGCCACCTCGTCGTCCAGGCGGGGACGGGCACCGGGAAGTCGATCGCCTACCTGGTGCCAGCCGCCCTGACCGGGGGGCCCACGGTGGTGGCCACCGCCACCAAGGCGCTGCAGGACCAGCTGGCCGACAAGGACCTGCCGGCGGTGGCGGCGGCCACCGACGTGGGCCTCACCTTCGCCGTGCTCAAGGGGCGGAGCAACTACCTGTGTCGGCAGCGGATCACCGAGCTCGGCGGTGGCGGCACGCTGGATCTGGCCGATGGCGCCGCCGACCCACCCGACGCCGATGACCCGCTGCGGCGGGCGCCACCCGAGCCCCCCGGCTCCGGTGCCATCGGTGATCAGGTGCGGCGACTGGTCGAGTGGGCCGGGGTGACCGACTCCGGCGACCGGGCCGAGCTCGACTTCGAGCCGCACTTCCGGGCGTGGGCGGCGGTGTCGACGAGTGCCCGCGAGTGCCCGGGCGCCTTCCGCTGCCCGGCGGGCCACGACTGCTTCGCCGAGGACGCCCGCCACCGGGCCGAGGACGCCGACGTGGTGGTGGTCAACACCCATCTCTACGGCGCTCACCTGGCCAGCGGCGGGGCGGTGCTGCCGCCGCATCGGGTGGTGATCTTCGACGAGGCCCACGCCGTCGAAGATGTGCTCACCGACAGCCTGGGTGTCGAGATCACGCCGGGCCGGTTCCGGGCACTGGCCGCCTCTGCCCGACCGCTGCTCGACGACGAGCCGGGCGGGATCGACGTGGCCGAGGCAGTGGCGCAGACGGCCGACGCGCTGGAGCGGGCCATCGCACCGCTGGCCGGCCGCCGCCTCCAATCGGCGGACAGGCGACCAGGTGGCGACGACCGGACCGACGACCCCGCGGAACCGCCCCCCGACGGTGCGTCGCCCGCCTCGGCCGAAGAGGACCTGGCTGGTGTGCTGACCCTGGCCGCCGGGCGGGTGAGCCGCCTGGCCGACCGGCTGCGACAGGCGGGAGGTGCTGCCGATGGGAACGAGAACGCGGCGGCCCGCTCGCGGCGGGACCGGGTGATGCTCGCCGCCGGGCACCTCTCCGACGACCTCGCCCGGGTGGCCGGCGTCTCGGACGACGAGGTGGCCTGGGTCGACTCTGACTCGCGCTCGGCCTCCCTGCGGGTCTCGCCCATCGACGTCGGCCCACTGCTGGCGGAAGGTCTGTGGCCAGAGGTGACCGGCGTGCTCACCTCGGCCACCGTGCCCATCGGTCTCGGGCCACGGCTCGGTCTCCCCGAGGACAGCACCGACACCCTGGACGTGGGCAGCCCCTTCGACTACCGGCACCAGGCCATGCTGTACGTGGCCCGCTCGCTCCCCGACCGCCGGCGACCGGAGGCCGAGGCGGCTATCCAAGAGGAGCTGGCCGCCCTCATCGAGGCGGCCGGCGGGCGCACCCTGGCCCTCTTCACTAGCTGGCGGGCCATGCGGGCGGCCGTCGAAGCCCTGCGCGACCGCCTCGACTTCCCGGTCCTCTCGCAGGCCGACCTGCCCAAGCCCGCCCTCATCGAAGCCTTCACCGATGAGGAGGCCGCCTGCCTGTTCGCCACCCTCGGCTTCTGGCAGGGCGTCGACGTCCCCGGACCCACGCTGACCCTGGTGACCATCGACCGCATCCCCTTCCCGCGCCCCGACGACCCGGTGCTCGAGGCCAGGCGGGAACGGGCCGGGGCTGCCGCCTTCTCGGTGGTCGACCTGCCCCGGGCCGGCACCCTGCTCGCCCAAGGGGCCGGCCGGCTCATCCGCTCGAGCCGCGACCGTGGCGTGGTCGCCGTGCTCGACAGCCGGCTGGCCACCGCCCGATATCGCTCCGACCTGCTGGCCCGCGTGCCGCCCATGAGGCGCTCCGTCGACCGGGCCGAGGTCGAGTCGTTCCTGCGGTTCCTCCGGAGCTGAGGCCGGTCTGTCTGCCGGCCGCGCTCAGTCCCGCCGGCGCGCCCGCCAGACATCGGCCCGGAAGGTGACATCTACGGTCACCTCGCCCTCGATGCCCATGAGCTCGCGCAGGAGGCGCCGGGCCTCCGTGAAGAGAGAGGCCCGCCGCTCGTCGGGGAGGGTGATCACCCAGCTCAATGTGCCGAGCAGCCCGATCAGCTCGTCGGCGTTGAGAGCCACGTCCCAATCGGAACACGCGGTGCTCGGGCTCGTCGAAGGGCGTCCCGGGCAAGATGCGAAGGGTCGAGGGGGGGCGCAGGGCATCGGTCATCATCAGTTCGGTGAGCTCACCGGCCGGGGAGGACGCCCCCGCCGTCTTGCCGACCTGCGCCCACTTGCTGCCGGCGGTCGGCCAGCACCGCCTGGGCCTGGCTCATGAAGGGGCCCTCGGGGTCGGGCCCGAACCACAGCACGCCGAGCACCCCACCGGGGACGAGCACCCTCCCGACTTCATGCAAAGTGGCCAGCGGATCCATCCAGTGCCACGACGACGACGCCAGCACGGCCTGGACGCACCCGTCGGGGAGCGGGATGGACTCGCCCCGGCCGCCGACGGCACGCGCCGCCGGCACCTCCCGTTCCAGCACGGCGCGCATCCGGTCATCGGGCTCGACAGCGACGGCCTCATCGGCCCGCCCGACGAGCAGGCGGGTCAACGCGCCGGTGCCGGCACCGAGGTCGACAACTCGCTCGGCGTGATCGGGAAGCAGCCAGTCGACGGCTTCGGGTGGAGGGCCGGGCCGGAAGCGCTGGTAGTCCGAAGCGACGGACCCGAAGCTCCCCGAGCGGGTGGCCTTGATCTCGGACGGGAGGTCGGAGAGCGGCAGCTGCGCGTCGGTCGGGTCGTGCTCGCTCACGAGCCGGAGACTACCGCCGGGCGCCTCAAAGCCCCAGACGGTCGAGGGCGTCCTCGCGCTGTTGCCACCGCTTCTCTACGCGGACGAACAGCTCGAGGTAGGCACCCTCCGGCAGCTGGTGCCGCACCGCCGTGCCCACCGCCTTGAGGCGGGCGCCACCCTTGCCGATGACGATGCCCTTCTGCGAGTCGCGCTCGACGATGATCTCGCAGCGGATGCGTGGCCACTCCCACTCGGTGACCCGGCAGGCGATGCTGTGGGGCAGCTCGTCGGCGACGCGGGACAGTAGCTCCTCACGGACCAGGTCGGCCACCCACGCCGCCTCCGGGACGTCGTGGACCATGCCCTCTGGGTAGTAGGCCGGGCCCTCGGGCAGACAGTCGACGACGGCGTCCACCAGCGCCGCCACCCCCTGGCCGGTCAGGGCGGAGACCGGGAAGTACTCGATGCGGGGAAGGTCGGAGCGCGGAAGTGACCGCCTCCGTGGCGGCCGCCGCCTCGGCCAGGCGGGCCACGACATCGGCCCGGGCTGCCTGGTCGACCTTGTTGACCACCACCATGAGCGCCGGTCCTGCATCGCTCCCGTCGGCGATCGGCACCGTCCCGGCCGAAGACAGCTCTCCCGACGGCGAGCGAACGGCGGCGGCCGCTCGGTCCAGCACCATGCGATCCCCGGGACCGACGGCCGCGGTGGCGTCGAGGACGGCGATGACGACGTCGACGTCCTCGAGCGACATGGAGGCCGCCTCGTTCATCCGGCTGCCCAGGGCGGTCTTGGGCCGGTGCAGCCCCGGGGTGTCGACCAGGACGACCTGGGCATCGGGCCGGTTGAGGACGCCCCGCAGGTTGGACCGGGTGGTGTTGGGCTGCGGAGAGATGATGGTCACCTTCGATCCCACCATGGCGTTGACGAGGGTGGACTTGCCCACGTTGGTCCGGCCCACCACGGTGGCGAAGCCGGATCGGAAGGCGGTCACGCCGAAGGTCCCTGCCTGCCATCCGTGGTCACGGCGATGCGAACCCGTTCGATGCGACGCCCGTTGACCCGGTCGGCCACCAGGCGGAGGCCGTCGACGGTCACCTCCTCGCCGACCTCGGGAACATGGCCCAGCAGGTCGAAGACCAGGCCCCCCACCGTGTCCCACGGACCTTCGGGCAGACGGCCCTCGACCATCTCGTTGACCTCGTCGATCGGGAGCCGGGCGCTGACCCGGAGCTGGCCGTCGTCGAGGTGCTCGACGAGCTCCTCGACCACGTCGAACTCGTCGACGATCTCGCCAACCAGCTCCTCGATGAGGTCCTCGAGGGTGACGAGACCGGCGGTGCCCCCGAACTCGTCGACCACCATGGCCAGGTGGAAGGTCTCGCGCTGCATCTCCCGCATCATGTCCGCCACCCGCTTGGTCTCGGGCACGAAGTGCGCCTCTCGGAGGTGGTCGCGCACGCGATCCGCTTGCCGGCCGGCGCGCACCAGGTTGATCATGTCCTTCATGATGGCGATGCCCACGATGTCGTCGACCTGCTGGCCGATCGCCGGCAGCCGGCTGTAGCCGACCTCGAGCGACCGCTCGAGCGTGCCCTCCACCGTCTCGTCGGCGCCGATGGTGACCATGTCCGGTCGGGGCACCATGACCTCGCGGACGACGGTGTCGCCGAACTCGATGATGGAGTGGATGAGGGCCCGCTCCTCGCCCTCGATCACGTCCTCCTCGTGGGCCACGTCGGCCAGAGCCAGAAGCTCCGACTCGCTGACCGGCGACTCCTGTCGGCCAGACCCCGCCGATGAGGAGATTGGCCAGGCCGATCAGGCCTTGCGACAGCATCTTGATCGGCCAGAACCCGACCAGGGCGGACACCAGCGGTGCGCTGAAGAGGGCCGCCCGTTCGGGATGGCGGACCGCCCAGTTCTTGGGCACCGCCTCGCCGAGGACGAAGATGACCACGATCTCGAAGACGACGGCGACGGCCACTCCCCAGGCCCCGAACCACTGGGCGGCCAGGATGCCGACCAGGGTGGCCACCACCAGCTGGCAGACCAGCACCACGAGAAGGACCGGGTTGAGGAAGCCCTGGGGGTTCTCGGTCAGCCGGACGAGGAGCCGGGCCCCGCGGTGGCCGTCCTCGGCCAGGCCCATCGCCTTGGCCCGGCTCATGCGCACGAGGCTGGTTTCGGCCAGGGCCAGGACGGCCGACGCGAAGCAGCAGGAGGACAACGACGACGAGCAGGGCGACGTCCACCGGTCGGAACGTCCCGGTGGCGACGAGGCGCAGCTGCCGGTCATGGACCGTGCCGGTGGAAGCGGTCGAGGAGCTGTTGCTCCCGCTGCTCCATGCGTTCTGCCTCCGCATCGGCGACATGGTCCATGCCCAGCAGATGGAGGATGCCGTGCACGACGAGCAGGGCGACCTCGTCATCGAAGGTCGCCCCGTGGTCGACCGCGTTGCGGGCGGCCACCGTCGGGCAGATGACGACGTCGCCAAGGAGCACGGGACGGTCGGTGTCCGTCTCGTTGGAGGCGGGGCCGGTGCTCCCCTCGTCGGGTGACCGACCGCTGCGGTCCCCCTCGTCCTCGATGGGGAAGGCGAGCACGTCGGTCGGGCCGGACGTCTCGAGGAACCGCTCGTTCAGGGAGGCGATGGTCGCCTCGTCGACGAAGAGCAATGAGACCTCGACGTCGTCGGTGACGCCCTCGGCCTCGAGCACCGAACGGGCCAGGAGGCAGAAGCGCTCGACGGCAACCGGGTGGTCAGACTGCTCGTCGGCCGCGAACACGTCGAGTGTCACGGTCGGGACCCGCGGCTCACGCCACCTCGTCGGGCTGGCGCCGCCCCTCCGGTCCGGTCCGTTCGTAGGCGGCCACGATGTCCGCCACGATCCGGTGGCGGACCACATCCCGCTGGCCGAGCCGGACGAAGGCGAGATCGGGCACGCCCCCCAGTACCTCCTCCAGCCCCACGAGGCCGGACCGGCCACCCGGGACGTCGATCTGGGTGACGTCCCCGGTCACCACGGCCTTCGACCCGAAGCCAATGCGGGTCAGGAACATCTTCATCTGCTCGGGGGTCGTGTTCTGGGCCTCGTCCAGGATGATGAAGCTGTTGTTGAGCGTGCGGCCGCGCATGAAGGCGAGCGGCGCAACCTCGACCGTTCCCCGGTCGATGAGCCGCTGGGCGCCGTCCGGGTCGAGCAGGTCGTGCAGCGCGTCGTAGAGCGGGCGCAGGTAGGGGTCGACCTTGGCCATCAGGTCACCGGGCAGGAACCCGAGCCGCTCGCCGGCCTCGACCGCCGGCCGGGTCAGGATGATGCGGTTGACCTGCCGGGCCTGGAGGGCCTGGACGGCCAGGGCCACGGCCAGATAGGACTTGCCGGTGCCAGCCGGGCCGATGCCGATGGTCACGATGTTCTTGGCGATGGCGTCGGTGTAGAGCTTCTGGCCCGTCGACTTGGGCCGCACGGTGCGACCACGCGACGACCTCAGCACCTCGGCGGTGAGCACCTCGGACGGCCGCAGGTCGTCGTGCATCATGTCGATGGTGCGGTTCACCTGCACGGCGTCGAGGCCCTGGCCCGACTCGAGAAGGATGATCAGCTCCTCGAACAGGGCGGCCACCCGGTCGGCGCCGTCCCCTTCGAGGGAGATCTCGTTGCCCCGCACGGTGATGCGGACGTCGTCGAATGCGCCGCTCCACCAGGCGCAGCAACTCGTCCCGCTGGCCCAGGAGGCCGGCCATGAGGTGGTTGCCGGGGACGAGGATCTTGACTTGTGTGCCTGCCACGTGCGTTCTGCGATGACCCTACCAGCGCGCCCCGAAAGCCGGTCTGGGCCCATGGGGCGAACGAACGCCGGTCAACCGGGCGGCCACCCGAAGGTCCGACCGCCGAGCACGTGCAGGTGGAGATGGGGCACCGAGTTGAGCGCATCGGGCCCGACGTTGAAGACGAGGCGGTAGCCGCGGTCGGGACCACCGAACCCTTCGGCCTCGGCCACCTCCCGGGCCGTCTCCACCATGGCGGCGAGCACCTCGCCGTCGGCGGCAGTCACCGCGGCCGCATTCTCGATGTGGCGCTTGGGGATGACCAGCACGTGGAGGGGAGCCTGGGGGTTGATGTCGCCGAAGGCCAGGGTGTGCTCATCGTCGTGGACGACGGTGGCGGGGACCTCGCCGGCCACGATGCGGCAGAACAGGCAGTCGGCCACTGTCTCCGCGTTCGCTCTTGACCCACCGCCGTCAGGTCCGGGCCGTCCGTCAGGCGCTGGCCGCCGAGACGCCGTTCGCACGGCACAACGCGCACGGCTCCTTTGACCTCGGGATAGAGGTGCTCGAGGCTCCCCGGAGCGATGCGGCTGGCCTGGATGAAGCGTTCGACGTCGGTCTCCTGGATGCGGATGACCCGACCGAACTTGTAGGCGACGAGGTCACCCTCGTCGATGAAGCGGTACAGGCTGCGGAGGGTCACACCCAGCCGCTCGGCCGCTTCCTTCGTGCTCAGCCAGTGGATCGGCTCTGTCATCGTCTACCACCCCTCGTGAGTGACACCTGTCACATCACACATTCACGAGCAGGCCGAGTTCGTCAAGACGGGCGCCCATGCTGTCCGGCGTGACGCCGAACAGGCAGGCGATGGCGCGCACGTCCTCGGCGCGAATGGTGATCATCTTGCCGTTGAAGTCCTGCCGGTGGACCTGGATCATCGAGAGGAACCGGCGCAGCAGATCGCGCTCGGGCCCGCTCACCGCGTGCAGCTTGGTGAGGTCGATGGCCACCTTCCCGGCGCCGTTCCCCGACTGCAGCGCCCGCCGGGCGCTCGAGGACCCGTTGTCGTCGGCGGAGTTGGCCTGTGGCACCCCACCGCGTGCCCGCCCCTTCGTCGGGCGGAAGCAACTGGTCGACGGGGACGTCGTAGAGCTTGGCCAGGCGCTGCAACCGGGGCACCGAGATGGCCCGCTCGCCGCGTTCGTAGGCGCCGAGCACCGAGGCCTTGAACTCTTGTTCGGACATGGCCTCGACCGCCTGCAAGGAGAGGCGCATCTGCTTGCGCATGGACCGCAGCCGCGACCCCACTGCCCTGGCGTAGGCGACCCTGGCCGCTTCCTCCTGCTCGTCGTCGTCCTCGACGACGCCGATGCCCTTTTCAATCACGGTCATGTTCCCCTCCGACGCTCGTACCCGTCGCCTGTGAGCTTCGGCCCGGCCGCTGCGGCAGCACGCATCTGTGTGGTTCCGTGCCCCTGCGACCCGGACTCCACCGTCCTGTCACGACTAGCCTCCTGCCCCTTGGTCTCTCTGAGTAGTTTTCCTCACGGAGCGTGGTAACGCAAGCGGTCCCACCACACCGGCCCGCAAACCACACAGGACAGTGGCCGCCGCCAGGGCGGCGGTCTCGGCACGGAGCACCGTAGGCCCGAGGCCGACGGAGCCGTCGAAACAGTCGATCTCGGCCTCGTCCCAGCCACCCTCGGGCCCCACGGCCACGGCCGGGCGCTCCAACGAGGGACGGTCCCCGCCCGGTCGGGCGACGGCGATTGGGCCGCCGACGAGAGTTCCCAGTTCGTCCAACCCCACCGTCCCCAACACCTCAGGCAGCCATGGGCGGCGACACTGGGCGGCCGCCTCACGGGCCACCCGCCGTAGACGATCGATGGCCCGCCGGTCGCGGTCCCCAGCCCAGCGCACGACAGAGCGAGCCGTTCGCAGCACGACGATGCGGTCGACGCCGAGCTCGGTGAGCTTCTGTGTGACCCATTCGGGTCGGTCCCCTTTGACAGGCGCGAAGGCAACGGTCACCGGCGGTGCCGGTCGCGCCTGGTGCTCGGGCGGACCGCTCGGCACCAGGGCAGTCAGCCGGGTCACGGGACCCGGTGTCAGCGGTGGGCCCGCCCGCCAAGCGGCACGGCACCCACTGCCCTTGCCCGTCGGACGCCACCACCACCTCACCGGGGCGCAGCCGGCGGACGTCGAGGAGATGACGGAGGTCGGTGGGGTCGACCCGCGGGCAGGTGGGGTCCTCCACGAAGACCATCGCCGCCGCCGAAGCGAGGCGCGGGTCGGGCGCCGCCGGCGGCCCGGGCACCGCCATGGTCATGGTCAGCTGAGGGCCGAGCGGATCTTCGAGAAGAGGCCGTCGTTGGCTGGCGCCGCTCCGAGCTGCTCGCCGCGGGCCTCGGCCAGGGCCGCCAGCAGCTCGCGTTGGTGTTCGTCGAGGCCGACCGGCGTCTCGACCTGGACATGGACGAACAGCTCGCCGCGGCCCCGGCCCCGCAGCCGGGGCACGCCCAACCCCTTGAGATGGATGACGGCGCCGCTCGGCGTGCCAGCGGCGATGGCAAGGTCCCGCTGGTCGTCGAGCGTCTCGAAGGCGATGGAGCCGCCGAGCGCGGCCATGGTCATGGGCACCGACACGACAGCGTGCAGGTCGGCGCCGTCACGCTGGAAGACCGGGTCGGGGTCGACCAGCACGTGCACGAACAACGCGCCATTGGGGCCGCCCCGGAAGCCGGCCGAGCCGTGGTCGGCCAGCCGCAGTGTCGAGCCCTCGTCGACACCGGCCGGCACCTCGACGGTGAGGGTCCTTCGCTGGCGGCGGCGGCCCTCGCCCCGGCAGTCCGGGCACGGGCTCTCGATGGACTCGCCCGTCCCGGCGCACCGATTGCACGGGACGGCGGTGATCATCTGGCCGAGGATGGACTGGCGGACCCGCCGCACCTCTCCAGCGCCAGCACATTCCGGGCAGCGCACCGGAGAGGTCCCGGGCCGTGCACCGGTGCCCTCGCAGGTGTCGCAGTGGACCGGCGCGTCGACCTCGACCTCCTGGCGCGTGCCGAAGACGGCCTCCCGAAAGGTGAGGCCCAATGTCATCTCGGCATCTGGTCCAGGCGTCGGGCCCCGCCTGCGGGCACGGCCCGGGGAAGCGGCGCCCATGCCACCGAAGAAGGCGTCGAACAGGTCGCCGAGCCCCCCGGCGAACGGATCGCCGCCCGGCCCGCCGGCAGCCGCGCCGAAGACGGCATCCGGCCCGAAATGGTCGTAACGGGCGCGGCGCTCGGGGTCACGCAGCACCTCGTAGGCCAGGCTGATCTCCTTGAACCGCTCCGCCGTTTCGGTGTCGTTGGGATTGGCGTCGGGATGGAACTTGCGCGCCTTCGTGCGATAGGCGCGCTTCAACTCCTCGTCCGAGGCGTCGCGGCGGACGCCGAGCACCTCGTAGAGGTCGGGAGTCGTCACCGGTTGGCCTCGCTCAACCGCTCGCCGAGCCGGTCACCCACCACCCGGGCGGCGGCCAGCGCCAAGGGGTAGTTCATGCGGGTCGGACCGAGCAGGCCGATGGTGCCCGCCTCCATTCCCTCCACCGCGATCGGCATGACGACGATGGCGCACGAGGCCAGCGGCTCGATGCCGTGCTCGGTGCCGATGGCCACCGACAGCCCGGTGTCGAGGATGTCCCGGAGGAGGGTCACCACCACCAGCTGCTGCTCGAGGATGGTGAGCACCGAACGCACGGTGTCGACGGCATCGAAGGCGTCGGCCATCCGTGAGGAGCCACCCACGAAGAGCTGCTCGGATTGTCCCGAACGCTGCAACATGCGGAGGCCGCCGATCCCGGCCTTGACCACCGCGTCGGTCCTCCGGTCGCCCAGGTGGCGGCCGAGGCGCCCACCTGGGCGAGCGGCTTCCCGAGGGCGTGGGCAGCAGAGGTGCTGGGCGGCCGCGGCCAGGTGGGCGTCGTCGACGTCCTCGGGGAGCTCGATGGTCTGCTTCTGCACCGCGCCGTCGGCCAGCACCACGACCAGCAGGGCCAGCCGGGGGCCGAGGCCGACGAGCTGCACCGACCGGACGGCCGCCGACTCGTGCGACGGCCCGACCACCATGGCCGTGCAGTCGGTGAGGTCGGTGAGCAGCCTGGAGGTCCGCTCGAGCATCTGCTCGATCTCGCCGTGAGCATGGTCGAAGAACCGCCGTACCGTCTGGCGCGCCACCGGGTCGAGGGAGCCGGGACCGCCGAGGTGGTCGACGAAGAACCGGTAGCCCTTGTCGGTCGGGATCCGCCCGGCGCTGGTGTGGGGCTGGATGAGGTAGCCGTCGCGCTTCGAGCGCGGCCATGTCGGACCGAACGGTGGCCGAGGACACGTTGACGCCGGGGGCGTCGACCACGTGCTGGGACCCGACCGGCTGCGACGACTCGATGTACTCGGTGACGACGGCGTTGAGGACGGCTGCCTTGCGCGAGTCGAGCTCCGCCGATGTCCGGGGCGCCCCGTCCGGGTGCCTGTCGTCGCTCGTGGCCATGTCGCTGTCGGAGATCCTGTCGAGCCGGAGCGCTCCGGGTGGCGGATCCCTTCCGGGCGCATGTCGGCGCTAGCACTCCACTCTAGTGAGTGCTGACGCCAGCCCGGACGGCCGGGGCCGTGCCCGAGAGCGCGTCGCCCGGGCCCCGGCCGCCGGAAGGTCCTGGTCGGGGAGCCGCAGCGTCCCCTCCCGAGCGGCTCAGACGGCGGCCACGAACATCCGCTCGCACATGGCCGGGCCGAGGGCGACGGTGGAGTCGCCAACCGCCAGGGTGAGGGTCCCGTCGGGGGCCCGGGCCCGGATCACCGCCGTCGCACCCGGCGTGAGCCCGTTGTCCCCGAGGTAGGAGAGGGAGGCGGCGTCGTGCTCGACGCTCTCGGTCACGCGCTCGAGGCGGATGCGCTCGCCCGGCTGGGCGTCGGCCAGGCTGCGCTGCTTGCGACCGCCCGACTCCGCGCCGGGGATGGGGTTGCCGTGCGGGCAGGTCGTCGGATTGCCGAGGAGCACCACCAGGCGGGCCTCGACGTCGTCGGAGATCACGTGCTCCCACCGTCCCGCCTCGACGTGAGCCTTGTCCCAGTCCAGCCCGATGATGTCGACGAGCAGCCGCTCGGCCAGCCGGTGCTTGCGCACCACCCCGCGGGCCAGCGCGGCACCGGTGGGCGTCATGGTGATGTGGCGCGCGCTGCGCTCGATGAGCCCGTCCGCCTCGAGCCTGTCGAGCATCTCCGAGACCGACGGCGCCGCCTTGCCCAGGCGCTCGGCCAGGCGGGCCTGGATGACGGGGATGCCTTCCTCCTCGAGGGCGAAGATCGTCTCGAGGTACTCCTCGACCGGCGGGTGGAAGCGGTCAAGCATGACTCTCGATCCTATGGCACGAGGCCGCGATCGAGCCCTTGGAGGCACGGAGGTGCGCATCCCGCCACTCGCTCGCACCCTGCTGGAACGATTGGGGCGAGTTCGGCCGACCGGCACGCGGCGGTACCGTGGTGAGCATGTCGGACAGGCCCGAGTCCGCCGCCGATCCACTTCGCAGAGACGGCGGCGAGAACGAGGCGGTGCGGATAGGTGCCGGCGAGTGACCACCAGCAGCCCGCCGACTCTGTCGACGGACGACTCGCCGACAGACGCACGGTCCCGATCCGCTTGCGGTTCAACCGGTGGATGAAGCGATCGGCGACCGGCGCCGTGCTCACCGGCGTCGCCCTCGGGCTGCAGCAGGCGCTCGAGCGGCGGGACCAGCGACCGGCCTTCGTGGTCGAGGCCCCGGGCGAGCCGGAGGACGAGGAGGCTCCCATCCGATTGCGATTCGACCCCGACGATCCCTCGAACACGGTGGCCATCGTCGCGAGGCGGCGACATCGGCCGCCATGCCGACGACCGCCCAGCGGATCGTCCCGAGGAGGATCAGCCGGGACGATGAGCGGGGCGGCGAGACCGCCCTTCCCCGACGCGACCAGGCTGGCCGCCGAGCGGGCCACACCGTCGCAGATCAGCACGACACCCGCACCGAGGAGGGCGCCGGCCAGTGCGTCCGTCGGGAAGTGCCACCTGAGGGCCACCACCGCCACCGTCATCCATAACGCGTAGGCGCCCGCCAACACCGCCGTGCACCATCGCCAACGGCCCGGGGTGGCGAGGATGGCGGCCGTGGCCAACGCGGTTGCGCCGGTGGTCGATCCCGACGGATAGGTGAGCGCGCCTCCCAGGGTGCGCCCGACCAACGGCTTGACGAGCTCCTCGGCGATCAGGACGGCGAGGGGCGGCCCCACCAGATAGGCGAGCGCCCGGAAGCGGTCATGGGTCACCGTCACCGCGGCGATGACGACGGCGCCGGCGACCACCACCCACGGATAGCGGAACCAGGTGATGGCCACGTAGAACGAGGCGTGGCTCCCGGGTATGAGGTCCTGCAACCACCGATCCAGCCGCCCGGCGACGGGACGGTGGGCGACACGACCCCCTCGAGGACGACGGCGGCCACCGCCACCGCACCGATGGCCAGCTCGAGGTGGCCGTCGGCGCTCAGCGCCGCTGCCCACTTCGTGCTGTCGCCACCGCCGGGCGGCCCGCCGCTACCTGACTCGATGCGGAGCGTCCCAGTGCCGTCGGCATGAGAGGGATGCACCGACGGCCACGCTACCGGCCCGCTTCCCGGGGGTCGCGTCGCGCCCGCACCGGCACCGTGCCATGCGGAGAGGATCCCGGCGGCGCGGGAGCGCGACGATATGGTGGGCCATCCAGTCGCCGTGCCCCACCCTTCGGTTGCCCGGCCGCGCACCGATGTCCCCGAGCGCGACGCCGGAGCGCGACGCGTCGCAACCGAACGGTTTCGACACCTCGGTGCCGAAGAGCCGCCGGTGACCACCCGGCTCGGGCTCTTCACGCTGGCCAGCGGCTCCCCCATGGGACAGCAGGTCTACGAACGCGAGATCCTCTCCCGGGCGGCGGGTGAGCTCGGCCCGACGTGGAAGCGTCGAGCAGGTGGCCGTCCGATCGCTCCGGTCCTCCCTGCCGGGCGGCGCCCGCATGCCGGCCCGTCTTCTCAGGGGCGGACCCGTCCCGCTCCGGCGCGCCGCCGGCCGGAAGCTCTACCGCACGCTGCGACCTCGTCCACCGCTTCGATCTCCGGCTGCCCCCGGCACCGCGGACGGAGATCCTCACCGTGCACGACGTGGCCCCCTGGCGGTTCGACGACGAGGGGCCCACGCCGCCGGATGCGATGGCGGGCGCCCGCCGGGCGGCGGTCGTCGTGTGCCCGTCGCAGTTCGCGGCCGACGAGGTGAGCGCAGTATTGGGCGCCGAGCGGGTGGTGGTCATCCACAACGGAGTGGACCGCCGCTTCTTCGCCGCCGACCCGCTCGACGGCCCCCGGCTCGAGGCGCTCGGCATCCGGCCACCGTTCGTGCTCCACGCTGGTGGGGCCACACGGCGCAAGAACCTCGAGGGGCTGGCCGCGGCCTGGCCCCTGGTGCGGTCCGCCTGCCCCGAGGCCGCCCTGGCGCTCATGGGCCCGCCCGACGACCGCCGGGACGGCCTGTTCGGGTCCCTGCCGGGCACCGTCTGGGTCGGCCGGGTCGACGACGACTGTGCCCGCGGGCTCATGGCCGCGGCCTCGGCGGTGGTGGTCCCGTCGGTCTACGAGGGGTTCGGGCTCCCTGCCCTCGAGGCCATGGCCGCCGGCGTTCCCGTCGTCGCCGCCCGCCGGGGCGCGTTGCCCGAGGTCTGCGCCAACGCCGCCTGCCTGGTCGAGCCGGACGGACCGGGGTTGGCCGAGGGCATCGTGGCCGCGCTGTCCGACGGCCCCGGTACGGCAAAGCGGGTCGAACGAGGTCGGGCCCGAGCCGCCGAGTTCAACTGGGAGGCCTGCGCCGCCGCTCACGCTGTCCTCTGGCGGGACCACGCGCCACCGCCATGAGGCCCGTCCGCTTCCTGACCAACGTGCACGGGACCTCGCCGACGGGTGGCGTCGAGATCAACGTCTTCCAGTCGTGCCGCGAGCTCGCCTCCAGGGGACACCGGCCCAGCCTGCTGCACACCGATGCCGGCACGCTCCTGCCGGAGTACGAGCAGTTCTGCGAGTCAGTCCACCAGGTGCGCAGCCTCGACTGGTGGTACCCGGACGGGCGACGAAACCAGGCCCGCGCCGCCTGGGCCCTGGCACCGGCCACCGTGGCGGCCGTGCGCTCACCGGCCGACGTCTACTACCCCCAGCGGACCGTCGGTGTCGCCTGGGCCATCGCGGCGTCGATGGTCACCCGCAAACCGGTCGTCTGCCATGTGCACGGTTACCTCGACATCGGGCCCGCACGCACGGCCTTCCTCGACCGCCACGTCGACCGGTTCGTGGCCATCTCGCAATTCGTCGCCGACCCCTGGATCGCCAGCGGGATCGACGCCGCCAAGGTCGAAGTCGTCCACAACGGCATCGATCCGGCCGACTATCCGGTCGGCGATCTCGACGAACGCCGGCGAGCCCGCGCCGAGCTCGGCGTACCGGACGACGACCGCCTGGTCGTCACCTACGTGGGCCGTCTCGACCGGGAGAAAGGTGTCGACGTGCTGCTCGAGGCGTGGCGCCGCCTGAACGGGGCCCGCTCCGGCCACCCTGCTCGTGGTCGGGTCACCGGTGGTGGATCACGATGGTGGGCAGTACCTCCGTGAGCTCGAGTCCACGGCCGCAGGCGACGTCCGGTTCATCCCGCTGCGGCGCGACGTGGTCCCCCCTCTCCACGCCGCCGACGTGGTGGTGGTGCCCTCCGTCTGGGACGAGCCCTTCGGGCGGACGATCATCGAGGGGCTGGCCACCGGCCGTCCGGTCGTTGCCTCCCGGGTGGGTGGGATCGGCGAGATCCTGACCGGCCCCCTCGAGCGGTTCCTCTTCGATCGGGGGGATGCCGAGGGGCTCGCCTCGCGCATCCGGGCGGTGGCCAGCTGGCGCGTCGACGAGCCTTCACTGGGTCGGGCTTGCACGGACAGAGTGACGGGGTCGTTCACCCTGTCCCGCATGGCGGACGGGATCGAGCGGGCCTTTTCCAGCGTCGCCGACGGGCGGGCGCCACGGCGTCGTGCGACCCGGACCTAGCGACGTCGTCGGGAGACGGCGATCCCCCGCTGGTCGAGCCGGGCCATGCGCAGGCCGGCGACGAGGCCGGAGGCCGTCCCGGCCACGGTGACGGCCCCCCGGGCAAATGCCGCCCCCACCGATCGGGCCGCACCTCCGGCGTCACTTCCCCGAAGGCGTGTCCCACCCCGTCGGACCTGCTGGCCGGTCTCGCCCACCACGGTTCGACCCGTCGTCGCCAGGAAGCCGCGCACCTTGGGGTCGCGGAGCCCGAAGTTGCGGATGAGCATGATGAGGTGGTTCTTCTGTGCCCAATAGGTGTAGCGGAGGTCGAACCGGCGGCCCTTCGGGTAGGGAGCGGCGACGTGCTCGACTACGGCGTCGGGAGTGAAGACCAGGCGGTAGTCGGCGTTGGCCACTCGCAGGCAGAGATCGGTCTCCTCGCGCAGGCAGGTGCCGAAGTACCCGTCGCGGATGCCGCCGATCTCCTCGATCACCTTCCGTCGGAAGGACATGTTGGCCCCGAGCAGATGGTCGACCCCCACCGTCCGGCCCGGATCGGCGGCGAAGTTCCCGGTGATCGTGCCGTCGGGCTGCAGCCGGCCGATGGCGTCGACGCCCTCGGTGAGCTCGCCGGGTTGGTGCCGGATCTGGCGCCCGCCGACACCGCCGACCTCCGGGTCCTCGTAGGGCGAGAGCAGGTGCTCGAGCCAGTCCGGCTCGGCGTAGGCGTCGTCGTCCACGAAGGCCACCACCTCGCCCGATGCCAGCCCGAAGCCCAGGTTGCGGGCGGCAGCCGTCGCCCCGCGCCCGGCCGCCGTCCTCCGGAAGGTGACTGAGGGAAATCGCTCAAGCACCAGGTGCTCGGTGTCGTTACCCACCGAGGAGTCGATGACGATGATCTCGGACGGAGCCGTGGTCTGGCCCAGAAGGTGCTCGATGCAACGACCAACATGGTTCGGACGTTCGAGCGTGACCACCACGACCGATGCCGAGGCCACGCTCACTCGTGCGTTTCCTGAGAAGGTGTCGGGACCCGGTCGCACGCCAACCCCCGGGGTATCGTTACCCCCGCCTTCGCACCGGCCGCCGAGCGAGGAGTTCCACCCGTCACTGCGGGGGTGCGGGTCGGTCCAGGGGGACCGTGCAGGATCTCGGGGGAGGGAGCGGGGAGCGGATGATGGCGCGGCCATGTCCCCCGAGAACGTACACGGAGGCCCGACCCAGGCCCCGCGCCGTGGCACCGGTCATCGGCGGAACCAGACGGCGCCGGCAGCCGGGTCGGTGGTGGGCATGAGCGGAACCCCGACGTGGTTCGGCCCGGCGTCACGCCCGCTTTTCGGATGGGTCCACTTGCCGGCGGACGGCCGCGCCCGAGGTGTCGCAGTCTTCTGCAACCCCGTCGGCCGAGAGGCGGCCAATGCCCTCCCCGCCTTCCAGGCCGCGTCCGACGAGACGGCACGAGCGGGTGTTCGTGGCTCTGCGCTTCTCCTACGGCGGGACCGGGCGACTCCGCCGGCCGCCTCGACGATCCCGGGACGGGTGCCGGAGTGGGTGGCGAGCATCGGCCACGCCGTCGACTTCGCCCGCACCCTGAGCCCAGGCCCTGTCGTCCTGGTCGGCATGCGGGTCGGCGCGCTGTTGGCCACCGAGGCGGTGAGCCAGGGCCTCCGGGTCGACGGCCTCGTGCTCTGGGACCCGAGCCGGTCGGGCCGGTCGTTCCTCCGGCTCGAGCAGACGCTTGCTGGCCACCGGCTACGCCGCGCCCCAGCCCGACGACGGCTCCGTTGCCGGTCCGGCCTTCACCTATTCGTCGGAGACGGTGGAGGACCTCTCGCTCCTCACCCTGCGCCCACTCGGGCCGCCGGCGCCGCCCACCGTCGTGCTCGGCCGGGCCGGGGACCGGGCCACGAGCGCGCCCGCCGCGACTTCGAAGAGTCGGGGGCGGATTGGGTCGACGTCGAGGGCCAGGCCGAGCTCCTCGACGCCTACCCCGACCTGCTGGTGGTGCCGACCACCACCGTCAAGACGCTGGCCGAGCGCATCGGCCAGCTGGTCGGCGGGCCGAGCGTGGCGGTCGACTTCACGCCACAGACTTCGACTGTTCTCGGTGCAGGTGGGTCGACCGTGCGCGAGCACCCGGAGTGGCTGGGACCGAACGCGCTCTTCGCCATGGTCACCGAGCCAGACAGCGACGGGCAGGACGCGGCGGAGGACGCCGAGGGCGGCGCCGAGGGCGGCCCGACCTTGGTCTTCCTTTCGGCCGGAGCGCTCGACCACACCGGACCGGGACGCCGATGGGTCGAGGTCACCCGTCACTTCGCCGCCGGCGGACTGCGCACGGTGCGGGTCGACCTCGACGGCCTGGGCGAGACCGACGGCCGGCCCGACCAGCGCCGCAACGTGCCCAAGCCGGCCACCGCCATCGACGACGTCTGTGACATCGCCGCCGCCCTGGGCGACCCGGAGGCAGCAACCTGATCCTCGTCGGGCTCTCCAGCGGGGGCTACAACGCCATCGAGGCGGCCCTGCGCCTTCACCCGCTGGCCGTCTGCGCCATGAACCCGGGGCTCGCCACCAAGGTCCCCGAGCTCGTCGACGGTGACGTTGTCGACCCGCGTCGCAAGGCCTACCGCCCCATGCCGGCTCCCCTGCGCAAGCTGGCCCGGCACCACTTGCGGGTGGCCCGGCGGCTGAACCATGCCCTGGTGCAGGTGGCCGTGCACCGCTCACCTCACCACTCGATCGCCGGGGTGTGCCGTCGGGGCATCCCCTTGCTCCTCGTCCTCACCGAAGAAGACTCCCGCCAGTTCGAGCGGTCGCCCTACTGGACAGCGGTCCGGAGACGGCTCGCCCGCCGGGGCCTACTCGACGTCCGGATCGTGCCCGGCTTCGACCACTCGCTCTACACGGTGAGCGGGCAGGAGCACACCTATCCCATCCTGATCTCGTGGATCACCGAGCGCTACCTCTCACGGGAGCGCGCCGACGAGGCCGCGCCCGTCAGATGACGTCGGCGAAGCCGCGCTCCATCTGCTCGAAGCCCACCGTCCCCACGATGAAGACGACGATGGGGATGGCGATCGAACCGACGATCTGCCAGAGCGGCGGCGCCGGGAGATCGAGGAACGACCAGCGGAACTCCACCAGCAGCCAGTTCAACGGGTTGATGTCGTAGATCCACCGGTAATGGGCCGGCTCGGGATAGGCCACCAGACTGGCGTAGAGCAGGAACTGCAGCACGAAGGGCACGAAGTAGTTGACGTCGCGATAGCGCACGGTGAGGGCGGCGCTCACCACACCCACCCCGCTGGCCAAAAGCAGCACCATGATGATCCAGACCGGGGCTAGGACAAGGGCGATGCCCGGCGCCGACCCCGTAGATCCCCATGAGAACGAACAGGAAGGCGATGGAGACGAGCAAATCGATGAGGTTGGAGTAGACAGCCGCCACCGGTACGAGCATGCGGGGGAAGAACACCTTGGAGACGAGGTCGCGGTTGGAGACGAGGGATGACTGAGCCCGGGTGATGATCCCGTTGAACAGGTTCCAGGCCAGCAGACCGACGAAGGTGAAGAGGATGTAGGGGGTGTGCCCGCTGCTCAGGTGGGCCACTTTGTTGAACACGAGTGTGAAGGTGGCCGCGATGAGCAGCGGCTGGAGGATGACCCAGACCACGCCGAGCAGGGTCTGGCGGTAGCGGAGGGTGACGTCGCGGGCCCCGAAGCGATAGGCCACCTCGCGTCCCTCCCAGAGGTCCGCCAACTTGGGGAAGTGCGAACCGCCGGGTGGGGTGATGACCGTCTTGGGCATTCGACTCAGCTCTGGCTGGTACTCGAATTGCGGGAAGACGACACCCCTGTCGGTGGCGTCCGGGGTGGTGGGGGACCGGTAGGGCGAGACCGGCAGTACCTGGAAGCGGCAGGCCTGCTCCCAGATGTCGGTGGGCCGGCCCCCCGAGTGAACCGAGAGGTCCAGGGTGTACGCACCCGGCTTGAGCCACGGTGTCTTGATGCGCAATTGGCCTTGAGCGTCGGTCGCCGGATCGAGCCAGAAGTCGACCACCCGGGAGTCACACTGGGCGACCACCATTCCGTCCTCGTTGCTGATGAGACAGGAGAGGTGGTAGCGGTTGCCGAACGAAGGGCTGGCGCCGACGGTGAACTCGACCACCACCTCGTTGCCCGGCTTGGTGATGTCGTCCACCACCTTCGCCTCGAGGAACCGGATCTCGCCAGTGCCCGGCCGGAAGCTGGCCTCTCGGAGCAATGGCACCTCGCGGGCGAAGCTGCGCTTGTAGGCCTCCATCGCTTCTTCGACCGTTCCGTGCAGGATGAGATGGCCCTTTTCCATGTAGAGGGCAGAGTTGCAGAGGTCGGAGACCGTCTGCAGCTGATGGCTCACCACGATGACGGTGCGCCCGTCGCGGGCCACCTCTCGCATCTTGCGCAGGCACTTGGCCTGGAAGTCGGAGTCGCCGACGGCCAGGACCTCGTCGACGGCCAAGATCTCGCACTCCAGGTGGGCGGCCACGGCGAAGGCCAGCCTGATGTACATGCCGGTCGAGTACCGCTTGACCTGGGTGTCGAGAAAGCGCTCGGTGCCGGCGAACTCCACGATTCCGTCGAAGCGGGCCTTGATCTCCTTGCGGCGCATGCCGAGGAGGGTTCCGTTCAGGTAGACGTTCTCCCGGCCGGTGAGCTCGGGGTGGAAGCCGGTCCCCACCTCGAGCAGGCTGCCCACCCGGCCACCGAGCTCGATCCGGCCCTTGGTCGGAGCGGTGATGCGGTTCAGCACCTTGAGCAGAGTGCTCTTGCCCGCCCCGTTGCGACCGATGATGCCGGTCACCTCGCCCCAGGGGACCTCGAAGCTCACGTCATCCAGCGCCTCGAACGACTCGAACCGGTCGGTGGACTTTGCGCTGACGCGACCCGCTTGATGACGGCCTCGGCCGCCGAGGAGGGCTGCTCGTCGCGACGGAAGATCCGGTAGGTCTTCGACAGGTGCTCGACCTTGATGGCCGGGTCGGAAGGCATCGAGTTCACGTTAGACGGCAGCGTCCGGCATCCTCATGCATCGGCACGCTTCACATGGGGGTTGAGCAGGTACGTTGCTTCCGCAGAAGACCGCTGCCGCTCAACACCGCCCGGGACGGAGTCAGTCGTCGAGTCGAAGGGCCGAGACGAACGCCTCTTGGGGGACGTCGACCCGGCCGATGGACTTCATCCGCTTCTTGCCCTCCTTCTGGCGCTCGAGGAGCTTGCGCTTGCGGGTGATGTCCCCGCCGTAGCACTTGGCGAGAACGTCCTTGCGTTTGGCCTTGACCGTCTCCCGGGCCAGGATCCGGCCTCCCACCGCGGCCTGGATGGGGACGTCGAAGAGCTGGCGGGGGATCAGCTCGCGGAGCTTCTCGGTCATCCGCCTGCCGTAGGAATCGGCCTGTGACTTGTGCACGATGGTCGAGAAGGCGTCGACCGGCATCGCGGTTGATGAGCATGTCGACCTTCACGAGATCGGCGGTGGCGTAGCCGTCGGGCTCGTAGTCGAGGCTGGCGTATCCCTTGGTTCGGCTCTTCAGCTGGTCGAAGAAGTTCACGACCACCTCGGCGAGCGGGATGGAGTAGACGAACTCGATCCGCTCCGGCGAGAGGTAGTCCATGCGGACCAACTCGGCCCGGTGCGATTGGCACAGCTCCATGACGGTGCCGGTGTAGGTCGTCGGGGTGAGGACGGTGGCGCGGAGCATGGGCTCGTCGACGTGGTCGAGCCGGCTGGACTCGGGCAGATCGGTGGGGTTGTCGACGTCTAGCTGGTCGCCGTCGGTGAGGTAGGCGCGGTAGGCGACCGACGGCGCCGTGGCGATGAGGGAAAGGTCGAACTCCCGCTCGAGACGCTCACGCACGATCTCCATGTGGAGCAGGCCGAGGAAGCCGCACCGGAACCCGAAGCCGAGGGCATGGGAGGACTCGGGCTCGTAGCTGAAGCTGGCGTCGTTGAGACGGAGCTTCTCCAGCGCGTCCCGCAATGCGGGAAGCTCGTCGCCGTCGACCGGGTAGAGGCCGCAGAACACCATCGGCTTGGGGTCGCGGTAGCCGGCCAAGGGGGCGGCAGCCGGGTGGGACGCCGTGGTCACCGTCTCGCCCGAGCGGGCCCCGCCCACGTTCTTGATGCCGGCGATGAGGTAGCCCACCTCGCCGGGGCCGAGCTCGGCCACCGACTGCGGGTCGGGCGTCCGGACCCCGATCTCCTCCACGTCGTGGTCGGTTCCCGCCTGCATGAAGCGCAGGCGGTCGGTGGTGGTCAGGCGGCCCTCCATGACCCGGATGGAGCTCACCACGCCGCGGTACTGGTCGTAGATCGAGTCGAAGATGAGGGCCTGGAGGGGAGCGCCCGGCACATGGGTGGGCGCCGGGATGCGCTCCACGACGGCGTCGAGCAGTTGAGGGACCCCCTCGCCCGTCTTCGCCGAGATGCGCAGGATGCCGGCGGCATCGAGCCCGAGGACCCGCTCGATCTCCTCCGCGCAGCGCTCGGGGTCGGCGGCCGGCAGGTCGATCTTGTTGAGCACGGCCACGATCTCGAGGTTGTGCTCGAGGGCCTGGTAGCAGTTGGCCAGCGTCTGGGCCTGGATGCCCTGGGAGGCGTCGACCAGGAGGACGGCGCCCTCGCAGGCGGCTAGCGAGCGGCTGACCTCGTAGCCGAAGTCGACGTGCCCAGGAGTGTCGATGAGGTGGAGGATGTGGTCGCGCCAGACGACCCGGACGTTCTGTGCCTTGATGGTGATCCCCCGCTCCCGCTCGAGGTCCATCGAGTCGAGGTACTGCTCCCGCATCAGGCGGGGATCGACGGCGCCGGTCAGGTCGAGGATGCGGTCGGACAGCGTCGACTTGCCGTGGTCGACATGGCTGATGATTGAGAAATTGCGAATCTGGTCGCTGCTGGGCACGGGCTGACCAGCGTATCGGCGCAGGTGTGGAGTCCCGTTCCTCGGGCGTGGGCCGGATCGGGCGAACCGACGGCGGCCTGGGCGGGGGACCGCCCTCGATGCGGCGGCTGGTAATCTCGTCCACCGCCCTCGGCACGACCGGCGATCCCGACCGACGGTCAGGCCGTACCCCGCAGCAGCTGCGTGAACGACCGTCTGGCGGCGCCCGGGACAGAGCCGGCCAGAAGACACCGATCCCCCGACACGACAGGACGCCAGCAACCAGTGGCCAACATCCGCAGCCAGATCAAGCGCAACCGCCAGACGCTCAAGCGGCAGGCTCGCAACAAGTCGGTCAAGGCCGAGCTGCGCACCCGCACCAAGCAGGCCGTGGAGGCCGCCGAGGTGGACGCCGAGGATGTCGAGGAGGCCCTCCGGCTCGCCGTCAAGCGCATCGACAAGGCGGCGGCCAAGGGGGTCATCCACAAGAACCAGGCGGCCAACCGCAAAGCCCGACTGATGCGGCGGGCGTCCCGGGCGGTCAACGTCTGACGGCGCCCACCGCCGCCGAGCCGCCGGCAGCACAACCGGACAGGCGGGAGGCATCGGTCGCGGTCCTGCTCTGTACCTGCCGCCCCCCGGGCCCCATGCTGGCCGAGGCGGTGGACTCGGTGCGTGACCAGACCTACGCCGACTGGACCCTCGTTCTCGTCGACGACGGCTCGCCGGACCCCGAGGGCCTCGACGCCTTCGCCCGCGAGCGAGGGCCTGCCCCCGGCCATCCACCAGCGGCGCCAAGGGCTGTGCGTGGCCCGCAACGTCGGACTGTCCCACAGCTCGTCGCAATATGTCGCCTTCGTCGACGACGACGACGTCTGGCTCCCCGAGAAACTCGAACGCAAGTCGCCCTCCTCGAGGACCGACCCGACGCCGTCGCCTGCCACTGCCAGTTCGAGGTCCTCTCCGACGACGGCTCGACGGCGGTGGGCACGGCCGGTGCCTACGACCTCGCCCAGCTGCTGCGCGGCGAGCGCTACTCGCTGTTCCCGACCATGCTCGCCCGCCGGTCGGACGTCGACGCCTGCGGCTGGTTCAGCTCCAACTTCCCGACCGCCGAGGACGTCGACATGACGTACCGGCTGGCCCGACGTGGTCCCGTGCTCTTCTGCGACGAGGTGCTCTACCGGTACCGCCGCCACGCCGGCAACATGACCAACAACCTGCGGGCCAGCTCGATCGCCGCCCTCATGGCCCTCGACATCCAGCACTCCCGCCAGGCCATCGTCGACGACCGACAGGGCATGGCCGACGTCGGCCGCGGCAAGCGAGCCATGCGCCGGTACTGGGCGGGCAACGACCTGTCCGGCGCCTCGCTGCTGTGGCGGAACGGCGAGCGAGGCCAGGCGCTCCGCCTGGCCTCGTGGACCATGCGCACCTTTCCCTGGGCC
Source organism: uncultured Acidimicrobiaceae bacterium (assembly GCA_963756195.1). Lineage (GTDB taxonomy): Bacteria > Actinomycetota > Acidimicrobiia > Acidimicrobiales > RAAP-2 > CAVSNH01. The sequence goes on from CAVWMT010000005.1 coordinate 830,728, forward strand.
ACCCTCGAGGTGGCCGTCCGCCGGTTCGCCGGCAAGCTCACCGGCCGGCGGAGCACGGCGTCGGGCCGGACCGACTGAGCGGCGGGATCAGGACGAGCGCTCAGGTAGAAGAACGGCTCGTCGCAGCGGTACCCGTGGGTGGGCCCGTCGATCGGCGGGTCGTCCAGGCGCTGGATCCGGCCGCCTTCGACCTGGCCGATGATGTAGCAGCTGGAAGGGATCTTCTTGGCCGGATTGGCCGTCCCGGTCAGGTACCCGCCCGAGAAGGACGTGATGTTGCGCAAGGCCTGGAGCACCGAGCCCCGGGTCGGGTCGGGGCCGGCAGCCCGCAGCGCCTGGGTGAAGAGCTCGGTCGACAGCCAGCCGAACAGCGTGTAGAGGTCGGGGGCGAACCCCGGCGACACTCGCTGCACCCAGGTCTGGAAGGTGCGCGACCGCCGGCAGGGAAGCGGCGTCCTCGCCGAGGTAGAGGGCGTCGTTCTGCTCGAAGTAGCTGCCGTCGATGGCCGGCGCGCCACCGGCCGATGCCACCAGCTGGTCGCTGTAGGTGGAGCCCCCGAGGACGACGACCGGATGGAAGCCCTCGAGGTCGAGCGCTTTGAACACGGCCCCGGCGTAGTTGTACGGCATCTGCTCGAGGAAGAGGATCTTCACCCCGGCGTTGCGCATCTGGACCACGTACTGGTCGAAGTTGGTGGTGGTGATGTCGAAGGTCGGGTCGTAAGACCACTCGGTAGCCGAGATGCTCCATGGCTGCCTTCTCGGCGGCCCACTTGGTCTCGGCCGACGGCTGGTCGGCGATGAGGGCGCCGGTGTCGTGCACCAGATCCGGGAACTTTTTCTGGTAGTAGGCGAGCGGGCCGAGCTGCCAGCCGTCGGGCGTCGGGGTCCGGGCTGAAGCTGTTGGGCAGCGCGGCGGTGGCCGAGTCCAGGTTGACCGTCACGTTGGGCACCTGGGGGTTCCGGGCCAGGACGGCTCCGCCGTAGCTGTCCTGCAGGGAGAAGCTCCCGACCATGGCGAAGTCGTCTCCGATGTCCTGCTGGGTGAGCTGCCGGTTCGGAGCCCCGGAGTAGTTGTCGTTGCCGAGGTCGACGACCAGCTTGCGGCCGTTGACGCCTCCCTGCGAGTTCACGTAGGCGGCATAGGCCTGCGTCCCTACCTGCGCCCCTTTGAACAGGCCGCCGAGCAGGGTGGACACGTTGCCGATGCGCACCGTCGTCGCCGTGAGGCCGGTGCGGTCGCTGAAGGCCGACTTGGGAATGGCGGCAGTACCGCCGGCCGTGGTCGAGGGCGTCGTGGAGGCTTGCGTCGAAGAGCAGGCGGCGGCCAGGACCGCCATCGCCCAGGCGGAGGCCGCCACCATTGTGCGCCGGCGCCTGGTGCCACTCCGTCTCCCGAGTCCGACGAGTCGCACTCGCACCATCTGTTCCTCCCCCTTGCCTTCGCCTGCGCCCCGTCCGGCCGCCGATCGGCCGATCTGCCTCCTACCCGAGGACTGATGGAACCGCATGCTAAAGATCGCCGGACTTCTCGTCCGGGGCGCCGGCGCTGGGCGCGGCTGGCCGGCACCTCCGGGCTTCTCGCCGCCTTCCGGCGTGATGCGGCCAGCCGGTGCAGAACATCGACCCCCCCACGCCTGAGGCTCATGAACTCGCCGTCGGCCTCGACGGTGACCACCCCGTCCTGGGTGAGACGGCCGGCGCTGTGGGTGCGTCGCCCGTCGACCGAGACGACCGACGCCTCGAAATGTGCCGGTCGGTCGATGAGCGTCGGCTTCAGATAGCGGATCCGGAGCTCAACGGTGGGACCGGCGGCGTCGGCGATCACATTGGCGGCGGTGAGCATGATGTCGAAGGCGGCGGCCAGCGCGGCGCCGTGCACGCAGCCCGGCGCACCCTCGAACGGTGGCGTGAAGGTGGCCTGCCCTCGGGCGATCGGCGGATCGAAGTCGAGCACGAGCGGAGGGGCGAGTGGGTTGCACGATCCGATGACCATGTCGAAGGGCATGGCGGTGGCCAGTGAAGTGGGCTGGTCGGACGGTCCCGGCTCCTCGTCGAAGCGCCCGGTCGGGATCGGATCGGGCTCGGGGACGGCGCCCTCGAGCTCGTCGGCCAAGTGCGGCCGCTCTTCCGGCCACGTCAGCGAGGACCCGCTCGGTGGGATCGACGTCACGCACAGGGCCATGAGGCGACGGACGGCTGCGGCCAGCTCCTCGCGTCCACCGCCGCTCCACGGAACGCCGGGCCGCGTCCCCGTCCGGCGAGTTAGCCATGCCCGTCCTCGACTTCCTCGAGGAACGAGGCGTAGCCATCGAGCACCGGGAGCATCTCGTCGGCGGGGCCGGCCGGCACCCGCAGCACCACCTCGTCGATGCCGAGCGACCGGTAGTGGGCGAGCTTGCCGGCGGTCGGGATGGTCCCGAAAGGGACGACCCGCAGGGTGGCCGGGTCGCGGCCGCGTTCCTCGGCGGCCCGGTGCAGCCGGGGCAGGGCCTCCGCCACCCCCGACCCACCGATGGGCATCCAGCCGTCGCCGTACTCGGCGATGGCTTCGAAGGTGGCTGCCGTGGCGCCGCCACCGATGAGGGTGGGCACCCGCGGCTGCTGCACCGGCTTGGGCCAGCTCCAGCACGGCTCGAGGTCGACGAAGGGCCCGTGGTAGGAGGCCTGCTCCTCGCGACCAGATGGCCTGCATGCAGAGAGCATGGTCGCGCGCCATGTGGCGGCGCCGGGCGAAGGGGACGCCGTGGTCGGCCGCCTCGGCACGGTTCCACCCGAAGCCCATCCCGAAGACCACCCGTCCCCCGCTCAGGTGATCGAGGGTGGCGATCTGCTTGGCCAGCACGATGGGGTCGTGCTGGGCGGCGAGCACCACACCGGTGCCGAGGGCGATGTGCTCGGTCACCGCGGCCGCCATGGCCAGCGCCACCAGCGGGTCGAGGCTGCGGCGGTACTCCTCACCCGTGACTCCTTCGACCAGAGCCGGTGGCGTGTCGGCCCGGACGGGCAGATGGGTGTGCTCGGGGAGGAAGAGGGAGCTGAAGCCCCGTTCCTCGGTCGCCCGGGCCAGCTCGGCCGGCGGCATCGACCGGTCGGTGCAGAAGGCGGTGATGCCGAGACGCACGGGATCAGCGCTCGGGCCCGGCGCCCCGTGCCGACCGGGGTTTGGTCATGGCCGCACGATCTGGCCACCGTCGACGTTGAAGATGTGTCCGGTGATCCACGAGCCTGGTCGGAGAGGAGGAACAGGCACAGCCCGACGAGATCGGCCGGTTGTCCCTGCCGCTTGATGGCCAGCGATTCGAGGATGGGCTTGAGGAAGACGTCGGGGACGACCGTCCTCGATGCCTCGGTGTCGATGGGCCCGGGGGCGATGGCGTTGACCCGGATGCTCTGGCCGCCGAGCTCGTGGGCCAGCTGCTGGGTGATGGAGTTGACCCCGGCTTTGGCCAACCCGTAGAAGCCGGCGTAGAGGTAGGCGGCCGTGGACGACTGGTTGACGACGGCCCCGCCTCCCCGGGCCCGCATGGCCGGATGGCAGGCTCGCACGCAATTGAGGGCACCGAGCATGTTGACGGCGAGGAAGCGCTCGAGGTACGACCAGTCGACGGTGAGCAGCAGGTCGAGCTGCATCTGACCGAAGATGGCGGCGTTGTTGACGAGGTAGTCGAGGCCACCGAAGTGACGTGTCGCCTCTTCGGCCATGGTCGCGGCCGAGGCCGGGTCGGCGACGTCGACCGCGACCGCGACCGCCGAACCGCCCGCCTCGGCGATCCCCTCGGCCACGGCACGCGCCCCATCCACGTTGATGTCGGCCACCACCACCGAGGCGCCGGCCGCGGCCAGCCCCTCGGCATAGGCCTGGCCGATCCCACCGCCCGATCCGGTGACGATGGCCACCCGGTCACGGAAGTCGAAGCGAACCATGGGAGCGCCGGACAGCTCGTCGGAAGTGTCACCTGCGGTCATGCCGGCGTGCCCATCCGGCCCATCGGGCGCGTCGTGCGCGCTACACCTCGGCTCACGACTTGTCGCCGGCCCGGCGCTCCGCGATCACCCGCTCCGCCACCTGGTTGATGCCGGTCGAGAGCGGCCAGCCGACGTAGTGGGTGAGGTGGACCACCACCTCGCGCACCTGCTCCTCGGTGAGCTCCCCTCGTTCGAGGGCGGAGCGGAACTGGATCTCCATGAGGACGGGCTGATCGAGGGCGGCCAGCATCCCGATGGTGAGCAGGCGGCGCTCGCGGATGTCCAACCCCGGTCGCGTCCAGACCGTCCCGAACAGGTGGTCGACGGTGAAGTCCACGTACGGCCCCTCGACCTGGTCGGGGTCGACCGAGAACCCGTAGACCTCCTGCATCTTGGCCATGCCCCGGCTGCGGGCCGTGCCGGAGGCATCCGGGACGCGGTCCGAACCGGCGGTGTCATCGGGCGCACCGGGCGTGCTCATCGGGGCCTCCGCCGGCCGCCCGGCCGGGTCGGCGCCGCCCAGCCCGAACATGTCATCGCAGCGGTCCTCGGTCATGGCCGCCAAGGGGAGGTCGACGGCCAGGGAGCGACCCAGCTCGAGGGCGGCGGCGAGGTCCTTGTGGGCGAGCGCCGAACCCTGGCGCATGGCCTCCACCAACCCGACGTCGTCGGTGGCGGTGAAGGGGGCGACGGTGGGTCGGAACATGAGGGTGGATGCACCACCGATCTTGGCGTCGCTCGTGCGGATGGCCGAGGCCAGCTTGGCCAGCTCGACGCCGGCGGCTTCGGCGAGCACCTGGGCTTCGTAGGCAGCCAGCCACGACCCGTACTGCACGAGGTTCCTGGCCAGCTTGGCGGCCATTCCCGACCCGAACGGACCCATCACCAGGGTCACGGAGCCGATGGCGTCGAAGACGGGTTGGGCCCGCTCGATGGTGGGCTGGTCGCCCCCCACCATGCACACCAGCTCACCCGTGGCCGCCGCCCCCGGACCGCCGGTCACTCCGCAGTCGAGGACCGGAGACCCAGGCCGGCCGCCTCCGCCCCGACGGCGGCCACACAGGCCGGCGAGATGGTGCTCACGATGACGAAGACGGTGCCCGGCCTGGCGGCGACCAGGCCACCGTCCGGCCCGGACAGAACGGCGCGGACCTGCGCGTCGTCGACCACCGCCACCACGACGACGTCCACCTGAGCGGCCAGGTCGGCAGGCGAACGGGCGACCACGGCTCGGTCGCGGTAGGGCTCGGTGGCCTCGTCCCGTACGTCACAGACCACGACGGGAAGCCCTGCCGAGACCAGGTTCTGGGCCAGTCCGTTCCCGATGGCGCCGAGGCCGACGACCCCGACGGTCGGATGGGGCCGGGAACCCGACGGCGGCGTCGACCTTTCGTTGGACACTTGTCTGGACTATAGTTTGGACACATGGAAACGGGCAAGGTGGCCGACGGCGCCGGCCCACTCCCCGACAGCCGGGCCGGTGCCGCAGAGCCAGAGGTGCCGGCCGAGGGTCTCGACGACTACGCCGGTCCCTTCCATGTCGACTTCCGCTACGAGGACCTCTCCCGCGAGGCTCTCGTCCGCCTCGTCCGGGAGTACGCACTGGCCGTGCACATCCTGGACCGCTCGATGTGCGCGTCGATCGGCATGTCCCACGGTCTCGAGGAGATGGAGCGACTGGCCATCGAGGAGTGGCGCGGGGCGAGCCCGGTCTACGGCGCCCGTCTCCGCCGCATCATGGGCATCGAGGGCGACGGCATCGAGGCCATCTTCAAGGTCCTCCAGCTCGACCCCGGCTTCCCGCACCACTATCTGGACGTCCGCTACGAGGTCGTCGACGATCGGCACGGCTTCTTCGAGCTCGCCTACTGCGGCGCCCTGATGGACGCCGAGCCGTGGGGCGACCGCATGGTCACCAGCATGTGCCACCACATCGAGGACGGCACCTTCGACGTGACCGCCCAGGCCATCAACCCCAAGGCGCACGTGCGTCACGTCCACCGACCACCCCGGAGCTCGACCGACCAAAGCCCGCACTGCCGGTGGGAGGTGTACATCGACGACGCCAACGAGACGCTGCCCGAGGCGGACATCACCGCCGTGACCCGGATGACGACGGCGGCCACCTTCGAGTTCCCGCCGATGCGCGACGGGACGCCGCACGTCCCGAAGCCATGACCGCAGCCGTCCCTCTCCCGACGGCGGTGCCGGCGCGCACGGCCGAGGCTGATGCGCCGACGGCCGGCGCGCCGCCCATCCTCGAGGCCACCCGCCGACGGCTGACCGAGCGACAGGCCGAGGTGGTGGCCGAGCTCGTGCGGGCGGCCGAGGCCGAGGTGGACGAAGTCGGCTACGACGCGGTCACCGTCCGGAGCATCGCCCGCCGGGCCGGCGTCGCCCCGGCCACCGCCTACAACTACTTCAGCTCGAAGGACCACCTGCTGGCCGAGGTCCTGTGGCGCCGCCTGCAGGCGCTCGCCCCGGTCGTCGCCGACCGGCGGCCCGTCGGCGAGCGGTTGGAAGAGGCGGTGCGGGGCCTCGTGGTCTTCGCCGAGGAGAGCCCGGCACTGGCCGACGCCTGCACCCTCGCCCTTCTGGGCACCAACCCGGACGTCAAGCACCTACGCGACCGCATCGGCGTCGACATCCACCGCCGCCTGGCCGCCGCCCTCGGGCCCGACGTCGACCCACAGGTCGACAGGAGTGCTCGAGACCTCATACTTCGGGTCCCTGCTGATGGCCGGCATGGGCCATCTCTCCTATCTCGACATCCCGGGCTTCATGTCCGCGCCGCCGCGCTCATGGTCACCGACGGCGCCCGGCGCCCGACCCAGCGGGCGGGCACGAGGGCAAGACGGTGACCCAGACGACCATCGACGACCCGGTCACCTTCAGCCCCTACACCTACGACCTGCACGAGGACCCATATCCGGTCTACGCCCGGCTGCGCACCGAGGCGCCCCTCTACCGCAACGACGAGCTCGACTTCTGGGCGCTGTCGCGTCACGAGGACGTCCTCGGTGCCTTCCGCAACGTGGACGCCTATTCGAACGCCTACGGCGTCTCCTTGGACCCGAGCGCCTTCACCCCCGACGCCCACAAGTTCATGTCGTTCCTCGCCCTCGACCCGCCCCGGCACACCCGCATGCGATCGCTGGTGGGAAAGGGATTCACCCCGACCAAGGTGGCAACCATGGAGGAGCGGGTCCGGGCCGTCGCCGTCGGCCACCTCGACACCGCCCTCGCCAGCGACAGCTTCGACTTCATCGCCGAGTTCGCCGGCAAGGTGCCCATGGACGTGATCTCCGACCTGGTGGGCGTCCCCGTCTCCGACCGTGACGAAGTGCGCCGCCTCGCCGATGTCGTCCTGCACCGGGAGGACGGCGTCTACGACGTGCCCCCCGCCGGTCTCGAGGCCGCCCTCCAGCTCGCCGAGTACTACCAGGCCATGGTCGACGAGCGGCGGCGGACGCGCCGGGACGACCTGACCTCGGCCCTCCTCGACGCCGAGATCGACGGGGACCGGCTCACCGACGAGGAGGTCGTCGGCGTCCTCTTCCTCATGGTGGTGGCCGGCAACGAGACCACCACCAAGCTGCTCGGGAACGCCTGGTACTGGGGATGGCGGCATCCGGACGAGCGGGCCAAGCCGTTCCGCGACCCGGCGCGCATCCCGGACTGGGTGGAGGAGACCCTGCGCTTCGACACCTCGACCCAGATGCTGCTCCGGGTCACCCGCCTCCCCGTCGAGTTCTACGGGCGCACCTTGCCGGCCGGCGACCGTGTCCTCCTGCTGGTCGGCTCGGCCAACCGTGATGGCGCCGTCTTCCCCGAGCCCGACCGCTACGACCTCGACCGCGACACGTCGCGGCTCGTGAGCTTCGGGAACGGCCGGCACTTCTGCATGGGGGCGCCTCTGGCCCGCCTCGAGTCCCGGGTGTGCCTTGAGGAGCTCACCAAGCGCATCGCCGACTACGAGATCGACGACGACGCCGCCCAGCGGGTTCATTCGGTCAACGTGCGCGGCTTCGCCGCCCTCCCGACGTCGGTGCGGCTCCGCTGATGCCCCGTCCCCCGGCCCACCCCGAGCGCCGGCCGGCGGTGGTCACCGGAGCGTCGTCGGGCATCGGCCGGGCCACCGCCGCCGCCTTGGCCAGTGCCGGCCATCCCGTCGTGCTCGGGGCCCGCCGCCAGGAGGCCTGCGAGGAGGAGGCGGCGGCCATCCGCTCGGCCGGCGGTGACGCCGTCGCACTGCCGCTCGACCTCGCCGACCCCGCCTCCGTCGGGCAGTTCGCCAAGGCGGCCAGGGAGGCGTTCGGCTCCATCGAGATCGTCGTCTCCAACGCGGCCCGCAACATCGCCGGATCGGTGCTGGCCACCGACTCCGAGTCGTTCGAGGGCGTGCTCGACGTCAACGTGGTCGGCGCCCACCGGCTCGTCCGTGGGCTCCTGCCGGCCATGATCGAGTCGCCGCCGCGGAGACATCGCCTTCGTGACCTCGGATGTGGCCGAGCGCCCCCGGCCGGCCATGGCCGCCTACGTGACCTCGAAGTGGGGGCTCGAGGGCTACGTACGGGCCCTGCAGATGGAGCTCGAGGGGACGGGCGTGCGGGCCACCATCATCCGGCCCGGGCCGACCATGACGGGCATGGGCCTCGACTGGGATCCCGAGGTAACCGCCGGTGTCATCGAGCAGTGGGCGGTGTGGGGGTTTGCCCGACACTCGAATTTCATGCGGCCCGACGGGGTGGCCCAGGCCATCGTGGCCGCCGTCAGCCTCCCCAGAGGCGTCCACGCCACCGTCGTGGAGCTGCAGCCCGAAGCCCCCATCACCGACCGTGCCGAGGAGAAGCCATGACCACCGTCAGCGCCACCCGCCGGCCGCCACGCGTCTCGGGAGGCGCCGGGTCGAGCGGCCATCTCGAGGAGCTGCGGGCCGATCCGATCACGCCTCATGCGACGGGTGCGGGCCGAGTGCGGTGACGTCGGGCTGTTCCAAATGGCCGACCGCGAGGTCGTCCTGTTGACCGGGGCAGAGGCCAACGAGTACTTCTTCCGGGCCCCCGAGGAGGTGCTCGACCAGGCCGAGGCGTATCCCTTCATGACCCCCATCTTCGGCGAGGGGGTGGTCTTCGACGCACCGCCCGAGCGGCGGCGCGAGATGCTCCACAACCAGGCACTCCGGGACAAGTTCATGCGCGGTCACGCCGCCACCATCGCCGATGAGGTCGCGCGACATGGTGTCCGGGTGGGCGTCGTCGGGCACCATCGACCTGCTCGACTGGTTCGCGGAGCTCACCATCTACACCTCGTCGGCCTGCCTCATCGGGCGGCGGTTCCGCAACGAGCTCGACCAACGGTTCGCCGCGCTCTACCACGACCTCGAACAAGGAACCGACGCCATCGCCTACGTCGACCCCTACGCGCCCATCGAGAGCTTCCGCCGACGCGACGAGGCCCGGGTCGGGCTGGTGTCACTGGTCGAGGGCATCATGGAGCGGCGCGCCTCGGCTGCGGCACCGCCCACCGACGACCGGGACCTGCTGGACGTGCTCATGTCGATCACCGAGGAGGACGGCTCGCCGCGGTTCAGTCCCGACGTGGTCACCGGCATGTTCATCTCCATGATGTTCGCCGGCCACCACACGACGTCGGGGACGGCGGCCTGGACGCTCATCGAGCTGCTCCGCCATCCCGACGAGATGGCCGCCGTTCGCCAGGAGCTCGACGGGCTCTATGCGGGCGACGCCGAGGTCAGCTACCAGGCGCTGCGGGAGATGCCGCGCCTCGAGTCGGCCATCAAGGAGGCGCTCCGACTGCATCCGCCTCTCATCCTGCTGTTGCGAGTGGCCAAGGAGGAGCTCGAGATCGGCGGTTTCACCATCGCCCCCGGCCAGATGGTGGGGGCCAGCCCGTCGGTGTCCAACCGCATCGCGGAGGACTTCTCCGACCCCGACCGGTTCGACCCCACCCGCTATCTCGAGCCCCGGGCCGAGGACCGGCTGAACCCCTGGACGTGGATCCCCTTCGGCGCCGGCCGGCACCGGTGCGTCGGCGCCGCCTTCGCCATGATGCAGCTCAAGGCCATCTTTTCGGTGCTGCTGCACGCATGGGACTTCGAGCTCGCCCAGCCACCGGACTCCTACCGGAACGACCACTCGAAGATGGTCGTGCAGCTGGCCCAGCCGTGCGAGGCGCGCTACCGGCCGCGCTCGGACGCGCCCGCACCGGGACGGCCCGCCTCATGAGGATCGTCGTCGATCCCGACCTCTGCCAGGGCCACGGCGTCTGCGAGTCGGAAGCTCCCCAGGTCTTCGAGCTCGGCAAGGCGGCCCAGGTGCGGATCATCGACGACCGCCCGGACGAGAGCCGACGGGCGGGCGTGGAAGCGGCCGTGCGCTTTTGCCCGACCTCGGCGCTGCGGATCATCGAGGAGGACTGAGTCATGCCGTCGTACCCGCGTCAGGAGCTCGAGGAGATGATGCAGCGGTGGTTGGACATCAACCGCCGGTGCGAACAGACCCTCGATTGGGGCCCGATGGCCGACTTCTACACCGAGGACGCCACCTATGGCTGGAACGTGGGGCCGAACGACGAGTTCATGGCCGTCGGACGCGAGGAGATCCGCGAGGTCGCCCTCGGCCACGAGATGGCGGGGCTGGGCGGATGGACCTATCCCTACCAGCACGTGCTCATCGACGACGCTCAAGGCGAGATCCTCGGCTTCTGGAGGCAGATCGCCGATGCCACCAAGCCCGATGGCCGCCACTACGAGATCGCCGGCCTCGGCGGCAGCTGGTTCCACTACGCCGGCAACTTCCAATGGAGCTGGCAGCGCGACTTCTTCGACGTCGGCAACGCCACGGCCACCTTCATCGCCATGATGCAGGCCGACGTCCTCAGCCCGGGAATGCAGCAGCGTCTCGAGCAGGCGGCCTCGGGCACGCGCCAGCCGGGCCACTACCCGCTCGGGGGGGCGCCGGTGGGGTTGTGGGAGGGCGTCTGACACACCGCTGGGCGCCGAGATGTCGGGATTCGACCGCTCGCTCAGGGTCCTGTCTCTGCCTCGGGTGTGACTGGTGGGGCGGCCGGTGGAGCGGTCGGTGGCCAGGTTTTTCGGGCGGCGGGAGCTCGAGGAGGTGGTGAGTCGCCGGAAGATCGCCAACCGGGTGGCCGACGGCGTGCGGACCGCTCTCGACGTGGACGAGACGACGATGCGGCCCTGAGCCGAAGCTGTACCGCTTCCCTGTGCGCTCGCTGTGCCCTCGCTGGAGGCTGGGCGGACACTCGGGTGGACGCTTGGGTGGGACGGCCAGCGCGCCAGTCTGCGACCGTGCGAAGATCCCCGGCACACAGTTGGACGAGCCGGGAGGCGAGGGAGCCGTGCCGTACAGCGAGGGTCGGGTCGTCCATGATGCCGACGCCCACTTGATGGAGACGCCGACCTGGCTGCGTGACCATGCCGATCCGTCAATCCGCGACCGCCTGCCCACCCTCTCGTATCCGGGAGGCAACGAGCTGCGCCAGACCGGTGATCCCACCGAGCAGCAGCGCGACCTCGATTCGGCCTTCGAGCGGTTGCGGGCGAAGCATGCCTCGCCTGCGTGGCGTTCCGACGAGGCGGCCGAGATCATGTCCCGCAAGAACTTCGCCGCCACCGGATCCTTCGTGGCCGAGGACCGGCCCCGAGCGCTCGACCTTCTCGGCTTCCAGAGCCAGTTGATCTTCAACACGTTTCACAACCGCCGCCTGCGCGACTGGGAGCACAGCGGCGACCTCGATCTGGCCTACGGCGCGGCGACCGCCCACAACCGCGCCATGGCCGAGTTCTGCTCGGTCGACCGCCGACTCCTTCCCACGCTGTACGTGCCGCTCTGCGACTTCGACCGGGCGGCGCACGCCACCGACGAAGCGCTCGAGACTGGTGCGGCGGCGTTGCTCGTGGCTTCGGGGTGCCCACCCGGACATTCCCCCAGCCACCTGCGCCTCGACCCGGTGTGGGCCCGCGCCCAGGAGGCGGGCGTGCCCGTGGTCTTCCATGTCGGGGGAACCGGCGATCTCATCGACAAGTCGTACTTCGCAAACGGACTCCCCGTCCCGCCCGACTTCCACGGCGGTGAGGAGAACTTCCGTTCCGTCGACTACATGGGCATCCCCGGCCCACCGGCTCAGACGCTCGCCACCATGATCTTCGACGGGGTCCTCGACCGGTTCCCCGGACTCAAGATCGGCGTGATCGAGCAGGGAGCGGTGTGGGTGCCGTCATGGCTGCGCCAGATGGAGGCTGCCTTCGACGCGTTCAACCGGCACGAGGAGAGGCTTCGCCGGCTGTCGATGCACCCGCGCGAGTATGTGCGTCGCCAGGTGAGGTTCACGCCGTACCCGACCGAGGACGTCGGCTGGATCATCGAGCAGGCCGGTCCTGAGGTCGCGCTCTTCTCGACCGACTACCCCCATGTGGAAGGCGGCCGCCGACCCATGGAGCGTTTCGAAGCGTCGCTCGGCGACGCCACCGAGGAGGTCCGGCAGCGCTTCTACTGCGACAATTTCCTCGACCTGCTCGGGCCGACGGCGGCGCGTCTCGGGTTGGCCGCCTGACGTCCTTCCACATCCCACGGTGTGTCGTGAGAGAACGGACGTGAACGAACATTTTGAGCGGCTGAGGGAATTGTGCGAGAACGCCGCCCGTGGCCACTTCCCGGAAGCAGACTGGTGTCTCGAGCTTGTCCCTGCCCCCTCCCGGGTGATTGCCGCGGCGCTGGCATTTACGGGTCACCACGTACTCGCCGCTGACCTTGACGAGCACGAGGTCAGGAAGCACCTCGAGCCCGATGATATCGCTGCACCAATGAATCCCGCCTTCCTCGCGTGGCTCGGGCAACGGCTCGATGCCAAGGTCAGCCATCTCGATGTGGTACTCGCGGCCCTTGGAACAGGAAGGGGAAATGAGTGGCTGACGCCTGTCTCTGATCCGCCCGACAATGAGCGAGTTCGAAGGGCAAGGCTCCAACGAAGCGGCGTTCGGTATCTGGAGCCAAAGGGAGGAGGCGCGGTTGTGACGCTCGGTGCCGGCCTGTCTGATCGTTGCGAACTCTCGATCGAAATCGCTGGAGAAGGGGACCGAAGCCATGGACTGGGAACCCGACTCCTGTTGGCCGCCCTTGACCATGCCCCGGCAGGCGAAGCGGTGTTTTCTGGTGTCGCGGCTGGCAACACTCGATCACTTCGGTGCTTCTTGACTGCAGGATTCAAGCCAATCGGTTCCGAGTGTGTGTTCACCGAGGTTCGAGCGTAAGAGGGGAAGGTGTGGGCGCTCGATGGCATGACGCCGAGATGAAGACCGTCCTGCGTTGGGTTGACACGTTGTGTGCGCTGACGCGCGAACAGGGCGCCCGAAGGCGCCCTGTTCGCGTCCTATAGATCGCTGTGGTGATGCTCACCGGGTGGTCCATGCTGCGCCGGATGGGACCTGGGTCCGGCTAGTCGTCCCCGGTGGGTGTCTGGCTGGGATTCGCCAGGTGGTACAGCGAGCCGCCTCAGCGACCAGCCACCTCCAGGGTCCCGAAACGTTGACTACTCAGTTGGACCACCTCCTTTCTCTGGTGGGCACATGATAACGAGCGCACCCTGGGGACTGGTTGAGGGCCGGGGGCCCGATGGACCGAAAAATTCGGGTGGGCGGCCCGGCCGGGCCGGGGATAGTGTCGAACATATGTTCGTATCTGTGGCCGACCTCCGGCCCGGTGCCGGGAGGGCCCCAGGGGGCGACCCTGCCCAACGGGATTCGGCTCGCGCCGCCCTCGCCCACCTGGCCGAACGGGCCCGGCCGGTCACCTCGAGCCGGTCGCGCCTGCTGCCCGTGGCTCCTCCCTTGGCCGGCCTGTTCCCCGACGGCGCGCTGCAGCGGGGAAGCACGATTGCCGTCACCGGTGACCCGCTCGGTGACGACCCGGGACCGGGAGTCGTCAGCATGGCCATGGCCCTGGTGGCGGCGGCCTCGGCGGCGGGCTCATGGTGCGCGTTCGCCGGCGTCGGTGACCTCGGGGCGGTGTCGGCCCACGATCTCGGCATCGACCTCGAACGGCTGTCCCTCGTCCCCCGGCCGGGCGTGGCGTGGGCGGAGGTCACCGGGGCGTTGCTCGACGGCGTGGACATGGTGGTGCTCCACCCCCCGTTCCCCCCGCGTCCGGCCATGGTCCGCCGGCTGGTGGCTAAGGCCCGTGAACGCCGATCGGTGCTCATGGTGCTCCCGGGCCGGGCCGGCTGGCCCGAGCACCCGGACCTGCGCCTGGAGGTCGGCCGCCTCCGCTGGGACGGAGCGGGCACGGGAGAGGGGTACCTGCGTCGGCGCCGGTTGACGGTCACGGCCGCCGGGCGGCGGGCGTCCGGCCGTCCTCGCCGGTGCGACCTCTGGCTTCCGACGGCCGCCGGGGGCGTGGCCGGTGTCACCGACATCTCCGAGGTGGCGTGAGGTGGACGGCGTGAACAGCGTGGACCGGGTGGTCGTCGTGCGCTGCCCCGACCTGTTCGACGAGGACGAGGACGGCGCCGTCCTCCGGCGGTTCGTCACCGTGATCGAGACGGTCGAGGCCTTCTGTCCCTGGGTCACGACGGTGCGGGCCGGCGTCTGCTCGCTCCCCGCCCGCGGCCCCGCCCGATACTTCGGGGGTGAGGAGCGGCTCGTCCGTCTCGTCGCCGAACGGGTCACAGCCGTCACCGAGGGTGCGCCGGTCGAGGTCGGGGTAGCCGACGGGCTGTTCGCGGCCATGGCGGCCGCGGCCATTGGCCAGGTCGTGCCGGCCGGCGAGGTGGCCGGCTTCCTCGCCCCCTTCCCGGTAGAGGTCCTCGGGAACGCCGAGCTCGCCGAGCTACTGGTCCGGCTGGGCATCCGGACGCTCGGCGCGTTCGCCGCCCTCCCCGAGCCCCACGTGCTCGGCCGGTTCGGGGCCAACGGCGTGGCCTGTCACCGGGTGGCCGGGGGACGGAGCGGAGAGCTCGAGGGCCTGCGCGACCCGGCCGCTGCCCGGCGCCTGTCCAGGGCCCGGGTCCGGACCCGAGTCGGTGCCGCGGGTGGAGCCCACGACACAGAGCCGACCCGAGAGGTCGGCTTCTGGGGTGGGGCCAGCGACGCCGACGAGCGGGCCGGCCGTGCGCTCGTCGCCGTGCAGTCCCTCCTCGGGCCGGACGGCGTGGTCACCGCTCGCCTCCAGGGCGGGCGCGGCCCGGCGGCGCGCGCCCGCTTCGTCACCTGGAACACGGGTGAGGTGGGAGGCGGCCGAGCCGACGGCCGGACCGGCGGGCGCAATAGCCGGACCGGCGGGGGCAGTGGGCGAGCCGACGGTGCCGGTGCCGCCCCACCCTGGCCGGGCCAGATCCCGCCACCGGCGCCGGCGCTCGTGCACCTCTCACCGCGCCCGGCCGAACTGGTCGACTCGGGCGGTGAGCCGGTCCGGGTGTCGGGTCGCGGGCTGCTCGAGCGCGCCACCTGCCCGCCTGTCGGTGACAGGTGACCCGTGGACGGCGGTAACCGCCTGGGCGGGGCCGTGGCCGTCCGACGAGCGCTGGTGGATGCGGTCGCGGCGGCGGGGAGCGCACCTCCAAGTGGTGTGCGGGGAGGTGGCCCGTCTGCTGGTGGCCGAGCGGGGGCGCTGGTGGGTCGAGGCCACCTACGGGTGAGGAGGCGCCCGTGGCTTACGCCGAGCTCCATGCCCATTCGAACTTCTCGTTCTTGGACGGAGCCAGCCATCCCGAGGACCTGGCCGCGGTGGCCGTCCGCCTCGGGCTCTCCGCCCTGGCGCTGACCGACCACAACGGCCTCTACGGGGTGGTCCGCTTCGCCGAGGCGGCCCGGGCCTTCGGGTTGCCCACCGTCTTCGGCAGCGAGCTCACCATCACCGCGCCGTCGGCCACGCCGTCCGCCGCGCCGACTCTCGCGCCATCTGCCTCGCCCCTCCGCACCGGCGTCTGCGACCCGGAGGGCGCCCACCTGGTGGTGCTGGCCCGCGACCCCGAGGGCTATGCCCGCCTCAGCCGGGTCATCGCCGAGGCGCACCTGGCCGGCGGAGAGAAGGGCAAGCCGGTCGTCACCCTCGACCGCCTGGCCGAGCACCACGGTGGCCACTGGCAGGTCCTCACCGGTTGCCGCAAGGGCACGGTGGCCGCCGCCCTCACCGGCGAGGGCCCGGCCGCCGCCGCCCGCGCCCTCGACCGGCTCGTCGACCACTTCGGCCGGGACCGGGTGGCCGTCGAGCTCTGGGATCACGGCAACCCGATCGACGCCACCCGCAACGACGCTCTGGCCGTCCTGGCCGCCGAACGGGGCGTCGCCGCCGTTGCCACCAACAACGTCCACTACGCCACGCCGGCCCGATTCCCCCTCGCCACCGCCCTCGCCGCCGTCCGGGCCGGCCGCACCCTCTCCGACCTCGAGGGGTGGCTCCCGCCGTCGGCCACCGCCTGCCTGCGAGGGGAGGCCGAGCAGCGGCGACGGTTCGCCCGGTGGCCCGGCGTGATCGAGCAGGCCGACGAGATCGCCCGCCAGTGCGCCTTCGACCTGCGCCTCGTCGCCCCTCGGCTCCCCGACTTCCCGGTGCCCGAGGGGCACAGCGAGCAGACCTGGCTGGTCGAGCTGGTCCGCGGCGGCGCCACTGGGCGCTACGGGCCGCGACATGCGCCGCGGGTGGCCGGGGCGTGGGCCCGGATCGACCACGAGCTCGCCATCATCGGCGACCTCGGCTTCGCCGGATACTTCCTCACCGTCTGGGACATCGTGACCTTCTGCCGGGACCACGACATCCTCTGCCAGGGACGCGGCTCGGCCGCCACCTCGGCCGTCTGCTACGCCCTCGGGATCACCAACGTGGACGCCGTCTCGTTGGGGTTGCTGTTCGAGCGCTTCCTCTCCCCCGCCCGTGAAGGACCGCCGGACATCGACATCGACATCGAGTCGGGCCGGCGTGAAGAGGCCATCCAGTACGTCTACGAGCGCTACGGGCGCCACCATGCCGCCCAGGTGGCCAACGTCATCACCTACCGTTCCCGCTCGGCCCTCCGCGACATGGGCAAGGCCCTCGGCCACGGGCTGGAGGAGGTCGACGCCTGGGCCAAGTCCGTCGACCGGGGCGAGCCGTTCGGGAGCCGGGACGACCTTCCCCCGCTGGTGCGGGAGCTCGCCGGAGAGGTCCTCGACTTCCCTCGCCATCTCGGGATCCACTCGGGCGGGATGGTCATCTGCGACCGGCCGGTGGTCGAGGTCTGCCCGGTGGAGTGGGCGCGGATGCCGAACCGCAGCGTCCTCCAGTGGGACAAGGACGACTGCGCGGCCGTCGGGCTGGTCAAGTTCGACATGCTCGGCCTGGGCATGCTGACCGCCCTGCACCACATGATCGACCTCATCCGCGACTTCCATCACGTGGAGGTTGACCTGGCCCGGCTCGAGCAGGAGCCCGCCGTCTACGACCTGTTGTGCCGGGCCGACACCGTCGGCGTGTTCCAGGTCGAGTCGCGGGCCCAGATGAACACCCTGCCCCGGGTCCGGCCCCGCTGCTTCTACGACCTGGCCATCGAGATCGCCCTCATCCGACCGGGCCCCATCCAGGGGAACGCCGTCCATCCCTACATCCGCCGGCGCAACCACACCGAGCCCGTCGCCTATCTGCACCCGCTGTTGCAACCGGCCCTCGAGCGGACACTCGGGGTACCCCTCTTCCAGGAGCAGCTCATGCAGATCGCCATCGACGTGGCCGGGTTCACCCCGACCGAAGCCGACGAACTCCGCCAGGCCATGAGCGCCAAGCGGTCAGGCGAGCGCATGGCCAAGCTCAAGGACCGGCTGTTCGCCGGGATGGCCGCCCGCGATGTCTCCACCAACGTGGCCGAACAGGTCTACGCCGCGCTCGCCGCCTTCGCCAACTTCGGCTTCCCCGAGAGCCATTCGGTGGCCTTCGCCCACCTCGTGTACTCGACGGCCTGGTGCAAGCTGCACTACCCGGCCGCCTTCTGCGCCGGGCTGCTCAACGCGCAGCCCATGGGGTTCTGGTCGCCGCAGAGCCTGGTGGCCGACGCCAAGCGCCACGGGGTGGTCGTGCGCCGCCCGCATGTGAACGCGGGTCTGGCCCAGGCCGGCCTCGAGCCCGACCCGACCGACCCTGGCGGACGCGACGGGGACGGGGACGGGGACGGGGACGGGGCG
This sequence comes from uncultured Acidimicrobiaceae bacterium, assembly GCA_963756195.1. GTDB lineage: Bacteria > Actinomycetota > Acidimicrobiia > Acidimicrobiales > RAAP-2 > CAVSNH01. Next base: position 848,888 of record CAVWMT010000005.1, read on the forward strand.
TCCTCACCCGCCGCTATCCGTCTCGGGCTCGTCTCCATCCGGGGCGTCGGGGAGGAGACGGCCACGCGCATCGCCGAAGGACGTCCCTGGTCAGGCCTGGAGGACCTCGTCCGCCGCGCCGGGGTGACCCGCTCCCAGCTCGAGGCACTGGCCACTGCCGGCGCCCTCGACGACGTGGGCACCCCGGGCCCGGCTCCCGCCGCGGGCACCGGCTCCGACGGCGTCGACAACGACGTCAACCGCCGCCCGCTGGTATGGGCAGCCGGGGCGGCGGCGCAGGCCACGTCCGGCCGGCTGCCGGGTGTGGTCACCGGGTCCGACCCGCCCTCCCTGCCGGCACCCACCGCCTGGGAGGGGGTGGCCGACGACCTGTGGTCGCTCGGCATGGCACCGGACACGACGGCCATGGAACTGGCCCGGGACGACCTCTGTTGCCGCGGGGTGGTACCTGCGGCCGCGCTGGCACAGAGGCCGGCCGGCGACCGGGTCACCGTCGGCGGACTGGTCACCCACCGCCAGCAGCCCGAGAGCGCCCGCGGCGCGGTGTTCCTCAATCTCGAGGACGAAACGGGCATGGTCAACGTCGTCTGCTCCCGCGGCGCATGGGTCCGGTGGCGGCGGGTGGCCCGGACCCAGCCAGCCCTCCTTGTCCGGGGCCGGGTCGAACGGGCAGAGGGGTCGATGACCCTGGTGGCCGAGCGGTTCGAGCCGCTCGACCTCGGGCCGGCACCCCCATCCCGTGACTTCCGCTGATCCCGCTGTCCCCGTAACCATCGCGCCCCCCGATCGGGGTTCAGTTCGAGAGACCCCCAACGACGCTCAACTGGCACCAAACAAGCGCTTGTACAACTGAAAAAGTCTCTATTGACACAGATTGTGTTGGAGACAACACTGGGAGTGAGAGATAGCCCCCTGCCCGGGCGCCAGAACTACGAGACACGACAAGGACCGCAGACAAGAGCAGCAACCAGTCGTCGGCGCAGACAGCAGGAGGCAAAGTCAATGACGGGGCAGATCAGTCCGACCATCATCTCCCTCGACTTCGTGATCGCGGCCATCGGCATGTCCATGGTCCTCGGCGCCGTCGACCTTCTCCGCCTCCCGAACTGGGCCTGGAAGAAGGCCGAGGAACCGAAGGTCGCCTATACCGCCCTCGTCGTCCTCCTCCCCATCGCCGGGCTGGCCATGTACGGCTTGCGAGCTCGACCCAAGGTGAAGACGCTGGTGGCCGCCGGTCGCGCCGCCAGCCTGCCCTTCGAGAGGTTCGACCAGGGGGCGCCACTCACCGAGGAAGAGGAGGCGGCCAGCCCCTCCCCCGAGCCCATGCATCTCACCGTCGTCGGCGCGGCCTCGTCCGCTGCGATGGCGACCCCGGCTGTGGCCGCTGCAACGGCGAGCCCGGCTGTGGCCGCTGCAACGGCGACCCTGGCGGTGGCCGACCCGGGCCAGGACGACGATCCCTACGACCCCGAACCCCAACCCGAGCCGGCAACGGCCGGGGCCGGCACCTTCTTCAGCCACAGCAGCGGCGCGACGGCAACAGCAACGGCGACGGCCACCCGCACCCTGCGCCTGCCGGCCAGCCTCACCTCCCGCTCCTACCATCCGAAGCAACGGGCCAGCCTGGCCGAGGGCCGCATCACGTCGGTGCCGGCCGGATGGAAGGCGGACCCCACCGGGCGCCACCAGTTCCGCTACTGGAACGGGTCCCACTGGACCGAGAACGTGGCCGACGCCGGCGTGCAGAATCGCGACGCGGTCTGCGCCTGACCTGACACCCGTCTGCACGCGGCGATCCCGGCACCTGGTTCGAACCTGGGAGATCGGGGCACTAGTCGGCGTTCGACGCGGGACGGCGACGGTGGGACAGGGACGCCTGACCTCAGCGCACCGCCGAACCTTCCCGGGCCAGTCGGCTGAGGCGGGCCACGAGGACCTCGAGAACGATCTCCTCGGGTAGCCCACTCGCCCCCCGCACGGCGAGGTCGGCCTCGGCCACCAGCGTGATGCCCCGGGCGACCCGAGCCGAGCCCAGGCGGCGGCTCTGGGCCAGGGCCTTCCGGGCTGGGAAGGCGCTGCGCAGCCCGAGGACCTCGGCCGCCTGCTCGGGCGTGGTCACCCCCGAGCCGTCCAGCCGGAGGAGCTGCCGGTAGTGCCGGTGCAGGACGGCGAGCACCACGAGCGGGTGTGACCCCCCGCCCACCAGGATGCGGTGGAGCGCCCCGAGGGCCTTGGCCATGTCACCGGCGTCGATGGCGTCAGTGAGGTCCCACGGGGCGATGGAGCCGGCCTCGCCCAGGAAGGGCTCGAGTTCGTCGACGCCGATGGAGGCGCCAGCCCCGTAGGCGGCGGCCAGCGCGTCGAGCAGGCCCTCCAGGCGACCCACGTCCTCCCCCAGATGGTCGGACAGGCGGGCGAGCGCCGGGCCCTCGAGGCGCACCGGGCCGTTGCGGACGTACTCGGCCAGCCACTGCGACCGGGCGCGGCCCGTGCCCACCGACGTGTCGAGAACATGGCCGCCATGCGTGACGGCCCGGGAGAGGGTGGGGGGACGGCGCCACCGCCGGCCACGAGCACCAGCGCCGTCGTGGGCAGGGGATCGGCCAGGTACTCCACCAGCCTGGCGGCATCCTCGGCCGTGAGCCGGCCGGCGTCCCGGACCACGACGACTCGGCGGCCGACGAGGAACGGCGGCGTGGTGCAGGCGTCGACGACGGCGCCCACGTCCAGGTGGTCGACGGCCGGTCCTCCGAATTCCTCGACGCTCAAGGACACGTCGCCGTCTCCCACCAGGTCGGTCACCAGCCGATGGGCGGCCTGGGCGACGAGGGCCGGATCCTCCCCCTTCACCAGCCAGACGGACGGATCACCACGAGACGTCGCCAACCGTCCTGACCCGCGTGTTCTCGCCTGTCTCGGTCGTCCCAGCGTCCACTGCGCCGGTCATGCTCGCCGTCCGGCGCCGAAGATGGCCTCGACCACGTCGCGCACTTGTCGGTGGGCATCGACGTCATGGACGCGCAGGACACGGCAACCGAGGGCCATGCCGAGGGCCGCAGCCGCCAGCGAGGCGTCACGACGCTCGTCGATGGCGAGGTCGCAGACAACACCGAGGAAGGTCTTGTTCGACGCCGAGAGCAGGAGGGGATGGCCGAGCTCGGCCAGCCGGTCCGAGGCCCGCAGCAGGGTGAGCGATTGATCGGCCGACTTCCCGAGATCGAGCCCGGCGTCGAGCACGACGCGGTCAGCGGCGATGCCGGCGGCGACGGCCCGGCTCGCCCGCTCCGCGAGGAAGCCCTCGACCGCCGCCACGACGTCGTCGTAGACCGGCTCGGGGTCGCGGACCCGAGGGGCGAGGCGGATGTGGGTGGCCACCACGGTGGCGCCGGCGGTGGCGGCCACTGTCAGGTAATCGGGGTCGGCGAACCCGCTGATGTCGTTGCCGACGAGGGCACCGGCCGAGAACGCCTCCTTGGCCACCGAGGCCCGCCAGGTGTCGACCGATACCGGTACCTCGAAGCGTTCGCAGAGGGCGGTGACGGCCGGGACCACTCGGTCCAACTCCTCTTGCTCGGTCACCTCGGGCCCGGGGCCGGCCTTGACACCGCCGACGTCGAGCAGGTCGGCACCGGCGGCCACCAGCTCGTCGGCCCGGCGAACCAGGGCGTCGAGCTCGTAGGTGGCGCCCTTGTCGTAGAAGGAGTCTGGGGTCCGGTTGAGGATGCCCATGAGGAGGGCACGCTCGGAGATGTCGTAGGTGCGGGTCCCGATGGACAGGTTCGGTGGCGACCACTGGCGGCGAAGCTATCCGCCGCCGGCGACGGCGGCCTCCTCGGGCCTGTCGAGAGCCGGACGGCGTCCAGGGCCGGCGATGATCAGAAGAGCCGGGCGGCCAGCGCCTTGCGGTAGTCGTTGGTCCGGCTGTCTTCGGGACCGAGGGTCTCCAGCAGGTCGAGGAACTCCTGGCGGGCGCCCTCGTCGTCGCGGACGCGCTCGAGGAGCTGGTCGAGGACTGCCTCGACGTCCACGCCGTCGATGTCGACCTGCTGGGCGGCGAGGCGCGCCTCGGCCAGCAGACGCCGGACCTCAGGTGTCTCGGGAATGCGACGGAGGAGCCCGATCGCTTCGTCCGACTCGCCGCGGGCGATGAGCATCGACGCCAGCGCCTCGATGGCGTCCGGCGTGGTCGGGCTCGGACTCGAGCGCCTTGCGCAGCGGCTCCTCGGTGCCGGTCCGGGCCGCCTCGGCCACGAGCAGGTCCGCCTCCGAGGGCAGCGGGGGCGAGGCGGTTCACGAACTCGCGCACCGCCGGCTCGGGCAGGGCTCCGATGAAGTGGTCGACGACCCTTCCGTCGCGCAGGGCGAAGACGGCGGGGATGGACTGCACCTGGAAGCTGGCCGCGATCGACGGGTTGTCGTCGATGTTGACCTTGGCCAGCACCACCGCACCGGCTGTCTCGTCGACCACTCGCTCGATGGTGGGCCCGAGGGTCCGGCACGGTCCGCACCACGGCGCCCAGAGGTCGACCACCACGGGCACCTCTGAGGAGCGAACCAGCACCTCCTGCTCGAAGGTGGCATCGGTGACATCGACCATGGCCATGAACATACCGGGAGCACCGTCGCACAGAACCCGAGCCACCGTCCCGGGCCGACGCGGCTGCCTGGCGACAAGTCTGCGCCTAGGTCGCGGGCGCGGGCGCGGGTAGCGTCGAAGCATGGGTACGAGCGCACAGCCGTCGACGGCGGGCTCGGCAGTGGAGGGAATCGACATCGAACGGGTGTCGGCCTGGATGCGCGACGCCGTCGAGGGCTCCGAGCCTCCCTTCACCTATGACCTCATCGCCGGCGGCCGCTCCAACCTGACCTACCGGGTCACCGATGCCGCCGGCCGCGCCTACGCCCTGCGACGGCCGCCCTTGAGCCACGTGCTCCCGACGGCCCACGACATGGCCCGCGAGCACACTGTGATCACCGCCCTCGGGCCGACCGACGTGCCCGTGCCCATCACCCTGGGCCTGTGCACCGACCCGACGGTCAACGGTGCGCCCTTTTACGTGATGACCTTCGTCGACGGCCACATCGTCCGCGACGAGCGGGCGGCCGCGGCCCTCGACGAGGGGGCCCGGGCCCAGACCGGCCGGTCGCTCATCGACACCCTCGCCCGCCTCCACGCCGTCGATGTCGACGCGGTCGGGCTTGGCGACTTCGCCCGCCGCGACGGGTACCTGGCCCGCCAGCTCAAGCGCTGGCACGGCCAGTTCACCCAGTCGACGCTCGACGGCGTGCCCGGGCCGGCGCGTCGTCGATCGCGTGCACGATCTGCTCTGCGCCCGCATCCCCGACCAGCAGGCCACGTCCATCGTCCACGGCGACTACCGGCTCGACAACACCGTCCTCGACGACGGCGGCAACGTGCTCGCCATCCTCGATTGGGAGATCTGCACCTTGGGCGATCCGCTCGCCGACCTCGGGCTGCTCCTCGTCTACTGGGCGGAGCCCGAGGACGCAGCCCCCTCGCTCATCGGGGTGGCCCCGACCACCTTGCCCGGCTTCGCTCGGCGTGCCGAGCTGTTGGAGCGTTACGCGGCGGCGTCGGGGCTCGACGTCTCGTCCATCGCCTACTACCGGGCGTTCGGGTTCTGGAAGCTCGCCTGTATCCTTCAAGGCGTTCACGTTCGCTATGCCAGCGGGGCCCCGGCCGGCGACCGCTCCGGCGCCGAACTGTTCGCCGATCACGTGGGGCGGCTGGGCGAACGAGCGCTGGCCGAGGTGGAGTCCCTGTGACCGAGCACAACCCATCGGACCTCTACCAATGGGACGACGAGTGGGATACCTCCCCCGCCGGCGCGCTCACCCAACCGGTGATGGTGGTGGCGCTCGAGGGCTGGGTCGACGCCGGCATGGGCGCCTCGGCGGCCGTCGCCGAGCTGTTGACGTCGTCGAGCCCACGACCAGTGGCCGACCTTCGACGGCGAGGACCTGATCGACCAGCGGGCCCGGCGGCCCATCGCCCGGCTCGAGGACGGCATCACCACCGAGCTCACCTGGCCGGTGATCCGGGCCATCGCGGCCAAGGACGAGATCGGTGCGGACATCGTCTACCTCACTGGGCCGGAGCCCGATTTCCGGTGGCCGACCTTCATCGCCGCCGTGATCGAGATGGCCGGTGTGCTCGGCGTGCGGATGGTGGTGGGCCTCGGTGCCTTCCCCGCCCCCACGCCCCACACCCGCCCGGTGCGCCTGGCGTCGACCGTGCCACCGAGCTCGAGCGAGCTCGCCGGTCGGGTGGGCACGGTGCGAGGCACCCTCGAGGTGCCCTCCGGTGTCCAGACCGCCCTCGAGGTCGCCTTGGGCGACGCCGGGGTGCCGGTCATCGGACTTTGGGCCAGGGTGCCCCACTACGTGTCGGCCATGCCCTACCCGGAGGCCAGCGCCGCCCTCATCGACGGGCTCGCCGCCGTCACCGGCCTGGTGCTCGACTCGACCTCACTGCGCCAGGCCGGCGAGGCCTCGCGCCGTCAGGTCGACCAGCTCATCGAGGCCAATCCTGACCACCTGGAGATGGTGCGACGGCTCGAAGCTGCCCTCGACTCCCAGGAGCCGGATGCGGCCCTGCTCGACGTGGAGCTTCCGACCGGCGACGAGATCGCGGCGGAGCTCGAGCAGTTCCTCAGAGGCGAGGGGAGCTGAAAGGCCGAAGCGCGCGGCCGCGGCACACCGCTCGGCGCCCGGTGCAGGTGGGCGACGCTCACGGCCAGGACCACGAGCGCGACCGCCACACAGCCACGATAAGCACGACCAGCATGAGCCAGGGGCTCGAGCCATCGGTGCGGTGGCTACTCCGGGTAGCTCCGCCGATGGCCGCCGCCGTCCGTGCGTCGCGCTTGTTGCCCGCCGCCATACCACGGCGGCCAGTGGGAGTGGCAGCCGCCGGCACCGCGAATGCGGGCAGGTCGGTGACGATGGCCATCATCTCCTCGGTGGTGGTGGCGACGGCAAGATCGCGCAGGCGCACCTCGTAGTCGGCGGCGCTCAGCAGGCCCCGCTGGGCGGCCTTGTCCAACAGCGCGCCGAACCGGTTGCGGTCATCGTCCGTCACCGGAGCCGGTGTGGCGTCGTCGAGGTCGCCCGCTCGGCGCTGTCCACCGCCCGTAACCTCGGGTATGACGGCGGATCCGGTACGAGGGCCGGGCGCCGTTCGGGTGGGGCCCGACCAGAGGATCGCTGTCGGCGTCGTCGATCACACGGGCGATTTTCGCACGGGCCGATGCCGGCGACGGGGAACCTCTCGGTGTGCGCCACACCCGGTCGCGCTACCGTGGACCGTGCTCGTTGACGGTGGCATCGGCTTCGACCCGAGCGGTGTGATCGACACGGCCCGGTCGGCAGAGAAGATCGGGCTACGACGGCATCTGGTCGGCCGAGACGAGCCACGATCCCTTCCTCCCGCTGGTGCTGGCGGCCGAGCACACCGACCGCCTGGAGCTCGGCACCGGCATCGCCGTGGCCTTCGCCCGCAACCCGATGAACCTGGCCGTCATCGCCAACGACCTGCAGACCCTGTCCAAGGGGCGGTTCATGCTCGGTCTCGGCTCGCAGATCCAACCGCACATCGAGAAGCGGTACTCGATGCCCTGGTCGCACCCGGCCGCCCGTATGCGCGAGCTGGTCCTCGCCATCCGGGCCATCTGGCAGAGCTGGTCGGACGGCAGCAAGCTCGCCTTCCGGGGCGACTTCTACCGGCACACCCTCATGACCCCGATGTTCAACCCCGGCCCGAACCCCTACGGCAACCCCAAGGTCTTCGTCGCCGCCGTGGGCGAGCGCATGACGGAGGTGGCCGGCGAGGTGGCTGACGGCATCCTGGTCCACGGGTTCACGACCGAGCGCTACCTCCGCGAGGTCACCATGCCGGCCCTCGAGCGGGGCCTGGCTCGAGCCGGCCGCATCCGGGCGGACATCCAGACGTCGTACCCGGGTATGGCGGTGGTCACCGACGACGAGCGGAGCTTCCAGGTGGCCAAGGCGGCCGTCAAGAAGCAGCTCGCCTTCTACGGCTCGACACCCGCCTACCGCCCCGTCCTCGAGCTGCACGGCTGGGGCGACCTGCAGAGCGAGCTCAACACGCTGTCCAAGCGCGGCCAATGGGACGAGATGGCCGATCTCATCGACGACGAGATGGTCGACACCTTCGCCGTCGTGGGCCCCCTCCGCGAGCTGGCGGCGGCGGTGCGCTACCGCTTCGACGGGGTGGTCGACCGGTTCTGCTTCTACACCCCCTACGCCACGGACCCCGAGCGAGTGGGCCGAGGTGATCAAGGACTTCAAGGACTGACCCAGCTGCCGACCGACGTTCAGGTCGACGATGTTGACGATGCGGGGCACCTTGGCCACCACCCGGCGGGCGGGGGCGTCGCCGAGAGCCGCTCGGACAGCCGGGCGAGGCGAGTAGCCAGCTCCACAGCCGCTTCCTCGGAGATGCCCGGCGCCACCTCGATGCGGTCGCGCACCTTGCCGTTGACCTGGACGACCATCGTCACCGTCTCCTCGGCGGCCAGGGCGGGGTCGGCGACCGGCCACGGGTGGGCGTGCACGTGGTCGCCGTGGCGCCGTTCCCAGGCCTCGGCCGTCACATGCGGGACCATGGGGGCGAGTAGGAGCAGCAGGGTGTCCACCGCCTCGTCGACCGCCTCGTCCACCGCCTCGTCGACCAGCGTCTGGTTGCCTGTCCCCCGTCCGAGTTGGGCGCTCAGCTCGTTGACGAACTCCATGCAGGCCGCCACCGCGGTGTTGAACGACCAGCGTTCGTAGTCGCGGGTGACCCGGTCGATGAGCCGATGGGTGGCCCGCCGGATGTCGAGGTCGTCGCCGGGACCAGTTGCCTGGCCCGCGTGCGAGGCCCGCCCATCCGCCGGGGTCGAGTCTCGCGGAACGGCCAGCCGCCAGACGCGGTCGAGGAACCGGCCGCACCCGTCGATCACGCTGTCGGTCTGGTCGCTCCAGTCGACATCGTCGGCCGGCGGTCCGGTGGAAAGGTGGAACAGGCGCAGGGCGTCGGCACCGACCGACTCGAGGTACTTGGAGGGGGCCACCGTGTTGCCCTTCGACTTCGACATCTTGGACCCGTCCATCCGCACCATGCCCTGGGTGAACAGGCGGGCGAAAGGCTCCCGGAGGCCCGGCAGGCCCGATGCCCACGTCGGCCAGGGCCCTCGTGTAGAAGCGGGCGTAGAGCAGGTGCAGGATGGCGTGCTCGATACCCCCGATGTACTGGTCGACCGGCATCCAGCTGGCGGCCGCCTCAGGATCGAACGGGCGGTCCGTAGCCCACGGATCGCAGAAGCGCAGGAAGTACCACGCCGAGTCGACGAAGGTGTCCATGGTGTCGGTCTCGCGGGTGGCGGGCCCGCCGCACTTCGGACAGGTCGTCTTCTTGAACTCGTCGCTCGTGGCCAGCGGGGAGACGCCGGTCGGCTCGAACTCCACGTCATCGGGGGCGAGGACGGGCAGCTCCTCGTCTGGGCACGGGCACGATGCCGTGGTCGGGGCAGTAGACGATGGGGATCGGGCATCCCCAGAACCGCTGCCGCGACACGAGCCAGTCCCGCAACCGCCAATTGACGGTGCGGACGCCGATGCCCTCGGCCTCGAGCCACTCGATGGCCTTGGCCTTGGCCGTGGGGATGTCCAGGCCGTCCAGCCAGCGACTGTTGATCTTCTCGCCCGGCCCGGTGTAGGCGCCACCGGGGCCGCCGTCGGGACCACCGTGGGCCTCCCATCCTTCGGGCGGCTGCACCGTGCGGACGATGGGCAGGCCGTAGGCCTTGGCGAAGTCCCAGTCGCGGGCGTCCTCGGCGGGGACGGCCATGATCGCCCCGGTGCCGTATCCCATGAGGACGTAGTCGGCCACGTAGACGGGGACGGGCTCGCCGGTGAACGGGTTGACGACCCGCGATCCGGTGAAGGCGCCCCGTTTGGTCAGGCTCTGGGGGCCGCTCTCGGCCATGCGCTCCACCTCGGTGGCCCGCGACGCCCTGGCCTGGAGGTCGGCTACCTCGACGGCGTGCTCCGGGGTGGTCAGCGCTTCGACCATCGGGTGCTCGGGGGCCACGACGGCATAGGTCATGCCGAAGGAGGTGTCCGGACGGGTGGTGAACACCCGCAGCGCCAGGCGCTCCCGCCCGTCCGAGCCGTCCCGGCCCTCGACCACCAGGTCGAACTCGGCACCCTCGGAGCGGCCGATCCAGTTCCGCTGCATGGTCTTGACCCGCTCGGGCCATTCCAGGTCGTCGAGGCCGTCGAGCAACTCCTCGGCATAGTCGGTGATCCGGAGAAACCACTGCTCGAGGTCGCGGGTCTCGACCAGGTCGCCCGAGCGCTCGCAGGTCCCATCGGGGAGCACCTGCTCGTTGGCCAGCACCGTCTGGCACCCCGGGCACCAGTTGACCGGGGCGAAGGCCCGGTAGGCGAGGCCCGCGGCCAGGAACTCCAAGAAGATGAACTGGTTCCACTTGATGTAGTCGGGGGCGTGGCTCCAGATCTCCCGGCGCCAGTCGAAGACCGCCCCGAGCGAGATGATCGACTCCTTGAGCTCGGCGATGCGGGCCTCGGTGAAGATCCGCGGGTGGGTGCCCGTCTGGATGGCGGCGTTCTCGGCGGGCAGCCCGAAGGAGTCGAAGCCGAAGGGCGAGAGCACGGCCTGGCCCAGCATGGTGCGGTGGCGCACCAGCACGTCGCCGATCGTGTAGTTGCGGACGTGGCCCATGTGGGCCGGGCCCGACGGATAGGGGTACATGCTGAGCACGTAGGCGTGTGGGCGGGGGTCGTCGGCGTCGACCTCGTAGATGCCCTCGTCAGCCCAGTACCGCTGCCACTTCTTCTCGACCGCGAGGACGTCGTAGGCCCGTGCCATGGTTCACGATGGTACCGGTGGCCTGGTCAGGGGCTGCGTCCGATCCGCCGGCGGGAGGCAGTCGGGTCCTTGTCACCGGCGACGCCGAGGTCCCAGTGACCGATTCCAGCCCCGGGAGCGGATGCCAGACTTTCGCCCATGCGGTCGAGCGCCAGGCCGATCTGATGGAGCGACGGATCCGCCGTCTCGGCATCTTCATGGTCCTGTGCTTCCTGGCCATCTTCATCCAGCTCAACAACATCCAAGTCATCAAGGCCAACTCGCTGGCCAACGACCCGAACAACCCGGCCGTCCAGGCCGTGGAGCGGAGCCAGCCACGGGGCAGCATCCTCTCCTCCGACGGGGTGGTGCTGGCCAGCTCCAGTCCCCACGCCGAAAAGGCGTCGACAAGTACCAGCGGGTCTACAACCCCTACACCGCCACGCTCTTCTCGCAGATCGTCGGGTACGACTCGCCCAACTACGGCTCCGTCGGCGTGGAGGCCTACTACAACAACTTCCTCGAGTCCCATACACGCCCGGTGCGCTCCTTGCGTGACCTGTTGGTCAATCGCACGACGACCGACAACGTGACCCTCACCATCAGCTCGCACCTCCAGCTGCGAGGTGGCCGCACCGAGTCGAACAGATCGATGCCGACGGCTCAGCTCCCGAGGCGGCGGCGGTGGTCATCAACGTCAAGACCGGCGCCATCGAGGCCATGTACGGCCTCCCGAGCTACAACCCGAGCGGCTTCGTCTCTCCCGACCCGACCGTCGAGAAGAACACCTATCAGGCTCTCGTCCTGGGCCCGGGTGCCGACCAGCCCGGTCATCTCGCAGGCCTACCAGAACGGGGTCGAGCCGGGCTCGACCTTCAAGGTGGTGACCTCGACCGCCGTCTACGACCACGACCCCTCGGTGGCCAACGTCAACTATCCCGCTGGCGACATGCATCAACGGGCCGGGTGAACCTCCGCCCATCCAGGGGCGCCCTCAGCCTCTGTGCAACTACCCCGGCGAGGACTGTGGGGGAACGATCCAATCGAGCCTGCCGGACTCGTGCGACACCGCCTTCGCCCAGATGGGCATCGCCCTTGGCTCCAAGCCTCTCGGATCGAAGCCAAGGCGTTCGGCTTCGACCAGGTCCCACCCCTCGATCTCACCGACGTCGGCCGAGTCGAGCTTCCCGTCAGCCCGCCGACGTGGCCAGCGACCAGGCACTGGCGGCGACGGCCGCTTTCGGCCAGGGCTTCGGCAGCGGCACGGTCATCGCCAGCCCGCTGCAGATGGCCCTGGTGGCCGCCGGCATCGCCAACCAGGGGGTCATCATGACCCCCCATGTCATGGAGCAGATCCGCGACTCCCAGGGAAACCTGGTCGAGACCTACGCACCGAAGCCGTGGCTCACCGCCACCAGTCCGCTTACCGCCTCGGCGGTGACCACCCTCATGCAGGGGGTGGCCACCCACGGCACGGCGCAGGGTGTCTTCCCAGCGTCGTGGAACGTGGCCGCCAAGACGGGGACGGCCGAGACCGGGACCGGTCCCCTCGGGAACTCGCTCACCAACGACTGGATGATCGCCTTCGCCCCGGCCAACAACCCGCAAGGTGGCGGTGGCCGTGTCCGTGCCGGACCAGCGCCCAGCGAGACCGGCGCCAAGGTATCGGGTCCTCCGGCCCGGGACATCCTCGGCTACGCGCTCGGGGACCAGTCCCTAGAAAGCGGAGCGGAGCGGCTTCCCATCCGCTCGCTCAGCCGGTCACGTCGACGTCCACGTCGACCGGTGGCAGCGATACCCCGCCGGCGGTTTGCAGCTGGATCCTCGAGCACGTGGGAACCGCTGCCTTGACCTTCGACCGTCAGTGCCTGAGTGGGCGGGCCGACCGGCTCACAGCTCGGCTCTGTCCCGGCACCGGTACCGGTCGACCCGTTGGGGGCGCCGATGACGAAGTGACCGCTCGCCGGCGAGACGGTGAGCCCGGAGCCCGACGCCCGCCAGTCGACGGTCTCGCTCCCGGGCTGTGCCGGCCGGACACCGAGATCGAGGGTGCCCGGCTGGCCGACGGCCAACGTGGTTGCGCCGCTCGGAAGGGTGAAGCCGAGGGCAGGGATCCGTCCATCTGCCGTCAGAGGGCAGAGCGTTCCCCGGCTCCGACGCCCACGCCGGATCGGGCGTCGGACCGAGGCGGAACGTCAGCGTGGCACCACGAGTGACCACAGATGACGGGAGCCACGGCTGGTTCCAATCCCCGTTGGACGACGAGGCCACCGGTGCCCCCGGTGAGCAGGAGGGCGCAGCGGCCATGACACCGCTCCCGACCACCCGCAACGAATGCACGTAGGGGGTCGTCCTCGAAGCCTCCGGTGCCTGCTCGACCAGTTGGTGGCCGCCGGCCAGGTCGACCCTGATCTCGGGGAACAACGGGCTGGCGATGGCGAGGTCGGCGGTGCCCGGCGTGACCGGGTAAAGACCGATCGCCGCCCACACGTACCACGAGGCTATGGCCCCGAGATCGTCGTTTCCGGGCTCGTTGACCGGCGCATCCGAGTAGAGGTCGTCGGCGATCTCACGAACGACGGACTGCGTTCGCCATGGGGCACCGAATGCATCGAACTCCCAAGGCGACCAAAGGCTGGGCTCGTTTCCGGCCCAGTCGAAAGGCTGGTCCCTGCTGGCATTGAGCTGGGTGAAGAAGGTGCTGAGCTCGTTGACGGCCTGGCCGTCACCTCCCATGAGGTCGGCGAGCGCGCCGAGATCCTGGGGCACGGACCACGTGTATTGAACCGCGTTCCCTTCCTCGAATCCGAGCTGGCCGCCGGGCTCGAGCATCGACTGTTGGAAGGCAGGACCCGGAGGGAAGCTGCCATCCGCTCCCTTGGCTTGGATGTAGCCGGTGGCGGGATTGAAGAGGTACTCCCAGTTGTGGCCGCGCTGGCTCATACGTGCGGCAAGCGAGCGGTCTCCGAGCGCCTGGGCCAGCTGGGCGATCGAGAAGTCGTCAATCGCATACTCGAGGGTTACCGACCCACCGATCGAGTAGTCGATGGAGGTGAGGTCCAATGAGCTGGCGTCGACATAGTGTTGGTCGACGTACTGGTCGAGGTACTGGCGCTCGATCTCGAACCCGTGTCCGGTCTCATCCTCGGTGGCGCCCTTGACCATGGCGGTGAGGGCCCGCTTGACGTCGAAGTTCCTGACCCCGAAGGCGTAGGCATCGGCGATGATCGGGTCGGCCGAATCCCCGTTGATCTGCGAGGCGTCCCCACCGACGATCGCCCACTTGGGCAGCCAGCCATCCTGATCGGCTTCGTCCACCAGCGATTGCAACATGTCACCGACCTGGCGGGGAGCCAGCACTGACTCGAGTTCGATCTCGCATCGGTAGATGTCCCACTCCGAGAAGTTGGAATACTCGGCGTGTCCGCTTGTCACGTGCACTCGGCCGTCGGATCCCGGGTACTGGCCGTTGACATCGCTCACCACGTTGGGTTCAAGGAGGGAGTGATAGAGCGCCGTGTAGAAGGTGCGTTGATCTGCCCCCGATCCGCCGCCGATGGCGATCCGGCCCAGCATCTGATTCCACTGACGCTGGGCGTTCGCCTCCACGTCGGCGAGCGACCACCCGGGATCCTCTCGGCGAAGATTCTCGGCGGCGTTGGCATCACTGACGAACGAGAGGCCCACCTTCATGAGCACTTGGCGGTCGTGCTCGGCATCGAAGGTGAGATAGGCGCCACACGCCGGACCCGAGCACTGGCTCATTCCGGGATGGACGGCGGTCGAGTCCCAAGTTCCTGCAGATGAGAACGAACGGTTGAACTGGGCGACGAAGTAGACCGTGTAGCTCGTCCCGGTCCCGCAGAATTGTCCACTCGTGACCTGTCCGATCACCTCGTCGTTGGCCGCGATCCGGGCCTCCGAGTGGCTTGCCGGATTGGCGCTGTCGGCCACCTTCAGCAGGACATTGGCCTGGGTGGTCGCTGGGAAGAGGAACCGCGAGATGCCCGTCCTCGTCGTGACCGAAACGGTGGTCGACACGCCGGACGGGCCAAGGGTCACCGAATAGCGGCCCGGTGATGCGTGTTCGGTGGCGTGGGAGAAGGAGTCGGTCGCTGACACCGGGTCGGTGCCGACAGGCCCGACGGTCGGGAGGATCGGCACGTCGCCGTAGACGGGACAACCGGTGCCACTCAGGTGAGTGAGGCTGAACCCGTTGATCTGCGAGTCGTCGTAGGAGTACCCACCGCCGGCCCCGGCCGTGTTCGGAACTGTGTCGGGGCTCCACTGGATCATGCCGAAGGGAAGGTCTGCCCCGGGGAACTCGCCCACCGCCCCCGGGGTCACCCCTCCGACGCCGGTGCCATCGATGGGGTTGACCAGTCCTGCCGGATCGCTCACCAGTCGAACCGGCCTGCCTGCAGGCGCAGCCGCAGCCGTCCTCGAGTTGGCCATCCCCGGAACCAGGAGGCTCACGATCAGCACGAGCAGGCAGGACAGCTGCTTCCATGGCCGCCGACTGGGCGGGGGGTCGCCGCTCTGTTTGCGGTTCATCCCGGCGGACGGTAGTGGAGGTGGCGGGCGGGCGCGGTCCACTCTGTGACCCGTCGTCCGAGCGGCTTGGGAACATGCCCTTCACCCGATGCTCCGGTGGACGCCGGCGAGCTCTTGGCACGCTCGCTTCCGGCCGCTGAGGCTCAGTGGCGTGCTGGTAACGTGAGGCGGCCTTCGGGGGCGTAGCTCAGCTGGTAGAGCGCTTGACTGGCAGTCAAGAGGTTCGTGGGTTCGAGTCCCATCGCCTCCACAAATTCCCTGGTCACAGGCCCAGAATTGCGGAGCCCGGCGTAGGTCCGTGACCGTCCCCGCGAAATCCACGCGCCGCGTCGATCTCGGTCGCTCGGTTCTCCTGAACGGAACTCGCACGCAAAGCGTGCTTCAGCGAGCGTCCGACCGTGCCGCGTCCATTGCATCGGCTGCTGACAACAGGTCGCCTGGGTACAGGTGCGCACATGTCAGGAGGAAGACAGCCGGATCGTGACCCAAGGCTGCGGCCGCCGTGGTCACGGCACCCCGCGCTGGTCCATGAGGCTGGCCGCGGTGTGCCGTAGGACGTCGGAATCGACCTCTAGACAGGTGCAAAGCAGCTCTTCCCCCGGAGGTGCAGCTGATTCCGGCAGATGCTGTGGTTCGTCTTCAATCGGAGACGGTACGTACCCACGACCCGTCGCCGGCATTGAGCTCGGTGACCGAGTTGCCGTCAAGGTTCGTAACCCATAGGTGTGTGCCATCGAAGGCGATGCCAATAGGAGCAGCGAACCCGTATGAACCTCCCGAAAGGGTCTGCGTCCATGAGCCGTCGATGGCATTCATTTCAGTCACGGAAAATTTGGTGTAGTTAGGCAGCCAAAGATGGTCGTCAGCGAACACGATTGCATTGGGATTGCCGAAACCGTAAGAGTCACCCGAGACAGTCTGCACCAAGGCCCCATCGCTGGCATTGAGTTCGGTCACATGTCCCTCGAAATCAGTCGGGCCGTAGGCATTCGCCACCCACAGGTGGATCCCGTCGAAGGCGATGGCTGTGGGTGCATCGAACCCGTAGGAGCCGCCCGAGAGGGTCTGCACCCACGACCCGTCGCTGGCATTCATTTCGGTTACAGAGTTGCCATCAGCGTTCGCCACCCACAGGTGGGTGCCGTCATAGGTAATGGCATAGATATTGTTGAACCCATAGGAGCCGCCCGAGACGGTCCGCACCCACGACCCATCGCTGGCATTCAGCTCGGTCACCGAGTTGCCGCTCTGGTTCGCCACCCACATGTGGGTCCCGTCGAAAGCCATGACGTGGGGCCCATCGAACCCATAGGAACCGCCCGAGAGGATTCGCACCAACGATCCGTCACGGGGATTCAGCTCGGTCACCGAGTCTCCGGAGTTGTTCGCCACCCACAGATGCGAACCGCCGAAGGCTATACCAGAGATTCCATTGAACCCGTATGAGCCACCCGAAAGTGTTCGCACCAACGATCCGTTACTGGCATTGAGCTCAGTTAGCCTATCTCCCACATTTGATGTGCCATTTACAACCCACACGTGTATGCCGTCGGAGGCGATGGCAAAAGGAGCATTGAATCCGTAGGGCGCGTCAACAATGAGTTTGACGGCCACGGCCCTAACTGTCTTCGTCCCTATGACCGACAGCCGGAACCTGTACGCGATGGTTCTTCTTTTTCTTGGGTTGGGGGGAACAGTCACCACCTCAGTCACGGTGCCATTCGAACAGGGGATCGTTGCCGGCAATCCGGTGACGACCCGACTGGAGGAGAAGTCACAGCTGATGGCATTTGTCACCTGTGCTGACAAGGTGACCGACCCACCCGAAGCGCTGAGGTAAGACGGGTTCGCTGCGAATGATGACACGGTGGGCTTCACCGGTCTCATTGGGGCCGCCGATGACGATTGGGGCAGCGAGTAGATGGACAGCGTGCCCACAAACAACATGACGGCCCATGCTCCAAAAACACGACGAACTCTCATGACCTGCTCCTCTCTTCGAGGGTTGCGGTCAACGGGTTTGGGGCTCAACGTTGGGCCAGAATCGTTGATCAGCGCCTTGTCAATCAGTGTGACCGGTGGCCGGATAGTGACCCGCTCCGGCACAACTGCGGAACGCTTCCGAACGCAAAGGTTCCACGCCAGGGCGGGGAGTCACAACAGGATTGGCTAGCCGAGGTTATTGACGCACGTACCTCCATCGTTGTCGCTGTTGGTATCGTCCGGGCAGGTGGTGTTTGACCAGGTAACGCGGCTCAGGCTGGCACCGGTCAAGGTGGCGCCGTCCATGTCGGCTTTGGTCAGGTTGGCATGGTTCAGGACGGCGTCAGTCAGGTTGGCATACGTCAAGTTGGCGCCGGACACGTTGGCGTAGTTCAGAAATGTACCTGTAAGTGAGGCGCCGCTCAGGTCTGCGTCTTGCAGATCAGCATGTTTCAGGTCCGCTCCGCTCAGGTTCGTCTGAATGTTGTAAACCACGTCGTCCAGAGGGGAAAGGTTGGCGTTGGACAGATTCGCTCCAGACAAGTCAGCGCCGCTGAAGTTCACGCCATTCATCTGTGAACCGGAAAGATCCACACCCTTGAACTTGGCGCCGGCAAAGTCAGCTGCACTGCATAGCTGGAAATCGAGATCTGATACAGACGGGCACTCGCTGAAAGTCACGCTGGTGAAATTGGCACCCTTTAGGTTGTCGTCGGACAGAACGGTGAACGATAAGTCGTCTCCCGTCAGGTTCGCTCCGGACACGTCGGCGTCCGACATGGACACGCCACCGCAGTAGTCCACAATCCCGATGTCGTCTCCGTAGTTGAGGGTGAAACAGGTCGAAGTGCTGGCGCCAGACAGGTCGGCGTCCTTCAGGTCGGCGTCCGTAAGGTTGGCGGGGTCGCACTCGGAGGGGTAAATAGCTGGCGGCAAGCAGAAGTCCAGCGACGCACCCGATAGGTTCGCGCGAAGCAAGTTGGAGGAGGAGAGGCTTACCCCGAACAGGGAGGCACCAGAAAGGTTGGCATCCTTCAGATCGGAATCCTCCAGTACCGCGCTGTTACCACAACCGTACGGAGACTGGGTAAGGCATGTGACAAATTGAGCACCCGAAAAGTCGGCGAAAGAGAGGTTGACCCCTGCCAGGTTGGCGCCAGCTAGGTTGGCGTCCGGACAGTCGGTGAACTTGTGTGCGGTGGGCTGGGCAACGATGGTGCAGCCGTCGATGGTTGTATCGGCATAAGCCGGGGTCGAGATGGCTCCGATCATCGCCAGTGGTGCGACAATGATCACGGCAACGACACCACCGACGAGAACGCCTCGGTATCTGGCACGACTAAGCCGACTCTTGAGTTTGGTTGGTGCAGCCTCGCGACGACCCTTCGGACCAGACCTTCCATTCAGTCGTGATCGCACGACGACCCCCTTCGCTCCTGGCTGTCCAGGCGTCGATCGGGACTCGCTTGAGTTCATCCACCTAGGCAACCGATTCCATTAGACCACGTATCAATCCCTCGTGCCCTCGGCTTGGGTCCGGTCGTGTCTGGGTGAGCCCAAATGGTTCGCGGCCATCTTGCTGCAGGCCGTCCGGTAACCACGGTGTTGGCGGCAATACAGCGTGGAGTGGCGAACACGCTCCGAGGGGCCTCACTGCATCCGGCATTTACGATCGGTTCGGTGGCGGCAAACACGACCAATGCGGAACACGGAACCTGCAGCAAACGGGTTGGCATGTCCCATTGGCATCGGACAGGCTGGCGGAGTGACCATGCAGGTTCTCTTCGCCAGTGTGCCTGTCTCAAACCTACAGGCGGCGATTGGTGTCGCGGCGCTCACGGAACCTCGCGTTTAACGCTCACTGAAATTCGCGGTCACTGAGGCCGCGCTCCTCCTGATCGGGCATCCACCGGTCGGGGTCATGGCCCCTCCAACTTGTCGGTGCTGGCAAGCACCCGACGAGCTGGAGGAAGCCGAAAGAGATGATGACCCAGGAGGAGTACATGAACGTGAAGGCCCTGCGGGCCGGGGGCTGGACGATCAAGCAGATCGCCGACCACCTCGGCTTCCACCCCGCCACGGTGTCGTCGTGGCTGAAGAACGGAGGCCCGCCGCCCAAGCGGAGCGTCCCCGAAGAGGACCTGGTGATCGACGCCCGCTGGCAGGCCCGCATCGGCGCCCTTCTGGCGCATAACGCCGACCTGCAGGGTTCGTCCATCATGCGGGTGATCGAGGCCGAGGGCTATCCCGGCTCGTATCAGACCCTGACGCGCTACCTGCACTCGGTGCGCGGCCCGACCCGGGGCGCGGTGATGCTGACGATGCCGATCGAGACCATGCCCGGCGAGGAGTTCCAGTTCGACTGGTCCGACTGCAACAGCTTCGCCCGGCGCTGGGGATGGGACCACGAGCTGCACTGCTTCGGGTGCGTGCTGTGCTGGAGCCGGATCAAGTTCTGGTTCTTCGCCCCCTCCATCGACCAGCACCACACCCTCGAGGGCCTGGTCCGTTTCTTCGAGTCCATCGGCGGCGTGCCCGCCCTCGGGCGTACCGATCGGATGGGCCAGCTCGGCCGGTCCCGCTCGAAGGGCTTCGTCTTCCATCCGCTCGCCCTCGCCTTCGCCCGACATCACGACCTGGCGCTCAAGGCCTGCGACGCCGGGGACGCTAAGCGCAAGGGCAAGATCGAGCGTCCTTTCCGCGACCTCAAACGTGGCTTGCTCTCCGAAGTCGACTTCGACCCACCAGAAGACGTCGGCGAGCTCAACCGCCGTGCGGCCCGTTGGCTGGATCGCTACTTCCATGCGGTGGCCCACGGGACGACGGGCGTTCCTCCGGCCGAACGCTTCGAGACCGAACGCCATGTGCTCGGTCGTCTGCCGGCCGTGCGCTTCGACACCGCGGTGCGCGACACCCGCCGGGTCGGGCGTGTCCCCCTCGTCGAGTGGGACACGGTCTTCTACTCGGCCCCGCCTGCTCTCGCCGGCAAGGTCATAGAAGTGCGCCAACCCATCGGATATAGCGTCATCGAGCTGCGCTTTCTCGGCCAGATGGTTGCGCTGCATCACCTGGCGCCCACGGGCTCTGAGCCCCAGTGGCTCCCCGAGCACAAGCGCGAGGCCGAGGCCGTCGTCCTCGGGCGGCGCCACCTCGGCGTTGTCGAGCCCGTCGTTGGCGCGACCGCGGTGACACTCGGTCTCGAGATCGGCGACTACGACGTGGCCGTCCCCGATCTGGCCGACATGGGCCTCATCGGCCCGCACCCAGATACCGACCTGCCTGTGGATATCGCCGCAGACGCCAACGTGGCGGGCGCGATCGACCCCGATGGAGCGATGTCATGAGCAAGGCCACCCTCATCGAGCAGATCAAGGGGGATCTCGACTACCTCAAGCTCGTCCGCACCGCCGAGGTGTTCGCCGAGTTGGCCGCAGACGCCACGGCGCGCGGTGCGGACCATCTCGAGTTCTTGGCCAGCGTGCTGAGCGCTGAGGTCGACGCCACCCGCCAGAGACGTCTGTCGGCCCGGCTGCGCTTCGCCCACTTCCCGTTCCGAAAGACCCTCGAAGAGTTCGACTTCGAGTTCCAGCCCTCCATCGACCCCAAGGTCGTCTACGACCTGGCCGAGCTGGACTTCGTGCGCGACGGCCATCCGGTCCTGCTACTGGGTCGACCCGGGTGCGGCAAGTCCCACCTCGGCGTGGCCCTCGGCATCAAGGCGGTCGAGGCGGGCTATCGGGGCTACTTCAGCGGAGCGACCGACATGACCAAGGCACTCGTTGGTGCCTGGGCCGAGGGGACGTTCAACCAGAGGATCCGCACCTACACGTCCCCGAGCGTCCTGGTCATCGATGACGTCGGCATCACGCCCTTCGACCGAACAGAGGCCAACGCCTTCTTCCAGGTGGTCAACCGGCGCTACGAGCTGCGCTCGGCCACCATTGTCACGACCAACCGGGGCCTGCCGGCCTGGGCCGAGCTGTTCGGGGGTGACTCCGTCGTCGCGGCCGCCATCTTGGACCGCTTGCTCGACCGCGCCACGGTCATCAACATCAAGGGACCCTCGTGGCGTCTGCGCGAACACGAGGCTCTCACCAAGCCGCTGACGGACCTGGCCGGTCCGCCCGAGAAGACCCCGAGGAGGCGGGGTTAACCTGTCAACCGGAGCGCGGACTCAACGCGAATTTCGGTGAGCGAAAACCGCGAATTTCGGTGAGCGGCGACAATTGGCTGGTACGAGCAGCTCTTCGGGCGCGCCGCCGACATCGTTCCCAACGAGAACGAGGTCATGTGGTGCGTGGCCGGGAACGGCTGGCTCTATGTGATCGAGGACAGAGAGCGGGCTGGACGCACTGTAGTGACCATCTCGGTCAGCGACCTAAACCAGTTCGTCGCGGACCTCGCGACTCGGAGGATCAGCGCCGGGCCGATCGAGGCCGTCGGCGACGCCGGGCGCAAGGCTGTCGTGGTGGATTCCGATGGAAACCTGGTCAGCTGGATCGAGGTCGGCACGCAGGACTAGCGCAGAAGTGCCGTGCTCGTACGGTTCTTAACCGAGTCGACCCGCCCGGTATCAGCGCCCGTTCACGACTTCTCGGGAAGTTCCCGGCAGCAGCACTTTGGATTCCCACACCGTTCGACAACCTTCCCGGCATCAACTAGGCAGCCGCACTCGGCGCAACGCATCTTCATGTCCCGATTGTCCCACTGGATCGAGTGCCTGGGCTCCCGGTTGACGAGCACGACTAGATCTCACCCCGGCTGCGGAGCATGATGCAGTTGTACCGGCTTGCGTAAGAGTGGCGGATCAGGCTCAGGAGGACAGATGGACAGTGACGAGGTTGCCGCCATCGAGCGGCTGATCGCCAAGGACGAGATCATCGATCTCGTTCATCGCTATTCGTACTGCGTCGATCACAGGCTCTACGACGAGGTTGTGGAACTTTTCATCGAGGACTGTGTGGTCGACTACGGACCGGGTATTCCGCCCGTGCGATCCAGGGTAAGTCTCCGGCGCATGTTCGGACATCCCGATAGTGGCTTTGCCGCAACGAGCCACCACAATGCGAACGTCCTAGTGACGTTCGAGAACCTCGATCATGCATCCGTGCGCACATCCGTCTACGCCTGGCACCAGCGGACCGACGGGGGTACCCCTTGCCTGTGGGGCTATTACCACGACTCGATGGTTCGCCTTCCCGAGGGATGGCGTATTGCTGAGCGACAGCTTCGGACTCTAGGGGCAGAGGATTGGAATATGGAGATGCATTCGGCTCTCAAGGGTGAAGCTCCGTTGTCGGCGATCTCATAAGGAATGTGGTCCTCGACCCGAACCCTCGTGTTGCAATCGGGTATCCCTGATCACGCCGGGATTGGGCGAGGCAAGCATCCCGATTAATTTTGTACGGCGGCACCCCTTTGCTGCACCGAATCGATTTGGGCCTTCACAAGGAGAGTTGCTATGTCGTTTTTGGTCGTAACCAGACTTCGGTTGCGGGATCCAAAGTACCTGGATGAGTTCGTGGGGTCCGCCTTCGCCGTCGTGGATCAAGCAAACAACTCCGAAGGAAATCTCGCCGCTGAGGTTCTAGCCGACGCAAACGAGACGTACTGGACTCGGACAGCGTGGACTGATCGTGACGCAATGAGAGACTTCATGACCAGCGAACCTCATCTAGGCACAATGGGCCACCTCAGCATGTGGTGCGATGAAGCCACCTTTGTCGACTGGGAGCAGAACGAGCCGGACCTGCCGGACTGGCAGGCGGCCTTTGGCCGTCTCATCGATGATGGTCAGGTGGCCCCGCTCGACCACCCCTCCGAAAACCACGAGAGTCGTGCTTTCCCTCCCCCCGTCGAAAGTTAGTACTCGCTGACCAAGGGTGAGTTCTGATCGCCGGTTAGATCAGCATCCTTGGACGGGTTGGCCTACAGGCGGGAGGTCGCCGTGGATCGACCACTCCTCTGCTGGCAGCCGTTCGAGCTGGCCAGAGGCAAGCCAGATCGTTGCGGACCCGCTCGATGTCTTTGTCCATACCCGTAGCTGGGCATCCGACGCGTCCAACCCGCCGTTGTCAGGACGCGATTGGCGGTCGTGACCACACTGTTCTGCGATTGTGCGGACATGAACGCGATCGATGCGGTCGGTTCTGTCCAACCGCTCGATCCACCACACCCATGCGAACTCCAGATGGCGTCCGTTGAGTGCACCGAAACGACTCGGGCATCTGACGGAAGCATGAGTTTCTCCTGCGACTGGAGGGCACGGAGTATCGAACCACCTGGGTCGCCGCCGGAATGACCTCGATTGAGAAACCAGAAGCAAGCACCGACTACTACCACCACCAACAAGGCGGCAATCGATGTCGTTTGCCAGCCACATGGGACCAGTTGATCGCTGGTTTTGCCAGTGACATGGGACCACCCGCTTTGCCAGTTATGGGACCACCCTGACGATCCACCAACGCCGGCCGAAAGGACATTCGGCTGGGCCTCCAGAGCCGCTGGCGAGGAGGCCCCATGGCGTTTCGGGAGGTATCGGTGGTCCAGGTCAAAGAGGCGCTGCGGCGCTGGTTGCGCGGCGAGGGTGAACGTCCGATCGCCCACGGGGTCGGCATAGATCGAAAGACGGTCAGGCGCTACATCGCCGCCGCCATCGAGCTCGGGGTCGAGCGCTCCGGTGGCGAGGAGCAGTTGGGCGACGAGCTGATCGGCCAGGTGCTCGAGCGGGTCCGTCCGCACCGACCTGACGGCCACGGGGAGGCCTGGCGCACGCTGCTCGACGAAGAGGAGCGCATCAAGAGCTGGCTGAAAGACGACCTGACCGTCACCAAGATCGGGATTCTTCTTGCCCGCCGGGGGGTGAAGGTTCCCCCGCGCACCCTGGCCCGCTTCTGCGTCGAACGCTGTGGGGCCGGGAGGAGGACGGTCACCGTCCGGGTCGCCGACCCGCCACCGGGACGAGAACTCCAGGTCGACTTCGGACGGCTCGGCCTCGTCCCCGACGGCGAGCGCCGGCGGGTCTGCCACGGGCTGGTCTTCACGGCTTGCTTCAGCCGTCACCAGTTCGTCTGGCCGACGTTCCTCCAGACCACAGAAGAGGTCATCAAAGGCTTCGAGGTCGCCTGGAGCTATTTCGGCGGGGTGTTCCCCGTCATCATCCCCGACAACATGAAGTCGATTGTCACCCTGGCCGAGCACACCGCGCCGCGGATCAACGACACCTTCATGGAATACGCCCAGTCCCGCGGCTTCGTCATCGACGCCGCCCGGGTGGCCACACCCACCGACAAGCCCCGCGTCGAACGCGTTGTCCACTACGTGCAGCACAACTTCTTCGCCGGAGAGTCCTTCGTCGACCTGGCCGACTGCCGGATGCGCGGCGAGAGCTGGTGCAGCAGCACGGCTGGCATGCGCATCCACGGCACCACCCAGTGCCGGCCCATCGAGTTGTTCCGCACCGAGGAGCTTCCGCTCCTGTTGCCCGTCCCGCCTCGCCCTTCGACACGCCGAAGTGGTCCGACCCCAAGGCCCATCGCGACTTCCATGTCGAAGTCGACAAGGCCATCTACTCGGTGCCGCACCACCTGGTCGGGCGGACGCTGCGGGCGAGGCTCGACTCCGCGACGCTCAAGCTGTACTTGAAAGGTGAGCTGGTCAAGGTCCATCCCCGCCAGGCCCCAGGGGCCAGAATCACCGATCCTGCCGACATGCCGACGGGCACCGAGATCTACGCCACCCGCGACATTGCACGCCTCGGTGCCATGGCGGCCGATCACGGTCCTTCCATCGGCCTCTATGCCACCGCCCTCTTGGACACGCCGCTCCCATGGACCAAGATGCGCCAGGTCTATCGCCTGCTCGGTCTGGTCAAGAAGTGGGGCCCCGAGCGCGTCGAACTGGCCTGCTCTCGGGCTCTCGAGGCCGAAGCCGTCGACGTGAACCTCGTCTCGCGCATGCTCGAACGAGCCCGAGAAGACGCCGAGCCCGACGTGACGCCACAACCGGTCGTGATCCAGGGCCGCTTCGCTCGCGATCCCTCTGAGTTCGCCAGCGTCACCGAGGCGGGACGATGAGCGCTCCCGCACCCGCGGTCTCACCCGAGCTCAAGGTCCTCATGCGCCGCCTCAAACTCGGCCAACTCCTCACCACGATGCCCGAGCGCCTCGCCCTCGCCCGCAGCCACGGGCTCACCCACCTCGAGTTCCTCGAGCAGCTCTTCAGCGACGAGGTGTCCCGCCGCGACGCTGCCTCGGCCGGATCTGCGCGCTCTGGCGGCCAAGTTGGACCCGCACATGGTGCTCGAGGCCTGGGATGAGGACGCCAAGATCACCTATGACCGGGCCGTCTGGTCCGAGCTGGTGTCCTTACGCTTCGTCGACCAGGCCCGCAACGCCTTCATCATGGGACCGGTGGGGGTCGGCAAGACTTTCATGGCGACCGCGCTCGGGCACATCGCGTGTCGGCGCCGCATCGGCGTGCACTTTGAACGCCATGACCGCCTCCACAAGAGGCTCAAGGCGGCCCGCCTCGACGCCAGCTACGACCAGGAGATGCGCAAGCTCATCGGCGTCGACCTGCTCGTGATCGACGACTTCGCCCTCCAGCCCCTCGACATGCTGGAAACGGCCGATGTCTACGAGCTGTGCGTGGAGCGACACCACGCCAAGGCCACCGTGCTGACCTCGAACCGTGACCCGAGCGAATGGCTCGCAGCGATGGCCGACCCCTTGCTCGCCCAGTCCGCCGTCGACCGGCTGAAGAGCGCCGCATGGGAGCTCGTCATCGAAGGCGAGTCCTACCGCCAGCACGAGAAACCAAGGCTTGAGAGCGACCCCTCCGATGATCATCCGCCACCTCGTCAGCGACGACGTACTTGACACTGCCGGAGCCCTCCGAGATCATCGGCACAGCCGGTCGAAGTGGACACGACGTGGTCCCATGCTTCTGGCAAAGAGGTGGTCCCTTAGGGCTGGCAAACGACAGCAATCGATACGTTTCGCCAAGTTCCACTCACCATGAGCACCATGCCGCATCGACTGTGGCGCTTCCGGCGATGGCACTTCGGATTTCAGCGGGGTGTAGGCAGGAACGGAGGATCCGCGACGCGTAGCGGGGGTCCACCAATCTGAGGTTGTTCGACGACCTGAGATGGAGGACCCCCGTTGGTGACTGACCCTACGCGCGCGCTGGCCTGGATGATCGGACTGCCGGAGATCCGGTTCCTCTTCGGCGAAGACGGCCCAGAGGGCGAGGCTCGGATCCACGTGGAGACGACCGTCGACCGCACGGGCTGTCCGAGCTGCGGAAGTGTGGCGACGATCAAGGACCGACCGACCGTCGACCTGGTCGACCTCTCTCTGCAGGGCCGGACAGCCCGGCTCGTCTGGCACAAGCGACGCTGGGAGTGTCCCGACGAAGACTGCAAGACGAGCAGTTGGACTGAGGTCGACGAGCGCATCGCCGCTCCTCGCCAGTCCCTCACCACACGGGCGGCCCAGTGGGTGACCGAACAGGTCGGCCGATGTGCCCGGAGCGTCTCGGAGGTGGCGAAGGACCTCGGCTGCGACTGGCACACGGTGAACGACACGGTGATCGCCTACGGCGAAGGGCTCCTCGAGGCTGATACGGACCGGTTCGGTGAGGTCTCGGCCCTCGGGATGGACGAGGTGCTCATGACCCGGATCGGTCCTTACCATCGTCAGCACTTCTCGACCCAGCTGGTCGACGTCGACCGTGGCCAGCTCCTCGACGTCGTCCCTGGTCGGGGGAGTGTCGAGCCCATGGCCTGGTTGGCCGACCAAGGCCCCGAGTTCCGAGCCGGCATCCGCTTCGGCACGATCGACCTCTCGGGTCCCTACCGGCGGGTGTTCGAGGTCATGGCGCCAGACGCCACCATCGTCGCCGACCCGTTCCATCTCGTTCGCCACGCCAACTCGAAGCTCGACGAGTGCCGCCGGCATGTCCAGAACGAGACGTTGGGGCACCGAGGGGGAAGCACGATCCCCTCTTCCGCTGCCGACGGCTCCTCACCCGGGCCAAGGAGCGCCTCAACGAGCAGGGTCACGAGAAGCTCGTCGGCCTCCTCCGGGCTGGGGACCCGCACGGCGATGTCGCCACCGTCTGGCAGGCCAAGGAAGCGGTGCGCGAGCTCTACATCCACGCCGATCCCTCCGTCGCCCTTGAATGGGTCGACGAGCTCGCCCGTGATCTCCACGATGCCGACTACCCGATCGAGGCCCGCTCCCTGGGGCGCACACTCCAACGTTGGCGGAAGGAGATCGCCGCCTGGCACACAGCGCATGTCACCAACGGACCCACCGAGGCGATCAACAACTTGATCAAGCGGGTGAAGCGGGCTGCTTTCGGGTTCACCAGCTTTCGGAACTACCGGATCCGCTCACTCCTCTACGCCGGCAAGCCCAACTGGGACCTGCTCGCGACGGTCACACCCCGCTGAAATCCGAAGCGCCCGATTGGGGTATCCCAGATCGCCGGTCCGGCTACGGCTGATACGGAGGAGCCTCACCCCAGCCCCACTTGGGGACCGGAGCATGTTCCATCACTGCTGCGCCGGGCTGAGAGTTGCGGAGAGCGATGCGGGTGCCCCATTCAAGGTAGGCAACGAGCGCTGATCGGAACTCAGGATCATCCGGCATCTCAGCATCGTCCGCCGCTAGGCGCAACAGCGACGTGAAGCGGAACCTCTGCTGCTCTGTGATGCCCAGATCCAGGTGCTTGCTCAGCATCCGCTCGTAGCCACCGAGTTCTTCGGTGTACCGAGTGGGACCACCGAAGACCTCGCGCCACCACATGGCCACATGGCGACGGTGGTCCTTGTGAACGCTACCGGGGAAGAACGGCGAGAGCAGCTCGTCTTGCTCCACCCGGTCGTAGAACGCATTGATCAACCGGGGAAAGGCATCATTGCCTCCCGCCATTCGTAGAGCGTCGGAGGGATGGCCACGCAGTCGAGAATACTCGGGAACATTCGCCTGAATAGAACCCAGACTGCCTCACATCAACACCGGATTCGAGTTACGGCGTTTTGGCTGCCTCTCGATCCACGAAGACGACCATGCGACTCACCAGGTCGTGTCGGAATGTGTACCGGTGGAACACCGTGGACGGCGGCGCCAGTAGTTCACCTTTAAGGTCGAGAATGCGCTGATTGATGACCGCAACCAACTCGCCACCAACAGGAAAGAAGTCGGTCGGAGTCACGATGGGATCAGCGACGGCAAACTGGGCTTCCCAGTACCGACTGATCGCCGCTTTGCCTTCGAGGACGGTTCCGTTCGCAACATCGGGCCACTGAACGTCGTCAGCCATCATGGCCATCAGCTCGTCGATCCTTCTCTCGTTGAAGTGTCGGTAAGCACGCTCCAGAAAGGTGATCATCCGAGCGCCGCCCATTCCTCCAAACTAGCTTCGCGGACCGCCCCCAAAACGCTGCCGGCTCAGTGCTGCATATTGACGGTCGCCCCAAAAAAGTCTCGCCGGGGTGGTGACGAGCGCTTTGGCTACGTCGGGACTTCGTGGTCGGGTTGACTGGGAGCACACTCCCGACTAGATCCAGTGACCTGGCTCGAGCTTAAGGACTGACTCATTCGCTCCGCCTCGGGTATCTCAGATCGCTCCCGGAGCATCCGCCGTCGATCCTCTGTGCCGAGGTGGGCGGGCTCCGTCGATTCGATGAAGTCGATGAGCGTGTGGGTGAACTGCTCTGGTGCTTCGATCTGAGGGAAGTGGCCCACGCCCTCGATGATCGCAAGTCGACTCCCTGGCATGGCTTCATGCGCGGCGTATGCGTGGCTCACGGGGATGATGTCGTCCCGATCCCCCCAGATGATCAAGGTCGGCATCGGGGATGCCAAGTAGAGCCGATCCATTGCGCTCACCGTCTGACCGCCAGGGTCGATGACAGATCTGATGGTGCGGGCGAACGCTTGGCGGTTCTCCGACTCGGCCAGCGACGCATAGGCGCTCCACATCTCACCGAGACGGCCCGTGCGAACTCCGCGATCGTTGATGATCCGAAAGAGATCGTCTCCCCAGTCGCGGACGAACCTCGGAAAGATCACTGGCATCAAGTACTCGCTTCCCGGCAACGCCATGAGTCGAAGCAACCAGCTCACCTCTCGTCCGAGACCGCCGCTGTCGACAAGAATCAGACGTTCGCATCGCTCGGGGTGCTGGTAGGCGAGCTGCATGGCGACCCCACCGCCGAAGGACTGGCCTACGACGGTTGCCCGGTCAACGTCGAGGACTTCGAGCAGATCACGGATTCCGCTGGCGAACGCGCCTAGCGAGTAGTCCCCGACGGGCTTCTCGGACTGGCCGTGACCCATGAGGTCCGGTGCGATCACCGTGAAGCGACCGGTGAGTCGGGGGATCACGTCTCGCCAGGTGCGAGAGCTCCCGGCGATACCGTGGAGGAGCAGAAGTGCGGGCCCGCTGCCTTCCATTCGGTACGCCATGTCGTGGCCATGGATCGACACGTACCGAAGTTGACTTTCCATAGCAACATCTTCCCTCAACGGTGGGAGCGGAATTCCATTGGAGGCTCTGCCACCACCTCACGCCCGTGATCGACTCACGCCGTGATTGACCTGCTCTCGTGGACCCCAACCGACGCTGCGTGGTTCGTCCCGTCATCGGGTCCCTGTCGCACCCGACAATGCCCTAGGAATGTCCCGAAATACGCGTCCCTGAATCCCGGACTTGACTGCCCCACGTCAACGCCGGGTCGGTGACCCACTGCGGCACGAAGGGGGCAGGTCTCTGGTTGCCCGGGCTGCAGAGTGGGTTGCCAATGGAAATCCCATCGGGAGAGTGTAACGATGGTTCGGTGCAGCCCCGATTGGCGGGGCATTCCGAGAGGCGGACGTTCTCATGGCGAAGTATCTCTTGACCTGGAAGACGCGTGCGACTGGAACAGCCCAGCAGAACCACGATGACGGGAAATCCATTCTGGAGACGTTTGCCAAGTGGCAAATCCCTGCTGATCAGAAGTGGTCTGAGTTTTTGGCTCGCATCGACGGCGAGGGCGGCGCTGCCGTCATCGAGACTGACAATCAGGCAGGCCTCATGGACGGAACGTCCAAATTCACGACCTGGCTTGAGTTCGACCTGATTCCTATGGTTGACATCGTGGATGGTGTATCCATGCTCGGAAAGGGTGCGGAGTTCCACGAGTCGATCTGATTGGCTCTAGTTCCTTTTCTCCTTCCTGGTGGGCAACCCTGCTCCAGCGGGGTGGCCCATGACGGTTTCATCACCGTCGTGGAGGCGCGATCGATTAGAGCTGCGAGACCGGGCAGAAGGGCAGGATGAGAGGCGATTGGCGCCCCTTGCCCCAGATCGCCTGGAGAGGGTCGTTTGCAGGTGCCTACCCTGCTTCCGAATCCTTCTTGATCGCTGCAAGGGTCGTGGGAATGCCTTTCTTGGCGAGTTCCAGCCGGTTGGCGGTCTGAGCCTGAGCGTCGGCGCCAAACCGCTCCTCGAACATCGCGATACCACCGGGTAGGAACTCCCACGACTCGGTCAACTCCGTGCCTCCATCGACTGGAGTGAACGCGTACCCCCACCGCGTCCAGGAACCATTGACGATGAATGCGAACTCATGGCCTGGATCAGCGATGACGACCTTTGACCTTGTCTCCCAGGTTCGCTCGGGCAGCACGTTCCTTCCTGTGAACCAAGCCCCAACCTCCGGGCCGGCGCCCTCGTCCCACCAGCACGCCTTGCAGATGGGGCTCCATGTCCCCATGCGCGTGATATCGGAGACAAGGTTGTAGAGGTCCTCCGGCGAACGGGCAATGACGATCGACTCCGAATGCTTGAGACTTGCCATCGAATAAGTCTGCCCACATAACTGGTCGGCCGCCAGGACACGGTGGCCCATCTCGTTGATGCCGATCAGCATCGGCCATAGGTGCCCCCTTCCGCCGGTTATACAGGTGATCCACCTCTTGGGCTAGGCATCCGGGGGACCCTCCTCGGGTGCAAGCCCGATCAGGAGGTGTGCGGTGGTGTGGAGTCCGTCATTCGAGTGTCACGTCCGTCCGGATGGTGAACACGAGTACAGAATCGGCCACGAGTTGGTCGATCAGTTCCTGGAGTTCGTGGTGGGCCGGGCCCGTCCGAACACGGTGCGGTGCTACGCCCACGACCTGAGCGTGTTCTTCTCGGTGGTGGCCAAGGAACCCACCGAGGTCACGCCGAAGGACGTGATGTCCTTCGTGACCGCGCAACGGCGACCACGGCCCGGTGCCGAGAAGGTGGTGCGCATCGCCGATGGTTCCTCCGGACTGTCAGCAGCGACGATCAAGCGCCGGCTGGCCGCGGTCTCGAGCCTGTATGGCTACCTGATTACTCGTGACGATGTCGACGTGACCGTGAACCCGGTTCCTCGGGGCATCGCCACTCGCCAGAGCCGGTCACGCTCTGGGCGGGGTCTGCCCTTGGTGCGTGGAGTACGCCGGTTGCCGAGGATCCTGGACCCCGAAGAGATCGAGGCGTTGATGGGGGCACTGCGCACCGACCGGGACCGGGCCATGGTCCAGGCCATGGTGCTCGGAGGGCTGCGGCGGTGCGAAGTGCTGGGTCTCCGACTCGACGACCTCCGACTCGGTGAGTGGAGGGTGATGATCACCGAGGGCAAGGGCGGCCATGAACGGTTGGTGCCGCTCTCACCCACGTTCTTTGGCACCGTGGCCCGCTACATGAACGACGAACGGTCGCCCGAATCAACGAGCGACTCGCTGTTCGTCTCGCTCAAGGGGCCACATCGTGGCCAACCCCTTTCGACACCGGGACTCGACGAGATCGTGAGGGCGGCACGCAAGCGGGCCGGTCTCAGCCACGGCACCTGTCACGAACTGCGCCACACCTGCTTCACCCGGTTGCGGGAAGCGGGGATGGCCATCGAGGCCATCCAGGCCCAGGCCGGACACCGCTCCATCTCCTCGACTCGGGTCTACTTGCACCTCAGCGTCGACTGGTTGGCCGACGAGTACCGACGGGCTGTTGAGGCCATCGAGGCTCAGGCTTTGGTGGGGGTGGCCCAATGACCGCCGCCCTGGCCCAAGCAGTGCATCCGAAGACTCGCCGTCCGGGAGGTGGGACGCCCGAGGTGACGTGGAGCGAGATCGCCGCCCGAGCGCCTCGAATGGCCGCCACAATGGCCTCCTACCTGGACCAACTCGAAGCCTCGGCTCGTCCGAACACTGTGTCGGCAGCGGACTTGGCTCTCAGGTTGTTCGCCCACCGGGTCACCACGGCCGATCCCACCTGCGTGTCGGTGGCCACCATCGGACGGACCCACATCGAGGACTTCAAGTCTTGGCAGGCCGTCCGTCTGGGACGAGGCGGCAAGCCATTGTCGACCACCACCATCCGCCACCGACTCTCCATGTTGCGCACGTTCTTCGAGCGGATCATCGAATGGGACTACGACGACGCCCCGGCCCGCCTCCCCATCTACTCGAGCGACTTTCCCGCCCTCGACGAAGCCCTGCCCAAGTTCTTGGACGACCCGACCGCTGCCAGGTTCATGGCCGCGCTGGCTATCGATCCCAATCGTCGTCGTCGCCTCATGGTCGAGCTGTTGGCCCGGACCGGAATGCGCGTCGGTGAGCTCGCTTCACTGGAAGACGATGCCGTGGTCCACCTGGGCGACCTCCACCAGCTCAGAATCCCGGTCGGCAAGTTGCACAACGACCGCTACGTGCCCCTCCTGCCCATGTTGTTGGATCTCATCGTCGACTACCGGGCACTGCGGGGGCCCTCCCGCTCCGGGTACTTGGTCGAACGAGATGACGGAAAGCCATTCGACCGACGCACCGTCCAGCGCTACGTCGCCGCCGTGGCCAAGCGGGCAGGGATCGGTCACGTCCATCCCCACCAGTTACGCCACACATTGGCCACTCAGTCCATCAACCGGGGCATGAGCCTCGAGGCCATCGCTGCACTGCTCGGTCACCGCTCGATGGACATGACGCTCATCTACGCTCGCATCTCCGATCGCACGGTGGCCGATGAGTACTTCAAGGTGACCGAGGCGGTCGAAGCGAACTACCGACAGATGGGCTCACTTCACCCCGGCGCCGGGAACGCCGACACGGCCAAACCCCCGATCGACCATCGTCGACTGCTGGCCAACGGTCACTGCACAAGGCCTGCCCTACTCGGCTGCGTCTTCGAGAGTGTCTGTGAACGGTGTGGGTTCTTCGAGACCGGTCCGCAGTTCGTGCCGATCTTGAGGCGCCAGAGCAAACACGCCGATCAGCGCGGTCAAGGTGACCGGCGCCGACTCTTCGATGGCCTCATCGCGGGAGTCGCCGAGGCCCAATGAGTGTGGTTCGATAGGGCACAGCCCAGGACCTACGGATCACCTGTATAACGCCGGTTGGAAGAGCGCCGATCCCTGCCTCACAGGGGAAGGCGTTGAACCGGACCCGAGGGAGCGCCGCAAGTGACCCGCGACACTTGGCGGTAGGGTCGGAGCCGATGACAACCGGATCCTTCGCAGAGGAGATGCGAGTCAGCGGCCTGCCAGTTTCGGAGTGGTCCAACGGTCCCGGCGATGCGTACGCGGCCCACTCCCACGCTTACAAGAAGATCCTCTGCTGCCTGGAGGGTTCGATCGTCTTTCACCTGGTCGATGGCGATGTCTGTCTCTTGGCCGGGGAACGAGCTGTCATACAGCCGGGGGTTGAGCACTCGGCCACTGTTGGCCCATCCGGGGTGCGCTGCGCCGAGGCGCACGTCTCGTGACCCCCGAAACCGACGTGTCAGTGGTTCCCCAGGGCGAGGAGAGCTTCCGAGTGGAAGTCCGCTCTGGTGGCGTGACCACCAGCCATACCGTAGATGTCCCCCATGGTCTGGCCGAGGAGCTGGGCTGGGAAGAAGCAGGCGAGGCGGATCTGGTGCGTGAATCGTTCGCCTTCCTGCTTGAGCGCGAGCCGGCGAGTTCGATCCTGCGGCGCTTTAGCCTGGACGTGATCGGCCGCTACTTCCCCGAGTATCCGAGCGAGATCCGCCAGCGCCATAGAGCGTGACGCCTGCCTGGCCCTTCCGCTAACCCCTGACCCCTGCCCTCTGATCCCGCTGGGCACCTGGAGGCCAGGTATCCCCACACGCCAGCTGTGGTTGTTATCGAGGGTCGAGTGCTTGCGACCGCTAACCGACACCGACCGGCACCATGGGGATACTCCTATCCGAGCAGGCAATTGCGGGCGGTCCACCATTCGGAGTGCAGACGTCCCCAGCTCCCAGGCCAGCAGCCAGACGGAGGTGGGCCCGATTCCCCAAGCCAGCCGGGCGCCGAGGTGGCAGGATAACTACTGGAAGGCCTGAAACAAGGAGGGATGACCATGGCGTGGCAACTGGAAGGCACGTACTTCGAGAACTGTTCTTGCGACATGGTGTGTCCTTGCACCACCTCCGGGCTCACGATGCCGCGCCGATACTGATCGCTGCCAAGTAGTCCTGTCCTTCCACGTCGGGCGAGGCGAGATCGACGGGGTGGATGTGAGCGAAAAGACGGTCGTCATCGTCGCCGACACGCCACCGGTGATGTCCGAGGGCAACTGGCGCGTGGGTGTGATCATGGACGCGACGGCCTCGCCCGAACAAGCGGAGAAGCTGGGCGCTGTCTTTGCCGGACAGGCCGGTGGGCCGATGGCAATGGTCAGTCCGCTGATCACGGAGATGCTCGGGATGGAGTCCGCACCGATCGACTACGTCGATGACGGCCGGCTTCACTCGATCAAGGTCGGCGAGCTGATCGACATCGAGATCGAAGACTTCGTTCCCCCCTTGAACCCGGGCGGCGAGGTCGAGCGCCTGACCGGAATGTTCCACCCGGCCAATTCGACGCTGACCATCGCCAAGGCCAACCGCTCCCGGGTCGAGGCCTTTGGGCTGTCGTTCGCCAACGTGGGCAAGAACGGCCACTGGGCGCCGTTCTCCTGGGCATCGTGAGCACGGCCGCCCCGAGCCTGCGCCACCTCACTCCCCCCGCCTCACTCCTGCTTCTGAGCGCGGCCGCCGCGTGGATCGGCGTCGTGGTCGTGGCGCGACACATGGGGCCGATGCCAGGAACGATGGGGCTCGGGATCGGCACCTTCATCGCCATCTGGGCGCTCATGATGGCCGCCATGATGCTGCCGTCGGTGACTCCGTTCGCATCGCTGTACACACGATCGTTCACAGACAATCGTGGACTCCGTCTCGCGGCCCTGGCCTTGGGCTACCTGCTGGTGTGGAGTCTCGCCGCCATTCCCGCCTACGGGCTGGCATGGCTCGCCGACCGGGTACTCGCAGGCCAATCCTCAGGTGCGACCGCACTGGCCGTCGTCATCTTCGCGGCGTGTGGCATCTACCAGCTCACCCCACTAAAGTACCGATGCCTCACCCGCTGCCGCTCGCCGTTGGGCTTCGTGCTCAAGTTCGGCTCGTATCGGGGGCGTTCCCGGGACCTGCGGGTGGGCCTGTATCACGGGGGATTCTGCCTGGCTTGTTGTTGGGGCCTCATGGCGCTCCTTGTCGCCTTCGGCCTGATGAACCTGGCGGCAATGATCGTGCTCGCGGCGATCGTCCTGTTGGAGAAGACCTCGCCGTGGGGATACCGCTTCAGCCAGGTCCTCGGTGTGGCCGCCCTCGTCCTCGCCCTCATGGTGATCTTCCAGCCCGGGCTCGCACCGGGGCTTCACGCCACCACCCCCGCGGGCATGACGGGGAGCATGTGACAGTGACACGAGGGCCCGATCGGGCCGACTGGCGGGTCCGCGGCTCGTATTTCGAGGGGTGTAACTGCGAGGCCATCTGCCCGTGCCGCAGCGTGGGCGGTCGTCCCGGAGGGCCGTCGAGCTTCGGGGAGTGTTTCGGTGCCATGTCCTGGCACATCCAGGAGGGTCACGCGGGCGACATCGACCTCTCCGACCTGATGACGGTGCTCTCGATTCGCTACTACGACAACGTCCAACCGAGCACCCGGTGGGAAGTTGTCCTCTATGTAGATGATCGGGCCGACGACCAGCGACAGGACGCCTTGGCCGAGATCTTCCTCGGCCGAGCAGGCGGGACGGTCGCAGAGCTCTACGGCCCGGCGATCGGTGAGGTCAACGCCGTCCGCCGCGCCCGGATCGCCCTAGAACACGTGGCGGCACGCAAGCGAATCGACGTACTCGGCTACCTAACGGTCGAGGCAGAGGGCGCAGCATCTGCTCCCGGCGACGTGCAATGCGGCATTCCCGGCTTCGACCACCCCGGCACCGAACTACATGGAGACGTGTTGTCGTCGATCGACTCGGCACTGCGATGGGAAGTGCGGGGCCGACGTAATGCCGCCTTCACGACCGACTTCGACTACGCCTCAGTCACTCCCGATTGAGCGATGAGGTCGTCTGGGCGAGCCGGTAGCCCTCTGAGGCGTCCGGGAAGCGCCAGCATTTGCGTGCAGTCGCAAATCCTGACCCGGGCGACTCTGAGGGCGCTGGATGAGGCATGTCGTTCTTCACGGCGGCAGCGCTCGACTAGCCCGGACCTTTCAGTAACTCCGCGGGAGGTCTGGGTGTGACCTCGGGACGCTCAGATCTTGTCGGCAGCAGCATTTCGTGACGAGAATTGGCTGGCCCACCGGACGTCTCCAGCTGGGTAGTCGAGGAGAGGCCGGGTGATGCCGCTCGGGAGACGCGTGAACCCAAGGTGATCACGCCCCGGTGTGTGCGGCCGGCCGATCCGTTTAGGCGCTGGACCAGTTCGGGAGTCGGGCGAAGGCCCCGACGAGCTCATCGGCCCATGGCCATCCCTCGGCAATGCGCAAGGTGGTGCGCCGGGCCGAGCGCACGAGCACGCCCGCAGTGTGCAAGATCGTGTAACGCAGGCGTTTGGGCTCGGCTCGGGCGAGCGG
The DNA here is from genome assembly GCA_963756195.1 of uncultured Acidimicrobiaceae bacterium. Taxonomy (GTDB): domain Bacteria; phylum Actinomycetota; class Acidimicrobiia; order Acidimicrobiales; family RAAP-2; genus CAVSNH01. Next base: position 886,237 of record CAVWMT010000005.1, read on the forward strand.
ACCGTCGAGGCACAGCCCCTTCATCCAGGTGAGGAGATCGCCGGCGATGAGCACGAGGGCGAGCCAGGCGGCATTGATGGCGAAGCTGGCCGAAGGCAGGTTGGCGAGCCCGGTGTCCTTGGCGTCGCAGATCCGCTGTTCACAACGCCCCCGGCCTCGATAGAGGGCTTCGAGGAAGCAGACATCGGGATCGGCATGGTCGGTGATGAACACCTGGTATCGGTAGCCGTCGACATCGGTGAAGCGGAGCTGGGCACCGGGATGGGGCAGCTCGCGACGGGCGATCATCCGGGTGCCCGCTCCCCAGCCCGACAGGTCGACCAGGTCGGTGATCTCGGCCACCTCGCCGGATTCGCGGACGTCGGCGCCGTCCGCTGAAACCGTCTCCTGCCAGCGGTTCTTCGGCACACCGAGCACGATGGCGGCGAGCTCGGCGCTCAGCTTGTGGCCCACCACGAAGCGGACGTTTCGCTCCCGGCAGGCGCCAATGAACCGGTGGGAGCAGCCCGCGGTGTCGGCCCGGGCGATGACCTCTGTGCTCCTCGGGTCGAGCGGTAGCTGGGCCAGGGCCTCGTCGAGGACTTCGATGTGGTCGTCGGGCCGGCCGGCGGCGGCGTTGCCCGAGCGCAGCCGGCCGGCGAGCGGCTCCCCGGTGGCGTCGAGGAAGGCGATGAGGGGGTGGAAACCGAAGCCGTGCTTGTAGTTCGGGGCCGCACCCTCTTTGTCGGAGTGGGCACCCACGAGTGTGGCGTCGAGGTCGATCACGTAGAAGCCGGGGTCGAGACCCGCCGCCCACGCCTCGGCCCGCGCCGTGGCCCGGGCGGTGGCGATGCGCTCGAGGCTGGCGGCATCCACCGCCTCGAGGGTGCGCCAGGCCGTCGGGACCGAGGCCACCTCGCCGAAGAGACCCGGTTGGTCCGACAACACCCGCAGGTCAGTGATGGTGGTGGCCCCATCGGCAATGGCCACGGCCAGGTCCACCAGCACCTGACCGCGATCGTGGCCCCGCCGGCGCTGTTTGGTCGGCGCCATCGCCTCCGAGAGGGCGCTGCTCAACCCGAGGCCGTCGGCCAGTTCGCAGAGCAATCGAGCACCGGCATGGGTGGCCACCCCCTTGCCGCCAGTGGTCACCATGACGTTGGGTCGAGCGGCAGTACGCTTCATCTCGGAAGTGCCCTCCTGGTTGGGGTTCTGTTGGCTTCGCAATCAACAGTTTCCCTTGCCACGAGGGCATTTCCGCGTCAATCGGGCGCGGCTTTCGGCGGGACTACTGAAACGTCCGGGCTAGATCTCGATAGCGTGTACCCGTTCGGGTATGAGACCAGATCTCAAAGTGATGCAGCTCTCATCGGGCCGAGACCTCGCCTGGATCGAGGTCGGAGATCCTCGCGGTGCGCCCGTCTTCGCCTTCCACGGATGCCCAGGCAGAAGCTACGAGTTCACCTTCCACGACCAGGCGGCGAGGGACTGCAAGGTCCGACTGATCGCCCCCGACCGGCCGGGTTATGGCCACAGCAGCTACGAACCAAGACGAAAGCTCTCCCACTTTCCCTCTCTGGTCGCTCAACTCGCAGATCATCTGGAGGTGGACGCGTTCTCGGTCGTGGGGCACTCACAGGGTGGGCCCCATGCGTTGGTCTGTGCCCGCTTCCTATCCCAACGGGTGTCGGCCTGCGGCGTGGTAAGCGGACTGGCGCCACCGACTCAGCCAGCGATGAACGAGGGAATGTTGCTGTCCAACAGAATCCAGTGGGCTCTCTACTCACGATGGCCACCTGGCCTCGACTGGCTGGCGGCAGCTTTCGGATGGGTGCTTGTTCCGGTGGTGGCTCCACTGCTCAGGGAGGGACGCCGCCATCCGGAGTCTGGCCTTGATCGGTTCAGCCGGATGCTCCCTCCCTGCGATGCAGAAGTCATCGCCCGACCCGATATTCGTGCCCAACTGGTGGCGGAGGCGGCAGAGTTCACTCCTGCAACGCTTCGCACCTCCGTCCAGGACATGGCCATGGGCATTCGTGATTGGGGATTCTCAGTCGGCGACGTCGAGGTTCCCGTTCACCTCTGGCACGGCGACCTTGATCGCAACATCCCCCTGGCCCAAGGTCGAATCATGGCCCATGCAATCCCCGAGGCCATCCTGCATACCTGTCCAGGCGAAGGTCACTGGCTTGTGGTCAACCATTTGGAGGAGATCTTCAACGAGTTGGCATCTCACTGAGCCCAACGACCCCATGAGTAGCCCATCCGCTACGTGCTGAGGCCGCAGCCGATATCGAGCGTGTTCTAATTATCCCAGATCGATGCCGGTTCGGCGGGACAGTTCTGGCTCAGATCGTCGGGACGACTGATGTAATGGGGCGCAAATGGCGATGTTCGAACCAACGGCAGCCAACTTCAGGACATGCCGTTGGCACAAAGCCATGCTCATCAGAGAGGTCGTTCAGCTCCGTTAGCGATGCAGTTGGGCGTCGTCTTGGGCGTGGGGAAGAGATCATCTCTCGAGAGAGCGATCAATGGTCCCGTTCGTCCCGACGAGGGCGACGCTATGTAGATCCACTAGGAGACCGTGGTCGGCGATCGGCAGGTACTGACCGGCCAACCCTGGACTCGCGGATGGCGATCCGATCGCCACGACCCGAGAACCCGAGGAGACGGTCGATGGTCAGCGGCGGTAACTGCCATGGCGGAACTCGTCCACGAGCCCCGGGCGGGTGGGAAGCCAACCGAGTTCAGATCGTGCCTTGGTCGCGGCCGTGCCTTGATTGAGGAGCAGGACCTCCGCGAAGTAGTCGCCAAGTCGGGCGCGAGCTTCCTCATCTGAGCCGGGGACGGCCCCGGGAGCGCCGGTGGCGACGGCAGCGGCCTGGGTCAGTTCGGCAACGGTGGGATTCAGCCCGTTCCCGACGACGTAGTAGCCCTGGGCGGAGTCACTCTCCAGCACCCGCCGGAAGAAATCCGCCAGGTCGGCAACGTGGACGGTCGACCAGTGCTGCTGTCCGGTGCCGAGCATGATCAAGTTGCCGGCGGGGTCGCGGGGAGAGCCGAGAACCACTCCGGGGACTCCTCCTCCGCCGTCACCGTAGGCGGTGCTGGACGCGATCACGACGCCGCGCATACCTCCTGCATCCAGCACCCGGCGCTCGATCGGCTCCTTCCACGACACCATCGCCGGCGCGTCGAACGGCGAGTCCTCGGTGATCGCGGTGTTCGCGCCGTAGATCCATATGCCGCTGATGTGAAGGTACGGCTTGCCGGTGCCATCGAACGCCTCGATCGCCGCGTCGACCACCGCTGAATCCAGGTCTGCGCTCGTGGTGTCTCCCGGACTGGCGGTGTGGATGACGCCGTTCGCGTCGCTGAGAGCCTTGACGGCGGCGGGCCGATCGTAGAGGTCGACGACGGCCGGGGTAGCGCCTCGGTCGGCGACCGCGTGGGATTGAGCGTCGTCACGGACAAGTGCGGTCACCTCATGGCCGTGGGCCTGCAGCTCCGCGAGTATGTGAGATCCGATGAACCCCGTTGCTCCGGTGAGTGCGACTTTCATGTCGTAATTGCCTCCTGTCTCGGTCGACGGAACGCTCGAGGTTCGAGCAGGGCACAGGTTGCGGTCGTGGCTGGCCCGGTAGCCTATAAAGCGAGCCCTGAGTGAGCCGTCGACATCCTTGTCTTCGGCGATCTGGTACGCACGGCGAATGAATTGTTCATTTTCTGATCGCATGCTGCTTCTCCTTCTTGTTTAAGTCGTTCGACCGTCCTTGCGTGCCTGCGGTGGCCGACGGCAAGTGGGAGCCGTCAAGAGCGGCCGAGAACAGGTAGCTCGTTGCCACACTGGGGAACAGCCGCCACTTCTCACCGATGGCCAAGCGGTGGGTCGCGTCACGGGTGCAAGGATTGTTTGGTGAAGCAAGTTATCCTGGAGGTCATGGCCAGGGTTGAGCCACTCTCTTCTACCGAGGAAGCGCTCTGGCGCGCCGTAATGCGTATCGTCAAAGTCATCCCGCGACATCTGGACAGCGACCTGATCAGAGGCGCTGGCCTGACGGCGAGCGAGTACACGACGATCATGCACCTTTCCGAAGCCCCCAATCGCGAGTTGCGGATGGCTGACCTGGCCAACGCCACCGACTTGTCGGCGAGCCGGATGACCCGCCTCGTGGACGATCTCCAATCGCGTGGCCTCGTGACGAAGACGGCAAGCTCCTCCGACGCACGGGGCAACGTTGCGAGGCTCACTCCTCGGGGCATGGCCAAGCTGAAGTCCGCATGGCCGGTTCACCTCGCTAGCGTTCGGCATCGCTTCTTCGACTGCATCGATGCAGCGGCCGTTGAGGGAGTCGCGAAAGCCTTGGCCGAGGTGGCCGTCAATCTCGAGGACACGTCTGCCGAACCACGAGTGCGGAGTTAGGACCTCCACTTTCCAGGCGGGAGAGCCCGGACAGCGAGGCCCGGAAGGACGCATGATCGATCGACGCAACACTTCAGAGCCCTTTGCGGAGTCGAGAAGTGAGCACAATGTCCACCACTTCGGGAACGGTGTCTGTCCGAGCCCAGTCGCGTTGCAATTCGCAGGCCAGGGATACCCAGCCGATGGGTTGTGCGCCCGCCTGGACGATGCGCTCTAGTCCCGCCCGGTGCGCCTCCGGGGAGGTCCCGCCGACTGCATCGACGACCGGGAACACCTCGTAGCCCTGCCGGAGCGCGTCCAGGGCCGGGAAAGCCAAGCACACCTCCGTCCACAGCGCTGCCATGACCAGCTTCTTCCGGCCCGTCGCCTCGACTGCCTGGCGGAAATCGATGTCCTCCCAGGAGTTGATCTGGGTGCGGTCTATCTCGACCGAGTCCGAAAGGACCTCCCTGAGTTCCGATATGGTCGGCGGTTGCCCGTTGGCGGCGACATTCACGGTCGAGAGCACGACGGGAAGGCCGTAGGCCTTGGCCAGATGTGCCACCGACACGATGTTCCGTATCAGCAGATCGTGATCGATCGATGTGACCGCCTGAATCTGGCTCGGCTGATAGTCGATGACGAGGAGTGCAGAATTCTGGGGCGTGAGCAACGGATCAGTCACCGGATCACGCATCGGTTCACTAGTCACGTTCGTGGCTCCTCTCAGGCGAGGCGAGCAAGTCCCTCCCTTTCGGTACGGTAGTTTAGGGTACCTTGCTTGCCCACGCAATCAGGACGCCAGCATCCGCTCCGTGCGAAGCGAAGCGGTTTCGATTCGACGGGCGACCAAGAGCGGACTCGGTGGCGAGCCAGGGCTCTGAAGTGACGGTGACAGCGCGTGCCGGCCTGTGGATGTGCGAATCTGACGTCATGAAGGGGGTTCGAGCGCCATGTCGATGATCGACTACGACGCGAGGCCCGTCACTCCTCAGGTCTTACTGGTCGGGCACCGGGCGTCCTCCGTCGGTTACAGCATCCGTGACTTTCTCAGCCGCAATGGTGTCCCCTATGAGTGGGTTGACGTGGACGACACGGCGCGGGTCGCAGCGTTGTTGCCCGCAGGGGAGAGGGATGCGGACCAGCTACCGGTCTGCGTCCTCCCCAACGGAATGCGGCTCGCCCCGGCCACGCTGGAAGGTGTGGCGGCAGGACTAGGGATGGTGTCGGCTCCATCGCTGTCGGAGTACGACCTGACGATCGTGGGCGCCGGTCCAGCCGGGCTGGCAGCCGCCGTGTATGCCGCATCTGAGGGTTTGCGCGCCGTGGCCATCGAAGCCGTGGCACCTGGAGGTCAGGCCGGGACGACCTCCATGATCGAGAACTATCTCGGATTCCCACAAGGGATCAGCGGAAGCGAATTGGCAACGCGGGCAACTGCACAGGCGAAGAGATTCGGGGCCGAAGTTCTTCTCGCTCGGCGTCTCGCTGCACATCACCAGGGACGGCCCGGGTTATGTCGCCCACCTTTCCGACGGTACAGCTGTGCCAGTCACGGGCCATGCTCGTGGCAAGCGGTGTCGACTGGCGTCGTCTTGAGGTTCCGGGCATCGATGAACTCCTGGGCTCCGGTGTGTACTACGGCGCCGGCCCGAGCGAGGCGGTCACCTGCAGCGGGTGCCGAGTGGCCATTGTCGGGGGAGGGAACTCCGCTGGCCAGGCGGTCATCCGCTTCTCGCGCTACGCCGCGCAGGTGACCTTGCTGGTCCGGGGTCGCTCGCTTGAGGCATCGATGTCCCAGTACCTGATCAGCCAGGTGAAGGAGACTGGGAAACGTCGAGGTTCGGACAAACACGGAAGTGGTCGGTCTCGAATCGGATACTCACCTGCGAGCACTAATGGTCTCGTCAGGAGGCACCGTTGCTCGATTGCCCGCCGACGCGCTTTTCGTGTGCATCGGAGGGGTGCCGCGCACCCAAGGAGCGGCCAGCGTGGGACTTGCTCTCGACGGCGCCGGATACGTGCGCACTGGGGCCGAACTCAGCTCATCAGCTGGCGCACTCGACGGATGGCCGCTGTCTCGTCAACCCTTACCTCTCGAAACGAACCTGCCAGGGCTGTTCGCCGCTGGCGATGTCCGGAGTGGATCGATCAAGCGCTGCGCGGCTGCCATAGGCGAGGGGTCCATGGTGGTTGCGTTGGTCCACCAGCGCCTCGCTGAAGTCGGCGGTGAGTGACGTGGATACTTCACCGGCCACCGACCTACCCGGGGACCCGTCGGTGGCGGGTCCCAGCAAGGAGGCAGAGGCGGAGTTCTCTCGAGTGGCCTCAAAAGAGCAAATCGCGCGCTGTAGCCAGCGCCCTCGAACGCAACGGAATCACTTGCACTGTGGTCGACTCCGCCGAAGAGGCGAGAAAGGCTGTGCGGTCCATCCTCCCGGTGGGAGCCGAGGTCTACAACAACACCTCCCGCACGCTCGAAGTCATCGGCGTCGCCGAGGACATCGAACGATCCGGACAGTATCAGCCGCTTCGCCCCCGTCTCTACCAGATGGATCGCGAAATGCAGGGTCGTGAGATGCGGCAGCTGTCCGCTTCGCCCGATTGGGTCGTCGGGAGCGTCCACGCCCTGACGGAGGAGGGTTCACTTCTTATTGCGTCCGCGAGCGGGAGCCAGCTCGGTCCGATCGCTTCCGGAGCGGGTCACGTGATACTCGTCGTCGGTGCGCAGAAGATCGTTCCCGATTTCAACACAGGACTGCGACGCATCTACGAGTACTGCTTTCCTCTTGAGGATCGGCGGGCCAGGCAGGCCTACGGCGTTCCCAGCGGAGTGAATAACGTCCTCGTCATCAACAAGGCGATCGCCCCCGGCCGGATCACCGCAATCTTGGTGAATGAACCGCTTGGGTTCTGATCGCAGCACGACCGAAAGATGCTCCACACGATCGACGCCATCAACCGCTCGACCGAGCACTCGGCGTGCAACAGTGAGCGGCTCGGCGAGCGGGGCACTCTGTCCGCCGCGGACCGACGCGCTGGCCGAGTTGGTCCTTAGACGCGGAGCTGAGGAGATGGTGGTAGTGGTGGCTTGCCAGCCCCCCGGGGGTTCTTGCGCACGGGCGGCACCGACCTCGGTCGCATAAGACGGCCGTTGCTTTTTCCCCTACCGTTGACAGATTCGTAGCGGGAGGTGCAAACATGACGAAATCCTTCGATCCAGAGGTTCCACCAAGCGGGACCGGCTGTGTGGAGTGTCTCGAGTCTGGGGGTTGGTGGCTACACCTACGACGGTGTACGGAGTGCGGCCACATTGGATGTTGCGACAACTCACCCAGCCAGCACGCGACCGCGCATGCAAACTCCTCAGGTCACCCTGTCATCGGCAGCTTCGAGCCAGGCGAGGATTGGTTTTGGAACTACCGAACGAACGAATACATGGAAGGGCCTCGTCTCGCACCCCCGCAGCATCATCCCCTCGACCAACCCGTGCCTGGACCAACCGGACGGGTGCCCTCCAACTGGCAAGACCTTTTGGTGGAATCGTGACGACGCGATGGGTCGCGACCGCCTTGGGGGGTCCGGAAGTCCTCCAAATGCAGACCGTCGAACTCGGGCCTCCGGGACCCGGCGAGGTGACAGTCGAGGTGCGGGCGGCGGGGATGAACCCAATCGACTACAAGCGCTTCGAACCCGGGCAGGATCCGAGTGTCCTCCCCCTGCCCGTCGGCGACGAGGTGGGCGGAGTGCTCACGTCAATGGGGTCCGAGGCCCAACTCGCGTCGGGCGGTGGAACCGTCGGTGACGCGGTCGTCGCGTTCAGGGTCAAGGGTGGCTATGCGTCGGCGATCACGGCTAAGGCGGAAGACGTCTTCTTGAAACCGAGGACGCTCGACTTTTCTCAGGCGGCCAATCTCCTCTGGTCGGTACCACGGCCTCCGAGATGCTTCACGTCACTGGCGTGCAAAAGGGCGACACCGCCCTCTTGCACGGGGCTGCGGGAGCAGTCGGTACCAGTGTGCTCCAACAGGCCCGATTGTTGGATGTGGCCGTCATTGGCACCGCGGACGAGAAGAGCTTCGATGCGGTGACCCGCTACGGCGGCGTCCCGGTGCAGTACGGGCCAGGGCTGGAGGAGCGTGTCCGGCCTGTCGCCCCTGGCGGAATTGCGGCTGCCTTGGACGCCGTTGGGACCGCCGAGGCGATCGACGTCTCGCTGGACCTTGTCGCCAACCGTAAACGAATCGTCACTATCGCCTCGCCGGAGCGGGCAAAGACGGAGGGCATCGTCTGGATCGTCGCATCGATTCCCGCAAGCAACCGATACCGGAACGCGCAACGAAGTCGCCTGCTCCAACTGGCCTCGGAAGGGCTGCTTAATGTTCCAGTTGGCGCGACCTATCCGCTAGGGAAGCGCCAGAGGCGGTCGCCGCCCTCATCGGGCACCATCCCTACGGGAAGTTGGCGCTGGTCACCTGAACGCCACGGGGTCGCCGAGGCCCCGTGATCTCTGGTTGCTACTCCTAATCACTGGGGCCTCTACACGCCTCCGGGACGACGTCGTGCCGGCGGGGCATTCCGGCGCCAGAGGCGAAGTCCGCGTGCGGTTCCTACGATGTGATCGTGCGAGTCGTCCCTCATCAGCCGAGGGGCTGTTAGTGGCACCACCGATGGTTCGAGCGACGGAGCGCGCTCCCACCCTGACCGTCCGTGGCCGCGACGCCGAGCTGACGATCCTGGGCCAGCATCTGGACCAGCTTCTGTCAGGAGTCGGTTCGGTCGTCCTGGTGGAGGGAGGCGCCGGGATGGGCAAGAGCCGCCTTCTCGGGGAGGTGGCGGGGATGGCGCGCCGCCTGTCAATACGGGTCGGCGGCGGAGCGGCGGACCCGGGCGACACTGTCGTCCAACTGTCGGTGCTGATGGAGGCCCTGTTCGAGGGTCCTTCGCCGATTCTTGAACGCACAGCGTTGGGCGACGCGCACGCTTCTCCGGAGCAGAGGTATTGGTTGCTTCAGGATCTCGAAGCGCTGCTTGAGAGTGCAGCGCTCAAGGCGCCCTTGCTGGTCTGCCTCGACGACGTCCAGTGGGCCGACAGCGGGACGGCGGCCGCGCTTCGGGCCTTGCCGTCGCGTCTGGCCACGGTACCGATCGGCTGGGTGATCGCCCTTCGCCCCGGTCAGGGATCTGCCCAGATTCGGAGCGCGGTTGACTTCTTGGCAGGTCAGGGAGCGGCCAAGGTCACCCTCGGTCCGCTGGACCAGGCCGGGGTCGCGCAGATAGCGGCCGACGTCCTGGGCGCGGAACCTGATAGCGAGTTGCTGAAAATGGCGGAGCGGCCGGCGGGCAGCCCGTTCCTACTCGTTGAGCTCCTTTCGGGACTGCGCGACGAGGGACTCGTCCGAGTCGAATCAGGACGGGCTGAGTTGGTCGAGTGGCGGCTGCCTGATCGTGTGAGTCACAGCATGCGCCTGCGGCTGGAGCGCATGTCCGACTCGGCCCGTCTGGTGGCTACGGTCGCCGCCGCCCTCGGACGGAGGTTCTCCTTCGACGATGCGGCGGCCATGCTCAGCCGATCACCCTCGGAGCTACTCACGCCGGTTGACGAGCTGATTCACGCCGACCTGCTCGTCGAACGCGACGGCAGACTCATGTTCCACGACCTCACCCTGGAAGCGGTGCGAGCCAGCATCCCTGGCTCGGTGCGCCGGTCGCTCGATCGACAGGCGGCCTCAGTGCTCCTTGCACGGGGAGCGCTCCCGGTGGAGGTGGCGACCCAACTGGCAGAGAGCGCTTCGCCCGGCGATGAGGTTGCGATCACGACGCTGTTCAAGGCGGCCGAGGCGCTCGGCGCAACCGATCCCGGCGCGGCGGCCGACTTGAGCCAGAGCGCCCTTGAGCTTGCTCCCAGACGGCATCCCTTGCGAGGGCCGCTGGTGGCTCAGACTGCGGTCTGGTTGCACGCCGCCGGGCGCGGCGAGGAGGCGAAAGCGTTCGCCGACACGGCGTTGCACGAAGCGTTTCCACCCGAGCAGGAAGCCGAGGTCCGACTCAGCATCGCCGGAATGTTCGCCCTATCCCCTGACGTGCGCGCCGAGGAGTGCCGCCACGCCCTCGCCCTCCCGGGTCTTCCGGCCAGCCTGCGGACCCGGCACCTGGCGTTGTTGTTCCACAACCTCGTGACGGCAGGCCGCTTCGATGAAGCTCGCGCCAGGCTCGAAGAGGTGACGTTGGCAGTTCACGGTCGCGATGACGTCGCCGCACGGTTCGCTTTGGAACTGGCCCAATCTGGCCTCATGTACGCCGAAGGAGACTTCTCCGGAACGCTCCCCATGGTGGAGACGGCCCTTCGCAGCGGCCTGCGCACCAGCGACGACACCCGGGGCCACCTCACCTACCAATGGCGCTGCGATGTGCTGACGATGGTCGACCGCCTCGATGAGTCACTTCAGATGTCGACGGAGGGCGTCGCTTCGGCTCAACGTGACCGGCAGGGCTGGGCCCTCAGCATCTTCGAGACCGGGCGTGGCAGGCAGCTCCTGCAGATGGGGCGTCTGGCCGACGCCGCCGTCGCCCTCGAGGGCCAGCTCCCGGTGGAAATGGCGCCCCACATCGTCAGTGTCCTCGACGCGGCCGGGGTCGTGGCGCTCGGACGCGTCGCCATCCACTTGGGCGACCCGGGCCTGTCTCGGCAGGCTCGGGAGATTGCCCAGGTGATGCTCGGCCAAAGGGCCCCGAGTGTCCGTCGTCACGCCGCCTGGCTGCTCGCGTTGCAGGAGAGGGCCGCCGGCGAATCCGCCCGCGCTCACAAATGGCTCCGCGCCTTTGGGGAGGAGGAGCGTATGTCCATCGTGCCGCTCTTTCCGATGGACGTGGCCGACGAGGCCCGCCTGATCCACATCGCGCTCGCGGCGCAAGACGACGAGCTCGCCGCCCATGCTGCGGATGCAGCCCAGTGTCGAGCTCAGCTCAATCCCCCGGTCCGATCGATAGCGGCGGCCGCCGCCCACGCACGAGGTCTGCTGGACCACAACCGCAAGGACCTAGCGGAAGCGGTCGCGCTGTACGAGGGCGGCCCGCGTCCGCTGGCCTACGCGGCGGCGCTGGAAGATCTGGGAGTCGCCACCGTCGACGGAGGCGACACCGACGAAGGCGTGGAGGTCCTTGGCCGGGCGCTGGAAGTGTATGCCCACGCGGGAGCAGCCTGGGATGCCGGGAGGGTGCGCGGCCGGCTCAGGGCCTTGGGCGTGCGCCGCCGCTTGGTGACGGTGCAGCGCCCAGGGAGAGGTTGGGCCGCCATGACCGACTCCGAGCTCGCGGTGGCGAGGCTCGTCGCCCAAGGGTTGACCAACCGAGAGGTGGCTGAGCGGCTGTTTGTTTCTCAGCACACCGTCAGCGGTCATCTGCGTCATGTCTTCGCGAAGTTGGACGTCAACTCGCGGGTCGAGCTGACCCGATTGGCGGCCGTCCACGACCCGCGACCATAAGCCGGCGGAGAGCCTCGAAGACGACGCGCGTTCGGCGCGATGCGCGGACACAGGGTTGCTGACAGTCTCACCGTGGATGGTTCTGTGCCGTCATTGCGAGCATGTCAAGGTCGCCCAGCTTCCGGGCTCCGTAGCCGATTGCGACGATTGCCTGGCTGAGGAAAGGTCGAGGCTCCACCCGCGAATCTGCCTCGAGTGTGGCCACGTCGGCTGCTGCGATAGCTTCGCAGAGCATCACGCAACCCGCCACGCCGACGCCAGCGGCCACCCGGTCATCCACTCGCAGCAGCCGGTCGAGGATTGGAGCTGGTGTTACATCGACCGGGTCGTGATGGTGATTCCAAAGGTGCAGGGGTCGACGCGCATCCCGCCATCGCCCCTCCGAGGATGACACATCAGCCGCCCACACCTCCGGTAGGCCGACATGCACCCGTGCGAGATCGCGGTCTGTCTGGATCAAGCCCGGTGGCCGCCGGACCACCAGCTCAAAGTGGGTTGGTGACCAGCTGGCTTGCGGAGAGATATGACACGAACGCGCGGTGCGCAGAGGCACGTTTCCCGGGGAGAGTAGCTGGAGTGCTGGGCAGGCCCAGACGTCCGTCCGAAGAGGAGATGGCGATGGACCTAGCGGTCCGAGAAGCAGACAGCCTGAAGATCCGGTTCGCCGAGGCTGGGCAAGGCGGGAGCGAAACCGTCGTCTTGACGAGCCCATGGCCGGAGAGTGTGCTCGCCTTCCGAAAGGTATGGGACCGCCTGGCCGAGCGGTTTCACCTCGTCGCGATCGACCTTCCAGGTTTTGGTCAGTCGGAGCGTCAGCTCGACCTGCTGTCGCCGTACGCGATGGGGGCCTTTCTTTTGCAGTTGGTGAAGGAGTGGGACTTGGGGCCGGTGCATTTCGTCGCCCCAGATGTTGGTACGCCCGCCGCCCTGTGGGCGGCCGCGAATGGTCCCGCGCTCGTGCGCAGCCTGGCCATTGGCGGCGGTGCAATAGCAGTGCCATTGCAGGTCGGCGGAAACCTGGAGAGCATGATCGAGGCACCCGACATGGAGGGGTTGCGCCAGATCGACTCCAAGGACATGCTCGGGCCGATCTACGACGCCATACCGGGTGGCACTCCGCCCCCAGACGTTCGAGACGACTACCTGAAATCCTACGCAGGCGACCGGTTCGTGGAGTCGACCCGCTTCGTCCGCGCCTATCCGACCGACTTGCCGAAGCTGGCGGAGAAGCTGCCTGGTATTCAGACGCCCGCCCAGATCGTGTGCGGAAGAGATGATCCCCTTGTGCCAATAGCCAACTCCGAGTTTTTGCACGAGAGGCTGCCTAACAACAGGATGGACCTTCTCCCTGCTGGGCACTTCGCGTGGGAGGAAGTGCCGGATCTGTACGGGGACGTGCTAGTCCGCTGGCTCAGCGCCGGATACCGAGAGCGCTCTGACGTCTCGATGAAGAGCTGACATCGGTAACCCTCCATCTCCAGCCTTTGCATCGCCAAATTCATTGGACGAGGAGAATGCCATGCCCATGATCGACGTGTACTCCGCGGATGGGACCTTTGCCGACAAGCACGCGCTGGCCAGAGACCTCGCCGCGGCCGTCATGCGGTGGGAGAAGGTTCCCGAACTTCCGCTGTTCCGGAAGAACACTGCGGCCTTTGTCCACGACCTCCCCGCCGACTCGTTGTCAAACGTCGACGGGGACGGAAGCTACGTCCGGGTCCAGGTCCTGACGCCGACAGGCGTCTTGGATCGAGAAAAGCAGCTGGGCGTTGTCCGGGAACTCACCGACATCGTTGCTTCTGCCGCTGACGACCCCACACTGGCCGAGCGCACCTGGGTACTCATCACGGAGTCGCCCGAGGGCGGCTGGGGGATCAACGGGCATGCGAACACAGGATCGGACATCGCCGAGGCCGCCCGGAGCCAGTTGACGGCTCTCGCCGACACGCGACCGGTCGACAAATAATCACAATGCCCGACATTTTCTCTCCAGAGCCAAAGAGAGACGGAAAGTGAAGACCCTAGCCAGTGACAGAACGAAGTGACCTTACCGAGTCCGGGACAGAACGGAACAAGTGAATGCCGACCAAACCGAACATCGTTCTCGTCCACGGCGCATGGGCCGACGGGTCCAGCTGGAGCGCCGTGATCGAGCGGCTCCAGGCCGGTGGTTTTCGGGTCACCGCACCGCAGTTTCCAATGACAACGTTGGGGGATAACCTCGCCCGCCTTCGCCAGGTGCTGGAATTCCAGGACGGTCCGACCATCGTCGTCGGACATTCCTACGGCGGCCAGATCATGACGTCGCTGGGAACCAACGCACCCAACGTCGTCGGTCTGGTCTACATTGCAGCCTTCGGCCTCGACGAAGGCGAGTCGCTAGGCGCGCTGCTGGCTCAGGGACCTGTGACACCAGCGCTCGAGCATCTTTTCACCGACAAGCAGGGTTTCGGCTGGCTCTCCGAGGATGACTTTGTCAATCACTTTGCTGCCGATGTCGACCCCGTCAAGGCAAAGGTGATGTACGCAGTGCAACAGCCTTTGGGTGGGTCCGGGTACACCGATGTGATGGGAACCCCGGCATGGAAGTCTGTTCCGTCTTGGTATCTCGTCGCCAAAGACGACCAGGCGATTCCTCCGGAGGCCGAGATGCAGTTTGCTCAGCGGATGGGCGCCACAATGGTCGAGGTCGCTTCCAGCCATGTGGCGATGGTCTCTCATCCCGATGCTGTCGTCGGACTCATCGAGCAGGCGGCCGAGGCTTGCCAGCCCAACTGAGGGCTGAACAGGTTGGTCAGCGTCGCCAAACGCGTCGCGAGGAGAGGATGCAAATACCGATGGTCGACGTGCACGACCGATGACCACTTATTCGGAGGCGACAAACAGGGTCATCAGTGCCGCGAGCGGCATTGACGACGCCTACCGAGAGGTCGGGGACGGGGCAGTTCCCGTCGTCCTTCTCCAACACTTCGGGGGAACCTCGACAACTGGGATCCGGCGCTGATCGACGCGCTCGTCGCCGATGCGAATCAGATCGTGGGCTAATGGACCATCAGAAATGAAGCCTGGCCCGTTCCTCCTTGATCTAGCTAGATCATGCGATCTCTCGATCATGCCTCATGACCTCGTCGGGACCGTCCCTCGCTGCCGGGTCGGGGGGTGGGTCACCAAGACCCAGGCTTCGATGGTGATAGGGCTCGCCCTGTCCCGCTACCGTGGCCCAGTGAGCAGCCCGCGAGTGCCCGGTGGGGTGGTGCACAAGCTTCCAGGAGACCTGCGCAAGGCGCTGATCGCCAACCCCACGGCGCTGGATGCCTGGAAGGACATCACGACTCTGGCCCGGAACGAGTTCATCTGCTGGGTCAAGGATGCCAAGCAGGAGATGACCCGAGAACGCCGCATTCGCCGGACCCAGGAGGAGCTGGAGGAAGGCCAGCGTCGGCCCTGTTGCTGGCCAGGGTGCAAGCACCGCGAGCGCACCGGCAGATAGCGGTCGGCTGGGAGTCCCCTATTCATCATCGCCGGGAGTCTCAAGTGGCTCGACTCACTGCCCTGTGAAGTCGCACCTTTCAGTCTCAACCCCGTTGTCAAAGGCTGGGAGGGATCTGGACATTCTCACCCGACGCCCTGGCAAGATCTTCCACCTCCGATCCCGCGGTCGATGCCACACCTTCCGCCGTGGTGCCGGCGGTCGAAGCCGCGTCTTCTGCTGCCGATGCCACATCCGTCGCCGCTGAGTCGGCGGTGGCCGGGATCGAGATGTTGGTCACGATCGTTCCCACGCTGGGCACGTCGGCGTGCAGGTCTGTGTTCGTGAACGACTGAGCCTCCTCCGCGGGAGCCGAGCCGGGGGTGGAGTTCGACTCTGAGGCGCCGTCGTTGCCTGTGGTCGAGCTGCCCGAGGTCGGATTCAACGGTCCCGAACTCGACAGGCCATCCTTGGTCTGCACAGCCCTCACCGGCTGGATCGGGGTGTCTGGTGAGACTGTCCGATGACCACCGGCATCAGTTCTAGGTAGAGGTGCCGCTGTGCCGTGAGCTACGGGGTTCGCCATAGGACTACTCGAGGAAGGTAGATGCACGGGAGACAGCGTGGCGGCGGCAACGAACACGCCAGCTCCCGCTGCCGTGCCGACGGCGCCGATCGTCTGTCGTCCCGCCATCTCGATAAGCGCCTCAGCCCGAGGCACGGTGGCAAGGATCGGCACCTCGGAGAGCACTCCGAGAAGACCCATCACCTTTCGCAGATCACCGATAGCAATCCCGAGAAAGGCACGAACTATCTCTGGGTCGAATTGTTGGCCGGCATAGCGCACGAGCTCACCGCGGGCGGCTTCGGGACGAACAGGCCGCTTGTAGGGACGCGATGTGATCATGACCTCATAGGCGTCCGCGACAGCAAGTATCCGGCCACCTAGGGATATGTCGGTTCCGGCGAGGCCGTTCGGATACCCCTGGCCATCGAAGCGCTCATGGTGCTGCTCGACGGCGTCTGCCCACTGGCCCAGCCACGGAGCGAGCGGCCTAATGATCTCGCCGCCGTCAATGGGATGCCGTTTGAGCGTGTCCCACTCCTTGTCCGTCGGTTTCCCTGGCTTACGGAGGATCAGACTCGGTACCCGGAGCTTGCCAATGTCATGGAAGAGGGCGGCCCATCGCAACCGTTCCTGGTCTGCTTTGCACAAGTCCATCCGGACCGCCAAAAGGTCGACGAAAGCACGAACTCGTTCGCAGTGGCCCCGCGTCATCCGGTCATGTCGGCTCAAGGCAGCCAGGTAGGTGAGAAGGCTCTCAAGAGCGCTCGTAACATCGACGTCGTTATCGGGCGAAGACACGATCCGAGATCGAAGCTGAGACGTGGAGTTGGCACGCAGAACGATCGCGAACCGCTTCGGAGCCCGATCCGGGAAAGCCAGTGAAAGTGAGAGCAGTGTCGCTAGCGGAAGCGCCCGAACAGCAACTTGGTTTACGGCGAGTAGGACAGTGAGGGCCGTCGCGATGTCAGCGGCGGCGACCGCAGTGAACGACTCCCAGGACCTCGGCGGGGGAAGCGCCAGGTTCAAGAGGAAGATGACGCCGGCCGACGCCGCCAGTGGCGTGAGGACGACAGCGATTCGGAGCGCCCTCGCTGCGATGGGATGGGGGCGCCAGGTTCCTTCGACCGACGTCGAGCTAGCTGAATCCGCCCCTTGGACGGGTCGTGTCGTATCTGACCTGACGCTCATGAGCGACCTCCGCAGCGCTCTCCACTGAATCCATTCGTCACCATGTGTTTCCAGCTTGAGCATTTTTTTTCGATTTCCACCGGGGGAGGGCCATAGAGGTGGGAGGCGTGCTCCGGGTGGTGCATCCTTCGCTTCCGCCGAAGCCGGCTCAGATCTGATCCTCGAAGTGGCGGAGATGAGGGCCATACGCCCTCTGTCGACAGTGTCAGGACGTTGGCCGTGCCAGTTCATCTCGGCCGGGATGGTCTGACGTGAGGACCAACCCATCGGAGCTGGGTGGGAGACGGGCATGAGCTCAGAAGGCTCGACTGTGGCGCGGTGCGGAGTGTGCGGCACCAAGAACCGAGTCCCATGGGTGGCCACTGGTACGCCCCGCTGCGCGAAGTGCAGGGCTGCCCTGCCTTGGATCGCGAAGCCGAAGACGAAACATTCACCTTGGAACGAAAGCGCCGGCCGACCTGCACGGGACCAGAGCTATCCGGCCATGGTCGTGGTTGCCCGCCTTAGGTGAAGAATTCGTTGACCACAGGCGCCAGCTGACGAGATTGAAAGATGTCGTGGTGCGTAAGGCCTGGCAGGATTGCCAGACGCGCCTCGGACTGTCCAGAGCCGTCCCAACCGGCATCGCGGAGTCCGCCACCCAGCAGAGCGAAGAACTCGGCAGCCTGCGTGGTCGGGATGCTGTCGGAGTCGCCGTAGATCAAGAGCGTCTGCACCTTCAGCTCCCGGATCTCGTCGCTCCAGTCGTATGGTCGACGCTGCAAGTCGCCGCTCTTGTCCATCAGTCCGGGAAAGGCATCGGGGTCGGGTGCCACCTTGGACCACGCCTCGTACATCGGGGAGTGCTTCATCTGAGCAAAGCCAACGCTGCCCATGTGATCGAATGCGGCAAGCACCTCGGGGAACCAGCCGTTGCGGCGGCTGGGAACAGACACCACGGACAATCTGCGCACGACGTCGGGATGCTGGATGGCTGCCCTCAAACTTGCGCCGCCACCCAGGGAGTACCCCAGAAGGTCGACTCGTTCTGGGCCGAGGTGAGCAATGACCCACCGATGTCGTCCCCGAACGCTTCGTAGCTCATAGGGCGGTCGATGTCGCGCCTATGTCCGTGGCCCTGTAACTCGATGACAACGACGCGGCGCTGTTCGGCTAGCTCATCGAGGAGCGAGCCGAACATGCTGATCAGGCCGAAGCCGCCGTGCACCACCATGAGCGGTGTGCCGCCACTGCCGTAGCTCTCCCAGTCGATCTCCATCTTGTTGACGGGCGCATACCCCGTGGTGGTCGCCTCACTCATGCGGCCTCCCTTTCTCGCCGGCTGTTGTCTTGATAGACGTGACAGGAGATGGGAATCATCGATTCTGTCGGCTGGGCGCCGGCCCTTGGACGCGGTGCCGCCGTGGCCAGGGTCCCAACTACAAGCGGCGACAGTGACCGAAATTCGATCAGAAGGTGTGGTCCACGACCTTGGTCACATAGGTGGGTAGTTTGGCCTCGATCTTCTTGGCTTGATTCGACGTCAGCTTCCCGGCATTGACTGCCTGGTTGATCTTGCTGTCAGCTGCACTCACAAGCGCGTACACGACTGTCTGAGGGCTCACGTCGTGCTGGGTGGCGACCCCTGCGACCGAGTTACCCGTCTTGAGGTCGGCAACCAAAGCCTGGGGGGTGATGCCGATGGTTTTGGCACTGATAGCCACACCGGCCTTCCGCAGCTCCTTGCGGTGCGCCCGCACCCACGCTTTGATCTGGCCCCTGCTGGCGTGCGTCGGGGCCGTGGTGGCTGCTGCGGGGGTTGCCGCGTAGGCCACTCCCGTCGTGGCGACGCCAAAGAGGAGCGTCCCTCCGACGATGACTGAGGCGACGATCTTCTTGAACATGCAAGGACTCCTTCTCGATGGGATCTCGTTGACAATGATCACATCCTTTCCGCTGGCGGTGGGGTCGGCGTTAGGGAAGTGTGATGAGTCGGTAACGGACGGAGCCTCAGCATTCAGTGCCCCGGCATCCTGGCCTCGTGTCCGAGTCGAGACAGAAACCGGCAGTAGGTTGCCAAGCAGCGGGGACCGATCCCAGAGGCGATAGGGAGGATGCGATGCCCGACCAGAGCAGCTCGGACAGCTCCAACCTGAGTGCCATCTTCGACACGCATGTGGCCGACGAGTTCGATGCCAAGGATCTCGACGCCACAATGGCCACGATGGTGGCCGAACCCTCACGTCACCCACGTACCGACGCTGGCCGGAGGTGTCGGTGCAGATGAAGTGCGTCGTTTCTACGGCGCGCATTTCATCGGGGAATGGCCCGATAACGTCAGCATCACCGAGGTGTCCCGCACCATCGGGGACAACCGGGTGGTGGCCGAGCTGGTGATGAACTTCACCCATGACCGGGTGATGGACACGTTCCTCCCCGGCATCGAACCGACCGGGCGATCGGTTCGGCTGCCCGTCGTCGTCGTGATGGGATTCGAGGGGGACAGGGTCGCGTACGAGCACATCTATTGGGATCAGGCGTCCCTCCTTGTCCAGGTAGGGGCGCTGGATCGGAGCGAGCTACCGGTGAGCGGGGACGAGCAGGCAGCCAAGTTGCTCGACAAGAACCGACCGTCGAACGAGCTCATCGAGCGCGCCGGCCGACGGCGGACCGATGGCTGACAGCTCCGATGGATGCCCGGAGACGGCATCTTCTCCTCACGACATCCCACGAGTCGACCAAGGAACCGGCAACGGCCGTACAGTTTGGGGGTTGTTCGGTATCGGCCAAAGAGCGATCGGCTACAAGGCGTCGTTGTCGAGGTGGGTCGCGTGCATCGTCACTGCTGGCGTGACGATTGGCATGACTGCAGTCGTGACCGTCGGTCCGACGGTGGCTGGAGCATCCGCGGCGAGGGCTGGCGGGAACAGCACGGCGCCCCCGCGGATCATCATCGACACCGACCTGTCCCTTTGGTGGGACGATGCGACTGCAATCGGCATGGCCAACGTGCTCCAGCAACGAGGCGCAGTCCGGATCCTGGGTGTGATGTCCGATATCCGGAATCCGCTCGCCGTCGCCGCCATCGACGCCATCGACACGGCATACGGGCATCCCCACATCCCCCTGGGTGCCGTGGCTCACTCCACAGCGGACACCGCACCCCACGGATACACCGGCGTCTTGGTAAGAGAGCTTCCGCATTCGATCCGATCGAGCGAACAGGTTCCCGGGGCCGTACCTCTCTACCGGCGACTTCTGTCGGCCGAACCGGACCACAGCGTCACCATCGTCGCCATCGGGGCCTACACGAACCTGGCCGGGTTGCTGCGCTCGGCGCCGGGCCAGGGCAGCTCGCTCGACGGGCGTGCGCTGGTGGCGGCGAAGGTCAAGCGCCTGGTGATCGAAGACGGCCTCTTCCCTGGCGGTGCCCCACCGCTGACGAACCAGGAACTAGACCCTGCCTCGGCGCGACAGATCGTCACCGGGACGGATTGGCCCACGCCCATCGCCTGGGTCGATGGCTTCACCGGGATTCAGACGCGGGTTGGCGGCGCGCTGTGCCGAACGGTCCCAGCGCGCAATCCCATGCGAGTTGTGTACGAAGCCAAGTTCGGATGCGGGCCGCCCGGGGATGGCGATTGGGATGGACCAACCCTGCTGTACGCCATCGGAGGCCGGCAGGACCTGTTCACCGAGCTGGGCCAAGGCGGTGCCGCTTACATCAATTCGAACGGCGGTCTGTCATGGCGTTCCGATCCGAAACGCCGTCACGACCTGTACGTGCATGTTGCCAACCAACAGGCATTGAATCGGCGAATCAACTCTCTCCTCGCTGCGAAGTAGCCATCGATCCCATCTTCGGAACCGACGACGTGGTTGTGCAAAGTACGACAAAGTGGCCTTCGATCCCGAGTATCGGGCCGAGCCCATCACCACCTTTGAGCCGATGGTGCGGCGGGTCCTCACCAAAGAGTGGCAGCCACCCCACTGATCATCCGGACACGGCTGTCCCGACCATCGGGCCCGGCCTGTGCCGCCGGATCGAGGCCCGGCCCGGCCGAACCGACTGAGCGCCTCGGAGCCCGCCAGGAAATGTCACCGGCGCTGGTGCGAAGATGAGGTCATGACGAGCGAGCGGATCGAAGTGCAGCGGACGATCCCGGCGGCGCCGGCGAGCGATCTTCGAGGTGTTGAGCGACCCCGGAGGTCATGTCGCCATCGACAGCTCGGGGATGCTGATGGACGCCACCGGGGACCCGGTCAAGGCGGCCGGCGACTCCTTCGTGGTCCACATGGACCGTGAGGCGCTCAACGACTACCCGATGGGTCGCTACGACGTGACCGTGAGCATCACCAAGCTCGAGCCCAACCGCGAGATCGCCTGGACCGTGCTGGGCCAGATCAAGCCGCCGATCGGCCACGTCTACGGGTACACCCTCGAGCCCGCCGAAGGCGGCACCCTCGTGACGTCGTACTACGACTGGTCGACCATCGACCCGACCTGGAGGGATGCCGGCATCTTTCCGGTCATCTCCGAGGGAGCGCTGCGGGCAACCCTCGGCATCCTCGAGCGCACCGTGGTGGGCAAACAGGACTCGTAGGGCTCGGAGGAGCCGTACCGGCGACCCGCCGTCCCACCGATCGAAGCCCGCCACCGGTCCTCTCGCCCTCGGCCCGGCCCCTACCATGGCCGGCGGTGCGCACGCACAGGTCCCGCCGCAGCCGTGCCCGCCGGGCTGCGGACGCATCCCGGCCCTCGTCCTCGCCCTCCTGACCGTCCTTGCCACGCGCGGTGGGCATCACGGCGGCACCGGCCGGGGCCGCATCCTGGTGGGTGCCCCCTCTCGGCAACCAGCCCTGGCAGTGGGAGCTCAGCCACCCGCTCAAGCTGGGCAACCCTCAGGACATGGGCACCGACGACAAGTTGCCCGACGGCCAGCCTGCCCCTCCGCCGGTCATCTACGACATCGACGGGATCATCAACCCGGCGTCGACCGTGGCCGCCCTGCACGCCATGGGCAAGCACGTGGTCTGCTACATCGAAGTCGGGGCGGCCGGCAATTACTACTCCGCCGCCGATGAGGGCATCCCCACGACCTACTACGCCCAGCTGCGCTCGGCCGGCCTGTTCGGGAGGAAGGTCCAGGGCTATCCCGAGCGCTACCTCGACATCCGCTCGCCGAAGACGGTGAGGATCATCGAGGCCATGATCAGACAGCAGTGCGCGGCCAAGGGCTTCGACGCCGTCGAGACGGACATCGACGAGGAGTACGACGACCACAGCGGCTTCCCGCTGACCAAGTCGATCGAGGAGAGGTACATGACGACGCTGGCGGACTACATGCACGGGCTCGGGCTCGGCTGGTGGATCAAGAACCCCGACGACACCGGCGACAGCTATGCGACCGACATGTTCCCGCTGGCCGACGCCGTCCTCACCGAGCAGTGCAACCAGTACTCGTCATGCGGCCTCCTGTCCGCCTACGTGGGGCACAAGGCCGTCTTCAACGCCGAGTACAAGCTCAAGCCGGCCGCCTTCTGCCCCTCCGACGACGCCCTCGGCTTCAACGGGGCGCGCTTCAACGTGGGCCTGACCGGGGTCAGGAAGCCCTGCCTGTAGGTGGTGGCGAGCCGTCGGGGCGGTGACGACCAGGCTGGTCCGCCGCCGTCTGCCACCGCGGTCATGTCGCCCAAGGAACACTCCGCTGCAGGATGGCACGAGCATCGGCCGAGGACGGCAGGGTCCCGAACACGGCGTCGACGCCCCCATCGAGGCGGGTGGCACAGAAGGCATCGGCCACCGGCGGCGGTGGACTCGCGCAACAAGAGGGCGGCCTCGAACACCAGGGCCATGCGCTCGACCAGATGGCGGGCACGCCCCTCGATGGGCTCGGTGCCCGAGAGCTCCGAGCGCAGACCGGCGACAGCGGCATCGAATCGCCGGTCACAACCCGCGGCCGTGCCGACCTCCGTCCAGAAGGCGTCGAGGGACTCGGGCTCGCGCAGCATGGCCCGGAGCACGTCCAGGCAGATCACGTTGCCCGATCCCTCCCAGAGGCCGTTGAGCGGGCTCTGGCGGAACAGGCGGGGCATCGGGGACTCCTCGACGAATCCGTTGCCGCCGAGGCACTCGAGCGCCTCGGCCGCGTGCTGCGGGGCGCGCTTGCACGTCCAGAACTTGATGACCGGGGTAAGCAGGCGTTGGACGAGCCGCTCGTGCTCGTCGGCCGCCGCGGTGTCGTACGACCGGGCCAGCCGCATGGCCGCGGCGGTGGCGGCCTCCGACTCGAGGGCGAGGTCGGCGAGGACGTTCGCCATCAGGGGCTGGTCGATGAGGGTCCGGCCGAACGCCGAGCGGTGGGCGGCGTGCCAGCGTGGCCTGGGCCAGGCCCTGGCGCATCACCGCCGTCGCCCCGAGCACGCAGTCCAGCCGGGTGTGCTGGACCATCTCGATGATGGTGCGGACGCCGCGGCCCTCCTCGCCGACCAGGCGGCCCCAGACCCCGGCCAGCTCGATCTCGCTCGACGCGTTCGACCGGTCGCCCAGCTTGTCCTTGAGTCGCTGGATCCGGATCGGGTTCCGCGACCCGTCCGGGCACCACCGGGGGACCCAGAAGCAGCTCAGCCCGGCCGGCGCCTGGGCCAGCATGAGGAAGCCGTCGGACATCGGAGCCGAGCAGAACCACTTGTGGCCGGTGAGGCGGTAGACGCCGGGCTCGGCAGGGTCGGGGTCCGCCCTCGTCGTGTTGGCGCGGACGTCCGAGCCGCCCTGCTTCTCGGTGAGGGCCATGCCGCAGGTGACCCCGGCCTTGCCCGGAGCCGGTGCGTCGGCCGGGTCGTAGGTCGTCGAGGTGATGGCCGGCTCCCATGGTCGGCTGAGAGAGTCCGGCTCGTGCCGGAGCGCCGGCACCACCGAGTAGGTCATCGACACCGGGCAGACGTGGCCGGACTCGACCTGGTACCAGACGACGACCTTGGCGGCGCGCGCCACATGGGCCCCGGGGCGCGGATCCGACCACGGCGCGGCGTGCAGGCCGTGTGCCGATGGCCACCGACATGAGCTCGTGGTAGGCGGGGTGGTAGTCGACCACGTCGATGCGGTGCCCGAAGCGGTCGAAGGTGCGCAGCTCCGGCCGGTTGACGTTGGCCAGCCGGCCGAGCTCGATGGTGGCCGGCTGCCCGGCCAGGGCGCCGAGGGCCTCGAGGTCGCCCGTGGCCCAGGGGGCGCCCTCTCGGGCCACCGCCTCGCACAGCACCCGGTCGGCGGTGAAGACGTTGTGCCCCTCGAGCGGAGGGGGCTGGTTGAACACCTCGTGGGTCTCGAATTCCTGCAGCACGGCTCCTCCACGTGGGGACGCGGCCCGCTGGCGGGCCGCTCGGTCCGCTCGGCGCACACCCCGTCCCGCCATCATCTCCCACCGGATAGGCCCGCCATCCTGAGGCAGGTGCACCCGGACCGGCTTGCCCGGCCGAGAGCGAGAACGGGCGCCCACTCGGCGTCGGGGCGCCGCCATCCTGCCCCCAGATCCGGCGTCCTATGGTGATGGTGCATGGATCCCCTCGGCCAACTGGCAATCGTGCGTGACGTCGGACGGACGACGACCGAAGAGGGCGTCGACCGGATGCGTGCCCAGCTGCGGGAGGCCTTCCGTCGGTCCCTCGGGGCAAAGGGCGATCCCCCACCGGCGTGCAACGACCCGGAAGAGGCCTACTTCCCGCCCGGCTGCATCACCCGGCAGGTGCACGCCGATGTGCCACCCATGCTCATCGGCGGTCTCGCCGCCTTGCTCTTCCAGATGCTCCACCCGTTGGCCATGGCCGGCGTGGCCGACCACTCGAACTACCGGGAGGACCCGGTCGGCCGGCTCGACCGCACGGCCACCTTCCTCAACACGACGACCTTCCACTCGCGGTCGGCGGCCGAGGCGGCCATCGCCAAGGTCCGCCGCATCCACACCCGTGTGGTCGGCACCGCCTCCGACGGGCGGCCGTATGCAGCCTCGGACCCTGCCCTCATCGCCTGGGTGCACGCCACCGAGGTCCACAGCTTCCTCGCCTCCTGGCGGGCCTTCGGTTGGCGCCGGCTGAGCCCAGACCGAGGAGGACGCCTACCTGGACGAGATGTCGCGGGTGGCCATCGCCCTTGGCGCCGAACGACGTGCCCCGCACGGTCGGGGCCCTTCACGCCTACTTCGACGAGGTGCGCCCCGAGCTCGAGCTCACCGCGGCAGGCCCGCTCGGCCCGCAACTTCATCCTCCGAGGCGTGGGACGGTGGCCCCACGAGGTGGCCGGCTACGGGATCCTCATGGCCGCCGCCCAGAGCACCCTGCCGGGGTGGGCCCGTCGCCAGCTGGGCCTCATCACCGTCCCGGCCGGCGACCAGCTGATGGTGCGCCCGGTGGCCAGGGCGCTGGCCACGGCCATGCGATGGGTGGCGACGCCGTCGCGCTCGGAATCGAGCGCCGGCACGACCACCGCGGCATAGCTCGCCCAGGCGTCGCTCTGTCGGCAAAAGACCCCAATACCGGCCGCACGGGATCGGTAGGGTGTCCGCCAGCGCTGTGGCTGCCGACGTGGACAACCCTGCAACGCATCGACGGCGTGCCCGGAACGGGGCAGGTCCGCCGGCTGCTGATCCCGATCGGCCTGCTGGTCTTCGTCGTCGTGGTGGCCGTCGTCGTCTCGCGGAGCAGCGCCGCTCCCCAGACGGTGCGACCGGCGCACAACAACCCGACGCTGGTGGCCCTGGCCACCACGCCCCACATCGCCGCCCAATGCCCGTGGCTGGCCCGGGCCATGGAGCGCGACGAGTCACCGGCCGAACTCGCCCGTCTCGTCACCGGCGCATGACACTCGCCGAGAAGCTGGGTGAGATCGTCCTGACCTCGCTCGGCCCCTACGAGAACGTCAACAGCGGCGTGGCCCGCCTGTGCATCCCGCCGCTCACCCTGCAGGACGGGCCCCAGGGTCTGGCCTACGGCGACGTCAACGTGACCCAGCTGCCCGCTCCCCTGGACCTGGCCGCGACGTTCGACGTCGGGCTGGCCCGCTCCTACGGCGAGGTCGAGGGGGACGAGGCATCGGGCCAGGGCTTCGACGTCATGCAGGGGCCGACCCTCAACATCCTGCGGGTCCCCGAGAACGGACGGGCCTACGAAGGGTTCGGGGAGGACCCGTTGCTCGTCTCGGACATGGGCGTCGCCGACGTGGAGGGGATCCAGTCCCGGGGGGTGATGGCCCAGGCCAAGGAATTCGTGGCCTACAGCCAGGAGACCGACCGGGGGGCGCTCGACGACGAGGTGGCCACCCGTCCGCTGGAGGAGCTCTACCTCCGGCCGTTCGAGGCGGCGGTCAACAGGCGAACGTGGCCTCCGTCATGTGCGCCTACCCGCGAGCTGAACGGGATCTACCAGTGCCAGGACGGCTCGCTGCTCGGCGAACCTCGCCGACTGGGGGTTCAGCGGCTTCGTGCGGTCCGACCTCGGTGCGGTCCACGACCCGGCCGCCGCCGTGGTGGCCGGGACCGACCTCATCAAGCCGGCCAGCGTGGCCGGCCTGATGACCGCCGTCCGGCAGGGCCGACTGCCGGTGGCAGCCGTCGACACCGCCGTCGAACGGGTGCTGGCGCCCATGTTCGCCTACGGCGTCGTCGGTCGGGACCCGGCCGGGGCACCCGGGGATCCCGTCGACACGCCCGCCCACGCCGCAGTGTCGCGCCGGATGGCCGAGCAGGCCGCCGTCCTGTTCAAGGACACCGAGCGGGCGTCCTGCCGCTCTCGGTCGGCCAGCGACCGCACGGTGGCCGTCATCGGTGCCGACGCCGAAGGTGATCCGGTGACGACCGGCTTCGGATCGTCACGGGTCGAAGCACCATTCGTCTCCACCCCGCTCGAGGCCATCCGTCATCGGGCCGGGCGAACGACCACCGTGTCGTACTCCTCGGGCGGGAGCACCACGGCCCCACTGCCCCCCGTTCCCACCGAGCGTGCTCACGCCGGCGTCAGGACAGGGTCATGGCCTCACGTTCACGCTCACCCGAGCCGGACCGGTGCCGTCCACCGTCCAGACCGTCGAGCCGACGGTGGACACGTCCATCCAGCCGTTCCCGCGGCGTGACCTCGCTCCTGCACGCGGTGGGCCCCGACGCGCCAGTGGAACAGCGCCCCCCGGCGGGGCCGTTCTTCGGCGGGGGGAACGGCCGGCAGGACCGCATCCAGCCGCGACTCGCTCTCTGGCGGCCGCTCCATCAGCGAGCGGCTGACAAGACAGCGACCTCGTGCTGCCTCCGGGTTGGACCGACGTGCAGGCCACCTGGACGGGGACCATCACCCCGACCGAGACCGGTGACTACACCTTCTCGCTGCAGGGATCGGGCGCCTCCACGCTCCTGCTCGACGGCGTCCCCGTCGTGTCCGACCCATTGAGCCACGTCCTCGGCCGATGGTCACAGACGGTGACGCTGGCCGCCGGCAAGCCCGAGCAGCTCGAGGTGACCTGGGACCCGTTCGACACCTTCCATCACCAGGGACAGCCGACCGTCGTTGCCTCCAGCCTGACCCTCGGTTGGAGGTACGTGTCCACCCGTGTATCGGAGGCGGTGGCGGCGGCCGAGCAGGGCGGACGTGGCCGTCGTCTTCGCCGGCGACTACAACGCCGAGTCCTTCGACCGCCCGTCCCTGTCCCTGCCGGGTGACGAGAACGAGCTCATCGCGGCGGTGGCAGCCGTCAACCCGCGCACCGTCGTGGTGCTCAACACCGGCGGCCCCGTGCTCATGCCTTGGCTCGACCAGGTGGCAGGGCGTGGTCGAGGACTGGTATCCGGGCGAGGAGGACGGCGACGCCATCGCCGCCGTGCTCTACGGAGACGTGGACCCGAGCGGGCACCTGCCCGTGACCTTCCCGGTGTCGGCGGCCCAGTCGGCCATCAACACCCCCGAGCAGTGGCCCGGCGTCGACCTGGTCTCCACCTACTCCGAAGGCCTCGACGTCGGCTACCGGTACAACCACGCCACCGGCGTCCGACCCCTCTTCGCCTTCGGCGACGGCCTCTCCTACACCAGGTTCACTCTGTCGGACCTCTCCGTTCACCGCTCCCACGGGAGCGACCTCGTCTCGGTGCGGGTGGCCAACGTCGGAAGGCGGACGGGCACGGCGGTGCCGCAGGCGTACCTGACGGACCCGCCGGCGGCCGGTGAGCCACCGGCCCAGCTCGCCGCCTTCGCCCGGGTCACCCTGCGGGCCGGCGCCTCGAGGCGGATGACGATGACCGTCCCGCTCAGCGCCTTCGAGGCCTACCTCGGCGGACCGGTGGACGGTGGTGCCCGGCACCTACACCGTGTCCGTCGGCCAGTCGTCGGCGTCGTTGCCGCTGAGCGTGCAGGTACCTGCGCCGGTGACGTGACCGCACCGTCCGAAGCCGACGCCTCGACCTGGAAGGGGTCGGGTCACGCTTCGGGTACGATCGATGATCGTCATCCCGGGGCGGTGACCCGCTCCCCGTCCGCCGCCAGCGCGCCCTCGCTCGCTGCGAGCGGGCGCCCGAGCCAAGGAGCCGTCATGACCAGCGACCGCAGCCGACCCGCCTTCAAGGTCGCCGACCTCTCGCTGGCCGATTTCGGCCGCCACGAGATCGAGCTGGCCGAGCACGAGATGCCCGGGCCTCATGGCCATGCGCGCCGAGCACGCCTCCGAGCAGCCGTTGCGAGGCGCCCGCATCACCGGGTCGCTGCACATGACGGTGCAGACGGCAGTGCTCATCGAGACCCTCACCGCCCTCGGCGCCGAGGTGCGCTGGGCCAGCTGCAACATCTTCTCCACCCAGGACCACGCGGCGGCGGCCGTGGCCGTCGGGCCCACGGGCACGCCCGAGGCGCCGGCCGGCGTGCCCGTCTTCGCCTGGAAGGGCGAGACCCTCGAGGAGTACTGGTGGTGCACCCAGCAGGCCCTCGTCTGGCCCGAGCACGGCCCGACCATGATCCTCGACGATGGAGGCGACGCCACCCTGCTCGTCCACAAGGGGGTCGCAGTTCGAGAAGGCAGGACGCGTACCCGACCCGCAGACAGCCGACTCCGAGGAGTTCGCCGTGGTCCTGGCGCTGCTGGCCGAGAGCCTGAGCGAGGACCCGACGCGGTGGACGAACATCTCGGCCGGCATCATCGGCGTCTCCGAGGAGACGACCACGGGCGTCCACCGGCTCAACGAGATGGCCGCTTCCGGCGAGCTGCTGTTCCCGGCCATCAACGTCAACGACGCGGTGACCAAGTCGAAGTTCGACAACAAGTACGGGTGCCGTCACTCACTCATCGACGGCATCAACCGGGCCACGGACGTGCTCATCGGGGGCAAGATGGCCGTCGTCTGCGGGTTCGGGGACGTGGGCAAGGGCTGCGCCGAGTCCCTCCAGGGCCAAGGAGCGCGGGTGGTGATCACCGAGGTCGACCCCATCTGCGCGCTGCAGGCGGCCATGGAGGGTTACCAGGTGCTGACCCTTGACGACGTGGTCGACACCGCCGATATCTTCGTGACGGCGACAGGCAACCGGGACGTCATCACCGCCGAGCACATGTCCCGCATGAAGCATCAGGCCATCGTGGGGAACATCGGTCACTTCGACAACGAGATCGACATCGCCGGGACTCGGCCGAATCGAAGGCATCGAGCGGGTCAACATCAAGCCGCAGGTCGACAAGTGGGTCTTCCCCGACGGGCACGCGGTGATCCTGCTGTCGGAAGGACGCCTGCTCAACCTGGGCAATGCCACCGGCCATCCGAGCTTCGTGATGTCCAACTCCTTCACCAACCAGACCATGGCCCAGATGGAGCTGTTCAACAACGGCCACACCTACGAGAACCAGGTCTACGTGCTGCCCAAGCACCTGGACGAGAAGGTGGCCCGGCTGCACCTCGACGCCCTGGGCGTCCGGCTGACCACGTTGTCCAAGGAGCAGGCCGAGTACATCGGGGTGCCGGTGGACGGCCCCTACAAGCCCGACACCTACCGGTACTGAGCTCCGCCCCCCTGCCGTCGGGCGGTGAGGCGGTGACCGCGTTCGAGGCCACCCGGTACCAGGTGGCCGACCGGGTGGCGACCATCACCCTCTCTCGCCCGGAGCGTCTCAACGCCTGGACGGCACGCATGAACGCCGAGTACCGCTCCCACCTGCAGCGGGCCAGTGACGATCCGGGCGTGCGGGTCGTCGTCGTGACCGGCGCCGGACGCGGATTCTGCGCCGGGGCCGACGTCGACGACCTGGCCGGGCACGCCGAGCGCGGCTCCTACGACGCCGGTGCGCCCGACGAGCTGGCCCGGCCGGGCTACGGCATCCGCCCGGAGTTCGACGCCGAGCTCGCCTATCACTTCGGCGTGGCCAAGCCGATCATCGCCGCCGTGAACGGTCCGGCGGCCGGCATCGGCTTCGCCCTGGCCTGCTACTGCGACCTCCGCTTCGCCGCCGAGGAAGCCACCCTGACCACGGCCCATGGGCGGCTCGGCCTGCCCTGCGCCTTCGGGCTGGCCTGGTTGCTGCCCCGGTCGATCGGCCTGCCCCGGGCGCTCGACCTCATCCTTTCCAGCCGCACGGTGACCGCCAGTGAGGCGCTGTCCATGGGCCTGGTCAACCGCGTCGTCCGGCGGGAATCCCTGGCCGGCGAGGTGCACGACTACGCCCGAACGCTGGCCGACACGGTGTCACCGCTCTCGATGGCCGTCTCCAAGCGCCAGGTCTACGAGGCGATGCACGCCACGGCCGCCGATGCAGTCCGGGTCGCCGAAGCACTTCTCGATCCCATGATGGCCGGGCACGACTACCGCGAAGGGGTCGCTGCCCTGCGGGAGGAGCGGCCGCCCCGATTCGGCGACTTGCCCGCCGACTGGGGTCGATAGTCGCGTCGCACCCGAGCGCCGGACCGCGTCGGCCGGCCTGTGTCGATCGGGCTACCGGTCGATCGGCCGATCGCCTGTGGCAGCGTGAGGGCGTGCCCTCCTACGACGTCTTCGCCCGGTTCTATGACGCCGTCATGGATGACCCTGCGCCCCGGGCCGCCCGGGTGCTCGACCTCATCGAGCGCTATCGCCCGGCGCCACGATCGCTGCTCGAGATCGCCTGCGGGACGGGCTCGATCCTGGCCCGGCTCGACTCGGTGCCGGACCGCACCGGGCTCGACCTCTCCCCCGAGATGCTGGCCCGCGCCCGGGACAAGGTCCCCGCTGTCGAGCTCGTCTGCGGTGACATGATCTCCTTCGACCTCGGCCGCCGTTTCGACATCGTGGCCTGCGTCTTCGACAGCATCAACCACATGTTGACTTTCGAGGACTGGGAGTCGACGTTCGCCTCTGTCCACGACCACCTGACCGACGGCGGCCTCTTCGTCTTCGACGTCAACACACTCGGTGAGCTGCGCCACCTCGGCGAGGAGCAGCCATGGGTCTACGACTTCGACGGCAACGTGCTCATCATGGACGTCCTGTTCGGCGAGGGCGGCCGCACCAGCTGGGACATTCGGGTCTTCGAGCGCACCGGTCCGTCGACCTTCGAGCTCCACCACGAGACCATCGGGGAGCTGGCCGTGGAGCTGTCCCGCATCACCGAAGCCCTCGCCCCGGGTTTCGAGATCCTCGAGGTCTCCGACCAACGAGGACAGCCGGCCACGGACGACTCGGTGAGGGCGTTCTTCGCCTGCCGCCTGGCCGGCTGAAGGACCGCGGCGACGACCAGTGGACGCCCGCTGCGGGCGACAGATCCTCACGGAACCGAGGTGCCTGTTGCAGCAAGGGCACGGCCCGGCGTGCATGCCGAAGCGCCAGATCCGGTGGCCGGTCAGTGCGAGGCGGCGCCATGCCAGCGTCGCACGGCGATGCCGGACCAGATGAATTCGACCACACCGAAGGGCCACGCCCCGGAGAGAAATCCGTAGGCACTGGACAGCAGACAGCCGAAGCCGAACAGAAGGACGAACCGGTTGCCTCGTCTCTCCAGGGCGTACATGGCCATCATGAACGAAACCGCGCATACCCCGTAGACGGTGACGCCAACGTTATTCACGTACCCAGTCAAGCGGTTGGCGTGGTTCCTTCAGACTTGGCAGATGAGGCTCGTTCCCGAGGCTGTGAACATGCCCGGTCTGTCC
Organism: uncultured Acidimicrobiaceae bacterium; assembly: GCA_963756195.1. GTDB lineage: Bacteria > Actinomycetota > Acidimicrobiia > Acidimicrobiales > RAAP-2 > CAVSNH01. The sequence goes on from CAVWMT010000005.1 coordinate 918,440, forward strand.
TTGGCGTGCGCCGGCGTGGAGGGGTCTGGTTCAGAGGTCAGAGGTCAGAGGTCAGAGGTCAGAGGTCTCGACCTCGAGCAGGTGGGCGAACTTGCGACGGGCAGCCTCGCGCCGGGTGGGGACGTGCTCGGTCGGCACCTCGGTCGGCTGGTAGCCCTTGAGCGTCTGGCGGGCGACCGTCACCCGGTGGACCTCGTCGGGGCCGTCGTAGATTCGGGCGGCGCGGGCATGGCGGTACATCGACTCGAGGGGAAGGTCGGTGGAGAAGCCGAGGGCGCCGTGGACCTGGATGGCACGGTCGATCACGTCGTAGAGGACGGTGGCGCCGAAATACTTGATCATGGCGATCTCCACCCGGGCGGCGGAGGCCCCCGCCGTGTCCATCTTCCAGGCCGCGTGCAGGGTCATGAGCCTCGCCGCTGTCATCTCGGCCAGCGAGTCGGCCACCCAGTTCTGGATCGTCTGCTTGTCGGCGAGCAACGAGCCGTGGGTGGTGCGGGACACGGCGCGCTCGCAGAGCATGTCGAAGGCCCGCTTCGACTGGCCCAACCACCGCATGCAGTGGTGGATTCGTCCCGGTCCCAAGCGCTGCTGGGCGAGGACGAATCCTTCGCCCTCGCGCCCGACGAGGTTCTCGTACGGGACCCGGACCTCGCGGTAGACGATTTCGGCATGGCCGCCGAAGGTCCCGAACTGCTCGACCGGGTTCTCCATGGTGGCCACGTCCCGTACGACGTCGACCCCCGGGGTGGCGGCGGGGACGATGATCATCGAGCATCCCTGGTACGGGTGCACGTCGGGGTTGGTCACAGCCATGAGGATGAGGAAGTCGGCGATCGACCCGTTGCTCGTGAACCACTTGTGACCGTCGATGACCCATTGGTCGCCGTCGCGCACGGCCGTGGTCGAGATCATGGTCGGGTCGGCACCCGCCCCCGGCTCGGTCATCGAGAAGCCGCTCCGAAGGCGTCCGTCGAGCAGTGGCTGCAACCACCGGTCCCGTTGCTCCTCGCGGCCGGAGGCGGCGATGCCGATGGCCAGCAGCTCGGCGTTGCCCGAGTCGGGGGCGTTGTTGCCGAACACCACGGGCCCGTACGGCGTCTGGCCCAGGATCTCGTGCATGAGGCCGAGGCGGACCTGACCGAAGCCGCCGCCACCGAGCTCGGGCGGAAGGTGCGACGCCCACAGACCGCGTCGCTTGACCTCGTCCTGCAAGGGGGCGATGGCGGTCAGGAGGCGATCGTGCTCGAGGCCGAGCGTCTCGAGGGGGAAGATCTCCTCACGCACGAACTCGCGCATCCAGGCCAGCTGCTCCTCGAACTCGGGCTCGGTCGAAAAGTCCCATGCCACGGCGTTGGCTCCCGTCACTCGTCCCGGGTGGTCCGACTCGCCCGCTACCGTTTCTGCGATGCCAGGCGAAGCCGCTCCCCCCATCCGTACCACCGTCAGCCTCAAGCCGCCCAACCGGAGCAGGGGGTTGGGCGAAGCGAGCCGGGCACACCCAGTGCGATCCGACACATCCGGGCGTCGACGACCGTACCGTCCGCAGCCGGCTGCGTGCGGCTGAACGGGCCCTCCTCGACCACCGGCGCCAACTGAGCGCGGCCGAGCTCACCGGCCTGGCCGAGCTGCCCGATCCCTGGGTCACCTCGCTGGCCGCGCTCGCCCACCAGGTGCGGCTGGCCTGGTGCGGGCCCACCGTCGAGATCGAAGGCATCCTCTCGGCCCGGACCGGCGGCTGCCCCGAGGACTGCCACTTCTGCTCCCAGTCGTCCCGCTTCGACAGCCCGGTCAAGGCCACCCCCTTCCTCGAGGCCGACGAGGTGCTGGCCGCGGCCGAGGAGACCCGAGCCGCCGGTGCGTCGGAGTTCTGCATCGTGCTCGCCATCCGGGGCCCAGACCAGCGCACCCTCGATCGGATCCTCGAGCTCGTGCCGCTCGTGCGCGACCGCACCAGGCTCAACGTGGCCGTGAGCGCCGGGATCCTCACCCCGGAGCAGGCCCGACGGCTGGCCGAGGGCGGCGTGCACCGCTACAACCACAACCTCGAGACGTCCCGGTCCTTCTTCCCCTCTGTCGTCACCACCCACTGCTGGGAGGAGCGGCGCGACACCTGCCGCCTGGTGCGCGATGCCGGCATGGAGCTGTGCTGCGGCGCCCTGCTCGGCATGGGCGAGACGGACGCCCAGCGCATCGAGCTCATCGTCGAGCTGCAGGACGTGGACCCGACCGAGGTCCCGCTCAACTTCCTCAACCCCCGACCCGGGACGCCTTTCGGTGATCGGCTACCCGTCGACGCCTGGGAGGCCATTCGCTGGATCGCCCTCTTCCGCCTGGGGCTACCCGGGGTCATCCTGCGCTACGCCGGAGGTCGCGAGATCACCCTGGGCGAGCTGCAGTCGATGGGCATGACGGCCGGCATCAACGCCCTCATCGTCGGCAACTACCTCACGACGCTGGGGCGCACCGCCGAGGAGGACCTCCGGATGCTCGCCGACCTGCGCATGCCGGTTGGGGCCCTCTCCGGCGTCCTCTGAAGACCGTGCCAGCCCCACGGCGCCAGTCCGCCGCATCGGGACGGCTCCGCCAGGGCGCCGAGTCTTTCTGCACCGGCTGCGGGGCGCGCGCCGATGATTGTCCCGGTTGCCGACGGCCGTTGGACCCGCCGCGCTTCTGCCCGGCGTGCGGCCGGCGACTGACGGTGGCGGTCAGCCCGGCGGGATACCGGGCGCGGTGCCGCGACCACGGCGAAGTCGCCTCCGGCTGAGCGCGTCGGCCGAGACTTGGCGCGCCGCCAATCTGCGAACGACAACGACGCCGCAGCATCAGGGGCTCACCGAGAGGTGCCCAGTAGCGTGAACGGGATGGGTGCCCTGCTGGCGTCCGTCCTCCCCTTGGCCCTGGGCGCAGGCGTCAGCCCGACGCTGCTGGCCCTGCAGCTGCTCGTCCTCGCCGGACCGGCCGATCGCCTGGCCCGGGCCTGGTCCCTCGCCGCTGGCTCGGCCCTCGTGCTGGCCGTCTACGCCGTCTGTGGGGTCACCGTGCTCCGGCAGATCCATGGGAAGTCCGCACCCCATCACTCGCTCCGCGACGCCCTCATCGAGCTGGTCTGCGCCGGGTTGCTGGTCGCACTCGCTCTCCGGTCGTGCCTCCGATACCGCACCGCCGGCGAGCACCACGGCTCGTGGGCCGCCACCCATCTCACCACCGCCCCGCTGCCGTGGTTCGTGGGCGCCGGGGCGATCGGGATGTTGACCAACTTCTCCACCCTCGTGCTCTTCCTCCCCGCCCTGCACCAGATCGAGCGGGCCCAGGTCTCGACGCTGGCGCGGTGGGCCGTCTTCGCCGTGCTCTACGTCGTCACCCTGCTGCCGGTTTTGCTTCCCGTGGCCGCCGCCGCCATCCTCGGGCCAAGGGCTGAGCCGATCCTCGACCGGGTACACACCTTCATCTCGCGCCGCTCGCGCCAGATCGGCGTGACCATCGAGCTGGTCTTCGCCGCCTACCTGGCGTGGAAGGGCGTGACCGAGCTGCCCTGAGCGTGAGCGAAGGTCGGCGTCAGACCGACGGGATCCGCCAGCCCCGGGACTCGGCGATCTCGCGGCAGGTCGGACAGAGGGGGTAGCGGGTGGGATCCCGGCGCGGGACCCAGAGCTTGCCGCAGAGGGCCTTGACCGCGGTGCCGTTGACCATGCCCTCGACCACCGAGTTGCCGACGGGGACGAACGGCTCGTCGTCGGGCCGGAACCCCTCGAGCACGATGTGGGCCATCCGCTCGTGGTCCCCGTCGAGCGCCGGGTCGACCCGGTGGGCTGGACGGTGATGCCGGTGTCGGTCACGGCACCAGGATCGCGCACTGCCGAGCCGCCAGGGACGGTGGCGGCCGGACGGCGCCCTACGCTCGACGTCCATGGCTGCACGGACCCTCGTCCTCGCCTCCGGGTCCGCCGCCCGGCTCCGGCTGCTCCGCGAGGCCGGATTCGACCCGGAGGTGGTGGTCAGCGGGGTCGACGAGGAGCGGTATCCCGACCGCGACACCCGGTCCCAGGTGGCCGTCCTGGCCCGCGACAAGGCCGAGGCGGTGGCCGACCCGGGCGGGAGACGCCGTGGTCGTCGCCTGCGACTCGATGCTCGAATTCGACGGGCGCGACCTACGGGAAGCCGGGATCGGCGGACGCAGGCCCGCGCTTGGCTCACGGCCATGCGCGGGCGCTCGGGCACCCTGTTCACCGGCCACTGCGTCATCGACGAGACAACGGGCCGTCGGGCCGAGCGGGGTGGCCGGCACCGAGGTGCGCTTCGCCCGGACCACCGATGCCGAACTCGACGCCTACCTGGCCACCGGCGAGGCACTCGCCGTCGCCGGGGCCTTCACCATCGACGGCCGATCGGCCCCGTTCATCGAAGGAGTGGTCGGCGACCCGAGCAATGTCATCGGACTGTCGCTGCCCCTCTTCCGCGACCTACTCGCCTCCCTGGGCATCGCCATCTCCGACCTGTGGGTGCACCGCGCATCCGGTGGAGGCCGAAGCGTGACGTCCGAGCATCGCCCCGTCCTGCCCACCCTCAAGCTCGGGCCGCTGCCGGTGGACCCGCCGGTCGTGCTGGCGCCGATGGCGGGGGTCACCAACGTCGCCTTCCGCCGGCTGTGCCGCACCTTCGGCGCCGGGCTCACGGTGAGCGAGATGATCACCGCCCGCGCCCTGGTCGAGGGCAACGCCAAGACCATGGCCATGGCCGCCTTCGCCGACGACGAGCCGGTCCGCAGCGTGCAGCTGTGCGGGGTCAACCCCCATGTCATGGGCGCGGCCGTGGGGCGGCTGGTCGACGAGGTCGGCGTGGACCATATCGACCTCAACTTCGGCTGCCCGGCCGCCAAGGTGACGCGCCAGGGCGCGGGCGCGGCGCTGCCCGCCCACCCGCGGCTCTTCCGGACAATCCTCGCCCACGCCGTCGACGCAGCCGGTTCGGTGCCGGTGACCGTGAAGATGCGCATGGGTATCGACGACAGCCACCTCACCTTCCTCGAGGCGGGACGGATCGCAGAAGGTGAGGGTGCGGTGGCGCTGTCCCTGCACGCGCGGACGGCCGAGCAGCTCTACTCGGGCTCAGCCCGCTGGGAGGCAATCGGCCGGCTCAAGGAAACGGTCACCACCATCCCGGTGCTCGGGAACGGCGACTTGTGGGAGGCCGGTGACGCATTGGCCATGGTGGCTGCCACCAGCTGTGACGGGGTGGTGGTGGGGCGTGGGTGTCTCGGGCGCCCGTGGCTCTTCCGCGACCTGGCCGACGCCCTGGCTGGCCGGCCGCTGCAGGCGCCACCCTCGATGGGAGAGATCTCCCGGATGATGTCGGACCACGTGCAGGCACTCACCGTGGCCTTCGGCGAGGACCTGGGTGTCCGCCAGTTCCGCAAGCACGCCGGCTGGTACCTGGCCGGGTTGCCGGTCGGTCCGGCCCTCCGCCGATCACTGGGTCAGGCGTCATCCCTGGCCGAGGTGGACGGCCTGCTCGCCGCGCTCGATGCCGGCTGCCCCTTCCCGCCCGATGCCATGCGCATCGCCCGCGGCCACACCAACGGCCCGCGACCGGTGCACCTTCCTGCCGGCTGGCTCGAGCGTGCCGATGACCCGACGCCGCCCGCCGGGGCCGATGTGCTGGTGTCAGGGGGCTGACGCGGCTGCCCGGGCTCGCGCACGGTGGGTCCGGACGACCGGTGGTCTAGAGAGAAGGGACCGGTCCCTGCGTCGCCGGTGGCCCAACCCGGGGGCGCTCACGGGATCCGTGGACCAGCGGCCGGGGGGCCCATGTTCCGGTGCCTGTGCAGGACGTAGACGGATAGCCGGCTTCCCCCTGACGACCCACCGATGAAGTTCGGATAAGTCGTCGTCGTGACGGCGTGCACCAGCGTGCTCATGCCCACTTCCCCCTTGTCAATCACTGCCGGGGCCAAGCTGTGCCTCGGCTCCGACCGACCCGGGGATGGTCGACGCGCCAGCGGCGCCGTCGGTTACCGGCTACTACGCCGTGGGTTGGGGGGCCCGCCCGTTGCCAGCCACGTCGGTGTCGCCGGCGTCACCGGCGTTCTTGAGCGCGTCGACCAGGACCTGGGCCGCACCAACCAGCCCGGCCGCCTCGTAGGGCACCACCACCTTGGCGTTGTCCGCAGTGGCCACCGCCTGCAGGGCCCGCAACTGCATGACGGCCAGCGTGTTGGGCTTGACCAGCGCGGAATCGATGGCCGTCAAGGCCGCGGCTTCGCCCTCGCCTCGAAGCGTGGTGGCCCGCTTCTCGCCGTCGGCCCGCAGCTCGAGGGCCTGCTTCTGAGCCTCGGCGGCCAGGATGGCCGCCGACTTCTGACCCTCGGCCTCGAGAACGGCCGCCTGCTTGCGACCCTGGGCGGTATTGATGGCCGACTGCTGATCTCCCTCGGACTTGAGGATGGCCGCCCGCTTGTGCTGCTCGGCTTCCTTCTGCTCGGACATGGCCTGGAGCACATTGGACGGCGGGGTGATGTCGAGGATCTCGATGCGGTTGAGCCGCACGCCCCACTTGAGCGTGGCCTCGGTCATGTGCTCCTGCATCTTGGTGTTGATGGTGTCGCGCTCGGACAGCGACTGGTCGAGGGTGAGCTCGCCGAAGACCGCCCGCAATGCGGTGCGAGCCATCTGGTCGATGGCCAAGCCGAAGTCGTTGACCTCGAACAGGGCCAGCTTCACGTCGGTGACCTGGCAGAAGATGGTGGCGCTGACCCACAGCGAAACGTTGTCCTTGGTGATCACCGCCTGCTGATCACCGGTCCGGGGGAACTCCCGGATGTCGACCCTGTCCATGCGGTCGGCCAGTGGCATCAGGACGTGCAGACCGGGCTGCAGGATGGTGCGGAACTCACCGAACCGCTTGACCACCCCGACGCATCCCTGCTGGACGACCCTGAGGGTCGACTTCAGAAACGAGATGACCACAGCCACAACAGCAACGCCGCCGACGGCAACACCCACCGTCTCCCCCACTGAACCGATGATCATGACGACCACCTCCTGATCACCACTGTAGGCACGGCCGGCGCGATATCACCCGGAGGGGTCCCGAGCGCCGGCCTCCCACGTGCCCAGTCGGCATGGCCAGGCAGGCCACGGCCACCGTTTTCGGCCCGCCGGCCGGCCGCTGGAGTCGTGACTGGCTAGCCGTCAGTCGGGTAGACGACCAGCAAGCCCCGGTCGACGTCGGCCACCACCACGGTCGTGCCGATGTCGAGAGTGGTCCCCGGGAACATGGAAACTGCGTACCACTGCTCTCCCCGAGCCCGGACCGAGCCGGGATGGTGCCGGTCCGACACCGGGTTGGTGACCACGGCGGTCTCGCCGATCATGCCCGGTACACCGTTGAGCATCGCCGAACCCGCTTTCTGCGGTCGAGTCCACCTGCGCCAGATCATCGTCTCCTCCCAGCACTATACGGCCTCGCCTGCGGAGCATGGCCTGGTCGCTGAGCTGTTTCCTCTCCGGCTGGGGTCGGCGGCGGCCGGCAGGTTACCGTCGGGGAATGGCCCTCCCGCAGGCATCGGCTGACGCCGATCCCATCGCCCGCAAGACGTGGCGCACCCTCGAGCCGCTGCACGGCTTGGTCTACTTCGCCCCGGAGGCGACGGCCGCCTACTCGGCCCTCGGGCTCGGTGCCGAACAGGGATACTTCGTGAGCCGGTCGGCACCGATGGGCGCGGTGGGAGCTGCCACCGTGGTCGCCACCTTCTTCAACTTCGAGCCGGGACTGGTCCACCGTTGCCTGGATGGTGCGTGGGACATCGCGGCGCCGGATGCAATGGTCGCCGCCCGCCTGGCTGTGGCCGACGATGCCCTTCGGCGCATGCTGGGCGACGCCGTGCACTCGGGCGAAATGGACCGCGCCGCCGAGCTGGCCCGCGCGGCGGCCGAGGTCGCCTGCCGGCGCCCGCAAGGTCGGACGCTCTTCGCCGGCCACGCCGCCCTCGATTGGCCCGGGCCGTCACACCTCGTGCTGTGGCACGCCCAGACCCTGTTGCGTGAGTTCCGGGGTGACGGGCACATCGCTGCCCTGTTGGTCCAGGACGCTGGATCCGGTCGAGGCCTTGGTGCTCCATGCTGCCTCCGGAGAGGTGGCCGTGGACTTCCTCCGGGCCACCCGCGGCTGGCCCGACGCCGACTGGCAAGCGGCCGTCGACCGGCTGGTCGATCGGGGCTGGCTGAACCGACCCGATGAGGGCGCCGACGAGTCGGACGGTGGAATGGCAGTGGACTCCGTGCCGGGTCTGAGCGCAGACGGCGTGGCCGCCAGGGCCGCCATCGAAGCGACCACAGACCAGATGGCCGCCGAGCCCTACGAGACGCTGGGCACAGGATGGCTGTGCCGAGCTCCGTCGGCTCGCCCGCCCGTTCAGCCGTGCCGTGGTGGCCGCCTCGGGATTCGGTCCCGCCGGCAGCGCCGTCACGACCGGTCGCTGACGGCGGCTCCGTCCAGCCCGAGCAAGGCGTCGGCCAGTGCGGCCTCTTCGCCGGGAAGGACCATCGCCGAATAGCCCGTCGCGGTCGCGCAACCACTGCCGGTTCCGCCGGTGGATGTCGCGACGGCCGTCGAACCGGTCGAGCACCAGGACCAACGGGATCGGGTCGGGCCCGTCGGTGACCGTGGCCAGGGCGGCCATCGACAGGCGGGCGGCATTGATGGTGCCGAGGCCGGCGTCGGCCACCAGCACCACCAACTCTGGTCGCAGCTTGGCCACGAAGTCGATGGCATCACCGTCGTCGGCCTGGGGCGAGCGGACTCCGCCGGCCAGCTCCACGACGCCGAGGTCGACCGACTGGGACGGCCAGCCCAGGCCATCGACCAGGTCGTCCACCGTGAAAGGGGGCAGACCCAGGGCGTCGGCGGCCATGGGCGGGGCCATGGCCCGGTGGAACGAGCGGTCGGCGGGGCACACCGACCCGGCGTCCTCCCCCGACGCCGCCGCCAGCACCTCGGCGTCGGTCGGGCCGTCCCGGTACCCGTCGTCGGCATCGATGTCGAACGATTGCGCCGGCTTGCGCGCCGCCACCCGAGGCCCGCGGCGCCGGCACTCGCGGAGGACTGGCCGCCGCCACCCAGGTCTTTCCCACGTCGGTGCCCGTGCCGCACACCACCGCCAACCGATCAGGTCGCATGGGCCGTGGCACGGAGGGACGATGGCGACGGGCACGTGCATCGCCCCGAGTCTTGCCCACACCGTCGAGGGGACGGAAACCCGGGCATGGCGCCGCGGCGACGCCCCCACGGTGGGGCGAGGGCGAGGCGCGAGGCGCGAGGCGCGACGGGCAACAGGGACCGCGACCAGTACTGGTTCGACCGCATTAGGCTCGGTCCCGTGGACCGCATCGGGGTGGTGGACACCATGTTCGCCCGCTTCGACATGGGCGCCGAGGCGGTGGCCGAGCTCGAAGCATGTCCCGGCTACGGCGAGCGCTTCGAGCTCGTGCGGCGCACCGTGCCCGGGGTTCAAGGACCTCGGCGTGGCCTGCAAGCGCCTCATCGAGCAGGAGGGATGCGCCATCGTGGTCGCACTGGCCATGCCCGGCCGGGCGGCCATCGACCAGGTCTGCGCCCACGAGGCCTCCCAGGGCATCATGCTCGCCCAGCTGCTGACGTCGACCCACATCCTCGAGGTCTTCGTGCACGAGAACGAGGAGGACGACCCGTCCGCCCTGGCCAAGGTGTGCGTGGACCGGGCTCGCAAGCATGCCCGCAACGCCTACTGGATGCTGTACGAGCCCGAGCAGCTCGCCCGCCGGGCCGGCCAGGGCGTCCGCCAGGGCTACGAGGACGCCGGCCCCATCGAGGCCTGATCACCGCCCGAGCCGTCGGCGCCCACCGCCGGCCGGGCCCGCGCCTCCTCGCCCGGGAGGTCTCGGGGAAGCCCGAGCGTGCGCTCGGCGATGATGTTGCGCTGCACCTCGGCGGTGCCACCGCCGATGGTGAGGGCGGGAGCGAAGAGGAAGCCGTAGCTCCAGCCGGCGTCGGGCCACGACCCGGCGCCCGGGTCCGGCCTCGGCCAGCATGCCCCGCGCCCCGGCCAGGTCGCGGGCCAGCGCCATGAGGTGCTGGCCGTGCTCGTCGGCCAGGGCCTTGCGCACCGAGGTCTCGGGTCCGGGCACCCCGCCGGCGATGGCGGCGGCGACCATGCGCAGGCGCAGCAGCCGCAAGACCTCGCCCTCGGACCACACCGCCGCCATGGCGCTGGCGCAGCAACGGGTCGCCGATTGCCGCCCGACGCCCGCACGGCGTCGGTGAGGTCGGCCACCGTCGGGCCCATCCCCCACAGCGCCCCCCCGGTGGACAGGGAGACCCGTTCGTTGGCCAGGGTGACCTTGGCCAACGACCAGCCCTGGCCGCGCCGGCCCACCAGGGAGCCGGCCGGCAGCCGGACCTCGTCGAGCAGCACCTCGTTGAAGGTGTGGGTGCCGGTCATGTCGACGAGCGGGCGGACCTCGATCCCGTGCCGCGTCCATCGGGCAGATGAAGTACGAGATGGCCCTGGTGGGTGGGCACGTCGTGCTCGGTCCGGGCGAGCAGGATCCCGAAGCGGGCCCGGTGGGCGTAGGACGTCCACACCTTCCGGCCGCGCACGACCCACTCGTCGCCGTCGGGCTCGGCCCGGGTCCGCAGGGAGGCCAGGTCCGAGCCGGCGTCGGGCTCGCTGAAGAGCTGGCACCAGATCTCCTCGCCGGCCAGCAGCGGGCAGCAGGTAGCGCTCCTTCTGTTGGTCGGTGCCGGCGTGCAGGAGGGTGGGACCGGCCCAGCCGATGCCGATCGGGTTGTCGGGTCGCCGCACCCCGGCCCGGCGCAGCTCGTCGTCGACCACCAGCTGCCCGGTCGGGTCGGCACCGAGCCCGTAGGGCGTCGGCCAGTGCGGGGCCACGAGCCCCGCTCGGCCAGTTGTCGCGGGGAGGGAGAGGGGTGCTCCTCGAACCAGGCCCGCAGCTCGAGGCGGAACGGGTCGTCCTCGCCGGGCAGTGCAGGGTCCACATCGGTCAGCGTAGGCTGCCCGGGTTCGTGGGCCCGGGCCGTGTGAGGCACGGCGCCCGTGCCGATGACGGAGGGGCGAGCACGCCGCGCCGGAGCCGGTGCCGCCGGTCAGGGGAGGAGCGGAACCATGAGCGCGTGGACGTTCGCAGACGTCTGGGAGACGGTGGCCGACGTCCTCCCCGACGCGCCCGCCCTCACCCACGGCGACCGCACGGTCCTCTGGTCCGAGCTCGACCGCCGGGGTGACAACGTGGCGCGCTGGCTGCTCGAGGCGGGCGTGGCCCACCAGGACAAGGTGGCGCTGTACCTCTACAACTGCCCCGAGTACCTCGAGATGGAGCTGGCCTGCTTCAAGTGCGGGCTCGTCCCCGTCAACACCAATTACCGCTATGCCGACGACGAACTGGCCTACCTGTGGGACAACGCCGACGCCGTGGCCGTGGTGTTCCACGGGTCCTTCGTCGATCGGATCGAGCGGGTGCGCAAGCGAATCCCGGCCGTCCGCAGCTGGCTTTGGGTCGACGACGGCACCGCCGCCTGCCCGCAGTGGGCCGTCCCCTACGAGACGGTGGCAGCGATCGCCGGTGACGGCCAACTGGGCGGCCCCGTCCGGGCCCCGTGGGGCCGGAGCCCCGACGACCTCTTCATGCTCTACACCGGCGGCACGACCGGCATGCCCAAGGGGGTCATGTGGCGCCAGGACGACCTTTTCGCCCTGCTCAACGGGGGCGGCTTCCGTCACTACGACGAGGACCGGGGTACCGACGGCGTCCGGGCCGAGCTCGAGGCCAACGGCCCGGGCTCGACCCTGCTGCCGGCCTGCCCGCTCATGCACGGCACCGGCGGGTTCACCGCCCTCGAGTGCCTGAGCGAGGGCGGACGGGTGGTCACCCTGCCCTCCCACCGCTTCGACCCCGTCGAGCTGCTCGACACCGTGGAGCGGGAGCGGGTCAACGCCTGCGTGATCGTCGGTGACGCCTTCGCCAAGCCCATCCTGGCCGCGCTCGACGCCGAGCCGGGACGCTGGGACCTCTCAAGCCTGGTCGGCATGATCTCCTCGGGCGTGATGTGGAGCGAGGAGACGAAGCAGGGGCTGCTGCGGCATCACCCGGGCATGCTGCTGGTCGACGCCTTCTCGTCGTCGGAGGCGCTCGGTATCGGCACATCGGTGTCGTCCGCCGGCGGCGCCGCCGAGACAGCACAGTTCATCCTCGGGCCCGAGGTCCGGGTGGTGGACGACGCCGGCCACGACGTCGAGCCCGGCTCGGGACGGGTCGGCGTGCTCGCCCTCGGCGGGCGCATCCCCCTCGGCTACTACAAGGACGAGACCAAGTCGGCGACCACCTTCCGCACCATCGACGGCCGCCGCTACTCGGTGCCGGGCGACTATCGCCGAGGTGAGGGCGGACGGGTCCATCCACCTCCTCGGGCGCGGGTCGGTGTCGATCAACACCGGGGGTGAGAAGGTCTATCCCGAGGAGGTCGAGGAGGCGATCAAGACGATCGACGGGGTAGTCGACGCCGTGGCCGTCGGCATCCCCGACGACCGGTTCGGCGAGGAGGTCGCCGCCGTCGTCGAGCTGGCCCCGGGCACACCGCCGGGGACGGTCACCGCCCAAGGTGTCATCGACCGGGTGAAGGAGCGGCTGGCCGCCTTCAAGGCGCCGCGCCGGGTGCGCTTCGTGGACAGCATCGGCCGGTCGCCGGCCGGCAAGGTCGACTACAGCCGCCACCGGGCCGACACCATCACCTGGTACAAGGAGTCGGCCGGCTGAAGCAAGCCGGGTCGTCAGCCCCGGGGCCACCACCGCCCGGAACCAGAATCGGTACCGCAGCCGGAACCGGAACCGGTCAGCCTTTGTTGGCGCCGTGGGTCCGGACGAAATCGTTGACCGTGTAGTAGGCGTCGATGGACTCGCCGGCGTCCCCCCAGAAACCCTCGAGGATGTCGTAGGCCATGGTGCCCTGGGCGATGTAGTGGTTGTTGACGTCGGTGATCTCGAGCTCGCCGCGACCCGAGGGCACGAGAGTGGGGATGACGTCGAAGACGTCGGCGTCGTAGCAGTAGATCCCGGTGACTCCGAACTTCGACGCCGGCTGCTCAGGCTTCTCTGTGATCCCGATGATGCGCTCGTCCTGGTCGAACGAGGGGACACCGAGGTGACGCAGGTGCTCGTCCTCGTCGACGGCGGTGAGCAGGATGCGTGCGCCGTGGGGATCGGCACAGAAGGCGTCGACCATCGGCCCGATGGAGCGCTCGACGATATTGTCGGCCAGCATCACGAGGACAGGGTCCCCGTCGACGAACCTCGTGGCGAGGCCGAGAGCTTCGGCGATGCCCCCCGGGCGATCCTGGTAGCCGTAGCTGAGCCGGTCGATCCCGAACTCGTGACCGTTGCCGCACAGCCGCAGGAACTCGCCGGCATGGGTCCCGCCGGTAACCAGCATGATCTCGGTGATGCCGGCGTTGACCAGCGCCTCGATGCCCCAGTTGATCATCGGCCGGTCGTAGATGGGCAGCAGATGCTTGTTGGTGATGCGGGTGAGCGGGTGCAGCCGCGAGCCGGTGCCGCCGGCCAGGAGGACCCCCTTCACGACCGTCCGTCCGCAGTCGTCTGTGAACTCGTCTGCGGACGCGTCAGCGGGCGTGGCCTCCTGGCGCGGGTCATCACATCGAAGGGCACCGATGACATGGCCGGAGCCTAGCGAGGATCGATCCCCCGGCTCCCCACGAGCCGGGCCCGGCGGTCGTCCGACAAGCTCGGCGAGGACGCGCGTCGGCCAGCTGCGGCCACGCCCGCGTGGCCCACAGCCCGAAGGGCCGGTCACAGAGGGCGCAGCACATCACACCGGCCGCCGGATCCACCCACAGGAAGGACCCGGCCCGGCCGAAGTGCCCGAAGGTGGACGGGGAGTTGGCCGTGCCCGTCCAGTGCGGATGCTTGCCGTCGCGGATCTCGACGCCGAGGCCCCAGTCGCAGGGGTCGAAGCGTCCGAAGCCGGGCACCACGCCAGAGAGCCCGGGGAAGGCGACCGAGGTGGCCGTCGCATTCGTCGTCGCGCTCACCAGCGTCGGCAGGGCGAGCTCGCAGCCGAGGCGAACGAGGTCGGCGATGGGCCCGACGAGGCCGGCCGCGGCCGCGCCCGCATCGATCCTCACGCCCGGGTCGGCCGGATCGGCCATGACCGTGCCCGTCATGCCCAGGGGCCCGAGCACGCCCTCGCCCAGGTAGTCGGCAAAGCTCATCTGTGACCGGGAGGCCAGGAGCTCGCCCAACAGCTCGTAGCCGGCGTTCGAGTAGATGCGCGACCGCCCGGGCCGGGCCACGGGTGGGCCCGCCTCGGGACCGAGCCCCGAGGCGTGGGCCAGGAGGTGGCGCACGGTCGACCCGGGCGGCCCGGCCGGGTCGTCGAGAGAGAGTGTCCCCTCCTCGCAGGCGATGAGGACGGCGAGGGCGGTGGCCGGCTTGGTCACCGATGCCCAGGCGAAGAGGCGTGCCATCGGCCCGGTGACCCCGGTCAAGGTGGGTGCGGCTGCCCCACCCCCACCCGGCGCGTCCAAGGTGACGACGGCCACCGCTGCCTCACCGACCGGCCACCCCTCCACGGCATCGAGTGCGCCCATGCGAGGCGCCGGTTCCGCGAGCTCCACGAGCACGCCCCTTCTCGCAGACCGACGCGCTAGACGTCGAGGAACCGGCGCACGGCAAAGGCCGAGCCGAGCACGCCGACCCCGATGCCGACGACGGCCACCACCGCGCAGGTGGCGGCGACCTCCCACCCGGACAGCGACATCGAGGCGATGATGCTGCCCTGGTTGGCCGCCGTCTTGGTCTGGTCGAGGCCGACGCCCCAATAGAGGGCGAGCACCACGAGCACGGCGACGACCGCCCCGCTGAGCCCCTGGACGAGCCCCTCGGCCATGAACGGCAGACGGATGAACCAGTTGGTCGCCCCGACCAGCTTCATGACCGAGACCTCACGGCGACGGGCGAAGATGGCCATGCGGATGGTGTTGAGGATGAGCACCGAGCCGCCGACAGCAGGAGGACGACGGCCACCGACAGGAACACCCACTGCAGGATGTGGATCACCTCTGCATGGTCTTGATCTGCTGGCCCGGGTACGAGCACGTTGAAGATGCCGGGCTTGCCGTAGAAGGCCTGGTACACGGCCGGGGCTTCGGACGGGTTGTTGAGGGTGCACCGCCAGGACGAGGGATAGTCCGCCAGGGTGGTGGCCTGGAACTCGTCGGCCGGCTCGAGGGTGCGGGCCTCGTTGTAGTCGTAGGCCTGGCTCCGGAAGCTGCACGTCTTCACGTACGGCGACTGCGTGCAGCTGGGTACCGATCGACTTGGTCTGCTCGTGCTGGGCCGCCGGGGTTCACCCACACGATGACGTCGACCTTGTTCTGCCACTGCACGGTGGCCTGCGACGCTCCCTGCTTGAGGAGGAGGGCCGAGCCCACCAGGGCCAGCGACACGGCCACGGTGAGCACGGCGGCCACGGTCATGAGCCGGTTGCGCCAGAGGTTGGTGGCCGCCTCCTTGGAGACGTATCCGACGGAGACGGGCATCAGGGAATCAGCTCCGGGCCCCGATGCCGCCGCGGGCGCCGTCTGCCGGCCAACTCCGGCGCATCGGTTCTGGCCCGCCATCCGGGCGCCGGCGGCCGCCGTGCTGTCGATGCCGTAGACCCCGTGGGCCTGGTCGCGCACGAGCAGGCCGCGGTCGAGCTCGATGACACGCCGGCGCATCTGGTCGACCATGCCGGCGTCGTGGGTGGCCACC
Source organism: uncultured Acidimicrobiaceae bacterium (assembly GCA_963756195.1). GTDB lineage: Bacteria > Actinomycetota > Acidimicrobiia > Acidimicrobiales > RAAP-2 > CAVSNH01. Next base: position 934,264 of record CAVWMT010000005.1, read on the forward strand.
ACCATGGTGGTGCCGGTGCGGTTGATCTGCTCGAGCAGCCGCATGATGCCGAGGCTCGTGCGCGGGTCGAGGTTCCCGGTCGGCTCGTCGGCCAGCAGGATCAGCGGCCGGTTGACGAAGGCGCGGGCGATGGCCACCCGCTGCTGCTCGCCGCCGGAGAGCTCGTGGGGAAGGTTGTCGCGCTTGGTGGTCAGCCCCACCAGCTCGAGCACCTGGGGCACCTGGGAGGCGATCACGTGCTTGGGTCGGCCGATAACCTCGAGGGCGAAGGCCACGTTCTCGAAGACCGTCTTGTTGGGCAGCAGGCGGAAGTCCTGGAACACGCAGCCGATGTTGCGGCGCAGGTAGGGGATCCGCCACTTGGGCAGGTGGCCGATCTCCTTGCCCGCCTCCCACACCCGTCCCGAATCGGGTATCTCCTCCCGCAACAGGAGCCGGATGAAGGTGGTCTTCCCGGAGCCGGACGGGCCGACCAGGAAGACGAACTCGCCCTTCTCGATCTCGACCGAGAAGTCACGGAGCGCGACGGTCGAGCCTTTGTACGTCTTGGTGACGTTCTCGAATGTGATCATCGGGGGGGAGTCACGGTGGGAGGGGCACGCGGAACCTGATGCGTGCGGGGGACATGTTATCCCCCACCGTCCGGCAGATGGCGAACAACCAGGTGGCGACGGCCGCTTTCGCACACACCGCCGTCGGTCGCGACGGTCGGATCAGGCCCGGTTGCGCCGTTCCTCGGCCCGGCGGCGCAGCTCGGATCGATGAAGTCGTCGATGTCCCCGTCGAGCACGGCGTCGACGTTGCCCGTCTCGTGGTTGGTGCGGAGGTCCTTCACCTGTTGGTAGGGAGCCATCACGTACGAGCGGATCTGGTTGCCCCACCCGCTGTCGGTGCGGTCGCCTGACAGCTCGTCGAGCGTCGCCTGGTGCTCGGCCCGCTGGCGTTCGGCCAGCTTGGCCGCCAGGACCTCGAGGGCCTTGGCCCTGTTCTGGTGCTGGCTGCGCTGGTTCTGGCAGGAGACCACGATGCCGGTCGGGAGATGGGTGATCCGCACGGCCGAGTCGGTCTTGTTCACGTGCTGGCCGCCGGCCCCCGACGAGCGGTAGGTGTCGATGCGCAGGTCCTTCTCGTCGATCTCCACCTCGTCGGTCGCCGCGTCGAGCAAGGGGACGACGTCGAGGGATGCGAAGCTCGTCTGCCGGCGGTGCTGGGCGTCGAACGGCGACATGCGCACCAGACGGTGCGTCCCGCGCTCGGCGGCCAGCAGGCCGTAGGCGAAGCGGCCGCGCACGAGGAAGGTGGCCGACAGCAGGCCCGCCTCCTGTCCGGGCGTGGCCTCTTCGACCTCGAGCTCGAAGCCACGGCGCTCGGCCCACCGGGTGTACATGCGAAGCATCATCTCGGCCCAGTCCTGCGCGTCGGTGCCGCCGGCGCTGGCGTGGATCTCGGCCACGGCGTCGTTGCTGTCGTACTCGCCGGAGAACAGGGCGCGCAGCTCGAGCGCGGCAAGGCGCCGATCGAGCTCGGCGATCAGGCCTTCGATCTCGGGCCGCAGGGAGTCGTCGCTCTCCTCGGAGAGGAGCTCGTAGAGGGTCTCGGCATCGGACAGCGTGCGCTCGAGGCCGGCCATGAGCTCGAGGTCCTCGTTGACCTTGCCGAGCTCGCGGGTGACCTTGCGGGCGTGGTCAGGGTCGTCCCACAGGTTCGGCTCCGACACCGCCTTCTCGAGCTCGGCCTGCCGCTCCTCGAGGCGGGAGGTGCCCACCATGCGGCCGGCCTCGGTAACCCGTTCCCGCAGCCCGGCGAGGGTGGCGGCAAGGTCGACGCGGTCCGGCTCGCCGCCACCCCGGCCGCCGCTCTCGGCCCGGGCCATCTCAGTTGGCGCCGTGGCAGAGCTTGAACTTCTTGCCGCTGCCGCACCAGCAGGGCTCGTTGCGGCCGATCTTCTCCCGGGCCGACTTCACGATGGGCAGCTGGGTCTCGCCGTCGTCGGCCAGCCGGGTGGCCACCCCACCAGCGGCACCGCCGGCCGCGGCGGCCATCCCGCCGCCCTCCTCGAACTCCAACGGCGGGGCGGCGGCGAAGGCGGCGGTGATGGCGCCGTCTCCCTGCACCGGATCGTCGGCGGCCACGTAGCTGGCCTGGGCCAGGTTGGGCTCGGCGGCCGGCTCGGACAGCACCTGGGTGTGGAACACGTAGCGCAGGTAGTCGTCGGAGATGCTGTCCATCAGCTTGCCGAACATGGCGAACCCGTCGCGCTGCCAGGCGACCAACGGGTCCTGGTTGCCCATGGCCCGCAGGTTGATGCCCTCGCGCAGGTAGTCCATCTCGGCCAGGTGGTCCTGCCACCGCTGGTCGATGATCGAGAGCATGATGTCCCGCTCGAGCTGGCGGGCGGTCTCGGCACCACCGGGGATGGTCTCGTCGCGCTCGGCGTAGAGGTCGAGGGCCTCGGTGATGACGCTCTCGGTGATCTGGCCCACGGTGGTGGCCGCAGCCAGTTCGTCGGCCGTGAACTTGGTCGGGTAGTACTGGGTCAGCTCGGTGATCAACCCGGCCAGGTCCCACTCCTCGGGGAAGTCCGAGGGGCAGGCCGCCGCCACCACCTCGGTGAGCGTGCTCTCCAGCAGCTCGAGGGTCTCCTCACGGAGGTCCTCGCCGTCGATGACCTGCATGCGCCGGGCGTAGATGACCTTGCGCTGCTCGTTCATCACGTCGTCGTACTTGAGGACGTCCTTGCGCACCTCGGCGTTGCGCCCCTCGACGGTGTTCTGGGCACGCTCGATGGCCTTGGTGACCATCTTCGCCTCGATGGGCACGTCCTCGGGCAGGGCCTTGCCCATCACCCAGTTCATGGCCCCGGTGGCGAACAGCCGCATGAGGTCGTCCTCGAGGGAGAGGAAGAACCGGCTCTCCCCTGGGTCCCCCTGGCGGCCCGAACGGCCACGCAGCTGGTTGTCGATGCGGCGGCTCTCGTGGCGCTCGCTGCCGAGCACGTAGAGGCCGCCGAGCTCGCGGACACGCTCGCCGTCGGCCGCACAGGTGGTCTCGAACTCGGCCCGCAGCTTGGCCAGCTCGGCCGCACCCTCCTCGGAGGTGATGTCGATGCCCTTGGCCCTGGCGTCGCGGAGAGCCAGCCCCTCCGGGTTGCCGCCGAGGATGATGTCCACGCCGCGGCCGGCCATGTTGGTGGCCACGGTGACGGCGCCCACCCGGCCGGCCTGGGCCACGATCTCCGCCTCGCGGAAGTGCTGCTTGGCGTTCAGCACCTCGTGGGGGATGCCCCGCTTGTCGAGCAGGCGGGACAGGTGCTCGGACTTGGACACCGAGGCCGTGCCGACCAGCACCGGCTGGCCGTCGGCATGGCGCTCCACGATGTCCTCGACCACTGCCGAGAACTTCCCGTCCTCGCTCTTGTAGATGAGGTCGGCCTTGTCCCCGCGGACCATCGGCATGTTGGTGGGGATGGGGACCACCGGAAGGTCGTAGGTGGTGGCGAACTCGGAGGCCTCGGTCTCCGCCGTCCCGGTCATGCCGGCCAGCTTCTCGTAGAGGCGGAAGTAGTTCTGGAGGGTGACCGTGGCCCAGGTGTGGTTCTCCTCCTTGATGCGGACCCGCTCCTTGGCCTCGACCGCCTGGTGCAGCCCGTCGGACCAGCGGCGCCCGTCGAGCGTGCGCCCGGTGAACTCGTCGATGATCTTCACCTCGCCCTGGGCCACCAGGTAGTCCTTGTCCCGCCGGTAGAGCTCCTTGGCCAGGAGCGCCTGGGTGAGGTGGTGCACGTAGTTCACGGCCACGGCGTCGTAGAGGTTGTCCACGCCGAGCTGCCGCTCGACCTTCTCGATGCCCGCCTCGGTGGGCACCACCGTGCGCTTCTCCTCGTCGACCTCGTAGTCATCCTCGGCCTGGAGGGTGCGGACGACACCGGCGAACTGGTAGTAGAGCTGCGCCGACTCCGCCGACGGTCCCGAGATGATCAGGGGGGTGCGGGCCTCGTCGATCAGGATCGAGTCGACCTCGTCGACGATGGCGTAGGCATGGCCGCGCTGGACCATGCCGTCCTTGGACCGGGCCATGTTGTCGCGCAGGTAGTCGAAGCCGAATTCGGTGTTCGTCCCGTAGGTGACGTCGGAGTCGTAGGCCTCGCGCTTGGCCGCGCTGTCCTCGATGTCGGGGCCCACCCGGCCGACGGTGAGCCCGAGGAACCGGTGGACGGCGCCCATCCACTCGGCGTCACGGGTGGCCAGGTAGTCGTTGACCGTGACCAGGTGGACACCACGACCGCCCAGCGCGTTGAGGTAGACGGGCAGGGTCGAGACCAGCGTCTTGCCCTCACCGGTCTTCATCTCGGCGATCCACCCGAAGTGGAGGGCCATCCCCCCCATGAGCTGGACGTCGAAGTGCCGCTGGCCGAGCTTGCGCCAGGCCGACTCCCGCACCAGGGCGAAGGCCTCGATGAGCAGGTCCTCCAGGCTCTCGCCGCGGTCGATTCGCTCCTTGAAGACGTTGGTCAGGGCGGCGAGCTCGTCGTCCGATCGCGCCTCCATCTCCGGCTCGAGGGCGTTGATGAGGGGGACCAGCTCGGCCAGGCGGCGTACCTTCTTGCCCTCGCCCGCCCGCAGAACCTTGGTGAGCACGCTCATGAGCCCACCACTCTACCGTTGCCCCTCCCGCCTTCCCGGCTGCCTGGCGTGCCCGGTCAGCGGCCGCTTCCGACGGCTCCCCGGAGCAACACCGTCGGGGTCGCCGATCGTCCTGGGTGCGCACGGCGCCGGCCGGTGCCGCGCCGCCGCGGCGCGGTTTCCTCAGGCGGTGCGCACCCGCTGGTAGAGCGGCGCCGGGTTGGTGGGACGGTGCCGGGGCTGGGAACGGCCGACCAGCCGGCTCTTGACCGTCTCCAGCTGATGCTCGAGCTTCCCGACCACCAGGTCGACGGCGGCCAGCGGGGAGGGCCCGGCGGCTCGGGCCCGGATGGTCCGCCCGTGGACGGACATGAGCACCTCGCAGCACTCGCGGTCGGCGATCCTCGGATTGTGCTCCTCGGAGAAGCGCACCTCGGCCCGGTCGACCCCGGGGCAGAGGCGACCGAGCCGGCCGACCTTCTCTGTCGTCAGGGCCCGCACTTCCTCGGACACGATGTTCCTGCCGTACGCGATGACCACGTCCACGAGCTGCCTCCTGTTCGTCGAGTCCTCGTTACTGCCGGCCGTTCCCCTGATCGGTCGTTGGATGATGGTGGGCGACGCGAAGCTGACCTGGTCTTTGACCCCACACTCGCCTGCCGGGGAAGTAACCGCCGTCCAACGGCGGGCGCGCTCCAGCTAAGGACGCGACCCTCTCGAAGGACATCTGCTGGCGGCGTCGTCCCCTCTCCGCCCGACTCCGACAACCGGAGCCTCGGCGGGCAGGACTTACTCCTAAGCCGCACCATGCTCAGCAACCACGAGTTGCCTTACGTGGGTCGTTTCGCCTGCGACTGGCTTCGACTTGCAACCACAGACCCTCGCGTCGCCCACCGCCAAAGTGTATGCCCCGCCCTTCCGTCATTTCCGGGCCGAAACCGGGTGTTCACGAAGTTGTCACGTGCCCGACAGGGCCCGGGCTTCCGGCTCCGAATGGAGCGGAGCCCCAGCTCAGGGCCCTTCGACCAGCCGCAGCTTGATCTCGTCGAGCACGGGGATGGGCCCCGGGTCGACCCCTTCGCGGCCGGCCAGGTGCAGCGAGGTGAAGTCGCCGATGAGCGCCAGGTCGAGCAGCTGGGCGAGCTCGCCGTCGCCGGCGGCCCGGACCTCGATGACGTCGGCCACCACCTCGCGGAGGACTTCGACCACGAGGTCGAAGCGCCGTGCCACCTGTGGGTGCTCGCGTTGTGGCGGAGGTTGACCAAGGTGATGAGCTGCCGGGTGGCGTCGCCGTGCTGCCCCCAGCCGGCCACCTCGTTGTGGCAGAGCTCCGGATAGACGTTGAAGAAGGCGGGGCTCTTGGCGTTCTCGTTGACCTGTGTCTTCCAGCGCAGGGCGGCGGCGGCCCCGAGGTCCTGGGCGCCGTGGATGAGAGGGATGGTGCGGCCGATGCGCTGGGCCACCGTCTCGGCCACGCTGTCCGGGCGCACCAGTTGGTCGCGGCGGCGTCGCAGCCGCTCGACCGCCTCGTCCACCCACTGCTGGGCACCGGGGAACAGCCCGATCGACTCGAGCAGCACCAGCGGGGGGATGGCCATGGCCCCGAGCGCCGCCCGGGGTTGGGGGATGTCCTCGGGCACCGGGACGATGGGCACGTCCCAATCGGCGGCCAGGTGGGCCAGCTCCCCTCCTCCGGTCACGGCCACCAGGGCGGCACCGGCCTCGTAGGCGGCGGCGGCCGCCTCGAGCGTCTCCTCGGTGTCGCCCGAGAACGAGATGGCGAACACGAGCGAGCCGGTGCCGACGTAGTCGGGGGGCACGTACCCCTTGACCACGGTCACGGGGACGGACATGAACGGTGCCGCCGACACCGCGACGACGTCGCCGGCGATGCCGCTGCCGCCCATACCCAGGACGACCACGTTCTCGATGCGCTCCCGGGGCGGGAGGTCGGTGACGCCGCGGGCGGCGAGACGCCGCCGCCTCCACCTGCTCGGGCAGGCCGGCCGTCGCCCCCCACATGTCGAGGGAGTCGATCAGAAGCGGTGACGCCTCGGCCCCCTGTCCCCCCACGGGGCTCACGTGCCGGGGCTCTCGGGCGACGCGACCGGCCCCTTGCCCGTCTCCGTCGCCTCGCCGGCGTCGGCCCGGCCGACGAGGCGGGCATGCTCGCCGTCGTCGACGGTCGTGGCCTCGTCGATGAGCATCACCGGGATGCCGTCACGGACCTCGTAGCTGCGGCGAAGGCGCGGGTTGTAGAGGCGGTCCTCGTCGGCGAAGTAGAGCAACGGCCCCTTGTCCTCGGGGCAGGCCAGCACCTCGATGAGCAGCGGGTCGAGCGTCATGGCGATGTCCTTCCGTTTCGTGATCGGGCACCGGCGGGGCCGGGTGGGCGGATCGGGGCCAACTCAGCCTCCGGCCACCCGCTCGATGGCGTCCTGCAACTCCTGCACGTGACCGGGACAAGGAGTCCTCGTCGGGTGCCTCGACGTTGAGGCGCAGCAGGGGCTCGGTGTTCGACGGGCGCACGTTGTACCACCAGTCGCCTCGGTCGACGGTGAGCCCGTCGAGACGGTCGGCCACACCGAGGGCGCCACCGGCCGCCTCGACCTCGGCGGCCAGGCGCTCGACGGCGGCCGCTGGGTCAGGCACCTTGGTGTTGATCTCGCCCGAGTCGGCGTAGCGCTTGAACGGCGCCAGGAGGGCCGAGAGGCTCTTCTCCCGAGATGCTCATGAGCTCGAGCACGACCATGGCGGCGATGATCCCCGAGTCCGCCCGGTAGTTGTCACGGAAGTAGTAGTGGCCCGAGTGCTCGCCGCCGAAGACGGCGCCCGTCTCGGACATCACCTGCTTGATGAAGCTGTGACCGACCTTGGTGCGGACACCCTTTCCGCCCTTGGCCTCGATCGTCTCGGGCACCACCCGGGAGCAGATGCAGTTGTAGAGCACCGTGGACCCGGGGTACTTGTCCAGCATCGAGGAGGCCACGAGGGCAGTGGTCAAGCGACCCCGACACCGGCTCGGCTCGCTCGTCGACCAAGAAGACTCGGTCGGCGTCACCGTCGAAGGCGAGGCCGACGTCGGCCGATCCGGCGAGCACAGCCTGGCGCAGCGCCTTGAGGTTCTCCGGCTGGATGGGATCGGCCGGGTGGTTCGGGAAGGTGCCGTCGAGCTCTCCGAAGAGGATCTCGACATGGAAAGGCAGCCCTTCGAACACCACCGGGACCACCAGCCCACCCATGCCGTTGGCGGTGTCGGCCACGATGCGGAGCGGGCGGAGGGCGCGGAGATCGACGAACGAACGGACGTGGTCTGCGTACTCCGGCAGCAGATCCCGGTGCTCGAGCGGGGCGAGGGACGACGGGTCGAGGGCCGGGGGGCCACCGCGCCCCCAGTCGTCGAGGATCTCCTCGGCCACCTGCTCGATCTCGGCCAGCCCCGTGTCCCGCCCCACCGGCCGGGCACCGGAGAGGCAGAGCTTCAACCCGTTGTACCGGGCCGGGTTGTGCGACGCGGTGAACATGGCGCCGGGGGCGTCCAGGCTGCCGGCGGCGAAGTAGAGGAGGTCGGTGGAGGCGAGGCCCAGGTCGACGACGGTCACGCCCTCGGAGCGGACGCCTTCGGCGAACGCCGCCGAGAGGCTCTTGCCCGACTCCCGCATGTCGCGCCCCACCAGCATGGTGGGGCTCTTGGCGAAACGGGCGGCGGCCATGCCGATGGCTCGGAACTGCACCTCGTTGAGCTGGTCCGGCACCGTCCCCCGGATGTCGTACGCCTTGAAGACGGCGGAGAGGGACGCCATGGCCGAGCCATCCTACCCAGGCCCATCGCGGCATCCCCTCCCGGACGGGCTGTACCCGGGCCCCGAGCGGCGCACCGGCATGTTGTCCGGTGTGTCCCTGCTGTTGGGCGTGCGCGGGCACGGCTTCGTCCAGGGAATGCCGACAGCGCGGTGCCATGGACCTCGGGCGCGCTCCTCCGGACCCTATGGCAGTATCGGGCCGTGCCGGCTCCGCCGTCCCGACTCGCGCCAGATGACGGAGTCGGGCGTCGCTCTCCTCGTGCGCCGGTGCTGTGGGTGGCCTGCCTCGTCACCCTCGTCCTCGTTCCGTCCGCCTTTGCCGGCGGCACGCACGCCAGCGACGCCGTGACGTCCGCTCCGCGATCGCTGGACAGCGCCACGAACGCCTCGGCCACCCTTCCGACCAGCCTCCACCTCGTCGTCGGAACGGCGACCGACGCCGCCACCGGCGGCTATTGGCTGGTCGCCACCAACGGCGGCGTCTTCTCCTTCGGCGCACCGTTCTACGGCTCCGCCGGCGCACTGGCCCTGCAGGCCCCGATCGTGGGCATGGCGGCGACGCCCGACGGGCGGGGCTATTGGCTGGTGGCGTCGGATGGCGGCATCTTCTCGTACGGCGACGCCGCCTTCTACGGCTCGATGGGCGGTCGGCCGCTCAACGAGCCAATCGTGGGCATGGCGGCGACGCCCGACGGGCGCGGCTACTGGCTCACCGCCGCCGACGGCGGGGTCTTCGCCTTCGGCGACGCCCACTTCTTCGGCTCGATGGGGGGAAAGCCGCTGAACCAGCCGGTCGTAGCCATGGCGTCGACCCCCGACGGAAGGGGCTACTGGTTCACCGCCGCCGACGGCGGGGTCTTCGCCTTCGGCGACGCACCCTTCTACGGGTCGATGGGCGGGCGTCCGCTCAACCGGCCCATCGTCGGCATGGCCCAGACGCCGGACGGACGGGGCTATTGGTTCGTGGCCGCCGACGGAGGGCTGTTCGCCTTCGGCGACGCCCGCTTCTTCGGCTCGTCGGTGGGGCATCTACAGCGGGCGGCGGTGGCCATCGACGGAGCCGCCACCGGGACGGGCTCCGGTTACCGGATCGTGTCGGCCGACGGCGGCGTCTACGCCTTCGGCTCGGACGCCTACCTCGGGCGGGTCCTCGTCCCACCCCTCGTGGGCCAGACGGTGGCCATCGACCCCGGGCACGACGGCGGCAACGGAGCCAACCCCGCATTCATCGACCAGCCCATCGACGGCGGAGGGTTCACCGAGTCGTGCGACACCACGGGCACCGAGACGGCTGCGGGCTACCCCGAACACGCCTTCAACTTCGACGTGGCCACCCGTCTCGCCGCCATCCTCGAGGCCGGCGGGGCCACCGTGGTCTTGACCCGCTACACGGACACCGGCGTCGGCCCGTGCGTGAACGTGCGGGCGGCCATCGGCAACGACGCCCACGCCGCCGTGGCTGTTGCCATCCACGCCGATGGTGGGCCGGTCGGCGGCCGGGGCTTCGACGTGATCGCCCCCTTGCCGGTGGTGAGCTCGATCAGCAACAACACCGCCATCGTGGCGCCCTCGGGCCAGCTGGCCGTGGCCATCCGCAACGCCTTCGCGGCCGACACCGGCGAGCCGGTCTCGGACTATGCAGGTAGCGACGGTATCGACGACCGGGGTGACCTCGGTGGGCTCAACCTGTCAACCGTGCCCAAGGTGTTCATCGAGTGCGCCAACATGCAGAACCCCACCGATGCCGCTCTCACCGAGTCGCCCGCGTGGCGCCAGCTCGCCGCCCAGGGACTTGACGACGGCCTCTCCGCCTACCTGGTGAGTGCCGAGGTTCCCTGAGCGGATCGAACATGCAGGCGCTCCGCAGGCGGCCGGCTCAGCTCAACCGTTCGCCACCCGTACGACGACGTCTTGGCTTCGGCCGACGTCGCCACCGGCGCCGTAGGCGAAGCTCTGGATCTCGTAGGTGCCGTTGGGCACCGAGGTGGTCGACCAACCCGCGATCCATCCGTAGACGAACCGTCCGCCCACCGAGATCAACTCGTCGTGCATGCTTCCTCCGCTGAGGCGGAACTCGACCTTGGTTACGCCGTAGACGTCGGACGCAGCGGCAGTCAGGAACACGTTGCCGGAAAGCGTCTCCCCGGAGGATGGATGCAGCAGGCGAGTGGCCGGCGGGGTCCCCTCGTGCGGCAGCCCCTCCCGCGCGTAGACAGCGGCATCGTTGGTGGCGAACATGCTCAGGTGGTGCGTGCGCAGGATCTGGGTCAGCTGCGGCAGCGTGGCGGCAAAATATGGACAGTCGCACGTGGGCAAGAGCAGGTTCGACTCGTAGGCCGAGCCGGAAGCGGGGGTGTTCACGGTGACCCGGCCGGACGCCCGCTGCAGGAGATACCAGTTCCTGGCCTGGGCGAGCCCGGTTGTGGTTCCGACGGCGACCTGCAAACACATGACAAAGACGAGGATGCCCAGGGCAATGGCAGAGCTTTGTCGAGCCCACCGCCGTTGGCGAAGGTGCTCACGACCCCGGTCAGTCTCGAGACGATGCACGCGGCCGAGCATCGTCAGGTAGCAGCCCACCGGTATGAGCAGGTCATAGGTGGTGTACCTCGAGGTGGCGGCGACGGACAGTCCGCCATCAGCACGACCAACTGTCATGAGGCCGGCGAACAGCAGGCCGTAGAGGATCAGACAGGCTCCGACCGGACTGCCGGTCACTTCGTCACGCCGACGGCCGTAGTTGAACAGGCACCAACAAGCCAGAATGACGATGACGAAGCCCAGCGCCATGAGCGCGTCGGTGGTGGCCTCCAGATGCGGTGAGACCTGCACGCCCAGCACATCTCCAATGGCCAGTAGGAAGTATTCGACCGCCATCGCGGGGTGGACGAAGGCATAGGTCGAGTCCCCGTGCCTCAAGTTCAGATCGTAGAAGTACACGGCGCCGGTGATGACTCCGAAGGCCAGCCAGAGGAACGACGTCTTCGAACGTCCCCGTTGGTACAACAGGAGCAAGCCTGCCGGCCAGATCAGCAACCCCTGCAGGGAGGAGAAGCTGCCGATGACGGCCACTGCAATGGCGATGACAGTGATGGGCCGACTCAGCTTCGGTCGGTCGAGCAGGTAGACGGCCACGGCCAAGGCGAAGAGAGCCAGGTACCACGCCAGCTGGAACCCCCAGAGCGTGTCCTGATACTGCACGAACGACAACATCAGCACTGCCACGGGCAGGTAGAACACCCATCGAGTCGAAGGTGAGCGCCGCTTGTGCGCCAGGATGATCAGGCCGACCGAGACGGCGAGAAGGATGCCGCTCACGTACTCCTCGAAGACGATGTTGAAGTGCGTTGTCTCGGCCAGCAGGATCACGATGAGATTGGGGAAGAAGATCCTGTTCTCTCCATGCTGCGCCCAGAGCTGGTGCAGGTTCAGCGATCCCGAGTACCAGTGACCGAGCAACTGAACGTCCCACCACTGGTCGTACCAGACAGCATTGACGCTGTAGTGATGGATGAAGACGAAGTAGGCGGCCAGCGGGACCACGAACGCGGCGACGGTCAACCCGGTCGACCACCGGCCTTCTCGGGTATATGGCTCGTGGTCTCGATTGAGTGCGGGCTCCTCGAAGCGGACAGATGCCGATCTGTCACTACCTGCCCTGAGATCAACCATTGGCGGGCGTGAGATGCATGGCGGTCTCGGTGACGGCGGTCAGGCCCATTCCTCCCCGAGGCCAGCCCATCGGCAGGAGTCTCCCACGGACCCCGGAGCGTTGGGCGGGGGTGGTCTCGGCGCTCCGTTCAGTCCGGCCTGTCCTCGGACAACAACGCGGTGACGTCGGCGGCCATCGCGTCGCACAGCTCGACGAGCAGGTCCATGCGGTCGGCGACGGCATCGGTGGTGAGCAGCTGTTGGCGGTCGAACGGGCTCAGCGGGGCGAGGTCGCACAGCTGCCAACTGCCGGTCTCCGTGTGGCGGGCGAGGGGCAGGTCGAAGGGCAGGGCCGGGAACTCACCGAACTCGGAGAGCAGTGAGCGCAGCCGCCTCACCGCGGCCTCGCCGGCCGCCATGGCCGCTCCGTCACGCGCCGCGGGCACGGACGGTCGGGGCTCGACCTCTGCCCTCGGGTAGGGGTCGTCGTCGAGCCAGGCGACGACCCGGATGCGCTCGACCCCGTGGGCCAGCACGTAGCGCCGCCCGTCGCCGGCGCTGGCCATCCGCTCGATGCGGGCCAGGGTCCCGAGGTCGAACCGCTCGTCGCCCCCACCGACCTCCGACCCGCGGGCGATGAGGACCACGCCGAAGGAGCGTTCGACCGGTGCCCACCCGCGGCGCCCTCCGGCCATGCCGGCGCCGGGCGCGGCGACCGCACCTCCCGCTCCCCCGGCAAGACAGTCGCGGACCAAGGCCAGGTAGCGGGGCTCGAAGACGTGCAGCGGGAGGGCGCCGTCGGGAAAGAGCACGGTCAAGAGCGGGAACATGCCGATGACCGCAGTGGTGGTCGGCGTCATCGGCTCAGCGCCGGGCGTGAGCCCGATCGGCAAGGGTGGACCGGCGTCGCCGCCAGGTACTGGGTGCCAAGGACGATGGCGGCCGCCAGCGCCAGCAGGGTGACGAGCTGGCCGAGATGGTCGACGGTCGTCGTCCCGTAGCGCAAGGTGACGTCGTGGGCCGTCGGCACCACCACCATCAGGTTCGGTGCCACCCGCCACGGCCCGTCGGCTCCCGAGGCCTGCCAGTTCGGGAAGTACGAGATCTTGACCTCGACGGGCGTGCCGATGCGGTCGACATGGAAGGACACCGAGTCGTCCGTCTGGCGGACAGCGGTGACCCGGGTCGGGGGCTCGGGGACGGCTGTCGGCGTGCGGTCCCCGATCGGTACCCGCGTCCAGTCGGCGGGCCCAGCCGCAGCCGGTACCACGTCCCACCGGGAAGGATCGTCGTACCAGCTGACCGCCGGCGGCAACCAGCTCTTCTGGCTCGCCTGCACCCCCTGCCACACCACCGGTTGGTTGGCCAACGGGGTCACCAGCGGCGTGTCCTTGATCCGGTACACCTTCCAGGTGGTGTCCTCGATCTCCCCGTTGTAGCTGGTGTCCCACGGACCCGTCTGGTCGATGAGGACGGCGTTCGGGTCGGCCGACGCGGCCGACTCGACGTCGAGGCTGACGAGGCCAGGAAGTACTGCACGCCCAACTGCTGGAGATGGCGGATGCCGAGCTGGACGTTGAGACCGGTGTAGGGAAGGCCGACGACGGCGTCGGAGGGCGAGTCGGAGAGCTCGCTCTGGTTGAGGAAGTGGAACGGCGTTGTCGTGCGACGACTCGAAGAGGAGGCCTTCCATCGAGTCGATGCACCCGTTGGTCCAATAGGGCAGGAGCATGAGCGATTCGGTGGTGCCGAACCGGTTGAGCGACGGGTCGTACTCCCACATGGCTCGTCCGCAGCCGTCGTCGGCTTCCGACGGCCGCCATCATCGAGACGACGGCGTGGTACTCGGCATAGTCGGGCTTGCGCTCGTAGCCCGAGTAGTTCCAGTCGGCCCAGGCGCTGGGCTGGTCGGGCCCGACGGTCACCCCGATGGACTGGAGCGTGGAGGCCGACACGACGAAGGGCGGCACCACGGCCAGGCAGGCAACGATCAGGGCCACGAGCGGCCCGACCACCGCTCCGGCCGGGGCGGTGGGCCGCGGCCGGCGGAACCGGGTGACCCTGGCGCCCGCCCGCCAGGCCAGTCCGCTCACACCCGTCGAGGTGGCGCCATTGCCGGCTGAGCCGCGGTGCCGGTTGCCCTCGGGACGGCGCCCAGGCGGCCCAGGCGGTCGCGCACGACGAGAGCCCACAACCCGAGACGCCGACGCCGGTGCCACCGGGCCACCGCCGTGACCACCTCCCCCACCGCGTATCCGGCCATGAGGTAGAGGCAGAGGAACCAGAAGGGCAGGAAGCGAACGTTGTAGAGCTTGCCGGCCGGGTCCAGGCAGACGGCGGCGGCCGACAACGCCCCCATCACGGCGATGAACAGGGCCACCCGGTTGCGCCGGGCGACCATGGCCACGATGCCGATGACGTCGACGGCCAGCACCCAGTGGGCCGACCCAGGGAAGAGGAGGTTCGGGTAGCCGACGACCTTGGTGTAGCCCATGTTGGTGGTGTACGGCTGGTAGACGCCGAAAGGGACGAGCCACCAGGCGGTGAGGCCGAGGCCGATGAACCCGGCCCAAAACGCCCACACCACCCGACTCCACCCACCGGCGCCTGGCCCGTCCTGCCCCGGGACCTCCGCGCAGGCTTCGGGCCAGGTCGGCGTCGAGCAGCAGCCAGACCACCGCCCCCGCCCCGACGAAGAGGGCGGGGATGAGGTGGCAGAGCAGGGTCACGGCGAACAGCACGCCGGCCAGCACGCGGAACCTCCCGGTGCGCAGGCCCCGGCAGACGACGCCGAGGAAGAGCAGCCCGATCGAGAGGCTCAACGAGAAGGAGAACTCGCCGGCCAGCGTGGAGAGCAGGTTGCCGCCGTAGATGGTGAAGCTGGGCTCGAACAGGAAGGGCAGGGTGGCGGCGGCCAGGCACGCCGGCAGCGGGTCGCGCAGTCCGGCCAGGCGGCCGAACGCCCAGGCGCAGACGGGCAGGAGCACGCTGCCGAGGACGGTCACCAGCTTGAAGGCCACGTCGTAGGAGAAGAAGGCGTTGAAGAGGACGACGACCAGACCCGGCAGCGGGAAGTAGAAGGTGTAGAGGGGGTAGCCGTCGTACCAGCCGGGGTCCCAGCCGGTGAGGCGTCCCTGGGGCAGGAGGTCGTGCTCGAGGAAGGCCGGTAGCGCCACGTGCGCCCCGGTGTCCCCGCCGGCCGTGGTCGTCTGGGCGAAGAGCAGGGAGGGGTGCAGCTGGCTGAGGGTGACAGCGATCACCCCGAGGACACAGACGAGGTTGGCCCAGGCCGGCCACGACCCTCGCCCGACCAGGCGGCCGAGCACGGGCCGACGGCGGGCCGGGGCCGGCGCGGTGGGCCGCGACACGACCTGTTCGAAGGACGGGGACCTCGACGGGGGCGCTCACGGCGGCGGGTCGGCGTCACCTCGGCCCGGGCCTCACAGGTGCACCCAGGAGCCGGCCAGTGGGGTGACCACGGCGGCCACCGCGGTGAGGTTGAAGGCGGCATGGGCGAACATGTTCATGCCCAGGCGCCCGGTCCGGTAGGCGATGGCCGAGAGGGCGATGCCGAAGGCGGCCAGGCCGAGCAGCTGCAGCGACTCGGCGTGGGCCAGCCCGAAGAGAACGCCGGTCACGACCACGGCCGCCGTCGGCCCGACCCAGCCGGCAAAGGATCCGAACAGGCGGGCGAGCGATCGCAGCAGCAGGCCCCGGAAGAACAGCTCCTCGAAGAACGGTGCGCCGACCACCGTGAAGACGTCGATGATGACGAGTGCCGGCCCCGTGCGAACCGCCAGTGAGTCGCTGACTGGGCGCCTCGAATCGCTGGTTGAAGTTGTGGACGTGTGGGGCGATGGGCACGTAGAGCAGGGCGACCAGGAACTGGCTGGCGAAGCCGATGGGGAGACCGGCGAGATCCACCCAACGGAAGCGCAGCCCCATGTCGCGTATGAAGCGGCGCGTGCCCCGGAAGGTGCTGGCCAGGTAGGGGGCTGCCGAGGAAGCCGACCCACAGACCCAGCAGCGTCGAGACGACGTACCAGGTGGGCGGTTCGGACAGGCGGGCGATGGCCGACAGCGAGGACGACTTGCCCTCGGCGGCGGCGGTCACACCGATGAAGATGGCGGCGATCACCTGTCCGCCCACGAAGCCGATCGCTGCGAACAGCAGCCACATCCAGGCTGCGGGCCGGTCCTTTGGCGCGGCTCCGGCGGCGAGCTGGGCACCGAGGGAGCCGGTGGCCTCGAAGGCAGGCTCTGCGCCGCCGAGGAAGGGGCGGGGAGGGGCGGGCACGGGGCTCCCACCACCGTCGGACGGCCCCCGTGCCAGGCCACCTGGTGGCGGAGGCCAGCCGGGGGGTGGGGGCGGAGGTGACGATGGCGGTGGAAGAGGTGGTGGAAGGGGTGGTGCCGGCGGTGGCGCCGTCCATGGGGCCGCCGGGTCGAGCGGTGAGCCGCCGGCAGCCGGATCGGACGCTCGTGGTGCGCTCGAGGCGAACCCGCTCGGGGGGATGCCCGCAGGTGACGAGGGTGGCGATCCGTTCGACGTTGGGTCGACCGTCCCCGGCGCGTCCGCACCGTGTTCGGACGGCTCGATCACTCCCACACGATACCGACGGGCTGTCCGGCGGCGGCGACGCGGCACCCGGTGGTTGTGGCTCGCACGCACGAAGGCGTCACGGCGCCGAGGGCCGCGCCCGGCACCATCGGTCATGGGAGCCAGGCACGAGCGGGCGCCATGTCAGGCACGCCGATGCCTCGGCTCGGCCCGGCTGCGAATACCATGGGTTGGTGGCCCCCCCTGACCCGGATCTGCCGAACGGCCCGCCGCCGGGCTCGATGGGCCCTGGCCAGCCCGGCCAGAACCGCAACCGCATGGTCATCTACCTGCTGGTGGTGGTGGCCCTCCTCGCCGTCTTCGTCGGTCCGAGCCTGTTCCACAAGACGACCGCCAACTCGCTCACCTACAACGTCTTCCTCAACGACCTGCAGGGCAAGCAGATCAAGACGGCCACCGTCGACCAGACCACCGGGATGATCACCGGCGCCTTGAGCGACGGTGCCGTCGTACACGGTCAACGGTCCGACGCCGGTCACCCAAGGCGAGCTCAACGCCCTGAGGAACGCTCGGCTCCAACTTCAAGCTCGTCCGAATCGCAGTCGAACGCGCTCCTCGGGATCCTGCTGACGTACATCCTGCCGCTGGCCCTCATCGTGGGCATCTTCATCTGGTTCGGCCGCCGGGCCCAGGGCCAGATGGGCAGCATCATGTCGATCGGACGCTCCAAGGCCAAGCTGTACTCGACCGAGCGACCGTCCACCACCTTCGACGACGTGGCCGGCTACGACGGGGTCAAGCTCGAGATCTCTGAGGTGGTCGACTTCCTCAAGACGCCGGCCCGCTTCAAGGAGATCGGGGCCCGCATCCCGAAGGGCATCCTGCTCGTGGGTCCCCCAGGGACGGGCAAGACCCTCCTCGCCCGGGCGGTGGCCGGCGAGGCCGGCGTGCCCTTCATGTCGGTGAGCGGGTCCGACTTCATGGAGATGTTCGTCGGGGTGGGGGCCAGCCGGGTCCGCGACCTGTTCGCCACCGCCCGCAAGCAGGCCCCGGCCATCGTGTTCATCGACGAGATCGACTCCATCGGGCGCAAGCGCGGGGCCGGGTCTCGGTGGCGGCCACGACGAGCGCGAGCAGACCCTCAACCAGATGCTCTCGGAGATGGACGGCTTCGACCCCACCGAGGGCATCGTGGTCATGGCCGCCACCAACCGGCCCGACATCCTCGACGCCGCCATCCTCCGACCAGGACGCTTCGACCGCCAGATCGTCGTGCCACTGCCCGACCTCGAGGAGCGGCTGCCCATCCTGCAGGTCCACTGCAAGGACAAGCGGGTCGACCCGACCGTCGACCTCGGCAAGGTGGCGCGCGGGACTCCGGGCATGAGCGGCGCCGACCTGGCCAACCTCGTGAACGAGGCCGCCCTCCACGCCGTGCGCCGCGGCTCCAAGGTCATCCAGAACGAGGACTTCGAGGCATCACGCGACCGGGTGCTCATGGGCCACCGGCGCGAGAGCATGGTGCTGTCGGGAGTCGGAGAAGGAGCGGGTCGCCTTCCACGAGGGTGGCCACGCCGTGCTGGCCTACGTGCTGGCCGAGGCCGACCCCGTGCACAAGGTCACCATCCTGCCCACGGGCATGGCCCTCGGTGTGACCCAGCAGCTGCCCATGGAGGAGCGGCACATCCATCCGCGCCAGCACATCGAGGACACGCTTTGTGTGCGCATGGGCGGGCGGGCCGCCGAGCTGCTCGTCTACGGTGACCTGTCCACCGGCGCCAGCAACGACCTCGTGGGCAACACCGAGCTGGCCCGCAAGATGGTCCGCGAATGGGGCATGAGCGACAGGATCGGCCCTATGGCGTGGGGCTCCCAGGGCCAGGTGTTTCTCGGCGAGGACCTCATGCACACCCGCGACTACTCGGAGCACACCAGCCAGGTCATCGACGACGAGGTCGAGATCATCCTGCGGGCCCAGGAGGAACGGGCTCTCGAGGTGCTGGCCCGCCACCGCGGCGGCCTCGACGCCGTGGCCCGCGCCCTGCTCGACCAAGAGACGCTCGACGGCGAGACGGTGTCCCGGCTGGTCGACACCGCCTACGGCCGGCCGGTCCACGCCGACGGGGTGAAGACGGTGCCGCCTATCTTCGTCGCCTCCCAGCACGGCCCGACCGGAGCCGGCGACGCCGATGGACCACCGGGTGACGGGACGCAGGGAGACGGGGCGCCGTCCGAGTTGCCGAGCGCGGGAGTCCCCGTGTCGGCCGAGGACGACGAGGCGCAGCCGGTCCCGGCGGCGCCGGAGGTGGCAAGCCACAGCCATGCTGCCGAGGGTGCACCGGCCGCACCGCCTGTCCCCGGACAGACCGTGGGCGACAACGGGGCTGCACCTGCGCCCCCACCCAACGGCCACCGGCCGGCAGCTCAGTCGCCGTGGCCCATACCACCGGCACCCCCAGCCGGGGTCCGTGGCCGAAGCAGGCGCCCTGGCCGCCACCGCCACCACCGCCGACCTCTCGGTAGGCACCCTCCCCCGGCAGATCCCGGTCCGGCGATCGGCGTTGACGCCGGTCGTGCCGACGGACCCGGTCTCGGCTGGTGACCCGTCAGCCGGAGACGGGGAACGGTATCCCGGTGGAAGAGACCACTCCCGGTGCGCCGCTCGGGCCGGCGTCCTCCTCGACCACGACCGGGGCGGTGGCGGAGACCTCGTAGGTCGGCAATCCGGCCACCTGGCGCCCACCGAGGGTCACGAACTGGCCCGGATCGACGACAACGGTGGACAGCGGGCGGGCCGCCCCGAGGACGCTGAACGTCACCCGGACCGGTCGAGGACCGGGATCGGCGACCGCGAGCGAGCGGATCGAGGCACCCGCTGATTCCCGGAGCACCGGGCACACCCGGGCCAGGGACAAGCCAGTGCGAGGCGGCCTCGGCCACCCCTGACGAAGCGCCCCGTCCCGGTGCGGGAGCCCCCGGCGCGGCCAGCGACGGCGCGCCCGACCAGGATCGGGGCGCTGGCCTGCACGCTCACCGCCACCGGCACTCCCCGCGGCCACCCTGGCGTGTCCGACGGTGAGAAAGTGGCTGTCGAGGAGCCGGGGACCTCGATGGTGTGGGGGACGACGGCGGCGGCCGGCAAGGCGGCCGAGAAGGTCACGGTCACCGTTGCCGTCGACGGATTGGCCACGAGGAAGACGACCGTGCCCCGGGGAGTCGCCGTGGTCTGGGCGAAGTGCCAGACGGGTGAGGGCGGGGGCGAGCCCAGCAACAACACCAGGCCGCCGGAGGAGCCCGAGCCCCACTGCTGGAACTCGTCGCTCACCAGCGCGCCGGACACCACCGAGACCACGGTGCCCATGTCGGGCACGTTCTGGGCATAGGTGCCGACGTCCTCGTCGACCAGCTGTCCGGCGCCGACGATGACACCCTGGAACGGTTGCGGGGTGAGCAGTCCGGTAGGTGTGAGGAACGAGACGTCGACCATGGCGGCCGTGTCCGTCGGGTTGAACAGCGCCAAGGTGACGGTGTTGCCGTCGGTCGTCGTCCCCAAGGGGAAGAACCACTGGGTGCCCACCGTCGACGCGCACGGGGCAGCCGCCCATCCACCCGGACCGGAGACGACCTGGGTGACGGCCACTCCCCCGCCGGCGAAGGCATAGCTCGAAGCGTTGGAACCGGCGGGGAGGCCGGCTCCGGGGTCGACCGCGGCCGTGCCGAGCGGCGGGACGACGATCGGGCGGCGATGGACCGGCGATGGAACCGCCGGAGGACTGGCCGGTGGTGGTCATGACGCCGTGCACGGGAACCGACGTCGTGTTGGTGAGGTAGACGACGGTCTGGGCGGCCGTCCCGGTCCCTGCCGTGCAGAAGGAGGAGGAGGACTGGGCGCTCGCCGGCGCGATGGCCGGTGCCGGACCGGGGGCGACGGGCGGGGATGCGGCCGGCACGGGGAGGGCGGCACTGATGACGCCGATCCCGGCCACCACGACGACCACCGCGGCGATCGCCAGCACCCGGGACGAGAAGCGGGCCCTTGACCACGTTCACCCCGCGTTCACCCCGGCACTCCGGACTCAGTCGGCGTCTCGGCCCACATCGACTCGTCGAACCCGTCCCAGTCGTTCCCGCGACCTGGGGCCGGTCGGGGCCGGCGGGAACGGGGGTGGCGCAGGCGCGACCAGCTGCTCCTCGACCCGGCGCCGCCCGAGCACGGCGCCGACGAACCGCCAGCCAGATCGACGATGCTGTAGGCGAGGGCCAGGCCGGGCCACGGGCCACCGTCGAAGTTCGAGGACGCCGATGCCGGCGACGGGCACGGCGTAGCGACCACCCCATCCGGCGTGGCCGACGACCGGACGGACCGCCCGCCCACCTGCAGCACCCAGCGGCTCGGCCGGGGCCATGGCGGCCGAGACGGTGCCCGGCACCAGCGGCCCGCGGTAGGAGGTCGAGGCGGCAGGGCCGGGAAGCACCGGCCTGGCAGTCAGCCGTGGGCCGGAGCGGTGGCCGCCCGCGGCCGTCGGTCGTCCGGCCGGCGACCAGCTCGACGCGGGTCGGGACCCAGTCGGTGTTCTGGTAGACGGTCATGCCGGTGCCGGAGAGCACCGTCGAGAGGTCGAGCTGGCGGTCGAGTGCGGGCAGCAGGTCCCCGGGGACGGGCAGCGACTCGGGCGTCTGATCCCCCTGGATCTGCGGGGCCAGCGCGGTGAGCACGACCACATAGCGCACGGCGGCCGGCGCCAGCAGCTGACCCAACCGGTCGGTCCCGCCGCTGCGGGCCACGTCGACGGCCGACGCCAGCTGGGCCGCCGGGCCCGGACCGGCCGGGCTCCACAGCCATCGGGCGTCCGGTGGCCCGTCCTCCGAGGTGGCGTAGGCGAGCCCGCCCCCGACGGACCAGCTGCCGAGGTCGAGGGCCCGGGGGTCACCGAGCCAAAGCACCCGGAAGGCACCGGCGTCCGTCTTGGCTCCGCATCCAGGCCACCGCCTGACTGAAGTCGTTGGACGGCTGGTCCCAGGTGCCGGGCAGGGCCGAGACGAGCGTCGGGACGGCGGCGAGCAACGGTGGCCACCGCGGCCACGGCAGTGACCATCTGGCGCCAGCCGAAGGCGGCCGCTCGGCACGTCCTCCTCGAAGGCGGCGATCCCGAGCCCGATGGAGGCAGCCACGGCCGCCGCCGCCGGTGCGAGGAGGATGGCGACGTCGGGGGCCCAGCTCCCCGTCCATCCCCGGCCGACGACCCAGGCCGCCACCCAGAAGAAGAGGGCGATCGGACCAGAGCCTGGCCGCCCAGCCGAACCGCCGGCCGCGACCGAGGACGAGGGGGGCCAAGGCGGCGACGGCGAATCCCCAACCGAGGGCCGACCCGCCGATGGGCCCGTCGGCAGAATCGGAGCACCGAGCCCCACCCGAGGGCGGTCGACGCCGGGATGGGGGCTCCGAAGACGGACACCGCGCCGGTGCCCGCGCTCAGGACCCCGATGAGCCACGGCAGGCAGATGAGTGCGGCGACACCCGTCGAGGCGAGGGCCAGGCGCAGCACCCGGAGCGCAGCCGGCCACGCCCCCGCCACCAGGGTGGCGCCGGCCAGCGGCCATGGCGGCGAGGAGGACGACGATGGCCGCGGCCGGGGCGAAGGAGACGAGGACGGCCTCGAGGAGCCCGAGCACGAGGATGTCGCGCTCGGCGGTCGACCCACGAGACAGCGGCGGCTACGAGGGCCGGGCTCCCCCGTCGGTCCGGTGGCGCTGCACCGTCGGACGGGGTCACCGACGGCGGCGTCGGTCACGTCGCCTCCGATGTCGGACGTCGGGACGTGGGCGGCGGTGCATAGGGGGGCAGACCGGTGGCCCGGAAGAGCGCGGCCAGGACCCAGGGGCTGCCGGCGTAGAGCACGAGGGCGCCGAGCCGGCCGGTGGCCAGGGCGTCGTAGGGCAGCGCCATGGCCAGGTAGGAGAGGCCGGCCACCAGCGATGCCCGCTGCGAGCCGAACGGGCGGAGCAAGCGCACGACTCCCCACGCCCCGAGCGGCATGCAGCCCGAGCACGAGCACCTTCTGGGCCAGCCCCATGGCGCCGAAGAGCACGCGTGCCGAGCAGGCCGACGAGCGCCAGCGCCGGGGTGGCCGGCGCCGTCGTGCCCACCCCGCCCGGGTGCCAGCCGGCGAAGAACTGCCCGAAGGTCGCCCCCCACGAGGGGAAGGGCGCGAACTGGCCGATGGCGGGCAGCGCGGCCGGTGATCAGGTTGCGGCTGCCGATGACGACCACCAGCGCGGCGGCCAGCCAGGTCGCCAGCCGGCTCGACCGGCTCATCCGGCCCCGTTCTGCTGTAGGTGGCCGTCCGCGTCCCGTCGGCGGCCGCGGCAGCCGAGCCGGCGGCGACGGCGGCCTCGGTGCCGGTCTTCCGGCTCTGTCGGATGCCAGCTCGCGCTCCGGTGGCCAGGGCAGCGCCGGCCAGCTCGTCGGCGTGCGCACCGCCGAAGCCGTGCTGGAAGACGCGGCGCGCCGTAGGACGAGAGCCGGGCGCTGCCGCGGAGCTGGAGCTGGCGTACCTCCTGGTCGGGGAGCCGGCGCAGGGCGCGCACCTGGGAGCGCCCCGCCCGCACGGCGGACAGCCGGCCGAGGTTCCACCGCCAGGCCCGGACCACCGCCCGGGCCCGGGCACGGTTGCCGGCCAGCCGGGCGACGATCACCTCGCCGACAGCCAGGGCGACGGCCTGGGGCAGCACCCGCAACAGATGGAAGCGGCCGTAGCACTTGAGGACGGCGAGCAGCTCGTGACGGCGCTGCAACTCCTGGAGGGTCGGTGCCGGCCCGACTGGCTCGGCCGTCGTCGGGGTGGGCCCACAGCGACGGCTCGAGGGGACGGGCACCGGCAGCCAGCTCCTCGAGATGCCGGACGCGGGCGTCGGGGGCGACGACGATGCGGGCGCCGGCCACCTGGGCCCGCCAGCAGAGGTCGAGGTCCTCCCCCATGGCCACGATGGCCGGGTCGTAGCCGCCGAGCTCGGCGAAGAGGTCGGCGCGCACGAGGGTGCAGCCACCGGGAGCGAGGAAGACGTCACGGACGGCGTCGTGCTGGCCGTGGTCGATCTCGTAGGGGTGGACCCGCTCCACGGCCGATCCCGTCTTGTCGACGGCCATGCCCACGTGCACCAGGCGCGTCGGGGTCGTCCCAGCTGACCACCTTGGGCGAGACGATCCCGGCGTTCGACCGGAAGGCCTCCTCGACGAGCAGGTGCACGAGGTCGGGGAAGGGGGCGACGTCGTCGTGGCAGAGCAGGTAGTAGTCGGCCCCGTCGACCATGGAGGGCACGGCGTTGACGGTCGCGCCGAACCCCCGGTTCTCGTCGAACCGGCGCACGTAGGCGGTGGGCACCACCCTGGCCACCCGCTCGGTGAGGTCCTCGCCGCTGGCCGAATCGAGGACCAGGATCGACAGCTCGGCGTAGTCCTGGGCGGCGATGGCGGCCAGGGCCTCCTCGAACCAAGGACCGGGATCGTGGGCGACGACGACGGCGACGACCGGCGGTGCCAGTGCTTCCATCAGGGGGACGAGGCTACCGGTCGCCTACCCGGACGAACGAGACTTCCCAGGTCAGCGGCTCGTCCCGACGAGCCGCGGTACCGAGCTGCCACCCCCGGTCGACCCTCAGCCCGCGGCACAGCGGACGATGCCGGGCCGTCCAAGGGGTGCTTGCAACTGTTTATCATGATTGATACAGTTGCATCACAGAGAGTCCGGGGACCCAGAGTCCGGGGACCCGGAGAGATGGGCCCAGAAAGACGGCCCGAAAAGTCGAGGAGGCACCACCATGCCGGATATCAGCAAGGACATCACGAAAGCTGCCACCGACGTCGCCCACGTGGCCAAGGACGCCGCCTACGTCGTCATCGGCGCCGGCGTGCTCGGGTTCCAGCGGGCCCAGGTCCAGCGCCAGGAGCTGCGGAAGCGGCTGGCCGACCCCAAGGCCGAGCTCGAGCAGCGGGTGGCGACGGTCCGGGCCGACCTGGGTGACACCGTCCAAGCCATCGACGCGCGGGTCGATGAGCTCATGGACCGTCTCGAGGACGTAATCGAGCGGGTCGAGGCCGCCATCGCCCCACTCGAGGACCGACTCCCCGACCAGGCCCGGGACATCGCCAAGCAGGCGCACGCCCAGGCTCGCGAGGCCCGCACCCAGCTGCGCACCCTCCTTCCCGGCGCAGCCTGAGCCTTCCCGCCGGACAGGCGGGCAATGGCGGGAACAGCCGAGGCCTTGGTCTGCCGGCTCAGTCGCCGCGCCGGCCGAGACGAAGCCAGCACGTCGGCGAGGGTCCGATCGAGCGGGATCTCGGGCTGCCAGCCCGTCGCCTCCCGGAGCCGAGTGGGGTCGCCGCGAACCACCGGCACCTCGACCGGCCGGACGAGGGCGGGGTCCGTCCGCAAGCTCGAGGTCGGCCCCGGCCAGGCGCAGGAGCGCGTCGGCCACCTCCTGGATCGAGCGGTCGCGGCCCGAGCAGACGTTGTAGACCGAACCCGGCTGGCCGGACTCGATGAGGAGGCGGTAGGCCCGGACCACGTCACGGACGTCGGTGAAGTCGCGCCGGGCCGTCAGGTTGCCCACCGCGATGCTGCCGGCTCCGGCGGCCATCGCCTCCGCGATGCGCTGGGCCAGTGCCGCTACCGCGAAGGTCGGGCTCTGGCCCGGGCCGATGTGGTTGAACGGCCGGACCACGATGACCGGCTGGTCGTGCCCGGCGTACGCCTGGACGCACACCGCCTCGGCCGCCAGCTTGCTCGCCGCATAGGGGGTGACCGGAGCGGTCGGCGCCGTCTCGGTGATCGGGAGGGCGGCGGGATCGGTCACCACGCCGTAGACCTCGGACGAGCTGGTGACCAGCACCCGAGGGTCGGAGCCGCACCGGCGGGCGGCGGCCAGCACGGCGGCGGTCCCGAGCACGTTGACCTCGAGGACCCGGAGCGGATCGTCCCACGAGTCGCCCACGTGGGTGAGGGCGGCCAGGTGGTAGATGGCGTCGGGCTCGGCAGCGGTCACGGCGGTGAGCACGGCACGCGGCGTCGGTGATCTCCACCTCGCGGTCGATCGGCACCACGTCGTCGCCGGCGTCGCGGAGATGCTCGGCCAGCCACCCACCCACGAAGCCCTGGCCTCCGGTGATGAGGGCGCGCACGGCGGGTCACCCTACCGGGTGGGCCGCGGCACCACCCCGGGCGGTCGGCCGCCCGTCGCTCGACCGCGTGCCGGTAGGCCTCGAGGTGCCGCTCGGCGCTCGCCGCCCACGTGTGGCGGGCGGCGATGGCGAACCCGGCGCGCCGGCGATCCTCGTCGGCCGACGAGCGGCCACCGAGCTCGCGCGTCCAGGGCGTCGGCCAGAGCGTCCACGTCGCCCGGCTGGGACCAGGACGGCCGCGTCGCCGGCGACCTCGGCCATGGCCGTGCCCGCGGTGGTCACCAGCGGCGTTCCGCAGGACAGCGCCTCGAGGGCGGGCAGCCCGAAGCCCTCGTAGCGGGCCGGGTAGGCGGCGACGGTCGCCGAGCGCAGCAGGGCGGGAACGGCGTCGTCGCCGACGTAGCCGGTCTGCACGACACGCTCGGCGAGCCCGGCGGACTCGACGGCCCGGTCGACGGCGTCGGCCCCCCAGCCGCGGCCGCCGGCCAGCACCAGCAGGGCGTCGGGATGTCGGCCGGCGATGCGGGCGAAGGCCTCGCACCAGGGTGGGCACGTCCTTCCGAGGCTCGAGGGTGCCCACGAAGACGACCAGAGGGGCGCCCGGCGACCAGCCGCGGGTCGATGGCGGCGAGCGCGGCGGCGTCCGACCCCGGCGCGGGCTCGGCCGCCGCGAAGCGGTCGGCGTCGACCCCGTGGTGGGCGACGAAGACCTGTCCCGCAGCCGGGCACCAGCGGGCGAGCTCCTCGGCCGTCGTGGCGCTGGGGCAGACGATGGCGGCGGCCCGGCGGGAGGCCACCCGGATGGCCCGCCGGAACAGCACCACCTTCGAGCGCTCGTGCCATCGGGGCTCGCTGAAGAAACTGAGGTCGTGCACGGTGACGGCCGACCGGCAGCCGTGCCCGCTCGGGCATGGTGTAGTGCGGTCCGTGGTGCACGGCACGGCTCGAGCCGTCGCACCACGGAGGCCAGGCGGACCTGCTCCCAGGCCAGCCGGAGCGGGCGCGGGCCGGGGGCGGCGGCCACGACGCCGGCGCCTCCGGTGACCGACTCCCATCGCGCCGCGTCCGCTCGCCGGCTCACGACCACATGTCGACGTCCGGCCGCGCGGCCAGGGCGCCGACGAGGGCGATCGTGTAGTGGCCGGCGCCGGTGGCATGGTCAGGCACCGCGCTCACGTCGACCGAGAGGCGCAGGCGGTCGTCGGCAGCGTCAGCCATGGGGCGTCCCGCTCCGCCTTCCCGACGGGCCGACTCCCACACGTCGATGTGGCGGCGGGCGATCGACGACCATCGCAGCTCGGCGGCGCGCCGAGTGCCGCGCTCGACGAGGCTGGCGCGCAGCGTCGTCGTCGGTGCCGACCCGTCGCAGGCCCTCGGCGATGGCGTCGACGGAGACCGGGTCGACCTCGAAGGCGGCGCCCTCGGTGCTCGGGAGCGGGCTCGCCACCACCGGGAGGCCGCAGTTCATGGCCTCGACCGGCGGCAGCCCGAAGCCCTCGACCAAGCGGGACGTAGGCCAGCAGCCGGGCCATGCCGTAGAGGGCGGCCAGGACGGGTCGGGAGACAAGGCCGGCGAAGACCACGCCGGGCTCCGGCTTGACTCGCCTGCCCCAGCCGCTCGGGCCCACCATGAGCAGCGGCCACGGCTCGGGCAGCTGCCGGCGGGCACGCCGGTAGGCGGCGAGCAGGCGCTCGTGGTTCTTCCTCGGTTCGAGGGTGCCCACGCTCAGGAGGAAGGGACCGTCGATGCCCAGCTCGAGCAGCAGCCGGGCACCGGCGTCGAAGTCGGGCGGCGGCAGGTGGTCCGAGCCCAGGGGGACGACGGCGATCGAGTCCGGG
Organism: uncultured Acidimicrobiaceae bacterium; assembly: GCA_963756195.1. Taxonomy (GTDB): domain Bacteria; phylum Actinomycetota; class Acidimicrobiia; order Acidimicrobiales; family RAAP-2; genus CAVSNH01. The sequence continues at coordinate 961,918 of CAVWMT010000005.1, forward strand.
GCGGCGCCGGCTTCCACCAGGTCGTGCGCCACCACCTCGGCGGGGACGATGAACCGGTCGGCCCGGCGCACGGCACGGCGCAGGGCGTGCTCGTGCCAGCGCCGGCCGCGCCCGGGATAGGCATCGGGAAGCCGGCGCCAGAGCAGGTCGTGCACGGTGACCACCAGCGCCGACGGACCCGGCTCCATGGTGGCGAGCGAGGTGGCGTGGAGGATGTCGTACGCCGGACCGGTTGCGGACGATGCCGCGGTCCCACGCCCGGGTGAGTAGGGGGCCGGGCAGCGCCGAGCTGTGCACCGGGTGGCCGAGCTCGGCGAGCGGGTCGCCTCCCCGGAGCGGCGGACGGCTGGCCACCAGGTCGACGACTCGGGACCGTCTCGCGTCCCGGCAGCCAGGGCATCGAGGCCTCCGAGCAGCCCGCGCACGTAGGTCCCGATGCCGCCGGAGGCCGACCGCCGGAGCTGCTCGACGATCATGAGCACCGACAGCGGTTCCGGCTGGGGCCGGAGGTGGCTCAGCCACGAGCGGGCCCGCCCTCGCCGGACGGCGTCGCCATAGAGGGAGGCGAGTCCTTCCGCGCAGCGATCCCAGGTGAAGTCGCGGCTTCGGCTGCAGGCCGCGGGCCACGAGCGCGTCGATCGTCGGCACCGCCGTGGAGGACGCTGGCCATGGCGCCGGCCAGGGCGTCGACGTCCCCGGGGGCGACGAGCAGCGCGCCGTCACCCACCACCTCGGGGACGGCCCCGGCCGCGGTGGCCACCACCGGCACCCCGGCGGCCATGGCCTGGAGCGGCGGGAAGCCGAACCCCTCGTAGAGGGAAGGGAAGGCCAGCAGGGCGGCGCCGGCGAGGGCGCGGCCGGTGGCCGCCTCGTCCAGATAGCCGGGCGCAGGATGCGATCGGCGACGGGCGACTCGGCGATGGCCTGGTCGACAGCCTGTGCGCCCCATCCTCGGCCGCCGACGATGACCAGGGCGACATCGGGAAGGTCGGCCGCCAAGCTCGGTGAAGGCGGAGACGAGCGAGGGGTAGTCCTTCCGCGGCTCGATGGTGCCGATGGCCAGCACGTAGCGGCCGGCACCCGGGAGGCAGCTCGTCGAGCGGCGGGGGATCGCCGGCGGGGTCGGCGCCAGCGGGGATGCCGTGGTGGACGGCGCGGACCCGACCGGGGTCGGCGCCGAGCTCGGCCACCACCTGGTCGGCGACGAATCGCGAAGGGGTGTGCACCCAGGCGCCCTCGGCGATGGCCCGCCGCACGAGGCCGGGGAAGGCCAGGGTGGCCGCGTCGCACAGCTCCGGGTAGAGGACCACGGTGAGGTCGTGAACGGTGACCACCCTCGCCGCCCGCGAGGTCGGCGGGACGACGAAGTTCGATCCGTGGACGACGTCGTGGTGCCCGACGAACCACTCGAGCGGCGGCAGCCGTCCGTGGCGCCAGGCGGCGTGCAGCGGTCGGGCCGGCATCGGCCGCTGCCTGGTCGTCACCCCCGGCGGCACCCGGTCGTCGATGCCCCGGCGCCGGCGCCAGCTCACGGCGAAGGCGCTGACCTCGAGCTCGGCGCGGCGGGACAGCGCACCGAGGGCGCCCTCGCAGAACCGACCCACCCCGGTCGGCTGGCCGAGCAGCGGCGTGGCGTCGAAGGCGACGGTGAGGGTACCGACGGCGCGGGCACCCTCGTCCCGGGGCGTCGTCACCGGCGGCACCCGGCGAGCCTTGCACATCCGCCCCGAGCCGCCGGGGTGCACCGCGGCGCACGGGCCGCGCCGCCGACGGCAGCCGGAGCGACCGGTGCCCACGGCTACCCTGCAGCGCAGTGAATGCGGCGCGCACGGGCACGACGGCGGTGATCAGCGCGCTGGCCGGCGGGGTCGGCGCCGCCCGCTTCCTGCGCGGGCTGGTCGAGGTCGTCCCGGCCGACGAGGTCACGGCCGTGGTCAACACCGGTGACGACACCGAGCTCCACGGCCTGCACATCTCCCCCGATCTCGACACGGTCCTCTACACGCTGGCCGACGCCATCAACCCGGAGACGGGCTGGGGTCTCGCCGGCGAGACCTGGCGGGTCATGGAGTCGCTCGAGACGGCTGGGCGGCCTCACCTGGTTCCGGCTCGGCGACCGCGACCTCGCCACCCACTGCTACCGCACCCAGCGCCTGTCCGAGGGGGCCGCCCTGCACGAGGTCACGGCCGAGCTGTGCCGGGCGTGGGGTGTCGGGGTGCGCATCGTCCCGGTGAGCGACGATCCCGTCCGCACCCACCTCCGGCTGGCCGACGGGCCCGAGGTCGGCTTCCAGGAGTACTTCGTCCGGCTCGGCCACGACGTGGCCGTCTCCGATGTCCGCTTCGACGGCGCCGATCAGGCCCGGCCTGCGCCCGGCGTGCTCGGGGCCATCGACACCGCCGAGATGGTCGTCGTCTGCCCGTCCAACCCGGTCGTGTCGATCGGTCCGGTCCTGGCCGTGCCGGGAGTGCGCGACCGGCTGCGGGCGGCCCGCGAACGGGTCGTCGGCATCTCGCCCATCATCGCCGGCGCCGCCCTCAAGGGCCCGGCCGACCGGCTCATGCGCGAGCTCGGGTACGAGTCCTCGGTGGTGGGGGTGGCCCGGTGGTACGCCGAGTGCATCGGCACGCTGGTGATCGACGAGGCCGACGCCGACGCTGTCCGCCGCCGTCGAGGCCGAAGGGGTTCGCTGCCTGGTGGCCGCCACCGTCATGTCCTCGGTCGAACGGTCGGCGGCGCTGGCCCGGGTCGTCCTCGATGCCGCCGCCTGACACGCCCGAGCGCGCCCGGCGCCATCTGGGTCCTGCCGGTGACCGGCGTGGGCGAGGTGCGGCCGGGGGACGACCTGGCCGCCCTGCTCGCCGATGCCCTGCGACTGCGTGCCGGCTGGCGGCGCCACCGCGGCGGCGCAAGAGGGCGACGGCAGCGTCCGGACCGCCCGGCCTGCGCGACGGCGACGTCCTCGTCGTCACGCAGAAGGTGGTGTCCAAGGCCGAGGGACGGGTGGTGGCCGTCGACCCGGACGACCAGGACGCGCTCTCGGCCCTCATCGAGTCGGAGTCGGTGCGCGTGCTGCGCCGCCGCGGCGACCTGGTCATCACCGAGACGCGCCACGGGTTCGTCTGCGCCAACGCCGGGGTGGACATCTCCAACGTGGACGAGGGCACCGCCGCGCTCCTGCCCGTCGACCCCGACCGGTCGGCCCGTCGCCTGCGCGAGGCGTTCGCGCACCGATTCGGCGTGACGCGTCGGGGTCATCGTGTCCGACACCTTCGGCCGCACCTGGCGCCAGGGGGTCACCGACGTGGCCCTCGGGGTGGCCGGGGTGGCCGGGGTGGTCGACCTGCGGGGCACGGCGGACGCCAACGGGCGCGTCCTCGTGGCCACCGAGGTCTGCGTGGCCGACGAGCTGGCCGGCGCGGCCGAGCTCGTCATGGGCAAGGCCAGCGGGGTGCCGGCCGCCGTCGTGCGAGGGGTCGACCCCGCCTGGCTGCGCCGCGCCTCGGTGGCCGCCGAGGTCGTGCGGCCCCCGGCCGAGGACCTCTTCCGTTGACCGGCTGACCAGCCGCCCGGCCAGTCATCCGGCTCGGGCGCGAGCGGGCGCGAGCGCCTCAGCCGGCGTCTTCGGCGGCCAGCCGCTCGGCGACGAAGGCGAGCACGGCGGCCGTGCCCGGGCCGAGCTCTGTCCACGGCTTCCAGCCGAGGTGGATGCCGGCCCTGGCTCGGGTCGAGGCAGTTCCGCTGCAGCTCGCCGGGCCGCAGCGGGCGCCGCTCGATCACCAGCTCCACGCCGGCGCCGTCGGCCATGACGGCGGCCAGCCGGTTGACCGAGGTCTCCGTCCCCGTGCCGATGTTGCAGACGAGCCCGCCTCCCCGGTGGGCGGCCCGCACGAAGGCGTCGACCACGTCGTCGACGTAGACGAAGTCGCGGGTCTGCTCGCCGTCGCCGAAGACGACGAGGGGCAAGCCCCGCAGCAGGCGCTCGGCGAAGATGGCCACCACGCCGGCCTCGCCGTGGGGGTCCTGGCGCGGGCCGTACACGTTGGCCAGGGCCAGGGCGCAGAACTCGAGGGCGTGCAGCTCACGGTAGGCCTCGAGGTAGTCGATGGCCGCCTTCTTGGAGACGCCGTAGGGCGACAGCGGACGGTGGGGCAGCGACTCGCGCAATGGCAGCTCCGAGTCGTCCGGCTCCCCGTAGAGGGTCCCGCCACTGGCGGCGAACACCACACGCCCGCAACCGGCCAGCCGGGCGCCCTCGAGTACCCGGAGGGTGCCGAGCAGGTTCACGTCGGCGTCGAACACCGGGTCGGCCACCGACACCCGCACGTCGGCCTGGGCGGCCAGGTGGAAAGACCACCTCGGGCCGGCGGCGACCCATGAGGTCGACGACCTCGGCCGAACGGATGTCCAGCTGGTGGACGCTGAGCCGGCGACCTCCGGTGGCCCGGGCGCCGGCCAGGTTGGCCAGCGTCCCGGTGGACAGGTCGTCGACGACGTCGACGTCGTGGCCCTCGGCCAACAGGCGGTCGACGAGGGTCGACCCGATGAAGCCGGCCCCACCGGTGACGAGGACGCGCACGGTCAGACCCCGGCGGTCACGCGCTCGCCGTCCACGACCGTCCCCGAGGCCGTCACCGCTCCGGCGCCCACCACCGACAGCGCCCGGATGGCACACCGCTGGCCGACGATGGCGTCCGGCCCGATGATCGAGCCCTCGACCGATGCGCTCTGTGCCACCCGCGCACCGGGCAACAGCACCGAATCGGCGATGGACGCGCCCTCCTCGACTACCGCGCCGTGGCCCACCACCGAGTTGGTGACCGTGGCGTGCTCGGAGACGACGGCGCCCCGTCCGAGCAGGCTGGTCGGCGATGCCGGTGCTGGCCACCGACACCTCCCCGATCCGCCAGACCCCTGGCCCGAGGGACGGGTCGAGCTCGGCCTCCGGCGCCGGCGGCCCCGGACGGCGTCCCGCCGAGGAGGTCGTAGTGGGCCCGGAGGTAGGCGTCGGGGGTGCCGGTGTCCAACCAGTAGGCGTCGGAGCCCAGCGCGAACAGCGTGCCCGCCTCGACCAGGGCGGGGAAGGTCTCCCGCTCGATGGACACCCGGACGACCCGTTGGGATGCGATCCAGCACTGAGGGCTCGAGCACGTAGATGCCGGCGTTGATCAGGTTGGTGGGAGCCTCCTCCCGGGGCGGCTTCTCGATGAAGGCGGTCACCCGACCACTCTCGTCGGTCGGGACGACGCCGAAGACGCTCGGATCGTCGACCGGAGTAAGGGCGATGGTGGCCTCCGCACTGCGCGCACGGTGGAAGTCCACCAGCGCACCGAAGTCGGCATCGGTGAGCACGTCCCCGTTCACGGCGACGAAGGTCTCCCCGATGCCGGCATGGTCGGCGGCGAAGCGGATGGCGCCGGCCGTGTCCAGCGGGTCCGGCTCGACTGCGTAGGTGACCCGGACACCGACCACCGAACCGTGCGGGTAGGCGTTGATGAAGGCGTCGGGCTTGTAGCCGAGCGAGAGCACGGCCTCATCGATGCCGTGGCCGGGCCAGCTGTCCGATCACCCGTTCGATCATCGGCTGCTCGACGATGGGCAGCATCTGCTTGGGGGTGGTCAGGGTCAGTGGCCGGAGACGCGTGCCCTCGCCGCCCACCAGGACGACGGCTCTCACTTCGTGGTTCCGCCAGGGCTCTTCGCCGTTGAGGAGGTGGTCGGGACGGTGGTCGAGGGGATCGGAAGGCTGGTGGACGGGCTGGTCGCCACACTGCTGGTGGTGGTGCCGCCCGCGTTCTGGGCGGACTGCTCGACCGCGGTGATCAGGTTGGTGATGGCCTTGGCCGGGGGCTTGGGGATGGTGGCGGTGGCCGGCACGAAGGCCATGGTGATGAGCTGGCCGTTGGCGAAGAGGAGGTCCTGGGGAGCCCCGCTCGACTCCGCCCCCTTGTTCGCCTCGAAGTTGGGCCAGCTGTAGACGATGACGACCCCCTCCTTGCCGGCATCGGGTGTGCCCTTGGGGCACACGTCGCCGTTGGTGAGGGTCTTGCCGCCCGGGTAGCGCAGCGTCGACGTCGAGAGCTCGAGGCCGTGCCCGTACTCGCTTACGAACTTGCCCAGCGTGGCGTTCTTGCCCGACTCCGAGCTGTTCTTCGGTGCGATGGTGATCACCCCGGTGCCATCGGTGGTGAACCCGACCTTGCCGCTGTTGGTGCTGGCCGGCAGGTTCGGCTTGACCGTGCCGCAGATGTCGATGCCCAATGCGGCGTGCCAGACCTGCGCCGTGGTCGGCTGGCCGGCCGACGACACCGTCTGATGGGTCTTCTCGTAGCGGCTGAACCCGATGAGCAGCAGCCCGACGATGATGATGACGACCAGGCTGGCGTACCAATTGATGGGGACTTGGCCGCGATAGGTCCGGCCACCGCCCGTGGTGGCGGCGCGCTCGACCCATCGGCCGGTCGAGTTACTCGCCTTGCGGGCCATGACGGCAGGACACCCTACAGCCTCGGCTCCGGCGTCCCCGCCGGCCTGCGCCCGCCACCGAAGACGCGGACCGCGGACGCCAGGACGGCTCGGACGCCCAGGCCGACGGCGACGAGCGGCAGGAGCAGCCTGCGCCATCCCTGCTGCGTCCGGCGGGCGAAGCGCCACAGCGACCGGTGGTGCTCGACGATCATGCGGTAGGGATGACGCTCGGTCGAGGTGCCCTGGACGTGGACGACCTCGGCCGCCGGGGCGTAGGCCACCCGCCAGCCGTCCGGCCTGCAGGCGCCAGCACAGGTCGACCTCCTCCGCATACATGAAGTAGGACTCGTCGAACCCGCCGACCGCCTCGAAGGCGTCCCGTCGCACGAGGAAGCAGGCGCCCGACACCCAGTCGACCTCACGGACCCCGCCGTCGGCGGCGTCGAGGTCCGAGCGCTGGTAGGCGCGGGTGAAGCGGTTGTTGGGGCCAGACGATGCCCAAGACGGCGTGTCCGGCGGCGTCGGGAAGGGACGGGAAACGTCGGGCCGACGGGTAGCGACCGCCGCCGGGCGTGCGGATGAGCGGCCCGACCAGGCCGAAGGCAGGCTCGTCGTCGAGCACCCGGGCCAGTGTGGCGAGGGCGCCCGAGCCCACGTCGAGGTCGGGGTTGGCCACCAGCACGTAGGGCGCGGTGGTGGCGGCCACTCCCCGGTTGGCGGCCGACCCGTAGCCGATGTTGGCCCCGGGGACGACGACGGTGACGTCTTCGAAATCGGCTCGGGCCAGTGCCAGGGATCCGTCCGAGGAGCCGTTGTCGACCACCACGACCTCGGCCGGGCCCTGGCGGCAGACACTGGCCAGGCAGCGGCGGAGGGCGGGTCCGGATTCGTAGTTGACGATGACCACCGCCACCTTCGCGCTCCCGGCCGCCGCCCCCGGCTCCGGCGCGGCGGTCACGGCTCGATGCGGGTGAACCGGTACTTGATCAACGTGAGGAGGGCGCCGAACCCGTCGCGCCAGGTGATCTTCTTCCCCTCGTCGATCTCGCGCCCGGAGTACGAGATGGGGACCTCGTAGATGCGGTGCCCGCGGCGCAGGACCTTGGCCGTGATCTCGGGCTCGAACTCGAAGCGGTCCGACTCGATGCGCAGGCCTTCGAGCACCCGGCGGTCGAAGAGCTTGTAGCACGTCTCCATGTCGGACAGCGTCGACGAGTAGAGGACGTTGGTGACGAGCGAGAGGAACCGGTTGCCGATCCAGTGGAGCGGCAGCATGTTCTTGCGCTCACCGGTGAAGCGGCTGCCGTAGACGATGCTGGCCTTGCCCCGCAGGATGGGATCGAGCAGCCGTGGCCAGTCGGCCGGGTCGTACTCGAGGTCGGCATCCTGGATGAGGACGAGGTCGCCTCGTGCGGCCTCCAGTCCCGTCCTGACCGCGGCGCCCTTGCCCATGGTTGCTCCCGTGGGTGATGACCCGGACGGTCGAGTCGCCGATGGCTCCGAGCACCTTGTCCGTGCCGTCGGAGGACCCGTCGTCGACGACGATGACCTCGATGGGCACGGGGAGGTCGACCGACCGGATGCGCCGGACCACCTCGGCCACCGTGGTCCGTTCGTTGAACACGGGCACGATGACCGAGAGCAGCGAGAAGTCGCCGTCGCCGGTGCGGCCCGAGGCGCCGCTTACTCGCCGTCGGTTCGCCGTCCCTCGTCGCCCTCTGTGCCGTCAACCATCGGTTCCCTTGCCCGGTGTCGGTCGCCCACCGGCCGGTGGGCGGGCGCCAGTCTCTCGCACCGGGCCGGCGGTCACGGTGCGCCGTCGCCCGCCGGCCGCCGCCGGGACGGTGACTCCCAGCTCGGCGGCCAGGTAGGCGGCCGTCCGGGCCAGACCCTCGGCCAGCGGGGTGGTCGGCTCCCAGCCGAGACGCTCCCGGGCCAGAGTGATGTCCGGGCGGCGACGGGTGGGGTCGTCGGGCGGGAGGGGGCGGTGGACGATCGTCGAGGAGGAGCCGAACTGGGCGATCACCGTTTCGGCCAACTCGAGCACCGTGTACTCATCGGGGTTGCCGATGTTGACCGGACCCTCGAGGTCGGAGTCGAACAGGGCGATGAGCCCGCGTACCTCGTCCTCCACGTAGCAGAGGCTCCGAGACTGGGTGCCGTCTCCGTAGACGGTGAGCGGCTCGCCCCGCATGGCCTGGACGAGGAAGTTGGACACCACCCGCCCGTCGTCCGGGCGCAGGCGCGGGCCGTAGGTGTTGAAGATGCGGGCGATGGCGGTGTCGGTTCCCCGCGTCCGGCGGTGGGCGACGACGAGCGCCTCGGCGAATCGCTTGGCCTCGTCGTAGACGCTCCGGGGCCCGACCGGGTTCACGTTCCCCCAGTAGGACTCCGGCTGGGGGTGCACCTCGGGATCGCCGTAGACCTCGCTGGTCGAGGCCATGAGGAAGCGGGCGCCGGCTCGCTCGGCGAGCTCGAGCCCGCGGCGGGTCCCCTCGCTTCCCACCCGCAGGGTCTCGAGGGGCAGGGAGAGATAGTCCGGCGGCGACGCCGGGCTGGCCAGGTTGAACACGCCGTCGATGGGACCGTCGACAGGGATGTCGTCGCACACGTCGGCCTCGACGAGCTCGAAGCCGTCGGAGCCGACCAGGTGGGCCACGTTGGCCGGCGCCCGGTCGAGAAGTCGTCGACGCAGACCACTCCGTCGCCACGGGCCAGCAACTGGTCGCAGAGATGGGAGCCGACGAACCCGGCGCCCCCCATGACCACCATCCGGCTCACGGGCGGCCGATCCCGGTGTAGGTGAAGCCGAGCCGGCGCAGCTGGGCCGGGTCGAGCAGGTTGCGGGCGTCGACCACGGCCGGTACCGCCATCGCCGCCGCCACCTTGGAGAAGTCGAGCCAGCGGAACTCGTCCCATTCGGTGAGCACGACCACCGCCATGGCTCCTTCGCAGGCCGTGTAGGCGTCGGGGAAGGCGAGGGCATCTCCGCCGTTGTCGCGCCCCCGCCCGGCCGCCTCGGCGATGCCGGGCACGACCGGCCTGGGGCTCGCCGTCGGGGACGGCAATGGTCGGATCGAAGGCCTGGACGCGGGCACCGGCGGCCACCAGCCGCTGCACCACCTCGACAGCCGGCGAGTTGCGCAGGTCGTCGGTGCCGGCCTTGAAGGTGAGCCCCCAGGTGGCGATCACCGCTCCGGCCAGCACGTCGGCGGAGGTCTCGTCGTCGCCCGACCCGTCGACCCATCCGCTCGAGCCCGTCGCCTCGGCCCCTGCGCGGGCGCCGGCCACCGCGTCCCGGACCTTGCCCACCACCCGCTCGAACTGCTCGTCGTTGGTGGCGATCGCTCCCTTGAGGAACGAGAAGTCGTAGCCGGCCTGGTCGGCGATGTGGACGAGGGCCCTCGTGTCCTTGGGCAGGCAGCTGCCACCCCAGCCCGGTCCCGGCCGCAGGTACTCGAACCCGATGCGCTTGTCGTAGCCCAGGCCCAGGATCACGTCCCGCACGTCGGCCCCGACCGCCTCGCACAGCCCGGCCACCGCGTTCACGAAGCTCAGCTTGGTGGCCAGGAAGGCGTTGGACGCGTACTTGATGGTCTCGGCGGTGGCGGCGTCGGTGATGAGCAGCGGGGCGTGGGTGTCGGCGAACAGCTCGCCCACCCGGGCGGCGGCCGACTGGTCGTCGGCGCCGACCACGATGCGCTCCGGGTGCAGGCTGTCGGCCACGGCGGTGCCCTCCCGGAGGAACTCGGGGTTGGAGACGACGGCGACGTCGTGGCGGCCGAGCACCCGCTCGACGACCAGGGTCGAGCCCACCGGCACCGTCGACTTGTTGACGATGATCGGTCCCGGGCAGCAGGTGCGGAGCGATCTCCCGGGCCACCGCCTCGACGAAGGAGAGGTCGGCCGAGCCGTCGTCGCCCTGGGGAGTGGGCACGCAGAGGAAGACGAACTCGGCGCCGGCCACTGCCGCGGTGGCGCCGACCACGAAGCGGAGGCGGCCGGCGGCCATGCCTTCGGCCACCAGCTCCTCGAGATGGTCCTCGACGATGGGCACCCGGCCGCGCTGGAGCATGGCCACCTTGGTCTGGTCGGCGTCGCCGCAGGTGACCCGGTGGCCGAGGGAGGCGAGGGTGGCGGCCGTGGGCAGCCCGACGTAGCCGACGCCGATCACGGCCACGTTGCGGCCGTGCTCGGGCCGGTCGGGTGCGAGCCCGCCGAATTCCCCGACCCGCCCGCGGGGCCGGCCTCCGGCCGGCGCGGCCGGGGGACCGTCCGGGCCCCCTCCGACTGTACCGCCTCCCTGTCCGATCCTCATCCGTCTCTTCCTGCCCTCAGGGCATCGATCTCGCCCTCATCGATCTGACTGCCTTCCTGCCATTCTCGACGATGGCCGGTCGTAGGCCCGCCGCCTGCCGGCCGTCCATCCGCCGGCCCGAGTCTCGCCGACCGATCGTCCCACCTGCCGGGCCCTCTGGACGCCATCTCCTATCGTCCGATGGAGGGGCCGCGTTGACCAAATTCAGCCAGCCTCCCCCGATCAGCGGTCGCCGAGCACCTTCACCAGCCGCTCGAGCGCCTCGGTCCAGGGCGGGAGCAGGGGGAGGCCGGAGAGGCGAAGGGCGGCGTTGTCCAAGCGTGAATTGGCCGGTCGCGGCGCCGGCCGCGGCGGGTCGAGATCGGCGGTGGCGATGGGCTCGACCATCCCCGGGTCGAGGCCGGCCGCCGCCAGGGTGGCCCGGGCGAAGCCGAACCAGGTGGTCTCGCCCTGGTTGGTCACGTGGAAGGTGCCGGGACGGCGGTCGAGGGCGAGGCGGACGACGGCCCGCGCCAGGTCGGCGGTGAAGGTGGGGCATCCGTGCTGGTCGTCGACGAACCGGAGCGGGCCGTCGCCGGTCGGACGCCGGCCAGCCGCAGGACCGTCTTCGTCATGTTGGCGCCGTGGGCGCCGCTCACCCACGCCGTGCGCACGACGGTGGCCGCCCCGCCGCACACGCGTGGCCACCTCCTGCTCCCCGCCGAGCTTGCTGCGCCCGTAGACCGACTGCGGGTTGGGCGGGTCCCACTCGACATAGGGGCGGGGCGCGGTCCCGTCGAAGACGTAGTCGGTCGAGATGTAGACGAGGTGGGCGCCGGCACTGGCCGCCGCCTCGGCCACATGCCGCGTGCCGAGGGCGTTGACGGCGAAGGCGGTGTCCGGGTCCGACTCGCAGGCGTCCACCGCCGTGTAGGCGCCGCCGTGGATGACGAGGTCGGGTCGGAAGGCATCGGCTGCGGCCAGCACGACGGTGCGCTCGGTGATGTCCAGGTTGTCGATGTCGGTGGAGAGCACGTCGAAGGTGCCCGGGTCGACGGGCGGGAGGACCGACGGGAGGCCCGGGGTGACGGTCGTCTCCCCGCCGTCCGGGCACCCGGCCGGCCAGGACGTCGCGCAGGTCGCGGCCGAGTTGCCCGTTCCCTCCGGTGAGGAGGACTCGGAGCGGCCGGTTCACCGATCCTGGCCGTCCATCCCGGGTGGGGTCGTCGCCCGAGCCGTTCCATCCGTGCCGTCGCCGTGCGTCGCCGTCGGGAGGGACCACGCCTCCTCGACCACCGGGGCGCGGTCGCGGAGCGGCTCCCACCAGCTCCGGTGGTCGGCGTACCACCCGACGGTGGCGGCCAGTCCCTCGGCGAAGGGCACCGTCGGCTCCCAGCCCAGGGCGGTCCGGATCTTGGTCGAGTCGAGCAGGTAGCGCCGGTCGTGGCTCGGGCGGTCGGGCACGATCTCCTTGAGCGACCGTGGCCGCCCGGTGGCGTCGAGCACGGCGTCGGCGATCTCCTCGATGCTGGCTTCCGTGCCGCTGCCCACGTTGTAGGTCTCCCCCACCTCCCCGTGCTGCAGGACCAGCTCGATGGCCCGGCAGTGGTCGTCGACGTGCAGCCACTCGCGCCGGTTCTGGGTCGAGGCGTAGAGCGGCAGCGGGCTGGTCGTCGAGGGCCTTGGCCGTGAACAGCGGGATGACCTTCTCGGGGAACTGGTAGGGCCCGTAGTTGTTGCAGCAATTGGTGATGGTGGCCGGGCAGCTCGAAGGTCTCCACGTAGGCGCGCACGGCGTGGTCGGCGCCGGCCTTCGAGGCGTTGTAGGGGGTGCGGGGCCGGTAGGGCGACTCCTCGGTGAAGACCTCGTCGGAGTCGAGGGCCAGATCGCCGTAGACCTCGCAGGTCGAGATGTGGTGGAAGCGGGAGACGCCGTGCCGGCGGGCCGCCTCGGCCAGGGTCTGGGTGCCGAGCACGTTGGTGCGGAAGAACCGGGCCGGGTCGAGGATGGCCAGGCTGTTGTGGGACTCGGCGGCGAAGTTGACGATCACGTCGATGTCGAAGGTGGCCAGCGTCTTGGCCACCGTCTCGAGGTCGCCGATGTCCCCCTGCACGAAGTCGATGCGGTCCTCGACGTCGGCCAGGTTGGGGCGGTTCCCGGCGTAGGTCAGCACGTCGTAGGCGACGACGGTGTCATCGGGATGGTTGTCCACCCAGTAGCGCACGAAGTTGGAGCCGATGAAGCCGGCGCCACCGGTCACGAGGAGTCGCATGACCGGGCAAGGTTAGCCCCGCGCCCCACCCCCCAATCCCGGCGGTCCGGTGCCTCGCAGGTGGACGACATCGCCGGTCACGACGGTCTCCGGGCCATTGGCGGTGACCACGATCAGGTGCCCGTCGTCGGTGATGTCGGTGGCCGTCCCCTCGATCGACCCGATCGGCCAGCTCCACGCGGACCGACCGTCCCGAGGGTGGTGCAGGCGTCGCGCAGCGCGGCCCGCTGGCGCGCCCGGCCCGTCTGTCGTCGCCAGGTCGTCGACCCGCGGCGCCAGACCGGTCGAGGAGGGCGGCGAGGACGGCATCCCTGTCCACCGTCCGGCCGGTCAGCTGGCGGAGCGACGCGGCGCGACCCCTGAGGTCGGCGTCGAGCTCGTCCCGGTCGTCCTCGTCCGGCCAGTTGCAGTTGACGCCGATGCCCACCACGATGGCCGGCTTGACGCTGGTGCCGCGGCCGCCGCCGGTCGCCCGTCCGAGCCGTCGCCCGCCGCCGAGTCGGTCTCGGCCAGCACCCCCGCCACCTTGCCACCGTCCTCGGCCACCAGGTCGTTGGGCCACTTGACTCCGAGGGTCACGGCGCACGACCGCGGCGATGGCATCCCGCGCCGCCAGGGCCACGACCGCGGTGACCAGTGACCACTGCGGCGGCGCCAGGGCGGGACGGAGCAGCACCGAGGCCAGCAGGTTGGTTCCGGCCGGCGCCTCCCACCGGCGTCCCCGCCGCCCCCTCCCGGCGGTCTGATAGTCGGCCACCGCCACCACCCCGTCGGCAGCCCCGGCCCGGGCCGCCTCGAGCAGGTAGCGGTTGGTCGAGTCGACGACCTCGAAGCGGCGAACGTCGCTGAAGCGGGCGTCCGACATGGCGGACACCCTACGGGCCGTGACAGTGTTTATGGCCGTCCGCCGGGGGACCACCGGCTGTGTGCCGAACCGATCCGAAAGGCGCAGCGTGCTGAAGAAGGTTCTCATCGCCAACCGCGGCGAGATCGCGGTCCGGATCATCAGGACCTGCCGCGAGCTCGGGGTGGCCACGGTGGCCGTCTACTCGGAGCTCGACCGCGACGCCCTGCACGTTCGCCTGGCCGACGAGGCCTACGCGCTGGGCGGCCAGACGGCGGCGGAGAGCTACCTCAACACCGAGGCCATCCTCGGCGCCATCGACCGGAGCGGGGCCGAGGCCGTCCACCCCGGCTACGGCTTCTTCTCGGAGAACACCGACTTCGCCCGGGCCATCACCGAGCAGGGCGTGGTCTTCGTCGGACCGCCACCCGAGGCCATCGAGGTCATGGGCGACAAGATCAGCGCGCGGCTCGCGGCGGAGCGGGCCGGGGTCTCGGGCGTGCCCGGCCGGACCGAGGTGCTGGTCTCGGCCGACGAGGTGGTCGCCTTCGGCGACGAGTACGGGTGGCCGGTGGCCATCAAGGCCGCCTTCGGTGGCGGGGGCCGGGGCATGAAGGTGGTGGCGTCGGCCGCCGACGCCGCCGACGCCCTCGAGTCGGCCAGGCGTGAGTCGGCCGCCTACTTCGGCCGCGACGAGTGCTACGTCGAGCGCTACCTGGCCTGGCCGCGCCACGTGGAGATGCAGATCATCGCCGATACCCACGGGCACACCCTGTGGCTCGGCGAACGCGACTGCTCGGCCCAGCGTCGGCACCAGAAGCTCATCGAGGAGAGCCCGGCGCCCGACTTCCCCGACGACGTCCGCCAGGCCATGGGCGCAGCCTCGGTGCGGGTGGCCGAGGCCTGCGGCTACGTCAACGCCGGCACCGTCGAGTTCCTCTACCAGGACGGCGAGTTCTTCTTCCTCGAGATGAACACCCGGCTCCAGGTGGAGCATCCGGTGACCGAGCTGGTGACCGGCCTCGATCTCGTCGAGTGGCAGCTGCGGGTGGCGTCGGGCGAGCCGCTCGGCTTCACCCAGGAGGACGTCTCGCGGACGGGCATGCCATCGAGGTGCGCATCAACGCCGAGGACCCGGCCGGGGGCGCCTTCACCCCGTCTCCGGGCACCATCACCCGGTTGGTGCCGCCCGGCGGCCCGGGCGTCCGCCTCGACGCCGGCTACGGATCCGGCGACACGGTCAGCCAGTTCTACGACAACCTGGTCGCCAAGCTGGTCATCTGGGGAGCGGACCGCGAGGCGGCCCGCCGGCGGATGATCCGGGCCATCGAGGAGACGACCGTCGAGGGCGTGGCCACCACCCTCCCCGCCGACCTGGTCATCCTCAACCATCCCGACTTCGTGGGCGCCACGCACTCGACCAACTGGGTCGAGCAGTCCCTCGACCTGAGCGGCGTGCGCGCCGAGCGCGGCCGATGTCGGCCAGTCGGTCCCGACGAGGTGCCCCGGGTGCGCCGGGACGTGACCGCCGAGGTGGACGGTCGCCGCTACCAGGTCAGCATCTGGGTGCCCGACACCGGCGAGGCCGGTGGCACCGGCTGGCGGCCCGGCGCGTGCGTCGACCTCCCGCAAGTCCAAGGCGCGCGTCGGGGGCGGCCGGATCGGGGACGGTGTCGGTCCCCATGCAGGGGACGGTGGTCAAGATGCTCGTGGCCGAGGGCGACACCGTCGAGGTCGGGCAGACCATCTGCGTGCTCGAGGCCATGAAGATGGAGAACAACGTCAACGCCGAGAAGGCGGGGACGGTCGACGCAGGTTCGGGTGGCGGCCGGAGACTCGGTCGGCCCCGGCGACGTCATCGCCGTCATCGAGTAGGCCGGTGCCCGCCGAGGAAACCGCCAGTCCGGCCGCGTCGCGCAGCCGCCGAGGCAGCCGAAGGATGCGGCCGCCGCGGCCATCGGCGACCGGCATGGACGCCCTCGTCGAGCTCAGCCGGGCCATCCACGACGCCCCCGAGACGGCCTTCGACGAGGAACGAGCCTGCGCCTGGACGAGCCGAGGCGCTGGCCGAGGCCGGCTTCGAGGTCCGAGCGCGGCGCGGCCGGGATGGACACCGCCTTCGTGGCCGAGGCCGGAGGCGGTCCTCTGGTCGTCGGCATCTGCGCCGAGTACGACGCCCTGCCCGGTGTGGGCCATGCCTGCGGCCACAACCTCATCGCCGCCAGCGCCGTCGGGGCCGGCATCGGGCTGGCCAGGTGCGCCGAGCGAGCTCGGCCTGCGCGTGCGGGTGCTTCGGCACGCCGGCCGAGGAGGGCGGCGGCGGAAAGATCACCATGCTCGAGGCGGGCGTCTTCGACGGGGTCCACGCGGCGATGATGGTCCACCCCTGGCCGTCCGACTGGCTGGCGGGCACCTGCCTGGCCGTCTCCCACTTCGACGTCGCCTTCCACGGACGCGCCGCCCACGCCTCGGCGTCGCCCTTCGAGGGCGTCAACGCCGGCGACGCCATGGTCGTCGCCCAGGTGGCCATCGGCCTCCTGCGCCAGCAACTGCCGCCGGGCGACCAGGTCCACGGCGTGGTGACCGACGGCGGACAGGCCGCCAACGTGATCCCCGAGCTCGTGTCACCGGCCGGTTCATGTGCCGGTCCCGCACCCTCGCCGGCCTCGAGGCACTCGAGCCCCGGGTGCATGAGCCTGCTTCGAGGCGGGGGCCCTGGCCAGCGGGGCCAGCTTCGAGCGCCGCGACCTCGCCCCGACCTACTCGCACATGGAGAGCCATCCCGGCCTGCTCGCCCGCTACCGGGCCAACGCCGAGCGGCTGGGCCGGACCTTCGACGACGACAAGGGCCTCCCCCGGCCGACCTTCTCGACCGACATGGCCAACGTCTCGCTGGCCATCCCCACCATCCATCCCCTGATCGGCATCGACTCCGGAGGCGCGGTCAACCACCAGCCCGAGTTCGCCGCCGCCTGCGTCACGCCCTCGGCGGAGAAGGCGTTGTTCGACGGGGCGGTGTCCATGGCCTGGACGGCGATCGACGCGGCGACCGACGAGTCGCTGCGGGACGAGCTCCTCCGCGCCGGCTGACGGACGATCCGAGCCGCACCCAGATGTCCCGGGGCGCAGCGTGACGGGACGCCTCATCACAGGGTGGGGCGGGCACCCATTCCGATGCCACTCTGTACAAGGACCGGCGTCGCGCCGAGTCGTTCGGGGCGGTGGCCGCCCTCTACGACCGTTTCCGGCCGACGCTACCCGGCTGCCCTGGTCGATGACCTGATGGCCGACCATCCCGTCCGCGTGCTCGACGTCGGGTGCGGGACGGGGAAGGTCAGCCGGCTCTTCCTCGAGCGGGGATGCGAAGTGCTGGGGGTCGAGGTCGACCCGCGAATGGCGGCGTTCGCCCGGACCGGCGGTCTCGTCGTCGAGGTCGGCCAGCTTCGAGGAATGGGAGCCGGGTGATCGCAGTTTCGACCTGCTGGTGTCGGGGCAGGCCTGGCACTGGGTAGAGCCGCACGCCGGCGCGCCGGAAGGCGGCGGTCTGCATCCGGCCGGGCGGCCGCTTTGCCGTCTTCTGGAACCATCCCGGCTACCCCGCCGATGTCCTGGCTGTGTTCTCGGACGTGTACTCGGAGCTCGCACCCGAGCTCCGAGGCAGTCACGTCCTCGGCATGGGTGGCCGGCCCCCACATGGCGATCCGGCGGAAGACCCGGTGATGCAGGCGCTCCTCGAAACCGGCGTCTTCGAGAGCCCCGAGCGCCGGCGCTACCGGCTGGGAACGCCGGTACCGCGCGCGAGGACTGGCTCGGCCACCTGCGGACCTCGAGCGACCACCTGGAGCTCGACGAGCGAAGGCTGGCCACCCTGGTCGACACTCTCGAGCGGCGGCTCCTCGCCCTCGGCGACGGCTTCACCGTCACCTACGAGACCGAGGAGCTCGACCGCCGTCCGGCGGTGACGGCCGGCGGGATCAGCCGCCCGGCTCGTACTCGCCGAAGACGCCGCGCAGGACGTCGGAGACCTCGCCCAGGGTGGCCATGGCCGCCAGCGCCTGCTTCATGGGGACGAGCAGGTTCTGGGTGCCGCGGGCGGCCGCCTCGACGTCGGCCAGGGCGGCGTCGACGGCCGCCTGGTCGCGCTCGGCTGCGCACCTCGCCCACCCGGGCCACCTGGGTCCGCTGCAGCTCGGCGTCGATGGGGAACACGTCGGCCGGCTCCATCTCGTCCTCGGCGAAGCGGTTGACCCCGACCACCACCTTCTCCTCGGCGTCGACCGCCTTGGCGTAGGCGTAGGCCGCCTGCTCGATCTCGTGCTGCATGTACTGGGCCTCGATGGCGGCCACGGCGCCGCCCATCTCGTCGATGCGGTCGCAGGTACTCCCAGGCCGCCTGCTCGACCTCGTCGGTCAGGGACTCGACGAACCACGATCCGCCCAGCGGGTCGACGGTGTCGGCGATGCCCGACTCGTAGCCGACGATCTGCTGGGTTCGCAGCGCGATCTTGGCGGCGCGCTCGGTGGGGAGGCCGAGGGCCTCGTCGAAGCTGTTGGTGTGCAGGCTCTGCGTGCCGCCGAGGGCGGCGGCCAGGGCCTGGACGGTGACCCGCACGATGTTGTTCTCCGGCTGCTGGGCGGTCAGCGTCGAGCCGCCGGTCTGGGTGTGGAACCGCAGCAGCTTGGACCGCTCGTCCTTGGCCCCGAAGCGCTCGGTCATGATCCGCGCCCACATCCGGCGGGCCGCCCGGTACTTGGCCACCTCCTCGAAGAGGTTGTTGTGGGCGTTCCAGAAGAAGCTGAGACGGGGGGCGAAGGCGTCGACGTCGAGGCCGGCGGCCATGGCCGCCTCCACGTAGGCGATGCCGTTGGCGATGGTGAAGGCGATCTCCTGGACGGCCGTCGAGCCCGCCTCGCGGATGTGGTAGCCGGAGATGGAGATGGTGTTCCAGGCCGGGAGGTGCTCGGCGCAGTAGGAGAAGGTGTCGGTGACGAGCCGCATGGACGGCCGGGGCGGGTAGATGTAGGTGCCCCGGGCCACGTACTCCTTCAGGATGTCGTTCTGGACGGTGCCGCCGAGCGTCGGCCGGGTCGACACCGTTCTCCTCGGCCACCAGTTGGTAGAGCGAGCAGCAGGATGGCCGCGGTGGCGTTGATGGTCATCGAGGTGGTCACCTGGTCGAGGGGCAGGTCGGCCAGCAGCAGCCGCATGTCGGCCAGCGAGTCGATGGCCACCCCCACCTTGCCCACCTCGCCCTCGGCCCGCGGGTGGTCGGAGTCGAACCCCATCTGGGTGGGCAGGTCGAAGGCGCACGAGAGCCCGGTCTGGCCGGCACCCAAGAGGAACTTGAACCGCTGGTTGGTCGACTCGGCGTTGCCGAAGCCGGCGTACTGGCGCATGGTCCACAGCCGCCCCCGGTACATGTCGGCCCGGATGCCCCGGGTGTAGGGGTAGCTGCCGGGCTCGCCCAGCTGGGCCTCGGGGTCCCACCCGGCCAGGTCGTCCGGCCTCGTAGACGGCCGGACCTCGATGCCCGAGTCGGTGAAGCGCGGCCGCTCTCCTCCGGCGGGTCCTTCCGCTGCCATCACCCCAGGTTACGTCGCCGTCAGCGTGCGGCAGTGGGCCGCCGGTCGAACGGACGTGCGCCGCCCGCGCGGACCCGGCAGCAGCCGGACCGGTGCGCGCTCAGGTCGCGGCCGGCGCCGTGGCGTGGGGCATGCAGAGGTCGTCGTACTCGGCGATGACCAGCTCGCCGGCGTTCGGGCCGCAGGCCGGGCACTCGGGGTCGCGATGGACGTTGAAGGTGCGGAACGACTCCTCGAGCGCGTCGTAGGCCAGCAGGCGGCCCTGCAAGGTCTCGCCGATGCCCGAGGATGATCTTGATGGCCTCCATGGCCTGGATCGACCCGATGATGCCGGGCAGCACGCCGAGCACTCCGGCCTCGGCGCAGCTCGGGGCCAGCTCGGCCGGCGGCGGCTCGGGGATCATGCAGCGGTAGCAGGGGCCCACGTAGGGGTTGAACACGGTGGCCTGGCCCTCGAACCGGAAGATCGAGCCGTGCACGACGGGGATGCGCTTGACCAGCGAGGCGTCGTTGACCAGGTAGCGGGTCGGGAAGTTGTCGGTCCCGTCCACGATCACGTCGTAGCCGTCGATGATGTCGAGGATGTTGTCGGCGCCCAGGCGAACGTCGTAGGTGACCACGTCGACGTCGGGGTTGAGCAGGGTCAGGGTCTTCTTGGCCGAGTCGACCTTGCGCTCGCCGATGCGGTCGGTGTTGTGGAGCATCTGGCGCTGCAGGTTGGAGGCGTCGACCACGTCCATGTCGATGATGCCGAGGGTGCCCACCCCGGCGGCGGCCAGGTAGAGGGCGGCCGGTGACCCGAGGCCGCCGGCCCCGAGGAGCAGGACCTTGGCGTCGAGCAGCTTGAGCTGGCCGGCCTCGCCCACCTCGGGGAGGAGCAGGTGGCGCTGGTAGCGGTTGCGCTGCTCGGGGGTGAGCGACTTGGGGGTCGACCAGGGCCGGCCCTCGTCCTTCCAGCGGTTGAAGCCGCCGACCACCGAGGCCACGTCGGTGTAGCCGAGCTCCTGCATGGTCTGGGCGGCGAAGGCCGACCGGGTGCCGCCGGCGCAGTAGACGAGCACGTGGGCCGACTTGTCGGGGATGCGTCCCTCGACCGAGGTCTCGAGGGTGCCCCGGGGGATGTGCAGGGCGTCGGGCAGGGCGCCCTGCTCGTACTCGTCGGGCTCCCGGACGTCGAGGACGACGGCGCCGCCGGCGGCCATCTCGGCCTCGGCCTCGGCCGGCTCGACCTCCCGCACGGCCGCCTTGGCCTTGGCCAGCATCTCCCTGAACGTGGGCACGGTCACCAGTCCTTCCTCGCGCCGACGGCCGAGCAGGCCGCGGCCACACTGTCCCTCGACGTTAAAACGCTACCAGCGGGGTCAACATTCCCTGCTGTCCCGATCTGCCGCCCGGGCCCCCTACGGCGCCACCGGTAGCGTGCTCGGCCATGCAGTTCGAGGAGGTCGTGCGCCGGCGGCGCATGACGAGGAACTTCGACCCGCGGCCGATCGATCGGGCCCTCGTGGACCGGCTGGTGGCCTCCGCCCTCCGGGCGCCGTCCGCCGGGAACGCCCAGGGTCGCGACGTCGTGGTCCTCGAAGGACCGGACCAGACGGCGCCGCTACTGGCAGGCCGCCACCGACGAGGGCTGGCGCCGCCGGTCACGGCGGTACCCCGGGCTGTCCCGGGCGCCGGTGATCGTGCTCTGGTACGCCGACCCGCAGGCCTACGCCGACCGCTACGCCGAGGCCGGACAAGCCCGGCGCCGGTGGCGACGAGCCCGACGAGCTGGCCGGTCCCCTTCTGGCTGGTCGACGCCGCCTTCTCGGTCATGACCCTCTGCCTCGGCGCCACCGACGCCGGCCTCGGGGCCGCCTTCTTGGGCAACTTCCGGGGCGACCGGGCGCTGCGCAGACGCGCTGGGCGTCCCCGACGGCCCGGTCTGGCTCGGGGCCGTGCTCCTCGGCGAGGCGGCCCGGCCCGACCCGCCGACCAGCTCCGCCCTCCGCCCCCGCCGGCCCCTTCGAGGACTGCGTGCACCGCGGCCGCTGGTAGGAGGGCAGGAGCGCCAGCATCTCGGCAAGGTCGGGCGCCACTCCGGGCAAGGGCGGACCCGGCAACCTCGAGGCGTCGACCGCATCCGGCGGCGACGCCTCGACACCGGAGGAGCCCATGTCCTCGATCACCCTCGTCCCACCGCCCGCCGGCGACCGCGACCGAGACACCGAGGCAACCGGCCTCCCCGGTGCTGCGGGTGACCCGCTGGTCCGATCCGGTGGCCGACGGCCTCGGCGTCCACCCCTGCTCGCGCTATGTCGAGCTCTACTGGCTGGGGATCATCGGGCCGTCGACGACATGGCTCTGCGGCGCCTCTCCTACGGTCTCGAGGTCCACGAGGACGGCTTCGACCTGCACCTGGCCGAATGCGCTCGGTCCCTCGGTCTCGGCGACCGGCTGGGCAAGAACTCGCCGTTCTGCCGGGCGCTCCAACGGCTGTGCACCTTCGAGCTGGCCCGGGCCTGTGGCCCCGGCGGCCTCGCCGTCCGCACTGTCGTCCCCCCGCTCCCCCTCCGCCACGTCCAACGGCTGCCGGCGTCGTTGCAGCGCAGCCATGGGCGCTGGCTCGAGGAGCGCCGGCTGAGCGAGCCGGAGCAGATCCGCCGGCGTGCGCAACGGCTGGCCGGCGGAGCTGGCGGCGGCGGGCAAGGACCGCACCGAGATCGAACACCGCCTGGCCGGCTGGCAGTTCCACCCGGCCGTCGCCTTCGCCGCCGCCAATGATGCCCTCGTTGCCGGCGGATCCCACAACGGGAACCCGGGCCCCTCGGGTGCGGCTGTTTAACCGCTGACGAACCCGGTGGCGTCGAAGATCACGTTCGTCGTGCCGTCGGCATAGATCTCAATGGTCCCGGTGTCGGAGAGGTCCACGGTCACCCCGTTGGCGACACTGGCGACGCTGGGGCTCCGTTGGTGTAGTTGATCTTGGACGCGGTCAGGCTCGGCTTGTCCAGCGCTTTGTGCGGCCACGGCATGCCGATGTCGATCCATCTGTGATGATTGCCGAGTGGCGGCCCCTGGGATACTGGGCGAACACCGAGTGCAGTTTCACCGGAGCGACCTCGACCTCCGAAGGGGCCCAGTTGACCGCCGACGATCACCCGAGAGGTTGCCTATGAGGATCCTGGCCAACACCGGCGAACTGACGCCGGTCCACGGAATCTCCATCCACACTCTGCAGGTGACCCAAGACCTTGCCCGCCGGGGTCACCACATCGACCTGCTCTACCTCGACGAGGGCCCCCATCAAGAGGACTACGCCCGGTTCTGCGATTCGATGCAGAAGGTGCCGCGCTTCGACGTGCAGCTTCACCTCCGCAGGGTTGTTCGCGACGGACCCGAGCTCCTACCTGCTGTCCGGGCAGGCGTGCGGACGCATCCCGACGTGATCTACGTGAACCGCTACCTCCCGCTCCCATGGGCTCTGGCAACATCGGTCTTCGCCCGCGCCCCGGTCGTCTGCACCCTTCACGGGTTCGTCGGAATCGACGTCCCCGCCGCCAACCGCGTGCTCGGGAAGCTCACCGCTCGCTTTCTCTGTGTCTCGAAGTTCGTCCGCGATCGCTTCGTCCAACTTGGCGGGAATCCTCGGCGGACCGACGTCGTCTACAACGGCATCGACCAGGCTGACTACCCTGCCGGAGGACTGGCCGAGCGTGCGAGGGCCCGCGCCGAGCTCGACCTCCCGGTCGACCCGTTTCTCGTCATGTTCTTCGGCCGCGTCGTGCCGGACAAGGGCATCGCCACCCTGGTCGAGGCGCTCGAGAGCCTCGACGAGTCGCATCCCGTCGAGCTGCTCGTCGTCGGACCCGAGCCGGACGAGGCCTTTGCCACACGCATCTTCTCCGGATGTCGAACGCGGATCCACCGGCTGCCGATACGCACCGACGTGGTGACGCCGCTGCACGCGTCCGATCTGGTGGTCGTCCCGTCTGAGGGAGAGGAGGCGTTCGGGCGGACGGTGATCGAGGCGCTGTCGACCGGCAGACCGGTGATCGCCTCTTCGGTTGGCGGCATCCCCGAGATCATGACCGACGAACTCGCCCAATTTCTCGTGCCTCCCGGTGACGCCGGGGCACTCACGGCCAAGGTGAGGGAGGTCCTGGATTGGAGAGAGCGCGAGCCCGAACTCGCAAGCGTGTGCACGGATCACGTGCTCCGACACTTCTCCAAGGAGTCGACGGTCGATGCCATCGAGGAACGGCTGGCCGACGCCGTCCACTGACCTGAATCCGGCCATCGCTTTCGCTACCGCCCGGCGCTGCGCCGTCCGTCGAACTGGTCAGAACGTCAAAGAATCCTGACTGATCAACCAGTTTTCCGATTTCGCGTCCGGCGCGGCCGCACCGAACGCACCTCCTCAAAAGCATGCCTCGATGCCGTCCACCATCGACTGCAGGGTGAAGGCGTCACGGACCCGGCGCAGGCATGCCTCGGCCAGATCGGGTTGTTCCGTCCGCCAGTCGACCAGGCGGCACAATCGGTCGGCCAGGGCCGCCTCGTCGCCCATGTCGAAGAGGAAGGGCTCGAAGCGGCCGGTGAGGATCTCGGGCACGCCTCCCACGCGCGAGGCCACGACCGGTCGACCGGTGGCCATCCCCTCGATCACCGTCCGGCCGAACGACTCATCGAAGACCGAGGGAAGGACCACCACGTCGGCGGCATGCAAAATGGGCACCACTTCCTTCCGGCGTGGGATGAAGGAGACACGGTCGTCGGCCAGCCGTTCGAGCTCGGCCATGTAGGACCCGCCGTCTTGATCGGAGAAGGGCGAGCCGACGACGAGCAGCCGGGCGTCCCGCCCCGCAGGAGCGACCCGGCGCCAGGCCCGCAGCAGCACGTCCACTCCCTTGTGGGGGTTGAGCTGCCCGAAGTACATCACGACGTAGGCGTCGGGCGACAGGCCGAGGCCTGGCGAGAGGCGGCCGCCTCGGCCGCGCCTCCTTCGTGGGTAGGCCGCCGGATCGATGCCGTTCCAGACGACCGAGATCTTGTCTGGATCCACCCCCGTCGAGATCCACGATCGACGAGGAACCGGGACACGCCGATGAACCGGTCCACATGGGCGTTGATGAAGGCCATGCGCGACGGGTCCATCTCCACATGGCCGTGCAGGTGGCAGACCGTCGGAGGCGCCCGTCAGCGTTCGGGCCGGCACCGTCCAGCCGTTGGAGAAGATCCGGTTGCCGTAGAGGACGTCGGGTCGGCGCCGGACGGCGGCCCAGACGGCTGGGGTCATGCGGGCCATGGCCCGCGGCCGGCTCCGTCGGCCGGGCGGGTAGCGGTAGTCGACCGTCGGCACCTGCGTCACCGAACGGCACACGCGCCCGTAATCGGTCAGGAAGGGCCCCTCCTCGACGTAGAGCAGGTCCATCTCGTGGCCCCGCCGGGCCAGCTCGGTGCTGATCTGGACCAGCTGGACCTCGAGACCACCCGCCGGCGAGGTGACCTCCACGCCGGTCACCACCCGCACGGCGACCGCCCCTCCAACTCCGCCTCCCAGTCGATGACGCCCGCCCGTGCTCGTACCATCCGCCGCCGTCCTCCCACTCAGCCCGGGTCGTTCTCGTGACCGGCCGGGGTCAGCCCGAAGTAGGCGTCCATGGGCTCGATCTCGCCTTTGATCACCCGGTCGATCATGGTGCAGATGGGGAGGTCGAGCCCATGGCGCTCGGCCAGCTCGAGGGCAACCGAGGCCGTGCGAACGCCCTCGGCCACCATGTGCATCTCGGCCAGGATGTCGTCGAGGGCTCGACCCTTGCCCAGCTGCTCGCCCACCGCCCGGTTGCGGCTGTGAGGGCTCATGCAGGTGGCGATGAGGTCCCCCATGCCGGCCAGCCCGGCGAAGGTCGATCGGCTGGGCGCCCATGGCCACCCCCAGCCGGGTGAGCTCGACCAGCCCCGGGACATGACGGCGGCGCGGGTGTTGTCCCCCACCCCGAGGCCCTGGCCGATGCCGGCGGCGATGGCGATGATGTTCTTGAGCGCTCCGCCCATCTCGCAGCCGACGACGTCGTGGTTGACGTAGACCCGGAAGACACCGCGGGTCACCACCTTCTGGATGGCGCTCGCCACCTCCAGGTCCCTGGTGGCGATGACGGCGGCGGCGGCCTTGCCGGCCATGATCTCGACGGCGATGTTGGGTCCGGTGAGGGCGGCCACCGGGTGGCCCGGCATCACCTCCTTGATGACCTCGGTCATGCGCAGGTGGGTGCCGCGCTCGAGCCCCTTGGACAGGCTCACCACCGGGACCCACGGGCGCACGTCGTCGGTGGCCTGCTCGAGCACCCCTCGGAACCCCGAGGTGGGCACTCCCACGACGACGAGGTCGGCCTGGCACACCGCCGCCTGCAGGTCGGCGGTGGCGGCCAGCTGCAGGAGGAAGGTCGAAGCCGGGCAGGTAGGTGGGGTTCTGATGGTCGGTGTCGACCGACCGGGCAACCTCGGGGTCGCGGGCCCAGAGCACCGTCTCGTGCCGGGGCGCCACCAGGGACGCCACCGTCGTGCCCCACGACCCCGCCCCGAGGACGGCGATCTTCACCGGGCGGCTCGCCTCCAGGTCGTGGCCGGCGGCCAGGCGGCGGGCGAAGTCCTCCGAGGTGACGAGGGCCACCAGCGTGCGGACGCCGAATCCGGTGCCACCCTTGGCCAGGTAGCGGGTGGCGTCTTCGGATCGGGCCGGTCCGGCCATGTCGATGTGGGCCCAGGGCACCGACCCCACGAACTCGCGGAGCAAGAGGGCGGCGGCGATGCTGCCGGCCTGGCCGGGACGGCCGATGTTGCGCATGTCGGCCACATCGGAGTCGATGTGGCTCCGGTAGTCGTCGGGCAGCGGCATAGGCCACGCCGGCTCGCCGGCACGTTCCCCGGCGCGCCTCACCTCTTCGATGAGGGCATCGTCGGTCCCGAAGAGGGAGGCGATGTCCTTGCCCAGGGCGACCACCGACGCCCCGGTCAGCGTGGCCAGGTCGACGATGGCGTCCGGCTCCGCCTCGGCGGCCAGCGTGAGCCCATCGGCCAGCACCAGCCGGCCCTCGGCGTCGGTGTTGAGCACCTCGATGGTCTTGCCGCTGCGGGTGGTGAGCACGTCGCCGGGCTTGGTGGCCGCATCCGCCGGGCATGTTCTCGGTGAGAGGGGCGATGGCGGTGATCCGGATGGGCGCTCCGAGGGCGGCGGCGGCGTCGATGGCGGCCAGCACGGCGGCCGCGCCGCTCATGTCGGTCTTCATGGTCTCCATGCCGGCGGCCGTCTTGAGCGAGAGCCCTCCGGAGTCGAAGGTGATGCCCTTGCCCACCAGGACCACGTGCGGGACGTGTCCCAGGACCGAGGCCGCCGTCGCCGGTCGGTACTCGGCGCGCACCAGCCGCGGCGGCTGCGTCGATCCCCGGGAGACGCCGAGCAGGCCGCCAAGGCGCTCGGCGGCGATGCGCTCCTCGTCCCAGACCTCGACCGATACCTCGGGCACCGAAGCGAACCGGTCGACGAAGAAGGCGGCGAAGCGGTCGGGGGTGAGCGAGCTCGGTGGCTCGTTGACGAGGTCACGGGCCAGGGCGACCGACTCGGCGATGCGCGCACCTCGCCCGACGCCCGCCTCGACGGCGGCCACGATCACCATCGGCGGCCGGCGACGACGTACCAGGCGCGCCAGCCGGGACGAGGGGTCGCCCGTCCGGTAGGCGTCGTAGCGGTAGGCGGCGAGCACGGCGCCCTCGGCCACGGCCGCCGCCCGATCGGCCGGCATCGTCGGTGCGCCGGGGATGCGGTCGGCGGAAGCGTGTGGTCGCCGGGCAAAAGGAAGGCGGCCGCCTCGGCGTGGTCGGTGGCTCGGACGAAGGCGGCGGCGGCCCGGCGCAGCGACTCGAGGCCGCCTTCTCCGGTCAGCCCGTCGGCGTCCCCGCAGCCGACCAGCACGACCTCGGGGACCGGACCGCCCGCCCCGTCCGTCGAGGACGGGCGCGGCCACCACGCCACCTGGCCGACCTTGCCACTGAAGCCGTGCCGCTCGCACCAGGCACCGTCGAGGGCGACCGGCGATCCCAGGGTCGCCTCCACGTCGGCGCCGGAGACCGCCAGGCGAGGTGAGTCGGCGCCGCTCAAGACGGGCACGCCCACCGCGTCGACGCCGAGGCCGGCGGCATCAGCGCCGGACCGAGTCTCGACGATCACGGTGGCGACCGGCGTCGGGACCGTGGTTCCCCCCGGGCCAGCAGGTGTTCTTCACCCTCGGCCCATCGGGCCATGGCCCACAGGAGGTCGGAGAGCCGGTTGAGGTAGGGGCCGGCGAAGGAGCCGTCGACGGGCTCGGCCACGTACAGCCGCTCGGCCCGGCGCACGATGGTGCGGGCCAGGTCGAGGGCGGCGGAGGCTCGATTGGCCCCCGGGACCACGAAGTCGGCCGGCATCTCGAACCGCTCGAGGAGGTCGTCGATGCGCCGCTCGAGGTGCGTCGACCATCTCCTCGGTCACGAGTGTCGTCCCGCCGACGAGCTTCGACCGATTGTCCGGCGGAGTGGCCACCTCGGCCATGAGCACGTAGAGCTGGCGTTCGAGATCGGTGAGGAGGGCGTCGAGCTCGCTGCCCGCCGTGCACTCGGCCCTGGCCAGCCCCAGCGCGGCCTGGGCCTCGTCGACCGCGCCGTTGACCTGCATGACCGGCGAGTCCTTGGCCACCCGTCCGCCATAGAGGAGGCCGGTGGTGCCGTCGTCCCCCGTCTTCGTGTAGATCCTCGCCTTGGCTCGCCCGGTCGGCACTGAGCTCGATGCTAAACGACCGGCTGGCGCCCGAACCGTGGTGGAAGGAGGCGAGGGTGAAGGGCCGCCGGCTCGCCGCCTGGCGACGCGGAGCGACCGGTGCTGTCGATCGACGGGGGCCGGCCGGGGCGCCGGTAGCCTTGGTGGACCGTGATCCCCGAGCGTTCCTCCGCCTTCCTGGCCGCTGCATCCGAGCGCGTCGTCATCTTCGACGGCGCCATGGGGACGAACCTGCAGCTGGCCGACCTCGGACCCGACGACTTCGGGGGGCCCGATCTCGAGGGGTGCAACGAGCTCCTGGTGGTCACCCGCCCCGACGTGGTCGAGGGCATCCACCGGTCGTTCCTCGAGGTCGGCTGCGACGTGGTGGAGACCGACGCCTTCGGGGCCTTCGCCCCCGTCCTCGCCGAGTACGGGCAGGCCCACCGGGTGCACGAGATCAACCTGGCGGCGGCCACGCTCGCCCGCCGGGCCGCCGACGACTACTCGACCGACGACCGCCCGCGCTGGGTGGCCGGCAACATCGGGCCGGGCACCAAGTTCCCGACGCTCGGGCAGATTCGCTACGCCGATCTCCGCGACGCCTACCAGGAGCAGGCTGCCGCGCTCCTCGAGGGCGGCGTCGACCTCTTCGTCATCGAGACGGTCTTCGACCTGCTGCAGGCCAAGGCGGCCATCAACGGCACCCGCCGGGCGATGGCCGCAGCCGACCGCCAGCTGCCCCTCCAGGTCCAGGTGACCATCGAGCTCACCGGGACCATGCTGCCGGGCACCGAGATCGGGGCCGCCCTCACCGCCCTCGCGGCCATGGACGTCGACGTCATCGGCCTCAACTGCGCCACCGGTCCGGCCGAGATGTTCGAACCGCTGCGCCACCTCTCCGCCCACGCCACCGTCCCCATCAGCTGCCTGCCCAACGCCGGGCTGCCCTCGGTGGTGGACGGAGCCATGCACTACGACCTCACCCCCGAGCAGCTGGCCGACTTCCACCGCCAGTTCGTCTCCGAGCTCGGGGTGTCGGTGATCGGGGGGTGCTGCGGCACCACGCCGGCCCACCTCGCCGCGGTGGTGGCCGCCTGCCGCGACCTCGCCCCGGCCGCCCGCCATCCCGAGCCCGAGCCCGGCGCCGCCTCCATCTACACCCCGGTGCCCTTCCGGCAGGAGACGTCGTTCCTGGTGGTGGGCGAGCGCACCAATGCCAACGGCTCGAAGAAGTTCCGCGAGGCGATGCTGGACGGCGACTGGGACAGCTGCGTGGCCATGGCCCGCGACCAGGTGAAGGAGGGCTCGCACCTCATCGACGTCTGCGTCGACTACACCGGGGCGGACGGCGTGGCCGACATGGAGGAGGTGGCCTCCCGCTTCGCCACCCAGTCGACCGCCCCCCTCATGGTCGACTCCACCGAGGCTCCAGTGGTGGAGACCGCCCTGTCCTGGATCGGCGGGCGGGCCGTCATCAACTCGGTCAACCTCGAGGAGGGGGACGAGCCGGGCACCCGGCTCGACTCCTTCCTGCGCCTGGCCAAGGAGTACGGGGCGGCGGTCGTCTGCACCTGCATCGACACCGAGGGCCAGGCACGCACCGCCGATTGGAAGGTGCGGGCCGCCAAAGCCATCAGCGAGCTCGCCATCGAGCGCTACGGGCTCCGGCGCGAGGACCTCCTCTTCGACCCGCTGGCCCTGCCCCTGTCGACGGGCATGGAGGAGGGCCGCCGGGACGGCATCGAGACCATCGAGGGCATCCGCCGCATCAAGGCGGAGCTGCCCGGCGTCTACACCATCCTCGGCCTGTCCAACGTCTCCTTCGGCCTCAACCCGGCCGCCCGGCAGGTGCTCAACTCGGTGTTCCTCCACGAGTGCGTGGAGGCGGGGCTCGACGCCGCCATCGTGCACGCGTCGAAGATCCTGCCCCTGTCCAAGATCGACGAGCGGGCCCGCGAGATCTGCCTCGACCTGGTCTACGACCGCCGGCGCGAGGGCTACGACCCGCTGACCGAGCTGCTGGCGGCATTCGAAGGAGCGTCCGCCGGCTTCGCAGTCGGCGGCCGAGGACAGGAGCGACTGGACGCTCGAGCGCCGCCTCGAGCAGCGGATCGTCGACGGCGACCGCAACGGCCTGGAGCCCGAGCTCGACGAGGCCATGGACGGGGGCATCACTCCCCTCGCCATCATCAACGACATCCTGCTGGCCGGCATGAAGACAGTGGGCGAGCTGTTCGCCTCGGGCGAGATGCAGCTGCCCTTCGTGCTCGCCTCGGCCGAGACCATGAAGGCGGCCGTGGCCCACCTCGAGCCGCACATGGAGAAGGCCGACCAAGGCGGCAAGGGCACCATGGTGCTGGCCACGGTCAAGGGTGACGTGCACGACATCGGCAAGAACCTGGTCGACATCATCCTCACCAACAACGGCTACACGGTGCGCAACCTCGGCATCAAGGTGGGCATCAACGACATGGTGACGGCCGCCGAGGAGGCGGGTGCCGACGCCATCGGCATGAGCGGGCTTGCTCGTCAAGTCGACGCTCATCATGCGCGACAACCTCGAGGAGCTCAACCGCAGGGAGCTGTCCCACATCCCGGTGATCCTGGGCGGGGCCGCCCTCACCCGGACCTACGTCGAGCGCGACCTGCGCGAGGTCTACCAGGGCCGCCTCTTCTACGGGAAGGACGCCTTCGAGGGCCTGCGCACCATGGACCGCCTCGTCGAGCTGGCCCGCACCGGCGAGGACGACCCGTCCTTCGGGACCACGCTCGGGAGCCGCGACCTCGGACCGCGCCGCAGCGAGCTGCGCCGCGCAGGCGGCGGCCGAGGCCCGCGCGCGGGGCGAGTCGCTGCCGGAGCGGTCGCCGACGGTGGCCACCGACAACCCGACCTTCCCCCCGCCGTTCCTCGGCAGCCGGGTGGCCAAGGGCATGGCCCTCGACGACATCGCCGCCTACCTCAACGAGACGGCCCTCTTCCGCAACCAGTGGGGATTCCGGCCCGAGGACGGCGAGGACGACCGCGCCTTCAAGTCGCGTGTCCGTGCCCTGCTTCGCGACCAGCTGGCCGAGGCCAAGGAGGAGCAGCTGCTCGTGCCCCAGGTGGTGTGGGGCCACTTCGCGGCCAACGCCGAGGGCGACGACCTGGTCATCTGGAAGGACGAGAGCCGCAGCTCGGAGTGGATGCGCTTCACCTTCCCCCGCCAGTCCGAGGATCCGTGGCTGTGCATCAGCGACTTCTTCCGGCCGGTCGCCTCGGGCGAGCCCGACTGGGCCAGCTTCCAGCTGGTGACCATGGGCGCACGGGTCTCCGAGGAGACGGCCCGGCTCTTCGCCGCCAACGAGTACCAGCGCTACCTCTACCTCCACGGCCTCGGGGTCGAGATGGCCGAGGCCCTGGCCGAGTACTGGCACCGCCGGATCCGCGAGGAGCTCGGCTTCGCCGACGAGGACGGGCCGACCCTGGCCGGCCTGTTCCGCCAGCAGTACCGCGGCGGCCGATACTCGTGGGGCTACCCGGCCTGCCCCGACCTCGAGGACAACGCCAAGGTGGTCGACCTGCTCGGCGGCGACCGCATCGGGGTGACGGTCAGCGAGGGGTTCCAGCTCCATCCCGAGCAGTCGACGACCGCCATCGTCTGCCACCATCCGCAGGCCAAGTACTTCGTCGCCTGACGGCGGCGACGCAAGCTGCTCCGTCGAGTCGGCGAGCCCTGACCCGCTACACGTTCGGTGACGACGACCCGTGCCACCCGACGCCTCGAGCTCGTGGCCGACGCCTACCGGCGCTGCCTCGCAGGCGTTCATCGAGCGGCACGCCCACCGAGGCGCTGGCACCGTCATCGACCTCGGCTGCGGCCCCGGGTTCTCGACCGAGCTCCTGTTCGACAGCCTGCGGGCCGCAAGCACTGATCGGGATCGACGCCTCCGCCCGCTTCGTCGACCGGGCACGCCATCGAGTGCCGTCGGCCGAGTTCGTGGTCCACGACGCTTCGATCACGCCCCTCCCGGGCTCGCCGGCCGACGTCGTCTACGCCCGTCTCCTCCTCGCCCATCTGCCCGACCCCGCTGGGACCGCCGATCGCTGGCGGGGCGAGCTGCGGCCCGACGGCGTGCTGCTCGTCGAGGACCTCGAGGACATCGACGCTCCCCCCGGCCCGCTCCGGGACTACGACGAGCTCGCCGCGGCCATCGTGCGGTCGGGCGGCGGCCCCATGTACGCCGGCCGCGCCCTCGCCGGTCTCGGTGGCGCCTGCGTCGAGGTCAGGGTGCCGGCACCGGTGGCGGCGGCGATCTATCTGTTCAACGTGGTCCGGTGGCTGTCCGAGCCGCCGGCCGCAGTGGACGCCGACCGGCTGGCCGTGTTACCCGGCCTGCACCACGACCTGGAGTCGCTAGCGGCCGGCGATGACCCGGCCACCGTCAGGTGGATCGTCCGCCAGCTTGCCCTTCGCGGAGAGTGACAGAGCTGTCACAAGCCGTGGGATACGCCAGGAACGGCAACGAAATCAATGCGAAATTGCCCAGGTCATCGGTACGATTGATATATGGGGCATGGGATATCCGGGAGTGCCGGGCTGATGGCGTCGGGCTTAAGCTCCGCCCGGCTCGAAGAGGTGGCACTGGGCACAGCCGCCGGCCTGGCCCTCGATGCTCCTGGCCGTGAAGGCCTGGTTCTCCCACGACCACCGGATGCGGAGGGCGGCCGCCAGCGGGTACCACCAGCGCGACGTCGCCCACTACAGCCCCGATGGCGTCGGCCGGCCCGGTCGAGGGTGCGGTCGACCCCAAGTCGCGGCCACTTGCCCCGTCCTTCGCCGCTCCCGTACGGGGGACGGCCGGAACCCGGGGGGATCGGCGAGGCTCGGCGCCTCGCGTCCATGGGATTCCGGCCGGTACGAGCCCGCCTCTCGGGACCTTCGACCCGGTGACGAACTTCGTGCGGGCCTTCGACACCGAGGAGGCTTGGCGCCAACGACCTGCCACGCCGCTCCCGACCGCCATCGTCAAGACCACCGGGCCTCCGCCGAGCGGCCGGGTCCCCGCAGGTCATCCCCGACCTCCAGGTCGAGGAGGAGATCGAGGAGATCCCGCCTCCGGCCGGGGCACTTCCCCTGCTGGTCCAGCCCCCGCCACCGCCCGATCGGGACGAGCACCCGAAGGCAGGCTGAGCGAGCGCTGACTCCGGATTTCTCCGTCGGTCAGGCAGGTGGATGGTCGACGTTGGACTGCGCACCCTCGACCGGACGTCCCCAGGGCCTGGACAACGGCATCGGTGATGGCGCGGCCTTCTTCGCTTGTGAGTCGACGTGGACGACCCTGGCTGCCCCGTTCGCCGGTTGCCGCCCGGAACACGGCGTTGGGATCCATGTCCGACGTCTCGCCGCCACTTGGCGCGCCCGAACCCCGCAGTTGGGTGAAGATCAGGTGGAGCTAACTCTGTTCGGCAGTCGTACGTCGATCAGGCTCACGGCCGGCGCCCCCCGGGACTACGTGCTCGGCTTCCGTCCTGTGTCCGACCTCATCAGCCGCCCCAACCTCTACTCGGTGATCGTGGCCGTCATCGCCGGCGTCGTGGGCGTCGTCTCGGTTGCCCAGTCACGGGCAAGCGCGCTCATCGGCGTGTTCATCTCGGTGACCACCATCCCGGCTGCCGCCGAGCTCGGCGTGTCGACCGCCTTCGCCAACTGGTCACAGGCGGCCGGCGCTCTCGAGCAGCTCGTGCTCAATGTCGTGGTCCTCCTGGCCGTGGGCGCCGTGGGTCTCGTCATCCAGCGCCGGTACTGGACGAGCCACGAGGACCGGCTCCGCCACGGCGCGGGCGGAGCACCGCCGCCTGACCGTTCTAGAGCGCGAGGGTGGCCCCACCGTCGACCACCACCGCAGCCCCGTTCACGAACCCGGCCGGCTCCGAGCAAAGGAAGGCCACGACCTTCCCGAAGTCGGCAGGATCGCCCATCCGCCCTGTACCGCCGAGCTCTCGCATGCGGTCGGTGGCATGGGGGCCGGGGCAGGCCAGGTTGAGCGTGATGCCCGAGTCTTCCGCGGCGAGGTCCTGGGCCGCCGTCTTGGCCCACGCCCATAGGCCGACCCGGGCGGTGTTGGACAGGGCCAGGGTCGGGACGGGCTGGACTACCGAATAGGAGGCGATGCAGCAGATCCGTCCCCATCCTCGGGGCCGCATGCTGGGCAGCGCGGCCCGGACCAGGCGAACGGCCGAGAGGAGGTTGGCCTCCACGGCCGCACGGATGGCGTCGTCAGTGACCTCGAGGGCGCGGCCGGGCGGCGGCCCACCGGCGTTCGCCACAACGATGTCAATGCGACCGAAGGCCTCGAGTGTGGCCGCCACGGCTGTGTCTGGCGTCGACGCCTCTGCGATGTCGGCGGCGAGGACCTCGACGCGGCCACCGCGCTCGGGTGAGGTCACGGGCAGTCTCGGCCAGCCGCTTGCCGTCCCGGGCGCAGAGCATGACTTGCGTCCTCTCGGTGACAAGGGCCTCCGCCGTGGCCAGTCCGAGCCCCCGTGACGCGCCACACACCAGGGCGGCTCGACCTTCGATGCCCAGGTCCATGCCCTTCTCCTTCTCCCGTATCGCCCGACTGCCGACGCCCCTCGACTTCAGGACTCGACGACGGCCATGGCGTGGTCGGCAGTGTTGAGGGCGTCAGGTTCGCCGTCGGGACCGACGACCACAATGTCCTCGAGTCGCATCCCGAAGCGACCCCGTCGGTAGATCCCGGGCTCCACCGAGAATGCATGTCCCGGCTGGAGCATCTCGCAGTTGCCGGCCACGAGGTACGGGTCCTCGTGCTCCTCGATCCCGATGCCGTGACCGGTCCGGTGAACGAACAGTTCGCCGAGCCCAGCCTCCTCGATGACCTCACGCGCCACCCGGTCGACGTCCTCTGCAGTGACGCCGGCCCGTGCCGCAGCCACCGCCGCCTGCTGGGCGGCGAGGAGGACGCTGTAGTCGGCCTCGACCTCGGGAGAGGGCGGCCCGGTCACGACCGTGCGGGTGATGTCCGAGCAGTAGCCGACGTCGCCGTCGAGGGCGTAGGTGCCGCCGAAGTCGCACACCACCGTCTCCGACGGCCCGATCACGCGGTCGCCAGGCTCGTGATGCGGGCTGGCCGCGTTGGGACCGCTGCCCACGATGGCGAAGTTCACGCTGTCGGTGGCCCTCGGCGACAAGCAGGTCGGAGATGTCGGCCGAGACCGCGGCTTCGCGCCGGCCGACGAGGGGGATCCCACCGCTCTGCAGCAGGGCGGCTACCCGGTCGGCGGCGAAGGCGGCCGCCCGGAGGGCGGCGAGCTCGCACTCGTCCTTGACCGCCCGCAGGGGCGAGGTGACCCTCGACGCTGGCATCCACCGGGCGGATGGCAGGTGCCTCTGCAGCTCGAGCACGGTGGTGGCCCATGCCCGGTCGGAGATGGCGAAACAGGCCGTTTTGTCAGGGATTGCTGACAAAACGCCTTTTTCCGGAACGCGGGACACGACGGCGGTCACCAGCGGGACCGGGTCCTCGGCGTCTGACCAGGGCACCATGGCGAAGAGATCGTCGGCCGCGGCCACCCGGGGCGCCTCCAGGCCAGGGACGACGAGCACCGGCTCGCCTTCCCGGGGCAAGACGAGCATGGTCAGGCGCTCGAGGGGCATGGCCCAGTACCCGGTAAGCCAGGGCAGGTCGGCACCGTGCGAGAGGAGTAGGGCGTCGACCCCGAGCATGTCCATGCGCTCGCGTACCCGCTCGATACGGGCGCGGCGGGCGGAGACCGCGGCCGCCGACAGCACTCCATCAGCGAGTCACGGTTCGGCTGGCGCAGCCGGGTCGAGGGTGCGGACGACGGGGGACGCCAAGGGCACCGGCACCACCTCCGGGACGGGGAGCGGCGGCGGACTCGACCGCCTCCCTGGCGTGGTAGCTCGAGCGGGTGAGCGGGGAGGCCTGCACGTGGGCGAAGCCGAGGGCGCGACCCGCGTCCCGCAGCTCATCGAACTCGGCGGGGGTCCAATAGCGGGCCACCGGCACGTGGGAGGCGCTCGGCCGCAGGTACTGGCCGATGGTTACGATGTCGACACCGACGGCCCGGAGAGTCGGCCAGGGTGGCCACCACTTCGTCAGCCGTCTCCCCCATGCCGACGATGATCCCCGACTTGGTGGTGAGGGCCGCCTCCTTGGCTCGGGCCAGGACGGCCAGGCTCCGGGCATAGCCGGCCGACGGCCGCACTGCGTGCTGCAGCCGCGCCACCGTCTCGATGTTGTGGTTGAGCACGTCGGGTCGGGCGGCAAACACGACGTCCAACGCCTCACCCCGGCCCCGGCAGTCCGAGATCAGCACCTCAACGGTCGTCCGCGGGCTCAGGCGCCGCACCGCGGCGATGGTGGCAGCGAAGGCAGCGGCCCCGCCGTCGGGGAGGTCGTCGCGGGCGACGCAGGTCACCACGGCGTGGGCGAGGCCCATTCGGGCCACCGCCTCGGCCACCCGGTCGGGCTCGGTCGGGTCGAGCGGGCGCGGGCGCTCCGAGGAGACCTGGCAGAAGCCGCACGACCGGGTACAGCGGTCGCCATTGATCATGAACGTCGCCGTACCCGCCGACCAGCACTCGTAGATGTTCGGACAGCCGGCCTCTTCGCATACCGTGACGAGGTCGAGCGTTCGCAAGCCGTGGCGCAACTGCAGGAAGTCGTCGCCCATGCGGGCCGGCACCCGCAGCCAGGCCGGTTTGCGCTCGGTGATGTGCACGCCCGAGCCAGGGGCCACGCCGGCACGGGCGAGACGGCGCTCGAGGGCTCCGCCAACGGACACCGGTTGGGACGCCACGGACCTGTCCGCCCGCACGACGCGCGTTCGTCACCGACTGGACGTCGTCCGTGGCGCCCCAATGTCGGCGGGCGGCTTCGACGACGGCGTCCACGACGTCGGCCATGGTCCCGGTCCACCCCTCGGCGGTCAGCGACGTCACGGGCCGGTCGGTGATGCCACATGGCACGATGTGCCCGAACATGTCGAGGTCGGGATCGACGTTGAGAGCGAAGCCATGGGTGGTCCGGCCCCGGGCCGTCCGCACCCCGACGGCGCAGACCTTGCGAGGACCCCCATCGCCCCCCTCGTCCTCGTCGAGGCCGACCCACACGCCCGGATAGCCGGGCAGTCGTCCCACGCCGGCCGGCGGGAGCCCCAGGGCGACGAGCGCGTCGATGACCACCTGCTCGACGCGGCGGACGTGCTCGGTCCCCCGGTGGGGGCCCTGACCCACCGAGACCACCGGGTACCCCACCAGCTGCCCGGGGCCATGAAAGGTGACGTCCCCGCCCCGGTCCACCCGAATCAGCTCCGCTCCCACCGAAGGCGGGTCAACGAGCACGTGGCTGGGGTCGCCGTTAACCCCCAGCGTGTAGACGGCGGGGTGCTCCAGCAGCAACAGGTAGTCGTCGCCGGAGCGAGCGGCGATGGCGCGCTGGACGTCCCACGCCTCCCGGTAGGGCACGCGGCCCAGCCAGCGGATCCTCATGGGCGGAGGCGCGGCCGGCGGTGCGCAGGTCGCACCGCTACAGCTCGCCCGCCCAGTCCCGGGTATTCAGGATGTCGGCGAACAAGGAGAGAAAGCGCGCGACGTACGCCCCGTCGACAGCCCGGTGGTCGAAGCTCATGGCCACGAGGCCCAGCGAGTGAATGGCGATGGACTCGGTGCCGTCGGGAAGCTCGATCACTACCGGCTTCCGGGCGACGCCGTCCGTCGAGAGGATGGCCACCTGCGGTTGATTGATGATGGCCCCGGTGAGCAGTGTGCCGAACGGGCCGGCGTTGGTAATGGAGAACGTCCCGCCGCTGATGTCGTCCAGCGTGAGCCGTCGGGTGCGGGCCCGGTCGGCCAGCTCCTTGATCCGCCGGGCCATCCCGCGGAGGTTGAGCTCCTCGGCGTTGTGGACTACGGGGACGATGAGGCCCTCGTTGTCGAGGTCGACGGCGATGCCGAGATTGACATCGCGGTGCACGATGAGGGCGTCATCGCCTACAGACGCGTTGAGGTGCGGGTACTGGGCCAAGGCCTCGACGACGGCTCGGGCGGCGAAGGGCAGGTAGCTCAGGCCGAAGCCTTCCTCGTCGCGGAACCGGGGGCCGTGCGCCCGTCGGACCTGCTCTACGCGCTCGTAGTCGGTCTCCTTGACCATGAGCGTGTGGGCCGAGGTCGCCTTGGATCGAACCATGTGCTCGGCCGTACGCCGTCGGATGTTGGTGAAGGGCACGACCTCGTCGCGACCTTCAGCGGCGGCAGCCGACGCCCCAATCGTGGAGGGCGTGGAAGGCGGGCGTGCCAGGGAGGCGGTCGTGCGGTCGGCCAGACTGGGAACCGGCGCCGGGTTCCGACGTCGACCCGTCCGGCGTCGCTCCGTCTTGCGGCGCGGCGAGCACGCTCGGGGCCCCGGTCGCCGGGGCCACAGCACCGTTGGCGGCCACCGCGGCAGCGGCGTCATCCCTGGTGATACGGCCACCGAGCCCCGTCCCTCTCACCGTCCTCGGATCGATCCCGTGCTCATCGAGCATCTTGCGGACGACAGGCGAGAGCACGAGACCCTGGACCCGGCCGGCGGTTGCCGGGGGGGCGCCGCCAGACTCGGCAGCCGCCGGGGGTGCGCTGACAGAAGCGGCGGCCTCCGGGCGGGGTGCCTCGGGTGCCCGATCTGGTGTTCCCCCGTCCGCCGAAGCGGTCGCCGGCGCGGTCACACCTGTGACTTCACCGACTGTGGGCCCGCCGCCTCCAGGTCCGCCGACCGCGCCGCCTTGCTGTTGGAGACCGGTTGCTGGACGCAAGGGAACGCTGGCCGCGCCCACTGGTTCGTCGGGGAGGCCGGCGGAGAGGGTGGGTGCTACCGGTTCAGAGGGGCGCCCCGCCCGCGGTCGGTCCGCGGGTCCGTCGTCGGAAGTCGGAGCCGCGGCCGAAGCCGACGGAGCAGGAGCCGGAGGAGCAGGAGCCGACGGAGCCGGACCCGGAACTGCGGCCGCAGACGGCGCCGAGGGGCCAGACGGCGCCGACTCGTCGCCGATGGTGGCCAGCTTGACGCCCACCTCCACCGTGTCACCCTCCTCCACCAGGATGGCGGTGAGAAGGCCGGACGCCGGGGCCGGCACCTCCGAGTCGACCTTGTCGGTGGACACCTCGAAGAGCGGCTCGTCGCGGGTCACCGTGTCACCCACCGACTTGAGCCAGCGAGTGATCGTTCCCTCGGTTACCGTCTCCCCGAGCTGAGGCATGGTCACGTCAGTCAACGTGCAGCCCCCTCCCGGTCAGCGCCAACGCTGTCTCGCCGAAGTTCTCCGACAGCGACGGATGGGGTTGTATGAATTCGGCCACCTCCTGCGCGGTTGCCTCCCAGTTGACGGCCAGGTATCCGGCCCCGAGCTGCTCGGTGACCCAGGGACCGACCATGTGGACGCCGAGGAGGCGGCCGCCGCTCCCGTCGGGCTGTCGCTCGGCGACCAGCTTCACCAGGCCCTCGACGTCACCGATGATGCGGGCGCGGCTGTTGCCACCGAAGGGGTCCTTCTTGACCACAACCTCGTAGCCCTGTTCCCGAGCGGCATCCTCGGTGAGCCCGGCGAAGGCAACTTCGGGATGGCAGTAGATGGCCCAGGGCACCCGTCCGTAATCGACGGGGACGACCGACTCCCCGAGGATCGACTTGATCACAACGATGCCCTCGGCGAACCCGACATGGGCCAGCTGTGGAGCGCCGGCCACCAGGTCGCCGACTGCCCACACTCCGTCGGCCGCCGTCCGCATGAAGGCGTCGGTGACGACGAAGCCGCGCTCGTCGATGACCACGCCCACGTCGGGCGATACCAGGCCCTCCGTCCGTGGACGGCGGCCCACGGAGACCACGACGGCGTCTACCGCCAACTTCTCGCCGTCGCCGTAGCTCACGACGGTCCCCCGGCCCGTCGGGTCGGGTGTGTGTCCCTGCAGCTGGACGCCAACCTTCACGTCGATGCCCCGCTTGCGGAACGAACGGGCCACCACGCGGGCCACGTCGCTGTCGCAGCCGCTCAGGATGGTGGGCAGCGCCTCGAACACGGTGACCTCGCAGCCCAGGTCGGACAGCATGGAGGCGAACTCGCACCCGATGGCGCCCCCGCCGACCACGGCCGCCGAGGCGGGTAGCTCGTCGAGGGCCAGCACCTCGTCGGAGGTGAGCACAACGGTCCCGTCGATGTCGAAGCCGGGGATGGTGCGGGGCACCGATCCGGCGGCCAACACCACATGGCGGCCCCGGACCTCGGTCGTCGAGCCGTCGTTGCCGGCGACGCGGACCCGATGGTCGGCGAGAAGGGTGCCGCTCCCGCTGTAGATCGTGATGCCCCGGCCCCGCATGAGGCCGGACAAGCCGTTGAACAGCTGATCGACCACCTGCTGCTTCCGGGCTTGGCTTACGGCGAAGTCGACGACGGGCCCCTCCCCCCCGGTGACGATGCCGAAAGCGTCGGAGCCGGCGACGGTGCGGAACACCGAGGCCGTCTCGAGGAACTCCTTGGCTGGGACGCAGCCGCGGTGCAGGCACGTGCCACCCACCTTGTCCAGCTCGATCACGGCCATGGACAACCCGGCGGCCGCGCCATAGAGGGCCGTGGCATAGCCACCGGGGCCGCCTCCGATCACGACCACGTCGAACGGGCTGTTCTCACCTCCGTCTGGCGCGCCCGACGGCGCACGTTCCGCTGTCATCGCCGGTGCCGTCCGGACCACCTCCATCGCTCGGTCACATCCGCCCGTCGCGTGAGCTGACCGGCATTCACACTACCGGCCGGCCGACGGCCTCCTGCTCGGTCCGAACGCCGCATCGGGGGCCCGCGGCGGCTCGGCCGTGGCAGGTTCGAGCGGCTTGCGACCCCAGGCCGAGATCATCGGCGAGGTGGCGAGGTCGAGCCGGCCGGCGCCGACCGCCCGCAGGTGGCGGTCGACTTCTTCTTCGGCGGCAAGCCCCGCTGTCGACGAGGTCGGCGCGAACCTGTTCGATGGTGGCCGCCTCGAGAGCGGTGTTGGCCGGCGAGCTGACCGGGAAGTAGGCGTCGGCCTCCACGTCGGTCAGGCCGGCGGCGCGCAACAACCGAGGGAGGGTGCGACCAAAGGCCAGGTCGGCGCCGCGGCCGGCGAGCAGCTGTCGGAACCCTGCTCGCAGGCGATTGGCCAGCTCCTGCTCCGGCCCGTATTCGTCGAGACAGGTCAGCGGCTGGAGCGACGGGTCGGCGTCCTCCACGAGCAGCCATCCGCCCGGTCGCAGCACATCGGCCATGTCGACCACCGCCGTGGCGCGGCGGGGGACGTGGGAGAGCACCAACCGGGCGTGGATCAGGTCGAAGGGACCGGCGGGTGGCGGGTCGGAACCGACGTCGTGATTACGGACGGTGATGGGTCGCTCGAGGTCGGTGAGCTGCGAGACGTCGATGTCGGTGACCAGCACCGAGCCGCCCGGTCCGACCGTCTCGGCCAGCCAGAGGGACAGATCCGGGCGGCCGGCGCCGACCTCCCAGCAGTGCCATCCCGGCGCGACGCCGAGGCGTTCCAGGTGCCGGATGGTGGACGGGTCGAAGAGCTCGGAGAGATCGGTCAGCCGGGCTGCGGCAGCAGCCTGCCGGTTGGGGAGGAGGTAGCCGTCCTCCTCCTGGCTCATGCCAGGACGCGCCGTCGGAAGTTGCGGAGTCCCAGGGTGAGGAACACCGCCAGGAAGCCAACCAGCACGGGATAGATGATGAAGAGATGCATGTGCGGCGCATCCGTGAAGGCGGCGCGCATCCCCTCGTTGATGAAGATCAATGGGTTGACGAGTACGACCGTCTGCAGCCAGTGCCAGCCGCCGACCTC
This sequence comes from uncultured Acidimicrobiaceae bacterium, assembly GCA_963756195.1. Taxonomy (GTDB): domain Bacteria; phylum Actinomycetota; class Acidimicrobiia; order Acidimicrobiales; family RAAP-2; genus CAVSNH01. Next base: position 1,004,019 of record CAVWMT010000005.1, read on the forward strand.
GATGGGGGCGAGCCGGGTCCACTGGTAGTAGGTCCCACCGAGGAAGGTGACCGGCAGGATGATGAATCCGAACATGAGCCCGATGTTGCGCGGCTCGAAGCTGGTGCCGAGAAGGAGCCCGAGTGAGGCCATGGTCACCGCCGCCAACGGGAGCAGGGTCACGATGATCCACCAATGCAGGTCGATGTGGGCCTCCACCCCCTTGGCGTGGACCACCGACGCGATGGGCAGCACGAGGGCAGCCGAGATCAGCCCCTGGACGGCGCCGGAGAGGACCTTGGCCACGGCGACCAGCCACACGGGGCAGGGGGCCTGGACGCGATCCTCGATCTCGCGGGTGAACCCGAACTCCTGGGACATGATCAGCGCCACCGACTGCACCCCCTGGAAGAGGATCGAGATGCCGACCACCCCGGGGACGAGGACGGTGGCGAAGGCGGACTCGGCAACCGGGTTGCCTCCCCCTCCGATGCCCTGTCCGATCTTCGGGAAGATGTAGAGGAACACGAAGCACAAGAGGAAGGGCTGGACGAGCGTGCGGATGACGAACTCGATGAGGTGCTTCTGCAGCACGGTGAGGTCGCGGAGGATGAGCGCCCACAGTGCCTGGCGTGAGGCGGTGGCCGCCGACCTGGTCGGTGCGGTATGGACCCGGTCCGGAGCCGGGGCAGAGGCAACGACCGATTCGGTCACTCGCGGAGCTCCTTTCCGGTCAGGTTGATGAACACGGTCTCGAGGGTCGGCTCGGCGATCGACACATCGAGCACGGGGATACCCGCACCCTCGGCGACGGCGACCACCGACGGCAGTAGCCGGTGCGCTCCTTTCACGTGGAGCTCGACACCGGCGTCGGTGACCCGGGTGCGGGTGACTCCGGCCACATCGCTCTCCAGCTGGCGGGCCAGGGCCTCGGGGTCGCCGGAGGTCGTCACCGAAACGATGGTGTCGGCGTCGACAGCCTGCTTGAGCGCCGCTGGGGAGTCGAGGGCAAGGATCCGACCGTGGTCCATGATGGCCACGCGGCCACAGAGCTGATCGGCCTCCTCCATGTAGTGGGTCATGAGGACGATGGTCTGGCCCTCGCTGTGGAGGGTTCGCAAGAGATCCCAGAGAGCCAGCCGACTCTGCGGGTCGAGGCCGGCCGTTGGCTCGTCGAGGAACAGCACCGCCGGCCGGTGAAAGATGGACCGGGCGACCATGAGCCGCTGGGCCATGCCCCCGGATAGCGCGTAGACGGAGGCCGAGGCCCACCGGTCGAGCTGGAACTGCTCGAGCAGGGCGTCGGCGGTGTGTCGGGACTCGCGGGCGGGGATGCCGAACAGCCGGCCGTGGTAGTAGAGGTTCTCCCACACGGTGAGCTGACGGTCGAGGGTGTTCTGCTGGCTCACCATGCCGATGACCTGCTTGGCCAGCGCCGGGTGGGCGACCACGTCGATCGCCAGCCACCGTCGCGCTCCCGGCGGTGGGGATGACCCGGGTCGTGAACATGCCGGCCGTGGTCGTCTTGCCGGCGCCGTTCGGGCCCAGCAAGCCGAAGATCTCGCCGGTGCCGACCACCAGGTCGAGGTCCGTCGACGGCGCGGAGGTCGGAGCCCGGGTAGACCTTGGTCAGCCCCTCGGTACGGATGATGGCGTCGCCGGCTCCGACCGTGGAACCGGCCTGGTCGGGCGGGGCCTGGGTCATCGGCGAGTGCGGGCGAGTCGTCGGAGACACCTATTTCGGGGGCATGCGGATACCGCCGTCCAGGCGGATGACCTCGCCGTTCATGTAGCCGTTGGTGGCCAGGTGGGCCACGAGCTCCCCGTACTCGGCGGGGTCACCCAGCCGCTTCGGGAAGTTGACCGACTCGGCCAGCGCGGCGCGTGCCTCTGCCGGGAGCATGGCGAGCAAGGGCGTGTCGAACAGGCCGGGAGCGATGGCCACCACCCGGATGCCGACCACAGCTAGGTCGCGGGCAGCCGGCAGGGTCATGCCCACGATCGCTCCCTTCGACGCCGAGTAGGCGAGCTGCCCGATCTGTCCGTCGAAGGCGGCGACCGAGGCCGTGTTCACGATGAGGCCCCGCTCGCCGTCAGCCAGGGGCTCCGTCTTCGACATGACCGACGCCGCCTTGGTCATCACATTGAAGGTGCCGATCACATTGAGGTTCTGGATGAACTGGAACGGAGCGAGGTCGTGGGGCGAGCCGTCGCGGTTGATGACCCGGCCGACCCAGCCCGTCCCCGCGCAGTTGACGGCGATGCGCAGCGGACCGCTGTCGGCGGCCTGGTCCACTGCTCGCTGGCAGTCCTCGGGGTCGGTCACGTCGCCGGCCACGAAGGTGGCTGCCGAGCCGATCTCGGCGGCCACCTGCTTGCCCTTCTCCTCGTTCTTGTCGAAGACGGTCACCCGGGCCCCGCCGGCAGCCAGGCGATGGGCGGTGGCCTCGCCGAGCCCAGACGCGCCCCCGGTGATGATCGCTGCACTTCCGTCGATGTCCATGGGCGGCAGGTTACGGGAGCGAAGGAGGGCAGCCAACCTCACCCGTGCCGCGTGCCGCAGCCGGCGGCGGGCGCCGCGGGCCGGAAGGCTCGCGACCTCAGCCGCCTCAGCGCCTCTGGCGGGCAGCGGCAGTGGTCGCCAACTGGTCGACGAGCTCGTTCATGGGGTCGCCGGAGTGGCCACGCACCCATCCGAAGGTCACCGGCCGTTCGTCATCGAGGGCCAGGGACAGCAGGGTCTCCCACAGGTCGCGGTTGGCCACCGGCTTGCCCTGCGAGTTGCGCCATCCCCGGCGGCGCCAGCCCTCCCACCACCGCTGCCGAAAGCAGTTGACCACGTAGGTCGAGTCGCTGATCACGTGCACGGGGCCGGAGATGTCCTGAAGGGCTCGCACCACAGCAGTGACCTCCATGCGCTGGTTCGTGGTCAGGACCTCCCCGCCGCTGTCCTGGGGGCCGTCGGGCACGGCCCACGCCCATCCTCCGGGACCGGGGTTGCCGAGGCACGAGCCGTCCGTGTAGACGACCGTGGGCTCGAGCCTTGGCGACGGACTGGCATTCACTGCCACAGCATGCCTCCGCGGTGCCTCCGACGCCGTCGCCTGTCGCTGGCATTGCGATCTGCCATGCGATCTGGCTCGCGGAAGGACCAGGACGATCGGTCAATAGCCTCGGTCGACTGTCGGCGGCTCCCCAACTCGTCAGGTCTGTGTGTGCGGGCTGTCCCCGGCTTCAGGGGCCACTCCGAAGGACCTCCACCAGTCTGGTGACGGCCCTATCCAATCCCTCCGGGGTCGGTTCGACGATGAGCCAATGGCGCTGCAGCATTTCGTTCCAATCCGGATCGTTCGCCATCATGTTGCCGACGACCCCACTGTCACCGATCACAAGCGGAACGACGCCTGATGCGTGCCTTGACAACGCATACATCATCTCATCGTGGACCTGCTTCGAACGGAATGAATTCTCGGTCAACACAACGAGAACGTATCCGTGCTCGAGCGCCTCATCTATCAGGTGCTCGACGGCATTTTGCCAATTCTCGCCGGGGGTCATCGAACTGGCAGTGCTAATGACCTGGTAGTCGAACTCTCGGAGACGATCTTCCAGCTGTTCGACTACCCACTCATCGTTGCGTTGATACGAGATAAAGATGGTTGCCTTGACTGACAGGCCCTTGATGGCAGCGAGCTGGGATTGCCAGTCGGCTTGCAGGTCGACCTCCTGATAGACCTTGTCCTTCAACGTCTTGATCCACGCTCGTTCATCTTTCACCTTGTCAGACCGCCGAGCATTCTCACTGTCGCACAGCAAGAAGAAATCCCGGGCCTTGATCTCTCGGACGATGAGATCGTCGAGCTCATCGTCGTCATTCAGGCACTTCAGGAAGAAGAGGAGGGGGTTATGGCCCATCTCCTCGAGCGCGTTGCGAACTCGTCTGACCTCCTCGAGATCCATGTTGGAATGCGAAACGAAGATCCACGCTCCCGGGTTTCGCTTCGGCCCGACCATGGCGCCCATTCTCCTCCGCCACCCCGGACTGGTCCACGAGCTCCTGCCGCGTGGCCCGATCGGTGCCCTCCGGCACTCGGAGACTGTCGCCAGCGGGCGATCCGGCACGTGCCCGGACGAACCAAAGGTGGCCGTGGGCACTGCCATCCCGCTCCAAAGGTGGCCCGATGACCATCGGTGGGTACATACCGGTGGCACCATGGATGTCGTGCTCTTCGACGGCGTCAGCCACCAGCTCCCAGATGTCGATCCCGCCGAGACGCGGGAGTGGCTCGACGCGTTCGACGACATCGTCGCCGTCCACGGCGAGACCCGTGCCCGCTACCTCCTCCTCCGGCTGCTGGAGCGGGCCGGCCATACCAACGTCGGCTTCCCGGCCACGGTGTCCACGCCGTACGTGAACACCATCCCGACCGACGAGGAGCCGGAGTTCCCCGGCGACGAGTACCTCGAGCGCCGCATCCGGGCCTACATCCGGTGGAACGCCGCCGTCATGGTGGTCCGGGCCAACATCAAGTCGGAGTCGATCGGTGGCCACCTCTCGACCTATGCCAGCTCCGCCGCCCTCTACGAGGTCGGGTTCAACCACTTCTTCCGGGGCAAGGACGGCGGGCGTCCGGGAGACCAGATCTACTTCCAGGGCCACGCCTCGCCCGGCATCTACGCCCGGGCGTTCGTCGAGGGCCGGCTCACCGAGCGGGACCTCGACAACTTCCGGTTCGAGGTGGGCCACGGCGGGCTGTCCTCCTATCCCCACCCCCGGCTCATGCCCGAGTTCTGGGAGTACCCCACCGTGTCGATGGGCCTCGGGCCCATCAACGCCATCGGCCAGGCCCACATCAGCCGCTACCTGCACGCCCGGGGCATCGTCGACACGACCGGACAGCCGGGTCTGGTGCTTCGTGGGCGACGGCGAATTCGACGAGCCGGAGACGATCGGCAGCCTGGGCATCGCCGGGCGCGAGCACCTCGACAACCTGACCTTCGTCGTCAACTGCAACCTTCAGCGCCTCGACGGCCCGGTCCGGGGCAACGGCAAGATCATCCAGGAGCTCGAGGCCCTCTTCCGGGGGGCGGGGTGGAACGTCATCAAGGTCATCTGGGGCCGGACGTGGGACGACCTGCTGGCCAAGGACGTCGACGGCGTGCTCCTCAACAAGATGAACACCACGGTCGACGGCGAGTTCCAGAAGTACGCCACCGAGTCCGGGGCCTACATCCGCGAGCACTTCTTCGGCCCCGACCCCCGCCTCACCGCCCTCGTCGCCCACATGTCCGACGAGGAGCTGCAGTCCCTCCCCCGGGGCGGTCACGACTACCGCAAGCTGTACGCCGCCTACCAGGCGGCCACCGAACACGTCGGCGCGCCGACGGCCATCCTGGCCAAGACGGTCAAGGGTTGGACCCTGGGGCCGGACATCGAGGCCCGCAACTCGACCCACCAGATCAAGAAGATGACCAAGCCGCAGCTGCTCGCCCTGCGCGACCGCCTCTTCCTCCACGAGGAGATCCCCGAGCGCGACCTCGACGGCGAGCTGCCCCCCTACTACCGACCGGCGCCCGACGCCCCGGCGGCCCGCTACCTGGCCGAGCGGCGGCGGGCCCTGGGCGGTGCCGTCCCCCGGCGGGTGATCCGGGCCCGGCCCCTCGATCCCCCGAAGCCCCAGACGTTCGCCGACCTCATGGCCGGCTCGGGCAAGCAGGCGGTCTCGACGACCATGGCCTTCGCCCGCCTCCTGCGCTCCCTCGTGCGCGACCCCGCCATCGGGCGGCGGATCGTCCCCATCGTCTGCGACGAACTGCGGACCTTCGGGCTCGAGTCGCTCATCAGCGAGGTGCACATCTACGCGCCCGAAGGCCAGCGCTACACCCCGGTCGACGCCGGGCTCGCCCTCCACTACGCCGAGAGCGCCGACGGCCAGGTGCTCGAGGAGGGGATCACCGAGGCCGGCGCCACCGCCTCGTTCACGGCCGCGGCCACCTCCTATGCCACCTGGGGCGAGCCGCTCATCCCCTGCTACCTCTTCTATTCGATGTTCGGCTTCCAGCGGGTGGGCGACCTGCTGTGGTCCCTCGGCGACAGCCGGGGCCGGGGGATCCTCTGCGGGTGCACGGCCGGGCGGACGACCCTCAACGGCGAGGGCCTCCAGCACCAGGACGGGCACTCGCTCCTCCTGGCCTCGACCGTCCCGAGCGTGGCCGCCTACGACCCGGCGTTCGCCTACGAGGTGGCGGTGATCGTCCAGGAGGCCATCGGCCGGATGACGGGAGAGGAGCCCGAGGACCGGTACTGGTACATCACCCTCTACAACGAGAACTACCGCCATGCCGGCCTTCGACGTCCGACGACGAAGACGGCGCGGCCGACATCCGGGAAGGGATCATCCGCGGCCTCTATCCGTTCGACCCGGGGACCGACGACGAGGACGAGCAAGAGGCGGTGGGCGATCGGCCCCGGGCCACGCTCCTCTTCTCGGGCACCTCGTGGCAGGCCGCCACCCGGGCCCGGCGCATGCTGTCGGACGACTGGGGAGTCGACGCCGACCTCTGGTCGGTGACCTCCTACAAGGCGCTCCGCGAGGACGCTCTCTCGGTCGAGCGCTGGAACCGGCTCCACCCGGGCCGGCCGCCGCGTGTCCCGTACGTGGCCGAGCGCCTGGCCGAGTCGGGCGGTCCCATCGTGGCCGTCACCGACTTCCTGCGGGCCGTGCCCGACCAGGTGTCGCGATGGATGCCACGCCGGTTCCTCTCCCTCGGCACCGACGGGTTCGGCCGGTCCGACACCCGGGACGTACTGCGGCGCTTCTTCGAGGTCGATGCCGCCCACATCGTGGTCGCCGCCCTGTCGGGCCTGGCTGCCGACGGTGCGCTCCACGACCGGGCGGTACGCGAGGCCATCAGCGCCTACGACATCGAGGTCGATTCGCCCGACCCCTGGACCACCTGATCGGCGGACCCGGTCGCGTCGAGGACGAAGTCGGGTCGGGTGGAGGCCGGGAGCGTGGCCGCAGTGGCTCCGCCGTCTGCGCCCTCGACCCGGGACATCCGACGCGCGTCGCCGTCGACGGCATCACCGCGGCCGGCAAGACTTCACTCGTCGGTGAGCTGAGCCGACGCGGTCGACCGCCTCGGACGCCCCGTGGCCACCCTGACCATGGACGGTTACCACCACCCTCGCGCCCACCGGTACCGCCAGGGCCGGCAGTCGGCCATCGGGTACTTCGAAGACGCCTTCGACTGCGCTGCGTTCGTCACCCATGTGCTGGTGCCGCTCGGCCCCGGCGGCGACCACCGATACCGCCCCAGGGTCCACGACCTCGTGTCGGACCGCCTGATCGACGAGCCGCCGGTCCCGGTGCCGGCGGACACAGTGGTCATCGTCGACGGAAGCTTCCTGCAACGGCCGGAGTTGGCTCCGTACTGGGACTACCGGATCTTCGTCAACACCAGCTTCGAGGTCGCCCGCGCCCGCGGCATCCGGCGCGACGCCGAGCTGTTCGGGGGTGCGCGACGATGCCGAGGAGCTCTACGACGTCCGGTACCAACCGGCCTGCCGCCTCTACCTCGAATCAGTCCAGCCCATGCAGACAGCGGACGTCATCGTCGACAACGACGACATCGAATGGCCGGGCCTCCGCACGCCGAAGTCGCCCGGCCCCAACGCCGGGTAGCGGGCGCTTCGGGGCAGGTCCGGCGCCTCCCGGCTCCGGAAGCGGAACAGCGGGTTGGGCTGGGGCACGGGTGCGGGGATCCGGGTTCTGGTTACGCTCGTATCGTGCCCAAGATCCATCTCGCCCAGGACCCCGATTCCGACCGGCTCCTCGCCGAGGACCCCTGGCCCTGCTGATCGGCATGGTCCTGGACCAGCAGGTGCGACAAGCATGGAGTACTCGGTAGTCCCTGAGCTCCAGGGAGAGGCGCTGGACCGCTCACACCTGCCCGGTCGCCCGGCATCGTTTCAATGGGCGGTCTCTCCTCTGGAGGCGGATCAACGACCGGGGCACAAGGCGCCCTGTCGGTGTCTAAAGGAGTCTAAACAGTCTAAAGGACTCTATATACTGGACCAATGGCCAGCCCCTTCCATCCCACCTTCGGGGTCAGTCCACCGTTGCTCGTGGGCCGGGACCAACTTGTCGATGAATTCGTCGAAGCACTCGACGACGGCCCGGGTGCCGGTGGCCGGGCCACGCTCTACACCGGCCCTCGAGGGTCCGGGAAGACCGTGCTCCTCAACGCAGTCGAGGAGGCTGCCAAGTTGCGGGGATGGCTGGTCATCAGCGAGACGGCGTCACCTGGATTCGTCCACCGAATCACAGCACAGCATCTTCCTCGCCTACTCCGGGCCTTCGATCCCGAGACCGTGAAACGACGCCTCAGCGGGCTCAACCTCCCGATCGGCCCCCTCGGGTCGGCCGGGGCGACATGGAACACGCTCGATGCTCATGTCGTGGAGGTCGGCCTTCGGAACCAGATCGAGCTCCTGACCGACCTGCTTGGCGAAAACGAGACCGGGCTGCTCATCACGCTGGACGAGATTCACCAACAGCAGATCGCCGAGTTGCGTGAGCTGGCGACGGTGGTGCAGCACGGCTTTCGGGAGAATCGGGATCTGGCCTTTGTTGGAGCCGGTCTTGCTTCTGCGGTCAGCGACGCACTGAACGACGACGTCCTGACCTTCTTGCGGCGCGCTGAGCGTCACCATCTCGACACGGTGGACCGTACTGACGTGGAGCTCGCTCTGCGCGAGCCGGTCGTTCGGGCCGGCCGGCTGGTGGGCAGCGAGGCTCTGGCAGTGATGGCGGTGGGAACCCGCGGCTATCCGTTCCTCATCCAGTTAGTCGGGGCGCAGACGTGGCGGCTTCACCCCGATGTCACCGAGATCAGCGTTGCCGACGCTCAGGAGGGTGTGTCGAGGGCACGACGCCGACTCGGCTCGCTTGTCCACGAGCCAGCCCTCGCCGAGGCATCCGGGATCGACAAGTCTTTTCTACTGGCCATGTCTCAGGACGATGGTCCATCGAAGATGGCTGACGTTCAAGCGAGACTTGGCGTGACCGTGAACTACGCCAGCCAGTACCGGCTTCGGCTCATCGCCGCAGAGCTCATTCAGCCGACAGGTAGGGGCTATGTCGACTTCGCTCTGCCATACCTTAGGGAGTACCTCCGCAACCAGGCCGGCGCCGAGCTCTGAAACGAACAGCGGCATTGTTCAACTGGTATCACGGGTCCTCCGGGACTCATCGGATTCGGCTGTAGGCCGAAGCTCGCATACGCTGACGTTGTGTCCCTGTACCTAAGTGGCGATGAAGCCGCCGACGAACTCCTGAGCACGAATCCGCTGGCGCTTCTGGTGGGTATGGTCCTCGACCAGCAAGTGCCGCTGGAGCGGGCCTTCAGCGCGCCCAAGGACCTCAAGGCCCGTCTGGGCGGCCGGCTCGACGCCTCGGCCATCGCCGGGATGGATCCGGACCGGCTAGCCGACGTCTTCCGTGAGCGCCCCGCCCTGCACCGGTTCCCCGGCTCGATGGCCCGCCGCGTCCAGGAGCTCTGCCGCGTCGTCGCCGAAGACTACGACGGCAGGGCCGACGCCATCTGGGCCGGGGTCGCCGACGGTGCCGAACTGCGAGCCCGGGTGCGAGCCCTCCCGGGGTTCGGAGAACAAAAGGCACGGATCTTCGTCGCCCTGCTGGGCAAGCAGTTCGACGTACGCCCTCGGGGGTGGGAGGAGGCCTCGGCACCCTTCGGGGAGAAGGGCAGCTTCCGCTCGGTCGCCGACATCGACTCCCCCGAGGCTCTGGTCACCGTGCGCCAGCACAAGAAGGAGGCCAAGGCGGCGGCCAAGGCCGGGGGGACGAAAGCTGTCACGAAAACTGGGACGGCCAAGGCTGGGACGGCCAAGGCCGGGGCGGCGAGACCGGCCCGAGGTTGACGCAGCCGGCCGGCCCGTTCCCCCGGCCCGCACGGAGCCAGCAGGTGGCACCTCGAGCAGCGGCGCCTCTATCTGTGCACGCCCGACCGGCCCGACCTCGAGGCGTTCGTCGACGCCTGCATCGACGGCGGCGTGGACATCGTCCAGTTGCGCGACAAGGCGCTCTCCGACGACGAGCTTGTTGAAACGGGCAGGCCTGCTGGTACAAGTGTGCGCGACACGCGGCGTGCCCCTCATCGTCAACGACCGTCCCGACCTCGCCGCTCGGGCGGGCGCCGACGGCGTGCACGTCGGCCAAGACGACCCATCGCCGGTGGCGGCGCGCCAGGCTGTGGGCCAGGACGCCATCGTCGGGCTCTCCACCCATGCCGTCGGCGAGCTCGAGGGGGCGCTGGACGCGGGATCGGCGGCGGCGCCGATCGACTACGTCTCGGCCGGCCCGGTCGTGCCTACACCGACCAAGCCCGGCCGTCCCGGGACCGGTGTTGGCTACGTGAGGGAGGCGGTGCGGCTCTCGCCGTGGCCGGTCTGGGTGACCGGTGGGGTGGCACCGACGTCGGTTCCCGACCTGGTCGCCGCCGGTGCCCGCCATTTCGTCGTGGTCCGCTGGCTGACCCAGGCATCCGACCCGCGGGCCGGCGCCCGACGGCTGCGCAGGGTGGTCGATGACGCCATCGAACGGGCCGGGGACGACGGCAGCGGAGGGTGATGCCTCGATCGGGAGAGCCCGGAAAGGAAGGCCTGGGCGACCATTCCCGGTGACACCGGTGAGCCCTCGTCAGCCGAGAACGCCGCTCGCCGGAGGTGTGACGACCCGGGCCCCCTTCGGCAGCCCGATGGAGGGCGCACTGCCCACCTGGGAGATGGTCACCTCGACGGCCGTGTCCTGGGCATGGATGGTGAGAATGCCCACGTACTGGCCGGAGACCGTGTAGGCCAGCGTCCCGGTCTCTCCTCCTTGAGTGAGCGAGAAGGAATAGGTGTTGCCCGACCGATGCACATGGGGGGCGAGCCGACCGAGCCGCAGGTGTAGCCGGCCGAGCCGCAGGTAGTTCTGGGCCGGGTCGAGCGACACGACGGGTGTCTGGCTGTGCTGGCGGTAGAAGACGAGGTGCGCCGTCGACGTGCCGTTGGACACGGTGAGGCTCTGGTACTCGGTGTTGCCGTCGATGTAGATGTAGGTGCGGCGACCCGCGGCCTCGACGTAGCCGCCGAGGCGGTTCGGCGCCTGGTAGGTGAGGTAGCCAGTCTCAGAGGCGCTGGCCATGTGCTCGGTGAACACCTCTGAGTAGCTGGTGGCGTTCACGGTGTTGGTGATGGCCACTTGCAGGCTGGCCGTCCCCGGGGACTGGCTCACGCCCAGGATGGCGCCGCCGGCACCGACCGCGGCCAGCAGCCCGAGCAGCAGCCAGCCGATGAGGTTCCTCGAGTTGAGCACGTCCGTGACGCTACGGCAGTCCGGGCCCCGGCCCGGGGAAGGGGAGGAAGAGCGCCAGGGCGTACGTCATTGTCCGGGAGTCATGGTCGGGGTCTCGGTCGCTCGTGCCGCCGACTCAGATGCCGATGCGCTGGGCCAGCAGCTCGCGGTGGTAGGCAGGGTCGCCCAACATGAGCTCGGACGACTTCGCCCGCTTGAAGTAGAGATGGGCAGGGTGCTCCCAGGTGAAGCCGATCCCGCCGTGGATCTGGATGTTCTCAGCGGCGGCGTGGAAATAGGCCTCCGAGCAGTAGGACTTGGCCAGGCTGGCCACCACGGGCAGCTCGTCCGAATCCTCGGCCGCGGCCCAGCCGGCGTAGTACGCGGCCGACTTGGCCGACTCCACCTCGAGAAGCATGTCGGCGCACTTGTGCTTGATGGCCTGGAAGCTGCCGATGGGCCGGCCGAACTGAATGCGGGTCTTGGCGTAGTCGACAGCGCTGTCCAGACAGCGCTGCGCCCCACCGACCTGTTCGGCAGCCAAGGCCACGGCAGCGAGGTCGAGCGTCTTCGAAAGGCCTTCTGCGGCACCGCCCTCGGTGCCGATGAGCCAGGCCGGCGTGTCCGAGAACTCGATCCTGGCCTGCTTGCGGGTCTGGTCCATGGTCGGCAGGGACGTGCGGCTGAGCCCGTCGGCATCAGCCTTGACGCCGAAGAGGGAGATGCCCGAATCGGTACGGCCGACGACGAGGAGGAGGCCGGCCACATGACCGTCGATGACGTAGGACTTGTGGCCGCTGAGCGCCCAACCGTCGCCCGTCTTCGAGGCCGCCAGAGTCACCCCGTCGACATCCCAACGGCCGCTGTCCTCGGTGAAGGCCAGCGTCCCGATGGTCTCGCCGGCGGCGATGCCGGGAAGTAAGTACTCCTGAGCGCTCTTGTCACCACAGGTGAGAAGGGCGTTGGTGGCCAGGGCCACCGTCGAGAAGAAGGGGGCGCACAGGAGTGCCGCGCCCATCTCCTCCAGGACCACGATGAGCTCCACGTAGGAGAAGCCGGAGCCGCCCAATTGCTCAGGGATGATGAGCGACTGCAGGCCGAGCTGGTCGGCCATCTGCGACCACACCGCCGGGTCGTAGCCCTCGGTCGTCTCCATCAGCCGGCGAACCTCGGTCTCCGGCGACTTGTCCTCGAGGAAGCGGCGCACCGATTTACGCAGCTCTTCTTGCTCCTCGCTGAAGGCGAAGTTCATCGATTGCTCCATCCCCGGGACACCCCCGGACGGGGACGTCGTGCCTGGTCTGTCTACCAGAAGGCCCGCTGCCTTGACCAACGGCTCTGATGCCGCGGGCGCACCCGCCGGGCACACGGCCGAGACGCCACCGTGGGCTCGCTCTCACTCAAATGACCCTCAGATGAAGCCTGCGCTCGCGACCGTATGATCGAAGACAGAGCTTGACCATCGCCCCCGCCAGCGTCGACCTTCGTCAGGATGAGTCAGGAGTCAGGAGTCAGGTAAGTGCCCGCCACCATCGTCGACTACCAGGACACGAACGTCGAGGTCCACCGGGTCGTCGTCGGCCCCATGGACAACAACGTCTACATCGTGCGGTGCCGAGCGACCGGTGACGCCATGCTCATCGACGCGGCCAACGAGCACGACCTGTTGCTCGACCTGTGCCGTTCGCTCGGGGTCAGGCAGGTGGTCGAGACCCACGGGCACTGGGACCACATCCAGGCTGTCGAAGCGGTGCGGGACGCCGGGTTCGACGTGGCCGTGACCGAGGCCGACGCCGGGATGCTCCCCTCCTACGACCAGCTGCTGTCCGACCGGGAGGTCCTCGAGGTCGGGCAGCTGCGGGTGCCCACCATCGCCACGCCCGGGCACACGCCTGGCTCCATGTGCTTCGCCGTCCAGGGCACGCCCCTGCTCTTCTCCGGCGACACCCTGTTCCCGGGCGGGCCCGGCAACACGTCGTTCGAGAACGCCGACTTCGACACCATCATCGACTCGATCGAGCACCGGCTGTTCACCGACTTCGGTCCGGACACCATCGTCCTCCCCGGCCACGGTGCCGGCACCACCATCGGTGCCGAGTCACCTCACCTCGGCGAGTGGGTCGAGCGGGGCTGGTAACGCGGCCCGTGCCGGCCGTCCCCGAAGATCAGATGGCGGTGGAGGGTCGCCTCGGCTCGCGCATGATCTCGATATCGGGCGGCAGCCCCTCGACGGCCAGACCGCCGGGCACCTCGCTGCCCACCTCGATGGTGACCCGCGAGCCGGCCAGGGGGATGCCCTCCACCTTCAGGTAGCCGATCGACTCGGGCAGGTTGGGCGACAGCCAGGTCTTACCGTAGGGGACCCACGGGTCGAGCCGCAGCAAGGTGCGCAGGCACAGCAGGGGTGAGGCCGCCGCCCACGCCTGCGGTGAGCACGACGTCGGGTAGGCGACAGGCACGCTGAGCTCGCCCCGGTCGAGACCGCTGAACAGCTCGGGTAGTCGACCGCCCTGGGTCGACGCCGCGTCGAGCAGGCCGAAGATGAGCTGCTGGGCGGCGCCGTCGAAGCCGTAGCGGGCTAGCCCGGCAGCCACGATGGCGGTGTCGTGGGGCCAGACCGAGCCGCAGTGATAGCTGATCGGGTTGTAGCCGCCGCTCTCCTTGGACAGGGTGCGGATCCCCCAACCGGAGAACATGGCCGGTGACACCAACACTTCGGCTACTCGCCGGGCCTTGTCTTCGTCGATGATCCCAGCCCACAGGCAGTGGCCGATGTTGGAGGTGAGCGAGTCGATCGGCTGCTTGTCGGCGTCCAGTCCGACCGCGAACCATCCCTTGTCTTCGAGCCAGAAGTCGCGGTTGAACGACGCCTTGAGGTGGGCGGCTTTGGCGCGGAAGCGGTCGTAGGTGGCCGTGTCGCCGACCTCGAAGGCGAAATGTGCCCGGGCCAGGTAGGCCCCGTAGGTGTAGGCCTGGACCTCGCAGAGGGCGATGGGCGCCTCGGCCACCTTCCCGTTGGCGTAGCGGATGCCGTCCCAGCTGTCCTTCCACCCCTGGTTGGCGAGCCCCCGGTCGGTGGCCCGGTGGTACTCCACGTAGCCGTCGCCGTCGGCGTCGCCGAATTGTTCGATCCACTCGATGGCGCGGGCGGCATTGGGCAAAAGCTCGTCGACCAGGTCGCGGTCCACCCCCCACCGGCGCATCTCCCCGAGCAGCATCACGAACAGCGGGGTGGCGTCGGCTGTGCCGTAGTAGATGCTGCCTCCGCCGAGCGAGAGGCCGGCCGAGTCGCCGAAGCGCATCTCGTGGAGGATGCGGCCCGGCTCCTCCTCGTGACGTGGGTCGATCTCGGTTCCCTGGAACCGGGCGAGGGTCTGGAGCACCCCTCGGGCCAGGTCGGGGTCGACGAGCAACGCCATCCAGGCGGTGAGCAGCGAGTCACGACCGAAGACGGTCATGAACCAGGGGGCGCCGGCGGCCACCACCACTCGCTCGGGATACTCCGGGTCGAAGATGCGCAGGGCGCCGAGGTCCTCAGCGCTGCGGTCGATGACCTCCTTGAGACCCGGGTGGTCGGTCTCCACCTGGGGAACGCGGCGACGCCATTGCTTGAGGCGCTCGGCAGGTGTCGTCCGTGACGACGGATCGCCGCGCCGGTACTTGGACGGCACGAGCTCGCCGTCGACGACCGGGCCCACCTCGAGGGAGGTCGTCCACTCGCCGCGGGCAGGGATGACCACATGGAAGGTGGCGATGTCGGGGCTCAGCTTGGTGGCGCCACGCACTCCGATCACGACCCCGCGGGTGACTCCGCCCCTGCGGTAGCTGTGGATGATGGCTGGCGAGCCACCGGCACCGTCCTCGACGACCGTGGCCGCCACCTCGCCGGTCTGTGGCATGGTGCCGGCCCGGCCCTCCTTGACGGCGAAAAGATCGGCGAAGTCGGTGCTGATGCACACCTCGACCGTGCAGGTCGACGCCTCGTCGGCGAAGTTGCGCACGGTGATCTCCTCGAGCATCCCCCGCCCCACCGACCGCGCACGCAGGACGACCAGGGTGGAGTCGGCCCGGCCGGGGGCCGGCATGCACCGGGAGACGAAGGTGGCGGTGAACGGGTCGTCGCTCACGGCGGTCAACGGCTCGGTGAGAGACCCGTCGATCAGGACCTGGAGCCGGCTGATGAGCCGTGTGTCCTGGAAGAAGAAGCCCTGGGCACCGCCGGGGACGATGTCGCCCCCCCTCCCGCTGATGGCAAAGGTCGACTCGTCGACCAGGGTCACGCTGGCGCTGCCACCGAGCGAGGCCGCCGGTCCGGCGAAATTCCACGGATCGGCCATCGGGGCGAGCGTACCGGCCGTCCCACGCCACGCCAGGAATCCCAGCTGGCGGAGAGGGCAAACGCGAGCCCGGGACTGGGGATTCACTCGGCGAGGATTGTCCCTATTCCCGTAGGAGAAACTCCGGTATTCGGTTAGAATCCCCTCGTGTCCCCCGGTTCGGTGAGCGCCGGCTCGCCCCCCCTGCTCGCCGTCGTCGGCCTGTCCGTTGCCGTGGAGGGCCGGCCCATCCTGAGCGACGTCAACCTCTCGGTCGAGGCGGGGCAGGTCCACGCCCTCATGGGCCCGAACGGAGCCGGGAAGTCGACGCTGGCCAACGTGCTGCTCGGCAATCCGGACTACCAGGTCACCTCCGGTGCCATCCGGTTCAAGGGTGAGGACATCACCAGCTGGCCGACCGATGTGCGGGCCAAGGCCGGCATATTCCTCGCCTTCCAGCGCCCGGAATCCATCGCCGGCGTGCCGGTGATCCAGTTCCTGCGCCAGGCGCTCTCGGCCCGGCGGGGGACGGAGGTCTCCGCCATCGAGGTGCGGCTGGCGATGATGGAGTGGATGGAAAGGCTGGGCATGGACCCGGCCTTCGGTGAGCGCCACCTCAACGACGGGTTCTCCGGCGGTGAGCGCAAGCGCAACGAGATCCTGCAGATGGCCATGCTCGAGCCCGAGGTGGCCGTGCTCGACGAGACCGACTCCGGGCTCGACGTGGACGCCCTGCGGACGGTGGCTCGCGGCGTGGGCACGGTGCGTGCCGCACGACCGGACCTCGGCATCCTCGTCATCACCCACTACCAGCGCATGCTGGAAGAGCTGACCGCCGACCGGGTGCACCTGCTCGTGGACGGGACCATCGTGGACGAGGGCGGCCCGGAGCTGGCCCGACGGCTCGAGACCGAGGGGTATGACGCATGGCGGAGCTGACCGAGACCAGACCGTCCGTGGCCCTCGACGTGCGCAAGGACTTCCCGCTGCTCGAGCGTGAGGTGAACGGCCACCCCATCGTCTATCTCGACTCGGCGTCGTCGTCGCAGCGGCCCCAGCCCGTGCTCGACGCCATACGCACCTACGAGGTGACGACGCACGCCAACGTCCACCGCGGGGTCTACGCCATCGCCGAGGAAGCCACTCGGCGCTTCGAGGCATCCCGCCTGGCGGTGGGTCGGTTCATCGGGGCACCGGACCCAGCCCACGAGATCGTCTTCGCCAAGAACGCCACCGAGGGACTCAACCTCGTCGCTCACGCATGGGGCCGCACCAACCTCCGGCCCGGCGACGCCATCTTGCTCACCGAGATGGAGCACCACGCCAACATCGTCCCCTGGCACATGCTGGCCGCCGAACGCGAGATCGAGATCCGCTGGATCCCCGTCGACGACGATGGCAGGCTGGTCCTTGACGACCTCGCCGCGCTGGTGGACGGAGTCAAGATGGTCGGGGTCACCTGCATGTCGAACGTCCTCGGCACCATCAACCCGGTGGCCGAGATCGCCGGCGCCGCCCATGCAGCCGGAGCGGTGGTGGTGGCCGACGGGGCGCAGTCGGTGCCCCATCTGATCACCGACGTGGTCGCCCTCGGCGTCGACTTCCTGGCCTTCAGCGCTCACAAGATGCTCGGCCCCACGGGTGTCGGGGTGCTGTGGGGGCGGCGGGACCTCCTCGAGTCCCTTCCGCCATTCCTGGGCGGCGGTGAGATGATCCTCGACGTCCGCAAGGACGGGTTCGTCCCCAACGAGATCCCCTGGCGGTTCGAGGCGGGTACGCCGCCGATCGCCGAGGTCATCGGGCTCGGCGCCGCGGTGGACTACATCGAGGCCGTCGGGATGAATGCCATCGGGGCCCATGAGCGGGCGCTCACCGCCTACCTGCTCGAGTCGCTCACTGACCGCTTCGGAGACGACATCCGCATCTTCGGGCCGCACGACCTCCACGACCGGGGCGGCGTCGTGTCCTTCGCCTACCGCGACATCCACGCCCACGACGTATCGCAGGTCCTCGACCAGTACGGGGTGTGCGTGCGGGCCGGCCACCACTGCGCCAAGCCCCTCATGCGCCGGCTCGGGGTCAACGCCACCGCACGCGCCTCGCTCGCCCTCTACAACGACCGCTCGGACGTCGACGCCCTCGTGGAGGCACTGGGCGAGGTCGGGGCGATCTTCGGGTGAGCGCTCGTCGCTACGCTGGCGTCGTGGACAGCCGGCCTTCTTGCATCGTGGCCACCGGTCGCCGCTCACTGAGGGGTCGGCGCTGATGCCGGGACTCGAGGACCTCTACCGCGAGATCATCCTCGACCACTACCGCTCGCCCCGCAATCGTGGCGAGCTGGCCTCGCCGCCGGCCCGCCGGGTCGAGGGCTTCAACCCGCTCTGTGGTGACGAGGTTGTGGTCACCGTCGACGTGCGCGACGGCGTGGTCTCCGACATCAAGATCTCAGGCACGGGGTGCTCGATCAGCCAGTCGTCGGCCTCGCTCATGTCGGCGGCGGTCAAAGGCAAGCCGACAGACGAGGTCCGCGACCTCATCCGCACGTTCAAGGGCATGATGTCGATCCACGAGTCGACGCTCCCCGGCGGCTACGACGAGGAACCGACCGACGGGGCCGACGCCAACGGCCGGGTGGAGCCCTCCGAGCCGACGGCCATCGACGTGGAATCGCTGGGCGAGCTCGCTGCCCTCCAGGGGGTCGTCAAGTTCCCGGTCCGCATCAAGTGCGCCACTCTCAGCTGGAACACCTTGGCCCAGGGCCTCGACGAGTCCGAGTCGGTGGTCTGACCTGCCGCCGCTGGACAGTTCCAGGGCGCCGAGCTCGGGCTTGCGCGCTCTGACGACCAAGTAGACGGGCCGTACGCCAGCACCGGCGCGATCCTGCGCCCACTCCTCCTCGGGACGGGGCTCACACACCCGATCGATGCCGAGCCCGGCGTCGATGAGGGTGTTGAGGTAGCGCGACACGGTCCGATGGTTCAATCCGACTTGTCGGCGCAGGGTCGACAGCTGACCCTCGGCCCGCCACCAACCCTCGTCGTCATAGGTCCCGTTCGTCGGCCACGATCCGGACACATCCTCGACCCCGGAAAAGCAGGGATGAAGGATCGAGAAGACGAAGGCGCCGTCAGGGCAAATCAGCCGTGCGGCATCGGTGACGACAGGCCACAACGAGTCCACATCCGACAGGCCGAAAACGAAGACGACCACATCAAAGGTCTCTCCGGCCAACAGCTGCGGGGAGCCGACAGGTCGACGCCGACAACTGTGGCGCCGCAACGAGCCAACTCTCGGGTGACCGTCCCATGCCCACAGGCGATGTCCAGCACCCTCCGACCCGTCACCGACCGAACGAGCTCGAGCTCTCCCGTCGTCGCACTGCCTGAGTAGTCGTCGGGTCGAGTTGATTAGCTGGCTGCTATCCGGTCATAGCGGGCCGCTTGCATCGACTGCCAACCGTATCGGCGATGCGCCGACGGCGACTTGGGTCAGCAGGGGGTGGGGTCGAAGCTGGTGTCGATGGTCGTCGTGGTGCTGGTCTCAGCCGAGGTCGGAGGGGTCGTGCCGCCGGCCGAGGACGGATAGGTGGTGGTGGTCGTGGCGGACACCGGACCATACGGCCCCGGGGGTGGGGTGAGGGCTGCCTCCGGGGGGCCACCCAGGAACTGCTGGATCACCGAGGCGGCCAGTGACTGGTCGACGTAGAGGACGTCACCGAGCGACGCGAACTCCGACGAGGAAGCCGAATAGGTGGGCAGGGTGGCGGTAGCCAGCGAGTTGGACGAGAAGGTGTGGAACTCGCTGGCCAGGCTGACCAGGTCCCGGACGGTGAAGGTCGAGTCCACGGTCACGCCCTGGACCACCGAGCCTATGAAGGCGTTGATGGTCAGCGGGTTGTACTGCTTCTCGGCCTGGTTGATGAGGGCCCTCAGGAATGCATTCTGGCGTTGGATGCGGCCGAGGTCGCTCGTCGGGTCCTCCTGCCAGTAGCCGTCCTCGAAGTACTCGTAGTGACGGCTGCGGGCCACGGCCAGCGAGTAGCCACCGTTGACGTGTTGGCATCCCGGCTGGGTGATGTCGAGGCCGGTGTAGACGTCCCTTGCCGGGTAGGGAAAGTTCAAAAAGATGCCCCCGATGGCATCCACGGCACCCCGGAAGCCGGCGAAGTTGATCTGCACGACGTGCTCGATGGGGATCCCGAAGTTGGTCTCGATGGTCTGGACAAGCTGGTCCGGCCCTGACCCGTAGGTCGAGTTGATCCGGTTGTAGTTGCCGGTTTCCTCCGTGTTCCCCGCCACCGTCACCATGGTGTCGCGGGGGATCGAGAGCACGCTGGCCTGGCCAGTGGCGGGGACGATGTGGACGATCTTGACCACGTCGCTTCGCTGACCGGCCGTCTCCTCCTCCGTGCCCAGGTGCTGGGCCTCAGATGAGGTATCGCCGGCCCTCGAGTCCGAACCGATGAGAAGCACGTTGAACGGCTGGCCGACCGGCGCTACCCGCAAGTGCGGGACGGTCACCTTGGCCACCTGGTGGAAGCGGTACTGCAGATAGGCGTAGCCCGAGCCGAGGGCGACGAGGGCCAGGGCGACCAGGATGACCCCGGCCAGGAGCGCGCGATCCAACCAGGAACGCCTGCGCTTCTCGTGCCGGCGGCGCCGACCCGAGCGCGTCTTCGCTTCCCTGCGCTCCCTCCGGCTGAGCACGGGCTCGGCGGTGGACGTCGCAGTCACCAGCGGGGCGACCGGTTCTCCTTGGGCGATGTCGCTCGTGCCAGGGGTGAGGGCCGCCATTGCGCCCTCCGTGTTGGCCGAGTCCAGCGTTCCGGCACTTCCCGGAGTGGCCGAGGAGCCCGGGGTGGAGGAGTCCGGGGTGGGCAAGGAGTCCGGGAGGACCGGGGTGGCCGAAGAATCCGACGGGTCCGGACCGTCGCCGGCGGGCACCGGGCGCTCGTCGTCGGATCGGCGCGACCAGGGGTGGGCCCCCCGACCCCGCTCGCGGCCGACCATATTGGGCACGCTAGCAATCGAATTTCTGGCAGCGGTGTTGCGTCCCTGGTCTTCGTTGCGTCACATCACAGAGCGGCGGCGACCCGCCCGTGCCTCAGGCGAAGGCGGCGTACCCCGTACGGTCCACCATTTGGGCGAGCTCCGGGCCGCCGGTCGCCACCACGCGGCCGTCTTGGAGGACGTCGACGACGTCAGCGGTGAGGACGTCGAGCAGGCGCCGGAAGTGGGTGATGGCCAGCACCCCGAGGTTCCACTCGGTGGTGGCCTCCTCGATGCGCCGACCGACGGCGGTCAGGCCGTCGACGTCGAGCCCGGAGTCGATCTCGTCGAGCACGGCGAAGCGCGGCCGCAGAACGCCGAGTTGCACCGTCTCGTTCCGCTTCCGCTCACCACCGGACAGGTCAACGTTGAGCGGCCGCTCGAGGAAGCGAGCGTCGAACCCGATGCGGCGTGCCTCCTCGGCCAGGCGGGGGGCGACGTCGCCGTTGGACGCGCCGAACTCGTCGGCGGGGATGGCGGGCCGGGCGGCGGAGAGCGACTCTGCCAACGACACGCCGGGAACCTCGATCGGATGCTGCATACCCAGGAAAAGCCCGGCACGGGCCCGCTGCCAGGTGGGTAGCGACAGGAGGTCGATACCGTCGAGGGTGACCGATCCCTCGAGCACCTCGTAGCCGGGCCGGCCCATGAGCACGTGGGCCAGGGTGCTCTTGCCCGAGCCGTTCGGGCCCATCACGGCGTGCACCTCGCCACTGCGGACGACGAGGCTCACCCCTTTCAGGATCTCGCGACCGGGAACCCCGGCCCGGAGCCCTTCGATGCAAAGCTCGCCCGAGCTCACGGCACGATCACCTGCACGTCGTCGCCAGCCACGACGACCTCGTAGACGGGCACCGGCTGGGTGGCCGGTAGGGAGCAGGGTTCGCCGGTGCGCAGGTCGAAAGTCGAGCCGTGCTTGGCACACTCGATCTCGCACTCCTCTGGCCACACCTCGCCCTCGGCCAACGAGTAGTCCTCGTGGCTGCAGCGGTCGCCCACCGCGTAGAAGTCGTCGCCGATGCGCACCAGGGCCACCCGCAGATCGGCCACGTCGAAGCGGCGCGCCTGGCCGGGCTCGAGGTCGTCCCGGCCACAGATGCGGATCCGCTCACCGCTCGCCACCGGTCCTGCCTCAGCCATGTCCGACACCGGCTCGATCGGCCAGGGCACGGGCCACGAGGGGACGAGGTCCGACGACTGGAGCCTGCCCGGCGATCTCGCGGAAGAACCCGGCCACGATGAGCTGCTCGGCCCGCTCCGGCTCCACCCCCCGGGACTCGAGGTAGTAGCGCTGGTCCTCGTCCACCGGCCCGACGGTGGAGGCGTGGCTGCAGCGCACGTCGTTCTCCTCGATGTCGAGGTTGGGGACCGAGTCGGCGTGGGCCCCCTCGTCGAGGACCAGGTTGTGGTTGGTCTGGCGGGCGTCGGACCGGATCGCCCCCCGCCGGATGCGGATGAGTCCGCTGTAGACCGAGTGCGACTGGTCGGCGACCGCACCCATGAAGAGCAGGTCGCTCGTGGTCCGGGGGGCGGCGTGGTCCTGAAGGGTGCGGAAGTCGAGCATCTGGTGGTCGCGGCCCACATAGGCGGCGCGCAGCTCGCTCGTCCCCGACTCGCCCACGAGGACCGAGTCGGTCCGCAGGCGGGCGTATCCGCCGCCGAGGGCGAGGGCGAAGCTCCGCAGGGTGGCACCGGCGCCGATGGTGCTCACCTGGTGGCCGAGGTGCCAGGTGTCAGTGGAGAGCGCCTGGACGCCGAGGTAGGAGAGCTCGGCGTCCTCGTCCGCCGTCGAGCTCGGTGACCGGCACGACCAGCCGCTCGTTGGGCCCGACGGGGGCACGCAGCGGGCGGGGTGTGCCGGCGGTGGCCAGAAGCCGGGCGTCTCCGTCGACGACGAGCTCGACGACCCCGGCCTGCGATCCCCGACCGGCACGGACCACGGTCCGGGGGAAGACGGCGTCACCCGCCCCTCCGGCCACCAGGTGCACAATCACCACCGGGTCGGCCACGACGGCGCCGGGTCGAACGTCGATCACCACCGGGTCGGCGGCGAAGGCGTCGTTGAGCAGCTGGAAGTCATGGGGAGCGCTGAGGACCCGGCCCAGCAGTCCCTCGCCGGCAGGCACCTCGGCGATCCGTCCGACCTCGAATTCGGCATCACCGGCATGAGCCACGGCCCGAAGCACCCCGTCGACCGTGACCACCAGCCCCGAACGAGGGCCGAGGGCGTCGAGCAGGGGACCGATCGCATCGGGGACCGACTCTGGGGGACCGTCGCCGGTGGCGTGGGCACCGGTAGCGGGTGTGTCCGTGGCGGTGGCGGGCCGGAAGCGGTCGAGGTCTAGCTCGTCGATGCGGCTGTAGCGCCACACCTCGTCCTTCTCGGTCGGGAGCGGCGCGGACGAGAACACCTCGGCGGCAGCTACCCGCCGGCGCCGCAGCCATTCCGGACCGGGCAGCGCAGCGGCGGATGCAGGGGTGAAGGTGGTCAGTCGATGGCCTTTCGCGGCAAGAGGCCCGCTTCCGAGCCTCCGTCACCATGCTATCGGGCGGCCCTGTACGGCCCGCCGGGCCGGCACCTCCGGCCGCGGGTCCGTCCCCTCCAGCGGGCCGACGTACGCTCTCGTCCATGACGCGCGCCGCTCCGTTCACCTCCGATGTGCTGACCATCGACACCGACGGACCGATCGCCACGCTCTGGCTCGACCGACCGGAGAAGCGCAACGCCCTCGGGCCGGCCTTCTGGGCCGATCTGCCCCGGGCCATGGCCTCCATCGGCGAGGACCCGGGGCCTGCGGGCGGTGGTCATCGCCGCCAAGGGCCCGCACTTCACCGTGGGCCTCGACCTGGTGGCCATGGCCGGGCTGGCCGCTCCTCCCGATCCCGATGCCGGCGGCCAGCTGTCCATGGCCGCCCGGGCCCGATCGGCTCGCGCCCAGATCCTGCGCATGCAGAAGGCCATCACCTCGGTGGCCGACTGCCCGCTGCCGGTCATCGCCGCCATCTCCGGCTACTGCATCGGCGGCGGGGTGGACCTGGCCACGGCCTGTGACATCCGACTGGCCAGCCGCGACGCCGTGCTCTCGGTCCGGGAGACCAAGATCGCCATCGTGGCCGACCTGGGCAGCCTCCAGCGCCTCCCGGCCATCGTCGGCCATGGGCACGTGGCCGAGCTGGCCTACACGGGCATGGACATCGGCGCCGAGCGGGCCGAGGCCATCGGGCTCGTCAACCGGGTCTGCGCCGACGCCGATGCGGTGGTAGCCGAGGCCCGGGCCCTGGCCGCCGAGATCGCCGCCAACTCGCCGCTCGCCGTGCAGGGCACGAAG
Source organism: uncultured Acidimicrobiaceae bacterium (assembly GCA_963756195.1). Lineage (GTDB taxonomy): Bacteria > Actinomycetota > Acidimicrobiia > Acidimicrobiales > RAAP-2 > CAVSNH01. The sequence continues at coordinate 1,028,051 of CAVWMT010000005.1, forward strand.
GCGGTGCTGGCCGCCGGCGAGACGCGCTCGGTGGCAGAGGGCCTCGACTACGTGGCCGCCTGGAACGCCGGTGCGCTGGTCTCCGACGACCTCGCCGAAGCGATGGCCGCGTTCGCCGAGAAGCGACCGCCGACCTTCACCGGCCGCTGATCGCACCAGGCGGCCGGGGTGCTCAGGGGCGTCGACGCCACCAGCGGTGCTCCTTGCGCTCCCGCTTGGCGTCCTCCTCGCGGACCTCGGCGAGCACCTCGGGCCCCACGGCGTTGACGATGTCCTCGGCCTGGTCGAGCAGCTGGACCGCCTCGTCGCCGGGCACGTCGGGCATGGACTCGACGGGCGGCTCGATCAGCGAGCCGTGCGACCAACCGACGTCGGCCAGGCGCGGGGCGTACGACGGGCAGTCGTCCGGGCAGCGCCACGGCGCCTCGGGGGCCAGGTCCAGCACGCAGAATCGGGCCACCTCGCCCGAGTCGTAGGTCCTGGACTGGAAGTGCTTGCACTCCTCGCGCATCGGCATGGCGCCACCTGCCTTTCCGACTCCTCTGTTCGTTGCCGCCAGGCTGGGGCCGATGGCCGAACCTAGCGCCATCTCTTCGTGACGCCACCCGGAGGCTCCCGCGCCCGGCGTCCCAGACCTCCTAACGGTCCGATCCGACCGCGGCAAGAGCATCGCGCCGGTCGCGCCGGTGGCTGACCGCGGCCCGGCGGGCGGCCGCCTCCTACCCGACCGCGCCCTCCATCTGCAGCTCGATCAGCCGGCTCCACTCCACTGCGTACTCCATGGGCAGGGTCCGGGTCACCGGCTCGATGAAGCCGTTCACGATCATGCCCATGGCCTGCTGCTCGGAGAGGCCGCGGCTCATGAGGTAGAAGAGCTGGTCCTCCCCCACCTTGGACACGGTGGCCTCGTGGGCGATGCGGGCGTCCCGCTCGGCCACCTCCATGTAGGGCTTCGTCTCGGAGACCGACTCGTCAGTCGAGGAGCAGGGCGTCGCAGCGGACGAAGCTCTTGGCGTGGGTGGCGCCCTCGTCGACGTGGACCTTGCCCCGGTAGGTGGTGATGCCGGAGTCCTTGGAGATCGACTTCGAGATGATGGTCGAGGTCGTCTCCGGAGCCACATGGAACATCTTGGCCCCGGCGTCCTGGTGCTGACCGGCCCCGGCATAGGCCACGGACAGCACCTCGCCCGAGGCCTTCGGTCCCATGAGGTAGACGGACGGGTACTTCATGGTCAGGCGTGAGCCGATGTTGCCGTCGATCCACTCGACATGGGCCTCGGCCTCGGCCCGGGCCCGCTTGGTCACGAGGTTGTAGACGTTGTTCGACCAGTTCTGGATGGTCGTGTAGGTGATGCGCGACCCCGGCAGGGCCACCAGCTCGACGACCGCCGAGTGCAGGGAGTCGGTGGTGTAGACGGGGGCCGAGCAGCCCTCGATGTAGTGCACCTGCGAGCCCTCGTCGGCGATGATGAGCGTGCGCTCGAACTGGCCCATGTTCTCGGCGTTGATCCGGAAGTAGGCCTGCAGAGGCTGGTCGACCACCACCCCGGGCGGCACGTAGATGAACGAGCCCCCTGACCACACCGCCGAGTTGAGGGCGGCGAACTTGTTGTCGCCCGGGGGGATGATGGTGCCGAAGTACTTGCGGACGAGGTCCGGGTAGTCACGCACGGCGGTGTCCATGTCGCAGAACAGGACGCCCAGGCGCCTCGAGGTCCTCGCGGTTGCGGTGGAACACCACCTCGGACTCGTACTGGGCGGTGACCCCGGCCAGGTACTTACGCTCGGCCTCGGGGATGCCCAGCTTCTCGTAGGTGTTCTTGATGGCGTCGGGCAGGTCGTTCCAGTCGCCGACCTGCTCGGACGTGGGCTTGATGTAGTAGTAGATGTCGTCGAAGTCGAGGTCGGGCATGTTGACCGCGAACCACTCGGCCATGGGCTTGCGCTCGAAGCGGGTGAGGGCCCGGAGGCGGAAGTCCCGCATCCAGTCCGGCTCCTTCTTCATGGCCGACATCTCGCGGACGATGGACTCGTTCAGGCCCTTCTTGGGCTTGAAGACGTAGTCCTCTTCGTCCGACCACCCGAGCTTGTACTTGCCGAGGTCGAGATCGGTGGTTGCCATGCGTCGCTCCCGAGCCGCCGTCGGGCGGCTGATTTCTCCTACCTCGATAGTAACAACCCTGGGCCCCCAGCCATGCTCCTGGAGCCATGCCCGCTGCCGGAGGGCCCTACCCGGGGTCGTGCCATTGTGGACCGGTGCCGACCTCCCCCCACCGCCGTCCAGTCGGCCATGGCCAGGCGAAGCCCCCCTCGCCCGAGCGCCGACCGGTCGAGCTCAGGGCCCACGGCGACGTGCGGGTCGACGACTGGTACTGGCTCCGGGACAAGGACGACCCGGCCGTCATCGCCCACCTCGAGGCCGAGAACGCTTACACGAGGCAGGTCATGGCCCCGACCGGGGACCTGCAGGAAGCCCTCTACGACGAGATGGTGGCCCGCATCGAGGAGACCGACCTGTCGGTGCCCGGTCCGCAAGGGCCCGTGGTCCTACTACTCGCGGACGGTGGAGGGCAGCAGCTACGCCATCCACTGCCGCCGGCCGGCGGACTCCCCCGCGGACGCGGCCCCGAGGCAGCCAGGCCGGACCGGGATGGACGAGGACGAGCGAGCAGGTGGTGCTGGACGAGAACCTGCTGGCCGAGGGCCACGAGTACCTGGCGGTGGGCAACCTTGCCGTGAGCCCCGACCACCGGTGGCTCGCCTACTCGACCGACACCGACGGCTCGGAGCGCTACACCATGCGCTTCCGCGACCTCGTCACCGGAGCCGAGGCGCCGGAGGAGCTGGCCGACACCACCTACGGGGTGGCGTGGGCCAACGACAACGCCACCGTCTTCTACGTGCGGGTCGACCAGGCCATGCGCCCCTACCAGCTCTGGCGCCACCGGGTGGGCACCGACCCCGGCGGTGACGTCCTCGTCTACGAGGAGCCCGACGAGCACTTCTACCTCGGCCTGGCCCGCACCAAGGACGACCGGTTCATCGTCTGCGGCCTCGAGTCCAAGATGACGACCGAGGTGCACGTCCTCTCCGCCGACGAGCCCGAGGCCGACCTCCGGGTGATCGAGCCCCGCCGCCACGGCATCGAGTACAGCGTCGACCACGACCGGGGCGACCCCGACGCCGGGCGCCCGGCCCGCTTCCTCATCGTCACCAACGACGGGGCCGAGGACTTCCGGCTGATGGAGGCGCCCGAAGACTCCCCCGGCCGTGAGAGCTGGCGGGAGGTCATCCCCGGCCGGCCGACGGTGCGCCTCGACGCCGTCGACCCCTTCGCCCGTCACCTGGCCGTCTTCGAGCGCGAGGAAGGAGAGACACGCCTGCGCATCCTCGATCCGGTGACCGGCGCCTCGACCACGGTCGACCAGCCGGAGTCGCCCTCGACGGTGTGGGGCGGTGCCAACCCGGAGTACGACGCGCCCATGCTCCGCTACGAGTACACGTCGCTCGTGACCCCCCGGTCGGTGTTCGACCGCGACTTCGAGACCGGGGAGGTCACGCTGCGCAAGCAGCAGCCCGTCCTCGGCGACTTCGACACCGGGCGCTACCGCACCGAGCGGCTGTGGGCCACGGGCGCCGACGGGACCCGGGTGCCGCTGTCGATCGTCTACCGGCCCGACCTCGTCCACCAGCCGCGGCCGGGAGACGATGAGGGGGGCGCCCCGTGCCTCCTCTACGGCTACGGCTCCTACGAGATGTCGATCGACCCCGCCTTCTCCTCGCTGCGGCTCAGCCTGCTCGACCGAGGCTTCGTCTACGCCATCGCCCACGTCCGGGGCGGCGGGGAGATGGGCCGCGCGCTGGTACGAGGAGGGCCGGCTGGCCTCGAAGCCCAACACCTTCACCGACTTCATCGCCTGCGCCCGCACACTCGTCGAGGCCGGTTGGACCGCACCCGAGCGCCTGGTGGCCCGGGGAGGCAGCGCCGGCGGCCTGCTCATGGGCGCGGTGGCCAACCTCGCTCCCGAGCTGTTCCGGGCCATGGTGGCCGAGGTGCCCTTCGTCGACTGCCTGACCACCATCCTGGACGAGACCCTGCCCCTCACCGTGCTCGAGTGGGAGGAGTGGGGCAACCCGGTCACCGACCCGTCGATCTACAAGGTGATGAAGTCGTACTCGCCCTACGACAACGTCCGGGCGGTCGCAGACGACGGGCAGCCGCTGCGCTACCCCGACCTGCTGGTGACGTCGCGGGCTGACCGACCCCCGGGTCGGGTTCTGGGAGCCGGCCAAGTGGGTGGCCAAGCTGCGGGCGGCCAACCCCGACAACCGGGTGCTCCTCAAGAGCGAGCTCGGTGCCGGGCACGCCGGGCCATCCGGCCGCTACGACGCCTGGCGTGACGAGGCCTTCGTGTTCGCCTTCATCCTCGACGCCCTCGGGCTGGGCGAGCGGAAGCCGCAGTAGCGGGTCCAGCGGGGTCCGGCTACATCCGGCCGGATCCGGATGAGCGGTGCAGGGCCCTCTATGGAGCCGGCTGGAAGGTGGCCGTGAAGGGCGTGTGGGACGACGTGGGGAAGATCACCGGGACACCGTCGACGGTGAGCGAGGCTCCCGGTGCCCCGAGCTCGACGGCGGTGAGGCCCGAGGCGGGGATGGACTGCGAGCCGCCCGCCGCCAGCGTGCCCGTCCACAGCGTCGTGCCACCGGGCAGCGAGGTGGCGTCCACCCAGCACGGTTGCGACGCGGCGACGGTGACGGTGAACGGTGAGACGATCACCGAGTAGGTGGCCGTGGTGGTGGTGGCTGACGTAGCCACCAGCCGGGCGGGCTGCTTCGGCGGTGCCGACGGGTGCTTCTTCTGATTCTTCCCCGGCGACTTCTTCGCCGTCGACGGGTTGGCGTGACCACGAGCCGGAGCACGGGTCGCCGTGGTCGCCGAGGATCCGGAGGCGTGGGCGGCGTGGCCGCCCGAATTCCTGGTGCCCAAATAGGCGAGGGCGCCGGCCAGGATGGCCAGCACCACGACGGCGAAGACCGCGCTCCCCTGACCTCGAACGGTGGTTCATGGACGCCAGCGCATGGCGCTCGCACCGCCGCTCGCGGTGCACTGGCACGGCGGCGCCCGGGGATGTGCCCGGCGCTTCGACCGGGGAGGCGTCGTCAAAGACGAGCCGGGCGGGCGGGATGGCGAGACGGTCGGGACCGCGGACAGCGTCGGTGGCGAAGGGCTTGACCGTCGGATCGGCGCCCTCATCCGAGCCGGAAAGGGAAGCCGGCTGGCGCGCCAACGGACCGGCGGAGACGGCCCGTGCCGGGAGCCGCTCGATCGTCCCAAGCGCGGCGTGATAAGTGCGCACGGAGTGCAACTCGTCGTGGCCGGACCGGCGGGCCACGACCGCCACGGCGCGGCCACGAGGCAGGCAGCCACGGCGATCAGGGCGAGCCACATACCGACCATTCAACCCGCATCGCGATGGGCGTTCATCGCGGTGCCGGCGCCTCGACCCTGGAAACGGCCCCGTAGCCCGCGGCCCCCGACCGGCCCTTTCAGATCGCGGTGATGGAGGTGAGGCCCCCGTCAACGGTGAGGTAGGCGCCCGAGACGAACGAGGCCTCCTCCGAGAGGAGGAACCGGATGGGCCGGGCGATCTCCTCGGGTTCGGCCAGGCGCCTCATCGGGGTCCGCTCCTCGAGCTGGTCCCGGAACCCGGGCAGAGCCAGGGCGGGGGCAAGCATGGGGGTGTCGACCGCCCCCGGGCAGACGGCGTTGGCCCGGATGCCCGATGCCCCGAAATGGTGGGCGATGGAGCGCATGACGCCGAGCAAGCCGCCCTTCGACGCGCAATAGGCGGTAAGCATCGCGCTCCCGAACAGGCCCTCGATGGAGGAGACGAGGACGATGGCCGACCCGGCCCCGGCTCGGCCGAAGGGGCCGACCAGAGCCTTGGTGATCATGACCGCCGCCTTGAGGTTGACACCCAGGGTCGAGTCCCAGATCTGGTCGTCGATGAGGTCGACGGGCATGGGGCCCGCCACCCCGGCGGCGTGCACGAAGCCGCCCAGCGAGCCGAGCGAAGCCTCGGCTGCGGCCACGGCGCCGGGCAGTGCCGCCCCGTCGCCGACGTCCACCGCGGCCCACTCGGCGACCGAGCCATGCCGGTCCCGACAGAGCCCGGCCGATTCGGCGGCACCGTCTGCGTTCACGTCCCACACCATCACCGGACGACCGACCTCGGCGAGGGCGAGCGCCGTCGCCCGACCGATGCCCGATGCGCCGCCGGTGACGAGGACGCCGGTGGCCGGGAGCCCGAGGCGCGTCCCGCCCGGCGGGGTGGGCGCGGCCACCTCCGAGCTCACCGGGCGGATGCCGGCCACTGCGACTGTGACTGTGACTGCGGCTGCGCCGGCGCTGGCGACTGCGGCGCTGCGCGAGTCACGTCCTGAGCCCCATGCGGGGCTGGACGCCGGCCGGGATCTCGGCCCGGCGGGGATTGGTGCGGTCGCGCTCGGAGACGATCGGGTCGATGAGCCCCCAATCGGCCCCTACGGCCGGGTCGTCCCAGGCCACCCCCAGCTCGTCGGCCGGGTTGTAGTAGCCGTCGACCAGGTACCAGAGGGTGACGTCGGTGAGCGAGGCGAAGCCATGGGCCACCCCGGGCGGGATGAACAGACCCCGGTCGACGTCCCCGTCGAGGTCCAGGCTGAGAGTGGCCCCATCGGTCAGGCGATCCCTGACGGAGATCGTGGAGAACAACGCGGGCGATGCCACGCAGCACGTACCAGTAGTCGGCCTGGTGGAGGTGGTAGTGAAGGCCGACGATGGCACCGGCCTGCTTCTCTGAGCGGTTGGCCTGCACCATCTCGCGGCCGAGGGGGAACCAGCTGCGCCGGTAGGTCTCGAGGAAGCGGCCACGCTCGTCGCCGTGGGCGTCGGGCTCGACGACCATCACGTCGGCGATGACCTCCGACTCCCGGACCTGCGGCACTATCCCCTCCCCTCGGGCGCGGCGCCCTGCCGGGCCGCATCCTCCGGGCCGGTGAGCCCGGTCAGCGTAGCGAAGCCGCTGCGGTAGAAGAGCAGTGGGGAGCCCTCCGCCACCCCGAGGTCGAGCACCCGGCCGAGGATGAGCTCGTGGTCGCCGGCGTCGTGGACGAGCTCGACCCGGCAGTCGACCCAGGCCAGGCATCCGGTGATGACCGGCGCACCGGTGACTGGCGCCGGCTCCCAACCGATGCCGGCGAACTTGTTGCCGCCAGACAGGGCGAAACCTTGCGACAGCTCCTCCTGGGAGTCAGTCAGCACGTTCACGCAGAAGCTGCCGGCGCGGGCGATCCGGGGCCAGGTGGTGGAGGACCGGGCCGGGGCCACGGCCACGTACGGCGGGTCGATGGACACGGACATGAACGACTGGCAGGTGAAGCCGACCGGGTGCCCGTCCTCCATGCCCGCCACCACAGTGACTCCGGTCGCGAACCGGCTGAGAGCGTCCTTGAACCGCCGTTCGTCGAAGGTCACCTTCAGGCGGAGCCCAGGTCCACGGTCGTCCCCTCGGCGGCTGCGCTCACTTCGAGCACGTTGCGCCCGCCGGCGATTCGACGGGCGTGGGTCAGCATGCGCTCGATGTCGCGATCGGTGTGCGAGGGGTCGTAGTGGAACAGGGCGAGGCGCTTGGCCCCCGCCTCCGTGGCCACGTGCACGGCGTAGGCCTCGGTGGAGTGCCCCCAGTCCGAGTGGACGACGAACTCGTCGTCGTTGTACTGGGCATCGTGGACGACGAGGTCGGCGCCTCGGCACAGGTCGAGGACGCCGGCATCCACACTGCGCCGGTCGACCGGGGCCTGGTGGTCCGAGAGGTAGGCGAACGAGCGGCCGTCGGCCTCGAGCCGGAAGCCGAGGGTGTGGCCGATGTGGGGGACGGCCCGCGCTTTGACGGTGATGCCGCCGAGGCTGAACTCGCTCTTGTCGTCGAGGTCGTGGAAGAAGAGGGAGCCTCGGAACTCGGCCATGTAGATGGGGAAGAACGGCGGCTTGACCATACCGGCCAGCACTTCCTGCAACGAGCTGCCCTCCTGCGAGGGGCCGTAGACGTCGAGGACCGCTCCCGGGTCGCGCATGGGTGCGAAGAACGGCATCCCGAGGACGTGGTCGAAGTGGAGATGGGTGAGAAGGGCGTTGGCCCGCAGCGGCACGCCGGCGACCCGGAGCGGCTGCTGCAGGTGGTCGCCGAGGGCCCGGAGCCCCGTTCCCAGGTCGATGATGAGCGGAGGCTCTCCCTCCACCTCGACCAGCACGCACGAGGTATTGCCCCCGTAGCGGCGGTATTGCTCGGACGAGCACGGGCACGAGCCCCGGACACCGAAGAAGGTGATGCGCACCGAACGGGCAGGCTACCGCGGCCCTGGGTGGGGCAAGCTACCCTCCCGCCATGGATGGGGGGGTCGTCACGGCCAACGGTGTCGATTTCACCTATCTCAGCGACGGACCGGCGGACGGACCGCTGGCGCTGTGCCTGCACGGGTTCCCGGACACCGCGCACACCTGGCGCCACCTCCTGCCCCGTCTGGCCGGCCAGCGGCTTCCGTGCCGTGGCCCCGTTCATGCGCGGCTATGCACCGACCTCGGTGCCGGCCGACGGCGTCTACGACACGGGAACGCTGGCCGTCGACGTCTGCGAGATCCACGAGGCCCTCGGCGGGGACGGCCGGGCCGTGCTCATTGGCCACGATTGGGGAGCGTTCGCCGCCTACGCTGCTGCCGCCGCCGAGCCCGAGCGGTGGCACCGAGTGGTGGCCGGCGCGGCACCGCCGATAGCGGCCATGGCCGACGGGTTCCTCCGCTACGACCAGTTGCGCCGCAGCTGGTACATCTTCTTCTTCCAGACCCCGCTGGCCGAGCACGCCGTGTCGCTCGACGACCTCGCCGTCATCGACCGTCTGTGGGCCGACTGGTCGCCGGGCTTCGACGGATCGCAGTACGCCGCCCAGGTCAAGGAGGCGTTGCGCGAGCCGGCCAACCTGGCCGCCGCCATCGGCTACTACCGCTCGATGTTCGCCGGTCCCCCCGCCGACCAGCGGGCGGCATCGGCCCAGGCGGCCTCGGCCGTCCCCGGCCCGCAGCCCACCCTGTACCTGCACGGCCGCGATGACGGCTGCCTGGGCATCGACATCGTCGGCCCGGTGACCGACTTCCTCGCCCCCGGCTCCGAGATGGTGGTGATCGACGGCGCCGGTCACTTCCTCCATGTCGAGCGGCCGGACGAGGTGAACGAGCACATCATCCGGTTCGTGACCGGCTGAGCGATGCTGTCAGCCACCCTGGGGGAGGAGGCCCAGGACACCGCGTCCCGGGCCCACCGCGGCCGGTCCGTGGTGGCCGCCACCGGTTGCCTCATCATCTCGTTGACCGCCGTCGGCTGCTCGCACCCGGCCCTGCACCGAGCACACTCGACGCCGTCGACGAACCCCCCGGCCACGGGGCCGACCACCGCCGCCGCCGTCACTCCCACCGCCGCCGCTCCCGTCAAGCAGGCCGCGCCGCTCGCCCCCGTGGCCTGGCTGTGCCGGCCGGGAATGGCCAACGACCCCTGCGCCAGCAACCTCGACTACACGTCGGTCACCGGGTCAGGGTCGGACGAGGACGGTGTCGGCGGCGCCGGCCGCCCATCCCAAGATCGACTGCTTCTACGTGTACCCGACGGTGAGCACCCAGCTCACACCCAACGCCAACCTCCAACTCGATCCGCAGGAGACGGCCGTGGCCGTGGCCCAGGCCGCCCGCTTCTCGCAGGTGTGCAACGTCTACGCGCCGCTCTACCGACAGGTCACGCTGGCGGCCATCACCGGTGGCGTCCACGTCACTCCGGCCGACATCGCCCTGGCCTACGTCGGACGTCCTCAACGCTGTGGAAGACCTACCTCGCCGAGGACAACGACGGGCGCGGGGTGGCTGTCATCGGCCACTCGCAGGGCGCCGGGATCCTCATCAAGCTGCTGCAGGACGAGGTCGACGACGATCCCGGCGTCCGGGCCAGGCTGGTGTCGGCCGTCATCCTGGGCGGCAACGTCACCGTTCCCGTGGGCAAGACCGTCGGCGGCTCGTTCCGCCACATCCCGGCCTGCACCAACGTCGACGCGCCCGGGCTGTGTGATCGCGTACTCGACCTTCGACCAGCCACCACCCTCCAACAGCCTCTTCGGTCGGACCGCCCCCTCGTCCGGCCTGCAGGTCCTGTGCGTGAACCCGGCCGCCACCCAAGGGGATGCCGCCGCCGACAGCCCGGTGACCCTGGACGGCCCGCCGTTGTCCTCGACGACGACGCACCGCGCCGCGGTCGGGCGCCGGCTACCGACCGCCACCGGGGGCGGAGCCGCTCATCCCGTTCTTCCCTACCGCCCACTCTCTCGACGCGAGCACCTCTTCCTCCGGCAACCCGGCGGGCGGACGTGCCGCTCACCACGCCCTGGGTCACCTACCCGGGCCTCTACACCGCTCGGTGCGAGACCGACGGCGCCGCCACCTGGCTGCAGATCGACTCGCACCGGCGACCCGGCGACACCCGACCGGTTGTGAGCCAGATCCTCGGGCCCACGTGGGGACTGCACCTCGACGACGTCAACATCGCCCTCGGCAACCTGGTCGACGACCTCCGCCAGCAGGCGAAGGCCTTCGCCCGCTCGCACTGACGCCCAAGAGGCCGCAGCGCCATCGGCCGTCCATCGTGGTGGCTCTCCGCGATGAGACCGGTGAGCCCGGCGATGCGTCGAGACCGGCGAGCGCGGTGAGACCGGACACCCGCTCAGGGAAGTGACAGCATGCCGGCGCTGTCACGAATGACGAGCCCCTCGGCGACGAGGCCGTCGGCCACCCGCCGGGCCCGCTCCGGCTGATCGGGCCAACCCGCTACCGCGGCCACCTCTCCGGGACCGACGGGAACGCTGCCGCAGGGCGTCGACCAGGCGGCCCCGGCCCTGGCGGTCGGATCCCTCGAAGGTCGACTGGCCGGCCGCCACCCCGGCCGACCCCATGGCCGGGTCGGGAGTCGTCCTGCCCCCGGCTTGCCCACCGGCAGCGGCGCCGCACCGGGCAGCCGGCGCACCGCGGCGCACCGGCCACGCACACCGTGGCCCCCAGGTCCAAGAGGGCCTGGCCGAACTGCCACCCGCGCCCGGGCGGGACCATGGCGTCCACCAGCTGCTGCGCCTCGCGCCGGCCGAGGGGACGTCCGGCCACGGCCCGGGCCAGACCCGCCCGGCAGTTGGTGTCGACGACGCCGACGTCGCGCCCGAAGGCGAAGGCCAGCACGGCGCGCGCCGTGTAGGGGCCGATGCCGGGAAGGGCTTCGAGCGCCTGCCAGGTCGTCGGGAACCCGGCCGCCGTGGTCGGCCACGATGGCCCGCGCCGCCCGGTGCAGCTGGCGCGGCCCGCCGGTTGTAGCCGAGGCCCCGCCATGCCCGCAGGACGTCGCCGAGCGGCGCCGCCGCGCAGGCCGCGGGGGTCGGGAACTCGTCCAGGAACCGCCGGTAGACGGGGATGACGCGGGCCACCTGGGTCTGTTGGGTCATGACCTCGCTCACCAGCACGGCCCACGGGTCGCGGGTCGCCCGCCACGGCAGGTGCGGCCGCCGGGAGCCCGACGCGCCTTCGCTCCCCCATCCGGTGATGGCCAACCCGATGGCCGCCACCTGGTCGCGGACGGCGCTCCACGAGCGGGCGACCGCCGGCGGAGCCGAGCGCCCTTCATCGGGCCCGGTCATGCCGGCCGATCGACCGGCCGGCGTCAGTCCCAGACGTCGTCGCCGTAAGGCAGGCGCCGCTTCGGTGCGCTGTCCCGCTTCCACACCATCACCTTGCGGCGGAAGAAGCACACCTCCTCGCCGCGCTGGTTGAACGCCTTGGTCTCCACCGTGACGACGCCGCGGTCCGGACGGGACTTCGACTCGACCACCTCGAGCGACCCGCGTCTCGGCATAGATGGTGTCGCCGTGGAAGGTCGGGGCCCGGTGGACGAGGGACTCGACCTCGAGGTTGGCGATGGCCGCTCCGCTCACGTCCGGCACGCTCATCCCCAGGGCCAGCGAGTAGACGAGGTTGCCGACGACGACGTTCTTCCCCTGCACGGTGTCGTTCTCCGCGTACCAGGCGTCGAGGTGGAGCGGATGGTGGTTCATGGTGATCAGGCAGAAGAGATGGTCGTCGGCCTCGGTGATGGTCTTGCCCGGCCAGTGGCGGTAGACGTCGCCCGGCTCGAAGTCCTCGAGGTAGCGCCCGAAGGGATGGTCGTAGGTGGTCACCGTGCCGGGCCCGGTCGGCTAGTCGCGGACCAGCTGGGGCCGGGTGGTGAAGCCCAGGACCCAGTCGGCGTCGGACTCGCCGTCGATGGACATGCGCCAGGTGTAACGGGTTCCCGGCGTGAGGGGCAGCGGGCCGAGGTTGACGGCCAGGGCCACGTCGATGGGTGAGCCCTCCGGGATCCCCGCCGGCCGGCCGACGGTGAACTCGCCGCGGACCTCGACGGCGTGCTGGCCGTCGGGTGTGTCGACGAGCACCGGCTGGCCGTCGGCATCCTCGAGGAAGAGCTCCCAGTGATGGGCCGAGTCGGCCTCGTGCCACCCGACGTCGATCTTGAGGGCGATGGCCGAGGGTACGGGGTCGGGCCCGGTCATGCTCCATCCGCCGCCGAGGACGTACAGCTTGCCGTCGGCCACCTGGGCGGCGTCGCACAGCATCATGGTCACCCGCACTGACGTGGACTGTACCGGCTGTGCCCTGCGCCGACCGCATCGCACCGACGCCGCTGCTGGCGGTCGCACGTGTCGAGCGCGTCGAGCTGGTCGACCGCCATTAGCCTCGGTGCGCGTGGAGCTGCGCGGCCTTCGAGACGACGTCTATCGGCGGCCGCTGGCCACCGCGCTCGACCGCCTGGGCATAGGCCCGGGGTGGGTCTGCGCCGACGTCGGCGCCGGCGGCGGCGACGTGTCGGTGGCCCTGGCCGAGATCGTCGGCCGGCAGGGACGCGTCTACGCGGTGGACAGCGACCCGCAGGCCCGCGACGAGGTGGCCCGGGCGGCCGCCGCCCACAGCCAGGTGCTGGCCGTGACCCAGGCCGGCGAGGACCTGCGCCTGCCCGAGCCGGTCGACCTCGCCTTCTGCCGCTTCCTGCTCCTCCACGTGCTCGACCCGTCGGTGGTGCTCGCCCGGATGGCGGCGGCCGTGCGCCCCGGTGGCTGGGTGGTGGCCCAGGAGCCGATCACCTCGGCCGGCCGCATCGGCGGCCGACCCCTCTCGATGCCCGAGGCCCGCCATCCCGACGTCGGCGCCCTCCTGCCCGCGCTGGTGCGGGACGCCGGCCTGCAGGCCGTCGACACATGGGCCGAGGCACCCGCCGGCGCCGGTCCCGGGCCGGTGGCCGAGTACCTCGAAGCGCTCACCGAGGTCGACCCGGGCGACGAGCCGGTGGTGCTGCCACCGCTCGTGACCGTCGTCGCCCGGTCACCGGACGCCTGAGCCTCCACCTGGCACGCGTCATCGCGCCCGGCGAGTGGCCGGCGGACCCTGCCGATACGCTTGCCCGGTGACCCAAGCGTCCGCCGGACCGTCGAGCGACGACGGAGCCGGCGCACCCGACCTCACCAGGGCGCAGGACGCAGTGGCGGTGGCGCGCTCGATCGTCGAATCCGGCATCGGTGCCCTGGCCGCGGCCGGCGGTCCCGACCGGGCCGAGGTGCTGGCCTACGACGTGGCCCATGCCGCCGCCGCCGTCCGCACGGCGGAGGCGGCGCTGGCCTACGGGGCCTACGGCCCCACCGAGGCCCGCATCGCCTGCGCCTTCGCCGCCGACGCCGTCGCCGACCTCGTCGGCCAGGACGGTCGGGCGCAGCCGGTCCTGGGGCATCGACCCCGACTGGGCGCGATGCGCTGGAGCCGGTGCTCGCCGACTACCGCGACCCCCGGTTCTGCGCCCCGTCTGGCCGACGACCCAGGGCCCCGCCACCTCGACCCGGACTTCGAGCTCGTCCGCGAGACCTTCCACCGGTTCGCCGAGGAGCAGATCCGGCCCCGGGCCGAGCACATCCATCGCGCCAACACCGACATCCCCGAGGAGATCATCACCGGCATGGCCGAGATGGGTGGGTTCGGCATGTCGGTGCCCGAGGAGTACGGCGGGTTCGCCACCGGCGGCGAGTCCGACTACCTGGGCATGGTGGTGGCCACCGAGGAGCTCTCGTGGGGATCGCTCGGTGCCGGCGGCTCGCTCATCACCCGGCCGGAGATCCTCACCCGGGCACTCGTCTTCGGCGGCACCGAGGAACAGAAGCGCGCCTGGCTCCCACGACTGGCCTCGGGCGAGGTCATGGGGGCGGTGGCCGTCACCGAGCCCGACTTCGGCTCGGACGTGGCCGGAGTCGTCACCTCCGCCTCCCCCACCGAGGGCGGGTGGCTCATCAACGGCACCAAGACCTGGTGCACCTTCGCCGCCCGCGCCGATGTGCTCATGCTGCTGGCCCGCACCGACCCCGACCGGAGCAAGGCCCATCGCGGACTGTCGCTCTTCCTGGTCGAGAAGCCCCGCGGCGAGGGACACGGCTTCCTGTTCACCCAGGAGCCGCGGAGCGACGGCCGGCCGGCCGGGACGGGACGGATGGAGGGGCGTGCCATCGACACCCTCGGCTACCGCGGCATGCACTCCTACGAGGTCGCCTTCGAGAACTGGTTCGTCCCCGACAGCCAACCTGGTGGGCGGTGAAGCTGGGCTGGGCCGGGGCTTCTACCTGCAGATGCAAGGGTTCGAGAACGGTCGGCTGCAGACGGCGGCCCGGGCCCTCGGGGTGATGCAGGCCGCCTTCGAGGCGGCCCGCGACTACGCCAAAGAGCGCGTCGTGTTCGGCTCGCCGATCGCCGAGTACCAGCTCACCCAGGCCAAGCTGGCCCGGATGGCGGTGATCATCCAGGCCACCCGCCAGTTCGCCTACGAGGTGGCCCGCCTCATGTCCAAGGGCGAGGGCACCCTCGAGGCCTCGATGATCAAGGCCTACGTGTGCCGGGCCGCCGAGTGGGTCACCCGGGAGGCCATGCAGATCCACGGGGGCATGGGCTATGCCGAGGAGTTCCCGGTGAGCCGCTACTTCGTCGACGCCCGGGTGCTCTCCATCTTCGAGGGCGCCGACGAGACGCTCGCCCTCAAGGTCATCGCCCGCGCCCTGGTCGTCCAGCACGCCGGCGCCGACAGGCGGCCCCGTCGAGAGCCGGCTGGGCCCAGCCCGCAACGGACCCTGCATGCCCATGGACCCTGCCTCCCACATCGACGCCGTCAGGTCGGAGAGCGAAGCGCTGATCTTCGCGGTGGCCGCCGACACCATGGACACGCCCGTGCCCACCTGTGAGGGCTGGGAGATGCACGACCTCGCCACCCACGTCGGCGGGTTCTGCGGGTTCTGGAGCCACGTGCTCTGCGAGGCCACCGGCCGGCCCAAGCCGGCTTTCCCCGACCCGCCCGACGGGAGACGAGCTCGCCGGGTGGATGGGCGACCGCTGCGGGGACCTGGTCGGCGAGCTCCAGGCCACGCCACCGGAGACGCAGGTGTGGACCTGGTTCGACGCCGACCGCTCGGCCGGCTTCGTGATGCGGCGCTGCGCCCACGAGCTCGCCGTCCACCGCTATGACGCCCAGGCCGCCCACGGCATCGCCACGCCCATCGCCCCCGAGCTCGCCGCCGACGGGATCGACGAGATCCTCGACGTGCTGGTCACCGCCCGACCCCGCACGGGTGCCGGGCAGCGGGCGGGCCATGGCCCTGCGGTCCACCGACCTCGGCCTGGAATGGGTGGTGACCATCGGGGCCGACCGGATCGATGTCGAGCGCCGTTCCCAGGACGAAGCCCCGGTCGAGGGGTACCCGCTGGTCATCAGCGGCACGGCCTCCGACCTCGAGCTGAACCTCTACCACCGCCCGACGCTGGGGACGGTCGACATGCACGGCGACTACAGCGTCCTCGACGCCTGGCACCACGAGTTCACGTTCTGAGACGGGCGCAAGGCCCCATCCGTATCGTCCGCGATCAACGCTGACGATGCGGTCGAAGGTCCGGCAAATCCTCAGCCGGGCGAACGGGAGAGGCCGGCCCGTTCGCCGCGCATCACGAACTTCATGGCCATCTTGCGCGACGCCTCGTCGATCATCTCGTCCCCGAACATCACCGCACCCGATCGCTCCTCCTCGGTCGCCCGCTGGTAGGCGTCGAGGATGTCCCAGGCCCGGTCGAACTGCTCCTGGGTGGGCGAATAGACCTCGTTGAGCACGGTGACCTGATCGGGGGTGAGCGCCCACTTGCCGTCGTAGCCGAGGATGCGGGTCCGCTGCGAGAATTCGCGCAGGGCATCGAGGTCGCGCACCTTGAGGAATGGGCCGTCGATGACCTGCAGACCGTTGGCCCGTCCGGCCATGAGGATCTTCGAGAAGACGTAATTGAAATGGTCGCCGGGGTACTCGGGGATGGAGACGCCCCCGGTCAGCACCGGCATCTCCATGGAGGCGGCGAAGTCGGCGGGACCGAAGATGATGGTCTCGAGCCGAGGCGAGGCGGCACAGATCTCCTCGACGTTGATCAGCCCCCGGGTCGTCTCGATCTGGGCCTCGATGCCCACGTGGCCTAAACGCAGGCCGCACTTCTTCTCGACCTGGCTGAGCAGGAGGTCGAGGGCGACAACCTCGGCGGCCCTCTGCACCTTGGGCAGCATGAGCTCGTCGAGCCGCTCGCCGGCGTTGGAGACCACCTCGATGACGTCCCCATAGGTCCACTCGGTGTCCCAGGCGTTCACCCGCACGCAGAGGACCCGGTCGTCCCAGGACAGGTTCTTGATGGCGTCGGCCACCTTGGCCCGGGCGGCCTCCTTCTCGAGCGGGGCAACCGAGTCCTCGAGGTCGAGGAAGCTCATGTCGGCAGGGACCGTCGGCGCCTTGGCCAGGAAGCGCTCGTTCGACCCCGGTGAGGACATGCACGAGCGGCGGGGAAGGTTGCGGGAGCGTTCGGACATACGTGCGATCGTAGGCGCCGGTCGGCACCGTTGCAGACGTCTCACCCACCTTCCCGACGCTCTGGCCACACAGCAGGAGGGCCTGATCGGGCGAGATGGCGGTACCACACTTTGAGATGTGATCGAAGTCCCCGCAGCTGTTCGCAACATGGCATTGGCCACCGGTGTCGGCGCTTGGTGGCGCGAGCTGCCCGCCCTGGTGGCTGCCATCGAATCCGACTGGTCGCTCACCGCCGGGCGCTATTAGAACGACGCCACCGAGAGGTCCGTCGCAGCCGTCTGGCTCGACGACGGGACCCCTGCGTTCAACCCGTCCGGCTGGCCTCCGACGGAGTGACCTTCCGGTCCGTGCCGATGCGGTCCGCCAGTTGCTGGGGGGTCAGCTGCTCCGAGAGGAGCCGGTCGAAGCGGGCCGGGTCGCCGGCCACGAAGGCCCGGCACAGGGGCAGGCCCTCCACGTAACAGGTCAGGTAGGCGCGCCAGGTCGGGTGGGTCAGGAACTCGACGACCTTGGCCGCCCGCTCTCCGGACTGGAGGCCCCAATGGGCCACCTCGTCGGTGACCACGTCGGGGTCGGCGCCATCCTCGTGGAGCCGGAAGGCGGCGTTCTGGCGCACGGCGCCGAGGGCGTCGCCGGCCTCGGCCACCGCGGCCACCACCTCGGTGTCGTAGCGGATGCCCAGCGGGCGCAGGTGCTCGGCCACCGTGGACTCCGGTCGGCGGCCCATGACCACCTCGAGGCCGAGGTCGGCCAGCCCTTCGGCCAGCAGGCACTGCGGGGTGCCGACGAGGAAGATGGACTCCTCCCACCACTGCCGGCGGCGAACCAGCCCGACCTCCTTGCGGGTGTGCTCGGTGTGGTGGCCGGGATAGGACTCGTGGGCCACCAGGTGGGCGAGGGCGGTGGAGAGCACGGGCAGGTCGACGTTGACCGCCACCCGGCTGCGCAGATCGCCCAGGTAGTAGTTGAAGCCGGACCAGGGTTGGCCGGTGACCAGCTCGAAGTCCACGTGCTCCCCCTCGGGCAGACCGAACAGCGTCCGGGTGCGATCCCGGAGGTCCTCGACCAACGAGTCGATGGCGGCGGGCAGGCGGTCGGTCGGCACGGCGTGGGACTCCCGCCACGTCGACCAGGCGCTCGGCCAGGGGGCCGTCGCCGGGCAGGACCAGGTCCAGTCGAGCGTGGGCCTGGGCGAAGACCTCCTCGTCGACCCGGCTGGGACGGATCCCGTAGCAGGCCTCGACCTCGTCGGCGTAGCCGATCTGGTCGCCTGCCAGCTTGCGGGCCACGGTCAGGAGGCCGACGGTCTGGGCGGACAGCCAGTGCCGGCGGGAGGTGGCGGCACCGTCGTCGGCCTGGTCAGCGCCAGGCAGTCGGGATGCCCGAGGGGGGCACCGGCGCCGATGTCGGCGAGCAGCTCCTGGGCGTCGGCCACCAGGCGCCGCGGGTCGACCGGGCGGCTCGTCTGTCACCGCCTCGGACAGGCGCGACGGGCCGTAGTAGGCGTCGACCAATCCGTCGACGTGCCGACCGAGACGCAGGCCGAGCGTGAGGTAGCGCTCGACCAGCCCGGGCCGGTTCACTCCACAGCCCAGCTGCCCGCGCTCAGCCCAGCTGCTCGCGGAAGAAGGAGACCGCCCGGTCCCACAGGAGATCGGCCGACTCCTGGTGGTAGGCCTCGGGCCGGTCCTCGTTGAAGAAAGCGTGGCCGGCGCCCTCGTAGTGATGGAACTCGACGCTCTTGCCGAATGACTTCAGCTCGGACTCGAGCTGGCGGGCGGCGTCCGGCGTGAAGAAGTCGTCCTCCGACGCGGCGTGCACCTGGACAGCGGCCTCGAGCTTCGAGTAGTCGGGCTGCGCGTCGGGCCACGGGATGAGGCCGTAGGCGGGGACAACCGCCTTCACCGCGTCGGGTCGCTGGGTGGCGAGCACGAGGGCGAGGCCGCCGCCCATGCAAAAGCCGATCACCCCCACCTGGTCGCGACCGGTGCGGCGGCGCAGCTCGTCCACCGCGCCGCTGAGGTCCTTGGCCGCGTCCTCCATGCGCAGTGCCATCATCTGCTTGCCGGCTTCGTCGGGTTCGGTGAGTGGCACGCTGGTGCCGTGGTACAGGTCGGGGGCCAGGGCGACGAACCCGGCACCGGCGAAGCGGTCGCAGGTGCGTTTGATCTGGTCGACCAGACCCCACCACTCCTGAAGCACGATGATGCCGGGGCCCGACTGCGGACCGCCGTCCGGCACGGCCAGATAGCCCGAGGCGCGACCGCCGTTGCTGGCGAATTCGATGATCTCACCCATGCACGGACCCTACCCTCCGACTCCGTTGCGCACTCGGGCGACCGCCGGTACGCGGTCGGGCATCGCAGCGTCTCGACAAGTTCCGGAGCGCGAACGGCGGGTATTTTCTCGTCTGAGCCGGGCCCATTCGTGGCCAGATGTGGCGAATCGTCCCTGGTCGGACATATTGTCAGGCGACCGCAGTCCTTGTGGAGCCGGCGCCCCGTGGACTAGAAAGTAGTCCCGTATGACTCACGCCGAGCAGGTCTCGACGTCCGAGCAACGGCACCGTTCCCCCGCCCGAGCCCCCGCAACCGGCGGATCGTTGCCACCCTCGTCCTCGTGCCGGCCATCTTGGCCGCCGCGGCCGTAAGCGGTGCGGTGCGGCCGGCATCGGCCGACCAGCTCGTCGAGCGCCCGGGCCGAGGCCGCCGCCATCAGCCCAAGCTGCAGGCAACCCAGGCGCAGATCGAGACGCTGACCGGTCAGGTCAACCAGGCCGACTACGAGCTCTCACAGCTGCAGGCCAAGATCGCCGCCGGCCAGGCCGCCATCGTCAAGGACCAGGCGACGGTGAGCAAGGACAAGAGCCAGCTGCGCTCACAGGCCATCGCCGACTACACGAACAGCGACAGCGGCAGTCAGGTCACCCAGATGTTCTCGTCGAACCTCAACGCCAACGGGATCCGCTCGGAGTACTCGGCCATCGCCACCGGCAACGTGACCACCACCATCGACCGGCTGCACACTGCCCAGCAGCAGCTGCAGGCCAACCAGAGCCGCGCTGCAGCAGGAGAACGCGCAAGCCACCGCGGCGCACGACGACCTGGTCAACGAGCAGCAGCAGGCGACGCAGCTGGCCACGCAGGACCAGCAGACGCTGGCCGGCGTCAACGCCAACATCCAGAGCCTCGTGCAACAGCAGCAGGCAGCCGCGGCCGCGGCCGCCGCCCAGGCTTTCCAGGCGAAGGTGGCCGCCGAGCAAGCCCAGGCCAGGCGGCGGCACAGGCGCAGGCAGCGGCCCAGACTGCCCAGTCCAGCACGGACGCCGGCTCGTCGAGCGACTCGGCGGCAAGCGACCCGGCGGCCACAGCACCGCTTCCCCCGCTCGCGCCGGGCGCGGCGGGGGCGGTCCAGGCCGCCGAACGTGAGGTCGGCGTGCCTTACGTGTGGGGCGGCGATTCGCCGAGCACCGGCTTCGACTGCTCCGGCCTGGTCATGTGGGCCTACGCCCAGGTGGGCATCAGCCTGCCCCACTACTCGGGCGCCCAGTACGAGGACACCACCCACATCCCGCTGGCCGACATCGAGCCCGGCGACCTCCTCTTCTACGGCCCCGGCGGCTCGGAGCACGTGGCCATGTACGTGGGCGGCGGCGAGATGATCGAAGCCCCCTACACCGGGGCCAGCGTGTGGATCACGGCCGTCCGCACCGGTGACGACTTCGCCGGCGTCGGCCGAGTGGTCGGCTGACGGCCCCCGGCCTCCCACTTCTCCCACACCACCGGACCTCGCCCTCACCTCGACCGCGCCAGGTGCGACCGGTCAGACCTGATCGTGGGCGGCCAGCTCGGACGGCGGCATCCGCCCAGCGGCGTCCCCTCCCGGTCCCGGCGGTCGGGCGAAACGGAAGGCCACCGGCTCCCGTCCCGGCCTGGATGACCATGCAGTCGCCGGACTCCTCTCCGGCCATGCGGTCGACCACGGCGGCAGCCACCGCTGACGCGGCGATGAGCGGGAAGCCGCTCTGCTCGATGAACTGGCGCGAATCGCCGATAAGCGGCGTGTCGACCAATCCCGGGCATACGGCGTTCACGGTGATGCCGTGTGTGGCCAGCTGAGGGGCGAGTGACCGGACGAGACCGACGACCGCGTGCTTGGTCATGCAGTAGATGGGGTCGGGGGAGAAGCCGATGAGACCGGCCAACGAGGCAGTGGCCACGATGGCCCCGCCGCCTCGGGCGGCCATGGCCGGGACCAGCGCCCGCACGCCGAAGAACACCCCGTCGACGTTCGCCCCCACCGCCCGCCGGTAGATGTCGTCCGTCACCTGGGTGACATCCGCCTCTCCCGTGGTGACTCCGGCGTTCAGGTGGGCGAGGTCCACTCCACCGAGACCCGAGGTCACGGCGTCGACGATCCCTGGCCACTCGTCCGGACCGGCTCACGTCGGCCTCGACGGCCAGGCCACCGAGCTCTTCGGCCACCTCCGTGGCGGCGGCCCGGTTGCGATCCACCAGCGCCACGACCGCACCGCGCTCGACCAGCAGACGGGCGGTGGCGAGGCCGATGCCCGATCCGCCCCCCGTCACCAGGGCCACCTTGCCGTCCAGCACTGCCATCGGTGCCTCCTCGCCGGGTCCGGCCGCGCCCGGGTCAGCACGGGAGCTGTCAGCCCGGCACAGCACGGGACGGCGCACCTCACCCTATCCGGGCACCTGGGGCATACTGAGGGGGCGCCGGTTGCAGCCCGTCCCGATCGGCCGTCGGACGCCACCTCGCCATGAGACCCATTCCCGTCGCGTTCCACATCTGGTTCATCGAGATCCACACCTACGGGATCGGCTTGGCCCTGACCTTCTGGTTCGGGCTTCGCTACACCGAGCGCCGGCTGCGCAGCGCCGGCTACCCGTGGCAGTGGGTCACCGGCATGTTCCTGTGGGTCATCGTGGCCGCCATCGTCGGCGCCCGGGCCCTGCACGTCCTGTCCAACCTCTCCTACTACTCGAACCACCCCGGCCAGGTGATCGCCATCTGGCAGGGCGGCCTGTCATCGTTCGGCGGCTTGCTCTTCGCCGTCCCGGTGGCCATCGTGAGCCAGCGACGTCGCTGTCCACGACTCCCGACCCTTCGCTTCGCCGACCTCATGGCCCCGGTCCTCATGGCCAGCTGGGGGATCGGCCGGTTGCTCGGACCGCAGCTGATGGTGGCCGGCGGCGGCCACCCCACCAACCAGTGGTTCGGGATGTACTACGCCGGACAGGTCGGCAAGCGCCTGCCGGTTCCCATCTTCCAGGCCATGGAGGACTTCGCCATCTTCGGCGTGCTGCTTGCTCGTCGAGCGCTGGTTGCGCAGCGTTGCCCCAGCCATGGTGGACGCTCACGACTCGGCCGCCGCCACTGCTGCCAGTGCAGCTGCCGCCGCCGACGACGGAGGAGGCGTGAGCGCCGAGGACGCCGGGACCATTGACGCCCCGCTGACGAGCGGGTCCGACCTCCAGCTGGTCGCCGAGGCCGTGGACAGGAGCTCACCTCCCCCGGCCGGCATCGTCCTCGGTGTGGGCATGGTGCTCTGGGGCATCGAGCGCTTCCTCGACGAGCACCTCTGGCTCGGTGAGGACGGGCATCTCGGCTCCCTGTTGGTGCAGTGGGCGGGCGCCCTCCTGGCCGTGGCCGGCATCATCCTCCTCGCCACCCGTTTCGGAGCGCTGCAGCGGTGGCGTCGGGGCGAGGCCGACCCGGCCGGCATCGAGGAGGACGACGGCACCGAACGGCGGATCGCGGGACGAGGACACAGAAGCGGTCGCCGCCGCAGCCGCCGGTGCAGGCGCACACGAGGACGAGGACGAGGACGAAGACGACGGCGAGGAGCCGGGCCAGGAAGCCCAGCCCGGAGCGGAGAACGTCGGAGAACGAGCCCACGCCCCGGCCCGCGTCGCCCTCGGGCGGCCAGCCCCCCCGTCTCGAGCGAGGCTGAAGGTCAGACCGAGTCGGGCACCCCGGCCGCGGCCGAGACGAGACCGTCCCGCACACCAGTCGGCCGCTCCGTTTCTACGACGCGGTCGACGGCGGGCCACTGCTACCAGCACGAACACTGCGGCCGAGCCGCCGAGCACGACGACCGATGCCACCGTGGCCAGCGCCGCGGCCATGCCCAGGATCACAGCCACCTCAGCTGCTCCGAACACCCCGATCGGCCAGGGCGACGGGCCCCCTCGAAGCGGCGGTGGAAGGACACGAGCTCAGTCACCGACCGGACCCGACGGGTGAGGAGCACGGCCAGGCCCCGGAGGAGGCCGAACCAGGCGCCCAACGCCACTGCGGCGAGCGGGGTCGGCGGTCAGGACACCGAGGACGACGACAAGGTAGACGGCCGCCGAGGTGATGTAGGTCACGAGCCCGGCGCCGATCTGCCACCCGAACCCCGCCCCGTAGACCCATGGCCGGTAGCTGTCGAGCCAGCGCTCGTTGACCTGCCGGCGGTGCACGGGAAGCTGGCGTCCGAGGAGGGCGCAGTCGGAGCATGGCCGCCACGACGGCGGCGGCGCCCGCCGCCCAAAGCCGAGAGTCCTCTGAGAGGTGGAGCCCGCCCACCACGGCCGCCCCGAGGCCCATGAGCGCGCCCAGCGAGGCTCCGCCGACGAGCGCGCCGGCCACGAACCAGCTCGCCGTGGCCCGGAAGGAATGGCCGCGGCCCCGTTCCGAGAACGGCGTGATGGTCGAGAGCATGGAAAGCCCGCACGGCGACCAAGTGGAGCGGACGGCGGCGGCGGTGCCGACGACAACACCGGCGACGATGATGGATGTTCATGATGCTCCCTTCCGCCAACACGACGAGACAGGTACGGCCGCGTCACGTCGGGAACGAGCGTGGACGGCCCGTGGCCCAGGGGCGTTCCTCATGCCGGCGATCCGAAGAACGGGGCACTGAAGGCGAAGATGCCGCCGTCGGCCGCCACCAGCCAGTAGCCCGATCGGTCCGGCGGGCCGACATTCGGTGGTGCGGCGAGGCCATGCCCACGATGGGCTTGTTGAGCATCTGACCGCCCATCGACCCTCGGAAAGGGGCGTCCCCGAAGGCGAAGATGCCGCCGTCGGCAGCCACCAGCCAGTAGCCGAGCCCGGTCGGGGTGGCGGCCATGCCCACAACCGGCTTGTTGAGCATCTGGCCACCCATCGACCCGTAGAAGCCGGCGTCGCCGAAGGCGAACACACCGCCGTCGGCCGCCACGAACCAGTAGCCGTGGCCGGTCGAGCGTGGCGGCCATGCCCACGATGGGCTTGTTGAGCATCTGGCCCCCCATCGACCCGTAGAAGCGGGCGTCGCCGAAGGCGAAGATGCCGCCGTCCGCCGCCACCAGCCAGTAGCCGGCGTTCGACGGCGTGGCGGCCATGGAGACCATCGGCTGGTTGAGCCGGCGTCCACCCATCGATCCGTAGAAGGGGGCGCCGCCGAAGGCGAAGATGCCACCGTCCGCCGCCACCAGCCAGTAGCCGCCGGCCGGCCGGGCGGCGATGCCCACCACGGGCTGGGCCAGCACGACGGACGACACGTCGCCGGCGTCGACGAAGGAGCCGAAAGCCAACACCTTCCCGAATGCGGTGGCCATGGCGTAGCCGCGCCCGCTCGGTGGCCGACGCCATCCCGACCACCTGGCAACGGGTCAGCATCGACGCGCAGGGCGTCGGCGGTGGTGCCGGCGGTGCCGGGGTCCAACAGGGCTCGTTCTGCTCGGCCGTGCTGTCGTCCTCGGCGTTGGTGGTGGTGCAGGTGGGGTCGACCGTCCAGGGGGGCACGCAGGCCACCACCCGGCAGACGATCCGCCCCATGCACTCCACCTGCTGGTTGCACTGGCCGTAGCGGAACTGGAAGCAGCCGGTGACGTAGGAGTCGCACCCGAGCGGCCCGCACCCGCAGTTGACGCCGTCGCATCCCGGGTCACAGAAGGCGAACCCTCCACCGCAGCCGTCGTCGCAGGTACAGACGGCGTTGCAGTCCATGTAGTAGCGAGGACCGTTGCAG
Organism: uncultured Acidimicrobiaceae bacterium; assembly: GCA_963756195.1. Taxonomy (GTDB): domain Bacteria; phylum Actinomycetota; class Acidimicrobiia; order Acidimicrobiales; family RAAP-2; genus CAVSNH01. Next base: position 1,053,106 of record CAVWMT010000005.1, read on the forward strand.
TACGACGAGTTGTCCGCCTTCCACCATCCCCCCATGATGGTGCCGGTCGGGCAGTAGTTGTAGCCGCCGTTGACCGAGCAGCAGAACTCGCTGAACCCGGAGCAGCACGTCGAGTCGCAGTCGCAGTTGCCGTTGCCGCACGAGCAGACCAGCCCGTAGGCGGTCCCGGGGCGGAGCAGGAGGTCGGCACCGGCCCCGACGGCCACGGCGCTGCCGGCGATGGCCGACCGGTTGATGAAGCTGCGGCGGGAGAGCCTCGTGGCGAGGAACCTCGACGAGCGCTCGACGATGGTCATCGAGGGGTCAGGTCACGGGTCGGTGGGTGATCCCTGCCAGCCGGCGCACGGCCGTCAGCCGAGCCAGTCTGGTCCATCACGAGCAGGGTGAGCCAGGCGGCGAGCAGGCTGGCGACGAGCAAGGGGCACTCCTCGCCATGGTTGGGCGGCCAGGAGGCCGAGGACGGAGCCTCGGATCCCGGCAGCGGCGACGGCCACCGCGGCGGCGCCCAGGCAGATATCGACCACGACGTGGGTGGCCGTGGCCGGGGTGTCCGGCGAGCCGAAGCAGCCGCAGCTGGCGATGGCGCCGCCGGTCGAGCGGACCACGGCGAGCGTCGCCGCGAACCCGAAGTAGGACGCGGCCACGAGCGCGGCCGGTATCGGCCCGGGCCAAACGAGCGCCACGACGCCCACGCCTGCCTCGACGGCGGCGCCGACGCGTACCCAGGCTCGCAGCCGCTCAGGCGGGACCCGGAACGTCGACCCGAACGCCCGGGCGGTGTCGTCGGGCCGGACCGCCTTGGCCACGCCCGCGCCCACCAGGAGCGCGGCCGCCACCAGGTAGAGACCGATCAGTTCCACCGTGCGTCTGATGCCGGTGACGGGCCGCCCTCGTTCGGCAACGGCGACGCAGACTCGGCTGCCGGCGCCACGATCACCGACCGCAGCAGCTCGTTGACCCGGGGGACGAGCGACCCGCGCAGGGCATGGCTGCCCAGCACGACATACAGGGTGAACGCACGGCCGCCTTCGGTGAAGAACCACTGGGTGCCCGACTGTCCGCCGATACCCCGGCGGAGGACGGTCGGCTTGAAATTGCCCAGTGCGAGCGACCGGGGCATGCCCTGGCATGCGAACAGCCGGGTGCCGACGCTGCCCGGGCCGTACTCGAAGAGGGCGGCGAAGATGTCGTCGCGGCCCATCTCGGTGACCGCACCGGATCCGAAGTCGCCGACATCGGACGGGAGAGGCGAAGGTGGCGAAGTGGGCGACGGGATAGGTCACCTCGTCGCCGGTCCGGGGCCGCACGAAGATGCGGCCCTCGAACCCGTCGGGCAAGCTCGGCCCCGATCCCGTGCGCCTCGAGGGTGGCCACCTCAGCGCTGCTTCCCCGGTGCCGAGCGTGCCGACCTGCGGTCCCTCGGACCGTAGAGGTCGGCGAGCGACCGTGGATAGAGGCTCGGATCGCCGGGCATCACGCCGGCGTCGCGGAGCTCCTGGTCGTTGGCCCGCTCCCGCTCAGGCCCGTCGAGCCCCTCGGCGTCGGCCCGACCGCGGCTGACCCGCTGGAGCTGACGGTCGTCGAGGGCGGCCCGCCGGACGAGCTCGGCGACTTGGGCGAGCTGGTTGGCCACCCCCTCGCCGATCCGCCGGCCGCTGACACCGTCCACGAGGACGAAGAAGGGCGAGCCGGGCACCTCGTAGTCGGACCAGGCTTCGGTCGACATGACGACGGTCAGCCCCGGTGACGCCAGATTCGCCACCACGCCCGGCGCTTCCAGCTCAGGGCCCTTGGTGACCGCCACCAGGCGGGTGTCCTCCGGGAAGCCCAAGCGATCGAGGTCGGCGGAACGACGACCAGAACGCGCCGCACGTCCGGCAGCCAGAGGAGAGGAAGGCAAGCAGGGTGAGCGCGCCTCCCGTCGCCGGGGCCACGGCCACGGCATCACCGTTCGGGGCCACGCCGGCGATGGTCGGTGCGGAGGTCGAGTTGCGCTCGACGGGAAGCGGTGGACCGATGACAAGCGGTGCGCCTTGCCGGCTTGTCGCCTGCTGTCGACCGGCGATTGCCTTCCCACCGGTGGCCCGACGGGATCACCGACCCCGGCGCCGAGGTCGTGCAGAGCCTTCAGGATGTCGGCGTGGCTACGCAGCAGGCCGGCCACCAGGACGGCCAGCAGCAGGACGATGGCGGTGAGGACGATTGCAAGTGCGACCATGGCTCACCTCCCGATGGCGCACCGAGCATCCCGTTCGATCGCCACCCCTCGTCGTCCATGCTAGGGAGTCCACTCCCGCGATCGGTGGCTTTCCAGCGTCCGGCAGCTCCAACATGGCCGCGATGGCATGGCGAGCGCGACGATGCGCGCCGCTGGAAGACGGCCGCTTCTTCGCCCGAGGTCAGACGGCTTCGAGCTTCGACACGGCGACCAATGACCGCATGGTGGCACGCGCAGGCGCGGGCGGCCTCTTGTCCCTTGATCTCGAAGTGGGAGACGAAGAACGACGTGTGGGTGCCGTGCTCGTGGAAGTGGTGCGGCGTCAGCACGGCGGAGATGACCGGGACGTCGACCTCCAGCTGCACCTGCATGAGCCCGTTGATGACGGCCTCGGCCACGAACTCGTGACGGTAGATGCCGCCGTCGACGACGAGGCCGGCGGCCACGATGGCCGAATAGCGGCCCGTCCTGGCCAGGCGCTTCACGTGCAGAGGCAGTTCGAACGCACCGGGCACCTTCCAGAAGTCGATACTGCTCTCGGGCAGGCCCAGACGCAGGGACTCGGCGACGAACGACACTCGGCAGCGGTCGACGATGGACTCGTGCCAGCTGGATTGGACGAAGGCGACTCTGGCAGTCGGAGCATTCATGGTGCGCACCTCCCAGGGATCGCGACGCGACGACAGGCCGCACCAGTTTGGCAGCCGGCATCTTCGGGCGCACCGACGAATCGACTCGTGACCGCAGCCCGACGGCAGCCGACAACAGCAGCCGACAACAGCAGGCAGACTTGCAGCTGGGACGCATCGCACGAGGAGGCGCGATGACACTACGGATCGAAGCGGTCACCATCGACGCAACGGAACCCAGCGCCCTCGCCGGGTTCTGGGCCGAAGCTCTCGGTTGGCGGGTCCGGGCCGACGCGGACGGCGACATCTGGGTCGAGCCGCCGGCCGTCGGCTCCGGCCGGGGTGGGCCCGGACCCACCCCCCTGCTGTTCCTGGCCGTACCCCACCGAAAGTCGGTGAAGAACCGCGTCCACCTCGACCTGCGTCCAGCCGACCAGGTCGGTGAGGTCGAGCGACTCCTCGGCATGGGTGCGGCTCGAGCCTCGATCGGCCAGGAGGGCACCGAGAGCTGGGTTGTCCTCTGTGATCCCGAGGGGAACGAGTTCTGCGTCCTGTCCCCGGAGGGTGAGTGACCGGACGAGCCGACGCCCGGGCCGCCGACGCTCAGGAAGCAGGCACGTCGACGGTGACATTCGCCTTCGTCCGGGCCCCGGCCGTGATCACGACCTGGCTGCGGGAATCCGACGAACTCCTGGTCCTCGTAGTTGAACACGAACGCCATTCCGGAGACCCACCAGGTTCCGGCGGGTAGGTCGAGCTGGTAGTGCCCGTTGGCATCGGCCTCAGCGCCGAATTCGTCGTCGCAGGAGAACCCGCTCGGCGGGGCGCTGCACGCCTCGATGCCGGACTCGAAGCCCGAACCGGGGGCGCCCACCACCGTCACCGAACCGGTCAGCAGGCCGTCGGTCGGCGACTGGTACGGCACGGTCAGGTGCTTCTCGGCCGTCAACCCGGCAACGACGGTCACTGTGGTCCCGGTCGGGTCGACGTAGGAGCCGTACTCCGTTTCGTACCCGGGGTGGAGGATCCAAGACCCGGGGGTGAGCGTGGTCAGGTCGAAGCTGTCCTTCCTTCTCAGCAGGCGAGCCCGACGACAGCTCTCCTGGATGCCGCCGCCTGGGCGGCGCCAGCCACCCGGTCGAGCGATTCGGCGTCGAACGGCCCCTCACTGAAACCGCTCTTACCGGAGACCTCGGTCACGCAGGCCAGCGAGCCGAGCCCGCTGGTCCCCATGGAGGCGGGGCAGGCGAGCATCGTGTAGTCCTCGATGGGGACGCCCCCGGGCACTCCAGTGACGGTGATCCGTCCTGCTGCGCTGCCGAGCTGCTGGTACGGGACAACCAGGTTCGTCGGTGGTGTCGGCGCCGCCGCTCACGGTCACGTCGGTCGGCGGCCCAAACACGGCGTTGTCGAAGGGCGGCACCAGGTAGAGGCCGGTCACCGTCCAGATTCCGACGGGCAGCAACAAGTCGTAGCTGTCGCGCCCTCGACTCGAATAGAACTCGCAGTCGTCGGTGCCTGTCTGGCAGGCGGCCACACCCACCGGGTCCGAGAAGCCGGCTCGGTGCCCCGGAGACCGTCACAGTGCCGCTCACCAGGCCCCAGCCCGGGAGGATGAACGGGGTGGACAGGTCGATGGTGGTGACCTTGCCGGAATCCAAGGTCACGGACTGGCCGGCGTCGGCGTTCTCCTCACACCCGAACTCGGTGCAATATCCCGGATAGGCAAACCACGTGCCGGGCGGGAGGTCGTGATCCTTGAAGGATCGTGAGCTCGGTGCCGAGCTGCCGAGGTCGACGCAGGCGATCGACGGTGGGGACGTTCCGTTCCAGGGTGCGAAGGACGGGCACAGCAGGGCCTCCACCTCCTCGACGGAGATGCCCTTTGGGCAACCCGGTCACGGTGACCTGGCCGCGGATACCCGCCGGCTTCTGGTAGGGGACGGTGAGGTTCTGCGGTGGTCGGTCTCTCCAGCGGTGACCGTCACCTCCTCGAAGGAGCCGAGGAACACACCGCCGTATGCGCCGAGCTCGTAGAACCCGGCGATATCCCACGTACCGGCGGTCAGCGGCAGGTCGTAGGTATTGCCGCTCGAGAAGGTGTACTGCGGGTCGGCACAGATGGTGGTGGCGGGCGCCGGGCAGGCGCCTGACTCCCTCGAAGACAGGCTCAAATCCCTTGGGCGCGCCAGTGATGGTCAAGGTGCCGGACACGTCGCCCTCGCCCGATAGTTGTGGTGTCACAGCCGGTGGCGGCGACGTCCCGGTGATCGGCAGAGTGGGCTCGATGCTGGTGGCCGGCGGCGGCGGCGATGCTGGGCAGGGCGAGCACCGTAAGCGCAATGCACGCGCCAGCAATGACAACAGGAACTCCTCGCCACCGTCTCATATCCGGTCCCCCGTTTCCGACCCCCGTTGTTCCCCGCCCGTTGCCTCTCGACTCACGAGCGCGGACTGAAGGTTAGTCCGTTACTCCGTGCCGGCCCGGTCGACCACCGACCGGTGGGAGCTGTTCACTCGATGCGCGATCTACCACATCGCCGGCCGCTACCCGTCGGCCTCGGCTGCCGCCTTGGCCTCTGCCGCCTTGCGGTACTCCTCCAACTGGTCGAGCAGCGGCATCCGCTCCTGACCCACGGTCGAGTCCAGGCGCTCGGCGATGGCTTCGGGCGTCCAGCGGCCGTCGGCGTACACGGCGCGGACCTCTCGGGGCTGGTTCCACACCGCGATCTTGGGCCCGACCGCCGTGTAGACCTGACCGGTGATGTGGCGGGCCCGGTCGGAGAGCAGGTAGACGACGAGCGGGGCGACGTCCTCCGGGTCACCCATCTCGGCCAGGTCCATGGGCACGTTGGCCGACATCCGGGTGCGGGCGACCGGGGCGACGGCATTGGCGGTCACGCCGTAGCGTTGAAGTCCGGCCGCCGCCGAGCGCACCAGGGACACGATCCCTCCCTTGGCCGCCGCGTAGTTGGCCTGGGCCACGCTCCCGGCGAAGGCGCCCGAGGTGAAGGCCACCAGCGAGCCGCCGCCTTCCTGCTTGCGCATGATGGCCGACGGCGGCCCGAAAGACGGTGAAGTGGCCCTTCAGGTGGGTCTCGACGACGGCGTCCCACTCGTCCTCCGACATGTTGAAGAGCATCCGCTCGCGCAGGATGCCGGCCACGGCGACGACGCCGTCGATGCGGCCCCACCGATCGACGCCGGCGCCCACGATGGCCTCGCCCCCGGCGAGGGTGGTCACGCTCTCGGCCACCGCCACCGCCTCCCCGCCCGAGGCGGTGATCTCGGCCACGACCGACTCGGCGACCTCGCTGGTCGGGTCCTCGCCGGCCAAGGACACTCCGATGTCGGCCACCACCAGGCGGGCGCCCTCTGCCGCCGCGGCCAGTGGCCACGGCCCGTCCGATGCCGCCGCCGCCGCCGGTGACGGCGACCACCTTGCCGTCGAGGAACGTGCCCATCGCCATGCCTTTCTGTTGCCTGTCGATCTGTCGGTCCGTCAGCGGGTGGGGATGCCGGCGCGAGGCTGCGTCGAGCCGGCCGGCCGGCCGCTCCGGCGCACCTGGCGCGCTCCGGCGGCGGGTTGACCACTACGAGAACCTGTTCTAGCGTCCCCACCGCACCTGCGCCAACCAGGATCATTGCCGCCGGCGCCGCCCGGGCATCGACCGGCCCGAGACTCGAGCCGACGGCCACCGAGCGCGCCGAGGGAGCGGAGGGGAGAAGCACATGAGTGATCTCGGATTCTGGGCACTGGCCCACGACGACCCGTCCCATCTGGCCCTCGTCGACCCCGACGGTACCGAGTACACGGCCGGCGAGCTGCTGGGCCGGACCAACCAGGTGGTGCACGGCCTGCGCCGGCTCGGCGTCGGCACCGGTGACGTGGTGGCCACCCTGCTCCCCAACGGCGTCGAGATGTTCGAGCTCTACCTGGCCGCCCTGCAGGCCGGCTGGTACCTGGTCCCCATCAACCACCACCTGGTCGGCCCCGAGGTGGCCTACATCCTCAAGGACTCCGGGGCCAAGGTCTTCGTGGCCCACGAGCGGTTCGCGGCGGTGGCCGCAGGAAGCCGCCGCCGAGGCCGGGCTCGACTCCTCCGCCTGCCTGGCCGTCGGCACCATCGCCGGCTTCGGCTCCTTCGAGGCCGTTGCGGTCAGCCGAGACGACCGACGACCCGCCCGACCGCACCATCGGCGACGTCATGAACTACACCTCGGGCACCACCGGCAACCCCAAGGGCGTCTACCGGCCGCTCATCGGCGCATCCCCCGAGGACGCCGCCATCGGGCTCTGCGGCATCCTCTTCCTCTTCGGCGTCCAGCCCCAGGACGACAACGTCCACATCGTCGGCTCGCCCCTCTACCACACGGCCGTGCTCCGTTTCGCGGGCGCCTCCATCCACCTCGGCCACACCATCGTGGTCATGGACAAGTGGCTGCCCGAGGAGATGCTTCGCCTCATCGAGCAGCTACCGGGTCACGACCTCCCACATGGTGCCCACGCAGTTCCACCGCCTCCTCGCCCTGCCCGAGGAGGTGCGCAACCGCTACGACCTGTCGTCCCTGCGCCACATGATCCACGCCGCCGCCCCCTGCCCCGTCGACGTCAAGCACAAGATGATCGAGTGGTGGGGGAACGCCATCGACGAGTACTACGCCGCCTCCGAAGGAGGGGGCACCATGGTCACCGCCGAGGAGTGGCTGAAGAAGCCCGGGACGGTGGGCAAGCCCTGGCCCATCTCGGAGATCGCCATCTTCGACGACGACGGCAAGTCGCATCGAGGAGCCGAACGTGATCGGCACGGTCTACATGGCCATGCAGACGCAGCGACTTCTCGTACCACAAGGACGAGAAGAAGACCAAGAGCAACCGCATCGGGAAGTTCTTCACCGTGGGCGACGTCGGCCTGCTCGACGAGGACGGCTACCTCTTCCTCCGCGACCGCAAGATCGACATGATCATCTCGGGTGGGGCCAACATCTACCCCGCCGAGATCGAGAACGTCCTCCTCGGCTCACCCGAGCGTGGGTGACGTGGCCGTCTTCGGGGTGCCCAACGAGGACTGGGGCGAGGAGGTCAAGGCCGTCGTCGAGCCGGCCGAAGGCGTCGACCCCACCGCCGAGCTGGCCGCCGACATCATCGAGTACTGCTCGACCCGGCTGGCCAAGTTCAAGACGCCGAAGTCGATCGACTTCACCGACGACATGCCCCGCGACCCGAACGGCAAGCTCTACAAGCGCAAGCTGCGGGACCCCTATTGGGAGGGGCGCCAGAAGATCTGAGCCCGTCGTCCGCCGTGCACGGTCCGCTGGACTGGGCATCCGATCAGCACGGGCGCCGTCGGATCCCTCGGTCACTGCCCGTCGCTCGTCGGGCAGCGCCGCCAGGTGCACGTCGGAGGCCGCGTCCCGCCGGGCCGCCTCAGTCCGGACGAACTCGAGGGCGGCGGGTCGTTGACGTCCACGTTGCCCTCGGCGATGGCCACGAACCGCGTCGGGCGGGAGCTCGATGAAGATCCCCTCGGCCTCGGCCGTGAGCACGCTCGCCGTGGTACATGCCGCCCCAGGTGTGGATCTTTCGGCCGCTCGCGACCCACGCGTGCGGGCCTCGATGCGCAGGTCGGTCCGCAACGGCGTGGGCTTGCGATAGCGCACGGTCAGCGTGCCGGTCATGGCCGGGTACCCGGCCACGATGTTGGCCGCGCCCAGCAGCTCGTCGAAGGTCTCGGCGATGACCCCGCCATGCACGCAGGTGGGCGGGCCCTCGTAGTGGTAGTCGAACCAGGCCTCGGGCCCGCAGCTCTCGCGGTACCGCCCGTCGACCCCGTCGACGACCTCGACCGTGACCGGCGGGGCGAGGGGGCTCGCCATCCCGATGATGGGGCTCGTCGGGAAGAACTCCTGGGCGGCGCCGTCGAGGTCGGGCTGGCGCCGGGGGCGCCGAGGGCCGGCTGCCGCGGCCAGCCGTTCGGTCACGGCCTCGACGGCCGCGGCCGCTTCGAGCACCGCCTCGTCCTCGAGCTCGGCGCTCACCGCCATGGTGATGAGCGGGCGCAGCGCGGCGGCGAGGCGTCGGCGCGGGTCCGAGCTCCGGCGAGTCGGACGGGTAGAGCTCGCTCACCGGCGCTTGAAGTTGGGCGGCCGCTTCTCGGCGAAGGCCCGCTGGCCCTCCTTGGCGTCCTCGGTGGCGAAGATCGGCCAGCCGAACTCGAGCTCCATCTTGAGGGCCTCCTCCTCGGGGATACCCTCGGTGGCCCTCACCGATGCCTTGATGGCCTCGACGGCCAAGCGGGCCGTTGGCCGCGATGACCTCGGCGATCTCGAGGGCGGCCTCGAGCGCCTTCCCGTCGGGGACGACCCGTCCGATGAGCCCGATCTCCTTGGCCTCGGCGGCGGAGACCTCGCGGGCGGTGAGGAGGAGGTCCATGGCCACGGTGAAGGGGATCTGGCGGCGGAGGCGGACCGTCGACCCACCGAGGGGGAAAAGGCCCCGCCGGGCCTCGAAGACCCCGAACTTGGCTCCCTCGCCGGCCACCCGGATGTCGGTGGCCTGCAGGATCTCGGTCCCGCCGGCCACCGCCCAGCCTTCGACGGCGGCGATGAGCGGCTTCTTGAGCGAGTAGTGACGGAGCAACGCCTTCCAGTGCAGGTCCGGGTCCTCGGCCATGCGCCGCGGCGACCTCCTCGTTGCCCGGGCCCGCACATCGACTTGAGGTCCATGCCGGCGCAGAAGGTGCCCCCGGCACCGGTGAGGATGGCGCAGCGGATGTCGTCGTTGGTGTCGATCTCCACCCAGGCGTCGGCCATGCCCACGAGCATCGGGCCCGGACAGCGCGTTCTTCGCCTCCGGGCGGTTCATGGTCACGACCGCGGTCGCTCCCATCCGCTCGAAGGTCAGGTGCTCGGTGCCGATCACGGTGCTCCTTCCCGGCCGGAGCGACCGGTGCGGTGGCCAGAGCGGCACCGGGTCAACGCCGCCGCATCCTATTTCGGGCCCGATCGAGGCACCGCGGGTCCAGAACAGAGCCTACTGTGCGGAGATCGATGTCCAGACCGGCCGGCGCCCGGGCGGACTGCCTGCCCGTCAGGAGAGATGTGGTCGGCCGCCGGCCATGCCCACCACCGGACGGGCCAGGGTCGAGCCCGGCGATCGATCCCTCGAAGCTCGGCGTCACCGAAGGCGAAGATGCCGCCGTCGGATGCCACCAGCCAGTAGCCGTGCCCGTCCGGGGTAGCGGCCATGCCCACCACCGGCTGGTTGAGCGCGGATCGAGCCGGTCGACCCGTAGAAGTGGGCGTCGCCGAAGGCGAAGATGCCCGCCGTCGGCGGCCACCAGCCAGTAGCCGTGCCCGTCCGGGGTAGCGGCCATGCCCACGATCGGTTGGTTGAGGCGAGATCGAGCCGGTCGACCCGTAGAAGTGGGCGTCGCCGAAGGCGAAGACCCCGCCGTCGGCGGCCACCAGCCAGTAGCCGCTGCCCGTCCGGGGTGGCGGCCATGCCCACGACGGGTTGGTTGAGGGCGAGGCGCCGGTCGACCCGTAGAAGTGGGCGTCGCCGAAGGAGAAGACGCCCGCCGTCGGCTGCCACCAGCCAGTAGCCGCTGCCCGTCCGGGGTGGCGGCCATGCCCACGATCGGCTTGTTGAGGGCGATGGCGCCGGTCGACCCGTGGAAGTGGGCGTCCCCGAAGGAGAAGACGCCGCCGTCGACGGCCACCAGCCAGTAGCCGCCGCTGTCCGGGGTGCGCCGCCATGCCCACGATCGGCCTGTTGAGGGCGAAAGCGCCGGTGGATCCGAAGAAGCCGGCGTCGCCGAAGCGAGAAGACGCCACCGTCGGATGGCCACCAGCCAGTACCGGGGCGGAGGCGGTGGCGGCGCTCGGCGGGCCGGGGAGGCCGGCGCGGTCCCACGAATGCGTGGATCTCGCCTTGACTGACGCCCGGCGGTGACGACGGGGCAAGGACGAGCCCGTCGGCTGCGCCGAGGAGCGAGGGGAACGACGACGCCGAGGAGCCGATGGCGAACTGCTGGTCGGCCACGCCGGTGGCTGCGTTGAGAGCAACGAGGTTGCCGCCACCGATGGACCACACGAGACCGCCGGCGACGATGGGCGAGCCGTGGGCACCGCTCGGCGGTGGTCCACTTGGCCGTGGAGGGCGAGCTGGTGACGGTGACCGCCTCGACGCCGCCGCTGCACGGGACAAACAAGGTGCCGTTGAGGTCGGCCGAGCCGCCGTCGGCGAAGCAGAAGGAGTTGTTCACGGCGATCTGTCCACCGACTCCGCCGAGGTGCGACTGATTGAGCACGTAGGCGGCGGTGGACTTGCCCACCTCGAAGGCGAGCCCGTTGGGGAGCAGCGCCGGGGCGGTCGAGCAAGTCCTTGTCGTTGGCATTGTCCGATGTACCAGTCGGTGGGGGCGAAATCGTCAAGGAGCTGCATGGTGGGGCTCAGCTTGAGGACGCTGTCGCTCTGGTCGTAGGCGTCACCACTGCTCTCGTGGGCGCTGTTGCCGGTCGAGACCCAGACATTGCCGGCCGAGTCGATGGCCGGGGCAGATCCACCCATCCAGACCGCGCCCTGGAGATCGCCGGGCTGGTTGGCGACGACGAAGGTGGAGACCGGTGCCGCCACCCTCGGGTGCCGAGATCACCAGGCCGTGGTAGTCGCCGCAGTCACCGGCATTTCCGCCGAGCCCGATGATGACCCGTCCGTCGGTCAGAGCGAGCGAGACCCGCTGCAGCTGGGCGGCCGGGTCGGTGCCCGGCCAGATCGATGACCTCGTTGAGGAGCACGGCGCCGGTGAAGACGTCGAGACCGATGAGATGGTGGGCGGCCACCCCGGGAGCCGGCGCAGCCTCATCGGCCACCACGAAGATCTCCGACCGCCGCCGGGTCGATGACCGGGGACCCGGTGATGCCGACTGTCGGGACGATGTCACCGCACGGGAGGTTGGATGGCCTGGACCGGTGCGGCCAGGTGGTTCGACCAGAGCACGGCGCCGGAGTCGGCGGCCAGGGCGTAGACGGTGTCGTTCTCGGTGGCGGCGAAGACCCGGCCGGCATAGACCAGCGGTTGGCCATAGAGCTGGCCGTCGAGGACCGGTGAGGTCCACGCCGGTCTGGCCGGGGAGAAGGAATTGCCCGACGCATCGACGCCGGTGCGGAGCCCGTTCTGGTCGAAGGTCGTCCAGTCCGAGGCCACGACAGCGTGGGGTGCCAGGCCGGCTCCCGCCGGCGCCGCGCCGACCAGCGCGGTGGTGGCCAGGGCGCCGGAAGTCAGAGCGACGGCTGCGAGGAGGCGTGCAACGACAGCGAGGTGGCGAAGAAGCATGAGGTCACTTCTACCACCCGAAGTGCTCCATTCGTCACGCTCCGTCCCGCCTGGCGCTGGCGCCTCGCCGGTCGGCGGGGCGGCGGTTCAGATGCGCTCGATGATGGTGCCGGTGGCCAGCGCCCCGCCGCAGCACATGGAGACGAGGGCCAGGTTGGCATCCGATCGCTCGAGCTCGTGGAGGGCGGTGGTGATGAGCCGGGCCCCGGTCGAGCCGACCGGGTGGCCGAGGGCGATGGCGCCGCCGTTCACGTTGACCTTCTCCCAATCAACCTCGTGCATCCTTCCCCAGGAGAAGACGACCGACGCGAAGGCCTCGTTCACCTCGAAGAGATCGATGTCACCGATGGTCATGCCCGCCTTCTTGAGCACGTCGGTGGTGGCAGCGATGGGTCCGTCGAGGTGGTAGTAGGGATCCGACCCGACGAGCGTCTGAGCCACGATGCGCGCACGGGGCCGCAACCCAGCCTCGTTGGCCCGCTCCTCGGACATCCACAGAACGGCGGCGGCACCGTCCGAGATTTGGGAGCTGTTTCCGGCCGTGTGAATGCCGTCGGGCAGCACCGGCTTGAGACCGGCGAGCCCTTCCTGCGTCGTCTCGCGGGGGCCCTGGTCCTTCGAGACCAGTGTGCGCTCACCGGTCGGCCCTTCCGGTCCGACGACCGGCGCCTCGAGAGGCACGATCTCGCGATCGAACCGACCCTCGGCTACGGCCCGGGCCGCCTTCCGCTGGGACTCGAAGCCGAGCCAATCGACGTCGTCGCGGCTGACGCCGTACTTCTGGGCGATGCGTTCGGCCGCGCCGAATTGGTCGGGCATGTCCCAGGGGAAGGACTCGGGCCGCGACCGGCCCGGCCCGTTGAAGACGTTGGCGCCCAGGCCGACCCGACTCATGGCCTCCACTCCGCAGCCGATGCCGCACTCGATGGCGCCGGCGTTGATCAGGTTGGCCACGAAGTGGTTGGCCTGCTGCGACGAGCCGCACTGGCAGTCGATGGTGGTGGCGGACACCTCGTAGGGCAGTCCCTGGCTAAGCCACGCCGTCCGAGTCACGTTGGAGCCCTGCTCGCCGGCCTGGGTCACGCACCCGCCCACGATCTGCTCGATGTCGGAGGGGTCGACGCCTGCCCGCTTGACCAGCTCGACCTGCGCGTTCCCGAGGAGCTCGGCGGGGTGGAAGCCGGACATCCATCCGTTGCGCTTGCCGATGGGGGTGCGCACTGCCTCGACGATCACCGGTTGGGCCATGGTGGGTCTCCCTTGGAAGGACGGACGAAACCACCGCGGGCCGGAGCGGGAGCAAGCCACACGCGCCGGCCGGGTGTCCATCCACAGTATAGAACGGGTTCTAATCAGGACGACCTGGGCCGACGGCCGGGGCGAGCAGGAGGGCGACGTGCGATGAAGATGGCCAACCTCGATGGCAGGGCGACGCTCGTGTGTGACGGCCTCGCCGTCGACGTGGCCGAGGCGTCCGGCGGGCGCTTCGGCCCGGGTCTCCCCGAGCTCTACGAGGAATGGCCGGCGTTCCGTGAGGCCGTATCCGAGCTCGGAGCAAGCGGCGGCGTGCCGCTCGAGGAGCGACGGCTCGGGCCGCCCTCGCCCCGCCCGCGCCAGGTCTTCGGCATCGGTCTCAACTACCGGGAGCACGCGGCCGAGTCGAGCCTGGAGGTCCCGTCCATCCCGGCCACCTTCACCAAATTCCCCACCTGCCTCACCGGGCCGTTCGCCGATGTGGCCCTGCCCGCCGAAACCGTCGACTGGGAGGTTGAGCTGGTGGTGGTCATCGGTCGGCACGGCGAGCGAGTGGCCGAGCCGGACGGTTGGGATCACGTCGCCGGCCTCACCATCGGGCAGGACATCTCCGAACGGACCATCCAGATGGCCGCCGGCCGGCAGTTCTCGCTGGGCAAGTCCTTCCCGGGCTTCGGGCCGACGGGTCCGTTGCTCGTCACTCCCGACGAGCTCGACGACCCCGACGACCTCGAGCTCGGCTGCTCGGTGGACGGGGAGACCGTGCAGCGAGCCCGCACGAGCCAGCTCATCTTCTCTGTGCCCAGGTTGGTCGCCGAGTTATCCCGGGTCGTCTCGCTGTGCCCGGGCGACATCGTCTTCACCGGCACGCCGGCGGGAACGGGCATGGGGGCGGTGCCCCCTCGTTTCCTGCGGCCAGGCCAGGTGCTCGAGAGCTGGATCGAAGGCCTCGGCACCATCCGGAACCGCATGGTCGAGGTGGCTGACCCGGCGGGCTGAACGATCCTGCCCAAAGCTGGGCACCCGAGGCTCCTGCCCGCGCGTGCGTATCATGCCGTCGGTCCCGACGATCGGAGAACTGGTATGGCCAAGGACTTCAGCGGACAACGGGTGCTGGTGACCGGCGCGTCGTCGGGCATCGGGGCGGGCTTGGCCGAGGAGTTCGCCCGGCTTGGCGCCGTGGTCGGCATCTGCGCCCGGCGCCAGGACCGCTTGGACGAGGTGCTCGCTCGAGTGCGCGAGCACTCGCCCGAGTCGCGCCGATGGGTCGTCGACCTGGCCCGGCCCGAGGAGGTCGACCGCCTGGCTGCCGAGGCCACGTCCGAACTCGGGCAAATCGACGTGCTCGTCAACAACGCCGGCATCCCCAAGCGCCGCCACGTGAGCCGGCTGGACCCGGACACCGTGGCCGCAGTCATGAACATCAACTACCTGAGCCCCGTCCGGCTCACCCTGGCCCTGCTCCCCCAGATGCTGGAGCGCGACAGCGGCCGCATCGTCAACGTCTCGTCGGTGGCAGCCACCTTGAGCTCGCCCGGCGAGGCTGCCTACGACGCGTCGAAGGCGGCCATCACGGCCTTCAGCGAGGCCATGGCCGTCGACCTGTGGCAAACAGGAATTCGGGTCCTGGTCGTCTACCCCGGGCTGGTCGACACCGAGCTCTTCTCCCTCCCCGACAACGACCCGGTCATCGCCGCCGTCGAGGCGGTGCCGGTCGCCGAGTTGGTCGACGGCGTCTTCGGCGCCCTCGAGCGGGATGCCCGCCAGGTCTACGTGCCCGGCTACTTCGCCGACCTCGCCTCGGGCAAGGCCAGTGACGTCGAGGGCTTCCTGGCCGGCATGGCCGGCTACGTCGCCCAGCAGACCGGCAGCTGAGACCACGCCCTGTCCACCCTACGATCGAGCTTGCGAGGGGCGGCGTGACTGACGGGTTCCGGCGGCTGCTCGCCTGGCCCGGTCGCGCCTGGCACCGGTTCGCCTCCCGGCCGGTCGCCGCCCGGCTCCGCACGGTGGCGGTAGTGGCGGCCGTCGTGGGCGGCGTGGCCGTCTGGGTAGCCACCGCGCCACCGAGCTCGTCTACCGCCCCCTCGGTCTCCGAGCTGGGAGCGGGCACCTCGTCCGGGCTCACGCCGGTCTCCAGCGCCAGCACCTCGAGCCGGGGGGTCACCTCCAGAGAGATCAACCTCGTGTTCCCGGTCGTGTCGCTGTCCTCGCTGGCCGGTAAAGAAGGCTTCGCCGAGGACGCGGAGTACGGCGAACAGCAGAAAGCCATCCGGCTGTTCGTGGGCCAGATCAACCGCGCCGGCGGGATCAACGGGCGTCACATCAATGCCATCATCACCACCTTCGACCCCACCAACGAGTCCGAGATGCGAGCCCTGTGCAAGACGTGGACCGAGGGGTCGCCGGCGGCCTTCGCCGTGCTCGACGGGATCGGCACGTGGACCGGGGACAACGAGCTGTGCGTGGCCCAAGAGGGCCACACCCCCTTCATCGGCCAGTGGACGACGGTGACCAAGTGGACACAACTCGGTTCGCCCTACCTGTGGTGGACGGGCCCCGACCAGGCCGCCGTGCTGCAGGCCACCGTCGACTGGGGGCTCGCCTCGCAACTGCTGGCCAGTGGCCAGAAGGTGGCCGTCGTCGCCGGTGACCGGGCCTCGGACCAGGTGGCCCTGAACGACTACCTCCTCCCCGACTTGCAGTCGGCCGGGGTGAATCCCACGGTCATCGCCATGGCCGCCGACCCGTCGGAGACGGCAACCATCAACGCCCAGGCCCCCCTGGTCGTCCAGCAGCTGCGGGCCAAGGGCATCACCGCGGTGATCCCGCTCCTGCCCTTCAACGTCTTCTTCCCCCTCCTGGCCGCCGAAACGTCCCAGCGGTACTTCCCGCATCTCCTGCTCTCGGACTACGAGTCGTCCATCCAGGTCGCCCTCGGGCTGATCCCCGTCCCCTACGCGCAGGCCCTCAACGGCCAAGAAGGCGTCACCACCGAGACACTCGGCGGCGTCGACGACCCCCGGCCGGAGAGCCAAGGGGGCTACGACACAGGAGTGCGCAGCTGTTGGACGGTCTGGCACAAGGCCTACCCGCAGACCCCCCCGGGCAACATGACCGACTTCCTCGAGGAGCAGGGACCGGTCGTCGGGTGGTGCCAGGTCATCCGGCTCTTCGCCGACGCCGCCCGCAATGCCGGCCGCGATCTCGACCGGCGCACCTTCGTGACCGCCATGTCCAAGATCTCGCACTATCCCGGGACCTACTCACCCGTTCTCTCCTTCGGTCCGGACAAGCGCTACGGACCGGTCGAGTACCAGGTGGTGCGCCTGCACATCAACCAGCCGCCCACCTCGCAGTGCAAGCTGCCCCTCAACCACGTCCCCCAGGTCGTGTGCTGGGTCAGCGTCCAGCCCTTCGCCCCCTTGCCCGCTACCCAATCGGCGTCCTGACCGGCGTCCCGCCCCACCGGCTGCGGGCCGCCCGGCGCGGCACTGGTATACCTGGCCCGTGCCCGTGCCCGCGCCTGTGCCCGTGTCCACGCCCATGCCCGTGTCGGTGATCGACGAGGACGAGCGCCGGCGCTGGCACGAAGACGGCTGGTGCGTGCTCGACGGCCTCTTCGGCGAGGACGAGGTGGCCGCCGGGCGCGAGGCGGGGGCGCGACTGTTCCCCTCGGCGGCCGAGGTCGCCACCGGCTCGGCGTCTCCCGACGGCAATACCTACGACGTGAGCTGGGACGCCAGCAAGCCCAGGTTCCCATTCGCTGATTCCGCCCTCAACGGGCTGGTGGTCCACGACCGGCTCATCGATCTGGCCACCGATCTCCTCCAGATCGACCGGGTCCGCCTGTACCAGGGGACGGCGAGCGCCAAGTACTCGACGGGCACCGACTATGAGCAGCTCCTGCACGCCGACTACGGCAACCACACGCTCGTCGTGCCGAGGGACGATCCGGGGTACCAGCAGCTCGAGCTCTTCGTGTACCTGAGCGACGTCGACGAGACGACGGCGGCTACCCGGATGGTGTCGCGCCAGCTCACCGGACACATCCCCGTCGAGCGCACCTATCTCTCCATCGACGAGTACGCGGAGCTCTACGAGGCCGAGGTGCCGGCCACCGGCCGGGCCGGGTCGGTCCTCGCCTACCGGCCCGACACCTACCACCGGGGCACCGCCCTGGACCGGCCCGACCAGGTGCGGGTGATGCTCCACGTCTCCTACAAGCCGGTGAACACCGACTGGCTGGGCTCCCAGTCCTTGCCGTCCGAGGCCGAAGGCCGCTCGTGGCACCGCTTCGTGGCCGGGGCCACGGTGCGCCAGCTCCTCGCCGTCGGGTTCCCCGAGCCCGGGCACTCGTACTGGAACGACGAGACGCTCAGCGGCGTCGCCGCCCGATACCCCTCCCTCGACATGCGACCGTGGCGGGACGCCTTCGCCCAGCTGTCCGGCGATAGACCTCGCTGAACGTCGATGGATCCCAGCACTGCGCAAACCCATCCAGTTGAGACGCCGTCTGTCCCCTGGTGGCAGACGGCGGTGCTCTACCAGATCTACCCGCGCTCGTTCGCCGACTCCGACGGGGACGGCACCGGCGACCTGCCCGGCATCATCTCCCACCTCGACCACCTCGAATGGCTGGGGATCGACGGCATCTGGCTGAGCCCCATCACCGTCTCTCCCAACCGTGACTGGGGCTACGACGTCGCCGACTACCTGGCCGTCGCCCCCGATCTCGGCACCGACGACGACATCGACCGGCTCATCGGGGAAGCCGGCCGACGGGGGATCCGGGTGCTCCTCGACCTCGTGCCCAGCCACACCAGCGACCAGCATCCCTGGTACGTCGACGGCCGCCGGTCGCGGCAGTCACAGCACCGCGACTGGTACCTGTGGGCCGACCCGGCACCGGACGGCGGGCCGCCCAACAACTGGGTCTCGAGCTTCGGCGGCCCGGCCTGGACGCTGGAGGAGGTCACCGGCCAGTACTACATGCACAACCACCTCCCCGAGCAGCCGGACCTCAACTGGTGGAACGAGGACGTGCGCCGGGCGTTCGACGAGATCCTCACCACCTGGTTCGAGCGGGGCATCGCCGGGTTCCGCATCGACGTGTGCAACGGGATGGTCAAGGACGCCGAGCTGCGCGACAACCCGCCCAGCGACGACAGCGACCCGTGGGACGTGCGCATCTTCGGGCAGAAGCCCGTCTACAACTGCAACCGTCCCGAGGTCCACGAGGTGATCCGGCATTGGCGACACTTGGCCGACGGCGTCGGGGGCCGCCTTCTCCTCGGCGAGACCCCGGTCGACCTCGAGATGCTCGTCACGTACTACGGGTCGGGCAGCGACGAGCTGCACCTGGCCTTCAACTTCCCGTTCATCGAAGCCCCGCTCGAGGCGGCCACCATGCGCTCGCTCGTCGAGGAGACCGAACGCCTCCTGCCGCCGGGCGCCTGGCCGGCTTGGACCGGCTCCAACCACGACCTGTCCCGGCTGACCACGAGATGGGCCGACGGCAGCGAGGACAAGGCCCGCCTGGCCCTCATGATGCTGCTCTGCCTGCGGGGCACGCCTGTCCTCTACCAGGGGGACGAGATCGCCCTGCCCGACGTGGAGGTGCCCCACGAGCGCATGCGCGATCCGCTCGGGGTCCTCTACTGGCCTGCCTACGCCGGGCGCGACGCCATGCGCACGCCCATGCCGTGGCACAGCGGTCCGGGCGGAGGCTTCACCGAACCGGGAGTGGAACCGTGGCTACCTCTCGGCCATCCCGACGGCACCACGGTGGCCGACCAGCGAGACGACCCCGCCTCGACCCTCCACCTGGTGCGGGACCTCATCGCCCTGCGGCGGGAACGAGCGGACCTGGGTAGCGGCTCTTACCGTTCACTCGACGTGGAGCCGCCGGCATGGGTCTGGTCCCGTGGGGAGCGGACGATCGTCGCCTGCAACATGGGAGACGATCCCTGCCGGCTCGACGGTGTTGCCGGCACCGTGCTCATCGGCACCCATCGGACCAGGAACGGCCGGCAGGTGTCGGATGGGATCACGCTCGCCGGGTGGGAGGCGGTGGTCCTCGAATCGGACCCGGTGCCGAGCGTCCGACCGGCGTAGCGCTCGCCGACCCGCCCGCGCCCTTTCCGCCCGCCCCTTCTCCGCCCGCCCCCTCTCCGCCCGGACCGCTCGCCGCTTCCCCAAAGGCCGCTGCCCGGACTCTCGTTTGTTGGCTCCACGCGTTTGAGTGGGGAGAACGGGTTCTGATGTTTTGTAGCACCCCTGGAGCCAGCGATGTTTCACCGCTCGCGACCAAGCATCCGACGCTAATGCGGGCCGGAGTGTGTCCCACTCAACCGGCGTACTGGGCACCCGTCAAAGTCAGGCCCTCCGACCCTCACAGGTCCGAGCACGGCACGATGGCCGACCAGCCCGTGGGGCTGATCTTGAGACCCTGGGCCGCCCGTGTCGGACTCCCGCGGCACGCTGCACTTGCCCGGGCCACCTGTTCGTTCCACGGGGGTCCTTCGGAACGCCCGTTGGCCGTGCGGAAATCGATTGCCCAGACTGAGACCAGGCAGGCGCAGCAGAGCGCAATGGCGACGTAGCGAAGAGCCAACCGGCTGGGAACTGGGACCGACACAGCCTCTGCGATGACGGCACCCCAGACGAGCAGGATCGGCACGGCCAGGTACCGGCTCCCAGTCTGGTCCGGGGTATAAGCCATCACTGCGCCGACGCCCCTGATGCACACTGAACCGACCAAGATCACGACGGCGAAACCCAATGAGGTAATCACGAAGACCAAGAGACGACGCTGTCGGAGCACCACGGCGACGGCGAGGACGCCGAGCAGCAACAACAGACCAAGCACCGGCCAGATGGGACTCGTCGACGCCACGAAGTGGTTGGTGATGAAGACTCCTGTCAACCATCCGAGCCCAAACTTGATCGCGATGACTCTGAAGATCCCGTGCTCGGATGCCCTCGAGAACACGCTGTGGCCGGGACCGAAGCTCCCAACGAACTGGTACACCAGGCCCAGGGCCAGCCCGAACGGTCCGGCGCCCTCCTTCCAACCCAGGACGTACAGCCGGGCAGCGGCGAGCGGTAGGAACAGCCCTACCAGGGGGTCCGACCCCGCCGACAGGAAGCAGATGGCCCCGGCGGCGATCATGCCGATGGGCGTTCGAGGCCGCCACAGGAGAGCCCAGAAAGTGACGAAGAACAGCCACCAGGGGGCGTTCACCAGGTTATTGAGCAACTCCCCGGTGGCGAGGGGCAAAAGGACCATGCTTCCAACCAGCACGCTCCGCCCGGCCACCGACGGAATGATGCCGCGGGACGCGTGGAACACGAACAGCCCAAGCCCTGCCAGAGTGACCGCTCCGACGATGGCTGTTGCCGCCGCGATGTCGCCCACAGGAAGGAACCGCATCAGGCCGAAGGCGAGCCGGGGGTAAAGCTCGAGGTACCCGGCGTATGGCGTGAACAGTCCCCCAAAGAACGAGTGGGTGAGTGCCTCGCTGTAGTAGACGGTTCCGTCCTCGGCCCAGATGGTGTTGGTGGCAGAGGCCCCCGATTGACGGAGGAGTGAGACCGTGCTCAGCGCGACGAACCCGACGCCGTAGGCGAGCACGATGACCCTCGACGATCGCGTCGAGGGGGCCGCCCGTTCGAACAGGAGGCGGATGTTCGGGGCGCGCAACAACTCTTGTTGAGCCATGGTCAGTGGGTCATGGTCTGGACCTGGTGCGCCGCCATCAGAACGGGGAACGTACCGCACAGGAACGATCCTTGGCCTTCCCCCCGCCAGCCGGACGGCTGGTTATGGGTTGATGGTACGTGCGGGCGGCTGGGATCCGCCTGGTGGGCAGTAGCAGTCGGCGGCGTTCAGCGCTTCTGAGGCGATCTGAGAGGACGGTTCTCACGCGGCCTCGGCGATCTGGGTCTGGAACCAGCGCAGCTCCCACTCGAGCGGAGCCACGTTGCCGAGCGTCGAGTGCCGACGAAGCGCGTTGTAGTGGTTGATCCAGGCGATGATCGCCCGTCGTGCGTCGGCTCGGGTGGCGAACCGGCAGCGGGAGACGAGCTCGCGCTTGAGTGTCGCCCAGAACGACTCCGCCACGGCGTTGTCCTGGGACGAGCCGATGCGGCCGACCGACTGGTCGATCTTGTGCTTCTCGCACCGTGTCCGGAAGTCCCGTCCCATGTATTGCGCGCCGCGATCGTGGTGGAAGATCATCCCCACCACCTCCCCGCCACGGGCGACCACAGCCATCTCCAGGGCAGCCTCGACGAGCTCGGAGCGCATGTGGCTCTCCATGGCGTAGCCGACGCAGCGCCTCGATCCGAGGTCCAAGACGTCGGCCAGATACAGCCAGCCCTCCCCGGTGGGGATGTAGGTGATGTCCCCGCAGGTGCGCATGCCGGGCTCGCCGACCCGGAAGTCCCGTCCAACCAGGTCCGGAAGCGGCGGGGCGGTCACGTCCGGGATGGTGGTGCGGACCTTGCGGCGGCGACCGTCCTTGGCGTAGATGCCGTTGGCGGCCATGAGCCGCTCGACGCGCTTGTGGTTGACGCAGAACCCCCGGTCCGACAGCTCGTCGGTCATCCGGGGGCTGCCGTAGGTGTCGTCGAGGTCGTCGTGGACCGTGCGCATCTCGTTGACGAGCAGGGCCTCGTCCCACTCGGCGTCGGTCGGACCGGCGGAGCGGGCCAGCCACTCGTAGTACGCCGAGGTGGAAACGTCAGCCGCCTCGCATGCCGCCTCGATCGGGAACCCTTCGGCCTTCATGGCGGAGACGTGCCGGTAACGGCTCACCGGTCCAACTCCTTCACCCAGAAGGCCACACTTCGTTTGAGCAGGTCGCGCTCCATGGTCAGGCGCTTCACCTCCCGGCGGAGCCTGACGTTCTCCTCGCGCATCTCGGTCGTCGTCCCTTCGCGCTCGCCACGGTCGATGCGCTCCTGGCGGACCCAGTTGCCCAGGGTCTGCTCGACGACCCCGAGCTCCCGGGCGACGTCCGCGACGGTGCGGTGCTGGTCGATGACCAGGGCTGCTGCATCCCTGCGGAACTCCTTGGGATACCGACCTCGCCGGCGGGCCGGCATCGGCCTCTCATCGGTCACTGTTGGCATGACTACCTCCTATTCGAGGTGTCCGGCCAACGGGGGGATGGTCACCTTGCCGTGTGGTGTGTGAGAGGATAGTGGGCCACGATTCAAGTCTTCGTTGCCCAACCCAGGAACGGTCCATTGTCCGCCCTGGACCGACTATCCCCATGGTGCCTGGGCGCATGCAACTTTCGCGAACGCCGGTGCTATGGGGGATGAAACATTGATCCCAGCGGCACGGAACGGCCACTGAGCCATGGGCCATCCTCTGTCGCCCTCCCCGCGGTGCCGAGGTTCCACGGCATTCAGCTAACCCATGTCTCGTCCGCGGTGCCTGCAACTGGCTTAGGGGCAGCGAACCCCCAGCTCAGAGGGCCAACCGCCGGCATGTCCACGATGGCGTCGACATACTCGATGTCGACTGGGCACCCCTCGGCGCAGGCTTAGCAAGTGGTGCACGACCACCCCATTCCCGACGGTGACGAGCTGTGGTTGGGCCATAATCGAGGGCGCGGGGGCGAGCATCTGCCCAGGGGGCTGTCATGGACTCGACCACTGAAGTGGCCTTCGATCCCTTCACCATTTACCAGGCGGCGGATCCCTATCCGCTGTACCGGTCGCTCCACGACGGTGCGCCGGTCCACTACGCGGAGGACGCCGACCTGTGGGTGGTGACCCGGTACGAAGACTGCCTTGGCGTGCTTCGGGATCCAGAGACCTTCTCCTCCAGACTCGGCATGCAGAGAGCCTTC
>CAVWMT010000006.1:0-444925 GCA_963756195.1 uncultured Acidimicrobiaceae bacterium
AGACCCACTTGACAGTCTCACTCGGAACAGTTGAGGCAAGTTTTGCGTCAGGCTGCGAGACGGGTGTGCGGAGAGTGGTGAGTTCGCGTTCGTAGTTGCGCCAAGCGGCGGTGAGGGGGCGCGGGGCGGGTGGGCGGGGGCGGGCGAGGGCGGCGAGGTCGGTGAGAGTGGGGACGACGACGCGGGCGGCGAGTTGGGTGAAGAAGGCGGCGATGCGCAGTCCGTGGCGGGTGACGCGGTAGGTGTTGGTGCGGGATGCGCTCGATGAAGCCTTTGAGGCGGAGCCTGCGCAGGTCGTAGGTGGCCTGGGCCGGGTTGTAGTCGGGCTGTAGAGGGCGGCCATCTGGGTGCGCAGGGCTTTGTTGGTGAGCCCGCCGATGACATGGGCGAAGGGGCGATCGAGCCGAGCAGGGCCATGGTGCGGGGGTCGCCGAAGCGCAGGCCCGGGGCTCGTTGGCCGTCGTGGACGCTGGGCAGCACGACCGACTCCAAGGTGGCAGGGTCGGGAAGCCCGGCCGTCCTTCGCCGAGAGCGGCCAGGAAGCGGGCGTTGGTGTCGGCCCCGGCGCGGCGCAGGGCCCGCCAGTTGTCGGCGTTGAGGGTCTTGTGCAGGGCGAAGTCGTTGGCGTTGTTGACCGTCGTCTCCACCCGCAGGGCCCGGCCTTCTTTCAGGTAGGCCTTGGCCTTGGAGCGACTTGTAGTGGATCTGGAGCTGGGGGGCGACGTCGCGGGTGATGACCTCGGTGGCGAAGCGCCCCGGGGTCTTGTACTTGCCCCGGTTGACGACCGTGCGGTCGACGAGCAGGGAGACCCGTTCGGGGCGGCCGAGGTCGAGATGGTCTCTGATGGCGGCCTCGAACCAGGCCCGGGCCCGGCGGGGCTGGTCGAACACCGCGGTGTCGGAGATCTCCAGCTGGGCGACGGAGAACGACCAGTCGAACCCGGCCGCGCGGTCATCGACGGTGAGGGGGTCGGGCACGACGGCCATCATGCGGCCGAGCAGGTCGCGGACATGCCCGGCACCGAGGCGGGCGCAGATGCGACGGGCGGCCTCGGGGTCCTCCACGGCCCGTAGGCCGTTGTCGAGGGCCTCGAAGCCGATCCCGGCCTTGGCGAGCTGGCGCTTGGCCCACTCGTGTCCGTTGGCGCAGCCCCACAGCGGATAGGGCGCATAGGTGCACAGCTTGATGAACGCCGGTCCCCACTCGGTCGTCGGCGAAGTAGAAGTACCAGTGGTCGGGCACCGAGGACTGGCGGCGCCAGGCGATGTGGGGATGGCTGGGCCGGTGCGCGGCATGGGTGTCGTCGACAAAGCCCCGCCATGAAGAGGTCCGCTCCTGGGCCTTGCCGACCAGCACCAGCCCGGTTGCGGCCGCTGCGGCCGCGTCTTGGTAGGGGCGGGCGAGATCCTCTTTGGACTCGCCGGCCTTGAAGCGCACCACCGGCACCCCGGTCCACGCCTCACGAGCGCCTCGAACTCGGCAACCAGCCGCTCGTGGTTGCGGTTCAGCACGGCCGGCGAGGGGATGGTGCCCCTGGCTGAGCAGGAACTTCAC
This sequence comes from uncultured Acidimicrobiaceae bacterium, assembly GCA_963756195.1. Taxonomy (GTDB): domain Bacteria; phylum Actinomycetota; class Acidimicrobiia; order Acidimicrobiales; family RAAP-2; genus CAVSNH01. The sequence goes on from CAVWMT010000006.1 coordinate 1,556, forward strand.
CATCCCCCCTCGTACTGCAGTCCGGGGATATAACCCCGGATCCCGATGCGGTCCACCGAGGTGCAGCGGAAGCTGACGTGCTCGGCCAGTAGCGCTGGCCACGGTCCCCATAGCGTCCTCCTCTCCGACCGTTGCCGCGGTCGATCAGAGTGGTGTGTCATGGGAGGACGCTATGGGGACCCTCGCCTTCGTGCCCTGGTCGCCATGGGCAGAGGGCCGGCTTTGCCGGCCCGGCACCAGCTCACTGTCACACCGGGTCGCCCGCTCCCGAGCGAAGCCAGACCAAGCCAGATAGCGACAACCGTGAGCCAGACGCGTAGGCTCGCCGGTGGGTCTGAGGGCGCTCGCTAATGCTCGAAGCACTCCTCCCGCTCCCGACCGATGTCCAAGCTTCTGGGAGGAAGCTGGCCGGGCCGTGGCCGCCTTACATGCCACCCCTGGGCCGGCGTACGGTTGGCACCAAGACAACTGGCTGGGCCTCTTGCCCCAACACAATGCCTGGTGCGTGGACGGCCATGAGTTCTTCGTCCGCAACCGGGTGTTGCGCTACTTGAGGGAACCCAGGGCGCAGGCGGCCTTGGGGACCGAAGCCATCTCGGGCATCGAGCGGATCTGTTCGAAGTTCCACGACCTGGTACCAGTGATGCCGCCGGTACTGTGCCATGGCGACTTGTGGAAAGGCAATTTCTTGGCCACTCACGACGGCCATCCTGCCGTTGTCGACCCGGCGGTGGCTTACGCCTGGGCAGAGCTGGACATCTCCATGATGTACTGCGAGGATCCGCCTCCCGATCGCTTTTTTGAGGCCTATCACGAGGTCCATCCGGCAGAGCCCGGCTGGCGGGAGCGTATGGAGCTGTTACACCTTCGAGAGTTGCTCAGCACGGTCGCGCACTTTGGTGACTATCCCCCTGTGTGCGACCGGGTGCACACACTCGTTGCGACCTACAGCTGACACGAACAGGCCCTTCCGACCGAGGCGCAACATGCCAGGCGCGATCACGACACCGAGAATCTTGCAGTCGTCCACGGAGCGACCTCGGCCGGCCGCTCACCCGTGGAGATCCACTGCGCCAATGCCGATCCGGTGGCCGGACCCATGAGGATCCCGGTGCGAAAGTGCCCTGAGGTGATCCAGGCGTTATCCAAGCCGGGGACCCGGTCGATGACGGGCAGCCCGTCTGGGTGGTGTGGGCGAAAGCAGCACCACCGGTGCGTCAGGCCAACGCCAGCTAGGGCGGGGAAGGCGACGGACAACTCAGCCCGGATGGCTTCGGTCACGTCGGCGCGCACCGTTGGCGCTTGATCCCCGAGGTCAAGGGTCCCGCCGGCCAAGAGACGTCCGTCTTCTAATTGTGTGGCGAGCGGTGCCACCATGCCCGGAAGGTGTACCGGTGTCGGTTCGGTGACGACGAGGTGGCCTTTCACCAGATCGGCTGGCACACGCAGGTCGAGGCCGTCGAGTGCCGGAGGCCCGCCGGTGGCGAACACCACTGCCCCGGGCGAGATGGTTCCGGCCGAGGAAAACACCGAGGTGACCCGTCCCCCCCGCACTTCCACCGCGGTGGCGGTGACCCCAGTGGCGACCTGCGTCAGGCGCGCCGCGAGGCGAGCCACGGCGCGCAGAGGATTGAGACGGCCTTGGCGTCTGATGAGCGCTCCCGTGGTGGCAAAGGCGAGCCCGGGCACGAGCGCGGCGACCTGGTCGGCGTCCAACCACTCGACCGCGGGAGAAGGGTCGACGACGAAGCCTTCAGGGTGCGGTGCCAAGGCCACCCAGTCCAGCTCCACCAGCCCGACACCACCCGGGCAAGTCGTCTCCACGCGCTGCCAGAGCGCCAGGCTGGAGCGGCCTAGTTCCACCAGTGCAGCGGGGTCGCTCCCCTGGTGCGCTTCGGGGATGAGCAGGCCGGCAGCGCCCCCGGTGGCGCCCGCCCCGACGTGACTCGATTCGATGACCAGTACTGAGCCCAGGCCCGACTCCTGGCAGGCCGCGGCGGTCGCCACTCCCTGGATTCCCCCGCCCACCACCAAGACGTCGGGCCGTCGCATGAGCGTAGTGGGTATACCAGGGTCGAGCGCGCCTCGCTCGCTGGTGCTGAGCTGGTCAAGCCAGATCGTGCGTCCGTGGGTCACTGAGGACTTATTGTGCCTCGTCCGCTCACTCGGTTTACAGCCCTAATGGCGACGGCCGCTCGGGATGTGCTGATACCGAGCGGGTCCGAAGGTGTCCCGGTCCACCGGTTACGCGTCGCAATATCCAGGACTCAGCTGACGGCTCGCTAGCTACCGCGAGCACCCCGGCCGCGCCGCTGCACCGGGGGTGGCTATCTCGGTGATCCGGAGCAGAACTGGTCTTCCGGGACCCTGAGCTGGGAGTTCACGGCCCGAACTCAATCTCTCGTGCACCGTCAACGAGACATGGGTTAGCTGAATGCTGTGGAAGACGGGCATCGCCCTGTGCGTATAGGACAGTTGACCTGTGGTTTTGCACCCCCTGGTCGTTCCGAGGAGACATGGGTTGAGTTGCGCAGCCGGGGGATCGAACTCAGTCTTGTTCCAGGACGGGGGCGGCGGGAATGTCGTGCTGGAAAATTTGGTGGGTGCTGACGTCGTCGGCGGGAGGCTGGTGCCTGAGACTTCGTCGTGGCTGGAACAACCCGCGCACTCGACCGCTATCGGACGATGATTTCGGCGCTCACATGGACCTCCCGGCCCAGAAAACCGCCACGGAGATCGAGCTGCTCGCCTGCGTCAGAAGGTGTTCGACGCTTCCAGGTCACCGTACGAGGCTCACTCCTTGAACAAGTCTCCAACCCGGTCAATGCTGCTCGTTAGCGTTTGCGCGTCCAGCCAATCGTTGTAACGAGGCAATCGTCGTTCGTTCGGGACGTGGTGACTTCCGTCTGGGCCGTTCGTCTGAGCTCCGCAGCGCCGGCAGACCGCCATCCGCCCGTTTGTCTCCGGAGCATGGTGCTCGTCGAGCCGAGCGCCTATCTGCGATGCTTCGGGTGAGACCACGATTCTCCCCTCGCCGGGGCGCCCCCCACTGTGGCTACGCCCAGCCACAAGGACCGCAGCAAGCTCCAGGTGAGCGAGGTGCTCCCTCGATACATCTTACTTGGCACCACCCACCGCCGGTCCCTAAGGTGCGCACTCAACGTGTACCGTTCGAAAACTGGATCGTACGGCGGAAAGGGGCCCCGAATCCTGTCTCAGCATTCACTCGCCGGCACGGTGTCTTTCGACAGGCAGGTGATTCCGAAGAGCCGGGAAGTAGAGTATGGAGCACAGTATCCGTGGGAAGACCCCCGCGAGGACTGTTCAACGCCGCGGTGCCTGGCAGGTAAGCCGGCCTGATCGGAGCGTTCTCCGTGCGACACATTCGCAGGTGACAGAGGGCCGATGTGAAATCGACCGCCGCATTGCCCGAACGAGAGCGGCCAGGAAGACTGTGCGCATGCCCAGTCCCTCGCCATGGTCCGAAGCTGCTGACGCGCTCACCGAAGCGCTGAGCCTCACGACGCCCCCGATAGCCATCACCTTCTCCCAGGCTGCTCCCGACGGTGTTTCGCCGTTCGACGGTGCGATGCCGGAACCAACTCCCGATGGTCGAACCGGTCGGGTCCCGGCAGGGTGCGTGTTCTGGACCAAAGCACTCGACCGCACGTTCTCTACCGTCGCCGCCGACCATGGGAACTGCAGTGTCGGAAGCCTGACCCATGGGTTCGCCACCCTCGACGAGGTCGCCGGCCACTCGGATGTGGCGGCCTTGGTGGAGTCGGGCTGGATGACCATGCACATGATCCCCGACATCCCCGTCATCGCCGACCGGCCCGAGGTCGTGACCTATGGGCCACTTACAGAAACAACCCTGGATCCCGACGTCGTCATGATCCGAGTCAACGCCAAGCAGCTCATGGTGCTGCGTGATGCGCTTCCTGGCCTTCGCATCGACGGCAAGCCCCAGTGTCACATCGTTGCAGTAGCCAAACAAGAGGGGGAAGTGGCTGTGAGCGTGGGCTGCATGCTCAGTCGCGCTCGCACTGCCATGTTGAAGACCGACATGACGTGTGCCATCCCGGCAAGCCGCCTGCACGATGTGGTCCGCCAAGTTCAGGCGACCGCGGCAACCGACTCCATCGTGGCGTCCTATGCCGCGGAGGATGCCCGCCGATTCATTGATCGGTAGGGGCGTACTGGCTGGCCGCTCGGTAGGGCCTACTTCTTGGCCGCTTCGTAGTAGGGATTGGTGCCGGCCGCGTGGTCGGTGACGTCGATGACCCGAGTGATCTCGGTGACCGAGTCGCGGAGGGCGACCTCGATCCCTTGGCTCAAGGTCACCGCCGCCATGCCACAACCCGCACAGCCGCCGCTCAAACGGAGATAGGCGGCGTCACCCTCCACCGCCACGAGATCGGCCCGACCGCCGTGCACCGCAATACTCGGGTTGATCTGTTGCTCGAGGACCTGGATGACCCGCTGCGCCACGTCTCCGCTGAGGTCCACCGGCGGCCCGGCCATCCCCGGGCTTGCGCCGGCAGGACGCGGTGGCTGATTGGGGTTCAGAATGACCATCCCGCCCTGGTCTGCATCACGGTTGACGTCGAGGACCGACCCCCGCATTTTGGCGATGCTGTCGGCCGGAACCACGAGCACCAGCCCACCGCGATCGTCGGACCAGTCATCGGCTCCGACGTCGCCAACCCCCTGGAAGTACATGTCGTAGGTGTAGGCGTTTCCGCTCGCCCCGGTGACCTCGACCCATAGGGCCAGCGACTCTTCATCGTCTTCGCCGGACCGTAATTCCAGCACCATCGCCAGCGCCGCGTCGGCCGCATGTAGCACGGCCACGCTGCTCGAATCGATGTCGGTCATGATGTCTCGTCTCAGCCTTGGTGGGTTGCGACCATCATAGGAGGGTGCCCCGGATCCTCTTGCTGCTGCCGACTGCCACCTACCGGGCCTCGGACTTCGTTGCCGCGGCCGCTCGCCTGGGGGTTGATGTCGTGGTCGGATCCGAACATCGTCAGGCCTTGTCCGGGTCCATAGGTGACCGGGCCGTGGTGGTGCCATTGGCCGACGTGGACGCCGGGGTGAGCGCCATCGTGGCTCTGCATCGTCGCAGCCCGCTCGATGCCGTTCTCGCCGTCGACGACCAAGGCGTGGCGATCGCATCTGCCGCGGCCACGCGCCTGGGATTCCGCCACAATCCACCGGACGCGGTCGCAGCCACCCGGGACAAGGCGATGATGCGGGAGCGCTTGGGGACCGCTTCGCTACCCCAGCCCGCCTACCGAATCGTCGCCCCCGGGGCCAACGTCGCCGCGGCCGCGGCGGAGATCGGGTTTCCATGCGTGGTCAAGCCTGTCTCGCGGTCAGGCAGCCAAGGGGTCATCCGTGTCGACGACGCGATCCAGGCCGAGGCGGCCGGCGGCCGCATTCGCGCCATAACCGCGAACTGTCCCGAACCCCTGCTCGTCGAGTCCTTCGTGCCGGGAGACGAGGTCGCCGTCGAAGGTCTCCTCACGGGGGGACGCCTGGAGGTGCTGGCGGTGTTCGACAAGCCCGATCCCCTGGACGGCCCCTTCTTCGAAGAGACCATCTACGTCACGCCGTCATGCCAGCCCCCGACGATCCTTACCGAGATCAAGGCCACCGCGGCTCGGGCGGCGACGGCACTCGGGCTGCGGGAAGGACCCGTCCATGCCGAGCTGCGCATCGGCCCGGGCGGCGGCGTGATCATTCTCGAACTTGCTGCCCGGTCCATCGGTGGCTTGTGTGCTCGGGCCCTCAGGTTCGGTGCGGGGGTGAGCCTCGAAGAGGTGATCATCCGTCACGCCCTCGGCATGGGGCTCGATGGCCTGACCCGGGAGTCACAGGCATCGGGCGTGATGATGCTCCCGATCCGCTCGGCGGGGGTCCTCGACCACGTGTCGGGACAGGAACGCGCCCTCGCCGTCGAGGGAGTGGTCGGTCTCGAGATCACTATTCCGTCGGGGCGGCCGGTGGTGCCACTCCCCGAAGGCGATCGCTACCTGGGGTTCATCTTCGCCCGTGGACCGACACCGCACGCTGTCGAAGGGGACCTGCGACAGGCAGAGGCATGTCTCGACGTGCGCCTACGCTGACGCAAGGCCGATAACGTCGAGGTGATGCGAGCGTTGCTGCTGTCCACCTACGAACTGGGCCACCAGCCACTGCACGCGGCCAAGGCCACAAGCGTCTTGCTCGCGGCTGGCCACGAGGTTCGCTGTGTCGATGTCGCGCTCGACGCGCTCGACGCAGACGATGTCGACTGGGCCGACCGGGTGGCGTTCTCCGTGCCGATGCACACCGCTATGCGCCTGGCATTGCGAGTCGCCGAAACGATCCGGGCCCGGCGACCCGAACTTCCGCTGTGCTTCTACGGCCTCTATGCACCGGTGAGCCGGGATGTGACTGTCAGGTCGGCCGTCGATGCGGTCATCGCAGGCGAGTATGAGACGGGTCTGGTGGCGTGGATGGACGGCGACGACCCAGGCCCGACGATTCAGCTGGCCCGAGTCGAGGCGCGGCTGTCGGCTCGGCACCTGTTGCCACCTCTGGGCCGGTATACCCGACTCGCCGTCGACGGCGAGGAGCGCCTAGTCGGGTCCGTCGAGGCCAGTCGAGGTTGCTCCCATCGGTGCCGGCACTGTCCTGTCCCGGTCGTATACGACGGCCGCGTGCGCCCGGTGGACGCGGCTGCGGTCGTGGCCGATATCGACCAGCTAGTGGAGGCCGGCGCCCGCCATGTGTCCTTCGCCGACCCGGACTTCCTCAACGTCCCGCTCCACGCACGCCGGGTCGTGGCTGCGATGCACGAGCGTCATCCAGACCTGAGCTTCGACTGCACAACCAAGGTGGAGCACATCCTGCGCCACCCGGACGTTCTCCCTGAGCTGGCAGACGCCGGCTGCGCATTCATCGTTTCGGCGTTCGAGTCGACCAATGACACGATCCTCGAGTACCTCGACAAGTGTCATTCCGGTGCCGATGCATCCAGGGCCGTCGTGTTGCTGCGCGCTCACGGGATCGAAGTACGCCCGTCGTGGTTGCCGTTTACCCCCTGGACCACTCTCGACGATCTGGCCGACCTAATCGACTTCGTCGTGGCCCACGATCTCGTGGCCAACGTGGACCCGGTGCAGTACACGGTTCGCCTGTTGTTGCCCGAGGGATCGCTCCTCCTTGGCCACGCCGCCATGGAACCCCACCTCGGTCACTACGACGCGGAGCGCTTGGGTTGGACGTGGAACCATCCCGATCCCATGGTCGATCGGCTGCAACACGAGTTGGCGGCGCTGGTCGAGTCGCGGGTTGAGCAAGACGCCTCCGTGACGTTCCGAGAGATCGACGCCCTCATCCGTTCCCGGACTCCGCACCGGGCCGCTTCCCCGTCTTATGGGGCGGTCTCGAAGGGCGCCATGGGGTACCGGGCCCACCTCACCGAGCCATGGTTCTGCTGCAGTGAACCCACCGAGGCGCAGTTGACACCCCTTACGCCGCTGGGCTGAACGGCCGGCCTGGCGACCCGTCCGGGAACATCTGCTGAGTCGCGCCGATCGGCCTGGAGGGCGTGACCACGGCATTACGCCGATGTGAGGTCGCGACGAGGTTTCGGGTGAGAGGTCGGCGGCGTGGTCCCACTCGGCCGATCTCGTACGCGCAGACGTGCGCACCCTGTAGGTGCCGAATATCCCATCCAAGCGACTGGCCTGGACATCCTGCGCAGGACGACCGGAGGCCTTGATCAGCACCCCCAGTCGATCGGAAACCCCTGCGATCGTCAGTTCATTTTGGCCTTGAGGATGCAGATCGCAAGGTGCGCGTTGACAACGGCCTGACGTGTACGGTCCGAAGCCCCAAGGTCAACCTCGGCTGCCACTTTCGCGCTGTCCGCCGCCTGCTCTACCTCAACGATCGACAAACGCAGTACGAGGGTGTTGGCACCTGGGAGATTGTCCACCGCCTTTTGGGCCTTGTGCGCCAGCTCCCGGACGACCGCGCCGAGCACTGGGGACGCGCCCGGATCGGCGTCGACTGTCGCCGCCGCGGCTTCGATCTGTCCGTTGATGCCAATAAGCCGCTCTGCGGTCGTCGTCATCGGATACCTTTCCGCTCTTGATACCGGTCCATCTTGCCGCGTCGAAGACTGTCGTGGGTTGGAATGGCCAACAGATGGGCAGCCCGGCGACCGGCTCGCCGGCGCTGCCCCGCGGATGTGGGCGCCTATCATGCGGCCGGTCGACGTAAGGAGCAGCGATGGCTGGCGTCTCGCCGATGTTCGGGCTGACCACCCAGGGCGGGAAGTGGGTTGCGCTCAAGGACTTGGCCGGCCGGCCGTAGTGTCAGACGCCTCTTTGGTCCTGGCGGCGCCGATGTCGCTGACCGGCCGGTACGGCCACCAGGGTCGGCTGGCGGCCGCCGGGCTCCAACAGGCTGTCGAGGACGTGTCCTACCGCGGGGGAGTGCAGGTCGGCGGGCGGACGCTCATGCCCGAGGTCGTGATTCTCGACGACGGTGGCACCCGGGCCGGCGTACGCCATGCTCTCGACGTGCTTGCGCGTGCCGACCTGCTCATCGGACCCTACAGCAGCAACCTCGTGGCTGAAGCGGCCCGGTGGGCCGGGGAACGAGCCCGGGTGCTGTGGAACCATGGTGGCAGCGCAGACGACACGCAGCGGCTGCCGGGCGTGGTCTCGGTACCAGCTCCGGCGAGCCACTATTTCGCTCCTGTCCTCGATGCAGTTTCTGGCCAGATGCCCGGCGCCCGCGTACTCGTCGCTGCCGGCCGGGGTGCTTTCGGGAACTCTGCAGCCGATGGTGCGGTTAGGGCCGCCGGCCGCCTTGGCATGGGTGTCGTAGCGGTGATACCGCACGACGAGATTCCCGACCAGCCCGACGTGGACATTCTCTTGGCGGCGGGCTCGTTCGCCGACGACGTGGCGCTCGTCCGCCGGCTCCGCCGGCGGCCCCCGGTGGTGGCAGCTGTCGCCGCCGGGCTGGGCGCCTTCGCGGCCGAGGTCCGGGCCGAGGGCGTGCTGGCCCCGTCCCAATGGGAAGAGGGAGCTCGCTTCCATCCTGACGCGGGGATCCGCCCCTCGGACGTTGTGCGTTCCCTACGCGCCCGCATATCGCCGTTGCTCGAGGTCCGACCCAACCTCTGGCACATCGACTATCCCACTGCCCAGGCGTATGCGGCGGGACTCATCGCCCTCCGTTGTGTGCAGGAGGTGGGAGTTGTCGAGGATGCCGCCCTCCATGCGGCCGCCCTTCGGTTGCACTGCACCACATTTTTCGGCCGCTATGGGCTCGGGCCCGACGGGCGTCAGGCCGAACACGCGGTGCTCGTGGTGCAGTGGCGCCAACAGGGCAAGCGACTGGTATGGCCGCCGTCGCAGGCCGAGGTGCCGGTCGGAAAATGACCCCTTGTAGTGGTCGCTTCCTCCGGCCCATCGAGGCACAACGCGTCGACCTGGCACCGGCGCTTCATTGCATCGATCCCCGGATGCGGTAGCTGGCAGATACTACGTCAAGTCGGTTTCATTGAGAGCGGGTCAGCTAGCGGGCCCCTCAAAACCCGAACTACGAGCTGACCGTTGGTGAGGCTGGCCTCGACGCGGCTGCCGTAACCTTCCGGAAGGTCGATCTCTCGTTCGTATCCCCCGTACTCCCACTCACGCAGTAGGTACTCCCGGGGCCCCGAACTCCGTAGGCGCGCAGAGATTCGAAGGATGCCTGGGCGCAACTCGATTGTTACGTCGTCGGGTGTCACGGCTGGGAATGGTGCGACGACAATGAGAGCTTCGGGGGCCTCGTACACGTTCACGGGAACCGACTGTGGGCGCATCGTCCTGCCGGTGGCGGCGGTCGCGGCGGTGACTTCCTCGTGGCTGGTCTGTACAGGTGTCACGTCGCGATGGTACTTCGGCACACAGCCGGACGTCGATCGGCGCATCCCGCCTCAGGACGCAGGGTAGAGGCGAAAACCTCGTCCGTGACATCATCCAGCCAGCGTGTTCTCGTGGATGAGACCGCCGAGCCTGTCCGATCTTCGCGGCGCCACCTGACCATGCGGTGGTGAAAGGAGACACCGCCTCGAGCTCATCGCAGCGAACCAGTTGACGCTGAGGACAGCCTGATCGCTGAGACGAGGGGGAGGGTGGACATCGGTACTGACAACGCCGGCATCCCGGCGGCGCTCAGGCCTGTTCGATGAAGATGCACTCTCCGGGACATTCCTCGGCCGCTTCGGTGACGGCATCTTCGAGGTCCTCGGGCACGAGAGCCATGCCTGGGCCCCCCCGGTTCGCTCCGAACCTGGTCGCTCTCCTTCACGTAGGCGAGACCGTCGTCGAGCAACGAAAAGACAGCCGGCGCGATCTCTTCGCACAGGCCATCACCGGTGCAAAGATCCTGGTCGATCCACACCTTCATCGTCTCACTCCTCCGAGTCGGGAGGTCGCCACACTGCGGACCGTAACGATAATCGGGTTTCCCGGCGACAAACGCCTAGCACGAGGCTGTTGCATGAATCGGTTCGAGCGCTTCGCGAACGCACGTTCGTCCACCACGTTGTCGTCTGCGGCCCTGAATCAGCCCGCCATGACGGAAGGGACCTCCAAAACTGACGGTCGTTCGGAGAAAATGGATTCATGCAACAGCCTCGCACCGGGCGGTTATACCGGCACCGGATGCCGAACGTTCGAGGTGTAGGGCACCATAATTCGGACCGTGCCCTGAATGGGTCGAACACCCTGCGGGTGCTGACAATGTCATCCGGCACCCGTCAGCTGTACTTTCGTCGACACGGACTAGGGACAAAGCTGAGCCATGGCGCTGTCCTTCCTCTATACCGACGACGGACCACCGCCTATGGCCCCAATTGCTACCACCATTGCGTGAGTCCCCGATCGAGTGTCTCGGTCGCGGTCTGTAGCGGTGGCGCGTGCATCCTCGAACCGTGGTGGACCTCGTGGCGAGCTCGGGCATCGAGTTCGATGACCGTGGCGAATATGAACTGAAGGGCCTCCCGGGCTGTTGGCGGCTCTTCACCATCAAGACATACGCATCTTGGGCCATATTCCCCACTCTCTGGTTGACCGCCAACCTGACCGGTAATCGCTCAACTGTGTATCCCGGTGGTCCGACCTGGGATATCTACACTTATGGTGCGGTCAACGAACCTTAGACGAGGCGATCAACGGACGGACAGGTCGACTTGCGCTGACCTCTTCGGCAAGCGGCGTGATCGCAGAAACCGTCCCGCTGCTTCGGCGTTGAGTGGGAATCCGAGGTAATAGCCCTGGGCCAATCTGCACCCGAGTTGGCGAAGCCGCGTGACCTGGGTAGCGCGCTCGACTCCTTCCGCTATTGGTGTGCGCCCTAACGTGTGAGCTAGTTGCACAATCGCAGGAGCGAGGCCGACGTTTTCGAGGTTTTTGTCGATGGTGTCAACGAATGACTTGTCGATCTTGAGGATGTCGATCGGAAGCTGCTCGAGGTACGATAGCGACGAGTAGCCGGTGCCAAAGTCATCGAGTGCGATGCGAACACCGAGTGCCCTGAGCGTCGACAGGTTGCGAACAGCCACATCGGTGTCGCGCATCACGCGCTCTCGGTGATCTCGAGAATCAGGCCCGACGGCGCAAGGTCGACATCCCCCAGCAGGGCGGCGACGTCGTCCGCGAGCGTGGCCTCGACGAGCCGCCGCGAGGACAGATTGACACTGATTGCTAGGTGGGGTGAGCCCAGATGCTCTTGTTGCCAATCGCGCGCCTGGGAGCACGCCTCCGCGAGCACAAGACGGTCGATCTGTTGATGAGGCCTGTCTCCTCGGCGAAAGGAATAAACGACGCTCGGACCAGAAGTAGACCGCGAGTCGGATGCCTCCACCGGGCGAGAGCTTCGAAGCCAACGATCGGTCGGTTGGAGGTCGACGATGGGCTGGTAATGCACCGTAAGCTCGTTGCCTTCGAGGGCTCGATGAAGATCGGCTTCAACCTCTAGGCGTGCAACGGCGCCGGCGTGCATCTCGTTGGCGAACTCTTCGTATCGGTTCTTGCCACGTTCTTTCGCCGTGTACATCGCAAGGTCGGCATTGCTCAGGAGCTGATCGCTCGTGATACCAGGCACATCGAACGTGATGCCGATGCTGACTGTGGCCGACACCTGCCTTGTGCCGATAGCCAAGGGTCGGCGAAATGCACTAAGGATGCGTTCGGCCTGCTTGATGGCGTCGTTTGGGTGCTCAATGTCCTCAACGAGGACTGCGAACTCGTCGCCCCCGAGACGGGCCGCGGTGTCCGAATTTCGTAGGCAACCGACAAGAAGTTCGGCCACCTTTCGAAGCAACTCGTCCCCTGCGGAATGCCCAAGACTGTCGTTGACGGTCTTAAAGTTGTCCAAATCAAGAAACAGAACGGCGAGACGCCCATGGGTGCGCTCGATTCGAGCGACCGCGTGTTGCAGGCGATCCTGGAACAAAGCCTTGTTTGCTAGGCCGGTGAGTGCATCATGGAAGGCCTGGTATGACAACTTCTCTTCGAGCCCCTTGCGCTCCGTCACGTCACGAAAGCTCCACACGCGCCCAACGACCGCGTCCTCCACGCGCTGAGCCTTCGAGTATCGCTCGAAGACACGACCGTCTTTGAACTCGAGCGTGTCGTTGCTCTCGGCCTCAGGTTGAGCATAAAGTTCCTCGAGCTTCGCCACGAATGCGTCTGGTTTGACCAACTGATCGAGCACAAACGCTATTGCTGCGGCGTCGTCTCGCGCCTCGAGGATGGAGTCGGGTAGTCGCCACATTTCGACGAACCGATGATTGAAGCTGGTGATTCGCCCGCTGGCGTCGACGACGAGAATGCCATCGGCGGTGGAGTCCAGTGTCGCCGTCAACAGCGAAAAGGCGTTGCGTAGCTCAAGCTCGGCGACCGCTCGTGCGGTGATGTCGTGAGCGGACACGACCAGCCCGTTGACGGTCGGATCGTCGAGCAGGTTAACGATGCTCAGCTCGCACGGGACCGGGGTGCCGCCGTCGCGGCGTCGCAGGGCGACCTCGATCACTGTCGTGCCTTGCCCGGTGTGTTCGGGGTCCACGGCTGAGGTCAGCGCGGCTCGCAACACTTTACGATCTGCGTGGACCACCAGGTCCTCAAGCGGTTGCCCCTCGACAAGTTCTTGGTCATGGCCGAGGATCCGGGTGATCGCCGCCGACACCGACTCAACAGTGCCGGTTCGGTCGAGCGACAGGAGGATACTGGCCGAGTTGTGGACCATGGAGCGAAAGCGCTCGGTGTCGTTGGCAGCGACCTCCCAGCGACGCCGGTCCGTGAGGTCACGCACGGACCACACGAGTCCATCGATGGGTGGCTTGCCGACCAGATTGGCGCCGATCAGCTCGACCAGCTTCCAGCCCGCTGCCGTCTTAACCCGCAACTCGATAGGCGAGCCGATGATCTTGCCCTGGACACTGGCCAGCGACGCGAGGGCTAGCTCGCGGTCCTCTGGATGGAGGAGTTCGAGCGCGTTGGAGCCGACGATGTCGGTAGTGGTCACTCCGAAGAGTCGCTCGGCGGCCGGATTGCCCCAGATGAGGTTGCCTTCCCGGTCGGCCACGACGACAGCATCCGGCACCTCCAAGACGAGACACTCCAGCCACGCAGGGTCCATTTATTCCTCCGACGAGCCGCCTTTGTGAAGCATCGGCCTGTCAGTGCACCTTCTGAACCTGAAGGGTCCATTTTCCATAGCGTCGACCTTGACCTGCTCGGATGCGTTCGGCGAGGCTCACCGATCGTGGCCCTGTCCTTCCTCTATCGCTTCCTCCGTCGCGTCATGGAGCTCATCCGCGTTCGCCGGATGGATTCGGTGGCCAAGGATGCGGAAATTCTCGTGCTTCGCCATCAGATCGCGGTTCTGCGTCGTCAGGTGGCTCGTCCCCACCTCACCTGGTCCGATCGAGCGCTGATCACCTTGCTCGCTAGCCTCGCACCGCGCCACCGGTGACCCTCGTTCTTCGTCTTGCCACGAACAGTCCTGGACTGGCACCGCTCGCTCGTCCGACGACGCTGGACCTTCCTGCATCGGCCCGGACGTCCATCGCTCCACGACGAGACGGTCGAGCTGATCTGCCGCTTGGCGAGGGAGAACCCTCGTTGGGGCTACCTACGGATCGTCGACCTGGTCGAGGGCGTATCGCTCGGTTGAAGACTTCAGCAGTGGTACTGCTGCGGTCGCCAGTAGCGACGCGTGATCAAGCGGCCGGTTCGTACTCGTGGATGAGCCCGCCGAGAACGTCGCTGCGAGTGACATTGCCGCCGCCGATCGCTCTGACCGAGTGGGGGATCGGCGGGGCGAGATGCAAGCCGCTATGTGGTCTCGCCTGGTTGTAGTGGCGGACGTACTCGGCGAGCACTGATTCGAGGTGTCGTTGTGAGACAACGAGTAGATGGTCGAGACAATCCCCGCGCACCGTTCTCACCCAGCGCTCGGCGAAGGCGTTAGCTTTTGGTGAACGGACCGGGGTGCGGATGGTCTCGACGCCGATCGAGGCGAACACCTCGTCGAAGCTGGCGGTGAACTTGGTGTCCCGATCGCGAATGAGGAACCAGAACTGCCAACCGGCCTCTTCGAGATCGGAGGCGAAGTTGCGGGCAACCTGTGTAACCCACGGACCGTTCGGGTTAGCGGTGACGCCGAGGATATGTACGACGCGGCTCTCGACCTCGATGACGAACAGCACGTAGAGGCGCCGGAGAAGGACAGTATCGACGTGGAAGAAGTCTGTGGCCACGATGCCTCTTGCCTGGACCCGCAGGAACTGCGACCAGGCAGGGCCCGCACGTCGAGGAGCAGGTGGAAAGTTGTGTCGACGAAGCACGTCAGCCACGCTCTCGTCTTCGAGACGGTGATTCCCAGTCTCTTGAGCGGGCCGGACACCCCACCGCCTGGCTAGAGGTCGTCGAAGTCCAGACCCGTGCACGACGCTTCTACGAACGTGAGGGTTGGCGACTCGACGAATCGATAGCCCCAACTTCGAATGGCCTGTTTAGGCTCTTGTACTACCGACACGACGAAAACGTCTTGTAACCCTGCCTGTTATGGGTCTTCCGTCAGGCCCGAGCTTCGTCAGTGTCCTCGCGGTAGCCTTGACCCAAGGCGACGGATCCCCGCCACACGTCCCCGCCGCCCGGGCCGGCTCCGACTGGTTCCCGCCAGGTTCCTGCCGCTGGAGTTGGCCTGGGCGCGGCGGGCCGTCTTAGGACGCCACCGCCTCCAACCTCACATAGAACCTCCTGGCCTTGGTGGGCCGAACCGATTCTCCATGACGGATGCCGTTAGCCTCGGGAGCATGGGCACCTCCACCGGACCAATCGACGAGGGCCATAAGGACCCATTGTCGGCGGACCAGAAGGTCGACGAGGCCGAGCGGGAGGCGAGTCCAGCTAGCGATCCACCGTCCTTCTGGGCCGGTCCTGACCGCCTTCCGGTTGATCCGGTCCCCGAAGGATGTGTTTGAACAGGCATTCAGGCGGCAGGGAGCGGCGAACCCGAAGTTTTGGACCTCTAGAGAGCGGTGTTCGGGCACCCCCGACGAGGCATGGGTTTACTGAATGCTCTGCAAGGCGGGTCTTGCCCGGGTCCGACAGCCCTGGTGACCTGCGACTTGTCACTTCGGGATCGCTCGGAGGAGACATGGGTTTACTGAATGTTGTCCGCGCAGATGCGAGCTACCGCAGGCAACATGCGATCGCGCATGGCGTGCCATCCAGTGTCATGTCTGGCGCCGGCACGTGCGCAGTAATCTGACTATGTGGGCGAGGGCCCAGCTGACTGGGTGGATTCGTATGTGCGCAGAGCGGGGATGGCTCCGCATCTCGGTCGCGCTGAGGCGGTACTCCTCGCTCGACGGGCTCACCAGGGCGACATCGGAGCCAGAGCGAACCTGGTTGTTTCAAACAGACGGCTCGTGGTCAAAATCGCACATCGCTACATGAGAACGGTGCCACCCAACGAGGACGATTGGGAGAGACAGATGACGACCCAACCGCCAGACGCTGAGCATCTGGCGCCACTCCTCGCCTTGGGCGAAAAGGGACTCCTGACCGCTGTTGAGCGATTTGATGAAACCAAGGGGTTCGCCTTTCCGACCTACGCCACTTGGTGGATCCGTCAAGCCATTTCTAAAGGCATACAGGGAGGCGAGCACGGAGGGGTGCGAGAACCACGGTCACCCGCCCCGGATTCCTCCGGAGGAGCGATGCGTCTCGAAATCCCGGGCTCAGGCGCATGACTGTCCCCAATCGATGCTGCCGGTTACGCGTCGCAGAATCCTGGCTCAGACCGGGGCTCCGCTTACTATTGCGAGCACCCGTGGATCCCGACGGGCCGCGGTTGCCCGCTTCGGCGGAGTAGGAGCAGAAGGCTCCCGCCGAGCCTCTGAACTGCGGGTTCACGGCCTCAGGCCCTGATTCAGTCACTCTGCACGAGACATGGGTTAGGTGAATGCTGTCGAAGAAGGGCGTCGCCCGGACCGACCAGGAGCTCAGCCAGCGGACGAGGCAATCCTTCGGGAGGTTCTCGAACGAGTCCTCGGCCAGCCCGATCGGCACTTGCTGGTGACTGAGGCACCGAACCGAGAGGTAGTGGGCACACTCGATGTCTTGATCGTGCCGAACCTCACTCACCAAGCCCGGCCCTAGGCGGTTGTCGAGAACGTCGTTGTAGCCGCCAAGTGCCGGCGTCAGGGGTTTGGCCGGGCCCTCATGATTGAGGTCACTCCACTTTGGAGTGACCCGGGTCTGACGGACACCCGTGGCCTTGGTTCATGCAGCATGGCTTGAAGTTGCTTGCGCATGCCAGCGGCGCTCGAACTCGGCAGGGCAGAGGTTGTCGATGGAGCTGTGGCGACGCCAGGAGTTGTAGAAGCCCTCGATGAACTCGAAGATGGCCATCCGGGCCATGTTCCGGTTCTCGAAGACGCTCCGATCGATGAGCTCGCACTCCAAAGTGGCGAAGAAGCTCTCGGCCATGGCGTTGTCAAAGCAGTCGCCGACCGAGCCCATGGATCGCTCTATCCCGGCTGCCCGGCAGGCCTTGGCGAAGTCGTAGCTCGTGTATTGACACCCCTGGTCGGAGTGGTGGACGACCACGCCCGTTGGTCGCTGACGGGAGACGGCCATCTGGAGGGCCCGGGTGACGAGCTCGGTGTTCTGGTTGGCCGACATCGACCACCCGACCACCTTCCTCGTGCAGACGTCGAGGACGACGGCAAGGAAGAGGAAGCCGGCCCAGGTGGGGACGTAAGTGATGTCGGCCACCCAGCGTCGGTTGGGACTGGGGGCGGTGAAGTCCCGCTCCAGGAGATCGGGAGCTGGCCGGGCCCGGTCGTCTCGTCGAGTGGTCCGGCAGAACTTCCTCCTGGTCACGCCCTGGAGGTTGGCCTGTCGCATGAGCCGGGCGACCTGATGGCGCCCGACCGCTTCGTCGTGCTCCTCGACCAGCTCGCTCGTGATCCGACGATAGCCATAGGTCTTCCGTGACTGATCGTGGACGAGGCGGATCTTCTCTGTCAGTACCTCATCGGAGATGGTCCGGGCCGATGGCGGTCGGGTCCGCCAGCCGTAGTAGCCGCTCGTCGAAACGCCGAGGAGCCGGCACATGGTGGCGATGGGGAAGCTGGCCTGGTTCGCGTCGATGAACTCGAAGGCCCCTATGGGGTCGAGTGCGTCTCCTTGGCGAACCAGGCCGCGGCTTTTTTCAGGATCTCCTTTTCCTGCTCGAGGACCCGGACTCGCCGGCGCAGCTCGGCGACCTCGGACTTCTCGTCAGTGGTCAGACCGTCATGGCGGGTGCCGTCGTCACGCTCGGACTGGAGCACCCAGTTGCGCAAGGTCTGGATCGAGCAGCCGACGGTGGCCGCTGCATCCTTCAGAGACACCCCGCCTTCGCGGACCAGGCGGACGGCCTCGAGGCGGATCTCCGGTGCATAGGGAGGAGGGACCTTCCCGGACATGTTGGACTCCTTTCTGCCAGACGGACATCGTTCCGTCCAGCGTCAAGGTGTCCGCGGATCCCGGGTCACTCCACTTGCCCGCTCCGCCGGTTGTTACAAGGTCCAGCTCCATTCCGGAAAGCAGAGGGCGGCCGAGGCCCACGTCTTCTACGGTTCTCTGGGCTTCGAGGCAGTCGCGGAAGGGTTCAAGAACTTTCTCGATCCGCCTGGCTAGTCGCTGCACCAGCTACCTAACCGCTCTTGGCCTCAAAGGATCCCCTGATGCTTTCGCTTGACGACGTAGTTCCGTTGCATGTCGCCGACGTCACCTTCCCGGAGAGCCATCCCCTCCGCGGCCAAATCGGCCAGATATTCGCCTTCGCAATACGCCATCGGAGCGGCCTCGTTCTCTTCGAGACCGGCATCGGCAGAGGCAACGCCTTCCTCGATCGCTATTACCAAGTCGTTCAACGGCCGATCGAACTCGAGCTGGAGCGTAACGAACACCGGGTCGATGACGTGCGCGCCATCGTCAACTCACATCTTCATTTCGATCATTGCGGCGGCAATCTACTCTTCCCGGGAGTGCCCATCTACGTGCAGACTGCCGAGTACCAAGCGGCGAAGGAGCCGCGCTACACCGTCCCCGAGTGGGTCGACTTTCCGGACGCGGAGTACCGCCAGATCGAAGGCAACAAGAAACTCGCGACCGGCCTCAGCATCCTCTCGACTCGGGGTCACTCGCCGGGCCACCAATCGCTTCTCGTCGACACTGCAGATGGCCCTGTGGTGTTGGCAGGCCAGGCGATCTACTCAAAGGCCGAGTACGACCACATCCGCACGACGGGTGCAGTTCTGCCCGACGACCCGGCACCTGAGCCCGATTGGTATCTGACGTCCGCGCGGCAACTCATCGACCTACAACCCCGGCGCGTCCACTTCAGCCACGATTCCAGCGTTTGGAACAGCGAAGCTGGAGAGTGACGATGAGAGACGCCCCGCCCCCGTCTCGGGTGGCCGCCCCCCGCCGACCCGGTGCCCCTCCGTCCCGGCCCTGCCCGGCCACCCGACGGGGGACGGAGAGCGGCCCTTTCGCCTGCCTCATGGCAACGGCATCATGGACTGAATGAGTGCCGGCGGACAACCGAATACTCCGGTCGGCAGACCCTCAGCATTCGATCGCGCTGCGCCCACATACGGACTCGTGGGAACGGACTTCTTCTCCGATCTGGGCCGCCGTCTCGTCGATTGGACGCAGGTGGATCCTGGATCGCGGGTGCTCGACGTGGGAGCGGGAACAGGGGCGGTGACAATGCCAGTGGCGGCTCAAAGCGGCCCCAGAGGACGTGTCACCGCAATAGATATGTCCGAGCCGATGTTGCGTCGGCTCGAAGCCCGTCAGTTCGGCGCCGATTTCGCTCCAGTATCGGTAGCCGTCATGGACGCGGCCCGCCTGGGGCTGCTGGATCAATCCGAAGATGCGGCGGTATCCGGCCTTGTTCTGTCATCGCTTCCGCAGCCACAAGCGACCGTGCAGGAGATGTGCAGAGTGGTGCGATCCGGAGGCCGACTGGGGCTATCGATAGCGCCTGGCTGGTGGTGGCAAGAGGACCCCCGTTGGACGTGGCACGCCGAACTGATGGACGAGCTCGGGGTGCCCTTTTCACAGGTACCGTCTTCTGGCGGCGACTTCGCCCAGAGAGCACTTGCTGACAGACCAGTTCGCGATGTCGACGTGTTTGAGGTAATTGAAGGAATTAGTTGGGCGTCATGGGCCGAGTTTTGGGCCTGGTGCTGGAGTCACGGATGGCGCAGCGTTCTTGAAGGTTTCACAGGCCGTCAGCTCGATGTGTACCGGAGCAGCGCTGAACACGCGCTCGGTGGCCGCTCTCTGATTGAAGGTCGCATTGTTGCAACTCTGGCGACCGCGACAAGACTGTGAGATGACCGCCAGCGCAGTCATCCAGTCTCAGCCCGGGTTCACGGCTTGAAACCACGTTTCGGACGCCGCCTACGAGACATGGGTTTACTAAATGCTGAGCAACCTCGGCACCGCGGGGATGGCGGCAGAGGATGGCCCATGGCTCAGTGGCCGTTCTGTACCGCTGGGATCAATGCTCCATCCCTCATGGCAGCGGCGCTCGCGGAAGTTGCATGCGCCCGGCACATTCGGGATACCCCACAAGCAGGCTCCGACAGCCCGCGAGAGCAACCTGATGAAGAGACTGATCCTATTGATTCGGTGTCTCCCCTCCGGCTGAATCAAGTCGACGGACTGCTTCGGAACGATCCGATTCGTCGAACAGATCGGCCCATCTAAGGTGCTCGATCTCCTGTTCCAAAGTGAGGTCGGGATGTCCCTCGCCAACAAGCCATCGGGTGACCGGAAGGACTTCGTAGTCAGCGAGGATTCTTTTCGCAGCCCCCACAGCGCCGAGATCGTTGATTAGGCCAACCCATAACCACGGATCGAAGCCAAGTGCCCGGATTTCGCTGATCAGGTCTCGACATCGAATTTGAAACTGACCCTCTAGCGTCGTTTGATCGGCGGGCAGGGCCACCTTCGTTTCGACGGGGCCACCGGCCGCCGTGAAAGGGCTGCTTGCATCAATGTGGAGGGGGCAACCGCAAGCACCGCAGTAGATGAAGCCGACTCGCGATCTCGGTCCCTCAGGCGTTTCCTCAGCGTCGAGTCCCTCACTCCGCAGATTTCCGCGAAGTGCACGGTGGCAGTTCATGCAGATCGGACCGCTTGGATCGCCATCTGCAAACTCATTTGTCATTTGGACATTGTCCCTGATCAATGACGGCTGGGGGTCGCAATATCTCGGGCCCGACTTAAGCCGGCCTGATTGGCAACCAGGTCACACTCTCAGCCGGAGCCACGGGTTCAAACCCTGTTGGGGCTGCCACGTGCTCGAGCATGTTCGAACCGCTCCGCCCGTCGTACCTGCCAACGAGGAGATCGTCGTCCTGGGCGGTCTTGCGGAGGTAGACGGGAAGGTTGGTTTCGACCTTCATCAGCTTGTTACCGTCTTCCAATGAGAGTTCGGCGGATCTGGGTTGTCGTGATCGTATTGGCTCTCTTGGTCACGCTTCTGAGCCGTCAGAGTTATGCGCCGCCGGCTTATCTCGAGACGATCCTGTATTTCTTCGCGCTCTATTGCGTCGTGGTTTTCGTCGGTCCACTCGCTCGCCGCGTGGCGCGGCGGATCCATCCCCCATCGGAGCGAGGCGGCTCCGCTCTACTCGTCTCGGCCGCCGGCAGCGGCATTGGCTCGTTGGTTTCAAGAGGGTTCGTGCGTTCGGTTGCCGTTGGGGCCATTCGCCAGAGCGACGGAGAGGTATCCACAGATGCTCTCGCCATGGGGCCACCTGAGGAGCTCGGGCCGCGCTCTGTCCTGGAAGCCGGTTCTATAACCAAGGGAGTAACTGCCCTTTTGCTCGCTGATCTGGTCATCTCCGGGGCGGTTGCGCTCGATGATCCAGTGAGCAAGTACTTGCCGCTGCCAGATCTCGAAAACGTGACGCTCGAACATCTTGCGACCCACCGAAGTGGTCAACCGAGGATGCCTCGATCGTGGAAAAACCTGCTCGGAGAGTCGTACAAAAGTTGGAATCTCGAGAGATTGCTGGGATCGATCAGGCCATCGATCCCAACTGAGCAACCCCGCTACTCGAACCTCGGGTTTGCACTTCTGGGACAGGCATTGGCCGCCGCGTGTGGTGTCGAGTACGACGAGCTCGCACGTGACCGAATCCTGCGGCGGCTCGGCATGGAGGCGAGTGACTTCGACTCGCCCGCCTCGGTCTCGGGCCGCGATTGGATGGGAATGCCGGTCCCCTCCTGGAGAGCGCCGGCATTCGCCCCCGCTGGAGGACTTAAGACGACGGTCTTCGATCTCACTCGACTCGTCGCCTCCTTGCTCGATGCGCCGGCAGGACCCTTGGGCGAAGCGTGGATTCTGGCCACGCAGCCACGGGCCCGGTTTTCTCGCCCCGACCAAAACGCCGCGTTCCATGGGCAAAAGATCGGGCTCGGGTGGTTGGTAAACCCTTACGGCACGGTGTGGCACAACGGTGGAACGTACGGATTTCACTCGTGGGTTGGAGCCAACCCAAGGCTCAGTACGGGATTGGCGGTACTCGCACCGTCGAATTGCCAGTTTGTTAGTGGGAGGTTCTACTCGGCGTCCTTGGCAACGATGACAACATGGACCGACACGTAGTCACCACCACGAAACTCGGTGACGAAGCGTGCTTATGGCCCGCTTACCATCGCGAGCGCCCCTGCGGCCTCGCCACACAGGCCGATGTCTGCTCCACTGAAACCGAGCAAGATCCACCTTCCGGCATCCTGAGCTGCGAGTTCATCGCCTAGAGCGGAGTTCGGGCATCCCGACGAGACATAGGTTTACTGAATGCTCTGCAAGACGGGCGTCGCCCTGTGCGTATAGGACAGTTGACCTGCGGTTTTGCACCCTCTGGTCGTTTCGAGGAGACATGGGTTGAGTGAATGTTGCGCAGCCGGGGGATCGAACTCAGTCTTGTTCCAGGTGACCATCTGTACGACGAAGGGATGTCTACAAAATCCGATTCCTCGTCGCCGACGATGACCCGGTGGACATCCACTTCGTAGAATTCGACCGGTAAGGAGAAGGCCAACGGGAGCGGGACACACAACCCCTGACCCGTGGCCGGCAGGGCGTCGGGACCAGTCCTCCCGGCGTCCCCGGCCGGTCCTTGACTGTTGCCTGCCCATGAACGGCATGTCCGGCGGCTCAAGTCAGGACCCGCCCACCCAGACGTTCGGACGCTTGGCGATTCAGGAGGTCTTCCACCTGTTCGGGTGGGGAGGGAATCGCGAGGAGGAACCCCTGGCCCAGATCACACTGCGCAGCGAGCACGTCGTCCCGTTCGATCTGGTTCTCGATGCCCTCGGCAACCACCGTCAGCCCGAGATCGTGCCCAAGGCTGACGATCGACCTGACCAGGGAACGGGCCTGGTCACTCGACGGTGTGCCGAGTTCACTGATAAAGGAGCGATCGATCTTCAGATAGTCGATGGGTAGCCGGCGGAGATACGCCAAAGAGGAGTAGCCGGTGCCGAAATCGTCGATGGCTATGCGGACGCCGAGGTCCCTTAGCCTTGCCAGACGATGGTGCACTCGAGCGGTGTCGGACACGAGGGCACTTTCCGTCAACTCGAGAATCAGCCCGCTCGGTGGTAGGCCGCTGTCGAGCAGCGACGCCCTGACCTCGGCGACGAACCGGTTGTCATAGAGCTGGTAGACGAAACGTTTACTGCAACGCTCAGATTGCCGGCACCGGGCGTCGATCGCCAGCGCATCACTTGTCGACACGCCTCACGGAGGACGTAGCGACCGATCTCGTTGATCAACCCCATCTCTTCTGCGACGGGAATGAACTCGTCGGGTGACACGGCTCCCCGTCCAGGGTGGTTCCATCGCACCAGAGCCTCAGCCGAGACCGCTTGGCCAGTGCGAAGGTCAAACACCGGTTGGTAGTGAAGGGATAGCTCTTCACTTGTCGCGCATCGCCTGCCGCAAGTCACCATGCAGCGCGTGTCGAGCAGCGATGGTGGTCTGCATTCTGGGCTCGAAACTCACAACCCGATCCCGACCGCTCGCTTTTGCGGCATACATAGCGATGTCAGCTTGGCATAGCAGTGCATCTGCTTCGGCGCCCTCGCCAGTAGAGTCGGCGACCCCCACGGACGCTCGTATGTCGATCTCTCGACCGTTGATCTGAAACGGCTCGCGGAGGCTCTTGAGGATCCGGCTTGCCGTCTGGACAGCCCCTTGGGGGCTCGTGCCATCGAGAATGATGGCAAACTCGTCGCCGCCGAGCCGGGCCACGGTGTCTCCATCTCGAAGGCACGCGTCGAATCGACCACCGACCTCCACCAGCAGAAGGTCGCCGACGTCGTGGCCGAGCGTGTCGTTCACGATTTTGAAACCGTCCAGGTCACAGAACAGTACGGCCACGGTGATACCGGTTCGTTGCGACCTGCGCAAGGCATTGTCCAAGCGGTTTCGGAAGAAGTGACCGGTTTGCCAATCCGGTGAGACTGTCGTGGAAGGCTTGGTGTTCGAGCTCGGCGAGGAGCTGGTGATGATCTGTGACATCACGGAAGCTCCACACTCTTCCGACGACCACTCCTTCGATCTTCTGAGGCAGCGAGTGGCGTTCGAAGACCCTCCCGTCCTTGAAATGGAGGATGTCATCGCTCTCCACCTCAGGATGGGCGTAGAGCTCCTGAATCTTGGACTGGAACGCCTCAGGGGAGACGAGTTGTTCGACGACAAACTGAAGCGCAGACTCGTCATCCGACTCGCGAGGACCCTTTCAGGGATCCGCCACATCTCGGCGAACCGAGAGTTGAACTGGGTAATGCTGCCCTCATTGCCGACAACAAGGATCCCGTCGGCCGTCGAATCGAGCGTAGCGGTGAGCAGGGACAGGGTGGAACGGGCGTCACGAGCGGCGAGGTCCCGCTCGGCCAGGGCAAGCTCGCTCTGCCTCGTCTTCTCGCCAAGCACCCAGATCACGAATCCAACTCCAAGGACCTCGAGTGCAGCCAGACCATGCACCCACGGAACCGGTAGGTAGCTCGAAACGAGGTGGAGGGCGATTGCGATCTGCCCCGCCGCCGTTCCCACCGCAGCCCAGATGACGACGACGTACCAAACCCTCGAGCCGACGATGTCCAATGCACGGGCCCCTACGAACAGGAACCCGATGGCCAGAGCCGGCCCCCAACCGATTAGGTAGAGAATGGCGGCCACGGATAGGCACTGGAGACCGACCATTACGTGTGCCGCCCAGATGGTCTGCTTGGCCTGAAGGAGTCGACCCGTCGATTCCCCGATGAGCGCCGCAAGCAGCAACGTGACCAGAATCACCCAGACCGGCTTGTCGCCGACGACGTGAAACCGGGACAAAACGACGAACGCCACTGCCGTCCCGGCGCTCGGGAGGGCCACCGCCGCGACTTGGCCCACCCGAATCTGCGACCTCGGTAGTCCCACGCCACCCATTCCTCAATATCGGCTCGTGTCTAGGAGAGCTTGACATCGGGACTGCGGCCAAGAGCTGGGGGAACGCTCCGATTGACAGAGTCGTCCGGTGCCCAATCAGCGTGTGAGGCGCCAGGACGCGGAGGGTCCCGAGAGCGATGCGGTGCTCTTCAATGCCGCGGTGGTGACGTGGGAACCCTGGCGTACCTGAAGAACACCCACCTTGGACCCGGCCGCCAGGGGTTCGGTGAGCTTGTTGAGCCGGGCCGTCAGGGGAACGCTCAGACCGGGCCAGGCGAGGACGGTCACCGGCTCGGACACGATGACCGGTGCCGACGCACCCCACGGAGCGGAGAGCTCACCGACAACGTGTCCGGCCGGGAAGACCGGAACGGCGGTGATCGCAGGGAGGGCAGCCCTCACCAGTGCGTCGCCCGCGTCCACCGCCGCGGTGTCGGGGCCGTTCGGACCGGACTGGCCGAGCACCGCCCCATAGAGGGTGACGGTCTGTCCGTTCACCGTCTTCTCCGCGGCGAAGAGGTAGCAGCCGTTCGTGGCCGTGTCCGACCC
This sequence comes from uncultured Acidimicrobiaceae bacterium, assembly GCA_963756195.1. Lineage (GTDB taxonomy): Bacteria > Actinomycetota > Acidimicrobiia > Acidimicrobiales > RAAP-2 > CAVSNH01. The sequence continues at coordinate 27,185 of CAVWMT010000006.1, forward strand.
GGCCGCGATCCCGACGATGCCATCCTGGCCCAAGTCGAAATTGGGGTTGTAGCGGAGGCCGGCCAAGGGCAGGGTCGTCTCGCCGAGCGACACGATCTGGCTGAAGACCGGGATCCGCATAGCTGCCTCGCCGAGGCGAATGAGGTCGCTCGGAGTGCTGACGGTGCCGGGATCGGCCCCGCTCGGATCCGTGATGTGGGTGTGGCTGAGGCCGAGGGAGCGCGCGGTGAGGTCCATCTTGGTCACGAAGGCCGACGTGGTTCCCGCGTCCCAGTCGGCGAGGAGCGTGGCCATGTCGTTGCCCGAGTCGATGAGGAGCCCTTCCAGCGCGTCGAGCTCGGTCAGGGTCTCGCCGGCGGCCACGGTGACCTCGGGCTCGCCCGCCGCACTGCCGGCCTGGTACGCGGAGAGCGTCTGGGGCGTCACCGAGATGGTGGGTCCGGAGTAGCCGCCGGGGGAGATGGGGTGGTCCTTCAAGACGACGTAGGCCGTGAGCACTCCGGCGAGCCCGGCGATGGGTGCCGGCTGGGTATCTCGGACTTGCCCGAAGGTGCCCAGACCCTGCACACCCAGCGCCGCCTCGCCGGTAGAGGGCCATGGCAACGAAGGAGCTGTCCCTGGTATGCGCATCGGCGTCGTCAGCCCTTCCAGGGAGGGCTCGGACACCGGCCGAAGCCATTGCACCGCCCCTCCGACCCCGAGAGCCAGGACAAAGAGGCCACGCAACTCACGACGAGGCGTCGTGTCACGCGCGCGGCGCGGTCGGCAGCCATGACCTTGCGGTCCGCCTCGCTCGGCGGTGGCAGTCGCCGCCCAAGTTCAGCTAGGCGCTTCTCAGTGGCCCGGCTGAACGGGCGCCGTCGGGCATGAGCCGGTCGTCGTTCGCCAGGCAGGTCACTTCCGACCATTGGTTCGGACTCTACGGCCGCCCGATACGCATGTCGGCGCGCCTCAGAGCATCACCAGGTACTAGCGCTCTCCCGGAGGCCGTGATAACGACCTTGGCCGTGGACGGCGACGATGCGCGCCCTTCCCAACCGTGTCCAGGCGTGCCGACAGTGCCCCGTGCGTCCGGTAGAGGGCTCTGCCGAGATCTTCCCGGCCGCATCGACAGCTACGCGATCGCCAACCGTGAGCGATCGAGCTGTCCTGGAACGGCATCCGGCGGTGCCGACTCGTCCTTGCGGGCAGCGTCCCGATGCCGCTGGGGATCCATGAACGGGCATTGACGCCGATGTGGAGGCTCGGGTCACTGTGACAGGGTCGAATACATATTCCGTTATGACGGCTTTGGTGTCGAGGCCGTCTTGCCGAAAGGGCTCTGTGCCTGGGGCCCGAAATAACTTAATTCCGAGATGAAACGGGACGATGCACTAGTCGCAGGCCATCTGTGTCGGTTCGTGTCTGCGGCGTCTCGTTTAACGGGTCACGTTCTCGCCCGCGGGGTTGGTGTCGATGAAGAAGGCTCTCCGAAAGCTCGCTTTGGTGCTCGTTGTATCGACGATCTCAGCGGTCTTCTTCGCGTTCATTCCTTCGGCTTCAGCACAAGAGGCTCTTGGTACGCCGACCATCACCAACGCTTCGTGGGGGGCCGACGGTACCCTCACCTTCTCATGGACGGACCCGCCTTTGCCCTCCGATTACCCGGGGAGCTCCTGGAGCGGAGGCACCTGGTGGGTGGATGCCCCCGACGGCAATCAGGAGTGCACCGACTACCTACCCTCCGACGGCTCGACGGATTCGACCGAGTCGTGTACGGCGATGGGGGATTCACCGGACGGCGAGTACTACCTCACCATCAGCGTGCAGTGCACATGCGTCGTGGACTCCATTGGGGATGAAATGAACGAGTACGCCCAATCCGGGCCGTATTCGCTCCAGGCCGCTTCGCCTCCGGTCACCGTCCCCCCGGCTACCGCTCCCCCGGCCACCGTGCCCCCGGCTACCGCCCCCCCGGCCACCGTGCCCCCGGCTACCGCCCCCCCGGTCACTGCGCCGCCGTCGCCGTCGCTTGGCACTGCATCGCAGCCACTACCCGTCGTGTCCCAGCAGGATTGCCTGAACAACAACCCGTTCCTGATCGGCTACCACGCGCTGCAATCCGAGCTGGAAACGGCGAAGGCCAAACTCTCTCAGCTACAGGACAGCCTGCATGACGCCGACATCAACCCCCCGGGTGGGCGAACTTCAAAGCGCGCTCACGACCTCATTGTCTTCACCATTCCTGAGCAGCAGCACAATATCGGGCGCATCGAGGACGGCCTAAGGCGGATGGCCCCGAATGTGGCTCAAGTTGAAGCCAACTGCGCCGGCAACCAGGGTCAAGGTGGCAACCTCCCCCAAGAGATGAATCAAAAAAATGGTGTCCACGTCGCCGCTCAGCCGGGTGCTCGAGGTTTCCAGGCACTGCCTTGGCTCGTCGATATTCAGTCGGGGGCGCTGTATTGGACTGACGGTCTCACGGCGGACTTCTCGTGTCGCTTCGGCAGTACACCCGATCCGGACAAGGCATCGTTCATCATTCAGCGCTGCAGGTATGTGATTACTCCTGATGCCGATGCCGTTCTCGAAGGGACACAGCTCTCGGTAACAGTGGCCCCAGGAAAAACGGTCTTCGACGTCTTTCAGGGCGTTGTCGAGGTGTCAGATCTGACTGGAACGAAGATCGTCACAGTGACAGCTGGTCAGACGACGACGGTGCTAGCCAGCGGCGCTCCTACCGATCCGATCTCGTTCGATCCCGCCCTCGTTGATCACTGGTGGAACGGTTCGTCGTTCGCCGATAGTTGGCTCTTCTATTCGCTTCTTGGGGGGATCGGCGGCGCCGTCATTGCCGCGGCCATGCAGATGTCTCCCAAGAGGCGGCGTCATCGAGCGAATCTTCACCAAGCCATGGCCTCTGCCGTGAGTGGGTTATCGGAACCTTCCTCCCCAGCTGACGCTGCCCATGCGTCGCCCGTCGAGATCATGAGACCCGGCTGGTATGCCAATCCATCGGGGTCAGGCGGTATCCGCTGGTGGGACGGTCAGCGTTGGACAATCGAGAGTCAACCCGACCCAGTTGAACAGGGACCTCCTCTTGTTGGGTGACATACACACGGAACTGACGAGCACTGACGCCTCTCTCCTTGAGCGGTCCTTTTCCTCATCCCGGCGATGCGGGGCAGCCATGGCCAGCTGGGCGACGCCTTGGCCACAGATTCGCATGCCCCCGTGGGTCACATGTCGATGCCATGGTGCGGGAAGGGGCTGACGAGATGGCTCAGGTCATGGAGCAGCGAGCTGTCACATCAGAGCTACCTGCTGACACGGTCATACGACAGCTTGTGGCGAAACTCACGAGCCGCAAGCACGCCACGATTGAAAGGGTAGACAACAACAGCATCGAGGGACACCTTGGTTCCAAAACCGCCCTTCGCTTAAAAGGGGGCTGGATTGCCTCAACGGCAGACTTCCCTGTCGTTGTTGCCGTCGCGCTTCAGCCCTTTAACGGGGGATCAGAAGTGAGTATCACCGTGGCCGACGATCTCGGTTTCGGATTGAAATGGGGGATTCGGAAGAAGTACGAACGAGCCGCCTCTGAAGTAGCGGACGCTCTGGTGGCGGCGGCTGTCCGTACGCAAGAGATCGGCGCGTCCAACGAGGGGATCGCCGGAGTTGCCAAAGCACCCGTGGCCGGTGAAGGAACAACATGTCTGAACGGCCACCCTGTCGAGCCGTCGGTCCGCTTCTGCCCACAGTGCGGGGCTCTCGTGGCAAGCCCGCCGTTAGGGTCAGGACCCGCTCCATGGTCGGAGCCGGTCTCGCCAAAGACCAATGGCCTTGCAGTCGCATCCATGGTGCTCGGCATCCTGTGGATCTTCTGGCTCGGATCGATCCTCGCCGTGGTCTTTGGTCACATAAGCCTCCGCCAGATACGCGGACGTCATCAACCAGGTCGTGTCATCGCCATTGCAGGGCTCGTTCTCGGCTGGTTAGGGGTGGCGGGACTTGTAGCGGCCGTCGCCGTTGCCTCGGTTGTGGCAGTGAATAACGAAGACCGCAAACCTGCATCACAGATTTTCAAGGATGCGGTATCTGCGAGCAGCGAGGCGTCGAGTGTCCACGTCTCCGGGAGTGAGAGCAGCTCTTCAGGCCTGACTTCCCTTGACCTCGTTGTCTCACCAGACGTTGTTGGCGGGACGATTTCCGAGGACGGCGCCAACATCGACGTCGTGGTTGCCAACGGGGACGTCTACCTGAAGGCCGACGCAGACTTTTGGCAGCAGGTAACCAGCAATCCCTCATCGATCCAATCGCTTTCAGGCACATGGATCGAGGCCCCAACGTCCGACTCGGACTTTGCAGGAGTTGCGAGCTTGACTGACATATGGAAGCAGTTCAGGCCGCAAGGAACCCTGACCAAATGGCCCGTAACGACGGAGAGTGGGATGGCAGTTATCCCGTTGTGGGACTCCCGAAGTGACACGATTGTCTATGTCGCCGACTCCGGGCCTCCCTACATCGTTAGCGTTAGTCGAGATGCCTCGTCCTTGCACGGTTACTTGAATTTCGACAACTACGGCCAAGCCGCGATCCCATCAGTACCGACCGATGCGGTCGACGTCTCTCAGTACCTTCACTAAACCCTGTCTCCTAGGTCGAAGGTGCCGGGATCAATTCATCGGAAGGCGGGAGCAACGCACATGGAAACTGAACCCTCACGATCACCGGAGGAGCAAGAACACTTCATCCAGATGTTCGGAGTGTCGCTGGACGATCTGGCCGCCCAAGGCACCGTGTGGGTGCCGAAAATGTCATCCGTGCATCTGAACAGGACTTTCGTCGATACGCCCGGAACGACGAAGCTGGGCCACGGCGCCGGCATACGGCGCCTTGGCAACGAACACCCGGGGCACTGGGTCTGCATCAGCAGGATCGGCTCAGCGCGGAAGCCCCTCTAGCCAGTGATCCTCCGCTTGTGCAGCTACGTCCCAGCGACGTCGTCTTCGGTCTCATCCACGAACTCGTGGCATCACCTGGCCGGACGACATTGCGGCATTCACAGGCCCAGGCCCATGCATCAGCGGCGGCCATGCTCGCCTTCGTCCAGGTGCCCGAAGTCCTCTCACGCGTCCTGATGACTCAGTTCGATCGGGCGTCGGGTCGGGCGGCGCTGAGCCGCGGGTGGCCGGCATCGAGTGAAGGAATGCGCTCTTCCGCAGATGCCGGTCCGAGCGAGGTCATCGGGGTGGGCTTCGTCGACCTGGTCGACTCGACCGGATGGGCGGAAGGGCTCAGCCTGCGGGACCACAGCCTGGCCTTGTCCCGCTTCGAGTCGGCGGCGTGGGCGACGGCGGTGCAGACCGGCGGCCGGGTTGTGAAGATGATCGGCGACGAGGTGTTCTTCGCCGCGCCGTCGGCCGATGCCGCCTGCTGGATCGCGGCCGAGGTGTGCCGCTCAGCCGAGCACGACCTTGTCCTGCCGTCGGCTCGGGGCGCGGTCGGATACGGACAGGTGACGCCGAGGGAGGGCGACTATTTCGGCCCCTTGATCAACCTGGTCGCGCGCTTGACCAAGGTGGCGCGACCGGGAACGGTGGTGACCACAGGGGAGGCCGCAGCTCCCATGGGCAGCGACCGCTGGAATGTCGAGGAACTGGACCCACAAGAGGTCCGGGGGCTCGAGGCTCCCTTCCGGATCTTCGACGTCAGCCGTCGAGACGCTGGCTGGGTCGGTCAGAAACTGGGATAGCCACCGCCACCCGGGCCTGGTCCGGGGCCGCCGCCCGAGCCGGGACCGGGTCCACCACCCGGGCCGCCGGGTCCACCATTCCACGCACCATGGCCGCCGAATCCGCCTGGGCCGCCGTACCCGCCACCGGGGCCAGCTGGTCCGCCGATCGCGACCGAGGTGGCATGGACCGTCCCCGACGAGCTCGACCCGGTAACCACGACGAAATCACCAGCCTTCAGGTTCGACAACGTCGGGTGGGTGACCCCGTCGTCCTTGTAAGTCGTCGAGGAGGTCACGTCGACAGTCGTCGTGGTCCCGTTGTGGCCTTTGACGGTGAAGGTGTTCGTGCCCACGTTCCCGACGGTCCCCGCCGCCGCGGGTGGCGTGCCGCCACCGAACCCGTGGAACCCACCGAACCCACCCGGGCCGCCCGGACCACCGATCATGACCGAGGTGGCATGCACCGTCCCGGACGAGCTCGACCCGGCAACGGCCACAAATTCTCCGGCCTTTACGTCCGACAACGACGGGCTGGTGACCCCGGGGTCCTTGTACGTCGTCGAGGAGTTCACGTCGACGGTCGTCGTGGTCCCGTTGCGACCTTTGATGGTGAAGGTGTTGGTGCCCACGACGCCGACCGTCCCCGCCGCCGCCGGCCTCTCACCACCGAACCGACGAGGCCCGCCGTAACCTCCTGACCCACGGTGCCCTTTCGGCCCGCCGATCATGACCGAGGTGGCATGCACCATTCCCGACGAGCTCGACCCACCAACGGCCACGAACTCTCCGGCTTTCACGTTCGCGAAGGTCGGGTGGGTAACCCCATAGTCCTTGTACGTCGTCGAGGAGGTCACGTCGACGGTCGTCGTGGTCCCGTTGTCACCTCTGACGGTGAAGGTGTTGGTGCCCACGACGCCGACCGTCCCCGCCGCCGCCGGCTTCGCACCACCGAACCAGTGTCCGAACTGGGGGGCGCCGTTCTGCGCCGAAGGCGAGCCGGGCCCAGTCGCCGCATTGGCGATGCCGTAGCCACCCGCCGCCAGCCCAAGTGTGAGCGCCGACCCACAGGCCACCCGAAATGACCGGCTCGACGTCAGCTTGCCCCACCGGCCCGAGCGCGTGGTCCCGGTGTCGTCAGCTCCGCTCTGCATGGTCCTCCTCGCCTCTCCCGACCCACTCAAGGCCGCCCGATCCAGAGCGCCGGCTTGAGCCGGCGACTCGAGCATGGCCTCAAATGATGCCGCCGATTCGTAAACGTAAGCCAAATTCTTCCTAAGAGATCGGTGAGGACTGTCCGCGACCGCCCGCGTCGGAAAGCACGAGGTCGCTGTGCAGCCGTGCAGCCAAGCGCGGGGATTCGGACCGTGTGGGGAGAACCGAGAGGGCGACCTCATCCGAGGTCTTCAGGCAGCCAGTTCGTACTCGTGGATGAGGCCACCGATCCGGTCCGATCTTCGCAGTTGCGTCGCATCGGGAGGCGGGCGCCGAGGCAGCACCGGAGACGTCGGTGAGAGCGGTGATGTTTGAGCGAGTGAGCGATGCGGGCGATGGCGGTTGTAGTGGTCGACGTACTCGGTGAGGACGGCTTCGAGGTGGCGGCGGCCGAAGATCAGAATTCGGTCAAGGCACTCCCGACGGATCGTGCCCACGCAGCGCTCGGCGTAGGCGTTGGCCCGTGGCGCTCGGACGGGCGTGTGGATGATCCGGATCCGCTCGCTGCGGAAGATCTCGTCGAAGCTGGCCGTGAACTTGGCGTCCCGGTCCCGCAATTGGAACCTGACGTGATGAGCTCGATCGGCGAGCGCCATGGTCAGGTTGCGGGCCTGCTGGAGCACCCAAGCTCCTGCCGGGTTGGCCGTGATCCCCGTCACATAAATCCGCCGGGTATCGAGCTCGATGAAGAAGAGCACGTAGAGGCGCCGCAGCAACACCGTGTCGACGGTGAAGAAATCGCAGGCCAGCATCGATGAGGCCTGGCGTTGGAGGAACTCCTTCCACGTCGGGCCAGTCCGCCCCGGCGACGGCTCGATGCCATGGCGACGAAGGATGGCCCACACGCTCGAGGGGGCGAGCGGCACGCCCATCGTGGTCAACTCGCCCTGGATCCTCCGATATCCCCAGGTGGGGTTCTCCATCGCCAGCCGGAGGATGATCTCGGTAGTGCCGGCGGGAACGCTCGGTCGACCCGAGCGGTGGTTATATGTCCAGCGACGCCGAACCAGGTCTCGATGCCAGCGAAGCAAGGTCTCGGGCTGGACGAAGAACCGCCCGAGGTGCCGGTGGCCGAGGAGGCGACTCAGTCCAGCGAGCAACGCCCGGTCGCTGGGCCGTAGCGCCGGGCGGGCCACCTGGCGGCGGAGCACAGCGACCTCGTGGCGAAGCATGACGACCTCGATCGCCAGTTGCTCCTTGCTCCACCGCAAGAGCCGGGCCAGCTGCAGCACTTGGACGAAAGCCAGGTAGAGGAAGGACAGCGCCATGGCCGAGTTTCGCCGTTCGGGGTCGATCTACGGAAGTCCTGCTCAGATCACCTGGATGACATTTTCGGCACCCACAGGTCCGGGTCCTCGTACCAATAGGCCCGGGCGCTCATACGCGTAGGGGCGAACACCAACGGTTCGGTGCCGAGGATGTGGGCCGCGTGGGTCCGCGCCGTGGGCTCGAAGCTCTGTCGGTCGAATCCCAGCTGACTGCCTCCCCGCCTGCCGAGCGTCCCGGCACCGCCTGATCGTTGCCGCCTCCTCCATCGGCATATCTGGACCGCTACTTCAGTTGCCTTTGCCAGTGCTCGAACCTCAGGCGCAGCTCAAACCGAGGGTGCAGCCGCGATGCTCTCTGCTTGGAAAGCGCAAAGGATTCCCAGATCGCTTGTCTGAGGAGGGACCTTGCTGCTCCGAGCACAAATCCGCCGACCGCCACCAACCAGCAGTTGCCACCAGTTTCGGACCAAATGTGGCCTGTCCGGGTGGTTAACGCCCGCACGATCGGGACCGGCCCGCCTGCTCGCCTCCTTCGTTCCCCGAATTCGGTGTGCTGTGACCTGGGACAAGCGTCATGTGGTGATGCTCGCAGTCAATGGCGGATTAAGCACTTTCGGGCCCACGATCATTTAAATTTAGCCGTTGCACCCGCTCTGCCCGTGGGCTACGGCGACTGCCCAACACATTCGTGCACGGGACCGCCCGTGCCCACGGTGGAAAGCACGAACCGGGCTCTCACACCGGCCGCGCTCACCCCAGCCGAAGCAAAGAGATCTCGTGGCAAATCTTCACTAGGCAAGACGCGCATGCCAAATGAGCTCTACATTCCGAGCATTGAGCTCATTCGCCATGATGCCGCCGAAAATACCCGGTTTCTTCGCGCACGGATCGCGCACGAGACCACTCATGGCGGGAATGAGCGGCACCAGAAACCCCTTCTGGCCAGCCCTTTCCCGGTGGAGGTGAAGGGACTCGAACCCTCGGCCTCTACATTGCGAACGTAGCGCTCTACCAGCTGAGCTACACCCCCGAGGTCGACCAGATTACCCGTCGTGGTCCGCCGTTCGAGAAGGCACCGAGCCGCGAGATCGAGGAGTAAGACCCTCCACGACAATGCCGGTTGACGGACAGCGAACCGTCCCTGCGGAAGAATTCGCTGACGCCGGACGACTCGTCCCTAGACAACCGGCCCGGCGGTTGCTGGCCATCGGGCCGGCGGTCATGCCGCAGCCGCATCACGGTCTGCTCATTGCCGGCGCTCAGGAATGAGGCGGCAGCGTGGTCGTGGTGGTGGTCGTCGTGGTGGTCGTCGTGGTCGTGGTCGTCGTTGTCGTGGTAGTTGTCGTCGACGTCGTGGTCGTCGACGACGGCGATGTGGGCTGGGTGGTGGTGGTCGTCGTCGAGCCGGGACGGGTCGTCGTCGTGGTGGGCTGCGTCGTTGGACGGCGACCCGTGGCCGGTCGTCGGTCGGCGGTGTGAACGACCACATGGCGGCGGCGCAGTCCTGCGGTTGGCCGGCGACAACCACGTCGACTCCGGGCATGCGTGCTGAAGGACCACACCGCCAGCGGGAGCCCGGTCTGCAGGCAGGCCAGCGCCGGATCGGTGGTGGTCAGAGAAGTCAGGGAGCCCAGGTACTGGGCCGTGCCGTCCAGCGGTGGCGCGTTGATCGGCGTGAGGGGGACGTTCGTCCCCTTCCAGGTCCCCGTGGTGACGAAGCCAGTACCGGCAGGGGCGGTGGTGGGGGTCGACGTAGTCGTAGGCCCGGTCTGGTAGTCCTTGACCGCGGGAGCGTTACCCAAGAGCGCGGCCAGCATGGCCGGGTTGTTGCCGTCCATGCCGAGAGCCCAGATGCCCAGCCCGGCGATGTGGTACGAGTTGGCCAGCTGGGCCTTCATGGCGAGCGACGTCGGGTTGTCGAAGTAGGTCTCGTGCCACTGGGTGCCCACCTGGTACGAGGTCCAGACGGTGTCGGTCGACGGGTCCCAGTAGGTGGGGTGACCCGATGCCGCGATGACGCCGTCGCTCAGTGGCGACTCAGCCCCGGTGGCCTGCGCCGTGCTCGTGCCGTCGGTCGTCGGCCAGTCATAGCCGTAGTAGGGGACGCCCAGGATCACCTTTGAAGGCGGCACGACCGCTGTGTACTGCTGCAGCGCCTCGGTGTCGTTGAAGCTTCCCCCGACGAGCGGTGCCGTCGCGCTCGGGGCGCTCTGGTCGTTCATGTCATAGGCCATCACGAAGAAGCCGTCGACGGCCGGCGCCAGGGCGGCGATGTTGTAGAACCCGCCGGAGTCAGCGGCCGCACTGGCATAGGTGGCCATGGTGACCTGCCAGTGGGGGTTGGCCGCATGGAGGGCGTGGGAGACCTGGGTGATGAGCGAGGTGAGGCCGTTACGGTCGGCACTGCCCTCGCCTTCGAAGTCGAAGTTCACGCCGTCGAGGTTCTTGGCCGACACTGCGCTGATGAGGGCTGCCGACAAGGTGGCCGGTGCCGTCGGGCTCGAGGTGATGGCGTCGAGGGCCGACTGGCTGAAGCAGGTGACGGTCAGCACCACCCGGTCCCCGGCTGCGTGGGCCCTCGTGACCAAGTTGGCCAGGTCCTGGCTCTCGTAGCCGTTCCACCCGGCGCCACTCTCGTCGAGCGTGCCGTCGGGGTTGGCGTCGACGCTGAAGTAGGCGAGGGTGGTGAGGTCGGCCACGTCGAACGAGGAGGACTCCGGCAACGTCCAATACGGGGCGTAGCCGAAGATCTCGTGGGGTGCGAGGGGTGCCGAGCCGGCCAGCGACGGCGGGTCCGGTGCCGGCTTCACCTTGGCCACCGGCAGGTTCATCGACGGATGGCCCGACGCCTGGACGTCGTTCCCACCGGTCGGCAAGGTCTGCGACCGCGGTGCGCCGCCGGCCGAGGAGACGAACGACGCACCGGTGCCTCCGGCCATCACCACGATGGCGGCAAGCCCGGCCGCGATGACAGTGAACCGCCGCCGACCCTGCCCGTGCCGTGGATCGGTGATTCTGCGGCCGTGCCCAGGCCACGGTGGCGCCGGCCGCGGCCCGCAGTCGCATCAGCCGAGTTCGCTCCCTCCCCGAGCCCGGTGGCCTCCGCCGTCACCGAGTTGCCTGCCTCTTCGTCCACCGGGCCCATCGGGGGTGGGAACTCGACGGCCAGTTCGGGCACGGGACGGGCGCGACGGCGCCGGGAATGACGATGACGCGGCTCGCGCCGGAACGATTGGGCGAAGGAGTCTCATGGGTCGTCGTCAACTGCGGCGGCTCGGCCGGTCGTTGACGCCCCCGGCCCTCGCGCTCTCTCAGTGGTCACCCTAGCACTCTGCGTACAAATTGGCCAGGCCACCCGCCGCTCCCCAATGTCCCTGGTGCCATTCCAGGGTCCGGCGCTCCCTAAAGAATTAGCGCACTGAACCGACAATTACTACGCGGTCTCGCTCCGGGGCCTCGACGGCGGTCAACGCGAAGTGAACCCCCATGAAGTGTCGCATCAGAAGCACCAGGCGCAGGCGGGTGATCCGTTGATCTTCGTCGAAGGATTCCGCCTGCTCTTCGTGTTGATCGGGTCGGTCGCCGGTTACGAGGTCGGGCACCACGTGGGCGCCGGCCCGAACGCCTCGATCACCGGGCTCCTGTTCGGCGCCGCCGTCAGCTACGTCATCGGCGGCGTCTGTGGCCGGCTCCTGGACCGGGGCCTGCAGCACGCGGTGCTCCTGTTCCGCAACACCCCACCGGGCGAGACCTTTGCCGCCTCGATCATCTCCACCACCGGCATGCTGCTCGGGCTGGTGATCGGCCTCCCCCTCCTCGTGCTCCTGCGCTCGGGCTACGCCTTGCTCATCACCGCAGTGGTGGCCTGGGTGCTCGCCACCCTCGGCTGGCGGCTCGGATCGGTGAAGGGCCGCCAGATCGTGCATGCGGCCGGCTTGTCCCGCATCCTCGCCCCACAGACAGCGCCACCGGCCGGGCACGCGCTCCTGGCCGACAGCTCGGCCGTGATGGACCGATTCCTACTGGTGCTGGGACGGGCCGGACTGCTGCCCGGCGGCGTGGTCGTGCCGCAGTTCGTCGTCGACCACGTGCGCACGGTGGCCGAGTCACCCGACCTGGTCACCTCCCGCCGGGCCCGACGCGGGCTCGAGTCTCTCGAGGCGCTGCGTTCCATGGACGTCGACGTCCACATCGCCCCCGACGAGGTGCCCGAGGTGGACGACCCGACCATCAAGCTGCTTGACCGTGGCCCGACGCATCGGCCTGCGCATCGGCACCTGCTCGAGCAACGTCGTGGACATGGCGGGCATGTGGGAGCTGCCGGTCGTCGACCTGCGCGCCGTGGCCGCCGAGCTCTCTCCCGACCATCTGCCCGGCGAGGTGCTGTTCGTCGAGCTGCTCCGCGAGGGCCGCCAGCCCCGGCAGGCCGTCGGCTACCTCCCGGACGGGGACATGGTCGTGGTCAACGACGCCTCGCACCTCATCGGCGGAGGGACGGTGGGTGTCAGCGTCCTCCAGACCCGGCCCACCAGCCAGGGCCTCCTCGTCTTCGCCCGGCTGGCCGAACCCAGCGCGCCGAAATCGAGCCCGGACCCGGCACCCCCGCCGGCACGGAGCCGCCCGGGTCGCGGCAACATCCGCTCCTGACCCGTTCTCGTCCCGCCCAGGCACGGAGCTTCAGGCCTCCTTGACCGCCGCCACCAGCTTGGTCAGGGTGTCCTTGGCGTCGCCGAACAGCAAGGTCGTCTTGTCGTCGAACAGCAGCTCGTTGTCGATCCCGGCGAAGCCGGGGCGCATCGACCGCTTGAGGAACACGATGTTGCCGGCTTGGTCGGCGTTGATGATCGGCATCCCGTAGATCGGGCTGCCCGGGGTGTTCTTGGCCGCCGGGTTGACGGTGTCGTTGGCCCCGACGACGAGGGCCACGTCGGCGGTGGCCATCTCCGGGTTGGCGTCGTCCATCTCCTTGAGCTCGTCATAGGGGACGTTCGCCTCGGCCAGCAGCACGTTCATGTGTCCCGGCATCCGGCCGGCCACCGGGTGGATGGCGTAGAACACCTCGACTCCGCGCTGCCATGAGGAGGTCGGCGAGCTCCCGGGCGACGTGCTGGGCCTGGGCCACGGCCAGTCCGTAGCCGGGGATGATGACCACCTTCCGGGCGTAGGCGAGCAGAACGCCGATGTCCTCGGGCGTGCCCGCCCGCACCGGCCGGGCCTGGCCCGATGCGTCCGCCCCGGTGGCGGTGATGACCGAGCCGAACGCGCTGAAGAGAATGTTCGGCAGGGAGCGGCCCATGGCCTTGCTCATGAGCCGGGTGAGCAGGATGCCCGAGGCGCCCACCAGGGTGCCGGCGATGATCAGCAGGTTGTTGTCGAGGGTGAAGCCGGAGGCGGCCACGGCCAGGCCGGTGAAGGAGTTGAGGAGCGAGATGAGCACCGGCACGTCGGCACCGCCGATGGGCAGGGTGAAGATGACGCCGAGCACCAGCGAGAGGACGGCGGTGACGACCAGAAGCGGGATGCTGTCGGTGGCCAGCGTGCCGACCACGAGCCCGAGGATGGCCACCCCCACCACCGCGTTGATGGCCTGCTGGCCCGGGTAGGTGACCGGCCGGCCCGTCATGAGCTCCTGCAGCTTGGCGAAGGCGACGGCGCTCCCGGCAAAGGAGACGCACCCGACCAGCACCCCGAACAGCACCTCGGCGATGCGGTAGAGCGCGGGCTTCCCCGGTTGCTCGATCACAGAAGACCACGATGGAGATGAGCGCGGCCGCCCCGCCGCCGACGCCGTTGAAGATGGCGACCATCTGCGGCATCGCCGTCATCTTGACCAGGCGAGCGGCCGGCACGGCGATCGACGCCCCGACCGCCATGGCCACCAGGGTGAGCGCGAGGTTGAGGCTGTGTGCCCGCACTGCCGGGTCGGCGAAGGTGAACGCCACCGCCAGGGTGGCGGCCGCCGCGCCCAGCAGGTTGCCGTTGCGCGCGTGCCTGGGCGAGCTCAGCCCCTTGAGGGCCACGATGAAGCCGATGGCGGCCAGCAGATAGACGAGGTCGATCCAGGTCTGGATGGTCACGGGGCGGTCACTGACCTTCCACCGGCGGCCCATCGTCGCCCGCGTCTGCGGCCGGCTTGGCCGCATCCGTCGGTCCGCTCGGCCGGCTTGGCCTTGAACATCTCCAACATGCGGTCGGTGACGACGAAGCCGCCCACGATGTTGAGCGTGGCCAGGACCACGGCGAAGAAGGCCAGCGTGATCTGTACCGCCCCGTGGGCGCTGCCCATGATGAGGATGGTCCCCACCAGCACGATGCCGTGGATGGCGTTGCTGCCCGACATGAGGGGCGTGTGCAGGATGCTCGGCACCCGGCCGATGACCTCGTTGCCGACGAAGGCGGCCAGCACGAAGACGGTGAAGAAGGCGACGATGCCGGTGCTCATGACGGCGTCTCCTGACTCGGGGGACGGATCGGGCCGGCGACACCGCCGGGACTGCCGGCCCGGCTGCCCAGCGCCTCGGCGGTCGGCTGGTGGACGACCGTGCCCGCCCGGACGACGCAGGTGCCGGCCACGATCTCGTCGTCGAAGTCGGGAGCGAGCGCGCCGTCCTGCACCAGGAGCTCGAGGAAGTTGGCCATGTTTCGGGCATAGAGGAAGCTGGCGTGGGTGGGCATGGACGAAGCCGGGTTGCTGAGCCCCACCACGGTCACGCCGTTGAAGGCCACCTCCTCCCCCGGCTTGGTGAGCTCGCAGTTGCCGCCGGAGTCGGCGGCCAGGTCGATGATCACGGCACCGTCGCCCATCCCTTCGACCATCGCCGCGGTGACCAGGGTGGGTGCCGGTCGTCCCGGGGATCTGCGCGGTGGTGATGACCACGTCGGAGGCCGCCACCTCGGCGGCCAGCAGCTCCTGTTGGCGGGCCAGCTCCTCGGCCGTCTGCTCGCGGGCGTAGCCGCCGGAGCCCTCCCGTGACTCGAGGCCGAGCTCGACGAACTTGGCCCCGAGGCTCTGCACCTCCTCCTTGGCCGCCGTCCGGACGTCGTAGGCCCGGACCACCGCACCGAGCCGGCGTGCGGTGGCGATGGCCTGGAGGCCCGCCACCCCGGCCCCCATGACCAGCACCTTGGCCGGGGGCACGGTGCCGGCCGCGGTCATGAACATGGGGAAGAACTTGGCCAGGTGCTCGGCCGCCGCCAGACCCGCCCGGTAGCCGGCCACGGTGGACTGCGACGAAAGGGCGTCCATGGACTGGGCCCGGCTGATGCGGGGCAGGAGGTCGAGGCTGTAGACGGTGGCCCCCTTCTGGGCCAACGCCTCGCACCACCTCGAGGTCGGCCAAGGGCTGGAGGAAGGAGACGGTGGACACCCCGTCGGGGTAGTCGGCCGCGTCGGGCACCGTCGGCGCCTGCACCCGGGCCACGACGTCGGCACCGGCCAGGGTGGCGGCCGCATCGGCAGCCACCGTCACCCCGGCGTCGCGGTACCGCTGGTCGGCGAAGCGGGCCGCATCCCCGGCCCCGCTCTGCAGGGCGACATCGATCCCCGACTTGACCAACCTGGCCGCGACCTCGGGAACCATGGCCACCCGCGTTTCACCAGGGCGCGACTCCCTCACCACGGCCAGATTCACGGCAAGAGGTATACAGCAAATCCCTCATCCGGCTCCTCCCGTTGGCCGACGGCGGCGACGGGCACGTCGGTGGCGGCCGGATGATGGAGCAGTACCGGTCTTCGGAGGGCGCGACGGCCGCCCGGGCCGTCGTCGCTCAGACCGATTCGCGACGCAGCGGGTTGATGGCGAGCGGCGAGGTGAACGGGTGCGGGAGAGGCTCGTCGTCATCCGGCGGCTCCGGCAGACGCGTCGGCCTCGTCCTGGCTCGCCACGGTCGTCGACGATCGGCCCCGCCGCGACACCGGCGTCGGGCCCGTCACCGGCGCTGTTGTCCGCCTCCGATGCCTCCGATGCCCCCGATGCCTCCGATGCCTCCGATGCCTCCGATGCCTCCGGGTCGGCGGCGCTCCGGATGGGCCCCGGGTGTGGACTGACCAGAGTACGGATCTCCGTCCGTGAGAAGTGGGGGACGTCGGGGCCGCCTCCGAAGACGGCGGCGTCCTCGCTCGACATGGGATGGGCGAAGAAGAAGCCCTGGGCGGCGTCGGCGTTGAACTCCCGCACGATCGACACCTGAGCCGGTGTCTCCACGCACTCGACCAGCGCGGACATGCCGAGTGAGTGCGCCATGTGGATGACCGTCTCGACCACCAGCCGGTTGATGCCCTGGCTCCGCTCGAGGCCGGAGATGAACGAGCCGTCGATCTTGACCGTCGAGATCGAGTGACGGCGGAACGGCTCGAAGGACGACCAGTTGGTCCCGACGTCGTCGACCGACAGCTGCACGCCCATCTCCGAGAGCGTTGCGCAGGTCGGAGGAGGCCACCGGGTCGACCACCGCGTCCTCGGTCACCTCGAGGGTCAGCTGGCCGCTGCGCAGGCCGGTCTTCTCGAGGGCGTCGGCCACCGACCTCGACACCTCACCCCGGCGGAGCTGCTCGACCGTGCAGTTGACGCCGAGCTGGATGCTCGGCGACCACTGGCGGGCCTGGCTCGCACGCCTCCATGAGCACCCACCGGGTGAGGGGGGCGATGTCGCCGGTGGCCTCGGCCTGGGGGATGAGCTCGTCCGGCGAGATGCGGCCTTGCTGGGGGTGCTGCCAGCGAACCAGGGCCTCCATCCCGAGCAGCCGGCCGGTGGCCAGGTCGACGACGGGCAGGTACTCGAGGTAGGGCGCGCCGACGAAGGTGAACGTCGGCGACTCGCTCACCGTGACCCCTTGGTCCTGGTGGACGGCGGCGAGCCGGCCTCGCGGCCGCCGGGCAGCCGAAACGTAGAAAGCCACGGTGGGAGCATCGACCCCCCCGGCCGGTGACTTGAGTGCTTTCGCCCTGCTCGGGGACACCTCCGGCCCTGGTCGGACGGGTCGATCAGTGGCCGCCGATCATCGCCCCTCGGGCGTCGCCATGCCGTCGAGGGCGACCAGGAAGGCCGGTCGCTCCCCGCCGCCGTGGGCCACCAGGTTGGCCCCGGTCACGTAGCCGGCCAGGGGCGAGGCCAGGAAGAGGCAGCAGCCGGCGATGTCCTCCGGGGCGGCCGAGCCGACCGAGCGGCACCGTGCGCGCCACCGCGGCGATGCCCTCGGGCCCCCCGTAGTGGTCGGCGGCCGCCTCGGTGGCCACCATGCCGGCGCTGAGCGCGTTGACCCGGACCTTCGGCGCCCACTCGATGGCCAGCGACTGGGTGAGGCTGATGAGCCCCGCCTTGGCCGCCCCGTAGGCGGCGGTGCCCGGCGACGGGCGCATGCCGCTCACCGACGTGATGTTCACGATGGCCCCCCCGGAGTCCTGGCCCTGCATGACGGCGTTGGCCGACTGGGCGCACTGCAACGGCCCCAGCAGGTTGAGGGCCACGATCGAAGAGCTGAACCGCGGCGAGGCGTCGGCCGCGTCGACCTGGGGCGAGCCGCCGGCGTTGTTGACGAGCACGTCGAGGCGCCCGAACCGCTCGACCGCCGCCCCGACGAGTGCGCCGGCCTGCATCCGCGTCCCGCAGGTCGGCCGCTCGGAACGCCGCCCGCCGCATCTCGCCGGTGCCGTCGGTGGCCGCGGGCCAGCGGTCGGCGGCCAGCTCGTTGCGCCCACTCACCATGACGTCGGCCCCGCAGCTGAGGAAGCGCTCGGCGATGGCCCGCCCGATGCCCCGTGATCCCCCGGTGACCACGACCGCCCGTCCCCGGAAGTCGAAGGCGTCGACGACGTCGGCGGGCTACGAACGTGGGCACGGCTGCCTCCGGTGGGCGACGGATGCGACTGGTACTGTCCTGACGCTGTATCAGACCACGCCGAGCGCGTGCCCGCACCGCCGCGCGCCCGGCTGCGCCGGTCGGACCTGGCGGGTGGCGTTCGGCAACCTCGAGACGCGGTGCGGCATGCCCATCACCTCACGACAGATCCGCCCAGGCGTGGCCGAGGTGGTGATCGACCATCCTCCGGTCAACGCCCTCGACGTGGCCGCCTGGTTCGATCTCGCCGAGGCCGTGACCCGAGCCGGCCAGGTACCCGACAACCGGGCGGTGCTCGTCCGGGCCGAGGGTCGGGGCTTCTGCGCCGGCGTCGACATCAAGGAGATCCAGGCCCGCGGCGACGAGGCCCTCGTCGGGGCCAACCGGGGCTGCTACGCCGCCTTCGCCGCCGTCTACGAGTGCGAGGTGCCGGTCATCTGCGCCGTGCACGGCTTCTGCCTGGGCGGGGGGATCGGCATCGTCGGCAACGCCGATGTGATCGTGGCCTCGGACGACGCCACCTTCGGACTGCCCGAGGTCGACCGGGGCGCCCTCGGAGCGGCCACCCATCTGTCCCGACTGGTGCCCCAGCACCGCATGCGGGCCATGGTCTACACGGCGCAACCGGCCACGGCCGCCGAGCTGCACCACTACGGGTCGGTCCTCCGGGTCGTCCCCCGCGACGAGCTCGTCGACGCCGCCCTCGAGGTCGCCGCCGACATCGCCGCCAAGAGCCCCACCATCATCCGGCGGGCCAAGGAATCGCTGAACGGCATCGACCCGGTCGACGTGAAGCGCAGCTACCGGTTCGAACAGGGGTTCACCTACGAGCTGCACGTCTCCGGGGTGGCCGACGAGCAGCGGGCGGCCTTCGTCGAGAAGCGCGACGCCGACACCTCCACGTGAGCGGCGAAGGCCCCGCCGGTGGCTGACAAGCGGACGACCCTCGACGAGCTCGTCGGGGAGCTGCGGGACGGGATGACGATCGGGCTCGGTGGCTGGGGCTCGCGCCGCAAGCCGATGGCCGCCGTCCGGGCCATCCTGCGCTCGCCGCTCCGCGACCTCACCGTCGTCTCCTACGGGGGGCCCGACGTCGGCCTGCTCTGCGCCGCCGGCAAGGTCAAGAAGGTCGTCTTCAGCTTCGTGACCCTCGACTCGATCCCCATCGACCCCCACTTCCGGCGCCGCCCGCCAGCGCGGCGCGGTCGAGGCCATGGAGATCGACGAGGGCATGTTCTACCTCGGGCTGCTGGCAGCATCGCAGCGGGTCCCGTTCCTGCCCACCCGGGCCGGGCTCGGATCCGACGTGCTTGCGCATCAATCCCGACCTGCGCACGGTCATCTCCCCGTACGACGACGGCGAGGAGCTCGTCGCCGTCCCCGCCCTCCGCCTCGACGCCGCCATCGTGCACGTGAACCGGGCGGACGCCGCCGGGTCGGGGCAGATCCTCGGGCCCGACCCGTTCTTCGACGAGGTCATGCTCGGCGCCGCCGATCGCCGCTACGTGACATGCGAGCGCATTGTCGCCGACCGACCGGCTGGCCAGCAGAGGGCCCACTTCCCACCCTGTGCATCAGCCGACTGCTGACCGACGCCGTGGTGGAGGCGCCGCGGGGCGCCCACTTCACCGCCTGCGTCCCGGACTACCCGCGGGACGAGGCCTTCCAGCGGGCCTACGCGCTGGCCGCCGGCGACGCCGACGCCTGGTCGACGTTCGCCGGGCGCTACCTCGAGGTCGACGAGGCCGGCTACCAGGCGGCCGTGCGGGAGGCGGCCGAGCCTCCTGTGGGACGCGGCGCCGGGGGGCGTCGTGACCGCCGACGGCACCGCAGCGGGCCGACGTCTGCGTCATCGCCTGCGCCGAGGTCTTCCTGGGCGACGGCGAGGTCATGGCCAGCGCCTTCGGCACCGCCCCCTCCCTCGGCGCCCGCCTGGCCCGGCTGACCTTCGCCCCCGACCTCGTCCTCACCGACGGCGACGCCGCCCTGGTCGACGGCGCCCCCGCCCTCGGGGCCGCCCCGTCCGAGCTCGTGCTCGAGTCGCACATGCCCTACCGCCGGGTGTTCGACGTCGTCTGGTCGGGACGCCGCAACCTGATCATGATGGCGTCGCAGATCGACCGGACGGGGAACCAGAACATCAGCGCCATCGGCGACTGGGCGCGGCCCACGGCCCAGCTCATCGGGGTGCGCGGGGCGCCGGGCAACACGGTCAACCACCCCACCAGCTACTGGGTGCCCAACCACTCGCCGCGCACCTTCGTCGATCGCGTCGACGTCGTCTCCGGCGTGGGCTATGCGCGGGCGGCGGAGGCGGGACCGGCGGCCTCCCGCTTCCACGAGATCCGCCGGGTGATCTCGAACCTCGGAGTGTTCGACTTCGAGACAGCCGACCGGATCATGCGGCTGCGGTCCGTCCACCCCGGGGTCACCGTGGACGAGGTGGTGGCCGCCACCGGCTTCGAGCTCGCCATGGACCTGAGACGTCGCCCGAGACCCGCGGCCCGACGCCAGAGGAGGCGGAGCTCATCGCCGGGCTCGACCCCCGCGGCCTGCGCCACCGCGAGGTGCCGGGGTGAGACGCCGGTGGCCGAGCGGGACGTGGCGGTGAGCGGGCCCGACCGAGCTGACCCACCGCGGCGACGGGCGACCGGGGCCCGAAGGTCCACCCCGCCCTCCACACCCGGTTCTGCGAGCTCGTCGGCGTCGACTACCCCATCGTGCAGACCGGCATGGGCTGGGTGGCCGGTCCCCGCCTGGTGGCGGCCACCGCCGAGCGCCGGCGCCCTCGGCATCCTGGCCTCGGCCACCATGACCCTCGAGGAGCTGGCCACCGCCATCACCGAGGTGCGGTCCCGCACCGACCGCACCTTCGGGGTCAACCTGCGCACCGACGTGGCCGACGTGGACCGAGCGCATCGCCCTCATGATCGACCAGGGGGTGCGGGTGGCCAGCTTCGCCCAGGCGCCCCGAACCCCGACCTCGTGGCCCGGTGCCACGACGCCGGCCTGGTGGTCATGCCCACCGTCGGAGCCCGCCGCCACGCCGAGAAGGTGGCCGAGTGGGGCGTCGACGCCGTCATCGCCCAGGGCGCCGAGGGCGGTGGCCACACCGGGAGCGTGCCCACCTCGCTCCTCGTCCCGGCCGTGGTCGACGCCGTCGGTGACCGGGCCGAAGTGGTGGCGGCCGGCGGCTACTTCGACGGTCGCGGGCTGGTGGCGGCGCTGGCCTACGGGGCCAGCGGCATCGCCATGGGCACCCGGTTCCTCCTCACCCAGGAGAGCCGGGTCCCCGATCCGGTGAAGGCGCGGTACCTCGACACGCCGGTGACCGGCACCGTGGTCTCGACCGCCGTCGACGGCGCCCCGCAACGGCTCATCCGCACCGAGCTCGTCGACCAGCTCGAGCGCTCGGGCCGGTGGCGGTCCCTTCCCCGGGCGGTGGCCAACGCCTTCGCCTTCCGCCGCGAGACGGGCACGACCATGTGGGCGCTCCTCAAGGAAGGACGGGCCATGAAGTCAGGCAACGAGATGTCCTGGCCCACGGTCATCATGGCGGCCAACGCGCCCATGATGACCAAGGCCGCGCTGGTCGACGGGCGCACCGACGTCGGGGTGCTGCCCACCGGGCAGGTGGTCGGCGCCATCGACGAGCTGCCGACGGTGGCCGAGCTCATCGGCCGCATCGTGGAGGAGGCCACCCTGACGTTGGAGCGGCTGACGCCACCGGCCACCTGACCGAAGCCGGCAGCCAATACCGCTGGCGCCGATTTCGACGCTGTAGCCCGGACCCGCCGGGCCTGGTGCCGGCCCTCCGACGGCTCTCGGAAGGGTGCGCCATTTCGCTCTTAGCACGGTGCCCGCCCAGCCCGTGGAAGTCCCCCCGGCGGAGTCCTAAGAACAGGGGTCGATCCGCTTACCGCCGAGATCGTCTCCGCCGGTCCGCTCCCTGGTGGAGGCGTCATTCGATGACATTTGGCGATTGCCCATTGTGTCCAGGTCGACACCAGGTCATACTGTGTTCCCGCTCGCGGCCAGCGTGCGGTCTGGATGTTTTTCAGCCACTGTCATCAAGAGCAATAGTCGGTCAGGGTCGAGCAGGCCGCACGAAAGCTCCGCTCGTTCCGGGCCGCCATGACACCGAGAGGTCGGGCATCTGCCATGGTCCAGTCGTCGACCCAGGCGAAGGTCGCCGGATGGGACGGGACTTCCCCGTGGCCATCTGCGGGGTCGGGGCCGTCACCGGCTACGGGTGGGGCATCAAGCACGTGTGGGACGGCTTCCTCCTCGGCGAGAGCGCGGTCAAGCTCACCGGCGGGCTCGGCGGACTACGTGGACGGCGGTCAGGCCTACATCTCGGTGGTCACCGACGAAGGGGACCGGCGTGACGGTCCCAGCCGGTTCATGCGGGCCCTCCGGTTCTCGGCGCGCGAGGCGCTGCGCGACGCCACCGAGCGGGGCTGGCGGCCGGGCAAGGTCGTCGGGCTCGTGCACAGCATCGTGCTCGGCGACGCCGAGCTGTGGAGCGAGTTCTACCGCGCCGACGAGCGCCGGCTCCGGGTCAAGCGGTGGGTGAACATGATGCCCTCCACCGTGATCTCCCAGTTCATGAAGGAGAACGACTTCCACGGCCCGACCATGTCGGTCTCGGCCATGTGCGCCTCGGCCAACGCCGGGGTCATCACGGCCAAGGCCTGGCTGGACGCAGGGATCGCCGACGACGTGATCGTGCTGGCCACCGACCTGTCGGGCCTGCCCATCCACCTCCAGCGCTTCTGCGACCTCGGAGTCCAGGTGCTCGACAGGCCGCCCTTCGACGCCTGCCGGCCCTTCCAGGAGGGCAGCGGCGGGTTCGTGGGCGGTGAGGCGGCGGTGGCCATGGTCATGTCGAGCCGCCCGACCGACTCCTACGGGACGGTGCTCGGTGGGGCCATGACCATGGACGCCTACAACCTGGTGGCGGTGGCCCCGGACCGCCTGGAGCTCCGCCGCTGCTTCATCGAGGCGCTGGCGACGCCGCCGGGGTCGATGCCTCCGAGGTGGCCTACGTGAACTCCCACGGCACCGGCACCGCCCAGGGCGACGCCGCCGAGGGGCTCGCCTTCGACGAGGTGTTCCCCGAGGCCGCGGGCATCTTCTCGGTCAAGCCGCTGGTCGGGCACTGCCAGGCGGCCGGGGCCGCGGTGGAGATCCTGGCCACCCTCTACGCCTTCCAGACCGGGCTTCATCCCCGCCCCGCCCCGGGTGGCGCCCGGCCACCCCCGACTGGTGACCGGCCACGCACGTCGCCAACCAGGGATGATGCTCAAATCGTCCATCGGCATGGGCGGGTACAACACCGCCGTCGTCATCGACGAACCACACCCCTGAACGGAGCCGAGCGCCGAGGTGGGCCTCCCGGTAGGTCGGCAAGCTGGGCCCAGACGGGACCGGCCGGGGGCTCCCGGAGACGCCCGGCCAGACGGGCCCGCGGCCTAAAGATTCCCTGTACAGACGCCGATATTGGGGCTCATGGTCACCGCCAGCAGTCCTGACGGTCAACGGCGCGCGGTGTCGTTCGACCGGGTCGACCGCGGCGACCTCGGCTTTCCCCGACCATCCCGTCGAGCTGTCCCAGGACGTCGACCTCAGCTCCGACGGTGTGAGGACGGTGACGTGGGTCTACGACCGGGCATCGGACTCGGTCATCTGGTCGACACCCATCGAGGAGTTCTTCGGCTTCGAAGCGGCGTGCGCGGCTTCGCCGTCTGCGGCGTCGCCCTGCCCGGGCATGCCCGCGGCTCGCTGCGGCATCCGACGTCGGCGCCGGCCGGACACGAGCCGTCGACAGGAGCCGCCAGGCGACGACACCTCCGGCCTCCCCGAGGTGGCCGCCGAGGACGGCGGCCGGCCGTCACTCGACTACTCCGACCCTGCCGACGTGGGCGAAGCCATGCTCGCCCCCATCCTCGAGCCGCTGCGTCACGGCACCCGCCGTGCCGACTTCGACCTGCGAATGACGGTGACCTGTCCCGACGGCACCGACCACAGCGTGGTCGTGCGAGCCTCTCCCGATCGGCGGCGCCGCCGGTCGATGCCGAAGCGTGGCGCCCGACCTGCGCGACTACTTCACCGGCGTCGTCGTCGACGTAACCGCCCAGCGCAAGTTCGCCCGCGAGCTGGGCGACCTGGTCGACCGCTACCGCCTGCTCACCGAGGTCTCCCCCGACGTCGTCTTCGTCCACCAGGACGGACGGCTCGTCTACGGCAACCGGGCCGCGGTCCAAGCTCATCGGGCGCCGACAGGATCGATGTTCGACTACTACGGCCAGCCCATGACCGACTTCGTCGACCCCGACGACATCGCCGGCGTGCTCGACCGGCTCGCCCAGCTCACCGAGGACGGCCAGTTCTTCGAGCACGGCGAGGTCCGGGTCCGGCGCCCTCGACGGCGACCATCACCCTCATGGAGATCACCAGCATCCGCACCAGCTGGGGCGGCGAGCCGGCCTTCCAGGTCATCCTCCGCGACGTCTCCGAGCGCCGGGCCGCCGAGGCCGCCGCCCGCTACCGGGCCAGCCTGGTGGCCCACGTCTCCGACGCCATCATCGGCATCGACGCCGACGGCAAGATCGAGAGCTGGAACGAGGCGGCCCAGGCCATCTACGGCTGGAGCGAGGACGAGGTGACCGGGCTCTCCCTCGGCGCCGTGGTGTCGGCCAACCGCTCCGACTCGGCGGCGGCGATCGAGCGCGGCCGGCGGACCCACCATCGCAAGGACGGCTCCGAGGTCGACGTGCTGGTCTCCATCGACCCGCTGATCGACGACGACACGCAACCGTCGGGTTGGGTGGTGGTGTGCACCGAGCTCACCGACGCCCGGCAGGCCGAGGCCGGTCGGCGGGCCGCCGAGGAGCGCTACGAGGCGGTGGTGGCCTCGCTCAGCGAGGGCATCGTGCTCTTCGACGGCGACGGCAACGTGTGCGCCCACAACGAGGCCGCCGCCCGCATCCTCGGCGACCGATTGACGACGGAGTCCGGACACCAGGTCTTCACCGGCGCCTCCATCGCCATCAGCGCCGAGGGCCATCCGCTGTCGGCCGGCATGTTCCCCCACGCCCATACCTTCGAGACCGGCGAGCCCGAGGACGACGTCGTCATCGGCGTGACCGACGGCACCGGGCACCGCCAGTGGCTGTCGCTCAGCTCCCGCCTGCTGTCAGGGGCCGGCCAGACCGACGCGCCCATGGTGGTGTGCTCGTTCACCGACGTGACCGACCGCAAGGCGGCCGAGGCCCAGCTCCACTGGCTCGCCTACCACGACTCGCTCACCGGGCTCGGCAACCGTTCGCTGTTCAACGACGAGCTGGAGCGCGAGCTGCTGCTCTCCTCCCAGCGCGGGACCAATCTCGCCGTCCTCTTCATCGACCTCGACCGCTTCAAGCTGGTCAACGACTCGTTCGGACATGCCAGCGGCGACGAGGTGCTGCTCGCCCTGGCCCAGCGGTTCAAGTCGGCCATCCGGGGCGGTGACCTGGTCAGCCGCTTCTCAGGCGACGAGTTCGTCGTGCTGTGCCGCAACGTCCACGACGTACAGGTGGCCGTCAGCCTGGCCAACGAGTACTCGCGCCTGCTGGCCGAGCCCCTCCGGCTGTCGACGGGCCGCAGCGTGGAGGTCACCTCCAGCGTGGGCGTGTCGTTCGTCATGCGCGGGCGCCAGAACGCCCAGGACACCCTCCAGCAGGCCGACGCGGCCATGTTCCAGGCCAAGAACAAGGGCCGCAGCCGGGTCGAGGTGTTCGACGAGTCGCTCCGGGCGAAGTCGGTGGCCCGCCTCGAGATCTACGACGACCTCCGCCACTCCATCGACAACAACGAGCTGGCCGTGCACTACCAGCCCATCGCCTCGGTGCGCGACGACCGCATCGTGGCCATGGAGGCCCTCGTGCGTTGGCACCACCCGTCGCGGGGGCTGCTCGGGCCCATGGAGTTCATCCCCTTCGCCGAGGAGACCGACCTCATCTTCAAGCTCGGGCGCTGGGTGCTGCGGGAGGCGTGCCAGACCATGGCCTACTGGCGGCGCGACCTGCCAGGCGCCGAGAACGCCTACATCACGGTGAACCTCTCGGCCCACCAGCTGAGCGATCCCGAGCTGCTCGACACCATCGCCGAGGCGCTGACCGACTCCGGCCTGCCCCCCGAGGCGCTGGTGATGGAGGTCACCGAGAGCATGCTGATGAGCGACACCTCGGCGTCCATCGCCATGCTGGGCGGCATCCACGAGATGGGCGTGGGCCTGGCCATCGACGACTTCGGCACCGGGTACTCGTCGCTGGCCCAGCTCAAGCGGTTCCCGGTCAAGATCGTGAAGATCGACAAGTCCTTCATCGACGGGCTCGGCACCTTCGAGAACGACGAGGCCATCGTGGCCGCCATCGTGCAGCTGTCGAAGGCGCTGGGCCTGGTGGTGCTGGCCGAGGGCGTGGAGACGCCGATGCAGCTGCAGCGGGTCACCGAGCTCGGCTGCGACCTCTACCAGGGCTATCTCATGTCCCGTCCCACCCGGGCCGACAAGGTCGACTTCAAGCAGCAGCCGCAGGGCGAAGTCGAGGCCGCCGCCGAGGAGGCGCCGCCGCGCCGGTCCTCCGCCGCTCGGTCACCGACCCCGGCTCGCTGAGGCCCCTGCGCCCGGCGCCCGCAGACGCCGGCCCTTTCGTCAGCCGAGGCGCTCGATGATGGTGGCGTTGGCCTGGCCGCCGCCCTCGCACATGGTCTGGAGCCCGTAGCGGCCGCCGGTGCGCTCGAGCTCGTTGACCAAGGTGGCGAGCAGGCGGGCCCCCGAGGCGCCGGTCGGGTGCCCGATGGCGATGGCGCCGCCGTTGGGGTTGACCCGCTCGGGATCGGGATGGTGCTCCTGCTCCCAGGCCAGCACCACCGAGGCGAAGGCCTCGTTGATCTCGATCACGTCCATGTCGTCGAGGCGCGAGCTTGGCCTTCTCCAGGACCAGGGCGGTGGCCGGGATGGGGGCGGTCAGCATGATCACCGGGTCGTTGGCCGCCACGGCGAAGGTGTGGAACCGGGCCCGGGACGGAGCCCGAGCTGGCCGGCCCGCTCCTCGGACATGATGAGGGCGGCGGCGGCACCGTCGGAGATCTGCGACGAGCTGGCCGCGGTGATCAGGCCGTCCTCCACGAAGCACGGCGGCAGGGCGGCCAGCCGCTCGTAGGTCGAGTCGGGCCGCACCCCCTCGTCGAAGGTGAGGGGCCCCTCGCCGGCCGGGTCGCCCTCGTCGGTGCCGGCCTCGGCCACCTTGTCGACCACCCGGGCCCGGCGGGTGTCCAGCGGGACGATCTCGCCGGCGAAGCGGCCCTCGGCCTGGGCCCGGGCGGCGCGCTGGTGGGACCGGAGGGCGAAGCGGTCCATCTCCTCGCGTCCGATCTTCCAACGGCTGGCGATCTCCTCGGCCGACAGCCCCTGATGGATGAAGTCGAACCGGTCGTGGACGGTCGGCCCGTAGGCCTCGCCGGGTCCGCGTTCGGTCGTCGACCCGATGGGCACCCGGCTCATGGCCTCGACCCCGCCGCCGATGACCACGTCCATGGCCCCGGACGGCGACCGCCTGGGCGGCGAAGTGGATGGCCTGCTGCGCCGACCCGCACTGGCGGTCGACGGTGGTGCCCGGCACGGTGTCGGGGAACCCGGCGGCCAGCGCCGCGTTGCGGCCGATGTTCATGGCCTGCTCGCCCACGGTCATGGTGCAGCCGTAGACGACGTCCTCGACCATGGCCGGGTCGATCCCGTTGCGCTCGACGAGGGCGCGGAGCGGCTGGGCGGCCAGGTCCACGGCGTGCCAGCCGGACAGCCGCCCGTTGCGCCTGCCGACCGGGGTGCGGACGACATCGACGATCACCGCCGTTGGGCATGCCCTCATTCTGCTCGACCCGCCCCGGTTGCCGGAAATCTGAAGCTGTGTCAGATTCGCCCGTCGCCGGCCGAACCGACCGGCGCCACCCCTCATGGACCTTCGATTCACACCCGCCGAGGAGGAATTCCGCCGCCAGGCACGCCGCTGGCTGGCCGACCACGCCCCGGCCCCCGGCTCGCTGCCGTCCCTCGACACGGCCGAGGGCTTCGAGGCCCACCGCGCCTGGGAGCGCGACCATGGCCGCCGATCGCTGGTCGGTCGTGTCCTGGCCGGAGGAATTCGGCGGCCGCGGGCTCGGCATCGTCGAGTGGATCGTCTTCGAGGAGGAGTACTGGCGGGCCCGGGCGCCGTTGCGGGTCAACCAGAACGGGATCTTCCTGCTCGCCCCCACCCTCTTCGAGTTCGGCACCCGGCCCAACAAGAACGGTTCCTCCCGCCCATGGCCTCGGGCGCCGAGGTCTGGTGCCAGGGGTGGTCCGAGCCGGACGCCGGCAGCGACCTCGCCGGCATCAGGAGCCGGGCCGAACGGGACGAGCGACGGCGGCTGGCGGCTGTTCGGCCAGAAGACGTGGGCTTCCCGGGGCGCCTTCGCCGATTGGTGCTTCGGGCTGTTCCGCAGCGATCCGGAAGCCGAGCGGCACCGCGGCCTCACCTACTTCCTCGTCCCGCTCGACGCGCCCGGGGTGACGGTGCGGCCCATCCCGCAGATCGACGGCGAGACAGGGTTCGCCGAGCTCTTCTTCGAGGACGTGTTCGTCCCCGACGAGCAGGTGCTCGGCGACGTGGGCGAGGGCTGGCGGGTGGCCATGGCCACGGCCGGCTCGGAACGGGGCCTGAGCCTGCGCAGCCCGGCCCGCTACACCGAGGCCGCCGGCCGGCTCGTGGACCTCTACGCCGAACGCAGCGCCACCGACGGCCAGGCGGCCGCCAGGTACGCCGACGCCGTGGCCCAGGCCTGGATCGACGCCGAGGCCTACCGGCTCAACACGCTGTGGACGGCCACCCGGGTGCGCGAGGGGGGCACCGTCGGGGCCGAGGCCAGCGCCAACAAGGTGCACTGGTCGGAGACCGACGTCGCCATCCACCGCACCGCCCTCGACCTGCTCGGTGCCGGCGCCGAGACCGTGGGAGGTGACGTCGATCGAACGTGGCTGGACGGCTATCTGTTCGCGCTGGCCGGTCCCATCTACGCCGGCACCAACGAGATCCAGCGCAACGTCGTCGCCGAGCGCCTGCTCGGCCTGCCCCGCGAGCTGAGCGGCACCGGCATGCACTTCTCCTTCAGCCCGCAGCAGCTCGAGTTCCGCGACGCCGTCCGGGCCGTGCTGGCCAAGGAGTGCACGCCCGCCGATGTCCGGGCCGCCTACGAAGCACCGGCGGCGCGGACGGACCGGTGGGCCACGTCTGGCCGAGCTCGGCGTAGTGGGGATGACCGTGCCCGAGTCGTGCGGCGGTCTCGGGCCTCGGGCTCGTGGACCTGGTCGTCGTGCTCGAGGAGGCCGGCCGGGTGGCGCTGCCCGAGCCGCTGAGTGGCCACGACCGCCCTGCTCGTTCCGCTCCTCGCCGAGCTCGATGCGCGCCAGCCGGGCCGAGGACGGTCGCCGTGTCCGAATGGCTCACCGCCGTCGCCGCAGGCCGGCTGGCCGGCGCCGTGGGGACCGGCCCGGATGCCGAGCCGGTGGCCGGAGCCGACGGTGCCGACCTCGTGGCCCTGGCCCGGCCGGCGGCCGGGCCCGACGCCGCGCTCTTTGTGCTGGAACTGTCGGAGACGGGGAGCGAGTCGGCGCACGCCGAGCTACGAGGTCGAGCCCATCGGCTCCCTCGACCCCACCCGGCGACTGGGCCGACTGACCCTTGGGACCGGTGCCACGCCCCAGGCCACCGGTGCGGTGGCCGCCGAGCTGGCCGCCGGGATCACCCGCCGCGCCGCCGTCGCCACCGCCGCCGAGCTCCTCGGGCTGGCCGACCGCCTCGTCGCCACCGGTGCCGACTACGCCCGCGAGCGCCGGCAGTTCGGCCAGCCCATCGGGAGCTTCCAGGCCGTCAAGCACATGCTGGCCGGAGCCCGGATCAAGCTCGAGTTCGCCCGGCCGACGGTGTACGCCGCCGCCTGGGCCATCGACGAGGACGAACCCGACGCCGACCGACGAGCCTCGGCGGCCAAGGCCTCGGCGTCCGACGCTGCCTCGGAGGCCGCCCGGGTCGCCCTCCAGGTGCACGGGGCCATCGGCTACACCTGGGAGTGCGACCTCCACCTCTTCCTCAAGCGGGCGTGGGCGCTTGCTGCCGCCTGGGGGTCGGCCGCCGACCATCGCCAGCGGGTGCTCGCCTCACTGCTGGCTGAGCGCCCGGCCTCGGGCGGGCATACCGGCGATGCCTTGGACGCATGAGGGTCACCACTCTGCGAAACCGGGCCATAGCGATCATTCGGCGGGGAGCGATGGTTCAGTTGGCGGGATCCGTGCAGTGGGAGGCGTTCGACCAAGCGATCCGCGCTTGGAACGACGATCTGAGCGGCTACCTCGATCGCCGGCCGCTCAGGGATCGGCGAAGGCGTAGACGGGGAAGCCGTTGTAGGAGGCGGAGTCCCAGGGTAGGTAGGGGCCGTTGATGACCACGGCCAGCGAACCCGAGGGGGCGGGACCGGCGTCTCCTTCGATAGTCACAACGGCACCGTCGGGCCAGACCTGCACGACCACGCCGACGTGCACCGAGGTGGCGGCCGACTGGGGACCGGTGCCGTAGAGCACGTCGTCACCCGCCTGGGGCACAGCCCAGGCAGGCAGCACGGCGGCGTTGGTCGGCCGCCCAGTCGTAGATGCTGCCGGTGAACGGGTACGACGGGATGGGCACGCCGGCCTGCTCCCACACCCAGGTGGCGAACAGGGCGCACCACTCCTCGCACGGGCCGTAGGGGTTGCAGAAGCCGCCGGGGTCGGGATCGCTGCGTACCTGGCTGTCGGCGGCGGCGACGATGGCGGCGGCTGGACCCGGCGGTGGCGCCGGGTTCGAGAAGTTGTAGTTCCACCCGTCCGGCTCCAGGAGCCAGTAGCCGTGGGCGTCCGGCGAAAGGGCGATGCCGGCCACTGGTGGCACGTCGGCCTGATCACCGCCGTATCCGCCGCCGAGCGAGCCGTAGTAGTCGGCGTTGCCGAAGCCGAAGATCCCGCCGTCGGTGGCCACCAGCAGGTAGCCCGCATCGTGCGGGAACGCGGCCATGCCGACGACCGGGTCGTTGAGAGGCTTCCCTCCCTGGGACCCGAGGAACGGCGCGTCGCCGAAGGCGAACACCCCGCCGTCGGCGGCCACCAGCCAGTACCCGTGACCGTCGGCGGTGGCGGCCATGCCGGTCATCGGCTCGACCAGTGGCGTTCCCCCCATCGAGCCGTAGAACGGTGCATCGCCGAAGGCGAACACCCCGCCATCGGCAGCCACCAGCCAGTACCCCTTGCCGTCCGGAGCGGCGGCCATGCCCACGATGGGCTGGTTGAGATGGGTGCGCGCCCATCGATCCGTAGAAGCCGGCGTCGCCGAAGGCGAACACCCCGCCGTCCATGGCGGCCAGCCAGTAGCCCTTCCCGTCCGGGGTTGCCGCCATGGCCACGACGGGACCCTGCAGGCGGAGGTCGCCCAGGGACCCATAGAAGCCGGCCGAGCCCTCGGCAGCCACGCCACCGTCGGCGAACGCCAGCCAGTACCCCTGTTGCGTGGCAGTCGATGCCGGGTCGGTGGCCATCGCCACCGCGACCGAGTTGAACGTCACGCCACCGGGGGTGTCGAGGGACTGGGCGTCACCGAAGTCGATGACCCCGCCGCCGCTGTAGACGTGGGCGGTCTCCCCGCCCCCTGCGGCGGCAGCACCGGCACGGCCGACGCCCGGGATAACGGGTACGGCCGCCAGGAGCCCTAGCAGCAGGAGCCCGGCTGCTGCCAGCGAACCCACCGCGAGCCGGATCGGCGACCGGGGGGCCCGAGTAGACCCGGTCAACCGCGGACTGATGTGCCCGGAGGTCGGCGACCCGGACGTCAGTGACCACCGTCCGCCGTGCCTCCCGCCGCCCCCGTCGCGCATGTCGGGCCATGTTAGGCATCACACCTTCGAGTGGGAAGTCGCTCACGAACTTGTCCGGCACAGACGGAACGGCCGAGGTTGGCGCGCGGCGCCGAGTGCCGATCGACGCCCCCGATGTCGGATGCGTCCAGACCGACTAGAGGGCAGTGGAAGCCGTGGTGGGCCACCGCTGCCGCGATGGCCCACCACATTTCACCGATGGCAACCGGACCGAGAGCGTCCGGTGTCTGTCGGGGGCCTGTTAGCCCAGGCTTCCCCAAACGGCCACGACCGCAGAGGTCTTCCCCTTGCCGAAGCCTTCGACGACCATCTTGTTCTTGCTGCCGGTGAGCCCCGAGAGGGTCTGCGTGAAGGTCTCACCAGGCGTGAGCACCACCGTGAAGGTCGACCCGTTGAGGGTGACGGCCACGGACTTCAGACCGACGGAGCCGTTTTTGATCACCAGCGTGTTGAAGGACTTCCGGAAGGTGAAGCCCTGACTATTGACCCTCGACGGTTTGAGGGTCTTGAACTGGCCTGCGCAGGATGCACTTGTGCCGGCCTCATTGGTGGCCTTCACGCCCGCGTTCCCGCCGGCGGTTTCCACCTTCTTGGTGAAGGTGATCATCACGGGGCTCTTCGTTCCCGGTGTGAACGACGAGATGCTGCCGGTTGTGTCGTGATGCCGGATCACCTTCACGGAAGCGAGCCCACTGCCTGTGTCCTTCACGGTGAAGACCGCCTGGGAAGGCGGGCCCACGTTGATGCTGCTCAGGGCGCAGGTCGGCGTGCTGGCCGTGATCAGGCTCTCGACCTCGGAGCCACAGGTGCTCGTGGACCCATCATTCGAGCCGTCACCCGAGTAGACCGCCTGCCAGTAGTACGGGCCGCCGGTGCTGAGCGTCACCGGGTTGGATGCTGGGACCTTCCCGCTGGTGACAGTGACCGTCCCTCCACTCTTCACCATCGTCTTACAGTTCGCATCTGAGTAGACGGCGTAGGTCACCGTCCCCCCGGCGGCCGCCGCGTTGGTCCCCGAGATCGACGCCTTGTCAGTCACCGTCGTGCTAGGCGGAACCGAGATCGTCGTCCCCGATTGCCCACCTCCCGACAGCGAGGTGATCGTCGTGGTCGGCTTCTTGGTCACACCCGAGGACACGGTCACCGTCTCGTTCGGATCGTTGCAGGCGGTCGACACCGCAGTGTTCTTGCTATCGCCGCTGTACAGATCCACCCAGCGGTAGACGCCGGCGACAGTCGGTCCGAACGACGGGGACACATAGTTTCCGTCCCCGGTGACTTTGGTGAGCGGCGATGTGTAGGCCGGGGCTGCGCTGCAGGTGGAATCGTTCGGGCCGAAGAGCTTGAACACGAGCGAACCGGTCGGACTGGTTCCACCCGCCAAGGTCCCCGTGTCGTGAGTGGACTGACCGAGCGAGATCGACGACGACGCCACCTGGCTGGTCAGTGTTGCCGACACCGTCCCAGGCGGTCCGGCCACGGCGACCCCTTCGGGTCCCGACAGCGTGGAGGTTGGCCCGGTGATCGAAGCGATCGGCGCCACGTTCCCGTTTGCGGTGGCGGCGAATTCGAGGACCGCTGGACCCAAGGAGGAGCCCTCATCGGTCACGTAGATGTTCCCATTGGCATCGAGACCGAGATCGTCCGCTGCCTGGAGGTCGGTGTTCGTGCCAGTGATCGCCCGGATCGGTGCAACGTTTCCGCTCGCTCCTGGGGCGAATACCAGGACCGCCGGTGGCGTCGTTACATTGATCTCGCCGTTGAATCCGACAACGATGTCATCGACGAAACCACCGTTGCTCAATTGGGTCAACGGCCCGGAGATGGTTCGGCTCGGCGCCACATTTCCAGTGGCGCCCGGGGCGAAGACTTCGACGCTGCCTGCGAACGTGTTGTCGACATAGAGGTTGCCGGCCGCATCGACTCCGAGGCCATCGACCTCACCCAGCCCAGTGTTACTACCGCTGAGGGTGCGGATCGGCGACACGTTGCCGCAGGCACCGGGAGCGAACACCTCGACGGGCGTTCCAGCAAAATTGCCCACATAGATGGTGCCGTCCGACGCCAGCGAGATGTCATCATTCTCGTCGAGACCGGTGTTGGGTCCGACAATCGTGCAGATCGGCGTGGCGTTGCCGGATGCGCCGGGAGCGAACTCGGTGATGCTGTCCGCATCGAAATTGGAGGAGTAGACGTCCCCGTTCGCGTCGACCTTGACGTCATCGGGTCCGAACGCACCGGTGATACCGGTGTTCGGTCCCGAGATCGTCCGGATGGGCGCGACATCACCGTTCGTACCGGCCGCAAAGACGTCGACGCTGTGGTTGTCTTCGTCCGACACGTAGATCGTGCCTGCCGGATCCGCTCCGGCCGAACTCACTGGTGAGGTCCTGGCCAACGCCACCGAATGCGCCGTGGCACTTGGAGGGGCCTTGGCAGCGCTTGCCGAGGCGGCTTGCACCGCACTGATGGCGAGACCGAAGATGAGCGTCAGCGTGCCGATGACAGCGACAACGTGTCGCCCGGTCATCGGGGTGCTAGTCAACCGGCTTCTGGGAGACTCACCGGTCCCTCGTTCGGCCGCGAAGGACCCTGATCGGATGTATTCCGACATGACCATTCCACCTTTCCGCCCCAGAAGTCTTGGTCATTCGCCAGTCAAGAGGACAAACGACCGGCTGTCAAGTGGTGCGTTGTGGCACCCCGCCCCCCGCTCAACATGCCTGTTCATGGGCATTGTCGCGACCGAGCGAGCATGGGCCGGCTACCTACATTTAACTTCCATTGTTTGCGATGCCATTGACACAGAGTGAAAAGAAACAATAGAGGTAAAATCAGCAACAGCATGGAGTCGATGGTCGACCGTCTGACGACTCCCACCTCCAGAGATGGCGGGCTGCAGGACCCGCCCCCGCGCCCACGACATCGCCTCCGCCGGGGCGACCGAGCGTGGCCGGCCCAGACTGGTGACCCCTCGGCAACCCTGGCTGACGCTCACTCTTTGAACTGGTAGAGTGATGAATAGGCTACGGAGAGTGAGATTCCACCAAGAGAGGGGCACCATGGACAAGAGCCCTCGGGGCGGGCGGTGAACGCCCGACCGAGACAGCCGGAGCCGTTCATCCGCGGCGCCCCGTATCCGCCGACCGCTGACATCCCCTATCCCCGGGCCGACCCTGCCGACGCTCGCCGGCTGCCGGCGGACGTGTGGCAGGCCGCCTGCGTTCCGGTCGGGGTCAGGCTCGAGATGGTCGGCGACGCCCAGGCAGTAGACATCGCCTACCAGACGGCCTCCGGCAACCTCGGCTACCGGGGGGACGGCGCCGGGGTCACCTTCTCGGTGTGGCGGGCCGGGCGCCAGGCCGACGAGGTCGAGGCCGAGCTGGGCGACGGGCTCATCCGTCTACGCCTGGGAGCGGCGGCGGCCGAGCGTCCCGCCACCATCTATTTGCCCGAGGGCATGCTCCCTCTCGTCCGCTCGCTGACGGCGGTGCACGGAGAGATCGCCCCGGCGCCACTGAATCCCCGGTGGCTGGCCTACGGCGACTCCACCACCCAGGGCTGGATCGCCTCGGGGCCGGCCCAGGCGTGGGCGGCCATCGCCGCCCGCAAGGCGCGGCTCGACCTCGTCAACCTGGGCTTCGCCCGATCCGGACGGGGGGAGATCGCATCGGCCGAACAGGTGGCCGCGCTCGACGCCGACGTGATCACCATCAGCTACGGGACGAGCTGCTGGAGCCGGGTCCCGCACAGCACGGCCATGATCGAAGCAGGGCTCGACGCCTTCCTGGACGTCGTGCGTCAGGGCCATCCCGAGACCCCGGTGATCGTCATCAGCCCGGTGATCCGCCCCGAAGGCGAGGACGAGCCCAACCGGCTGGGTGCCACCCTCGATGACATCCGGCGCACCATCGAGGCGGTCACCGGCTGGCGCATCCGTGAAGGCGATAGCAACCTCGCCCTCCTCTCCGGTCGGGACGTCATCGACAAGGAGCACCTGACGGACGGCATCTATCCGGGGGACGAGGGCCACAAGCGCATCGCCGCGGCGGTCGGCAAGTACCTCTTTGCCGCTTTGCGCGGCTCGCTGCATGGGCTGGCGGTCGAGGGACTCGACGAGCTCGACGGGGTGGACGAAGTCGACGAAGTCGACGAGGTCGACGGGATGGACGAGGTCGGAGAGGTCGGAGAGGTCGACGAGGTCGACGAGGTCGACGGAGACGAGCGCACTGACAGGTACGACATGGCCGCCGGAAACAATAGAGACGACTCAGACGAGCCACCGCAGGTGTCAACCCGGCACGCTGCCAGGTCCAAGGCGACGACTACCGGATCGGAGCGGTCGCGGAAACCGAAAGGCCGGTCCGTTCCCGACGCTGGTCACGACGCCGATCCCGACGCTGGTCACGACGCCGATCCCGACGCTGGTCACGACGCCGAACCCGATCCGCTCAGTGACGAGAAGCGGCCCCGGACCACTCGGACGGCTCGGCCCGATCCCGCCCGCCCGCTCTATCGTCGGTCGGCCCGCGCTCCGGCGGTGTAGCGAGATTCCGCCGGGTCAGTCAGGAGCCGCACCCTCGCCAGGTGTGGATGACCATCGGTCGACGATGGTCGCCCCGACGCCATGAAACGATCGCTCACCTAGACCTCGCCGACTCATGGTGGCGGCTGGGCCACGGAACTCCACACGAGGACTGCCGCCATCCCCGTCACTACGCTGCTCCCCCGTCACGGTCGCCCGCCGCGACCGACCTCCTCGAGCGAGAGGCAGCGCCATCTATGGACGCCAACAACCTCATCGACACCTTCCGGGTCGACGGCAAGGTCGCGGTGGTGACCGGTGCGGGTAGCGGCATCGGCCGGGCCAGCGCCCTCGCCCTGGCCGGCGCCGGGGCCACCGTCGTCTGCGCCGACATCACCGAGGACCCGGCCGCGGCCACCGCGGAGGAGATCAGAGGGACGGGAGGCCAAGCCGAACCCGCCCATGTCGACGTGGCCGACCGGGAAGCGGTCGATGCAACTGGCCAGCGGCGTCGCCGAGCGGTTCGGCGGCCTCCACGTCTGGTGCAACATCGCCGGCATCATGGTCGAGGGCCCGTTCCTCGACTCGTCCGAGGAGGACCTCGACCGCATCCTCGCCGTCAACTTGAAGGGGGTGTTCTTCGGCTGCCAGGCCGCCGGGCGCATCATGGTGGGCCAACCCGAGGGCGGCAGCATCATCAACGCATCGTCGGCCGCCGCCGACACGGTCAGCCCCAACATCGTGAGCTACTCGATCTGCAAGGCCGGTGTCGTGCAGATGACGAAGACGTTGGCCATCGAGGTCGGCAAGCACAAGGTCCGGGTCAACGCAGTGGCACCCGGCTTCGTCCTCACCAACATGACCGGCCGCTACTTCGTGCGGCCCGACGGGTCGATCGACGAGTCGATGCGCGACGCGGTGGTCGAGCCCCTGGCCAAGCGCACGCCGCTGCGGCGGATCGGGGAGCCCGAGGACATCGCCGCCGCCGTGCTCTACCTCGCCTCCGAAGCCAGCAGCTTCATGACCGGCCAGGTGCTGCGGCCCAACGGCGGCGTGGCCATGGTGTAAGAGCCGGACAGGGCCGAGGATCGGGCCGGGTGGTCGCTAGAGTGCACGGCGCATGGGCGTCGACCAGCCGGCGGAAGGATGGTTCGGCGACCCATTCGGATCCACGAACAACGGTGGATCTCGCAGGGCCGGCCGACGAGCCTGGTCCGGGACGGCGACATCGAGGGCAAGGACGAACCACTCCATCGCCCGCCGACGCGGCCGTTCGTACCAGTCGCTGAAACCAGCCCAGGACGACGGGACCTCCTGGAGCCGACGATCCCAACACTGTGCCGATTCCGGACTCCGGGACGTATGCCGACGTGGCCATGGATGCCAACGTGGTCTTCGACAATGCGGTGATCGGCGGTACCGCTCCGGCAGGTGATCGATCGGGGATCATGTACGAGACGTCCTTTCAGCACAAGATGTGGAAGCGGGAGAAAAAGCGACGGCGAGCAGAGCGGTGGCATCGCTGGTTCGGAAGGAGCTCGTGAGGAGCAGAGGCCGGACGAGCTCGGACCAGCCCGCCACCTGACACTCCGTCAGATCTCCGAATACACTCGCCCACATGGCCGAGTTGCCCATGATCATCTCCGTCGACGACCACGTCGTCGAACCGCCGAACGTGTGGGCAGACCGCCTCCCCAAGAAGTACGCCGACATCGGCCCCCGGATCGTCCGCGCCCCCATGGGCGAGATCACCTTCGTCGGGGGCAAGCTCACGGTGAAGCCCGGCTCCGAGGGCTTCCCCACCGACTGGTGGTACTACGAGGACCTGAAGCGCCCGCTGCTGCGGGTCGACTCGGCCGTCGGCGTGCCCCGCGACGAGGTCACCATGCGGGGCATCACCTACGAGGACATGCGTCCCGGCTCCTACCAGGTGGCGCCGCGCCTCGAGGACATGGACATCAACCACCTCGAGGCCTCGCTCTGCTTCCCCACCTTCCCCCGCTTCTGCGGCCAGACGTTCACCGAGGCCGAGGACAAGGAGCTCGCCCTGCTCTGCGTGAAGGCCTACAACGACTGGATGGTCGAGGAGTGGTGCGGGCCGGAGGCCAAGGGCCGGCTCATCCCCCTCACCATCGTGCCCCTGTGGGACGCCCAGCTCGCCGCCGACGAGGTGCAGCGCAACGCGGCCCGCGGAGTGCGGGCGGTGTGCTTCAGCGAGATCCCGCCGTTCCTCGGGCTGCCGTCGATCCACGATCCCGACCACTACTGGGACCCGTTCTTCCGAGCCTGTGCCGAGACCGGGACCGTGGTCAACATGCACATCGGGTCCTCGTCCAAGATGCCGTCGACGTCGGCCGACGCCCCGCCGGCGGTGGGCTCCACGCTCACCCACACCAACGCCAGCTTCTCGATGGTCGACTTCATGTTCTCCGGCGTGCTGGTCCGCTTCCCCGACCTCAAGCTGGCCTACGCCGAGGGCCAGATCGGTTGGATCCCCTACATCCTCGAGCGGGCCGACAAGGTCTGGGAGGACAACCGGGGCTGGGGCGGCGTGGCCGACATCGTCCCCGAACCGCCCTCCACCTACTTCCGCCGCCAGATCTACGGCTGCTTCTTCGACGACGCCCACGGTCTGCGGTCGGTCGCCGAGATCGGCGTCGACCACATCACCTACGAGTCGGACTACCCGCACTCCGACTCGACGTGGCCGCACACCCTCGAGATCGCCGAGAAGCAGATGAAGGACCTCACCGACGAGGAGCGGTACAAGATCCTGCGGGGCAACGCCATCGCGCTCTACGACCTCGACTTCGCCTGACCCACCGCGCCTCCCCCGGCGGCCATGGACCTGCGCTACACCGACGCCGAACAGGAGTTCCGGGCCGAGCTCCGCCGCTTCCTGGCCGAGCGCGTCCCCACTCTGCCCCCCAAGCCGCCGCCGGACGACTGGCCGGCACGGCGCGCCTACGACACCCACTGGCAGCGCGCTGCTCTTCGACGCCGGCTACGCCGGGGTGGACTGGCCGACGGAGGGCGGTGGCCGGGGATCCTCCGCCGTCGAGGAGCTCATCTTCAAGGAGGAGCTCGAGCGGGCCCACGCCCCCTACGTCGGGGTCAACTTCGTGGGCCTGCTCCACGCCGGCCCGACCATCATCGCCGAGGGGACACCCGACGCAGCGCCGGCGCTACCTGCCGCCCATCCTGCGCGGTGACGAGGTCTGGTGCCAGGGCTTCTCGGAGCCGGACGCCGGCAGTGACCTCGCCTCCCTGCGCACCCGCGCCGTGCGGGACGGCGACGACTACGTGGTCACCGGGTCCAAGATCTGGACCTCGCACGCCGAGGTGGCCGACTTCTGCGAGCTGCTCGTGCGCACCGGTCCCGACGACAGCCGCCACCGTGGCATCACCTGGCTGATCATGCCCATGGACGCCCCCGGCGTGGACATCCGTCCGCTCGCCACCATCGCCGGCTCCACCGAGTTCGCCGAGCTGTTCCTCGACGAGGTGCGGGTGCCGGTCGAGAACCGGGTGGGCGACGAGAACGACGGGTGGCGGGTGACCATGGTGACCCTGAGCTTCGAGCGGGGGACCGCCTTCGTCGGCGACCTGCTCGAGGCCTTCGAAGTGCTGGCCGCCCTCGTCACCCTGGCCCGGAGGACGGGCGCGTGGTCGGACGCCGGCCTGCGGCGGAAGGTCGGCCGGCTCCGGGCCGAGCTCGACGCCCTGTGGGCGCTCACCCGGCGCAACGTCTCCCAGGCGGCGCGCACCGGCATCCCCGGGGTGGGCGGGACCTACTTCAAGCTCGCCTACTCCGAGACCCGCAACCAGCTCGGCGAGCTGTGCCTCGCTGTCCTCGGCCGGGCCGGGCTCGCCGCCTGCGACCTCGACGGCACCGACGGAGCCGGGCCGCTCCCGGCCGAGACCATGGTCGACGACTGGCTGCGGGGCATCTCGCTCACCATCGCCGCCGGCACCTCGCAGATCCAGCGCAACATCGTGGCCGAGCGCATCCTCGGCCTGCCCAAGGAGCCGCCGGTCACTGCTCCCTCGGCGGCCGGCCGAGCCGCGGCCAGCGGTTCGTAGGCCGCCGTGGACTTCGAGCTCAACGAGGTCGAGCGCGAGCTGGCCGAGGGCATGCGCCGACTGTGCGCCGGGCGCTTCCCCCTCGACGAGGTGCGCCAGCCGGGCCTCGGACGAGCGGGTGGTCGACCGCGAACGGGTGGCGCGACCTGGCCGATGCCGGCGTCTTCGGGCTGTGCCTGGCCGAGTCGGCCGGTGGCGTCGGCCTCGGGCTCACCGAGGCGGCGGTGGTCTTCGAGGAGCTCGGGCGG
The DNA here is from genome assembly GCA_963756195.1 of uncultured Acidimicrobiaceae bacterium. GTDB lineage: Bacteria > Actinomycetota > Acidimicrobiia > Acidimicrobiales > RAAP-2 > CAVSNH01. The sequence continues at coordinate 68,052 of CAVWMT010000006.1, forward strand.
GCCCTGGTCCCCGGACCGCTGGTGGCCACCCACCTGGCGGCCGGCCTCGTCGACGGGGCGGTCGACGGGTCGGTCGTCGTCGGCCTGGTCGAGCGGCCTTCCGCTCGGCACGACGGTCGGGCCGATCCCGTGCCGCTCGTCGTCGAGCACTGCGCCGACCTCGACGTCCTCCTCGTGCTCTCCGACGACGGTGTCGGCGCCCTCGACCCCTCGACGTCCGGGCCTCGAGGGCCCCCGGCTGCGCCGGCCCATGGACCCGCTCACCCCGGTGTGGGCGGTGGCCGACCTGCCCGCGGCCGAGCCGGCTGGCCGGCCCGGAGGTGGCCGCCTGGTGGCGCCGCGACGGCGCTGTCCTCACCGCCGCCCTCCAGGTCGGCGCGGCGGCCTGGACCACCGAGCTGGCCGTCGCCTACGCCAAGTCGCGCCACCAGTTCGGCCGGCCCATCGGGTCGTTCCAGGCCGTCAAGCATCTCTGCGCCGACATGGCCGTGCGCACCGAGGTCGCCCGCTGCGCCGTACACGCCGCCGCCGTCACGGTCGACGACCCCGAAGTGGGCGACGTCGCCGCCGCGGTGGCCGGCGCCAAGCTGCTGGCCGACGAGGCGGCGATGGCCAACGGGCGGACCTGCATCCAGGTGCACGGGGGCATGGGCTTCACCTGGGAGGTCCCCGCCCATCTGGCCTACAAGCGGGCCCGGGTGCTCGCCACCCAATTCGGCACCGGCGACGTCCAGGCCGAGCTGCTGGCGACCACGCTGGCCGGCCGACGGACTCGCGACCGCATGGAGATGATCCGGTGACCACTGCATCCGTCCCGCCGCCCGACGACGTCGTCACCGTCCTGCCCAGGGGCAGGACGGTCTTCGGCATGCAGCTGCCCGTCCAGTCGCAGTCGACCATCTACGTCCAGCCCTGGGAGCCGGCCGCCGGGCCCGAGGAGATGGCCAGCGGTGGCCCGCGCCTGCGAGGAGGCCGGCTTCTTCTACGTGGGCGTCTGCGACCACACCTTCATCCCGGACCGGCTGGCCGCGGCCATGGGCGCCACCTGGTACGACACCGTGGCCACCCTCGGGTGGCTGGCCGGGGTCACCTCCCGCATCCGCCTCCTCTCCCACATCTACGTGGTCGCCCTCCGCCACCCGCTGCGGGCGGCCAAGGAGTTCGCCACCCTCGACGTGCTGTCCGGCGGACGGGTCATCTGCGGGGTCGGTGCCGGGCACGTGCGCGAGGAGTTCGACCTCATGGGACCGGCCTTCGAACGAGCGCGGCAAGGCCACCGACGAAGCCGTCGACGGCCCTGGCCCGAGGGCTGGCCGACGCCAACCCGACGCTCGAGGGGCCACGCTGGCCGGCATCGGGGGTGGCGCTCGGGCCGCGGCCGGTGCAGTCGCCGCGACCGCCCATCTGGGTCGGGGGCTCGTCGCCGGCCGCCCTGCGCCGCGCCGCCCGGCTGGGCGACGGCTGGCTGCCCCAGTCCCTGGGCGCCGACCCGGCCCTGCTCGGCGAGCTCCGCCGCCTCCGCGACGAGCTGCGCGGCGGCGCGCCTCTCGACGTGGGCGGCATCGTCCGAGTCTCCTCTACGTGGGCACGCCCCCGACGGGACTCGAGCTCCCCCGCCGGACGGTGAGCGGGCCGGCGGAGGGGGTGGCCGCCGCCCTGCGCCCGTTCGCCGAGGCGGGAGTCGGCCAGGTGCAGGTCCGCTTCCCCGCACGCTCGGCCACCGAGCTGTGCGACCAGATCGCCGCCTTCGGCACCGAAGTGATCCCGCTCGTCGACTCCTGAGCCGGCTCGGCCGCCGCCGGGTGGCCGGCCAGGCCCGGCTCAGGGGGTAGCCGGTCCCTCCTCGGGCGACGGTGGTCGAGGTGGCGGCGCCGACACCGCCGGTGGTCGTCGTGGTCCCGCCGACGCACCGGCGTCGGTGGTCGTCGTGGTCGTGGTGGTCGAGCTGGTCGACGAAGTCGTCGTCGACGACGACGGTCGTGGTGCGGTCGAGGTCGAGGTGCGGTGGGGGCCGCGTCGTCGTCGTGGTGGTCGAAGGCGGCCGGGTGGTGGTCGTGGTCGAGGTCGTCGTGGTCGTTGCCGTGGAGGCACCACGATCGTGTTGGAGGAACCGGAGTTGTTGTCCCCGAGGATGGAGTTGGCCGGCGGATAGAAGTAGCTCCAGGTGGCGAAGCCGCGAAGGCAACCACCATGAGCAGGGTCGAGCGACGGATGGGGAACCGCCGGCTCACCGGCCGGGAGAGCACGCCACTCCAGCGGCTCCGAGGGGCCGCGGCGGTGGCCGACCGGCACCGTCGGGTCCCCCGAAGAGCCCGCCGCGGGCATCGTCGCCGGCAGCCGTTCGGTGGGGCGGGCTGCGAAGTCGGCAGCCGCTCGGTGGGAGCGGGCTGCGGAGTCGACCCGGCCGTCCGCGTCCGAGCCGCCTCCGGCGGTGGCGCCCGTCCCGCCGCTCACCCGGTGCTGGCCCCGGCGCCGTCACCGGCCGCCGGCGAGACCACGCCCGCCGACCGGAGCGCGGTGGCGGCGCGGAGCCTGATCTCGCGCCCGACCTCGAACTGCCGGCCGGGAAGGGTGCGGGCGATGAGCCGCAGCTGGACGTAGCCCACGTCGATGGTCTCGACGCCGGCGACCACCGGGTCGCCGAGCAGGAGCCCGTTCCAGTGCAGGTCGGCGGCCATGGCCTTGACCACGTCACGGAGCAGGGCGGTCACCATCTCGAGGTCCTCGGTCACCGACACCGGGATGTCGATGACGGCCCGTGACCAGTCCTTCGAGAGGTTGGTCACCTGGCGCAGGGCGCTGTTGGGCACGACCACCAGCTCGCCCTGGGCGGTGCGCATCTTGGTGACCCGCAGGGTCAGCTCCTCGACGGTGCCGGTGATCCCGGTCGTCTGCCCGGGCACCGACAGTCGGATCACGTCACCGAAGGCGAACTGGTGCTCGGAGAGCAGGAAGAACCCGGCCAGGAGGTCCCCCACCATCTGCTGGGCACCGAAGCCCAGCCCGATGCCGACCACGGTGGCCGGCGCCACCAGGGTGGTGAGGGGGATGCCGAGCCGGTCGAAGGAGAGGATGAAGGCGATGAACCCGGTGAGGGCCACGACCGCCCACTCGACGGCCTCGCTCACCGCCCGCGACCGCTTGAGCGCCTCGGAGGCCACCGACCCCGACTCGATCTGCAGCCGGATCTGAGCGTCGATCCACTGCCGGCGGCGAGCCGCCGACCCAGTGCGTGAAGCGCACGATCAAGCCCGCGCCCAGCACGATGACGATGATCGGCAGGAGGTGGTCCTGGAACCAGCGGATGCCGGAAACCTAGTCCATCGGTGCTCGGGCACTCCCGGCCGGATCGCGAGTCCTCGTGGCCTTGGAAGGCCGGCCTCCCGCACCGTCCACGGACGGCAGTGCCGTAAGCTGACGATCCGTCAGATTTGCCGGTCCGAGTCACAAGACCCGAGACGCGGCCGCGCCGGAGGAAGGGAACCGACATGCTCGACTACGTCATCCGCAACGGCCTGCGTGCTCGACGGCACCGGGGCCCGGGCACGGGTCGCCGACGTGGGCATCCGGGACGGGCGGATCACCGCCGTGGGCGAGGTGGACGAGGGCGGGGCGAAGGAGCTCGACGCCGACGGCCTGATGGTCGCCCCCGGAATCATCGACCCCCACACGCACTACGACGCCCAGCTGTTCTGGGACCCGACCGCCTCCCCCTCCAACCTGCACGGGGTGACCACCGTGGTCGGTGGCAACTGCGGGTTCACCCTGGCCCCGATCAAGCCGGCCGACCACGACTACATCCGGCGCATGATGGCCAAGGTCGAGGGCATGCCCCTCGTGGCCCTCGAGGAGGGCCTCAGCTGGGACTGGACGACCTTCGGCGACTACCTCCAGCGACTCGAGGGCAACCTCGGGGTGAACGCCGGCTTCCTGGTCGGCCACTGCGCCCTCCGACGGTGGGTGATGGGCGCCGAGCGCGGTGCCGAGCTGGCCACCGACGACGAGGTGGCGGCCATGAGCAGCCTCCTGGCCGAGTCGATCGAGGCCGGCGGGCTGGGCTTCTCCTCGTCGCAATCGCGGACCCACTCGGACGGCGACGGCAACCCCATCTCCTCGCGCAACGCCGATCGCCGCGAGATGCTGGCCTTCTGCGAGGTGGTCCGTGACCATCCCGGGCACCACCCTCGAGTACATCACCAACGGGTGCCTCGACACCTTCAGCGACGAGGAGATCGACCTCATGGTGGCCATGACCACCACCGCCCGCCGGCCCCTCAACTGGAACCTGCTGACCGTCGACTCCCGGACACCGGACAAGACGGCCCGCCAGCTCGAGGCCTCGGCCCGGGCGGCCGACGCCGGCGGCCGGGTGGTGGCGCTGACCATGCCCACCCTCGTGCCCATGAACATGAGCTTCCGCAACCACTGCGCGCTCTTCCTCATCCCCGGCTGGGGCGACGTCATGGGGCTGCCCGTCGAGCAGCGCATCGAGCAGCTGCGGGACCCGGCGGTGCGGGCCCGGCTCGACGAGGTCGCCCACTCCGAGGCAGCCGGCGTGTTCCGCCGCCTCTCGCACTGGGCCAACTACATCATCGGCGACACCTACGCCCCCGAGAACAAGGCCTACTCGTGGCGCGACGTGGGCTCGATCGCCGCCGAGCAGGACAAGCCCCCGTTCGACGCCCTGCTCGACCTGGTCATCGCCGACGACCTGCGCACCGTGCTGTGGCCGAAGGCGTCCGACGGGGACGACGACTCGTGGCGGGCCCGGGCCAAGGTCTGGGACGACCCCGGGGCCATGGTCGGCGGCTCCGATGCCGGGGCCCACCTCGACCGGATGTGCGGCTCCAACTATCCGACGTCCTTCCTCGGCGACTGCCTCCGCCAGCGCCAGCTCGTCCCCGTCGAGCGGGCCGTCCAGCTCATGACCGAGGCCCCGGCGGCGCTGTTCGGGCTGCACGACCGCGGCCACCTGGCCGCCGGGATGAGGGCCGACGTCTTCGTCTTCGACCCGGCCACGGTGGGATCCGAGCCGGCAACGCTGGTGCACGACCTGCCCGGCGGGAGCCCGCGGCTGATCGCCGACGCCATCGGTGTGGTGCGCGTGCTCGTGAACGGGACGGAGACCATCGTCGACGGACGCCCGACCGGCGACCTTCCCGGGGCGCTGCTGCGGTCGGGGCGGGACACCCACACCGTCGACCCGCGGGCGGCCGCCTGAGCCGCACCTTGCCGGGGCGGCGCCAGCGCCGGCCTACACTGCTGACGCACCGTCAGAAACCGCGGTCGGATCACGCGGCGACGGTCGACCCGGCCATGGAGCGGCGGGCGTCGGCCGGTCGTCGACGGTGGCAGCCACCGACGCGGCACGCCACGGAGACGCAGAAGGGAGCCGCCATGGCCAGTCCGATCCGCAGGGACGAGACCCGGCTCCTCATCGGCGGGCGATGGGTGGAGGCGGGCGACGGCACCTACGACATCGTCAACCCGGCGACCGAGGAGGTCGTCGGGCAGGCCCCCAACGCCTCGGTCGCCGATGCCGAGGCGGCGGCCGCCGCCGCCCACGAGGCCCTGCCGGCCTGGTCGGCCACCCCCGCCGAGGAACGCCTGGCCCTGCTCAAGAAGGCGGCCGGCGTCATCCGGGGCAAGAACGAGGAGCTCGTGCCCCTGGTCATCGCCGAGACGGGGGCCACGGCCTCGGTCGGGTCCCGCATGCAGGTTCCGGTCTGCGCCGACCGCTTCGACCGCTACTCGCGGGACATCCGCCACGTGCAGGAGACGATGCTCCCGCCGGTGGTGTCCGCGGCCACGCCGCTCGCCCCGGGCGGCCTGATCAGCGCACTCGTCAATCGCCAGCCGGTGGGCGTGGTGGCCGCCATCGCCAGCTACAACTTCCCCCTGACCAACATGGCCGGCAAGGTGGCCCCGGCGCTGGCCATGGGCAACACGGTGGTGATGAAGCCGGCTCCGCAGGACCCGTTGGCCGTCGTCGAGCTGGCCCGGATCCTGGACGAGGTGGGGTTCCCGCCCGGTGTCGTGAACCTGGTCATCGCCGAGGGACCGGCACCGGCGTCGGCCCTCTCCACCTCCCCCGACGTCGACATGGTCTCCTTCACCGGTTCGACGGCGGTGGGCGAGCGCATCGCCGCCGCCGGGGCCCCGAGCATGAAGCGGATGCTCATGGAGCTCGGTGGCAAGGGCGCGGCCGTCGTCTTCGACGACGCCGACCTGAAGACGGCCGTCGGCGCCATCGGGTCGACCTGGGCGTTCCACTCCGGCCAGATCTGCACCGCGCCCACCCGGGCCGTCGTCCACCGTGGCGTCTTCGACCAGGTTGTCGAAGGGCTCTCCGGCTTCGCCGGGATGCTGCGGGTCGGCGACCCGACCGAGCCCGAGACGGTGGTCGGGCCGCTCATCTCGGCGGCCCACGAGCGACGGGTCCTCGACTACATCGAGACCGGGCGCAAGGAGGGAGAGGTCGTGGTGGGCGGGGGCCGGCCCGAGCACCTCTCCGTCGGCTACTACGTCGAGCCCACGCTGATCGTCGGGACCAACGACATGACGGCGGCTCGCGAGGAGATCTTCGGCCCGGTGGTGGTGGCCATCCCCTTCGACGACGACGACGAGGGGATCGCCATCGCCAACGACTCCGAGTTCGGCCTCTACGACTACGTCTTCTCTGGCGACACGCCGCGGGCGTTCCGGGTGGCCAAGCGCCTGCGGGCCGGCCACGTGGGCGTCAACACCGCCCAGCGCAACATGGACGCTCCCTTCGGCGGGTTCAAGATGAGCGGTATCGGTCGCGACGGCGGCGACACCGGCCTCGAGGCCTACTCCGAGGTGCAGTCGATCATCTGGTCCAGCTGAGCAAGCTGAGTGTCGGGCCGGCGCCTGCGCGGCTGCCGTGGCCGGGCGCCGGATCGAGCGCGGCTGGGTCAGCCCGACCCGAGGAACGGGGCGCCGTAGGCGAACACGCCGCCGTCGGCGCCGACCAGCCAGTAGCCGCCGGTGGCCGCGTCGGCGGCCATGCCCATCACCGGGGCGGCCAGGGGGAGACCGCCGGCGCTGCCGTGGTAGCCGGCGTTGCCGAAGGAGAAGATGCCGCCGTCGGAGGCGACGAACCAGTAGCCGCGGCCGTCGGGCGTCGCCGCCATCTGGTCGACCGGTTGGTTGAGGGCCATGCTGCCCGTCGACCCGAGGAAGCGGAGCGTCGAAGGCGAAGATGCCGCCGTCCGACGCCACCAGCCAGTAGCCGCCGGTGGCCGGGTCGGCGGCCATGCCCACGACCGGCTGGTCGAGCGGGTGACCGCCCATCGACCCGTAGAACCGGGCGTCCCCGAAGGCGAACACGCCGCCGTCGGCGCCCACCAGCCAGTAGCCCCCGTCATCGGGGGTCGGAGCCATGTCCACCACCGGCGCGTTGAGCGGCATGCCGCCCGTGGACCCGTAGAAGTGGGCGTCGCCGAAGGCGAAGATGCCGCCGTCCGCGCCCACCAGCCAGTAGCCGTGGCCGTCGGACGTGGCCACGATGTGGGTGATGGGGGCATCGAGGGGCGCGCCGGCCATCGACCCGTAGTCGAGCGCAGTGCCGTGAGGGGTGACAGACCCGTCGGCACGGGCCAACCAGTAGCCCTGCCCGTCACTGGTGGCCGCCATCCCCACCACCGGTGAGGAAAGGTTGCCGTTGGGCTCGCCGGGCACGGCCGGCACGGCGAACGGGTACGGGTACTGCCCGCCGGTGGCCGTGACCGCGCCGTTGGGCCCAACGGTCTGGCCCGGGCAGTAGACGGGGTCGCCGGAGGGGGCGCCGGCCACGACGGGCGTCTGCTGGCAGCGGATCGCCCTGGGAGGCGTCCTGGGCTGCTCTGGCGTGAGTTGGCCTGCGGCATGTCGCCGTAGGCGTCGCCGAACAGCTCGACCGTCCAGGCCTGGCTGTCGGCACAGGTGACGCCCACGCCCACCGCGGTGTAGGCGGCGTCCAGCTCGTTCTGCCGGTGGTCGGGCGAGGCCATGTAGGCGCCGTCCATCCCGTCGGAGCCGTCCCCCGGCCAGTAGCCGTAGCCGGTGCTGCCCGAGTTGGCCGCGAACACGCACATCTGGACCGGAGGTCCGTCGCACGGAGGGAGGGCCGGGTCGGCGACCTGACCGGTGGCGGCCAGGTGGGCCGACCACGCCTGGGCGTCGGCCTGCAGTTGCGGGTTGATGTTGAGCTGCGGGACGGCGACGAAGGGTGAGTTGCGCGCGGCGCGCTCGGCGTTGATGCGGGCCACGAGGTCCTGCGCGTAGAGGGACTCGACGGCGTCGAGGGACGGGGCTGGGCTGGCCGCCACGGCCGGGCCCGGCGATCCGTGACCGAAGGGGGTGGCGAGCCCGGCGCCGGTCAGCAGGAGTGGCGAGCCCGGCGAGGACGCCGAGGCGCGACAGCCAACCGCGCCGGCCACCGTCCACTTGCGTCATCGCCACCTGCCGGTCATGCGCCGGTGTCAGGTGATGACACGCCGAGAAACGGCGCGAAGAAAGAGAAGGGAAAGTTCGGGATTGGTTCTCGTGCACGCCGCAGCGACTCCCAAAATTCGGCTCAGTCTCGCATCCAAGCTGAGTGCTCTCCAGTCCGACACCACTCAGCGTTGGTATCGGCACGCGGAGCGAAAAACTTGTGGCATTTGTCGGCTACAACGGAGAGGTGCCCGTTCCGGTTCCGTCCACCATCCCGGACTCCTTCCGCGAAATCGCAGCTCAGGTGAGCAATTGGGGACGATGGGGTCCAGACGACCAGCTCGGCACCCTCAACCTCGTCGACCGGGCGGCCCGTCTGCGGGGTCGCGCCGCCGTCCGCGACGGTGACACCTTCGCCCTCGGCCTGCCCCTGTCGGAGACCGAGGGGATCCAAGCCGGCTTCGTACCCGGTCGGGTCAATCCGAAGCGCACCATGATCTCCGTGAACGAGCCGCTCAGCCCCGACCCGGAGTGGATCTGCTCGTCCGAGGACGTGGTCACCCTGGCCCTCCAGTGCGCCACCCACTGGGACGGGCTGGCCCACGTCTCCTACGGCGCCGGACCCGACGGCGGGCGGCTCTACAACGGGTACCCGGCCTCGGCGGTGGACGATGGCGGCGCCACCCGCCTGGGCATCCACCTGGTGCGGAGCCTCGTATCCCGGGGCGTGCTCCTCGATGTGGCCCGGGCCAAGGGCACAGACGTGCTGGATGCGGGCTACCCCATCACCCCGGCCGACCTCGATGCCGCCTGCGCCCTCGGCGGGGTCACCGTCGAGCCGGGGGACGTCGTCCTCGTCCGGACCGGCCAGATGGTCCACCTGGCCCTGCCCGGCCGTCCGGGCTCGGGAGGCGCGACGCCGGTCCGCGACCTCGTCGCCTACACCTGGCCGACACCCGGCCTGACCATGGCCACCGCCGTGTGGTTCCACGACCGGGACGTGGCCGCCGTGGCCACCGACACGCTGGTGCTCGAGGTCTATCCGTGCGAGGAGCCCGAGGTCTACCTACCGGTCCACCTCCTCCACCTGGTCGAGATGGGCATGACCCAGGGCCAGAACTGGGTGCTCGACGAGCTGGCCGACGCCTGTGCGGCCGACGGCCGCTACGAATTCCTGCTGGACGCCACCCCGCTGCCCTTCACCAACGCCCTCGGCTCACCGGTCAACCCCATCGCCCTCCGCTAGAGCCTGGCCACCGGCTGAGCGCCTCGACGCTCAGACGCGGAAGGGCTGCGGCCGGCCCGAGGCGTCGACCTGCCGGCCGGCCTCGGTGGCGATCGCCGGGCCGAGGCCGCTTTGACCTGGGCGGTGCGGGCGGAAGCCGCCCCGCCCCCGATCACCGGTCCGGTCCGTGGCCGGGGCACCTCGGAGCCGGGCACCTTGGCCCCATCCGGGGCCGGCCGGCCGGTGACCGACCAGTGCAGGAGCCGGGCCTGGCTGTCGACGAGCGAGGCGGTGCGGATCCCCCAGAACTCGAAGCCGTAGCGGTGGGCCGCCACCTGGGCGAGCATGGCGATGAGCGTGCCGGCCGCGGCCATCGGGTCGTCTCCGGCCACCGACCCGGAGGCCGAGCCCGTCGCCTGGGTGGCGATGACCTTGGCCAGGGTCACCGTGACCGCGTTGAGGGCCCGCACCCGGAGGCCCTGGAAGCGATGGTCGCCCTCCACAGTGGTGAGCTCGACCACCCGGAACACCGCCCGGTTGCGCTCCCAGTAGTCCATGAACCCCTCGACCACGGCCACGGCCGTCGACCAGCTGACCTCCTCCGACCAGTCGCCGTCGACCAGGTTGGCCAGGACCCCGACGCCCTCGACCAGCTCCTCGGCGAGGACGGTGATGGCCGCCTCGACGTTCTCGAAGTACTGGTAGAAGGTGGCCGGCGAGGTGCCGGCCCGACGGGCGATGTCGATGACCTTGATCGAGCGCCAAGGGGTCTCCACGAGCATCTCCGCCGTGCACTCGAGCAGTCGTCGGCGGGTGGCCCGTCCCCGGCGGCCGGGCACCCGCCCGTCGGTGGTCTCGATCGGCTCCGGCACTTCGGCGAGGGGCACGGGGAGCCATGGTACCGACGGGACCCGCCGGCACCGCCTGGCCGGCCGGACGGGCAAGCAGGTCCGCAAGCACCGACCCAGTTGGCTCGCCTCGATCGGTGCACGGCGTGGCCCTCCGGGAGGCGAAACCCCTTGCGAGTAGGGTGAACTTCGATGACCGACCGCGGCGTCGCGCCCTCTCACCCGAGCCCAGCAGGCTCGCCGCCAGCGGGTGGTCGACGCCGCCATGGCCCTCGGGCTCGACGGCGGCTACGAGGCGGTGCAGATGCGGGACGTGGCCGCCCGGGCCGACGTCGCCATGGGCACCGTCTACCGCTACTTCACGAGCAAGGACCACCTGCTGGCCGCCACCCTCGTGTACTGGGTCGAGCAGCTCGACGCCCGGCTGGCCCAGCTCCCCGCCCAGGGCGAGTCGGCTGCGGCCCGGGTCATGGACGCCCTCGATCGGGCGCTGCGGGCCATGGGCCGCCAGCCCCGACTGGTCGGGGCAGTCTTCACCGCTCTGGCCTCGCCCGACCCGGCGGCCATCGAGTGCCAGCAGCAGGTGTCGGTGCTCATGGAGGGCATCGTCACCCGGGCCATCGGCGATCCCCAGCCGAGCGACATCAGCGACCGGGCCCGCATCATCGGCCATGTCTGGTACTCGGCCCTCGTCGGCTGGGTCAACGGTTGGAGCGACATGAAGCGGGTCCACGACGAGCTGGCCGTCGCCACCGGCCTCCTCCTGCCCTCCGACATCTACGCAGCGGTCTGAGCCGCCAAGCACCAGTAGCGCTCGCCGTGCGGGCGCGCATCGGGGAGGCACCGGGCGGGCGCATCTTGCCTGGACCATGAACAAAAGACACATCGGCGGCGAGATACCGTCGGTCATGCCCTCGGCCATCGAAGTGCACGGCCTGTCCAAGCACTTCGGGCCGGTCCAGGCTGTCTCCGACCTCAGCTTCGAGGTCAACGCCGGTCGGGTCACCGGCTTCCTCGGGCCCAACGGCTCGGGGAAGACGACGACCCTGCGAATCCTCCTCGGCCTGGTGGTGGCCAACCAGGGCACGGCCACCTTCGGCGGCCGGCGCTACGCCGACCTCGACCATCCCATCCACCACGTGGGGGCGGTGCTCGAGGCCACCAGCTTCCACCCGGGCCGCCGGGCCGAGGACCACCTGCGGTCGGTGGCCCTGGCCGCCGGCATCCCCCGCAAGCGGGTCGGCGAGACCCTCGAGCTCGTCGGGCCTCGGGGACGAGGGCCGACGACGGGTCGGCAAGTTCTCCCTGGGCATGCGCCAGCGGCTGCAGCTGGCCACCGCCCTCCTGGGCGACCCCGAGGTGCTCATCCTCGACGAGCCGGCCAACGGGCTCGACCCCCAGGGCATCCAGTGGCTCCGCACCTTCATCCGCTACCAGGCGTCGAACGGCCACGCCGTGCTCGTCTCCTCCCACCTGCTCTCCGAGATGCAGGAGACGGTCGACGACGTGATCATCGTCTCCCACGGCAAGCTGGTCCTCGAGGCACCCCTGGCCGATCTGGCCCACCAGGGAGGGACAAGCTCGGGGCTGCGCATCAGGACCCCCGAGCTCGACCGACTGGCCGCGCTGCTCGCCGCCGTCCCGGCCGGCTACCGCCAGACCGGCCCCGACACGATGGTCATCGACGGTGCCACCCCCGAGTGGTTCGGACCCTTCGCCGCCCAGCACCAGATCGTCCTCTACGAGCTCACCCCGACAGGAGACACGCTCGAGGACGTGTTCCTTCGGCCTGACCCACGGCTTCGACGCGGCCGACCCGAGCCAGATGGTCCAGCCGGCCGGGAGGGCGGCCGTGATCGCCATCGTGCGGGGGGAGTGGCTCAAGCTCCGGACGACCGCCGTGCCCTGGGTGATGGGCGCCATCGCCCTGGTCGTCAACGCCCTGCTCATCCTCACCATCTTCCTCAACCGGGATGGCAGCGCCAGCGGTGGCGGTGGCGGTGGCGGTGGCGGTGGCTTCGGGGGCGGCTCCTCGTCCGGGGGAGTGGTACTCCCGGGAGCCGGCTACGAGATCCCCCACACCACCCAGCAGCTGCGCAACCTGGTCGGCTCGGGGCTCCCGGCCTACTCCTCGCCCTGCTCCTCGGGGTGCTCATGATCACCACCGAGTTCCGGCACAAGACGGTCACCACCTCGTTCCTGGTCACGCCACGGCGGCCGCGGCTCGTGGCCGGAAAGCTGATCACCGCGGCAGTCGTCGGCGCCGGCCTGGCCGTGGTCATGCTCGTGGCCACCGTGATCGGTGGCGGGCTCACCCTGGTGGCCCGGGGCGGCTCGTTCTCGGCCATGGTCCACCAGATCCCGGCCGTGGCCCCGGGGATGATCCTCGTCTTCGCCCTCTTCGCCGTGCTCGGCGTGGGCGTCGGGTCGTTCCTGACCAACCAGGTGGCGGCCATCGTCGTCGTCCTGGGCTGGTTCATCATCCTCGAGGGCATCCTGGTCGCGCTGGTGCACTCCGCCGAGCGCTGGGTGCCGAGCGGGGCGGCCACCGCGGCAGCCAGCGTGAGCCGCGGCCGGCAGGTCCAGCTTCGGGCTGTTCGCCTGGTGGCAAGGCGCCCTGCTCGTGCTCGGCTACGGCCTGGCCTTCGCCGTCATCGGCTCGCTCATCCTCACCCGCCGCGACATCACCTGACCCGCTGCAGGCCGGCGGCGAACGGTGCCGGCCGCACAGGTCGCCGGTGGCCAGTCGCCCCTGCTCGCTCGGGGCTGACCAGAGGAATCGTTGCCGCGCGCCGACCCCTCGTCTATACATGCGGTGTCGTCCTCCACCCGCCCGGTCGGCCGGCGACCAGGGGTGCGAGGAATCCCCTCCTCCCGGGCTCGTGGTGCGGCGGGATCCGGCTGGAGCGTGGCCGATCCGGCCGGTAACCGTCGTCTGCCGGGTCAGCGGGCCGGTGGCCGGGCGGAACGGTCGCCATGGACCAGGACCCAGGGGGTGGTGGCGTGGACCGCAAGTGGTGGACGCTGCTCGCCGTCTGCATCGGCACCTTCATGCTGCTGCTCGACATCACGGTCGTGACGGTGGCGCTTCCCGACATCCAGGCCGCCCTCCGCTCCTCCTTCTCCGACCTCCAGTGGGTGGTGGACGCCTACTCGCTGACCCTGGCCTCCTTCCTGCTCACGGCCGGGGTCATCGGCGACATGTTCGGACGCCGGGGCGTCTACGCCGCCGGGCTCGGCATCTTCACGGTCTCCTCGCTCGTGTGCGGGCTGTCCACCTCACCGCTCATGCTCGACCTCGCCCGGGGGGCCCAGGGCGTGGGGGCGGCCATCATGTTCGCCACCGGGCTCGCCCTCATCGCCCAGGCCTTCTCCGGGCGGGAGCGGGGGACCGCCTTCGGCATCTACGGAGCGGTCCTCGGGGGGGCGGTGGCCATCGGCCCGCTCGTCGGCGGCGCCATCACGAGCGGCATCGGCTGGCGCTGGATCTTCTTCCTGAACCTGCCCCTCGGGGTCGTCGGCATCGCCGTCGCCCTGTCCAAGGTGCAGGAATCGCAGGTGCTGGTCCGGCGACGGATCGACTGGGCCGGGTTCCTGTCGTTCTCTGCGTCCCTCTTCATGCTGGTGTTCGCCTTGCTCCAGGGGAACGACCGCGGCTGGGGAAGCAGCACCATCGTGAGCCTGTTCGTGGGGTCCGGGGTGCTGATGGCCATGTTCTTGGTGGCCGAGTGGCGCCAGAACGACCCCATGCTCGACCTCTCGCTGTTCAAGCGACCGGCGATGTCGGGGGTGTCGCTGGCCGCCTTCACCCTCTCGGCGTCCATCTTCGCCATGTTCCTGTACGTCACGCTCTACCTCCAGGACGTCCTCGGGTACAGCCCGTTCGGCGCCGGGATCCGGTTCCTGCCCATCACCGTGCTCTCCTTCCTGCTCGCCCCCCTGGCCGGCCGCCTGTCGGTGCGGGTCCAGTCGCGCTACCTGCTCGGTCTCGGCCTCCTGCTCGTCGCCCTCGGCTGCGACCTCATGACCAGGGTGCGGGCCGACTCGACATGGACGGTGCTGTTGCCCGGGTTCATCGTCGCCGGTGTCGGCGTCGGCCTGACCAACCCCGTCCTGGCGTCCGCCACCGTCTCGGTGGTGCCGCCCGAACGCAGCGGCATGGCCTCCGGCTCGTCGAGCACCTTCCGCCAAGTCGGGCATCGCCACCGGCATCGCCGGCCTCGGGGCCGTCTTCGTGAGCCAGATCGGGCCGGGCACCATCGACGCGCTGGCCACCACCTTTCCCGGCCTCCAGGTGCTCGCCCACGGCGGAGGCGTCAGGGCGGCTATCTCCCAAGGCGTCGTCCGCCAGGCGGTCGGCGACCCTCCCGACGGCCGCCACCCGCCACGCACTGACCGGCGCCTACCAATCCGCCTTCGCCAACACCTTCAACCACCTCATGGCCATCTCCACGGTGGTGGCCGCCATCGGCGCGCTGGGCTCACTCGCGCTGGTGCGCCAACGGGACTTCGTGCCGAGCATCGATCCGCCCACCCCAGATCTGACTGGAGCGGACAGCGGGCCGGTGACGGGAGCACCTCCGCCGCTGGCTGCGGCGACGCGGCGGTCGCCGAACCACCTGAGTCGGCGGCATCCGGTCCCGCTCCCCCTGACCTCGACCACCGCTCGTCCCGACGCCATCTCGCCGCCGGCACCCGCTGCCCCCGATCTGCTCTGACTGGCAATTCGGCCTGGCAATTCGGCCGGAAATCCGAGAACCAGCCTGCCGGCGCCGGGTGAGATCTCATCCATTTTGTGGATATTGAGTCAGTTTCGATTTACAACGCACTGGGCTGGGTAATCGAGGAGGATAGGCAGCTCGGTCCTTCGGTGGACTCTCCGGTTGTTCTGTGGCGTCTTTGCCACATGCATCTTGATCCTCGTGACCAGGGGTGTGGCGTCGGCCACGTCCCTGCTCGGTTCGGCGGCCTCTACTCCCTCGACCAGCACCACGACCCTGGCGACCTCCGCGGCGAAGGCAGTGGTGGCCTCCGCATCCCCAGCGGCCAGCCCGGCCGCGGCCCCGGCGCCCGCGACCGCAACCACGGCAGACGCGGCGCAAGCCGCCACGTCCGCAGCAGTGGTTGGCCCGGAGCCAGTAGGTCCGAGCGCCCCGGTCGCTTCAACCACGGCGATCAGCCAGACAGCTCCGGTCGTCACCACGGCGACGCCGGTTACTCCGAAGGTCACCCCGGCTACAACGGTCGCCTCGGTCGCCTCAAAGATCACGTCGGTTCCGGCTGCCTCATCGGTCGCGCCGGTCACGATCAAGACCACGGCGATTGTTCCGACCCCTGCTGCAGCGATTGCGTCGGTCGCCACCACGACCACGTCGGTCGGTGCGAAGGCGTCGTCGATCGGTCCCGTAGTCCCTTCGACGACAGCCTCAGTTACTCGACCAATTGCTAACGCGCCATCGAGCACAACGCCAATCGCCAGGGCAGCGACACCCGCTGTTGGGCCGGTCACCCCTGTCGTTGCTCACACCGCCGCTCCGGTCGCCGCGGTCGTGGCTCGGGTCACTGCTCCGGTCGCCCCTGTCGTTGCACAGGCCACCGCTCCGGTCGCAGCGGTCGTGGCTCGGGTCACTGCTCCAGTCGCCCCTGTCGTTGCTCACACCACCGCTCCGGTCGCCGCGGTCGTGGCTCGGGTCACTGCTCCGGTCGCCCCTGTCGTTGCTCACACCACAGCTCCAGTCGCCGCGGTCGTGGCTCGGGTGACTGCCCCGGTCGCCCCTGTCGTTGCTCACACCACCGCTCCGGTCGCCGCGGTCGTGGCTCGGGTCACTGCTCCGGTCGCCCCTGTCGTTGCTCACACCACCGCTCCGGTCGCCGCGGTCGTGGCTCGGGTGACCGCTCCGGTCGCCCCTGTCGTTGCTCAAGGCACCGCTCCGGTCGCCCCTGTCGTTGCTCAAGGCAGCGCTCCGGTCGCCGCGATTGTGGCTCGTGTCACCGCTCCCGTTGCTCCGGTGGTGGCTCGTGTCACTGCTCCGGTCGCCCCGGTTGTGACGCCGATTGCTCCCGTTTCGACCATCCCGGGTCGTACTCCAGTCCCCTCGGTGCCGGCCGACCATCCCGCCGATCGTCGTGCCGCCGATCATCCCGCCGATCGCCTCGGTACCCTCCGTGACGGTTGGTGCCCCGGAGACGGCCCCACCGATCTCTCCGGCCACAACCACCACCGTCCCTGAGCCCGTCGCTCCGGCTGGTTCCCAGGGCGGGTCTGCCTGGGCCGCGGTCACCCCGATCACCGCCCCGGTCGCCCTCGCGTCGGTGACGTCGGTGGTCGGCCGGGTCCTATTCGGCCCTGTCGGCCATCAGGTAGACCCGATCCGCTCCCTCGCTCGGCCGTTCCTTCGGGCGGTTCGGCGGTTCGGGCGGTGGGTTGACGAGTTCCCCTCGGTCCCCCGGGGTGCCACTTGGTGGCGGATGGCCGCTCCCCAGCCCCGCCCCGGTGCCCGGTCCGCCGGCGCCCGTCGAGTACCCGGTCGGCGGCTCGGCCAACACACCCGGCCACGACGGCCAGGGCGCCTCTGGCGCCTATCTCGCTGAGCGGGCCGGCGGGCCCTTCGATCCCATCCTCTTTGGTCTCTTCGCCCTCGTGGATGAGCCGGTTGTGGCTCGTCCCTCGGGCATCGTCGTTCCCCCCGGGTAGTCCCAGAGACGTTTCCTGCTGAACCCAGGGCCACCTGCCCCGGGTTCGGTCTCTAGGTCCCAACACCGTCTCCTCCCGCCTCGCGCCGGACAGGACGGTCCTCCCCTGGAGACCGGTGTGAACCCCACACCAGTGACGAGCTGCCACCTCGGCACTTGTCTCACCACGTCTCGAAAGGACATCCACGATGTTTTCCCTCTTTATGCCGCGCCTGGCCCGGGCCGGTGAGATGGCACTGACAGTTGGTGCCGTCCTACCGAATCGGGGCCGGTCATGAGCGGCCTCCGAGGGGCGCCAGAGGGCTCAGCCGTGCGGGGCCCGCTGCGTCACCGGAGAGAAGCCCAGGTCGTCCTCGCCGTAGCCGTGCTCGCCGTCACCGCCCTCCTGGTGTCGACGCTCAATGGCAACAACAGCGGCAAACTGCCTGCCCCGCAACGGATCACCGACGTTGGCCCCGGCCACCACTCGGCGTTTCCGTCGCTGAGCCCCTTCACG
Source organism: uncultured Acidimicrobiaceae bacterium (assembly GCA_963756195.1). GTDB lineage: Bacteria > Actinomycetota > Acidimicrobiia > Acidimicrobiales > RAAP-2 > CAVSNH01. The sequence goes on from CAVWMT010000006.1 coordinate 85,750, forward strand.
ATGACCCTCTCGGCCCAGCTGACCGGGTGCACGATCCTCGTGTCCAACCCGAGCCCGCCCCAAGGCGACACCGCCGAGACGGTCTCGGTGCTCGCGGTGCCGAACACCGAGATCCGGCTCGAGGCCGACTACGCCAACACCCGTAGCGTCCACCAAGCCGAGGTCGGCGAGGCGGGCTCGGTCGTCTTCGGCCTGCCCATTGCTCACGCCGGGCCGGGGGTGGCCGTCAAGGTGACCGCCCAGGCCTCGCTCGGCTCGGTGCATGACACCTGTCAATCGGGCTTCGTTCCGGTTCCCGCCGGGACGGTCCCGGTCAAAGCGGGCACGACCGGGAAGGCGCGGGCCGTCACGGCCACGTTGACGTCGCTCATTCCGAGACGCCCGGACCACTCGGGGGACATAGTCGTCGTTGCCCCCGTCGTCGTCACTGTCGTCCCCCCGGGACCTCCAGCTCCCCCCGGATCCCCGCCGACCGGCCCGGGTCAGGGTTCGGGCTCCGGTTCGGGCTCCGGCTCGGGCTCGGGCTCGGGCAAGAAGCCCTGCCCGCCGCCGCCGTGTTCGCCAAAGGGCACAGGCGGAGGGTCGAGTGACACCTCGGGCACCGGAAGCCAGTCCTGCCCGGTGGCGGCCACGTCGGAATCGGGGTCGGGCGCCCAGTTCGGCTCGATTGAGGGCCTCCCGACTACGGGGCCCACAGCCGTCGTCCCCGGTGCCACCGACTGTCCGAGCCCCCCCGTCTCCGGCCGTGGCCACGGCCACGGCCACGGCCACGGCTCGGGCTCGGGCTCGGGCTCGGGCTCGGGCTCGGGCAAGAAGCCCTGCCACCGGCACGGCCACGGCTCCGGCCAGGGCCCTTCGGGGAGCCCGGGAGGCGACTTCGCCAAGCGGTGTCCGGCCCCATCGGGGAGCTCCGGTAACCCGACGCCGACCAACTCGACGACCGGGAACGCCGCCTCGGGAGCCAGCTCCACGAGTGGATCCGGTCCGACTTCGATCTCGGGCAGCACGGGCAGCACGGCCACCCCGGCCACCCCGGCCACCCCGGCCACCCCGGCCAGCTCCGGCAACGCGGGCCGATCGGGGAACTCGGTGGTCACCGCGGCCCGGCTGATCCGGGCCAGCCACTTGGGCAACGGGGGCCTTGGGGCTGTTCGCACCCCGCCGGCCGCCGGCTCGGCCGTCCCGTCGGGCACGAGCTCGACACCGGTCGCCGCCACCCTGGCCAGCGCCAACACCACCCCAAGGAACCCCGGCCCAACGGCTCCGGCGACCGCCCGCAGCGTCTCCGGCACTGTCGCCTCGGTCATCACCGGGCCGGCCCCAGCCGACCCGAACGGTGGGGGCTCGAAGGCCGGTCCGGGCTCGAGTGAGGGTCCGTCGGCAACCCCTGCAACCTCCAGTCCGACCCAGACGGGGGCCGCCAACCCGACTCCCCCCTCGGCCACCTTTGGCACGGGGGGTCGGTCGGGCTCGGCCAACCCCTCCCCGAGCCCCGGGCCTGGTTCGTCTCCGACGACCGGGACCGCCGCCTCGGGGACCGCCGGGCCAACGGGGCCACCGACTGCTGGCAACGCCTCCCACAACGGCCTGGGCAAGCCGGGGAAGGAGGCCGCCAGCCGTCAGTGACCCGTCTGCTCCGGTCCGTTCCCGATCGGGCCGGAGGGCCCAGCTGGAGCCGGGCCCCTGCCGAGACAACCCTCGGCAGGGGCCTGCTTCGGCGGAGAGGTCCCACGACGTCGGTCACCGGTCGGACGAGTCGGCATAGCCGCGCCTCCACACCACTCCAGCTGCGCAGGCCGCCTCCGTCGGCGCCACGTCGCCGGCATTGTCACCTCTAAGGTGATCCGAGTACGACGCTCGGGAGGACAGCAGCATGAGAACCAGACTCACCGAGGTCACTTGGCATCGAACATCCGGTGATGCTGGCCGGCATGGGCGGCGTCTCCTACGCCGACCTGGTCGTCGCCGTCTCGGAGGCCGGGGGCTTCGGCTGCCTCGGCGCCTCCACCATGAGCAACGACCGCATGGTGGCCGAGATCGCCGAGGTGCGGAAGCGGACCGACAAGCCCTTCGGCGTCGACCTCCTCACGGCCATGCCCGGCGACCTGGTGGCCCAGGTCGAACAGGTCATCGAAGGGGGCGCGTCCGTCTTCGTCGCGGGCCTCGGCGTCCCTGCCGAGGCCGTCGACCTCTGCCACCGTCACGGTGTGCTCGTGGTCAACATGTGCGGCAAGGTCGCCCACGCCCGGCGAGCCCTCGACGCCGGCTGCGACATCGTCGTCGCCCAGGGCACCGAGGCGGGCGGCCATACCGGGCTGGTCGCCACCATGCCTCTGGTCCCCCAGATCGTCGACGCCGTCGGCGTAGACATCCCCGTGGTGGCGGCGGGCGGCATCGTCGACGGGCGGGGCCTGGCCGCGGCCCTGGCCCTCGGGGCCGACGGCGTCTGGATCGGCACCCGCTTCATCGCCACCCCGGAGGCGCGGGGCGTTGCCGGCTACAAGGATGCGCTCGTCCGCACCCACGAGGACGGGACCACCATCAGCCGGGCCTTCTCGGGGAAGACCATGCGGGTGGTGCGCAACAACTACACCGAATACTTCGACGCCCATCCGGAGGAGCTCCAGCCCTTCCCGGCGCAGTTCGGCCGATCGATGGGCGACGGGGCCTTCCACCTGGGGGGCGGCGGGGAGACCGACGGCGTGGACCCCGACGTCGAGTGCTACCCCTCCGGACAGGGGGTGGGCGCCATCGACGACCTCGTGCCCGCCGGGACGCTCGTCATCCAGATCGTGGAGCAGGCCGAAGCGGTGTTGGCGGGACTGGTGGGCGCACTGGCGGGCTGAGTCGCTGAGTCGCTGGGTCGCCGAGTCGCCGAGTCGCCGAGCAAGCGATCGGGAAGCGGGTCAGGCCGGGTCCAGCACCGACCGGTCGCCTCGCCGCAGTCCGGCGATGATGGCCCGGTAGGCGCCGGCAGAATCCGCGCCAGTGGCATCGGTGTCCATCCATTCGGTCCCGTGGCAGCCGCGGTGGCGGTCGATCGCCGTAGATCCCGAAGCGGGGCTCGTAGGAACCCCACTCGTAGTTGTCGACCAGCGACCAGTGCCAGTAGCCGGTCACGGGCACGCCCTGGTCGATGGCGGCCATGACGGCGGCGACATTGCACCGCAGGTACTGCGGCCGGTTCCAGCCGTCGAACCGGGCATAGGAGCGGCTGTTTCGCACCCGGTTGCACATGCCGTTCTCGACCACCCACAAGGGCAGGCCCGGCGTCAGCGCAGTGCTGGATGCCGAGCCAGCGGCGGAGGGCGTCGGGGTCGGGTCGAGTCGTCCCACAGGGCCCGGGTGGGCAGACGGTTGCGCCCTCCGGGCGTGCGGTGGCCGGGCATCCGGAAGTGGTCGCCCGCCGTGGGCTGGTAGAAGTCGAGGCCGAGGGCGTCCAGCGTGCGCTCGTAGGGGCTGTCGTAGACGGCGTCGAGGACCCGCCTCGGGAAGGCGCCCGGATGGCGGGCCGACCGCCCGTACACCGAGCGCCAGGCGCTGAACCGCCGGGCCAGTCGCTCTCTCGAGGTTCCCGCCGGAAGCAGTGACTCGTGACGCGCACCGGCGCTCGTCGATCCAGTCGTCGACCTCCGCTGCGCTCGATGCCGAAGCTCCGGCAGAGGAGCAGGTCGGTGAGCAGGCGATCGCACTCGTAGATGCTCACGCAGCTGTTGTTGGTGGTGACGATGGCGTCGGCCTGCGAGGAATGGATCACCTCGTAGGCGCCCACGTGCGCGGTGAGCAGGCTGTCCACGGCCATCTGCATGTCCTCGACGGCCGCCGTCCGGCCGGGAGGGAACATGCCGAGCAGCCACGAGCCGAGGGCGAGGACGTTGATCTCGTTGATGGTCACCCAATGGCGGACCTCGTCGCCCAGCGTGTCGACGACGACGCCGACCCAGGCCGCGGAAACGCTCGGGAGCGTCGGGCCGCAGCCAGAAGTGCTCGCCCAGCCAGGCCGGGTGGGTGAAGTGGTGGAGGGTGACGAGCGGCGTCAGCTCGCGCTCGAGGCAGGCGTCGACGATGGCCGCGTAGCGGACGAGCGCCTCCTTGTCAGGAGAGCCGTCCTCGGGGAAGACCCGCGCCCACTCGACGCTGAAGCGGAAGCTGTCGCACCCCAGCCCGGCGGCGCGGTCGAGCGCCTCTTCGGGGCGCTCCCAGAAGCCCACACCGATCCCCGAGGGCTCGACCCGCCCGACCTGCTCCCACGCCTGCCAGTTGTTGGCCGGCTGGCCGGGTCGGTTGTAGCCGCCCTCGACCTGGAATCCGGCGGTGCCCACGCCGAAGGAGAAGCCGGGCGGCAGCAGGCTCGACTCGGCTTCCGGCGTCGGTGCGTCACCGAGTGTTCCGCCTTGGCTCGCCACCGTTCGTTCCCACCTTCCCGGTCCACGCCGACCAGCGCTCGTCGCCCCTCGAGGTGGATGCCGGAGCTCCACCTGCTCCGCTTTCTGCGCGGCCCGCTTCCGCCGTGGTCCGCCGGCACCGATGGTAGCTTGCCCGCGCGACGGGACCACCCGTTACCGACCCGTGATGGCGATCCGCGACGACTCCGACCGAATTCCCGTCGTCGTTGCGTCGGGCCAGTCACTCGAGCGGGACGAGCTCGTCACTCCCCTCGACCTCATGGTCCGGGCCGCCGAGGCGGCGTTGGCCGAGGCACCCGCCCTCCGGGACGCCGTCGAGCGTGTCTCGGTGGTGAACGTCCTCGGGCACGTGGGTCGGTCCCCGGCCTCCGAGCTGGCCGCCCGGCTGGGGATGAGCGGCCCCGGTCTGCGAGGTCTCGACCGTCGGCGGCAACACGCCCCAGTGGCTGGTCAACCGGGCGGCTTCGGCCATCGCCGCCGGCGATCTGTCGGCCACTCTCATCGTCGGTGCCGAGGCGTTGCGCTCGTCGCGGGCCCGACGGGCTGCCGGGGAGCGAGCGGGAACGGGCACCAGAGCCGGACCGGCCGGCCGACCCGGTGGTGGGCGACGACCGGCCGGGGCTGGGGCCGGCCGAGTTTGGCATCGGGCTGATGCTGCCGGTGCACATCTACCCGATGCTGGAGAGCGTGATCGCCGCCCGGGCCGGGCGCGACGCCCACGCCCACCGGCAGGCCATGGGCGCCCTGCTCGCCCCGTTCACCGAGGTGGCCGCCCGCCATCCCTATCGCCTGGTTCCCGGAACGACATAGCCCCGAGGCCATCGCCACCCCGTCGGCCGACAACCGGGTCGTGGCCGAGCCCTACACCAAGCGGATGGCCGCCTTCCTGGGGTCGGACCAGGGGGCGGCTCTGCTCGTCTGCTCGCTCGGCGCCGCCCGCCGGGCCGGAGTGGCCGACCGCGCCGTGTTCGTGTGGGCAGGGGCCGAAGCCACCGACGTGTTCTCCCCGACCGCCCGGCCGGATCCCGGGCGGTCCCCCGCCATCGCCGCCGCCGGCCGGGCGCTCTTCCGTGCCGCCACCGAGGCGGCCGGCACCAACGGGCGGCGTCGGCATCGACGACGTCGACCTCTTCGACCTCTACTCCTGCTTCCCTTCGGCCATCGAAGCGGCCGTCGAGGGGCTTGGCATCGATCCCGACCATCGATGCCTGACCGTGACCGGCGGCCTTCCCTACTTCGGCGGGCCGGGCAACAACTACACGACCCACGCCATCGCCACCCTCACCGACCGCCTGCGGGAAGGGGAAGGGCCAGGGGCGGGGGCGGGCGGTTGCCGCGCCTCGGGCTGGCCAACGGGCTCGGCTGGTTCATCACCAAGCACGCCCTCGGCCTCTACGGGGCCGAGCCACCTCCCGGCGGGTTCCGTCGCGGGGACACCGATCCTCGACCAGCAGGCCATCGACGCCTCCGCCGTCGAGGTGGCCCTCGAGGTGGACGAGGATCACGACCGCCACCGTGGTGGCCACCACGGTGGTGCGCGAGGGCGACGGACGCCAGACGGCTTGGGCAAGCCGGTCGGAGCGCCAGTCATCGCCCGCCTGCCCGACGGCCGTCATCTGGCCTGCATCCCGGCCGACGACGAGGTGCTGGCGGCGATGGGCGACCGTGACGTCCCCGGGCTCGTCGGCACCGACCTCTTCGTCCAGCCGGGACCGCCGCGCTACCGTCTGCCCTGAGCGCGGGGCCACCCGAGCTCGCCGTCCCGCACCGCAACCACCGGGAGCCCCGCATGTCCGACGAAGTGACCCGCGAGCGCCGTGGCCAGGTCGAGATCCTGACCATCAACCGGCCCGAGGCGCGCAACGCCATCAACGGTGCCGTGTCCAAGGCGATGTCGGCGGCCCTCGACGAGCTGGCCACAGACGACAGCTGCCGAGTGGTGATCGTGACCGGCGCCGGGGACAAGGCGTTCAGCGCCGGCATGGACCTCAAGGCCTTCGCCGCCGGCGAGGCGGCCGACATCATGGGCGCTTCGGGCGGGTTCGCCGGGCTCACCCAGCGGACCTTCGACAAGCCGATCATCGCCGCCGTCAACGGCCATGCCCTTGCCGGCGGGTGCGAGATCATGCTCGCCTGCGACCTCGTCGTTGCCGTCGACGACGCCACCTTCGGCATCCCCGAGGTCAAGCGTGGACTCATGGCCGGCGCCGGAGCGCTCATCCGGCTGCCCAAACGGATCCCGGCCGCCATCGCCCTCGAGCTCGCCCTCACCGGCGAGGCCATCTCCGCCCAGCGCGCCTACGACATCGGCCTCGTCAACCGGGTCGTCCCTCGCCAGCGGCTCATGGAGGAGGCGGTCGCCCTCGGCGAGCTGATCGCCGACAACGCGCCGCTCGCCGTGCGGGCGTCGAAGCGGGTTATGAAGGTGGCCGGTGAGCTACCCGACGCCGAGGGCTGGTCCGTCAACAACTCGGCCTTCCCCGAGGTGTTCGGCTCGAAGGACGCCATGGAGGGCTCGGTCGCATTCGCCGAGAAGCGCAAGCCCAACTGGACGGGCGCCTGAAGCCGGCCCGTCCGACGCTCGCTGGCCGGTGGCACCGCTACTCCCGTGCCGGCCGGGCGCCGAGCGCCTGGACCCAAGCGTGCTCGGGTGGGTGCCAAGGTCGGTGGCTGGTCGGCGGCGGCCGGGAGTCTCCGTCTTCTTGCACCGAGCGGCTCCCAGACGCGGGACGGGTGGACGGCCGTGCCATTTGGGGCGGTGGGGCCGTCTCTGACCTCGGTCGCCGCCCTCCGTCTTCGGGCGGGACTTCCTGGCCTGGCTGACGCCCTCGGCAGGCGCCCTGGACGGCCGATTCCAGGCACCTTCTGCATTCCGTCATCTCATCCACTTCGGGCGTCGGCGACGAAGTGCTACACGGCGGGATGCCGGGGTCTAACCTGGGACCGCCGGTCGAAGGAGGTACCTGTGTCCATCTCTCCGCCTGCTGACATCTTCGGTGTCGACGGGGTCATCGTCCTCGTTGTGGTGGTCCTCGTCCTCTTCGGCTCCACCCAGATCCCCAAGCTGGCACGCTCCTTGGGCTCGGCCCAGAAGGAGTTCAAGAAGGGTCTCGAGGAGGGGGGCGCCGAGGACAAGGCGAACGACTCGCTGGCCCAAGCCACACCCCCGCCGGCGGTGAGCTCTCCCGCGCCCTCGGCCGTGAACCCACCTCCTCAGCCGTCGGCCATCCAGCCCGGCGACGCCACGCCGAACAGCTCGTCCTGAGCGCTCCAGGGGTCTGAGCCGGGCGGAGGGCATCGTGGCTTCCGCGCCATCCCGCCACCGGGACGGGCGCCGAGCGGCGCGCATCATTGGTGCGCCGGCTCCCCTTCTGGGGCCTGCAGTCGGCCGAGCTCGCCATCGCCCTGATCCTGGTCGACGTCTCGGTGCACATTTCCCACGCCGGACTCCTCGTCGCCGCGGCGGCCGCCCTCGGCATCCTGGCCCTGTCGGCCCGCGGCCCGCTCGGACTCCTCAGGGTGTGCAGCCAGCGGACGCATGTCGTCCTCTGCGTCCCGGTGGCCGGGCTGGTCCTCGTCGCCCCGATCCTGCCCGCGCTGCGGCCTGGTACCGGCGGCATCGTCGTCGTGGTCGTGGCCATGCTCGCCCTCCTGCGGCTCGCCACCATCACCCGGACGGATCCCCGCCCGCGTCAGCAAGACCACGGGGGGCGCATGGCCGGGGCGGGTCATCGATGCCTCGGCCACGCGTCTCGGCGGCAGGCGTTCCCACCGATCCCACCGATCCCACCGATCCCGGTGAACACGACCGACCCACCGGCGGTGCCGCGTCCAGGGCCGGACGTGACGTCGGATCCGCTCCGACGCCGAGGAGCGGCCGGCTCGACCTCCGACCTCCTGGCACGGCTGGCCGGTGAGGCGTCGGCAACCGGGAAGAAGGCGGCGCGGCAGCACCGGCCGGCCGTCGAGGCCGAGCGCCAGGCGGGGCATCCGCTCGCTCGGCCGGGCGGTGGGCCGGATAACGTCGGCCACTCCGCCGCGGCAGACGCCACCCAGCCGGACGGACGAGACCACCGGCTGACGAGACCACCGGCTGACGAGGCCACCGGCTGACGAGGCCGTAGGGACACCGGGAGCGGCGGGAGCGGCAGGCGGGCCCGGAGAAGACGGGAAGGAGCGCCGTGGCACCGCCGGACGTCCTGCAAATGGCCGACGATCTGTGGAAGGGGCGGGTCACGACCCAACGGGTGCATCCCGTCGGGCTCTCGACCTCGGGCATGGCCGAGGTGGCCGACGGGGTGGCCTTCGTGCCGTCCTTCGCCAACGTGTCGGCCATCGACACCGATGACGGGCTGGTGCTGGTGGACACCGGCAGCTCCTTTGCCGCCGCCTCCGTGCACGAGACACTGCGCACGTGGTCGCCGCGCCGGCTGCACACCGCCGTCTACTCGCACGGGCACATCGACCACGTCTTCGGCGTGCCGGTGTGGGAGTCGGAGTCGGCGGCACGCGGTTGGCCGGCACCGGTGGTCGTGGCCCACGAGGCACTCCCCGAGCGGTTCGACCGCTACATCCGCACCGCCGGCTACAACGGCATCATCAACCGCCGGCAGTTCGCCATCGAGAACCTCGAGTGGCCGACGGAGTACCGCTATCCCGACCGCACCTACCGCGACCATCTCGACCTGGAGGTGGGCGGGACCCGGGCCGAGCTCCACCACGCCCGGGGCGAGACCGACGACCACACCTGGACCTGGTTCCCCGATCGGCGGGTGCTCTGCTGCGGCGACCTCTTCATCTGGGCCTCGCCCAACGCCGGCAACCCCCAGAAGGTGCAGCGCTATCCCCAGGAGTGGGCCGACGCCCTGCGGCGCATGCTGGCCCTCTTCGACCGAGCCGAAGGCGGCCCGAGCGTGCTCCTGCCGGGACACGGCTACCCGGTGGTGGGCGAGGACCGGGTGCGCCAGGCCCTCTCGGACACCGCCGCCCTGCTCGAGTCGCTCGTGAGCCAGACACTCGAACTCATGAACCGCGGCGCCCGTCTCGACGAGGTCATCCACACCGTGACCCCGCCCGCCGACCTCATGGGGCGCCCCTACCTGCAGCCCGTCTACGACGAGCCCGAGTTCATCGTGCGCACGGTCTGGCGCCGCTACGGAGGCTGGTGGGACGGCAACCCGGCCACCTTGAAGCCCGCTCCCGAGCGGGCGCTGGCCGCCGAGCTGGCCGCGCTCGCCGGCGGGGCCGGGGCCCTCGCCGACCGGGCGCTCGCCCTCCTCGCCGGTCCCCGGGGACGACGCCGCCCTGCGGCTGGCCGGCCATCTGGCCGAGCTGGCCTGGCTGGCCGCACCCGGCGACCCGGCCATCGGCGAGGCCCGCCGGCAGGTGTTCACCGCCCGGGCCGACGCCGCTTCCTCGACCATGGCCCACGGGGTCTTTTCCTGGGCCGCCCGAGAGTCCTGACCGGGCGTCCGAGAGCGGTTCGACGAACCCCGTTCCCAACTACAAATTTGGGCCCGCTCCCCACTAGTGTCAGCGCCGTGAACGGCTTCACAAAGGGGCGGTGGCAGAGCTGGTCCCTGCGCCCGCCAGCCGGGACCGAGCGACCAGGCGGCGTCGGTGCCACCCAAGCCGCCGCCCGCCGCCACCTCCGCCGCCTGACGGCGGCCGGCGCGCTGGTCGTCTGTGCCCTGGCTCTGGGCGGGTGCAGCTTCTACCCGACGTACTGGGCCAGCCGGGGCGCGACCACCCAGGGCCACGAGATCTTCAAGCTCTACTCCGGCATGATGACGACCGGGATCGTCGTCGGTGGGCTGGTCTTCCTGCTCATCCTCTACACCGTGGTCCGCTACCGGCAGCGCAAGGACGACATGCCCTCGCAGTTCCACGAGAACGTGCCCATCGAGTTCATCTACACGGTCGTGCCCATCCTCATCGTGGCCGTGCTGTTCTTCTTCACCGTGCTCACCGAGAACAACGTCGACTCCATCCAGGCCATCGACGCCTCTGTGTCGACCACCGGCCAGCCGGTGGTCGACATCCGGGTCACGGCCTTCCAGTGGGGCTGGCGGTTCGACTACCCCCATCTCGACGTGGGGGTGGCCGGCGAGCTGACCAACGGGCCCGACAACCACGGCCCCCAGATGGTGGTCCCGGCAGGCGAGACGGTCCAGATCACCCTGGTCTCCGACGACGTCATCCACGGCTTCTACGTCCACGACTTCGACTTCAGCCGCTACGCCCTCCCCGGTGTCATCAACATCTTCGACCTCAACGTGCTGCACCAGGGCACCTACTTCGGGCAGTGCACGCAGTTCTGCGGCCTCTACCATTCGGAGATGCTCTTCAGCGTGCGAGCGGTCAGCCCCTCGGGCTTCCAGGCCTGGGCCGCCCAGGAGGTGCGCACCGGCCACACCCTCCAGCGGTCGGGCTCTGGCGCCGCGAACAACCCACCGCCGTACACCACCCAGTACCCCCGCAATCCCGGCGACCGCAATGGCTGACCCCGCGCGCCGACCGGCCAAAGGATCGCCATGACCACCACCATCGAACGTCCAGGCATCATCGGGCCTGAGGAGCCGGCCGGACACGTCGGCGACCTTCACGGCCATCACGAGGGCCCCACCGGCATCGTCAACTGGCTGACGTCGACCGACCACAAGGTCATCGGCAAGAGCTACATGATCACCTCGCTCGTGATCTTCTTCATCGCCGGGATCATGGCCCTGTTCATGCGCGCCGACCTGGCCGACCCCAACGGCTCGTTGCTCTCCTTCCAGACCTACAACGAGCTGTTCACCATGCACGGCAGCCTCATGATGTACCTGTTTGCCGGGCCCTTCGCCTTCGGCGGCCTGGCCAACTTCATCGTCCCCTTGCAGGTGGGGGCGCCGGACATGGCCTTCCCCCGGCTCAACGCCCTCTCCTACTGGCTGTACCTGAGCGGCGCGATCGTGATGCTGTCGGGCTTCCTCGTGGCCGGAGGAGCGGCCAGCTTCGGCTGGGTCTCCTACGCACCGCTCTCCAACGCCACCAACTCGCCGGGAGCAGGGGCCGACCTCTGGCTCATGGCCCTCGCCCTCACCGGGTTCTCGGCCATCTTCACCGGTGTCAACCTGATCACCACCATCTTCTATCTGCGGGCGCCGGGCATGACCATGTTCCGGGTGCCCATCTTCTCGTGGAACATGCTGGTCACCGGCATCCTCATCCTCATCGCCTTCCCGGTGCTGTTCGGGGCGGTGGTCATGCTGTTCTGCGACCGCCACTTCGGGACCCACATCTTCACCGTGCAAGGGGGCGGCGTGCCCGTGCTCTGGCAGAACCTCTTCTGGTTCTTCGGCCACCCCGAGGTCTACATCCTGGCCCTGCCCTACTTCGGCATGGTCACCGACATCATCCCGGTCTTCTCCCGCAAGCCGCTCTTCGGCTACAAGGGCATGGTCTTCGCCACCATGTCCATCGCCGCCCTCTCCACCGGTGTGTGGGCCCACCACATGTTCACCACCGGCGTGGTGCTGCTCCCGTTCTTCTCCCTGCTCTCCTACCTCATCGCCGTGCCCACCGGCATCAAGTTCTTCAACTGGATCGGCTCCATGTGGGGCGGCCAGATCAGCTTCCAGACGCCCATGCTGTTCTGCATCGGGTTCCTCTTCGCCTTCCTGATGGGCGGCGTCACCGGCATCCTGCTCGCCTCGCCGCCGGTCGACTTCATGACCCACGACACCTACTTCGTGGTGGCCCACTTCCACCAGGTGCTGGTGGGCACCGCCGTCTTCGCCGGGTTCGCCGGCTTCTACTGCTGGTATCCCAAGATGTTCGGCCACATGCTCAACGACACCCTGGGCAAGCTCCACTTCTGGTCACTGTTCATCGGCTTCTGGGTCACCTACATGCCCCAGTACGTCCTCGGCCTGGAGGGCATGCCCCGTCGGGTGGCCGCCTACCTGCCCACCAACGGATGGACCGGCCTCAACGTGGTCTCGACCATCGGTGCCTTCGTCATGGGCGGCTCGTTCCTGTTCTTCCTCGTGAACATCTTCGTCTCGTGGCGCAAGCAGGTGCCGGCCGGCGACAACCCGTGGGACGGCCACACCCTCGAGTGGTTCACCTCCTCGCCGCCGCCGCACCACAACTACGCCCACCTGCCGCCCATCCGCTCGGAGCGCCCGACCTGGGACTACAACCACCCCGAGCACCGCAAGGTGCACTGGACGGAGCGGAAGCCGGACAGTGAGCCCGAACGCGAGCCCGAGCCCGTGGGGTCGGGCTCGTGAGGACGTACGCGCTCTTCCTCATCGGCCTCGGCACCTTCTTCGGCGTCATCGCCCTCGTCTACTGGTTCTGGGGCTACGAGGACGGCGGCTTCCTCATGCTGATCGGCACGACGCTGCTCGGCATCTTCCCCGGTTCGTACTACCTATGGTGGTCGTACCACATGAAGCTCCAGCCGGACGACGACCCCGAAGCCGACATGGCCGAAGGGGCGGGCGACGTCGGGTCCTTCCCGCCGTCCAGCATCTGGCCGTTCATCCTCGGGATGGGAGCCCTCTTCGCCACCCTCACCTTCGTCTTCGGACTGTGGATGGCGCCCATCGCCGCCTCGCTGCTCATCTCCGGAGCCATCGGAGGCACGGTCGAGAGCCGGCGCGGCGGCATGGTCCGGCGCCAGCACGCCGGCGAGGCCTGAGGGCGTCTGCAACCCGAATAGGCCGGCGAACTCCGGACCCCGGAGCTGGCCGGCGCCCACCAACCAGCCGGGCGTCCGTCGGCCCTCGGGCGGCATGGCGGTGACCGGCGCGATGATGCGCAGACCATGGAAGCCCCTCCCGCCTCGGTCGACGTCGGGACACGAACCGCCTTGCACTGCGTCGCCGCCCACGTGCTCGGCCGCCGGCGGGCCGAGGTGAGTGGCCGGTTCGGGCTGCGGGCCACCCCGGGAGGTTTCGGGACGCCCGCCTTCGGCGACGGTCCCGAGGTGGTGAGGGTGACAGGCCTCACGATCGTCCACGAGACGGGGGCGGAGAGCGAGCGGATGGCCATCGGAGGGTCGACGCTCCGGCAGATGGCGTCCTTCGTCGGCGCCGACATCGAGAGCGAATTCTCCTGCGGGGAGGACACGCCGGCGGTCGGCGACCCCGACACCGCTGTCGACCCCGACCCAGGGACGGCAGGCGTCCTGGCTGCTTGGTACTCGATCGGCTGGGAGGTCCTCGACGTCCTCCTGGGCGAGGTCGACGCCGTCACCACTTCAGCCACGATCCAGCTGTGGCCCGAACATTTCGACGCCGGCACGACGGTTGTGCTCCCATCTGGGGAGAAGGTGAACCTCGGCTTCTCGCCAGGAGACTCCTTCGAAGCCGAGCCGTACGCCTACGTAGGACCCTGGAGCAACGAGCGACCGGGCGACCCGGCCTTTTGGAACGCCCCCTTCGGGGCCGTCCTGCGGGCATCGGATGTGATGGGCACGACCGATGCGGCGCAGGGCTGCCGAGACTTCCTGGCGGCCGGGCTGCGGAACGCACGAGGAGGGTAGACAACATGGACGACGAACTCGCTTACGAAGTGGCAGGTGATGCAAACGGCGAGCCGTCCGACCGCGACTGCGTACACCTCCGGCACCTGCATACCGTCCAGCCGTCCACCGAGGGTGCCTGCGAGGACTGCCTGCGGGAGGGGTCGCAGTGGGTGCACCTCCGTCTGTGCCTCGAATGCGGGCACATGGGCTGCTGCGACAACTCGCCCCGCCGCCACGCCTCTGCCCACTGGCAGGCGACGCACCATCCCATCATCCGCTCGGAGGAGCCGGGCGAGGAGTGGGCCTGGTGCTACGCGGATTCCCTGTTCCTACTGCCGGCCGGAGGCGGTTGAGGGCCGACCCGATTTCTCCCGCTTCCAACCGTTGTGACGGCCGCCAGGCGAACGCACCAACAGCGCCAACGCCAGCACCAGCAGTATCTCCGCCCCCCTGTCCAGAACGGTGATGGCGCCGACCAGGTAGGCGAGCACGCAGGCCAGGGGCGTCGGCATGAGGGGTCGCAGGCAGCGCAGAAGCGCGCAGAAGATCCCGACGCTCACCGTCAACCAGAAGAGGAAGGCGGCAATTGCCGGAGCCGGCTCCCAGAGGGCGTCGACCACGAAGAAGCCCAGGGGACCGTAGGTGAAGACGAAGTGCGTCCCGAACTCGATGTGCCCGACCACGGCACGGTCGAGCGAGTAATTCCAGGACGGATCGAGGCCGACGACGGGGATCAAGGTCGACTTGGACATTAGCCAGGAGAGAAGGGCAAGCACGCCGGCCAAGGGTCCATTGGCCCAGAGGAGCGACCGAACCGATCGTGTCCGGCCGGCGGTCCGAGGATTTGCCGGCGAGGGCGGGTCGGTGCGATCAGCGACCGCATCCACGGTGGGAACCGTCACCATTTCCCGCCCGCTCCTCGATGTCGAAAGATGTGATTCGTCGGCACCGTCAAAGCGGACCGATGCTGCCGATATCGCCGATTCTGCCGGCACAGAACTGGCTCGATGCAGCGGTGAATGGGCACATCCCGTGCGTTCCCGACAGACGAGAGGCGGGCAGGCGAACGAGCCTCGCCGGCCGGCGAAGAGGTCCCCCCTCAGCGCATGACCCGGCGCACGCCCGGCCCGGTGACCAGGTCCGGCGGGGTCAGGTCGATGTAAGTCGGGACGGGCTCGGCTTCGATCTCGTCGTGGCCATCGTCGGGGTGGGGTTCGGTATCGACGGACACGTACTCGCCGGTCGCCGAACGCTCGATGATGACCGCTCGCTTGCGCTTGCCGATGCCCTCAGCGGAGCGCATCTCCTGGCAGATCTTGACGGTGACGAAGTAGGCGATGATGGGGACGACCACCACCGCGATGCGGAAGAACCAGAGCACGGCCTTGAGGGGCAAGTCGAAGAAATTGGCCATCACATCGGTCGACGATGCGAAGAAGACCATGAACATCAATGCGAGCATCGAGGCGCCGGCCCCGGTGCGCTTGGGCCGGTCACGTGGCCGGTCGAGGAGGTTGTGGTAGGCGAGGTCCTTGGTGAACCGGGCTTCGAAGAACGGCCACACGAAGAAGATGTTGAAGATGATGCCGGGGAAGATCACCGCCGGCAGGAAGACCTCGAGCGGCAGGGTGTGGCCGAAGCCCACCCACTCCCAGCTGGGCATGATGCGCAGCGCCCCGTCCAGCCAGCCCATGTACCAGTCCGGCTGCACCGCATAGGAGATCTGGTAGGGCTCGTACTGGCCGAACTGCCAGATGGGGTTGATCTGGACGAGTCCACCGAGCAGGAAGATGACCCCGGCGACCATGAACATGAACCCGGTGGTCTTGGCCATGAAGGTCGGGAACATCGGCGAACCGACGACGTTGTTCTCGGTCCTCCCGCCACCGCCGAACTGGGTGTGCTTCTGTTTGACCAGCAGCCCGAGGTGGGCGGCCAGGAGCCCGATGATGACGAGCGGGATGATGAGGACGTGGAGGAGGTAGAAGCGTTCGAGGATGGTCCCGTTCCCCGGATAGTTGCCGCCGAAGAGGAAGAAGGCGATGTAGCTGCCCACCAGGGGGATGGACTCGATGATCGAGTAGGCGATGCGGATGCCGGTCCCCGACACCAGGTCGTCGGGAAGGGAGTAGCCGAGGAACCCGTTGACGATGGCGAGCAGGAGCATCGACACACCGACCAGCCAGTTGAACTCCCGTGGCTTGCGGAAGGCCCCGGTGAAGAAGATCCGGGCCATGTGCACGGCGATCGAGCCGAGGAAGATGTCGGCCGCCCAGTGGTGGGCCTGGCGCATGAGCAGTCCCGACTTCACGTCGAAGGAGAGCCCGACCGAGGTGGCGTAGGCCTCCGACACCCGCTCGCCGTCGAGCGGTCGGTAGGAGCCGTGATAGATGATCTCGTGGGCGGAGGGTACGTAGTAGAGCGATAGGAAGACGCCGGTGGCCAGCAGGACGATGAACGAGTAGAGGGCGATCTCCCCGAGAAGGAACGACCAGTGGTCGGGGAAGATCTTGTCGAGGAAGGTGCGACCGGATTTGGCGATGCCCAGCCGGTCGTCCACCCACCGCAGCGAGTTGTCGATCTTGTCGTCGATCATGGTCGCTCCCAGAAGCCGGGGCCGACTGCCTGGTCGAACCCTCCCTGGGCCACCAGGTAGCCGGCGTTGTCGACGGTGATGGGCAGCTGCGGCAGGGGTCGGGGCGCCGGGCCGAACTCAGGAACGGCTCCGGCGTTGACGTTGAAGATCGACTGGTGGCAGGGGCAGACCAGCTGCTCGGTCTGCTCCTGGTAGAGGCCCACCGGGCAACCGAGGTGGGTGCACATCTTCGAATAGGCGACATAGCCCTGCACCCCCCATGCGGTGTGCCCGGGCGGCTGCAGGACATAGGGGGGGTCGTTGGGGCCGAGCTCGGCCAGCCGGATGAGGATGACCTGGTCGGGAGACTCGCCCTCGAACCCCTCGGGGAAGACGGTGAGCACGCCGCCCACCTCGAGGTCGTTGACGGTGACCTTGCGCCCGTTGATGGTGACGAGGTGGGACCCCTTCTTCCAGTTGGTCTTGAACAGGGTGAGACCCGGCTTCGGGCCGAGTGAGCGCAGGGGGAAGATGAGGACGACGCCCATGGTGGCCGAGGCCAGGGCGAACAGGCCCCCGAGCAGTCCCCGCCGCTTGAGCACCATGCCGCCGCGCTCGGTGATGGCCGCGGTCATGGCCGCCCGCTCGGCCTCGGTCGAGTGGAACGCGTGGCGCTCTTCGACGAAGGGGCCCTGGGGCATGAGGTACTTGCCCCAGGCGGTCACCCCGAAGCCGGTGGCCACGAGGCCGACGCCCAGGGTGACGGCCTCCCATTGCGGCGAGTCGCCGACCCAGAAGACGATGCCGAACCCGAGGAAGCCGAGGAAGCCGACGAACATGGCGGCGGCCGACACCAGCTGGGCCCGGTCGGGATGCTTGGCGTAAGGCTGGAGGTGCGGGTCGTCGAGCGCGGCCGCCGGCAGCGCGCCGTCCGGTGGGGAGCGGAACCGTCGCTCACGCCCGGTCCCCGATCCAGAAGCCGACCAGCATGAGGACGCCCGACCCCGACGAGGAGCCCGACGAAGCCCTCGCCCACCGGGCCGATGCCGCCGAGGCCGATGCCACCCCGGTTGACGGGGTGCTGGATGACCTCACGCACATAGGCGGCGATGTCGCGGGCTTCGGGGTCGGTGATGTTGCCCGGGCCGAAGTGGGGCATGTTGCCCGGGCCGGTGCGGATGGCCTCGAGGATCTGGGTGGGGGTGGCCAGGTGCAGGCTCGGGGCATACGCCCCTTCGGCCAGGGCGTCGCCGGCGCCGGTGATGGTGTGGCAGGCGGCGCAGTTGAGGGTGAAGAGGGTGTTGCCGTTCTCCAGGTTGGCCTCCTTGAGGTTGCACGACGGGGATGCCGACACCTTCGCCGGGGGTCAGCGACTGCACGAAGGCGGCGATCTGGAGGGTCTGGAGGCGGTTGAACCGGGGCGGCTTGCGGGTGGCCTGCACGTAGGAGTTCGCGAGCGGCATGCGCCCGGTGGACACCCAGAAGTCGACCGTGCCGGCTCCCAGTCCCTGCAGGTTGGGCGCCCGACCGCTGCCCTGGGCCGTCGGTCCGTGGCAGGACGAGCAGTTGGAGGCGAACAGCGCCTCCCCCGGGGCCACGAACGACCGGGGCAGGGCCACGTAGTTGATCCCCGAGCCGGGCGTGGCCGTCAGACCCGGACAGCACCACGTTGCTCTTTGCGCTCTTGGCCCGGACGGCCGACGGCAGGGTCGGAGGCGGGCTCGTCGATCACGGGCAGGTAGCTGGTGGGGGTGGTGCTGGTGGCCGAGGCCGGGCCCGGGCTGAAGGCGACGAGGCCGGCGATGGCCACGGCGCCCGACCAGCGCCGCCGGGGCGGCGAAGCGGGCGGTCAGCAGCCGCCGGACCCGACTCGAGGTGCCCGTCTGTGCATGCGGCGTCCGCATCTAGTGGAGGAGGAAGAGGCAGGAGTAGAGGCCGATCCAGACGACGTCGACGAAGTGCCAGTAGTAGCTCACACCCTGGAAGACGGCGGTCTCGCCGGGGTCGCCCTTGGGTCCCTTGAGCCGTCCCAGGAGGAAGATCATGGCCACGAGGCCGAGGGTCACGTGCAGGCCGTGGAGCCCGCTCATGATGTAGAAGAGCGAGCCGTAGGCGGTGTGGGTCGGGTCGGTGGCCGGGTTGTGCGAGAGGCTGATCCACTCGTAGAACTGGTTGGCCACGAACATGCCGCCCAGCACGAACGTGGCCCAGATCCACTTCTTGGCGCTGCCCCGCAGGCCCTTCTCCTGGTCGAACACGGCCTTTTGCATGGTGAAGCTGGACGACACCAGGACGGCGGTGAAGATGCCGGCCCGGACCACGTCGAGATGGGCGCCGGGCGGCGGCCATATCGAGGCGTGGGCCCGGATGGTGAAGAAGGCGGCGAACAGCGAGCTGAAGAACATCACCTCGGAGCCGAGCCAGATGATGACCCCGACGGCCAGCAGCGACGGCTTGTCCGGCCGGTGGCGGACGGCGGCGACGGGCACGTCGGCGGCCAGGGTCACGCCGTATTCTTAGTCCAACGGCAGCGAGCGGAGCCAACTCATCCGGGCCCGAGAATTCCGTGGTCGTGCCCCTGTCGGACCCCTGGGTCATGCCCACCTCGACCCCTCTCGGGCCACTCCGGCGGTTCCCTACGACGCACACCCGCCGCGCCTCCGGCGACGCCGCCGGACGGTCGACACCCGCGCGATCCGTCGGCCGGGTCGACTCAGTCGGCGGCCAGCAGCGGGGCCGGCGGCGGCGTCCGGTAGACGACGTTCAGCCGGCGGGTCGGCCGGGTGAGCGCGACGTAGAGGGTGCGAAGGCCCCGGGCCGTCTCGCCGGCGATGAGCCCGGGCTCGACGACCACCACCGAGTCGAATTCGAGCCCGTTGACCCCTTCGGTGGCCACCAGCACGAGCGGCTCGGACAGGGCGCGTGCGCCGGTCGCGGGCGTCGGTCGCCGGCAGGCCGGCGGCGCGCAGTCCTTCGGCCAGGACCGGCAGCAGGCGGTCGGGGGCGAGGATGGCCACCTTGCCCTCTCCCACGGCGGCCAGCTCGCCGGCGGCCACCTCGGCCACCACCCGGGCCGTGTCCCTGTCCCCGGGCTGCCCTCCGGCCGACCCGGCCACCGGGACGAGCCGGGGCTCCTGCCCGGTCCGGCGCACCGGCCGGGGCGGGGACAGCTCCGGCGCCACCAGGGCCAGGATGCGCCCGGCCAGGGCCAGCACCTCGGCCGGGGTCCGGTAGCTCACGGTGAGCTCGACGGTCCGTGCCGGCTTGTGGTGCGGCAGGTGCTCGGTGATCTCCGACCACGACGCCGGGGCCCAAGGTGCGGTGGCCTGGGCGATGTCCCCCACCACGGTCATCGACCCGGAGAGGGATCGCCGGGTGAGCATGCGCAGCTGCATGGGCGAGAGGTCCTGCACCTCGTCGACCACGATGTGGCCGTACTGGCGCAGCTCCTCGCCGCCGGCGTGCCGGGGCCCGAGCAGGTGACGGGCCTCGTCGACGAGCGCGGCGTCGGCCGCCGTCCACTCGACCTCGTCGAAGGAGGTCGAGCGCGGCCGGTGGAGGAGCGCCTGCTCCTCGTCGGTGAGGATGCCGCGGGCGGCGGCGGCGATGAGCGGCGGGGCGCCGAAGAGGTCGTGGAGCAGCTCGTGGGGGGACAGGCGCGGCCACATGCGGTCGAGGGCGGAGGCCAGCTCGGGCACCCGGCGCACCTTGCGCGAGAAGTCCTCGAAGTCGAACTCGTCGTCGGCCAGCTCCGAGGGGTCCTCGTAGCCGGGGAAGGCACTCACCGCGTCGGGGACACCGATGCCCAGACGCTGCTGGCTCTGGCGGGCCCGCTCGGCCAGCAGTTGGGCCACGCTGTGCTCGACCTGCCGGCGCCGGGCGTTGTGGGTTCCGGGCCGGCGGCGGGCGCCCTCGACGATGCGGCGGCTCTCGGCTGCGGTGAGGCGGAGAAGCAGGGCACCGTAGGGAACGGTGAGGTCCTCGGGGAGCGGCCGCTCACGGGTGGCCACGGCCCGGGCGATGACCTTGGCCATGCGCACGTCGCCCTTGAGCCGGGCCACCTCGACCGGCCCTTCGGCCCGGACGCGGATCTCGGGGACGAGGCCGGAGACCGTCGACAGGGTGACACCGGTCTCGCCCAGCGAGGGCAGCACCTGTTCGATGTAGCGCAGGAAGAGCGGGTTGGGGCCGACGACGAGCACCCCCTGGCGCTCGAGGGGGAAGCGATGCGCATAGAGCAGGTAGGCGGCCCGGTGGAGCGCCACCGCCGTCTTCCCCGTCCCCGGGCCTCCCTGGACGACGAGCACGCCGCTCAGCGGGGCGCGGATGATCTCGTCCTGCTCGGCCTGGATGGTCGAGACGATGTCCTGCATCGACCCGGTGCGGGCCCGGCCGATGGCGGCGAGCAGCGAGGCCGGGCCCCCGATGGGCAGGTCGCTTTCGATGAGGGTGCCCGCGGTGCCGTCCTCGGCACCCGGGGCACCCTCCTTGGCCGTCGTGAGCACGGGCCGGGGCAGCGGCCCCGTCGATCGGCCCGAAGCGCTCGTCCTCGATCCCGACGACCTGGCGACCCTCGAGGGCGAGGTGCCGGCGCAGCACCAGCCCGAGCGGGTTGCGCCCGGTGGCCCGGTAGAAGGGGGCGGCCACCGGGGCACGCCAGTCGACGACCAGTGGCTCCTGGTCGGCGCCGTGAACGGCCAGCCGACCGATGTGGAAGGTCTCGACGTCGTCGCGCGTCTGCGCATCTGCGCTGTCTGCCGTGCGCCGTCGCGGTCGCCGTTCGGTGCCGTCGGCGCCGTCGGCCGCCGGACGACGCTGGTCGATGCGGCCGAAGGTCAGCGCCTGGTCGCCGATGTCGAGCTGCTCGAGCCGGGCCAAGCTGGTGCGGACGATCACGTCCCGCTCGGTGCGCGACTGGAAGGTGCCGCCGCGCCCGAGGTCGAGCACGCCCTCCATCATCGATTGGGCGTCGGCCCGCATGGCGTCGAGGCGCTCGTAGGCCATGTCCACGAACCGTTGCTCGACCACAAGCTCGGACTCCACCCAACCTCCGATCCGGCCGCCGATCGGTTCGGCGGGGCACGTGGGAACCTTCGATTCTACGCCCCGCGACCGCTGACTCCGGACTCGCCCGTGACGACCGCGCTCGACCGTCGGCGAGCCTCGGCGGCGACGCGATTCGACGAGCCCGCTCCCGTCGGTCCAGGTCGACCGCCCTCTCCTAGACTCGGGCGGTGATGGCGACGGCTGGTGCGACCACGGGGACGACCGCCAGGCCAGGAGCGCGCACGGGCCGCGCCGGACGGCGGAGTGGTCCGGGAACCGCCATCCGGTGCCTGATCCGACCGGCACCACAGAGCGGTCGCCCTTCCTGCGGGCCTGTCGCCGGCTGGACGTCGAGCGGGTGCCGGTGTGGTTCATGCGCCAGGCCGGGCGATCCCTGCCCGAGTACCGCGCCGCCCGGGGCACGGGCAGCATCCTCGAGGCCATCGCCCAGCCCGAGCTGGCCGCCGAGCTGACCCGCCAGCCCGTCGATCGCTACGGCACCGACGCCGCCATCCTCTTCTCCGACATCGTGGTGCCGGTGGCGGCCATCGGCTTCGGCGTCGAGGTGGCGCCGGGCACGGGCCCGGTGGTCGACCGGCCCTTCCGCACGAAGGAGGACCTGCACCGGCTGCGCCCCTTCGAGCCGCCGCTCGACGCTCCCTACGTGGGCGAGACGGTGGCCCAGCTGGCGGCCGAGCTGGCCGTGCCCCTCATCGGCTTCGCCGGCGGGCCCTTCACCGTGGCCAGCTACCTGGTCGAAGGGCGGTCCGTCGCGGACCTACGCCACCGTCAAGTCGCTGATGTGCACCGAGCCGGCGCTGTGGCACGCGCTCATGGACCGGCTCGCCGACATCGCCGTGGTCTCGCTGCGGTCCCAGCTCGACGCCGGGGCCGCCGCCGTGCAGGTGTTCGACTCGTGGGCCGGAGCGCTCGGCCCCCACCACTACCGGCGGTTCGTGCTGCCCGCCACCCGCCGGGTCTTCGACGAGCTGGCCGCCACCCACCCGGACGCGCCCTCCATCCTCTTCGGGGTGGGCACCGGCGAGCTCCTGCCGGCGATGGCCGAGGCCGGCAGCACGGTGGTGGGCGTGGACTGGCGGGTGCCCGCTCGACGAGGCCCGGCGGCGGATCGGACCCGGCATCGCCGTCCAGGGCAACCTCGACCCCGCCCTGTGCCTGGCCCCGTGGGCCGTGGTCAAAGAGGAGACACGCGCCGTGCTCGAGCAGGCCGGCGACGAGCCCGGCCACATCTTCAACCTGGGCCACGGCGTGCTCCCCGAGACCGACCCGTCGATCCTCGAGCGGGTGGTCGAGCTCGTGCACGCCGAGGGCCGGGCCGGAGTGCGCAGGTGAGCCGACGCCACCTCGCCCACCGGCGTGCTGGTCATGGCCCACGGCACGCCGGCATCGGCCGGCGAGGTCGAGGCCTTCTACACGTCCATCCGCCGCGGCGCAGCCGCCACCGCCCGAGCTGCTGGCCGAGCTCGAGGACCGCTACCGGGCCATCGGCGGCCTCTCCCCGCTCACCGAGATCACCCGCTCGCAGGTGGCCGGCCTGGCCGCCGAGCTCGAGGCCCGGGCACCGGGTCGCTACGTCGTCGCCTACGGGGCCAAGCACGTACGGCCGAGCATCGAGGAGGGGGCGGCCGAGCTGGTGGAGGCGGGCGTCGGACGGGTGGTGGGCATCGTGCTCACCCCCCACGAGTCGTCGCTCGGCTCCGGCTCCTACCTCGAGCGGGCGGAGGCGGCGCTCACGGCCACGTCGCCGGCCTCCGGGCCGCCGGTGGCGTTCGTGGCCGTGCGCTCGTGGCACCGCACGGAGGGCTTCTGCCGACCTGCTGGCCGAACGCACGGAGCGCTCGCTCGCCTCGCTGGCGCCGTCGGCGCGACGCAAGGTGGCTCTGTTCTTCACCGCCCACAGCGTCCCCCGACGGGCCCTGGCCAAGAGCGATCCCTATCCCCGCCAGGTGGCCGAGTCGGCCACCGATGTCGCCGCCCGTCTCGGGCTCGACGATGTCGAGAGGACTGACGTGGGCCGTGGCCTGGCAGAGCGCCGGTCGCACGTCCGACCCGTGGATCGGGCCCGAGCCTCCTCGCCGAGATCGACCGGGCGGCAGACCGGGGCGCCACGGCCGTCGTGGTGTGCCCGGTGGGGTTCGTCGCCGACCACCTCGAGATCCTCTACGACCTCGACATCGAGGCCGCCCGGGCGGCAGCGGCCCGCGGCCTGGCCTTCGCCCGCACGCCCTCGCTCAACGACGACCCGCGCTTTTGCGCCGTGCTGGCCCGCGCCGTCGAGTCGGCGGCCGAGGGTCACCCGAGTGCAGAGCGCGTGCCGGCCAACGACGACGCCGCCGCCACGGGCTCGGGGGCCCGGCATGGGTGAGCCCCGGCCCACGGTCGCCGTCATCGGGGGCGGCATCGCCGGGCTGGCCGCCGCCTGGGAGCTCGTGGCCGGCAGCGCCGACAGCGGTCCGGCTCCCCGACGTGGTGGTGCTCGAAGCCGAGGGTCGCGTGGGCGGCCGGCTGGCCGGCGGCCCGTTCGCCGGGCGCACCATCGACCTCGGCCGCCGACGCCTTCGTGGCCCGACGCCCCGAGGCCGTCAGCCTCTGCGGTGAGCTCGGGCTGGACGACGAGCTGGTCCCGGCGGCAACGACGGGCGCGTCGGTGTGGGCCCGCGGGCGCCTGCGCCGGTTGCCCGACGCGCTCAACCTCGGGGTGCCCACCCGGTGGACGCCACTGGCTCGCTCGGGCATCCTCTCTCCCGGAGAGGCACTGGCGGTGGCCGCAGACCTGCTCCGACCGCACCGACGATCCGAGCCGATCTCGGCGACCGCGCCGTCGGGGACATCGTCGAGCAGCCGGCTCGGCCGCCCGGTGGTCGACAGGCTGGTGGACCCGCTGGTCGGGGGGATCCATGCCGGCAGCGTCGACGAGCTGAGCGCGGCGGCCCTCTTCCCCCTCCTCATCGCCGCCGATCAGCAGCCCGGGAGTTTCATGCGCCGGCTGCGTCGGGCCCAGCCGGCCGCTGACCCGTCGACGCCCACCTTCCTCTCGCTGACGTCGGGGGCGGCCAGCCTCGCCGACCATCTGGCCGACGCGCTCGTCGGACGGGGCGTCGGGATCCGCCGTGGGGTACGGGTCGACGCCGTGGAGCGGGGGACGGGAACGGGTCGCGGCCCACCCGCTTCGCCCTCTCCCTGCATCGTCAGGACGGACGCCTGTGGACATGGGCGCCCACGGCACCGACGGAGCCGACGAGCGGAGTGCTCGAGGCCGACGCCGTCGTCATCGCCGCCCCCGCCCCCGAGGCCGCCGTCCTCCTCGCACCCCTGGCCCCGGTGGCCGCCGGCCTGCTCAGCGCCATCTCCTACGCCTCGGTGGCCGTGATCACCGTGGCCCTCCCGCCTGGCACCATCGGGACCCGCCCGGGAACCGGATTCCTCGTTCCGCGCACGTCGTCGGTCGACGGCCGGCCGCCGCTCGTCACCGCGTGCACCTACCTCGACCGGAAGTGGCCGCACCTCGGCCGTCCGGGGCACGAGCTCGTGCGGCTGTCGGTCGGCCGCCACGGGGACGATCGACACGCCGACCTCGACGACGACGAGCTCGTGGTCAGCGGCCACCGGAGAGCTGGCCGCCATGCTGGGCACACCGGCGGCGGCGACACCCGTCGACGCCATGGTCACCCGTTTCCCACAGGCCTTCCCGCAGTACGCCGTGGGCCACCTCATCCGCGTGTCGCAGATCATGGAGGACGTCGCACGCCGTGGGCGGCCTGGCCGTGGCCGGCGCCGCCTACCGGGGTGTGGGCATTCCCGCCTGCATCGGCAGTGGACGCGACGCGGCCCGTCAGGTGTCCTCGCCGCCGTCCAGCCGGTGGCGGCCGGGCTCGAGCCGGGCGATGAGCACGGAGCCGGCCCTCCGGGGGATCCTTCCGGGGCCGACCGGCCATCAGCAGCCGTCCGGCGAGCGAGCCGCGCACGGCACGCCCCGACTGGCGTCCGTCGACCATCCGCATCACCCACCGGCGACATTCGTCGGTGGCGCCGCGACGAGGGACGGTGATCGTCCCCGCCCTGGCCGCCGGCGTGGGACTTGCCCTGTCGCTCCCGCCATGGGGCTTTTGGATCGTGGCCTTCCCGGCGGCGGGGATCTTCTGGTGGCGTCTCGGAGGCCTCCGTCGGCCCGCACCCGGTGGTGGACGGGATGGCTGGTCGGCCTCGGGTGCTACGGGCCCGGCCTCATGTGGGCTCGGGCCTTCACCCTTCCCGGTGCCATCGTCCTCATCGTCGTCGAGTCGGCCTTCATGGCCTTCGGCGCCCTCGTCGTCCCGCGGGGACCGCTCGTGGCCAGGGTCCTCTGCTTCCCGGCGGCCATGACCCTGGCCGAGGCGGCCCGGATGGCCTGGCCGTTCGGCGGTCTGCCCATCGGCGGCGTCTTCCTCGGCCAGGCCGGCGGTCCCGTCCTGGGACTGGCCCGCCTGGGCGGCCCGCTGGCCCTGACCGCCGCCGTCTACGTCGGCGGAACCGGTCTCGGCGCGCTGGCCGAATGGGCGGTCCGCTCGGTCCGGGGCGGACACCGGGCTCGCGTCTTCGGCCGCAGCCCGTGGGCGCTCGGGACCGGCAACGGGCTGGCCCGGGGGGCGATGGCCGGGCTCGGCGCGCTCTTCGGTCTCGGCGTCGCTGTGCCTGGTCGTGGTGGCCGGGTCGGTGGCCGTCGCCGACCATGCGCCGGACGGCGGGCCGCCGGTGGGACAGGTCACGACGGCGGCCATCCAAGGCGGCGGCAAGCGCGGCTACAGCGGGCACAGCCGGATCCGGCCACCGTGCTCGCCGCCCAGCAGGCGGCAACCGGGCAGATGGCGAAGATCGACGGCGGACGGAACCCCGAGCTCGTGCTCTGGCCCGAGGACGTGGTCTCCCTCGACGGAGCGCTCAGGGGTTCGTCGGAGGAGCAGGCGCTCTCCACCCTCGCCCGGCACCTGCACACCACGCTGCGTCGTCGGGGTGACCGAGACGGTGTCCGCTACCTCCTTCCGCAACGAGATCGTGGCCTTCGGCCCCGACGGCCGTCTGGTCGCTCGCTACGAGAAGGTCCACCGCGTGCCCTTCGGCGAGTACGTCCCCTTCCGCGGCTTCTTCTCGCATTTGGTCAGCCTCTCGGGCGTGCCGCGGGACGCCATCCCGGGCACCGGCTCCGGCCTCATGGCCACGCCGGCCGGGCCGCTCGGGGCCATGGTCTCCTACGAGGTGTTCTACGCCGACCGGGGGCGCGCCTCGGTGCGGGCCGGTGCCGAGCTGCTCGTGGTGCCGACCAACACCTCTTCCTACTCCACCGCGCAGGTTCCCACCCAGGAGATCGCCGCCGCCGAGGTGCAGGCGGTCGAGCAGGGCCGCGACCTGCTCCAGGCCGCCCCCACCGGGTACAGCGCGGCCATCACCAACCGGGGCATGCTGCTCGACCGCTCGGTGCTCGGCGCTCGCCAGGTGGTCTTCGCCAACCTCGCCCTGCGCCGGGGCACGACGCCGTACGTGCGAGCAGGCGACCTGCCCATGCTGATCATCGCCGCGGCCGCGCTGCTGCTCGGCTGGTTGGTGGCCTGGCGCCGGGCCGGTGGCGACGGACCGGCCTACCGCTGATCCTTGTCAGCGGAATTCGACAGAGCACAGCGAACTTCGACGATATTTCTGCCCCGATCGTCCCGGATCCCCGTTCGATCGCCCTCGGTCTGGTCGTCATCGCAGGCCGGTCAGCAAGCGCTCAGTCGTAGTAACCCGAGTGGATGTACACACAAGGGATCCCCTCGGCGTGGAACATGGCGAAGTTGTGCGGATCGTCCTCGAAGGCGAGGCGAAGGTCGAACCCGTAGTCGCGCAGCTCTTCGACCGCATCGCGCTTGAACCACGTGACCTGGGCGTAGTCCCCCCGGGCTCGCATCACGAGCAGATCCCAGCGCAGCCCGTAGCGGTCGAGCCAGGCCAGGGTCTGGGGCTGAACCCGCATGGGGCGGCCGGTGAGCAAGATGACCTGCAGCCGGGCGTCGAGCAACTCGAGCACCCGGGCCAGCTCCTCGATGACCGGGTCGTCGCCGCACGCCTCGAAGAACGAGTCCCAGTCGCGCCGGCCCCGTTCGAGGAAGTGCTGGCGACCGACGGCGTCGGAGAGCACACCGTCGACGTCGAAGACGACCGCCTCGCCAGGGCGGTCGATCGGCGCCCCGTGCCATGCCCAGTTGGCCGGCCACCTGCGCCCCCGGCCTCTGCCCGGCTCGGGCCGGTGGCCGGAGCTCACGACGGGCTGGTCCGTCACTCTTCCGTCGGCGCCGCCGCGGCCAGGCGGCGGATCTCCTCGACGACTGCCGGGTCGGCCAGGGTGGTGGTGTCGCCGAGCACCCTCCCATCGGCCACGTCGCGCAACAGCCGGCGCATGATCTTCCCGCTCCTGGTCTTGGGCAGCTCGTCGGTGAAGACCACGTTCCGGGGGCGGGCGATGGGGCCGATCTTTTCGGCCACGTGAAGCGCGGAGCTCCTGCCCGCGTTCGTCGTTGCCCGGACCGCCATCGGATCGCAGGGTCACGAAGGCCACGATGGCCTGGCCCGTGGTCGGGTCGTTGGCCCCGACCACGGCCGCCTCGGCCACCGACCAATGATCGACGAGAGCGGACTCGACCTCGGTCGTCGAGATGCGGTGACCCGAGATGTTCATCACATCGTCGACGCGGCCGAGCAGCCAGAAGTAGCCCTCGTCGTCGATCTTGGCGCCGTCACCGGCGAAGTACCGGTCCTCGAACCGGCTCCAGTACGTCTGCCGGTAGCGCTCGGGGTCTCCGTAGATGCCGCGGAGCATGGCTGGCCACGGCGCGGTGAGTGTGAGGTAGCCGCCGCCCCGTTCGACACGGTGGCCGGACTCGTCGACCACCTCGGCGCTGATGCCGGGCAACGGGAAGGTCGCCGAGCCCGGCTTGGTGGCGGTGATGCCGGGCAGTGGCGAGATAATGATGGCCCCCGTCTCCGTCTGCCACCAGGTGTCGACCACCGGGCACCGGCCGCCGCCGATGGTTGTCTGGTACCACATCCAGGCCTCGGGGTTGATGGGCTCGCCTACGCTGCCGAGCACCCGCAGCGTGGATAGTTCGTGCCGACCGGGGTACTCCGTGCCCCACTTCATGAAGGTGCGGATAGCGGTGGGCGCGCAGTAGAGGATGGTGACGCCGTATCGCTCGACGATGGACCACCAGCGGTCGCGGTCGGGGAAGTCGGGGGTGCCCTCGTACATGACGGAGGTGGCACCGTTGGCCAGGGGCCCGTAGACGATGTAGCTGTGCCCGGTCACCCAGCCGATGTCGGCCGCGCACCAGTAGACGTCGGTGTCGGGATGCAGGTCGAAGACCGCCCGGTGGGTGTAGGCCACCTGGGTGAGGTAGCCCCCGGTGGTGTGCATGATCCCCTTGGGGACGGCCGTCGTGCCCGAGGTGTAGAGGAGGAAGAGGAGGTCCTCGGCGTCCATGTGCTCGGGCTCACAGGTAGGCGACGGCGCTCCCCCGGCGGCGGCGTCCTGCCCGGAGACGAGCTCGTGCCACCAGTGGTCCCGACCGGCGGTCATCGGCGTCGGCGGCACCGCCGCGGCTCGAGCGGCACCGGAGTCGCCGTCGGTGGCGCGGCCGGCGGCCGGGTCCGAGATCCGTCGGGCCACCACCACGTGGTCGACGCAGGGCGTCTCGGACGTCGCCGCGTCGACATGCGGCTTGAGGGGCACGGGGGTGCCGCGCCGCCAGCCACCATCGGCAGTCACGACCACCTTGGCCTGAGCGTCGAGGATCCGGTCGCGGAGCGCCTCGGCCGAGAAGCCACCGAAGACGACCGAATGGGCGGCCCCGATGCGGGTGCAGGCCAGCATGGCCACCGGCAGCTCGGGGATCATCGGCATGTAGATGGCCACCCGATCGCCCCGCCGGACCCCAAGCCCGCGGAAGACGTTGGCGAAGCGGGCCACCTCGGCGAGGAGCTCGCCGTAGGTGACGGTCCGGGTGTCGCCGGGCTCGCCCTCCCAGTGGAAGGCCACCTTGTCGCCGCGGCCGGCAGCCACGTGCCGGTCGAGGCAGTTGTAGGAGACGTTCAAGGTGCCGCCGGTGAACCATCGTGCGAAGGGAAGGTCCCACTCGAGCACGCGGTCCCAGGCGCGGAACCAATCGAGGGCTCCGGCCTGCTCCGCCCAGAAGTCGGATCCGGCGGCCTCGGCTCGCTTGTAGACCTTCGGGTCCGACACCACCGCCTGGGCGGCGAAGGACTCGGGCGGCGGAAAACGGCGGTCCTCGGTGAACCAATCCTCGATGGTGGCGGCCGTCCCCGCCCCGCCGACCTCGGCTCCCCCTCCATGCTGCGGTCCGGCGTCCTCGGCCATCGCTGGCGTCCTCCCTGGTGGCGGCGGTAACGGCCCGCCTGCGCTGTGCTTCAGCCTAACGGCGGCAGCCCTCTACGATTGATGGGTCGTGGCCCCCTCTCCTTCCGAGCCGGCCGGTGGCGCGCCCCTTCGACCGGCGGAAGGAGCGGCCGCGCTACGCGGCGACCGCCCCGGAGGGTGCCCGCCGGTGCCGGAGCCGTTGCGCCTGGATGTCCCCGTCGGTCGACGGGTCATGGTGGTGAGCGATCTCCTCCTGACACCGGCCGCCACCGCGACGACGACGGCGGTGACCGCGGAACTGACCCGGGCCCTCGACACCTGGGAAGGCCCCGGCATCCTCATCATCGCCGGCAACCTGTTCGACCTGGACGGCGTGGACGACGCGTCGGGCTGGACGGAAGCGGCCCTCGACGCCCATCCGGCACTGGCCCCAGCGCTGCGAGAGTTCCTCGCCGGAGACGGCCGGCGGGTATTGCGCCAACTGGGTGACCGCGAGGCGGGCGCCAAGGACCGGACCGCCGGATGCGACCACCGGTCTGCGCTCACCGGCCTCGGCGTCGAGGCGGTCGGACCAATCGACCTCCACCTGCACACCGGCACGGGATCCCGGGTGGTTCGGGTCGAGCAAGGCGGATGCACTGGCCACTCGGACGCAACGTCGAGCAAAGCTCAGCCGCCCGTCGGCGCCGGGCCCAATGGCTCACCAGCCGGCGGTGGCTGGCGCGGCCTGCTCTCCCGTCCCGAGGAGGACGCCCCCTGGCTGGAGGGTGCCGACCGGCTGGCCGACCCGACGGCGTGTGCCCGCTTCGTCTCCTCCCGCATCCTCTACCGCCGGCTCGGCCGGCACGTCTGGTGGCTCTTCGTGCCCTTCGCCGCCGCACTGGTGGTGCGCATCGGGGTGACCCCCTGGCTGCTCGGCCGGGCTGGGACGGGGTTGCCCGGACGTGCCCTCCGCCATGCGCACGCGGCCGACCTCGGCGACCAGCTGGCCGTGGCCACCATCGTCGCCGTCGTCGTCTTCACCGTCCTGGCCGTTGTGCTGTGGCTGCTTAGCCGGCGCGCCTGGTCGGCGCTCGGAGGTGGCGCCCTGGATGCAGCAGGTGACGAGACGGCGGCCAACGATGCCGCTCGTGACGTCGCCCGCCAGCTCGCCGACCAGGGCTACGCCGGGCTCGTGACCGCGGCCACCTTCGAGCCCGAGCTCACCCACCTGGGCGTGGCCTTCTATGCCAACGTCGGTGCCAGTACCGAGGTGACCGAGGAGCACCGGGGCCGGCTGGGCCTGCCGCCCGTCTTCGTCGCCGCCCAGCAGGTCAGCTGGGTCGAGCTCGAGACCGGGGCCGAGCTGCACGTGCGTCTCATGCTGGGTCGCCGCCAGCTGCCCTCGCCGAGCCGGCTCGAGGCGCTCGCCACCCGCGGCCGCGTCCCCGGGACGCTTCGGCCGGAGCTCGTGGCCTCCCACCCGAGCGGGGAGTCGTGGCCTCCCGCCCCCGATCTGCGTCGGGCCCACCGGCGCACGCGCCGGGTCCGGCGATGGGCAGCCGCGGCCATCCTTTTGGCCGGGGTCATCGACCTCCTCGACGCCGTGACCCCGCCCTTGCGAGGCCGGCTCCACCTCGTCCTCCAATACCTGCCGCTGCGGGCCACGGTGGCTGCCGGCGCCCTGGTGGCGGTGGCCGGTCTCGGGCTCATCGCCCTCGGCCGCGGCATCCTGCGCGGCCAGCGGAGGGCATGGGTGGTGGCCGTCCCCCTCCTGTCAGGCACGGTCGTCCTCCATTTGATCGCCGGGGCCGACGTCGAGGAGTCGGTGATGGCTCTCCTCGTGCTCGCCCTCCTCGTGACCAACCGGCGCGAGTTCCGCTCGGCCTCCGACTGGTCGTCGCTGCGCACCGCCCTGGTGGCGCTGATCGCCGGCTGGGTCGGCATCACACTGGCGACCGTCGCGTCCCTCGAGATCCTCGTCCACTTCCGCCACCATCACCCGCCCCCCTTCTGGTCGGCCGTGGTGGCGGTCAGCGAGCGGATGATCGGCATCCAGACCGTGGCCCTACCGGCACGGGCCAACCGCTTCCTCGCTCCGACCCTGCTCGCCATCGGGCTCACCGTCATCGCCCTCACGCTGTTCCTCCTCACCCGGCCGGTGGTCGACCGGAGGCTGCGGGCGGGAAGGGCAGCCGAGCTGCGGGCCCGGGACATCGTCCGCCGGCATGGGTCCTCCACCCTCGACTATTTCGCGTTGCGAGCCGACAAGCGGTGGTTCTTCCATCGCGATTCGGTGGTCGCCTACGCCGTCCACGGTGGCATCTGCCTGATCTCGCCGGACCCGATCGGCCCCCGCAGCGAGCGCAGTCAGGCCTGGGCGGCCTTCCGCCGCTACGCCGACAGTCACGGGTGGGTGACCGCGGTGATGGGCTCGGGCGACGATTGGCTGCCCATCTACCGCGAGTGCGGCATGCACCACGTGTACCTCGGCGACGAGGCGGTGGTGCACGTGGGCAGGTTCACTCTGGCCGGTAAGGCAATGAAGAGTCTGCGCCAAGCCCATCACCGGGTCCTGCGCAACGGCTACACGGCATCGTTCTTCGACCCGTCCCGGCTCGATCGCCGAGCCGTCACCGAGCTCGCCCGCCTCATGGACCTGAGCCGGCAAGGCGAGCACGAGCGTGGATTCTCGATGATGCTCGGCCGCATCTTCGACCCGAGGGACACCGGCCTGTTGCTCACCGTCGTGCGGTCACCCGACGGCCGGCCGGCAGCCATGTGCCAGTTCGTCCCCTCCCCGGGAATCAACGGGTTCTCCCTCGACCTCATGCGTCGGGACCCCGCCGACCATCCCAACGGGCTGCTCGACTTTGCCCTCTGCGAGACCATCGAGCACCTTCGTGACCGCGGCTACGACGGTCTCAGCCTCAACTTCGCCGCCATGCGGTCGACGCTGGCCGGCGAGCGTGGCGACGGCACAGTGCAACGGGCCGAGCGATGGCTGCTCAAGCGGATGTCCAACATGGCCCAGATCGAGTCTCTGTGGCGGTTCAACGCCAAGTACGAACCCGAGTGGCTTCCCCGCTACGTGGTCTTCGACACCCCCGAACACCTGGTGCCGGTGGTCATGGCCATCCTTCGCGCCGAGTCGATCTGGGAAGTGCCCGTCATCGGCCGATTCCTGGCGGCGAGCGCCGAGCGTCGCAATGCCGCCTCCCGGGGTGGGGTCGCAGAGCCCGAGGCCGCCGGACCCGGAGGGCCGGGAGAGCCGACCGACGGAGCGCCGTCGCCCGATGACCACGGGGGCGTTCCGGCTCCCGACAACGAGGTGGCCATCCGACCCTGATCCCGACGGATCAGCATCGGCGGTGCCCTTCACTCCCCCGCTGGCGCGACGGCTGCTCGAGGCCATCGGTCAGGCCCTGCCACCCGAGTAGCGGCGGCAGCCCGATTCGCGATAACACCAGCATGTCCTCACGCCTCAATTTGGAAGATCAACTCTCGCGCCGAGGACTGGGCCCTGTTCTCCCGAGACGTGAGCGAGCAAAGAGTCGGACTTTCCGGGGCTCCGTAAACGCCAGATCTCTTTCCTTGGCGCCTTTGAGTCGAACGAGATGACTAGAGCCGCTCCTGGAGCTCAGAGGTGATCCGCCGAGCCTTCGCACAGGTCAGGGGTCCGATTCGTACTAGCTCTTGCCCCCGTTTGGTATCGACGATGACGTCGGAGTAGCACGCCAGCCACCGCCGCACGTAGGAGACATCATGAACCCGAGGAAGCGGGATCGAGCGCTCTCTTCGATTGAACATCCCACTACCGAGGAGCAGCCTCCGATCGGTGAGGACCGAAGTATTGCGTTTACGCCAGAGGCCGTACAGCCCCAAACTTACAAGATATCTCGGCAACCGGGCCACCCGCGACGGCGTGACAATGATGGCGACGGACTCGCCGGGATGAAGGTGGGGCTGGGACGATCGCTTCTTCCGATCTCTCTTTGGTTCTGGACCCCGTCGTCGTGCCATCTGATCTCCCTTCATTGAACTGTGACTCAGCCGGTTTCAGTTCGCGTTCTCTGAGCTTTTACCGACATCTCCAACTCCCAAGCA
This sequence comes from uncultured Acidimicrobiaceae bacterium, assembly GCA_963756195.1. Classification (GTDB taxonomy): domain Bacteria; phylum Actinomycetota; class Acidimicrobiia; order Acidimicrobiales; family RAAP-2; genus CAVSNH01. Next base: position 119,784 of record CAVWMT010000006.1, read on the forward strand.
CACTGGCTGTACCAAAGACCGACTAGTGCTCCGCACCGCTCGTTCTAGCACCAGCGACCCGAACCGTCCCGGGGCACGTCTTCGGCCAGCCGGCCCAGCCCATGACTCCCGAGATGATCTCTTGGTGATGCGGATCTCAATGAAGCGATCGGTCCCAGCGTGAGTTCCCACCGCATCGGCGAGGGCAGCTCGAGCCTCATCTGGCAGATCGCTTGTTTTGGCCGCCTTTCTGCCAGACCGCGTCAGCTCCCGTCTCGGCAAGTCGAGGCAAACAATCGCTTGAGGCCGCCCATCACCGACAGCTGCCGTTCACGCCAGACCATGCCCACGACCGCTCCCAGGATGATCACGACCCCGATGGCGATGAACCACGACATGAGAGCGAACACCACACCGACCGGTCCGTACTTCTTGTCGTCGGAGATGATCTCGTTGGAGAAGATCAGGGAGAACACAGCCTCCATGCCCACCCAGAACACACCTGTCGCCACGGCGGCGGGTACGAGGTCGCGCCAGTGAACCCGGCCGGCCAGGAGGAACCACATGGTGAACCAGAAAAAGAGGGTCGTTCCGACGAATCCGAGTGCGCCGAGGAGCACGGGTCCGCCGGCACGGCGGAGAGATGGTCCCGACCAGCCCGCTAGGAACGACGCACCGATCAGGATCGCCAGCCATGCCAGTCGGCGCACGAAATCCTTCATTCCCCGGCTCCCGACCTCGTAGGCGTTTTCGTAGAGGCCCTGGACCGCAGTCGCGGCGGCCACGCCACCGAGAATGAAGAACACGTAGCTCGCCCCCGTCACCTGGCTGGACGTTGCCGACGTCGACGCGAACACGTGGCCCACATCGGTGGCGGCCTGATGGTTGAGTCCCAGGCGCCGCACCAGCCCACTCACGGTTCCTCGCCCGGTCAGGGCGTTCACCACGATAATGAAGGGGAAGAAGCACAAGAGGAGCATGCCGGCGAACAACATGCCGCGGTTGATGAAGTCCATGGCGTTGAGCCGGTTCCAGACATGCTCCGCCGACGTCCCGCGGTACCGATGGTCGACGGCTTCTGTGGCCCGCTGCACTCTGCCTCCGAGCGCCGAGCGCGCACGCTCGGCGTCCCGTGTCTCGGGAGGCGATCCCACCGGGACAGCATAGGTCTGAGACGCGCGTCGGAGCCTGGCCGACGTCCCTCATTCGAGCGCTCGGGTCGTCGAATTCATTCGTGGCGATTAAGTCGGCGACCGCAACGGTGCCGCCGCCCTGACAGTCATCCTCCATGGTGATTGATCCCGCCCCGGCTACCCCGTGTCCGCCGCCCGAGATGGGATCGCCGTCGGCGCCGCCGATGCCGTCGATGCCGTCGATGCCGTGACGGACTCCTCGGCCGACCTCGGGGGCAACATCGGAGCCAGCCTCGCCGAGATCACATAGGCCATCACCACGGCCACGATCACAAGCGGCAAGAGGGCGGCGCTGTCGGCGGAGAGGAATACGGCCACGATCAACACGCTGGTGAGAGGCAACCCGAGCATCACGACGGTCATCGCCCCCATGCCCATGGCCGCACCAGCGATCATCGGGAGTCCCGGACCGTGGGCGAGGGCGATCCCCCCGGCGGCCCCGATGAACATCCCGGGGAAGGTCGGACCTCCTCGGAAGCTGCTGAGCGACATCCCGTAGGCGAGGCCCTTGCAGGCGACGAGGAGCACGAGGGCGCCGACCGACCACGTCGCCGAATGCTGGATGAGCGGAGGGAGCGAGGACTGTCCCGGAGAAAAGCATCTCGTTCGAGGATTTACCTGAGCCCTCGGCGAAGGCGACGGCAAGCCCGCCGATGGCCAACCCGAGCGCCGGCATGAGCATCACCATTCTCGGCTGGACCACGGGCCGGAGGAAGAGGCCGACCCAGCGGATGGCCGTTCCGACCACGGCTGCGGCGACCCCGATGGCGAGGGCCCACAGGAATTCCTCCCCGTCGGGCGAGCCAACGTGGGGAATCGGTGAGACGGCCAGCGTGAAGGTGCCGAAACCCACCCACGCGTCGAGACCGACGAAGATGAGCGACCCGATGCCGGCGGCGAGCAGGCCGGGGACGAGGATGATGCTCAACAGCCCTCCCCCGAGGCCCGACGCCTCCATGAGGAGGAAGGCGGCGACGAGCGGGGACCCGAGGATGACGGCGATGGCGGCGAAGCTGCCGGCCGCTCCGATCACGGTGGCGGCCATGGCCGGCGCGTCACGTCTCACCAAGTGGAGGAAGAGCACCCCGAGACCGCTCCCGATGGCGATGAGCGGTGCTTCGGGCCCGAGGACAGCGCCCAAGCAGAGCGTGGCCAGCGCCGCGACCAGGATGCCGGGCAGCTCGATGGCAGGGACGACACCGGCCGGCTTGAACCCGTCGGCCGGCGAGTGCCCCGCCGTCCCCGGAGGTACCGGATGGCGAGGGCCACGAGTAGGCCGCTAACGAAGAGCGGAAGGAGTGGCCACCAGACGGGCTCGCCCTCGAATCCGAGGTGCCGGGGCAGGTCGGTGAAGAAGAACTGGTTCCCTTCGTTGACGGTCTTCAGGAAGAAGTAGGAGAAGATGGCGACCGGGACACCGATGACTGCCCCGAAGACGAGGAAGACGACGTACTTCGGATCTCGCAGGAGTGCGGCCGGGTCCATCGGTGCCGCCGGCGATGATGGACCGCCGGCGGTCCCGTCGGTCATTTCGGTGCGCTCACGGGGGGGCCACTGGTCCGAGCGTGCCGAGGTGCCATCCCATACGACGGTCGTGGAAGACATGGTGCGTGGCCCCGAATTGCGTCGGATCGGGGCCGACGGCCGCTCCCATGCCCGTACTCGCGACTCGAACCGACGAGTCGAGCTCCACGGTGCGGTCCGAGCCCCGTGTGCACCGCCATGGCGTGGTCACGCTAACCGATGGGCTTTTCCGTTGCGTCGTCTGGCCACTCTGTTGGCCCCTCGCCTGCCGGAATGGTTCCGACTCACGGGTGTACCCCGCCTGCTCCCGCCGGGGCCGACCACATTCATGCCGTTGTCGGCGAGCCGTTCGGGCCCATCCGGCTTGGCCAGTGACAGCCGGGGCAGGAGCCCGGTGCAGAAAAGGGCGGCCAGGGTCACGAGGACAACGACCCAGAGCGAAGTGCGAAGTCCGTAGAGCCGAGCCGATGCATTCTCGGCCACGATGGCGTCCTGGGCCTCCGGCGGGAGGTCGGTGGAAGCCAGCGCCGAGCGTAACTGGGTGTCCGAGACGAACGGGACACCACCTTCGAACTGCACCGTCGCCTTGGCGGTCACGGCCGGCGGTATGGCGGGGTTGTTCGAGACCCCCTGCACCAGTCCGGACGTCAGGCTGCCGATGAGCACGGCGCCCACGAGGGCCGTGCCCAGGGAGGCACCGAAGTTGGTGAAGGTGTTCTGGAGCCCGCCGACCTCTGCGCTCTGACTCTCCGGGGCACCCGAGACGGTGATGGCACCGAGCTGGGAGGCGAGCGCCCCGATGCCCAGGCCCACCAGGGCCATGGGAATGAGCACGATGCCGGCGTTGGCCGCCGGGTCGAGACCACCCACCAGCACCAGCGTGCCAGCCAGGATGGAAAGAAGGCCGACCCGGACCACCAGCCGAGGCGAGGCGCTCGGCGCCAAGCGGGGGATCAGGACAGCGGCAAGGAGAAGGGTCACCGACAGGGGCAAGATCCGGACACCGGTCTGGACCGCACTGAGCTCGAGCACAACCGAGAGGAACAAGGGGACGGTGAAGAAGAGGCCCGACTGGATCATGAACTGGAAGAAGAAGGCGACGAGGCCACCCGTCAATCGAATGGAGCGGAACATGCGAGGGTCGGAAGAGGGGTTCTCCTCCCCGACTCTCCAGTCGGCCTTCCCAGAGGACCAGCGACCCGATCACCAGGAGGCCGCCAACGAACATCCAGGTGACGACCGATACCCCCAAGAGGGTGGGGGCGCCGGGCTTGGCTCGGACGAATCCCCACACCCCCGAGCGCAGCAACCCGAAAACCGTGAGCGAGAGCCCGACCACTGACAGACCGGCGCCCACCACATCGAAGGCCACCCGCTGGTGCGGGGTCTCGCGCAACCTCCGCAGGAATCCGAGGATGACGAAGCACGATCACCACTTCCCCGGCGAAAACCCATCGCCAGGACGCGAAGGTGGTCACGGCGCCACCGATCAACGGCCCGGCGGCAACCCCGATGGCGCCCGGCGGCGGCGATGAGACCGTAAGCGGTCGAGCGCCGCTCGCTGGGGAAGTTGCCGGCGACTGAGCGCGACGACGGCCGGCATGATAAGTGCCGCCCCTAATCCCTCGAGACCCGACCAGCCGATCAGGAGCACGGTCAGGTTGGGAGAGACGGCGGTGACGAGCGAACCGCTCCCGTACACGACGAGGCCGAGCCCCAGTGCCCGCCGCCGACCGAGGATGGCGCCCACCTTCCCGCCGGTGATCATGAGCGCCGCCATGACCAACGTGTAGAGGGTGATGGCCGTCTGGATGCCCGTCACCGACGTGCCGAGGTCGTCTGCGACTGACTTGATCGAGACGTTCATGACCGATGAGTCCAACGTCATCAGGAACTGGCAAGCGGCGAGCAGGATGAGCGACCGTGCTTGCGCCCGTCGTCGTCGCCCTCGGCGAGGTGGATCCTGGACCGGGCCCGAGCGGTCGGGGGCCAGGCTCACTGCTGTGGACGCTCGGTCGTCGGTCGGGGCATCGACCATGATGGGGACCATAACCCTGGGTGGCTTCCGGACGCTGGCCGAACACCGGTCCGTTCGGTCGAAAGCAGTGGAAGGCAGTAGATTGTGGGACGTCCGGGCTTCGGCTCGGGGATAACTGAGCGAGGAGATCGACATGGCCTTCATCCTCGGTGCGATCTACTTCGTACTGCTCATCACGCTCGGGATCATCTCGATCCGAAAAGGCCACTGGATGATGTTCATCATCGGTCTCTTCGTCCCCCTCTTTTGGATCATCGGGGCGTTGATGCCGAGCCGGGACCGGATGGCTCGTTAGCTGCGTGGCGCTGCAAATGACGACCAGAGTGGTTGCCATCCAGCGGACATCAGCTGACCGGGGAGTGCTCGGGGCCGAGTGGCCGCGGGAAGGGAGAACGCCATGGTCGATCCGACTCCGCAGGACCCGAGGGTCCGGAAGCGCCGACTGAGCGGTGGGGCGATCGCATCGCTCGGCGGTACCGGCCTCCTGGTCATCTTCATCGTCCAGAACACCGAGAAGGTGCGCTTGCACTTTTTGGTTTGGACATTCACTTGGCCACTGTGGCTCTACACCATCGTGACCGCTGTCTTCGGGGCGATCGTGTGGCTCGGGCTCGGAGTCATGCGTCGCCACCGCCGGCGCAAAGAGCGACGTGAGATGCGCCGAAAGGGGCTGAAGTCGGATGGCGTGAGGCAGGAGCGCCGCCCGCCGGTCCTGCGACGGGGCGCTCAAACGCCGCTCACCGCCTCCATGCGCCCTCCGGCGATGGCATCGACCAGCGCCTGGTGATCACGCTCGTTCTGGTCGGCATACGCCGACGCGAACCGGACCAGCGACTTGTCGAAGGCATCGCCCCTGCCGAGGTAGGCACCGATGGCCTTCGCATCACCGGACCGGGCATGGGCGCGGGCAAGCGTCCAACCACAGAGTTGGGCGTACATTTCGGAAGCCCACAGGCAGCATCGTCGCCACGTCCGGCGAGAGCTTCCAGTCCCACAGCTGACGCACGTAGAAGTCACGCGGGACACCGTCGTCGAAGCCCTCGACCGTAGCCCAGCCGAGCAGGATGTCACTGGCTGCCTGCATCAGCCACTGCCCGACCACGACCCGCTGGCCGTGATTGGCGTATGGGCTCTTGCCCAGGTGGGACTCGAGGACCGAGCTCTCGGCTTCCTTGACCTGGATGAACAGCGGGTCATCGTCGTCCTGTCCGAGGAGCAGAGCGACCCAGCACCGCGTGCCGACACTGCCCACCCCGACAACCTTGCGAGCCAGGTCCACGAAGCGGTAGCGGTCGAACAGTGACCGACGGTCGTCGGCCAGCGTGTGGCGGTACCGCTGCAGCCCCTTGGCGATGAAGTCGTGCATCCGGTCAGCCCCGGCACCCGGGAACAGCTCGGAGGCGGGCACGAGGAGCGGCGGATCGCTGGCGAATCGGACCTCGCCGTCAACCACCCGAACGAGCTTGTCGAAGGCCTTCAGGTGGTCCTTGGTCTGGGCCTTTGCCGCCATGCGTTGCATGTTCCGGACAACCTGAGTGCCCGCTTCCTCGCCCCATCGACGCTGGATGCCGGCAGCGTCCAGTCTCGAATACCAGACATCAAGCATGCGCATGCCGGCGAACTCACGGATGGACTCGCGGTACGACCGGCCGGCACAGAGGACCGCTTCCCGACGGAGCGGCTCGTCCATCCCCCGGTCCCGGCCGGCCACTTCGATGCTGGCGGCCAAGCGAGCAAGGTCCCACTCGAACGGTCCCCGGCTGGTCTCGTCGAAGTCGTTCACGTCGAAGATGAGATCGCGCTCCGGCGAGGCGAACCCGCCGAAATTCACGAGATGCGCATCCCCGCACAGCTGGACCCCGAGATGGGTGCGGGGGACGGGGGCGAGGTCCGAGGCCATGACGCCTGCCGCCCCCCGAAAGAAGGCGAAGGGGGAGGCCGCCATCCGACCGTGCCGGATGGGGACCAGATCGGGCAGCCGGCTCCGCTCCTGTTCTTCGAGGATGTCGAGGGGACTCCGGCGATCGGCGGCCGGTGCCCACGCGCCGAGACGGGACCGAGGCAACGAGGTCCGAGCCGCCTTTCCCGAGGCCTCACGCTCGGTTGGGGATTCGACCGGCGGAGCCTCGTCGAGCACGGCAGAGTCCTCGGCAACCATGGTGCGCCCTCGCTTTCCGGCGCCCGGCCAGGCCCTACGCCTCCGCCGATCCAATCGGCGCCGGTTGCCCGGTGGTGGATCCTACCGAGGATCGACTTTCACCGAGCCCAGATGAATCCGGCGCCGATCGTGCCCTCGGGGCTCCTCACGCCCCTCCCACGACTCACGCCCCTCCCAGGGAGTTGGCTGGGGGGCTAGGTTGACCACATCGAGCTGACGACGGCGGCGAAAAAAGGCTGCGGTCTCCCGTGCGCTCACATGGGGGACCTCCGAATCGGCTCGTTCCAACGCGCGGCGCCGCCGATGGCACCCACCTCGGTGCGAACATGACACTTGGCGATCCGTCGAGGGCGTAACCGAACTGAAGGAAGGAACCTGAACCGATGGCCGCATCGACATATCCGCTGCTCGACATCTTCTGGACCATGCTGGAGATCTTCCTCTTCGTCATCTGGATCTGGCTGCTCATCGCCGTCTTCTCCGACATCTTCCGGAGTCACGACCTGGGTGGGGGGGCAAAGGCGCTCTGGTTCATCTTCGTCCTGGTCATCCCCCTCCTGGGCGTCCTCCTCTACCTCATCGCCCGCGGCGGAAGCATGCATGAGCGGGCCGTGGCACAGGCTCAGCGGCAACAGCAGGCCTTCGACACCTATGTCCGTCAGACAGCTGGAGGGTCGAGCAATGTCGACGAACTCGCCAAGCTGGCTGACCTCAAGGCCAAGGGCGCCCTCAGCGACACTGAATTCGAGGCACAGAAAGCGAAGCTGCTGGCGTGACGCACTTCCTTCCGAATCGATGAACGGCAGGGCGGAATCGGCCTGATGGGTCCGGACGCCTCCGAAGACGGGGCGTCGGCGTCCGCGTCCGACGGCAACGGATCGGTCACTGCCGAGGAGCTACAGCGGTTGCGAACCGAGCGCGACGCACTCCGGCACCAGCTCGAGGTCGTCAAGGCGCCTCGCAAGAGACGGCTTCGGCGTGGACTCGTCGGGGTCCTGGTCGTCGTGAGCTGCCTGCTCGTCGTGCTGTCGGTGACCGTGGTGTGGGCCCACCGCACCGTGCTCAACACCCCCGTCTTCGTGGCCACCGTGGGCCCCGTCCTCCACCAACCGGGGGTGGACCAGGCGATGGCGACCCGGTCGACGGCGGAGCTCTACGCCGCCCTCGACATCAAGCACCGCATCGAGCGCGAGCTTCCGTCCAAAGTCGGCTTCGCCGCCGGGCCCATTGCCCAGCTCAGCCAGCAGGCGGTGACCGCTCAGCTGACCAAGGTCCTTGCGTCGGAGCGATTCCAGACGCTCTGGACGCAGGTGCTCACCACCACGCATGGGCAGCTGGTCGCCGTCCTGCGTGGCCAGAACACCAAGGCGCTCAGCACCTCGAACGGCTACATCGTCCTCAACACCGTCCCGCTCATCAACAAGGCGCTTGGGGAGATCTCCGGCCTGGCCTCGAGCCTGACCGGCCATCACGTGACGCTGCCCACCATCACCAGCGCCGAACTCCCCCAGCAGGCCATCGACAAACTCTCTCACGCTCTCGGCGTACACCTTCCGAGCAACTTCGGTCAGCTCACCCTCGTCAAGTCCGACCAGCTGTCGGTGGCTCAGCGCGGGGTGCGTGGCTTTGACCGGCTAACCATCCTGCTCCCGATCCTGACTTTACTGTGCATCGTCGTCGCCCTCTGGTTGTCGGTCGCCCGACGCCGAACCGTCCTCCAGCTCGTGGTCGGGGTCATCCTGCTCACCGTCGTCGTTCGCCGACTCGTGATCTACGAGCAAGGGGCGCTGGCCCACTCCGCCCACGACCCGAAGGTCGCGCACACCGTGCTGGGTGAGCTCCTCCAGGGCCTCTACGCCGGGACCGCCTGGGTGATCTGGGCAGCGCTGGCCGTCCTGGTGGTGGCTCTCGTCACCGGCCCCTACCGCTGGGCGGTGGCCGGCCGCTCCTTCGTCCGGCGGGGCTGGGACGCGGTGATCTGGCACCTCCACGGAGAGGGAGGACGCCAGAGCGTCGCCTGGATCGCCGGCCATGCCGCCCTCCTGCAGCTGGTCGTTGCCGTGGCGGCGGTCATCCTGTTCTTGGTGGTGAGCATTTCAGTGCTCAGCTTCCTCATCGTCGGTTTGCTGTTCGTCCTGGCCGAGCTCTACCTCGCCAACGCCAAGAAGCCGTCGGACGTGGTGCAACCCGGCGGCCCGCCCAGCCCACCGGAATCGGAGCTCCGCCGGTCGACCTGACCCGCCGGCTGTGTCCGCTGTGGGTCTTCTCCCTGGCGGCCACCTTTCATGACGACGGCCGTCCCCGCAACGGGGACGTCCGTCCCACTCATCTGATCCGGTCCACCGGGGCAGAACCACCGAATCTGGCTCCGTTACGCGCTCAGCAGCTTCGCCTTCTGCGCCTCGAATTCGGCGTCGCTCAAGACGCCCTGGGCCTTGAGATCGGCCAGCTTGGCCAGGTCGTCGACGTGACTCGACGCCCCAGCCGTCTGGCGGACGTAGGCGTCGAAGGCATGCTGTTGCCGCTGAGCCTGTGCCACGGTCCGTTCATGCATGCTTCCGCCGCGGGCGATGAGGTAGATGAGCACACCGAGGTACGGCAGGATGATGACGAAGATGACCCACATGGCCTTGGCGAAGCCACCCATGTCATGACTGCGAAAGATGTCGCTAAAGATGACTATCAGCAGCCAAATCCACAGGAAGAAGACAAAGAACTCGAGCATCGTCAAGAAGATGCTCAACAGCGGATACGTGTAGGCAACCATCTTGGGTCACGCTCCTTGCTCGGGGACCTGCGAGCAGGATAGAACCGATGGCGTTGTGGCCGCGGGACTTCTGGTCGCGTAGAGATGCGAAGGCCGCCGAATCGCGTTCAGCGGCCGCGGACGTCGTATTGTTCCGGCGAGGTGACCGTCGCCGACCTCGTCCTCATCGGACTTGCCGTGACACTGGAGCCGGTGCCCATCGCCGCTTTCATCCTGGTACTGGCCAGCCGGAGGGGAACTGCCAAAGGGATGGCCTTCATCCTCGGATGGATGGCTTGCCTGGTCCTCGTCATCGCCACCACCCTGGAGGTGACCGGTGGTCGGCCACCCCGGCCGTCCACCACACCCTCCATCGGGATCGCCGCGGCCAAGGCCGGCATCGGCGCCCTGCTCGTTGGATTCGCCCTCTACCGGCACCGCCATACGCGGCACACCACGGGACCGCTGCGGTGGGCGGCCGAGCTCGACGACATCTCGCTGTTCACCGCGGCCGCCTTCGGCGCCTTCCTTCAGCCGTGGGTGCTGGTCGGAGCCGGCGCCGATGGTCGCCGACATGCACGTCCCCTCCGCCGTCTCCATCCTCGTCCTCGCCGGTTTCTGCCTCCTGGCCACGGCCACGCCGATCGCCATGGAGCTCTACGCCGCCCTGGCGCCGGACGTCGCCACGCGCCGACTCGAGCGGTTGCGCCACACCCTCGATTCACACCGGGACGGTGCCACCGTGCTCATCGCCGCCGTGATCGGGCTCTGGTTGCTCGGCAACGGCGTGGCATCCGTGGCCACGGCATGAACGGCGCCCGACTCGGTCGTGCAGCGGTCGAATCGAGCGGGAGGCCGACATGATCGTGGCCCAGGTGGCCGCCGTCGCCGTCGGCACCTTGGTCACTCTGGGCGTCCTCGTCTCGGCGCTCGAGACAGTCGTCCTCCCCCGCAAGGGCTTCACCCGCATTGCCCGCTGCGTGTTCGCCCTGGCCGATCGCGTGCTCATCCACCACTGGCGAAGCCCGAACCGAGAAGCCCACCTGCGGACCCTCTACGCGCCGATCGCCCTCGTAAGCATGCCTCTCGTCTGGATGTTGTCGGTGGCTATCGGCTTCTCCTTCATCTTCTGGGGCATCGGCTCGGGATCGGTGGCCCATTCCTTCGAGCTGAGCGGGTCGTCGCTGACCACCCTTGGGTTCTCGTCGCCAGTGGGGTCAGCCCGCATCTGGCTGACGTTCGTCGAAGCCATCATCGGGCTCGGACTGGTGGCCCTGCTCATCGGCTACCTGCCCACCATCTATTCGGCCCACGCCGGGCGCGACAAGGGGATCAACCTGCTCCGCCCCTTCGCCGGGACGCCACCTTCGCCGGTCACCCTCGTCCGGAACCTCCACCGGGTGGGCAACCTCGACAACCCCGAGCTCTGGCGGGCCGCCGCCGACGGGGTGCTCAACGTCGAACAGAGCCACCGAGCCTTCCCGGCCCTCTGCTACTTCCCCGACCCGCCCGACGAGAGCTGGGTGGCCTCGCTCGGCAGCCTGCTCGACGGAGCCGCCTTGCTGGTGTCGGCGGGCCGGTACCTGGTGGACCCGGACGCGACCAGCGAGAGCAAAGGCCCGATTTTGACGCTCGCCTACGGCATACCAGCCCTCGGTCGCATCGCCGTGGCCATCGACCTCCCGGTGGAACCGACCATGCTGCCGGCCGATCTGCTCCGACGTTCCGGGCCACCTCCCGACATCTCGGTGCGGCGGGATGAGTACGTTGCTGCCCTCGCTGATCTCGGCGACGTAGTGGCGGTGCCCGATGACGCCGTCGACCTGGCCTGGTCGCGGTTCGCCTGGCTGCGCTCGGGCTACGACCGGGCCCTGCGCGGCCTGGCCGGCCTGACCCTGGCCACACCGGCCCCGTGGACGACGGACCGACCGGCCCTGGTCGGCCGTCCACGCATCCTGAGTGGTCGGTTTCTGACGGTGGACTGGTCCCGGAACGAGGCGTCACCAGTCTCCGGACACACCAATACCGTCTGACCCACCGGCGCGGTGGGCGACCCAGCGAGAAGGCGTCTGACCGCTGCTCAGGGGCGTGGCAGGCGAATCACACTGGGCGAACGGGTGCCGGCGCAAGGGCCGGCAGCAAGATGACGCTCGATGTCGGTGGCGAAGGCCGACAGCGCGGACCGGATCATCCGGACGACTCCGTCGGGGTGCCGGCACGCGCCACGGCCGTCGACCGACGCCAGGCGAGCCTCGAGGCGATCGAAGTCCCGACCGTTCGGCCTTCCAGCGGCCAGCACAGTCATGTCATGGGCGACGGCAGGGAGGCCGAACACGCAGGGGCCGCACTGGCCCGCGCTCTCGCTGGCCATCCACGTCGCGATCCGGGCGGTCTCCATCAGGCCGCAGGCACCTGACGGGAGCACCACCACGACACCGGCTCCCGTTGTCGCCCCATGGGCCCGGAGGCTGCCGGGGTCGAACGGCGTGTCAAAGCGATCCGGGGCCAGCCAGCTCCCGCCGTAGCCGCCGAGGAGGACGGCGGCGGGACGATCGGCCGCTCCGGCCATGGCCAGCAGGGACGAGACCGGCGTTCCGAGCGGGACCTCATGGACGCCACCCCGGGCTACCGCTCCCGACACCGTGACGAGAGTCGTCCCCGGCGCGTCCGTGGTCCCCAGGCCGCGGAAGTTGTCAGCCCCGCGGCGGGCGACGAGAGAGACGTGGGCCAGCGTCTCCGCGTTCTCGACCAGGCACGGCCGTCCCCCGACTGGAAGCACGGCTGGGCGCTCCGGGCGGAACCTGGGCAGTGCCGCACCCCCGTCCAGCCAGTGGGCGAGCGCCGATTCCTCGCCGGCGATGAACCGGTGGGGAGGTCGGACGACCTCGACGTGAACCACATCGATGTCCGATCCCGAACGCTCGCGGAGTGCCTCCGCGATCGATGCGGCGGCCCGGTCAAGTCCGATGGGGACGCAGACGTAGACGGCCCGGGCGTCGACGCACCTGGCCACCGCTGCCGCGCCGTCCAGGACGAGGTGGGGAACCAGTGTGGCCAGCACCTCGTCTTTGCAGCTGGCCGGCTCGCCCTCCATGGCGTTCACGGCCACGACCGGTCGCCGGCGCTGGGCCCGGATCCACCGCAGCTTGCCGGCGGTCGGGAAGGCGGCGCCGCCGCGCCCCGTCAGTCCCGACGCGCTGACGAGGTCGATGAACTCCTTGGACCACCGAGTGTCGCTGCGGGCAGGCAGCATTAATCGACCGTGGAGGGCCAGGTGCTGCACCAGGCCGATCCGGTGATGCGGGCCGCCGACGCCAGCGAGCAGCCGCGTTGTGACCGGCTGGTCGGCGGTTGTCGTCACCGCTGACCTCGCGCCCTCGATGATGGCTCGAGCCGTCGGCCGGGCTCCCGTGCGTATCGCGGCGCACTCCGGCCCGCGGCTCGTTCCCGTATGGTCCGCCGGGGCGCTGCCGTCCGGTAGATGCCCTGGTACGGATCGGCCCATAGCCGCCAGGCCACGGCAAGCAGAACCGAAGCGATGCAGCTTCCCACCAGCACCTGCATCCAGGCCTGGCGGAGGTCGGTCCCGGCGCCGATCCCGTGGGCCACGGCGACCGGCCAGCAGAGGTACACCAACCAGTGCGCGCCACGGAAGACGCGGGCTCCCAGTTGCCTGCGCAACAGGCTGGTGACCATCACCGCCACCAGAAGGTCGAAGGCCACGGCGCCGAGGCCGATCCAGAGTGGCTGGTACGAGGACACGAAGGGAACCACCAGGGCCACCCAGCCGATCGGCACGTAGGTATCGGCCGCCGCGGTGAGAATGTGCAGGCCGAGGAAGGCCAGGGTGATGAGCGCGATCCGGCGATGGAGCTCGGTGACGGCGAAGCGGGGCATGCCCGGGCCCGAGGCCCGGGTCGTGGTGAGGATTCCGAGCAGCACGGACCCGGTGAGGAGGACCAGAGCCACGGTCCCGGTGGCCCTGGTCGTGAACCACAACACAGGGGTGGTGCTCGCCAGCATCGGACCGCTACCCGGTGATCGTCCGGCCGGGGACCGGAATCGACCCGGGGACAGTGGTCAATGCTGACACCGCGGCTCGAGTACAGATGCGGCGGCGGCGGAGCGCCGCGTTCATGTCTGGCCGGTGACGGCCTGGGCCGGCCCCGACGATGCCGACGGTACCGAACCGCCGGAGGACTGCGATGACGAACCGGTGCTCCCTGACCCGCCGGCGCCCGATCCTCCGGAGGCGGAGGCCGCCGAGGACCCACCAGCCTGCGAACCGGACGTGGCACCTACACCCGTTGACGTCGACTGGCTCTGCCCCGAGCTCGACGTGCTCTTCGCATGCAGAGTGGTCTCGTGCGCGGCCAGACCGACGAGGCCTCCGGTGACGACCGTCGCCGAGGCGATCACCCAGGTCGTTGCCCGACGCACGTTGCGCAGTGCTCGGTCGCGCCCGATGACCAACCGTTGGGTGAGGGCTTGCACGCGCTGCGGTTCTCGGGCCATGACCATATGGTGACCGCCCCGGCTAAGACCCGGGTAAGAACGCGCCTCGTGAAAGCTGAGAACTGAGGCCCTCGGCTGTGGCGACGAAGATCAGCGAGTCAGAGAATCCCGCCGGTACCAGGAGGTTCGTTCGGGGGACCCCAGCTGAAGGGAACCTGAGGGCGCCACGTTGAACGAAGAGGAGGTCGGGTGTTCTCTGAGAACAGGCTGAGAGGCACGCTCGCGACTCGAGACCACCGACGACTAGCTTCCCGCGTGGCGGTGGCCGCCTTACTGCCTGCTGCCCTGCCGACTTACCTTCGTACCGAGGGGACCAAATGCCTCAGGCCACCATTCTCGACCGCCCGCTCGACCTCCTGAAGGTCGACTTCGCCCCGAGGCATCGCCAGCCATCACCGTTCCGCTGCGTGGTGGCGACGGTCCTCGCCCTCGCCGGATCGCTGATCGCCGACGCCGCTTTGGTGGCCATCGGCACCCACGTCTTCCCGTCGACCAAGGGCTATGTGCACTTCCGCTTCGCCGACTATGCCAGGCTGACCGTGATCGGGGTACTCATCGCCTGTGTCGCCTGGCCGATCGTCACCCGCATCAGCTCGGCCCCGCGATGGTTGTTCCTCCGGCTGGCCGTCCTGGTGACCTTGGGGCTGTTCCTGCCCGACTTCTACATTCTGAGCAAGGGGTCGAGCGGGGAAGCGGTGGCCGTGCTCATGTCGATGCATGTGGCTATCGCGTTGGTGACCTACAACCTGCTGGTCCACTTGGCGTCCGTCGGTCCACCGGTCCGTCTCCGATCGGTTTCGAGTCCGGCCCCTCAGTGACGCCGAGTTCCACCCAGCCAAGGCTGCTGAGAACGACCTCCAAAGCTGAGAACAGCCGCCAAAGCTGAGAACAGCCTGAGGAGGCCGCCCGCGCTTTGACCCGCCGGCTGCGCAGGCCCCCGGTACCCTCGGCCCATGCCACTTCGCCCGGCGGTCACGCCATGGCGGAGTCCACGAACGGGGCCTGTCCGGACTGGTTGCGTACTGATGCTCCCCGAACGTTGGAGCCGAGGCTGACAACCACGAAGGCGCCTGGCGACACCAAAGCCGATGGTCGCATCCGAGCGGGCACCAGGCTGAGCCAGCCCGCGGGCGCGGCCTCTCGGCGGACGTTCCGCCGACGGAGAATCATGGTCGTCACCGCACTCGTGCTCGTCCCCGTGCTCATCTGGCTCGGGGTCTCGCTGGGCACTGCGCTCACCAATCCGGCCGACGGAAGCTCACTCAGCGCTCGCTTCGCCGAGTGGGCGCGCCAGAACCACGGCGGCGGCGTCGCGAACTGGATCGAGAACGAGTGGTACTCGCACCACCCACCCCCGGTAGGCGGCAAGCCCCCACTCGGAGCCATTGTCCGACCCAAGGCGGCACCAAAGGTGGCACCAAAGGTGGCGGCCAGCGCGCCAACCCACCTGCCAGCCCCGGCCCCTCTCACCCCGTTGGCGAGCCCACCCATCCCCGGCGAGGGACAGTGGTCGCCGGCGGGCCGGCCCGTCGACGGGATTCCCGCCCTCTACGAGACGCGGCTGCGGCCCGACGCCGTGCACACCAGCGAGGTGGTGGGGGTGGCTTGGATGGACACGGATCTGTTGCACGCAACGCTGTACTCGGGCAGCCAGATCCCCGGTGGCGGCCCCTATAGCCACACCGCGCCCATCCTCCCCACCGCCGCCACCCGATTGGTGGCGGCGTTCAACGCCGGGTTCCTCCTGTCCCAGTCCAACGGCGGCTACTTCACCGACGGTCGCGCCATCGTGCCCCTGGTCAACGGAGCTGCGTCGTTCGTTGTCGACAAGAACGGATCGGCCACGGTGGGCCAATGGGGGCGCGACGTCACCCTGACCCCGGCAGTGGCCTCGGTCCGTCAGAACCTCGATCTCCTGGTCGACAACGGGCAGCCGGTACCCGGATTGGAAGCCAGCGACGCCACCCAGTGGGGCAACACCCTCGGGGGTGCGGTGTATGTCTGGCGCTCGGGACTGGGGGTCACGGCCGACGGTGCCCTCGTCTACGTGGGTGGGCCGGCGCTCAACATCACTGACCTGGCCAACCTGTTGGTCGACGCCGGTGCGGTGCGGGCCATGGAGCTCGACATCAACACCGATTGGGTGAACTTCGCCACCTACGACCCGCCCCCCGGCGCGGCGTCGTCACC
Organism: uncultured Acidimicrobiaceae bacterium; assembly: GCA_963756195.1. GTDB lineage: Bacteria > Actinomycetota > Acidimicrobiia > Acidimicrobiales > RAAP-2 > CAVSNH01. The sequence continues at coordinate 136,127 of CAVWMT010000006.1, forward strand.
GGCCAACGGGACCGACCTCCTCCCGACGATGGTCGGTGCACCGGGACGGTACTTCGAGTCGTGGTGGGCTCGTGACTTCATCACCATGTCCGCAGCATGAGGGTGGGGTGAACCCTGCCAGCGATCAGTAGTTGGCGAGCAGCGGGCGGTACCGCGATGGACGATCATGAGAGGGAGATGGAACTCGCCAATACTCGGGTCACCTGGCAGGCCGGCCCCCGGTGGCGCACCACCCCCGGTCGGCTCATCGCAGGACACTGAGGCTCCGCCCATGCGCATCCTGGTGGTCGAGGACGAGGAGCACCTGGCCGAAGCACTTGTCGCGGGCCTGGGAGCAGAGGGCTACACCGTGGACGTCGCGCCCAACGGGCCCGACGGGCTGGAGTCAGCCCGCTCCAACGACTACGACCTCATCCTGCTCGACATCCTGCTCCCGGGACTCAACGGCTACAAGGTCTGCGACGCTCTGCGCGCCGAGGAGAACTGGACACCCATCATCATACTCACGGCTAAGGAAGGAGAGTTCGACGAAGCCGAGGGGCTCGACACCGGTGCAGACGACTTCATCACCAAGCCGTTCTCCTTCGTGGTACTCCTGGCCCATATCCGGGCGCTCCTCCGGCGGGGACGTTCACCACGACCGCCGATCCTGCGAGCGGGCGACCTCGAGCTCGACCCGGCCGAGCACAGGTGCCGGCGCGGTGACACCCAAATCGAACTGACGTCCCGGGAGTTCGCAGTCCTCCATTACCTCATGCGTTCCGCTGGCGAGGTGGTGTCCAAAGGTGACCTACTGGTCCACGTCTGGGGTGAGCGATTCGAAGGTGACCCCAACATCGTGGAGGTCTACGTCGGCTACTTGCGCAAGAAGATCGACCAACGCTTCGGACGAGCCTCGCTGGAGACCGTCCGCGGTAGCGGATATCGCCTCGATGCCAGCGGGGGATAACGCACCACCGCCGAATGGAGGCAAAAGCGGCTCCTCCCGGCGGCGGGCGCTCTCATCCGTCCGAGTCCGGGTGACCGTGGTGGCCTTGCTGGCCATCAGTGTCACCTTCGCCCTTGGGGGGCTCGCCCTCGAATGGCAGCTCCAACGTTCGGCGATCGGGAACGTGGAGAACCTCGTCGTCACCGAAGCAGGCGACATCGGTGGACTCATCGCCAAGGGACCGCTGCCGAACCGACTGATCGCCGATCGCCCGGGAATGGACATCCAGGTCGTCGGCACCGGACATCGCGTCCTGAGCGCCACCGCCGACCTCGCGGGGAAGCCGCCCGTCTCGGACGTGCAGCCAGGCGCCGGCACCGAGATCCACCTCAGCGGTCTGGAGATCTTCCCCGGTGACGACGATCCCGATGTCGGAGTCGCACTCGGGATCCGTACTCCCGCCGGCCTGCGCATCGTTTATGTCGTCTCCACCACCGAGCAAGCAGAGGACTCCGTCCACTCATCGGTTCTCCCACTGGTGGCCGTGCTGCTCGGTCTCCTGGCGGTGGCCGGCGTCGCCGCCTGGTCCCTCACCGGGCGCGCGTTGCGGCCCGTCGAGCGGATCCGTGCCCAGGTGGCGCAGATCTCGGGTGGCGACCTCCACCAACGGATCACCGAGCCACCGGTCGACGACGAGGTCGGTCGGCTGGCCCGGACCATGAACCGGATGCTGGCCAGGATCCAGTCGGCGGCCGACCGCCAGACGCAGTTCGTCTCCGATGCCTCGCACGAGCTGCGCAGCCCTCTCGCCGCCCTGCTGGCCGAGCTCGAGGTGGCCCGTGGCCACCCGGAGAGCGCCGACTGGCCTACCGTCGCCGATGCGGCCATGGCCGACGGCGTCCGGCTGCAGCGCATCGTCGAGGACCTGTTCTTGTTGGCCCGAAGCGACGAAGACCATCTCATCCCTCGACACGAGCAAGTCGACCTCGACGAGCTGGCTTTGGCCGAGGGCGAGCGACTCCGATCGAGAGGACGGGTTGAGGTCGACCTCCGGGCAGTCGGAGCGACACGTGTCACCGGAGACCGGGATCTCCTCAGTCGACTGGTGCGCAATCTGGCCGAGAACGCGGAACGCCACGCCTCGGGCGTCGTCTCCTTCGAGGCCGGCTTTCACGGGGCCTGGGCCGAGCTCGTCGTGGCCGACGACGGCCCCGGGATCCCGGCGGACAAGCGGGAGTGGGTGTTCGAACGTTTCGCCCGGCTCGACGAGGGGCGAGGCCGGGGGGCGGGAGGCACCGGCCTCGGATTGGCCATCGTCGGCGAGATCGCCAAAGCCCACCACGGATGGGTGCGAGTCGCCGATAGCCCAACCGGGACACGGATGGAGTTGCGAATCCCGGCCGAGGACACGGACTCGATCGCCGGTCCGGTCGCGTCCGTCGACACTTCCACCGGCTCCCCACCGCCGGTGGACCCGCCCGGACCTGACTGCGCCGGAGATGCTGACGCCTTTACCTCGTTCTTACCCTGAAGGGGCAATGTGATGGACGTGGCTGTCGACCAGGGGCACCGGCGGACCGGTGACGGATCCAGTCACCCAGCTGGAGCAACGCCAACCGACCACGTTCGACACCGTGCCGGGAGAGAGCCGGGTGCGCTCGTCTGCAGCTGGCGAGTCTGGGGAGCACGGGCCACGCTCGGAGTGACCGTCGGGGCGCAGCTGCACCGCGCTCGGCTGATCGTCGATGAGGTGGTGGCGGCCATCGATCGTGCCTGCAACCGCTTCGTGCCGGACAGCAACATCTCCTGCTGCAACCGAGAGGCCGGTCGATGGGTGACAGCCAGCCCGACCTTCCTCGAAGCGCTGGACGTCGCTCTCGCCGCCGCACGCGACACCGGTGGCGTGGTGGATCCGACGGTCGGAAGCGCACTCGTCGCCCTCGGCTACGACCGGGACTTCGATCAACTGCTCGCATCGGAGCCCGAGGCGCGGCGACTGCCGCCGGGCCGCGCGGCCGGCTGGGAACGAGTGGAGATCGACCGGCGGGGTAGCCGGGTGCGCGTTCCGCCCGGCACCTCGTTGGACCTCGGCGCCACCGCCAAGGCCCTGTGCGTGGACCGGGCCACAGGTCTGGTCACGCTGCGGCTCGGGATCGGCGTGCTGGTCGACATCGGGGGTGACCTGGCCGTCGCCGGCGAGCCGGCGCCGGGTGGCTGGAACATCGCCGTCCAGGAGAGCTCACAGGAGGCGGGTGGCGACCCCGACTGCGTCGTCGCCGTCTCCGACGGAGCACTCGCTAGCTCGGGAACGACCGTCCGGCGCTGGAAGGTCGGGGGCACGCCGGTGCACCACATCATCGATCCGAGAACCGGTGAGCCGGCCCCGCCGGTGTGGCGAATGGTGACGGTGTCGGCACCCACCTGTGTGGAGGCCAATGTGGCCGCCACTGCTTCGATCGTGTGGGGCAGACACGCGCTTCGTGAACTCGGACGTCGTGCACGCCCGGCCCGGCTGGTCGATTCCGACGGCGGCGTCACTGCGATCGGCGGCTGGCCCGAGGAACCGGCCAGGCCGAGAAGTTTCGTACCTCCCGATCGCCCCCCCAACCTGGCCCCGGTCGACGGAGGCACCCATGACGATTGAGCGACGCATACAGATCGACCCCGTGGCCTGTGACGGCTTCGGGCACTGTGCCGAGCTGCTGCCCGAGCTCATCGAGCTCGACGAGTGGGGCTACCCGGTCATCGACGGTCGCCCGGTTCCCGACCGCCTCATCTCCGAGGCTGAGCGCGCCGTCCGGGCCTGCCCTCGTCAAGCCCTTCGTCTCAGGCGCTCTCGCCTCAAGTGACTTCGCCCGCTCACGCCCCCTTCTGAGTTTTCGCGGAACTTTGTCAAGGTTTCCTCACGGGCGTCCGGAAACCTTGACGATCCTGGGGTTTTGCCAAACACTCATAGCCACCACCCAGACACCTTCGACCCATCAAGGCGGAGGGGTGGTGTCCTCCCGGGACCAATCGACTACGTCTGCCTCTCCGACCGGATCCTCCGACTCGAGGCGATGCTGGCCGGTGGGCTGGCCGCCTCGATGATCCTGATCACCTCGGCTGTCGCGGTGTGGTGGGGAGCAATGGCCACTGACGCGCCGTTCTTCCTCGACGCGACCGCGCCGGGACGACCGGCATCGCCGTTCTCGCCGGAACTGACTATGGCCATGGGACTCATGCTGGCTTCCCGCATCGTCGGCATCATCGGCGTGGTCCGCATGGTCACGGCATCGTCGAGGCTCGACCGGGCCTCGGCCGGCTGACAGAGGGCCGGACCGACCAACTGATACGAGCGGTCCGGCGGTCCACGCGTTGGGTCACACGCGTTGGGTCAGAGGTGACTGAAGCCGCCCGACTCCTCTTTGGTCATGGACACGGTGACCGGGTGGGACTCGAAGTGATCCACCGAGTCCTTCATGTCGCCGAGGAGGATGGTGGCCAGGTCCCGGCTCACCCCCTGGCGGACGAGGATGCGCTGGACGGCGATGTCGGAAACCGACCCGGTGAGCGGATAAGCGGGCACCTGCCAGCCCCGGACGCGCAGCCGGTCGGCGATGTCGTAGAGCGAGTAACCGGGATCCTCGCCCTCCCGGATGCGCCAGGCCACCGACGGGATGCCGGTTTGCGGATCTGACTGGCACAGCAGCTCGAAGGGGCCGAGCTCGACCACCTGCTCGGCCAAGAAGGCACCCGTCTCGTAGCAGGCCGAGTGCACGGCCCGGTAGCCGTCACGACCCAGGCGCACGAAGTTGTAGTACTGGGCCACGATCTGGCCGGCCGGGCGCGAGAAGTTGAGCTGGAACACGGGCATGTCGCCACCCAGGTAGGTGACGTGGAAGATGAGCTCCTCGGGCAGTTCGGCCTCGTCACGCCAGAGTGCCCACCCGACTCCGAGGGGAGCGAGGCCGAACTTGTGGCCCGAGGAGCTGATCGACTTGACCCTCGGCACTCGGAAGTCCCAGACGAGCTCGGGGGCGCAAAACGGGGCGAGAAAGGCACCGCTGGCCCCGTCCACGTGGATGTCGATGTCGAGCCCCTTTTCTTCCTGCAAGGCGTCGAGGGCCTCGGAGAGCTCGATCACCGGCTCATAAGCGCCGGTGTAGGTCACGCCGAAGGTAGGGACGACCATGATGGTGTTCTCGTCCACCCGCTCGAGCATCTGCTCGGCGTCCATGCCGTAGCGGCCGGGAGACATCGGGATCTCGCGCATCTCGACGTCCCAGTAGCGGGCAAACTTGTGCCAGACGACCTGCACCGGCCCGCACACCATGTTGGGCTTGTCCGTCGGCTTGCCTGCCGCTTGCTGTCGCTTGCGCCACCGCCACTTGGCCGCCATCCCCCCGAGCATGCAGGCCTCGGAGGAGCCGATGGCCGAGCACCCGATAGGCGTCCCCGTCTTGGGGGCGTGCCAAAGATCGGCCAGCATCAGCACGCAGCGGCGCTCGATCTCAGCCGTCTGCGGGTACTCGTCCTTGTCGATCATGTTCTTGTCGATGGAGAGGGCCATGAGGCGGAGGACCTCGGGCTCTTCCCAGGTCTGGCAGAAGGTGGCCAGGTTCTGGCGAGCGTTGCCGTCGAGCAGGATCTCGTCGGCCACCGCCCTGAGCGCCTGGTCGGGTCGCATCTCGTCTGCGGGGAAGCGATCGACGGGCAGGCACACGCCGAGCTCGCGGCCCGCGTAGGTCGAGTCGAGCACCTCATGGCGGGCGGAGGCGCTCCGGTGCAGGGTCACAGTCGTATCCTTTCTCCAAGGCGCTCCCCTTGGTGTTCCCGTTGGTGTGGGTCCTGCTGATCGTCGGGCCGGCCCTCGGGTTGCCCGGGCCTCGGCCGGTCGTCGTCAGACACCGACGGTTGCCTCGACGCGGCCATCGGCCGCCGCTTTGGCCAGCGCGTCGAAGTCGCGCTGGTTCTGTTCGGCGTAGGCGGCGGCGAACTCGACCATGGCCGCCACGAACCGGCCGCCCTTGCCCAAGTAGGAGGCGATGGCGATGGCGTCCCCGGACCGGGCATGGGCCCGGGCCAGTGTCCACCCGCACATCTCGCCGTAGAGGCCGAGCCGGTCGGGGTCGAGCAGGTCGACGTCGGCCGACGCCTTCCAGTCCCACAGCTGGCGCACGTAGAAGTCGCGGGCGACCCCGTCCACCCCGCGCACCCGGTCCCAGCCAAGGAAGATGTCACTTGCCCCCTGCATGAGGCGCTGGCCCTCGACCACCCGCTGTCCCTGGTTGACGAACTCGGAGGTGCCGAGATAGGACTCGGCCACCGCCCGGTCGGCCTCCTTGATCTGGAGCACGAGCGGATCGTCGTCATCGCGCCCGACGAAGAGGGCTACCCAGCAACGGGTGCCCACGCTGCCCACACCGACCACCTTGCGGGCCAGATCGCAGAATCGATAGCGGTCGAGCAGGTGCTGGCGGTCCCCCGAGAGGGTCGACTTGTAGGCAGCCAGCCCCTCGATCAGCTCGGTCACCGTCTCGTCGGACGGTTCATCGCCGAAGACGCCCTCCATGGGGATCATGAGTGGCGGGTCGTCGACGAAGCGGAGGCTGCCTCCGACCTCGACGGTGAGCTTGGCCACCGCGGCGAGATGGTCCTTCGAGCGAGCCTTGGCTGCCCGCCGGATGAAATCGTCGCGCAGCTGGGGGCCGGCCTGCGCTCCCCAGCGGGCCCGGATGGCATCGGCGTCGAGGCGCGAATACCAAGTGTCGAGGTTGCCCAACCCGGCGAACTCCCGCATGGCCGAGCGGTAGGTGCGGGCGGCGCGGGCGACGGCGTCGGATCGCTGCGGGTCCGAATGATTCCGGTCGCGGGCCACGACGTCGATGCTCGCTACCAGACGCTTCACATCCCACTCGAACGGGCCGGGGATGGTCTCGTCGAAGTCGTTGACGTCGAAGATGAGATCACGCTCCGGCGAGGCGAACCCGCCGAAATTGCCGAGGTGGGCGTCCCCGCTGAGCTGGACCTCGAGGCCGGTACGGGGCAGAGGGGCGAGGTCGGCGGCCATGACCGCCACCGCCCCCCGGAGGAAGGCGAACGGCGATGCCATCATCCGCCCGTAGCGGATGGGGACCAGGTTGGCCAGGCGCGTCGTGTCTTGGCGGGCGAGGGTGGCGAGGGGATCCCGCGTGGCGGCCGGCTCCCAACGGCCCAGCTCCGAACGGGGCGCCGTCGAGCGAGCTTGCCGTCCGCGGGCGGACCGTTCAGCTGGCGTCCCCGCGTCCATCGGGCCATCATCGCACCGGGCAACACCGGTCGCCCGGTCCGCCGGTCGGCCAGCGCCGCCGTTCCTGCGTCTGGTCAGGGAGACGGCCTGGACTTCGACTTCCTACGAGCCCGCAGCAGGATCACCAGGCGATCGGTTGCCGCCCCCAACACGGCGGCGATGATGAGGACCCAGATGAGGCTCAGCCGGGTGCTGAAGAAGACGAAGCCGACCTTGACCGTCTGGCTGTTGTCGAGCACGAAGGCGACGAGGAGGACGAGCCCGATGGCCGCCACCACGATGCGGGCCACATCACGGTTGAGCCGGATTCGCGGGCGGTGGGACCGGCCGGTCTGCTCTGCACTCGGCATCCCTGCACTGGTCGCCATGGGCCGCTCCTTCGATCCCCAACCGGTCCGGCACGACCCCAGCCGGCGCACCGTCGGACCGACAGTATCGGGCCCGAACACGGCGGGCAGGCATGGAAGCCGGACCCCGACCGACGGGCCCGGATCAGATGAACAGCAGGGTGGCGTGGTGGGCGAAGTCCACGATGGGAGCGGGGATGATGCCGAAGATGACCGAGAAGGCCACGCAGATCCCGATGCAGAGCGCGGTGAGAGGCGGCACCGGTACCACGCCTCGCTCGGTGACCTCCGGGAGGGGCGGATCATCGGTGAGCGCCCGCAGGCTGAAGGCGCCGTCCGACGACCGGGGTGCGGCGGTGGCCTCGCCGGCGGCCATGGCCCCGGGACCGACCGCCCCCGCACCGGCCAGCACGGGGACATCCGGCTCGGCGACGGGCGCGACGTCGCCGATCATCCCGACCGGCGAGTACATGGCCACGGCCAGGCGCAGGTAGAAGAAGGCGGCGATGGCCGCCGAAACCATGGCCACTACGGCCAGGGTGTCGCTGTGGGTGGCAACCGATGCCTCGACCACCCCGAACTTGGCTAGGAAGCCGGTGGTGAAGGGCACGCCGGCCTGGGCCACCAAGAGCACGGCGAAGCCGCCGGCCAGCAGCGGCTGGCGCGCCGCCAGCCCCCGGTAGTCGGTGAGGTCGTGGCCGACGTCGCCGGGGCGTCCGATAGTGGCGATGACGGCGAACGAGCCGATGGTCAGGAACGTGTAGGCGAAGAGGTAGTAGAGGGCGGCCGACACCCCCCTGGCCGTGGCCGCTTCCACCCCGAGCAAGATGAAGCCCACATGGTTGATCGAGGAGTAGGCCATCATCCGTTTTACGTCGCGCTGGAGGAGGGCGACCACGGCTCCGAGCAGGAGGCTCAGGAAGGCAATGGCCCAGACCACCGGCTGCCAATCGGCCCGCAGCGTCGGGAAGGTGGAAACGAACACCCGGAGGATGGCGGCGAAGGCACCGACCTTGGCCACTGCGGCCATGAAGCCGGTGACCGGCGAAGGAGCCCCCTGGTAGACGTCGGGCGACCACATGTGGAACGGCACCGCCGCCATCTTGAAGCCGAAGCCCACCAGTAGGAGGGCGAGCCCGCCGAGCAGCACGCCGTTCTGCGCCACCACGTTGCGGGCCAGGAAGTCGGCGATCTCGGGAAGGTTGCTGGATCCGGTGGCGCCGTAGGTCAGGGCGATGCCGTAGACGAACACCGCCGATGAGAAGGCGCCGAGGACGAAGTACTTGAGGCCAGCCTCCCCCGACTCGCTGCGCCGCAGGTTGGTGGCGGCCAGGACGTAGAGCGGGATGGAGAGGATTTCGAGGCCGAGGAAGATGACGATGAGGTCGTTGGCCGACCCCATGACCATGGCGCCCGACGCCGACAGCATGGCCAGCACGTGGAACTCGGGTCCGTCGACCCCTTCGCGACGCAGATAGCCGTCGGCAGCCAGGGCAGTGAGCAGCATGGCGATGGACACCACGATCTGGATGAAGACGTCGAACCCGTCGAAGGCGATGGCCCCGGCGACGGTCACCTTGGCCCCATGGGTGGCCACGTCGTCCCACTGAAACAGGCCGGCCACCAGCGCCGCCATCGACGTGACGGCGGCCATGAGCGTCCCCGACCCGACCCCGAGCACCCGTCGGAACATCGAGGAGGCGGCCATGAGCGAGACGGCACCGCCCATCATGATGAGGAGGGGCAGGATGCTCAAGTAGTCGATGTGGGGCACGTGGATGGCCGTCGACGCCGGGCGCGACGCGGCGAGGATGACGGTGGCCGTCACGGTGCCCTCCCAGCGGCCAGGGCGCTACCCGCCGCACCGTCGGCACCGGCGCCCCGGCCGGCAGCCAAGGCGCCGACCCGGTGGTCGCGGGCCGCGGCCAGCTGCGGGTCGAGGGCAGCTGGCACCGGTGTCCCCGTGACCCGGTCCACATGCACGATGAGCTGGTTAACCGACGGGGTGATGCGGTCGAGCACCGGCTTCGGGAAGACGCCGAGGAAGACGATGATCACGACGAGCGGGGCGATGACCAGCCGCTCACGCCACGCCAGGTCGAGGGTCCGGGTGTCGGCCTCGGTCGGGCGGCCGTGGAAGCTCTGCTGGTAGGCCCACAGCAGGTAGATGGCGGCCACGATCACACCGGTCGACGCCACCACCGCCCACCACCGGTGGGCCACGAAGGTGCCGACCAGGATGAGGAACTCGCCGACGAACCCGTTGAGGCCGGGCATCCCGATGGACGCCATTATGGCCACGGTGAAGACGCCGGCCAGCACCGGTGCGGGCGCCTGCAGGCCCCGCAACGCGGTGAGCTGCCAGCTTCCCCGCCGCTCGTAGATCCACCCGACCAAAAGGAACAGGGTGGCCACGATGAGGCCGTGGTTGACCATCTGGAGGACCCCACCGGCCACCCCCTGGCTGTTCAGGGCGAAGGTGCCGAGGGCGATGAACCCGATCTGGGCCAGCGACGAGTAGGCCAGGAGGCGCTTGAGGTCTCGCTGGGCGCAGGCCACCACGGCGCCGTAGATGATGGCGATGGTGGCCATGGTCAGCAGCAACGGGGCCAGGGTGCGGCTGGCCTGCGGGAAGAGGTTGAGGTCGAAGCGCACGATCCCGTAAGTGCCGAGCTTGGCCATGACCGCCACGAGGAGGACCGAACCGGCCGTCGGGGCCTCGGCGTAGGCGTCCGGCGACCAGGTGTGGAAGGGGAACAGGGGGGCCTTGACGGCGAAGGCGGCGGTGAAGGCGAGGAAGAGCAGCACACCCTCGGTCCCGGTCAGGTGGGTGCGCATGAGGGTGGGCAGCTCGAAGGAGAGCACGCCGGTCTGCGACTGGTGGATGAAGGCGATGGCCAGGATGCCCACCAGCAGGAAGGCCGAGCCGGCGAATGTGTAGATGAAGAACTTGAGGGCGGCGTAGCCACGGCGGGCATAGCCCCAACCGCCGATGAGGAAGTACGCCGGCACCAGGGTGATCTCGAAGAAGAGGAAGAAGAGGACGAGGTCGAGCGAGACGAAGCTGCCCATGCAGGCGGCCTCGAGCACGAGCAACCAGGCCACGAAGGCACGACGGTCCCGCCTGGCCCGGGCGCCGAGCATGGCCAGGGGGAAGAGCACGGCGGTGAGCCCCACGAGGAACAGAGAGATGCCGTCGACCCCGAGGAACCAGCGGATGCCGAGGCCCGGTGCCCACACGTGGTCGGAGGTGAACTGGAACCCGCCGTCGCCGGTCTTGAACCGCACGGCGATGGTGACGGCGACGGCCAGGGTGACGGCAGCGGCAGCGAGGCCGAGGGCCTCGTGCAGCCACGGCGGTACCCGGCGATCGGGCACCAGGGCGACGAGCACAGCTGCACCCGCCGGCACCAGAACGAGCACAGTCAGCAGTGGGAAGGGCGTGGCCATCAAGTCCACCAGACCCGGGTGAGCATGAAGGCGAGGACGAGGACCGTCCCGAGGGCAATGCCGAGGACGTAGTTGCGCACGTACCCGGTCTGGGTGCGGCGCACGGTCGCTCCCGCTGCCCGCACCAGCTCGGCCGTCCCGTTGACGGCGCCGTCGATGACCTTCGGGTCGACCACCTCGGCGCAGAACGACGCCAGGCGCTCCGACGGGTGGCCGAAGACGGCGTCGTAGAGCTCGTTGATGTACCAGGCGTAGCGGAGGAATGCGCCCTCGAGGGCCGGCCGCTCCGACCGAGTCATCCACAGGCGGAGCCCGACGGCCACGCCGGTGAAGGCGATGACGCTGTCCACGATGGCGAGCACCCAGATCGAGGACGTGGCCAGATGGTCGTTGAATAGGTTGGCCCCGAACACCGGGTCGACCCAGCGGGCCAGTGAGAACCGCCAGTTGCTGATGGCCATGGATCCGGCCACAGCGGCGAAGAAGGCCAGGATGTAAAGAGGCAGGGTCATCACCCACGGGGACTCGTGGGGGTGGTCGATGGGCTCGATGGCGTGCTGGATGCCCGGCATCGCCGAGAGCCGCTGGGCGTCGTCGGGTGGATTCCGCCACCGCTCGCTGCCGAAGAAGGCGAGACCGGTGAGCCGGCTCATGTAGTAGGCGGTGAGGGCGGCCGTCACGAGGCCCACCGCCCACAGGGCGGGACGGGCCACGAAGGCGTTCTCCAGGATGGCCCCCTTGGCCCAGAACCCCGACAGCGGCGGCACGAGCGGCAATGGCCAGCCAGCCCACCGCGAAGGTGACGAAGGTCACAGGCAGGAACCGGCGGAGGTCGCCCATGCGCTTGAGGTCCTGCTCTTCGTCGAGTCCGTGGATGACCGAGCCGGCGCCGAGGAAGAGCAGGGCCTTGAAGAAGGCGTGGGCCACCATGAGGAAGATGGCCGCCTCGTAGGCACCGCAGCCGATGGCCAGGAACATGTAGCCGAGCTGGGACACGGTCGAGTAGGCCAGCACCTTCTTGATGTCCTGCTGGGCGCAGGCGATGGTGGCGGCCACGAAAGCGGTGGCCGCGCCCACGATGGCCACGACCAGGGCCGCGTCGGCGGACGCGTGCAGGAGCGGGCTGACTCGGCAGAGCAGGTACACGCCGGCGGTGACCATGGTGGCGGCGTGGATGAGGGCGGAGACGGGGGTCGGGCCTTCCATGGCGTCGGCCAGCCACGGGAACAGCGGGATCTGGGCCGACTTGCCCATCACCCCGACGAGCAGCAGCAGGCAGACGGCGGTGGTGGTGCCGGGTCCGAGCTGACCCAGGTGGGAGAAGATGGCCGAGTACTCGACGGTGTGCAGCTTGTCGAAGACGAGGAAGATGGCGATGAGGAAGCCGACGTCGCCGATCCGGTTGTAGATGAAGGCCTTCTTGCCGGCGCTCGCCGCCGAGTCCCGCTCGAACCAGAAGGCGACCAGCCAGTACGAGCAGGCGCCCACCCCCTCCCAGCCGGCGAAGGTCACGAGCATGTTCGACCCGAGGACCAGGATGAGCATGGAGGCCACGAACAGGTTGAGGAAGAGGAAGAACTTCGGGTAGTCGCGGTCGCCCTTCATGTAGCCGATCGAGTACAGGTGGATCAGGGCGGAGACCCCGGTGACGAAAAGGACCATGGTCATCGACAGCGGGTCCACCAACAGGCGCACGTGGACCTGGAGGGCGTCGACCGGGATCCAGGTCCACAGGGTCTGGGTGTAGGTGCGGACCGGAGCGTGCACGGTGAGCAGGTCGAGGTAGACACCGACTGCCACGGCGAACGAGGCGCCGATTGCCGCCGTGCCCACCACTCCGGCCAGCGGGTCGCCCAAGCGGCGGCCGAAGAACACCTGGACGAAGAAGCCGGCCAGGGGCAAGGCGATGATCAGCCAGGTGACCTCGAGCACGGGCTCAGCCCTTCATCTCGTGCAGGTCGTCGGCCACCGTGCTGGCCCGGCGGCGGAAGATGGCCACCACCAGTCCTAGGCCCACCACCACCTCGGCGGCTGCCACCACCAGGACGAAGAACACGAGCACCTGCCCCCCGATGTCGTGCAGCTGGCGGGCAAAGGTGGCGAACGTCAGGTTGGCCGCGTTGAGCATGAGCTCGACGCACATGAACATGATCAGCACGTTGCGCCGGATGAGGACCCCGAGGGCGCCGATGGCGAACAGGATGGCGGCGAGCCCGAGGTACCAGCCGGGGAGGATGGTCATGGGCCCACCTGTTGGGCAGCCTCGATGCTGGAGTTGATCGGATCGTCATCGGCCGGCGCCGTCCCTCCGACCCCTCCGGCCGCTGCGGCCCCTCCGGCGGGGCCGCCGATGGCGGCCTCGGGGGAACCGTCGGGCTCCGTGGTGCCGCCCCCCTCGGAGCTGACGCTCTTGGGACTGGCCGGCGGCCGTCGGGCGAGCACCACGGCCCCGACCACGGCGATGATGAGGAGGGCGGCGGTGGCTTCGAAGGGAAAGAGGTAGGTCGTGTAGATCGACTTGCCGAGCAGGGCCACATTGGACTGGCCGGCTACGGTCGATGGGCCGGCCACCCGCGGTGCCCCCGTCGTCCAGTCGGACAGCTGGCCGAGCAGCAGCAGCCCGGTGGTGCCGAGGAGGACGAGGCCGATGGCGAGCGGGCGCTGGCCGCGCAGCGGCTCGGTGGCGATGTCCTCCTCGCGGTCGGTGCCGAGGAACATGATCACGAACAGGAAGAGGACGACGATCGCCCCGGCGTAGACGATCACCTGCACGACAGCGAGGAACGGCTCCTGCTGGAGCACGAAGAGGACGGCCACGCCAAAGAGGGTCATGACCAGCATGAGGGCGGAATGCACGGCGTTGCGGGCGACCACCACCCCGATGGCCCCCGACAACACCAGGCTGGCCGCCACCGCGAAGGTGCCGACGTCGACGGCAGACGGATGCGTCGTCGTCGTGGCCGCGGCAACCAGTGGCGCCGCCAGTCCGCCGCCTGTGACCATCAGACATCCTCCCCGTCGGCATCGGGGGCCGTGTGGTGACCGCCCTCGGTGTCGGCGGCGTCCAGAGACGCGGCGTAGCTGGCGTCGGCCTCAGCGTGACGCCGGCGCCCAGCGCCGGGGGCGAACCGCTCGGCCTTCTCCCTCATCCGGCCGATGGCGCCCCGGGGCCCGCGCTTGGCCGCGGGCAGGTCGGCGGGCCGCAGGTGCCGCTCGAGGATGTCCCGTAGGGGCAGAGTGCCGGTGGCGGCGTCGTCGCGGCCGGCCACTCTGACCACCCTCTGCCGCCCGGACGCCGTAGCCGAGCTCGCCCGACCACTGCACCTGGCCCTCGAAGGCGGCGGCACCCGACGGGGAGGTGGCCCGCATCCACCCCGAGGTGTGCAGGTCGTCGCCCTCCCGCCAGTCCTCCCACGGCAGGTGCTTCGGCCGGCCGTCGTCATCGACCAGCAGCTCCTCCTTGGTGTAGATGGCGTCGTTGCGGTTGGTGAACGAGAATTCCATGAGCTTCGTCTCGGTGATGGCCTCCGTCGGGCACGCCTCGACGCACAAGTCGCAGTGGATGCACCGCAGGAAGTTGATCTCGTAGATGTAGCCGTAGCGCTCGCCGGGCGAGACGGGATGGTCGGGCGGATTGTCGAGGCCGCGCACGTAGATGCAATCGGCCGGGCACACGCCGGCGCACAGCTCGCAACCGATGCACTTCTCCATCCCGTCCTCGTAGCGTCCGAGGACGTGGCGACCGTGCTGGCGCGGCTGCTTGGGGGTCTTCTCCTCCGGGTACTGACGGGTGACGGGCGGGCGCCCGAGGTGCTCGAGGGTGAGCTTGAACCCGCCGAGGAAGTTCTGCCGGCGCCGGGGCACGTCCGGGTCGGCCATCAGTCACCTCCTCCGTCGCTGGGCGCGCCCGTGGGGCCGCCCGCTGCCCCGCCCGGGGGCAGGGCGGAGTCGGCGAGCGATGACCCGCCGGCGGCCGGCGCCCTGTCGCCCCTCGATCCGGCAATCGTGCTCGTCATCCCCTCCTGGTCGACAACGAGGAGGGCGGCAGCCGGCAGCCGGCCCGGTCGGATGCCCACGGGTGGGAGGAGCGACTGGCCCTCTTCTCTGGCGGCGCCCACGGCGAAGGCCCGGGTGATGAGGACGGCCGACACCACCACCGCGGCGGTCAGCCCGATCCCCCACCAGCCGTCGACCACGTAGCCGGCCACCATGAGCAACCAAGCCAGCGACAGCGGGATGAGGCGCTTCCAGCCGAGGTCCATGAGCTGGTCGTATCGGAGACGGGGCAGGGCCGCCCGCAGCCACACGAAGACGAAGAGGAAGACGATGGTCTTGCCCAGGAACCAGACGATCGGCCACAGCCATTGGGTGTGCGGGATGTGCGGGATGGGGCCGTCGGGCCCGCCGAAGAAGAGGGTCACGGTGATGGCCGACATGGTGATGGTGTTCATGAACTCGGCCAGGAAGAAGAGGGCGAAGCGGATCGACGAGTACTCGGTGTGGAAGCCGCCGACCAACTCGGTGTCGGCCTCGACCAGGTCGAAGGGCGGCCGGTTGGTCTCGGCCACGATGGCCATGAAGAAGATGAGGAAGGGCACCCCGACGAGGCGGATGGCATTCCATTGCCAGAAGTGCGCAGCCTGGGCGTCGACGATGGCCCGAGTGCTGAGCGACCCGGTGACGAGGACCACCGTGACCACGGTCATGCCGAGGGCCGCCTCGTAGGAGATCATCTGGGCCGAGGCCCGTACCGCGCCGAGCAGTGGGTACTTCGACCCCGATGACCAACCGGCCAGCATCACCCCGTAGACGGCGATGGAGGACATAGCCAAAAGGAAGAGGATCCCCTGGGGGGGATCGGCCAGCTGAAGCTCGAAGGTGTGGCCGGCAATGGTCACCAGTCCCCCGACGGGGACGATGGCGAAGGCCAGGAAGGCGGGGATGATGGTGAGGTAGGGGGCCAGCTTGAATACGAACGGGTCGGCGCGGTCCGGGCGAAGGTCCTCCTTGAAGAAGAGCTTGATGCCGTCGGCGAGCGTCTGGGCGATGCCGAAGGGGCCGGCCCGGTTGGGGCCGATCCGGCTCTGCATGTCGGAGATGACCTTGCGCTCGAACCAGATCATCAGCATCACCGACACCATGAGGGCGGCAAAAACCACCACCACCTTGATGACGACGATGAGGAACACGACCCAGCCGACACCGTTGTCGTAGAGCGGATCGTCCGCCCCCGGGAGCAGGTGGAGGGCGCCGAGGAGGTGGGCCGCGGCAATGACGGCGGCAGTGGTCACGGCGGGAATGGCGGTCACGGTGTCTCCATCCGGACCTCGACCACCGGGCTCGAACTGTCGATGAGGTCGGCAATGGTGCCGTCGGCGAAGGAGACGTTGAACTCGGTGGCCACCACCCGAGGCGGCAGTGAGTCGTCGGGCGTGGCCGTCACCATGACTTCCGCGGTGGCCTTCCGGATGCGCACCTGGCCGCCGGGGGCGATGCCCAGGTCGTCGAGGTCCGACGGGTTGACGCGCAGAACGGCAGGCTTCACCAGGGCGGCCAGGGCCGGCGAGGCGGTGACGGCCGCGCCGCCGTCGTAGAGGGTGCGGGCGGCCACGAGACGCATCGAGTGGCTATCGGTCGGGCCTACGTGCGGGGCGGTGATGTCCGGGGGACCACTGAGGCAAGCAAGCCCCGACCCACGGTGATCGCCCGGCGACGTCTCGCCACCACGCCGGAACGGGTCGGACTCCCCGCCCGGGCCGCCCTCGGCGACGGTGGGCAGCTCGGCCAGCCCGGCACGGGGCGGGGCCCCCTGCCTCTCGACCGATTCCACCCCGGGGATGGCGATGGGATCGATGGGGGCCGGCAACTTCCGGCCCCGCGCGGCCGTCGATGCCGAACGGGGCGCGACCACCCCGTCACCCGCCCCCGGTGCGTCGAGTACCGAGGCGGTGATGCCGTGATGGGACGGAGCGAGGTGCTCGATCTCGTCCCAGACGGCCGCCAGTGAGTCGATCCCGAAATCGGTGCCCAGGTGCACGGCGAGCTCGGCGGCAATCATCCAGTCGGGCCAGGCCTGGCCGGGAGCCACCAGTTTGTGGCCGAGCCGGCTGATGCGTCCCTCGATGTTGGTGGTCGTGCCCCGCCGCTCGTGGGCCTCGGCAGCGGGCAGGACGACGTCGGCGTAGTCGCACTCCCGTCCGGGGTGCGAGGTCACTGCCACCACGAACGCCGCGCCCTCGAGGCCGCGGCGGGCCAGTCGCCGGTCGGGGAAGTCGGTGAGCGGCTCGGCGCCGAGGAGCACGAGGGCGCGGATGCGCTCCTCCGCGCCGTGGTCGATCATGGGTCCGTCGCCGTCGGTCACCGGTGCCGCTCCGGCCGCCGAGGCCAGCATCCCGGCGGTGTCCAGCCCCCGGCGGGCGGGCACCCGTCCCCAGGCTGAGGTGAACCAGTCGCGGCCCTCATCGAGGGCCACCCGACCGGGGAGGAGGCCGGGAGCCAGCCCCAAGTCGAGGGCGCCTCGTACGTTGCCCCGCCGCAGCCCGAACAGGAAGCGGGCACCGGGCAGGGCCCGGGCCAGCTCACAGATGGCCTCGGCCACGAGCGACCCGTCCTCGGCGAGGGACGGCCGCCCGGCCACAACGACCACGTTGCCGGCGTCGGCGGCGACGATCCGGCGTGCCACGGCCAGGGCTGGGTCGTCGGTCTCCGCCCCGTCGGTGAGCGAGCGAACGAGGGCGGTGGCCTCGCAGGGGACGAAGCGCAGCGAGGCCGCGGCATAAGGGGTGAGGGCGGTCGCCTGCGAGGAGAGCTCGACGATCGATGTCCTGCCTTCGACGGTGGCGGCGCGCAGCCGCAGGAAGAGGACGGGCAGCTCCTCGCGCACGTCGCCGGTGAGCAGGATGACGGTGGTGGCGTTGGCCGCCTCGTCGATGGTGGCCGCCGGCAGGCCGAGCACCACCTCGGCGGGAAGGCCGTCGCCGATCTGGGCGTCGACCGAGTCGGTGCCGAGCACGCCCTTGGCCAGCCTGGCCCATGCGTAGGCGCCCTCGTTGGTGAGCCGGGCACCTCCGATGACGCCGATCCCATCGCCGGACCCCTGCGTCGCACCGTCGCCTCCGCCAACCTCTTCGGACCCGGTCGCCGCGGCGCGGATGCCGGCAGCGGCGGCGGCCAGCGCCTCGTACCACGAGACGGGCACCAGCTCGCCGTCCTTGCGGATGAGCGGCTCGGCGATGCGTTCGGCGGCGTTGGTCGACTCGTAGGCGAACCGCCCCTTGTCGCACAACCACCCTTGGTTGACGGGGTCGGCATCGATCCCGAGCAGGCGGGTCACCCGGTTGGCCGACGACTGCACGACCGCCCGGCACCCGAAGGCACACGTCACACACGTGCTCTCGACCTGGTCGAGGTCCCACGGCCGGGCGGTGAAGCGATAGGGCGTGGCAGTGAGGGCGCCGACCGGGCAGATCTGCACGGTGTTGCCGGAGAAGTACGAGGAGAAGGGGCGTTCGAAGAAGCGGTTGACCTCGAGCATCTCGCCGCGGCCGAGGAAATCGATCTGAGCCTCGCCGGCCACCTCGTCGGCAAACCGGGTGCACCGGCTGCACTGGATGCACCGCTCACGGTCGAGGAGCACGAGCTCGGACAGCGGGATGGGCTTCTCGAAGTGGCGCTTCTCCTCGACGAAGCGGGTCTCGCCCGGACCGTAGGCCAGGGTCTGGTCCTGGAGCGGACACTCGCCGCCCTTGTCGCAGACGGGACAGTCGAGCGGGTGATTGATGAGCAGGAACTCGAGCACGCCATCCTGGGCCTTCTTGACCTTGTCAGAAGTGGTCGTGACCTCCATGTCCGGCTGGACCTCGACGAAGCAGGCCGGCTGCAGCGTCGCCCCGCGGGGACCGCTGACCTCGACCAGGCACATGCGGCACATGCCCACTGGCCGCATCCGCGGGTGGTAGCAGAAACGGGGGATGAACGTCCCGGCCCGCTCGGCGGCGGCGATGATCAGTTCCCCCTTGTGGCCGGTGGCGGGCCGTCCGTCGAGCGTGAAGCTCAGCGTGTCCTCCGCCTCGGTGGCCTTCGGCTGGCTGGTGGCCGGGGCGGCGGCGGCCGGGGCGGCGGCGGCCGGGGCGGCGGCGGCCTGGCCGGCTTGCTGCGACGTGGGTTGGGGGGTCGGCTCACTCATAAGGGCAGCCGCCGTCCTTGATGTGCACCAGGAACTCGTCTCGAAACATGTCGATGGCCGAGTGAATGGACGAAGGGATGGAGGGGCCGAGCACGCAGATGGTGGTTTGCTGCGGCGGCCACGTCAGTCCCGGGGAGATGTTGTCGGATGCGTCGAGCAGCAGGTCCAGGTCCTGCTCGCGACCCTGCCCGCGCTCGATGCGGGCCATGATCCGCTCGAGCCAGCCTGCCCCCTCGCGGCACGGTGTGCACTGCCCGCAGGACTCGCGGGCGAAGAACTTGGTGATGCGCCAGGCGGCTCGCACCGCGCACGTGTGGTCGTCCATGACCACCACCGACCCCGACCCGAGCATCGAACCAGCTGCCCCCACCTCGTCCTGGCCGAGCGGAAGGTCGATCTGGTCGGGACCGAACCACGGCGCCGAGACTCCGCCGGGAATGAACGCCTTGAGGTCCCGGCCACCACGGATGCCGCCGCCCAACACCGGCGCGTTGATGAGGTCGGCGAAGGTGGTCTTCACCATCTCGATCTCGAACACGCCCGGATTGTTCACGTGGCCGGCCAAGGCGAAGAGACGAGTGCCGGCCGACCGACCCTCCCCCAGCCCGGCAAAGGCGGCTCCGCCATGGAGCACGATCCAAGGCAGGTTCGACATGGTCTCGACGTTGTTGACCACCGTCGGCGCGCCGTAGAGGCCGATGGCCGCCGGGAAGTACGGGGGCTTGATGCGGGGAAAGCCACGCTTGCCCTCGAGCGACTCGAGCAGGGCGGTCTCCTCGCCGCAGATGTAGGCGCCGGCGCCGGGGTGGACGACCACGTCGACCGAGAACCCCGACCCGAAGATGTCGGTCCCCACCGCGCCATGGGCGTAGGCGTCGTTGAGGGCGGTCTGGACACGCTCGAGCCCGAGGGCGAACTCCCCGCGGATGTAGATGAAGGCCTGGCTCACCTGCAGGGCGTAGGCGGCGATGAGGACGCCTTCGATGAGCTGGTGCGGGTCCCGCTCGATGAGCAGATGGTCCTTGAAGGTGGCCGGCTCGCTCTCGTCGCCGTTGATCACCAGGTAGGTGAGCGGGCTCTTGCGCAGCATGGCCCATTTGCGGCCGGCCGGGAACCCGGCTCCACCCCGGCCGAGGAGGCTGGCCACGTCGACCTCGTGGGCCACCTCCTCCGGCGTCATATCCAGCGCCTTGCGCAGCCCGTCGTAGCCACCGGTGGCCAGGTAGCGCTCGAGGGTATGCGAGTCGGAGTGCGCCAGGCGCGACGTGACGATCTTGGGCGCATCGGTGACCGTCACGACGTACTGCTTCCGCTGTCGGACCGCGCTGCCGCCCGCTGCGCCTGGGCTGCGGCCTCGGCCGCCCGTTCGGCGACCACCCGGTCGCGGTCGGCAACCAGTCCCACCGACCGTTCGATGCGGTTGAGGGTGCCGTGCGGCGGGATCTCGCCGTCGCGGGCCCCGGCCCGCAGCTCGGCCACCAACCGGTCGAAGGACTCCGGTGTCTGGGCGCCGACGAACCGGTGGTTGACCTGCACGCATGGCGGCCGGTCACAGTCGGCGAGGCACTCGGCCTCCTCGAGGGTGACGGTCCCGTCCGCCGTCGTGCCACCGGCACCGATGCCGAGGGTCGACTCGGCGTGCTCGAGCAGCTCGACAGCCCCGTTGAGGAGGCAGGCGATGTTGGTGCAGACGGCCACCAAGTAGCGGCCCACCGGCTCGGTGTGCAGCATGTCGTAGAAGGTGGCGGTGCCGAGCACCTCCGTGGGATCGACTCCGACGAGGGCGGCGATGTCATCCATGGCCTCGGGCGTCAGCCACCCCTCCTGGCGCTGGGCCAGGTGGCAGAGGGGGATGAGGGCCGAGCGCGGCTCGGGGTAGAGGGCGACGACGTCGCGGGCCTCCGCCATGGTGGCCGCCGAGAGATGTCGTGGCGCTGACGTCACGTCGGGTGTCCCGCCGGTGGCGCCGCTCATCGGTCCACCTCTCCCATCACCGGGTCGATGGACGAGCACACGGCGACGGCGTCGGCGATCAAGCCACCGCGCATCATGAGGGGGATGGCCTGGAGGTTCACGAAGCTCGGGCCACGGATGTGCATCCGGTACGGCTTCGGGCCTCCGTCAGCAACCATGTAGCACCCGAGCTCGCCGCGAGGTGACTCGACGGCCACGTAGACCTCGCCCTCGGGCACCCTGAAACCCTCGGTGAACACCTTGAAGTGGTGGATGAGGGCCTCCATCGACTCGTCGATTCGACCGCGTGGCGGTGGGGTGACCTTCTTGTCCTGCACTCGATAGTCGCCGGCCGGCATCTTCTCCGTGACCTGCCGGATGATCCTGATCGACTCGCGAATCTCGTTGAGGCGGATCGAGTAGCGGTCGAAGTTGTCGCCGTAAGTTCCGACGATGACGTCGAAGTCGATCTCGTCGTAGCGGAGGTAGGGCATGGACCGGCGCAGGTCCCAGGGCACGCCGGTCGACCGCAGGATGGGCCCGGTCAGGCTGAGGGCCAAGGCCTCCTCCGCCGAGATGGCGCCGACCCCCTCGGTCCGGCGGCGGAACACGGGCTGGCCGGTGAGCAGCTCGTCGTACTCGTCGCACCGGGGAAGGACGGTGTCGCAGATGACCGCGACGTCGTCCTCCCACCCGTCGGGCAGGTCGGCGGCCGTCCCGCCCGGGCGGATGAAGTTGTGGTTCATGCGCAGCCCGGTCGTCTTCTCGAAGAAGGCCAGGATCATCTCGCGCTCGCGGAACCCATAGATCATCATCGAGGTCGAGCCGAGGTCCATGCCGTTCGTGGCCAACCACATGAGGTGGGATGAGACCCGATTGAGCTCGACCATGAGCATGCGGATCCATTCGGCCCGCGCCGGGAGCTCGATGCCCAAGAGGATCTCGGTGGCCATCGAGAAGACGAGCTCATTGTGCAGGGGCGAGAGGTAGTCCATCCGGGTGACGTTGGTGCCGCCCTGCACGTAGGTGAGCTCCTCGCCGGTCCTCTCCATGCCGGTGTGTAGGTAACCGATGACCGGCTTGGTGCGCAGCACCGTCTCGCCGTCGAGCTCGAACATGAGGCGCAGTACCCCGTGGGTGGACGGGTGCTGGGGCCCCATGTTGATGATCATGGTCTCGTCGTCGGACCGCTCGACGTCGATGTTGGCCGGGTCGACGACCACCCCTTCGGGCAGCCGCAGCACGGCGCCCACCTCGCGACGCAGCTCGTCGACGTCCGTCCCTTGCCGGGGGCCTAGCTCCTGGGGGCCCTCCGACGTCTCGGCCATCAGCCCGGGGACCTTGCCCTCCTCGTCCCGCTCGAGGAATTCCTCGCCGGTGGGCGGCGGCGGCGGGACGTGCGAGTCGGGGTGCGGGACGGGTTCGGCGGCGGTGTCGGTGTCAGTGGTGTCAGCCGGGCTCATCGCGGACCCGGGGCTTCCTTGAATTGCACGGGCACCCGGCCCACCCCGTAGTCCTTGCGCAGGGGGTGGCCCTCCCAGTCCTCGGGCATGAGGATGCGGGTCATGTCGGGGTGGCCCTCGAAGCGGATGCCGTAGAGATCGAAGGCCTCCCGCTCCATGGCCTCGACGCCCGGATAGACGGAGTAGAGGGACGGCGCCACTGCGTCCGACTCGGGCACCTGCAGGCGGACGCGGACACGGCATGCTTGGCTGAGCGAGAGCAGGTTGACGACGACTTCGAACCGTTCGGCGGTCACGCCCTCGGGCAGGGTCCGGCCGGGGTGGGTCAGGTAGTCGACGCCGCACACGTCGGCGCACATCTCGTAACCGCCGTCGCGGTAGGCCGTCACCAGCGCCTGGTACTGCTCCCGGGACGGGAAGACGACCTCGGCTGCCACGCCGCGGGCGCGGGGCTGAGTGCCGCCGGCCCGGCTGACCGGAGCGGCACCGTCAGTGACGGTCACAGGGGCTCGCCCACGCTCCGGGCGATCACCGGATTGCGCTTCGGGGTGCCCAGGTGCACGGCGTCGGGACGCTCCGGCGTCCACCCCGTCGTCTCGTCCGGCGCCCGGGTCCGGGCGTCGTCGGTGTCCGCGCCCTCGTCGGTGGCGAGGTAGGGAGTGTGCAGGCCGGCCGGCCGCTGGGTGAGCTCGCCCGTCCGCACCTTCTCGTGGAGGGTGAGGATGGCGTGCATGAGTGTCTCGGGTGTCGGGGGGCATCCCGGTGCATAGACGTCGACCGGCACGATCTGGTCGACGCCCTGGACGATGGCGTAGTTGTTGAACATGCCTCCCGTGCTGGCGCATACGCCCATGGACAGGACCCACTTGGGCTCCATCATCTGGTCGTAGACCTGGCGCAGCACCGGGGCCATCTTCTGGGACACCCTCCCGGCCACGATCATGAGATCGGCCTGGCGGGGCGAGGCCCGGAAGACCTCCATCCCGAATCGGGCGAGGTCGAAGTCGGCCGCCCCCACCGACATCATCTCGATGGCGCAGCAGGCCAGCCCGAAGGTGGCGGGCCACATCGAATACCTCCGTGCCCACTTGACCAGGTCCTCGAGCCGGCCGGTCAGGAAATTGTGTTGAAGGTCCTCGAGACCCACCGGGCCGCCCTACGCCGCGCGGCCTGGACCGCCCGGGGCCCCCGTTCCCGGTTGTTCCCCCTCGGCACCGGCGACACCGACGGTCGCGGGTGTGGGCACGCCTCCTCCGGCGACCGGCAGGCCGGAGATCCGGGCGATGGTCGAGTCCGAGCTGCGCGACGGCATGGCGCCGATCAGGCGCTTGGCCGGACCCCAGGTCAACGCGCCGTTGCTCACGAGGAAGAGGAAGGCTACGAAGACGACGGCCGCGAACACCACCACCTCCACCAGGCCGAAGGAGCCGAGCTGTCGGAAGATGACGGCCCACGGATAGAGGAAGACGATCTCGATGTCGAAGATGATGAAGATCATCGCCACCAGGTAGAAGCGGACCGGGAACCGGGTGGGCGGCTCGACCTTGGGGACGATGCCGCATTCGTAGGGCGCCGTCTTGGCCGAAGTCGGGCGCTTTCGAGGGGCGAGCAGCGACGAGGCCACGAAGGAGAGGCTGGCGAACAACAGCCCGACGACGAGCAGCAGCACGATGGGCAGATAGTCGTCCACAGCAGGAGATTTTTATCACGCACCCCTTCCAGCAAGCACATCCGCGCTCGGCCTGGGACGGACCTCGCCGAGGAGCGCCGGCGACCCGGCAAGAGGCGTGCTGGTCACCGTCTGGTCGCTCGATTCGGCTCCTCCTCCGGGCGCCACGCCGGTCGCGAACGGGCCCGTACCATTGGGTCGGTGCAGCCGCCCTCCCACCCGAGCCCGCCGGCCACCGCGAGCTCCGAGGGTCAGCCGGAGGCAACTGCGGAGGTTGGCCTCCCCCCCACCGTCGGTCGGGAAGCGGCGGACAAGTTGTGGGACGTGCTCGTCGTGGGCGGCGGGCCGGCCGGCTCGTCGTGCGCCTACTGGCTGGCCGAGGCCGGCTGGGAGGTCGCCCTCGTCGAGAAGAAGGTTTTCCCGCGGGCGAAGACGTGCGGCGACGGGTTGACGCCGCGGGCGGTTCGGCAACTCGCCGACATGGGCGTCGAGAGCGCCCTCGCCGGTGCCCACCGCTACCGCGGCTTGCGGGCGCATGCCTTCGGACGTACCCTCGACCTGCCCTGGCCGTCGCACCCGAGCTTCCCCGATTACGGCTACACCATTACCCGACACGACCTCGACGGCTTGGTGAACGAACGGGCAGTCAAGGCGGGGGCCACCGTGTGGCAGGGCACCGAGGCCATCGAGCCAGTCGCCGGCGATACTGGTAACGGCGCGCCGATGACCGGGTCGCTGGCGCCATGCGCCGGAGCCAAGGTGCGTGACAATGCCACCGGCGAGGTACGCGAGGTCCGGGCCCGCTACGTCGTCGTGGCCGATGGCGCCAATTCGCGATTCGGGCGGGCGCTCGGTTCGGAACGGGACCGGCGCCGGCCACTCGGCATGGCCCTGCGCGGCTACTACTTGTCCCCGGGCCATGACGGCGACCTCATCGAGTCCCACCTCGACATCCGAGACGGTGAGGGCGAGGTCGTCCCCGGCTACGGGTGGATCTTCCCGTTGGGGGACGGCCGGGTCAACGTGGGAGTCGGGCTCTTGTCCACGGACAAGCGGTGGAAGGGCCTGAACACATCCACTCTCATGGAACATTTCATCCAGTGCGCGCCCGCCCACTGGGGCCTCTCGCCGGAGAGCGCTCTCGGCCCGCCGACCGGCGGCAAGCTACCCATGGGACTCACCGTGGGCCCCCGTGTCGGCCCCACCACCCTGGTCGTTGGGGATGCAGGCGGGGCCATCAACCCGTTCAACGGCGAGGGCATCGGCTACGGCTACGAGACCGGCCGACTGGCAGCGGCCACGCTCGGCGAGGCGCTGGCCGGCGCCGGGCCCGGGGCCCTGACCGAGTACGAGCGACGACTCTCGGACGCCTATGGCCTCTACTACCGAGTGGCCCGCGCCTTCATCCGCGTCATCAGCAATCCCGAGCTCATGCGCGTCTGCGTGGGGACTGGGATGCGCGCTGAGCCCATCATGTCCTGGATGCTCCGGATCATGGCCAACCTCCTACGTCCCGACGAGACCGGGCCGGCGGAAGCCGCCTACCGCGTGCTCGCCACCATCGGCCGCCTGGTGCCGGAGGGAAACTGACGGCACCCGGTTTGGTGGCTCCGCCACCTCACCCACTACTTCCCGATGTTCGTAGCGATCCGGTCAGATACTGCCGTGTAGGCGGGGACGAAGTCCGACGACGGGATAGTGGGGCCGTTGGTGGCGGGCATGAGATCGGTGACCAGCCGGCCACCCACCATGAACGCCTGGCCGAAGACCTGGGTCCCCTGCGAGGAGGTCACCGTTGTGATGAACCCGAAGGACTTGACCCCGGCCGGAGCGGTGAGGGTGACGATTTGCAGCTGGGCGGTGGCCCCGGGGATGGCTGCGGCCACGGTCGTACGCTCGAATTGGCCGTAGCAGCTGGCGAAGGCGGAGTTCTCGAAGGGGACGGCCAGGGTCTGGGCCTCGACCGTGGTCCCCACCGCGGTGGAGATCGAGTGCATCTGGATGCCGGGATCGGACCCGTCGACGTAACTGGGGGAGACGGCGACGGCGCTCTGGCCCGGCAGGGTTCCGCCGGCGAACAACCCGGCCGCGGTCGCTACTGGGATCCCGAGGCACGACGACAGGGCCTGGGTGGCCTGGGCCTCAACGGTGGAGGTGGCCACCGGCTGGCGAAGGAGCGGCGCTGTCGGGTTGGCCTCGGTCCAGCCCGATGGCAGGTCGGCGAGCCGCAGGTTGATCGAGGCCACGAGGGCAGTGTCGAACGGCGCGGTCGTCGACGGGGCCGGGGGTGACACGGTTGCCGGTGGCGGCGACGAGCTCTTCCGACCCACGGCGAGATACGCGATCCCCCCGATCACGACGACCAGGGCGACGGCGAGGGCGACGAACCGGCCCGGGTGACGCTGCCGCGGCTGGCCCGGCTCGTCGACCATGGTGGCGACCGGCGTTGTTGGCGACGCGCCGGCGGGCGCCGGTGCGGGGGCCGGTGGAGTAGCCGGTGCAGTCGCCGGTGCATTGGACGGTGCGGTGCTCGGCGCGGCGGCCCCCCGACCGTTGACCCCGGGGGCGGCAGCCGCCGCCGGTGGTGGGCCCGTGTCCCCGACCGGGAGTGGCGGGGCAAGACCCGGATCGCCGGGTGCCGGCGCCACCTTCGCCTTGCGCCAACTCCACCGCTTCTTCGGTGTGGGCGGGGCGTCGGCGAGGGCCTCGCCGAGCGGGGGGTTGTCCCAGGCCGTCCCCTCGGGCAGTGGGTCGGTCGAGAGGACCCAGGTCACCGTGCCGGGCATGGGAGGTGGTGGCGGGACCGGCGGTGGCGCTGGTGAGGGCGGTGGCGGTGGCGCGGATGAAGGCGGTGGCGCGGTGCCGGGCGGTGGCGTGGTGCTGGGCGGTGGCGCGGCCGAACCCGGTGGCGCGGCGCCGGGCGGTGGCGCGGATGAGGGCGGTGGCGAGGCCGAACTCGCGGCTGCGGCCGGCTGCCCGGACGGAGGAGGCGGGGACCCCGCCCGGGACGCCGCCGGGGCCCGGGCCGGTCCCGCCGTCGACGTCGTGCCTTGGGCACCCCCCGAGCCGTTGAGCGTCCCGGTGGTGGCCGACGCCGACTCGGCACGACCTGCCGACTGTGACGAGGGCGCCGGCTCGGGTCGGTGGTGGGCGGCAGAGGTAGCGTCCCGATCGACGTCCCGCTCGACGGCGGCGGGCTCGCCTTCGGCCCGGTTCTCACCCAGGCCGGAGCGGCCGGCGCCGGTACCCCGGTAGCGGGCCAGCCAGGCCGGCAGGGCCTGGTCGAGGTAGGCGGACTGGCCCGGCGAGACGGTGTCGGTGGGCAGGAGGAACCGGATGGACTGGCCACCGGAGGTCAGCTCCATGACGGCGGCACCTCGCCCGTCGGGGAGCACGATCTTCTCGTGGCAGGTGGCGGAATCGAGCCCTGACCAGACGAGCAGCCGCTCGATCTGGGGCTGCGGACCCTGGA
The DNA here is from genome assembly GCA_963756195.1 of uncultured Acidimicrobiaceae bacterium. Lineage (GTDB taxonomy): Bacteria > Actinomycetota > Acidimicrobiia > Acidimicrobiales > RAAP-2 > CAVSNH01. The sequence goes on from CAVWMT010000006.1 coordinate 163,865, forward strand.
CGGTGATCCCTGCGGTGGTGAACAGCAGGCTCAGGCCCTCGGTCGTCCGTGTCCCGCGCTCCGTGTCCCCGGCCAGGGCGACCCCACCGAGCTGCATGCCCTCGGGAGGAAGTTCTGTGATTCCGATGGTCATCGGGGCTCCTTCATGGCTGCTTCCACCGGCGGCGCACTGTTGTCAGCACGGTCCTCTCGACAATGTCGGCCAACTGCCAGGCCCGCTTGACCTGGCGGGGACGCATGGGGCCACACTCTTCATACTGGCCCACCCGGCCACCAGATGGTCGGACCGGTGCCCTCAGGCGGCCAGGTCGTCGGCGGCCTGCTCGGCGGCCCGGAGGGTCAGGTCGAGCTCGGAGACCCCATGGGCCATCGAGGGGAAGGCGACCTCATAGGGCCCGGGGGCGATGGCCACCCCCCGGCGAAGGAGTGCGTGGAAGAACTGGCCGTAGAGCCCGGTGGCAGCGGCCGCTGCCGCTCCCTCGTAATCGACCACAGCGGGCGCCCGGGCAGCGGTGAAGAACACGCCGAAGAGGGGACCGACCGCCGGCACCTGGGCGACGAACTGCCCTCCGACGGCAGCCGCGACCCGGGGCGGGCCAGCGCGCCGTTGAGGACGGCGGAGAGCTCGGAGGCGAAGGCCGAGACGCGGTCGGTGAGGAGCTCGTACGACTCCTCGTCGAGGGCTTCGAGAACGGCAATGCCCGCCGCCGTGGCGAGGGGGTTCCCCGACAGGGTGCCCGCCTGATAGACGGGTCCATCGGGGGCCAGGACGCCGAGGACTTCGGCCCGGCCGCCGACCGCCCCGACCGGTAACCCCCCGCCGATCACCTTGCCGAAACACCACAGGTCGGGACGCACGCCGGTCTGCCCAGAGGCGCCGGACGGCCCGATGCGGAAGCCGGTGATGACCTCGTCGAAGACGAGGAGGGCTCCCGCCGCGTCGCACGCGGCGCGCAACCCTTCGAGGAAGCCCGGGTTCGGCGGGACGAGACCCATGTTGGCCGCCACCGGCTCGACGATGACGCAGGCCACGTCGTCGCCGATGTCGGGGACGACATTGTAGGGAACGATCACCGTCTCGGCCACGGCCGCCGGCGGCACTCCGGCCGAGTCGGGCAGGCCAAGGGTCGCTACCCCGCTGCCCCCGCCGGCCAGCAATCCGTCGGCGTGGCCGTGGTAGCACCCAGCGAACTTGACCACGCGCCAGCGACCGGTGAACCCCCTGGCCACCCGCACGGCGGTCATGGCGGCCTCCGTCCCCGACGACACCAGGCGCACCTGCTCGCAGCCTTCGACGCGGCCACAGATCATCTCGGCCAGGCGGACCTCTCCCTCGGTCGGCGCCCCGAAGGTCGTGCCGTCGGCGGCCGCGTCGGCAACTGCCTTCACGACGGCCGGGTGGGCGTGCCCAAGGATCGACGCGCCGTAGGACTGCACGTAGTCGAGGAGCCGGTTGCCGTCGGCGTCCCAGACGTATGCCCCCTCTCCACGCACGACGAAGTAAGGATGGCCCCCGACCGAGCGGAACGAGCGCACCGGTGAGTTGACCCCGCCGGGGATGACCCGCTCGGCCCGCTCGAACAGGGACCTCGACCGGTCGCCGGGCGGATCAACCACCGAGGGTCTCGGCCAGCTCGGCAGCGAAGTAAGTGAGGATCAGGTCAGCTCCGGCCCGCTTGACCGCGGTCAGCTGCTCGAAGGCCACTGCCGGGCCGTCGATCCAACCCCGTTCGGAGGCCGCCTTGACCATGGCGTACTCGCCGCTCACGTGGTAGGCGGCCACCGGGACAGTGAAGCGAGCCCGCACCTCGGCGATCACGTCGAGGGAGGTCATGGCCGGCTTGACCATCACCGCGTCGGCGCCCTCGGCCACGTCGAGGGCGACCTCGGCGATCGCCTCTCGCCGGTTGGCCGGGTCCTGCTGGTAGGCCCGCCGATTGCCGCCGCCGGCGATCCTCACTGCGGCCGCCTCTCGGAAGGGGCCATAGAGAGAGGACGCGTACTTGGCCGCATAGGCAAGGATCGCCGTCTGCTGGCGCCCGGCCCCGTCCAGCGCGGCACGGATGGCACCAACCTGGCCGTCCATCATCCCGCTGGGGGCGATGACGTCGGCTCCGGCCCCGGCCTGCAAGCAGGCCAGCTGCTCGTAGAGAGGTAGGGTGGCGTCGTTGTCGACCGTGCCGGTAGCCCGATCGAGGACCCCGCAGTGGCCGTGGTCGGTGAATTCGTCGAGGCAGCAGTCGGCCACGATCACCACGGCGTCACCTACAGCGTCGCGCACGGCGGCGATGGCGCGGGCCCAGATGCCGTCGGGCAGAAGCGCCGCTGATCCGGTGGCGTCCTTGTCCTCGGGCCTCGGCAGCCCGAAGAGGATGATGCCGGGAAGGCCGAGCGCACTCAGCCGCTTGACCTCGATGACCAGTGAGTCGACGCTGTGCTGCACCACACCAGCCAGCGACGCCACCGGCTCGGCCCGCGAGAGTCCGTCAGCCACGAAGAGGGGCGCCACGAGGTCGTCGATGCCCAGCCGGGTCTCGGCCACCATGCGGCGAAGAGCGGGTGTGCGTCGAAGGCGGCGCAGACGCACGGCGGGGTAGCCGGCTCGGCTCACATCGGCGCTCGACACCGTGCCAAGCCTACCGGCGCTTCCTCCTCCGGCAGGGCCGATCAGACAGGCGCCGGGGCAGCTACACCCGCTACGGCGTCGATCCCACCTGCGGTTACTCCACCTTCGGAACGGGTTCGAGCTCGGTCCCTCCGGCACCTCCACGTCCCGGGTCACCGAGCCGGCCACCGTTAGGCTCGCCGCATCATTGACGAGACGACGATGACCTCCACGTCCGTCCCATCCTCGGAACCCGCTCATACCGCCGAGGCGAAGGAGCTCCCTCCCCTCGGCGCCGAAGAGTCGCCGTCAGCGGAAGGACCTCAACCTCCGATCGGCCTCGTCTGGACGAACCCGTGCGGGAGGGAAGCCGCGGCAGCCGGTGCCCTCCCGGCGCTGCTCGCCGTCAGCATCTACGCCGCCCTCGCTGTGCTCGCCTACTGGCACGTCTGGAGTACCCATCCGACGACCGTCTCGCAGCTGGGCGGTGACGAATTCACCAGCATGTGGTTCCTGGAGTGGCTGCCCTTCTCACTGCTCCACGGCCACAACCCGTTCTTCACGACCTTCGCCAACTACCCGTTCGGCGTGAACTTGCTGGACAACACCAGCTCGCTGTTCCTCGGTGTGGCAATGCCGCGCCAGTGACGCTGACCCTCGGCCCGGTAGCCGCGTACAACGCCATATGCACGCTGGCACTCGCCGGGTCGGCGTCGTCCGGGTACGTCTTCGTCGCCCGCTTCACCCAATGGCGGTTCGCCGCGTTCGCTGGCGGGCTCTTCTACGGCTTCGGGCCCTACGAGATCGCGCAGAGCTCGGGGCACGCCAACCTGACCTTCGTCGTGTTCCCGCCGCTGATCCTCCTCGTGGTCCACGAGATCGTCGTCCGTCAGCGGGGGAGTCCTCGGAGCTGGGGGATCGTCCTGGCCCTCCTGCTGACGGCGCCAGTTCTTCGTCGCCACCGAGGTCTTCGTCTCCACCCTCGTGATCGCGGTTTCTGCATGGCGGCGGCCGCCATCGTCGGTCGCCGCCAGATCCGTTCACATATCCGGTACGCGCTGGTCGGCGCGGCATGGGCGGTGGGGCTCGGCAGTCGCCTTGCTCGCCTATCCCGTCTGGTTCGTGTTGGAGGGGCCCGGCCACATCAGCGGTCCCATCCAACTGGTCCCCCAGGCCTACCGCGCCGACGTGCTCGGCCTCGTCGTCCCAGACGCCAATCAGCGCTTGGCGCCGGCTGGCGCCGTCCGTATGGCGACCCATTTCGCCAACAGCCCGGCGGAGAACGGCTCCTACCTCGGCTTCACGCTCCTCGTGCTGCTCATCGTGGGCGTCATCCTTTGCTGGCGCCGGTCGACAGTCGTCCGGATCGCCGCCGTCGGCGCACTGGCTGCGTTCGTGCTGTCACTGGGTGGCGCCCTGGCCATCAGGAAAGCACCGCCGGCGCCTTGCTCAACGGGATCCCCCTGCCCGAACGGATCTTCACCAAGCTGCCGTTGCTGAAGAACACCATCCCGGTGCGGTACTCCCTCTACGTCGAGCTGTTCGCCGCCCTCTTGCTCGGCGTGCGTCCTCGACGCCGTGCACGACGCCATCGTGACCGCGCGAACACGGCGTCGACACGCTCGGCGGCGGGGGTCGGGATTGCCATTCCCGCCGGCATCGCCGCCGTCGGTGTCCCGTGCCTGGTGGCGATCGTGGCCCTTGCCCCGGTGGCGCCGAACGTCCCGTTCACGGCGGCCATCGGTCCCGTCGGAGACGCCGCAGTACTTCACCACGGCGGCGGTCTTGCGGCTACCCCTCCACAGCACCGCCGTGGTCTATCCCTATCCGACCTCGAACGCCCCGAACGCTCAGATGTGGCAGGCCGTAGCCGGCATGCGGTTCCGGATGCCCGGTGGCTACTTCCTCGTCCCGCAGCCGCCGGGCAACGAGATCGCCTTCTCCTTCTCGTTTGGCTACGGGCGGGCGACGGTCACCGCCGCGACGCTCGACGACCTGCGCACCGGACATCCGCCCGCACTGACGCCGGCTCTCCGGCACCAGATCGCGGACGAGTGGCGGGCATGGCACGTCCGCAGCGTGATCGCCTTCCCCGTGCAGGGACCGCCCACCCGGCGCAGGCCATCGCCTTCCTCACGGCGCTCCTCGGGAAGCCCTCCCAGCCCGAGCCAGGAGGTGGGGCCGCCTGGTACGACGTCAGCGTGCGGACGGCCCGACCCAGAGACGGATAGCGGCGACCAGCGCGCCGACGAGGGCCTCGGCCGTGTGGGGATCGGCTTCGGCTGCCACCTCCAACCCTGCGTTCCGGGCCGACGCCGAGGTCGACGGCCCGAGGGTGACGACGATCGGCGGGCACCCAGTCGGGGCCGAGCAGGGCAGACGACGCGTTCGGTGGCGGAGGAGGAGGTGAGGAGGACGGCGTCGGCATCCCGTGCCGCCCGCACCTCGGACGGCTCTGGGTCGGCGGGCTCGTTGCGATAGGCGACGACCTCGTCGACGGTCCCAGCCGGCGGCGCGTAGGCGAGCGGCGAGGTCGCTGCGCACGTGTTCGGCCCGCGGGTACAACATGCGACCGGTGGCGCCGGCCGGGTGACGGTCGAGCCAGCCGGGGCGGCCGAGTCCGGCCAGGCCGGCGAGGGCCTCGGCCAGCGACTCGGCGGTGGACTCGGGGGGCAGGAGATGGCAGGGCAGCCCGGCGGCTGTCAAGCGCACGCCCGGTCGCCGGGCCCACGGCCGCCCACCGCACCCGCTCCGGCACGGCGCGGTCCCCGAGCGCCCGTGCCCAGCCGATCGACGGCGTTGGCCGACGTGACGACCACCCAGTCGTAGGCACCTTCGGCGAGCTCGGTGGCGGCGGAGCAAAGGGCCCGGCCACCGTCGGGCGCCTCCTCGATGATGTTGACCGGTAGCCGGACGGCGACGGCACCGAGGGCGGTCACCCGGCGATCGAGGTCGGCGACACGGGCCTCGTCCCCGGTCACGACCACCCGGTGGCCGGCCAGAGGCGCACTCGCCGGGCTCGGCTGGGTCACCGAGCTCCTCCCGTCGAGGAGGAGGTCGCCGCCGGCGCAGGTCGAGCAGGAAGCGCGCCACCGAGCGGCCCGCCGAGGCCGGGTCACGATCGCCGGCCTCATGGCGCAGCACGATGCGCCCGTCGGCCGAGGCCAGCATCCCCGTCAGGCAGATGATCCGGTCATGGCCACCTTCCTTGGCCCAGCGGGCGTGGGCGCCGACCGGCAGCGTGCAGCCGCCGCCCAACTCGGCGAGGAAGGCCCGCTCGCGCCTCCACGAGCGGCCGGACATCAGGGTCGTCGATGGCCGCCAGTGCCTGCGGCGACACCGGCGTCGTCCTGTGCGGCACTCGACCGCCAGCGCGCCCTGAGCCACCTGCGGGACGAGGGTCAGGGGCTCGAGGACCTCGGTGGTCATCGCCGGGGGCGGAGCCCAGCCCAGGCGATCGGTCGCCGCCTTCGCCACCACCACCGCCGTCACTCCCCCGGACCCGGCCTGGGCCAGCCGCCTGGCCATGTTGCCGCGCAAGCCCGTGAAGGTGAGGTCGGGTCGGAGGTTGGCCAACTGCGCCCGTCGCCGCGCCGAGCCGGTGGCGACCAGCGACCCGGTGGGAAGACCATCCACCGTGCCGCCGACGAGGAGGTCCCGGGCGTCGGCGCGCTCGGGGAAGGCAGCCGACGACGAGCCCGGGGACGGACAACTCCGGCGACGCCGGGCAGGTCCTTGGCCGAGTGCACGGCGGCATCGGCATCACCTCGTGCCACGGCGGCCTGCACTTCGCGGACGAAGACGCCGCGGCCGCCGAGGCGCTCGAGGGGGACGCCGGCCGCGGCGGTCACCCTCGGTCTCGACCGCGACAGACTGGCGGCGACCCCTGCGCCGCGGAGGAGATCGGCCACCCGGTCGGCCTGCCACCGGGCGAGCGGCGAGGCGCGGGTGGCCAGCCGGACGGCGTGCCCGGGACCGCACCATCAGGTGGTGACGAGCACGGGTCAGAGGTGGAACAGGGTGCGCAGCGCCTCGACCAGTCGTTCGCCGCGAGGTGTCCCCGACGCCTCCTTCAGGGCGATCGGTGGGATCGTGCAGCAACTTGGCGATCACCGCCTTCGTCATCGAGTCGACCTCGTCCCACTGGCCGTCGTCGAGGGACGACTGCTTCTGCCGGCGACGCTCGAGCTCCGCCCGCCGCACCTCGTCGAACCGGGCCCGGAGCGCGGAGACGACCGGGGCGGCGTCGCGCGCCCGCGACGCCACCCGGTAGCGCTCGACCGCCTCGGTGACGATGGCCGTCGCCGCCGACACCTCCTCCCGCCGCCCGGAGACGGCGTCGGCCACGGACGCCCGAGGTCGTCCATGTCGTAGAGCACCACGCCGTCCAGGGCGCCGGCGGCGGGCTCCACGTTGCGGGGCACACCGAGGTCGACCACGACCAGGGGGCTCGCATGGGTCGCGGCCGTCGGTGCCCGCAGCCAGCATGGACTCGTCAACCAGGGGATGGGTGGTTCCCACCGTCGTGAACAGCACGTCGCAGCCGGCGAGTTCGCGCCCCAGACCGTCGAGGGACGAGGTCCGCACGATCGATCGGAGGTCGTCACCCAAATCCCGGACGAGGGCCTCGGAGCGCTCGGAGGTGCGGTTGACGACCACGAAGCGAGCTCACGCCGTGGCCGCCGAGCGCCTGCGAGACGCCCTCGCCCATCTCCCCCGCTCCGACCACCATGACCCGGGTCCCGGACAGGGCGCCGGGTCGCCGCTCGGCGACCAGGGCTACTGCGGCGTGCGAAAGCGAGGTAATGCCCCGGGCAATGCCCGTCTCCGAACGCACCCGCTTGCCGGTCTCCACCGAATGGCGGAAGAGCTCGCCGAGAATGGGTCCGGAGGTGCCCTCCTCCTGCGCCTTCTGCCAGGCTCGGCGCACCTGGCCGAGGACCTCCGACTCACCGATGACCGCCGAGTCGAGGCCGGCGGCCACCGTGAAGAGATGCTGGGCCACGTCGTCGTCGAATCGCACCGACTGGTGCTCCTCGATGGCGGCCACAGGGCTGCCGCTCGTGGCGGCTAGGAGCTCCTGCAGCTCGGCCACGCCGTCGTGAAACCGCTCGGCAACGGCGTAGACCTCGGTGCGCAAACAGGTCGACAGGACCACGGCCTCTCCCAGGTTCGGGTGGTCCCGCAACCGGCCGAGCGCCTTGGGCAGGTCTGTGTCGGCAACGGTGACCCGCTCGAGGAGGTCGAGTGGGGCAAGGCGATGCTCGAGGCCCACCACGATCACCGACACGAGTGCTCCCTCCGATCTGGCCAGCCGCGGCGTCGCTGGTCCCCGGCCCCCGCCTTGCCCTGGTGGTGGTCAGATCCCGTGCGCATCCCCGACCAGCGTAGGGCTCGAGGGCTGCAACTCCTCAATCAGGGACAAAACGGCGGCACCGGGGCCCGACTCGATCGGGGCTCACTCGGTGGCGCCGGACGTCACGCCGATCGAGCGGATGACGGGGATCCTGTCGGTGGGCGGACCCTCCGCTGCCCTCGCCTGGTAGAAGCTCATCACCTGAAGCTCGATGCTCAGGTCGACGTAGCGCAACAGGACGTCGGACGGCACCTCGAGCACGCTGGGAGCGAAATTGAGGATGGACTTGATCCGGGCGGCCACCATGAGGTCGGCCACCCGTTGTGCCGCCGCCGCCGGCGTGGTGATGACCCCGATGGCCAGGTGCTCCTCCGTGGCGACTTGCTCCAGGTCGTCGAGGTGGCGCACGACGACGGCGTCGAGCCGTTCGCCGATGATGGCCGGGTCCGTGTCGAGGAGGGCGGCGATCCGGAAATTGCGGGCGGCGAAGCCTCGGGACCGGGCGAGGGCCCGGCCCAGGTTGCCGATCCCGGCGATGACCACCGGCCAGACACGGTCGAGGCCGAGCTGCCGGTCGATTTGCTCGATGAGGAAGGCAGCGTCATAGCCGGCGCCCCGGGTCCCGAACGAACCAAGCAACGAGAGGTCCTTGCGTACCTTGGCCGCGTTGACCCGGGCCGAGGCGGCCAGCAGCTCGGAGGAGACGGTGGAAGTTCCCGAACGGAGGAGCTCCTCCAGGATTCGTTGGTAGACAGGGAGGCGAGCCACGGTCGCCTCGGGGATCCGCCTCGGCATCGAGCTGGCGCGACGCGGGTCACGGGGATCGTCGGTAGGGCTGGACCGCTCGCTCTTCACGAGGCGAGATCGTACGGCCCTCTCCGGGTAGGAGAAAAACGAGCTGTACGGCCCGAGGCAGGGTCCGCCGGGGCCGACCCTATGGGTGGGCCGTCGAGATCTGCACCTCGTCCCCGACCGACACCTGTCCGAGGCGCGTGGCCGCCGACGAGCGGTCACAGACGAGAGCCACCTTGCCGCTCGAGTCGGCCAGAAGCCCGATCTCGCTGGGGCCGAGGGCGGCGAACGAGGTCACCCGGCGGGCCCGATACGGGGCAGCCGGCGCGCTCGGCGGTCCGTCCCACTGCGACCTCGGCCTCGGAGCCGGGTCCGAGGCCGACGCCTTCGAGTATGGCTGCGTCCGCGTCGAGCTGAACGTTGCCGAACCGGTCGATCCAGCGCACGACAGCCGTGAGCGTGCCGTCGACCGGCGTCTGGGCTGGCCGGCGCCGTTCGGGGACGGGCACCAGATGAGCCGGGTCGACGACCGGTCCGAGGGCTTCTGGAGCACCGCCCCCCACGAGATGGGCGGCGGCCGGCGCGAACAGGTCGCGGCCGTCGAACGTCGTCGTCCCAGTGACCGCCGGCCATCCCTGCCGTCGGGACCAGGCCGGGTCGATCTCACGGGCCTCGGCGATCCCGCCGAGGGCCGTGGCCAGGGGCACGAGGAGGCCGTTGTCCGGACCGACGAGCCATCCCGGTCCCGGGAAGCGATGCGACGCGGAACCCCTCTGGGGCTGTCCCGGCTGCGACATCGGCGGCGAAGCGCGACCACGGGCGGCCGACGACACGTCGGTTGATGGCGCAATGGCGACAGCGCGCCGATCCGAGCCCACCCCTGGGTCGACCACGGCCAGGACCACTCCGGCACCCATGACCGATGCGCATCGCAACAGGAGATCGGCTCCGGCGGCGACGTCGAAGGGCGGAACCTCGTGGCCCAGGTCGATGACGGGCACGCCCGGGGCGTGTCGATGCAGGACGGCGTGGACGACGCCGACGAACTCGTCGGCCGTGCCGTAGTCGGAGGCGAAGTAGACGGCGAGGGCGGGCGGGGGCGGCGACCCGCTCAACGGCCGAGCTGCCGGGAACGCTCAGTGGCGGCGGCCACCGCTTCGATGAAGGCCGACCGCACCGCCTTCAGCTCGAGGGTCTGGAGGCCGGCGGTCGTGGTTCCACCCGGCGAGGTCACCTGGGCCCGCAGTTCGACCGGGTCGGTATCGGTCTCCTGCATCATGCGGGCGGCGCCCGCCATGGTCTCGATGACCAGCTCCCGGCTCACGTCGTGGGAGAGGCCAGCGGCGACACCGGCTTCGATCAGCGCCTCGGCGACCAGGTAGACGTAGGCCGGGCCGCTGCCCGACAGGCCGGTCACCGCGTCGAGATGGCGTTCGGGCAGCCGCACCACCATCCCCAGGGCGCCGAGGATGCCCTCGGCCCAGTCGAGGTCGGCGGCCGTCGCCGCCGCACCGCCGGACATGGCTGAGACACCGCACCCGATGACCGAGGGGCTGTTGGGCATGGCGCGGATGACCACGTCGCCCGGAGCCAACACCGCTTCGAGGCGAGCGGTGCCGAGGCCGGCGACGATCGACAACACCCGGTGCACACCGGCGGCCATGACTCCGGCGAGGGCGGACTCGGCGACCTCTGGCTTGACGGCGAGGACCGCCCCGTCGGCCAGCACCGGCGAGGTGAGGACGTCCAGGCCCGGGTGGGCGGCGGAGAGACGCTGGCGGGCCGCGGGATCCGGGTCGCAGGCGCTCAGCTCGTCGACGGAGGCCCAGCCGGCCCTCAGGAGGCCGCCGAGCAGGGCTGATCCCATCCGGCCACCCCCCACGACCAGCAGTTTCGGGGTCGCTTCAGCCATTGCGCGGGCACGCTACCAACGATGATGCGGCCGGACCGACCCCCGGTCGGGGGCGGAATGATTCAGGCCGACGCCCGGCGCTGGTCCGTGGGTCGCCTCCGATAGAGGCCTTCGTAGCCGAGGGTCATGGCTGTCGGGAAGCACTCGTCGACGTAGGCAAGTGATGCCCCCATGATCCGGTCGAGCTCGTCCTCGTCGACGCGGGCCACGGGGACCCGGCCCACCAGGTAGATGGCGTCCTCTGGGCCGAGGGCGAAGGACATCCCGAGCAGGTCGGCGTTGCGCTTGAGCAGGTACTCGTAGGTCGCACCGACGTTGGTCTCGGGGGCCGGCATGAACTGGGCCTCGTGGTGCAGCGTCCGTTGGCGGAGGGTCAGCCAGACGGTGACGAACTCCTTCTCGTCACCGCGCAGCCGCAGGTACCAGCGTGGGGCGCCGGTCACCGGGTCTCCGCCCAGCTGGCGGTCGACGGCCACCAGGGCCCCGCCGGCGGCAAGCTCCTGGGCCCCCCACCGGTCGATGACGTCGCAGACCGTCTCACGCTCGGCCGGTCCGAGGATCCCGGACCAGGTGCCGGTCACGCCATCGCCATCGCCATCGCCATCGCCATCACGAGCTCACGAGCACTCGACGAGCCGGCCCGTCGTGAGCTCGGCGTAAACGTCGCGGAGCAGGTGAGCGGCTCGGGCCCAGGTATAGCGGCGCGCCCGCAGCACGGCCGCCGTGCTCATGCGCTCGGCGAGAAGCGGCTCGTCGAGGATCTGTCCGACGCGGTGGGCGAAGGCGGCGGACGACGACTCCTCGATGAGGTACCCAGTGCGGCCGTCCTCGACCAGGCTACGGAGCCCACCGACGGCCGAGGCCACCACCGGCGTCCCGCAAGCCGCGGCCTCGAGGGCAACCAGGCCGAAGGACTCCGACCTGCTGGGGACGAGGCAAACGTCGGCGGCCCGGTAGAAGCTCGAAAGGAGCTCGTGGGGCTGCGGGGGAACGAAGACGACGCGGGCGGAGAGCCCGAGCTCGTCGACCAGCGCACGGGCGCGGTCAACCTCCTCCGTCCCGTGTGGGCCGCTCGGGCCGCCGACCACGACGAGGTGCGCGTCGGGGCGGCGACCCGACAGATCGAGCAGAGCTCGCACGGCGGTGGGCAAAGACTTGAGGGGCTGGATGCGACCCACGAAGAGCAGCAGCGGGCCCTTGCCCGGGAGGCCGAGCGCACGCCGGGCCTGGGGGCGGTCTCCGGGACCGAAGAAGGCATGGTCGACGCCAGGCGCGACGATGCGGATGCGGGCGGGGTCGGCGCCGTAGAGCTCGGAGATCTGATCGGCCTCGACGGCGCACGAGGCGAGCACGGTGTCCGAACAGCGGATCACCTCGGCCTCGGCCTCGGCCCGCCGGTTGGCAGCATGGGCGTGGACCTCTTCCGGCGTCGACTCGGCCTTGATCCGGTCGAGGGTGTGGAAGGTGCAGACCAATGGCAGGTTGAGCTGATGCTTGATGGAATGACCGGCGACGCCGCTCAACCAGTAGTTGGCGTGCACCGCGTCGAACGAGGGGTCGTCATCACCATCGATCTCGCCGGCCACCTGCATGCGCTTGAGCACGCCGTCGGCGAACTCCTCGACCACGGTGGACAGGTCCTCCTTGGCCATCGGCACCGGGGGGCCGGCCGAGACGTGGTGCAGCCGGAAGCCGGGCTCGATGGACTGGACGGAGGGAAGGTCATCGGACCACGCCCTCGTGAACACGTCGCAGCTCACGCCGGCCCGGGCCAACGCCGCAGACAGCTCGCGGACGTAGACGTTCATGCCTCCACCGTCCCCGGTGCCGGGCTGAGCGAGGGGCGAGGTGTGCAAGGAGAGAACGGCGAGGCGCCTCATGCGCCGTCGATCCTACCGGTGGCCCCTCATCTGTCTGCGGGCCAGGTGCGAGCGCAGATTCCGTCGTGGACCATGACGACCAGGGCCGGCAGCGGGCTGGCAGGATCAGCAGGGGGCGGGATCAGCCGGCCGGGCGATCGGGAGCGATCTCCGTCGCCCCGCGGGCCTTCCCACTCGGGCGCGGCCCGGCCTCCCCGTTGGCCAGTGACGCTCCCTCTCCCGTCGACGTCGACGTCGACGACGGCGCTGCCGAAGTGGCGGGTTCATCCTCGGATACGCCCTCGTTCTCGTACCGGAACGAGAGGTAGATCCGGAGGAGGGCTTGGCGCTGCTCTTCGGTGAGATGACGGTCGGCGAAGATGTGACGGGACAGGTCAGTGTCGCCATCCGGACGCTCGAGGATGCCGGCTTGTACGTACAGGGTCTCGGCCGAGATGCGCAGAGCCTTGGCGATCTGCTGGAGGATCTCGGCCGAGGGCCGCCGCAAGCCCCGCTCGATCTGGCTGAGGTACGGGTTGGACACGCCGGCCAGCTCGGAGAGGCGGCGCAGTGAGAGGCGTGCCGAATTGCGCTGCTCGCGGATAAACGACCCGAGGTCGTTGAACCGTTCTGGAAGCTCCTTGACCAACGGTCGGCCCGCCGGCGTCGGTTGGCTCAACCGAGCAGGCCGTCGACCGACGCCTGTCCCGTCTTGTGGCGCTCGACGACTTCTGCCTGCAAGGCATCGATGCGCTCGTGCAGCGCTCTGCGCACACCCGACACCCGCCGCTCGATGACGGACAGCTGAGCCGAGAGGTCCTGGAGCTGCTCGCGGGACAGATCGGACAGGCGTCCGATCTCCTCTGCCCCGAGCACGCTGTCGAGTTCGGCCATCAGCTCGTCGGTGAGCTCGTCCTCGGTGTCCGGCCCGAGGAGCATGGGAAGGTGCCCGAACCCGGGAGCCCGGCCGGGCCCGGCACTGAGGATGCCGGGCAGGTCGCGGACGATGGTGCCGAGGTCGAGCGAAGCCCCGGTCGGCGGGTACTCGAGGAACGTGTTGACGATGTCCAGCCGTCCCTGAATGAGCCGTCGCACGTAGGACAGCGCGACCTCGGCATGCTGGCACTCGCTGCGCATGGCCCGGATCTCGTCGATCCCCTTGGCACCGAGATCGGTGAGGTAGTCGTCGACGAGCAGCGGGGCCAACGTCTCCTGGGCGCTGGTCATCGTGACGATCGTACCTCCGGCAGAGGACGACCGGTCAGCCCGGAGCGTCGGCGTCCGTGTCGCATTCGGCGCACCGGGTTGCCATGGGGGACTCGACCAGGCGCTCGTCGTCGAGGGTGGCGCCGCACGTGGCGCATCGGCCGTAGGTTCCGTCGTCAAGTCGGGCCAACGCCTCTTCGACCTCGCCGAGCAGCCGCTCGATGTCGTCGATCGACCGCTCGGACGGCTGGCTTCGTCGTGGCCGGTGACCTGTCGTCGCCTGTTGTCGACGAGATGTCGGTCGACCCCGTGCCCGGCCGGTCGGTCTCGGCGGTATCGGCGGTGTCGGCTTTGCCGGCGGTCTCCGAGATCCCCATATCCATGGCCAGACGAGCGTATCCGCCACCGTCCACGTCAGCCCGTATGGTGACGCAGAATGTCAGACGCGCCAGACGACGGCCACGGGCCGGCAGTGGACCCGTCGGCTCAATCGGCACCCCTCGCCGAACTGGTCGGAGCCGGAGCGACGGTTCCGTGTGTCGACGGTGTCCAGCGACGCGCCGTCGAGCTCGACCAAGCCGCCTCGACCCAAGCCCTCCAAGTGGCGGCGGACCGGGTCGGCGACTTCCTGCCGTGGTACTCGAGCGTGCACCGCGGGGCCGGCTTCCGCTCCCGGCGGGCGACCGCTGCCTACGAACACGCCCGCCGGTCGGTCCTCGAGTTCAGCGGGCGGTCGCCAGACGGTCCTGACGTGGCCATCCTCTGCCGGAACACCACCGAGGCCATCAACCATCTGGCCTACCGATTGCGTCTAGCGCCCACCGACGTCGTCGTCACGACCGTCGTCGAGCATCACGCCAACTTGCTGCCCTGGTCGCGGGTGGCCCGGCGCCGCTATGTCGAGTGCTCGTCCGACGGCACCTTCGATGTGGGCTCGGTGACCTCGGCTCTCGATGCCGAGACCGAGCGCCCGGCGCTTTTGGCTATCACCGGTGCCTCCAACGTCACAGGGTGGATGCCGCCCCTCGACGCCATCATCGACGAGGCCCACGCCCGAGGAGTCCGCGTCCTCGTCGACGCCGCCCAGCTGGCGCCGCACCGCCCGCTACCGGCCGCCGCCGACTTCCTGGCCTTCAGCGGGCACAAGCTCTACGCGCCGTTCGGGTCGGGCGCGCTCATCGGACCCCGGGAGTTCTTCGCCACCGGTGATCCCTTCTTGGCCGGGGGTGGTGCCGTCGACCTGGTGGACCTCGACGAGGTGATCTGGACGGCCCCGCCCGACCGCGAGGAGGCGGGTTCTCCCAACGTGATCGGGGCGGTGGCCATGGAGGCCGCCATCGAGGGCCTCGGACGGATCGGCTGGAAGGCGGTGGCCTCCCACGAGGAGGAGCTGGCGCGCCATCTCGTCCCCGGCCTGCGGGCCATCGAGGGCGTACGGGTGCTCGGACCGCACGGCAGCGCCGGCACCCCTGAGAGGGGGACCCTCGCCGCCGGCGAGACGCTGCCGGTCGTGACCTTCACCGTCGAGGGGATGCACCACGCCCTGGTAGCAGCGCGGCTCAGCGCGGAGTACGGCATCGCCGTGCGCCATGGCTGCTTCTGTGCCCATCCCTATGTGATCCGGCTCCTCGGCGTCGGCGCCGTGGAGGTTGACTCCTACCGCCGTGAGATCCTCGGCGGCGACCACCGGCGCACCCCCGGGGCGGTCCGGGCCAGTGCCGGCATCGGCACATCCGGATCGGACATCGACGCATTGCTCGTGGCAGTGGCCGCCCTGGCCGGCGGGCGGCCGGCGCCCGTGCCCTACGAGCAGGACCGGGCGACCGGAGACTTCTTTCCGGTTACGGACCAACCGGGGTGGCGCGACGCCTCCCGGGAGGTGGGCGCGGCGTGTGCCCGCGGCTGATCGCCGGGCCATCCGGAACTGATCACCGCGGATCGATCCCTGCCTGGGGCCGGTGTCCGAACCCGCCCGATGACCGTGGATAGCTCCGGAAGGCTGCTCGATCGCCCACGAAAGCTCCTCGTCCTCATCGTCCTGTTCGGCGGGGGCGCCCTGGTCGGGGGGTGCGCATCCGGCTCGGCCCCGATCTCCCCCTCGACGCCGACCGCGTACGTGGCCACCGGGTCCAACATCGCCAACCCCGGTGACACGGTGTCCGTCGTCGACCTGGCGACAACCAAGATTCAGGTGCCGGTCACGGTGGGCACCCTGCCGTCGGCAGTAGCAGTCTCCCCGAGCGGGAGCGACGTTCTCGTCACCGTGAAAGCGGACGACCAACTCGTCGAGATCAGCACCGCCTCTCGGAAGATCGTCGGACGGGTCACGGTGGGTCTCGAGCCCGATGCCGTGGCCATCTCCCCCGACGGAGCGCTCGCCCTCGTCGCCAACCTCGACGACAACACGGTGACTCCGGTGGCCCTGCCGTCCCTACGGGCCGGCCGCCCAATCCCTGTCGGCCGCCAGCCGGTTTCCATCGCCATCTCCCCCGACGGAGCGCTCGCCCTCGTGGCCAACTACGGGGACGGCACGGTGACCCCGATCGCCCTGTCCAGCCTGATTGTCGGCCCACCCATCCCCGCGGGCCAGGAACCCGAGGACGTTTTCATCAGCGCCACCGGCGCGTTCGGAGGTGCAACGGCCCTCGTCGCTGACTTTCAGACCGACTCGCTCACTCCCATCCCCCTGGCCACCCGGTCGCCGGGGCCTCCCATCCCGGTGAGCGGCAATCCGACCGACATTGCCGGGTGGCCGTCTTCCCGGTTGGTCTACGTCAGTGGAGGCGACACCGTGACACCTGTGGATGTGCCGACCAGTCGTCCCGAAGCACCGATCCCGTTGGGAACCACTACCGAGGCTCTGGCCCTTTCCGACGGTGGACTGACGGCGTGGGTGTGCGGTGGCGGAGGGGATCTCGTTCACGTCGACCTGGCTTCTGGAACGGTGCTCGGCCACATCGTCGTCGGCGGCCAGCCCACTGCCATCGCCATCGCCGGTCAACCGACCGCTCCGAGCTGACCTCCGGCCCCGAGCGGGTGCAAGCTCTCAGACGGTGAGTCAGGTGGATGCTCCGGGTGCGCGTAGCCATCGGAAGGGCCATGTCCGTCGGACCTCGAAACCGAGCGACGTGTAGAGCCGGATGGCGCCCTCGTTCTCGGCGGCCGCATGGAGGAAGGGCGCCGACTCGTCCTCGAAGATGCCAGCCGCGACATCTCGGATGAGGATGCCGGCGAGCCCCCGTCGGCGGTGGCTGGGGCGGGTGGCCACTGCACTGACCTCGGTATATCCCGGGATCCGCACCCGTTCGCCGGCCATGGCGACCAACTCGCCGCCATCCCGCACGCCGAGGTATCGGCCGAGCTCGTGTGTCCGCGTCCGGAATGGTCCTGGTTGGGCGACGGCCACGAGTTCGATCATGTCGGCGACGTCGTCACTCCCGAGCAACAAGGTGGAGAGCGCCCGGGGCCGGTCTCCCGATGGGGCGGCAAGACTCTCGCACACCATCTGCACGCCTGATCCCTCTCGGGTCACCGTCCACCCGGATCCTGGCTCGAAGCTGCCCATCAGGACGACGCCGCCGCCGGGACCGACCAATGCGGCCAACGCCTCCCAGTGCGTTGGCGTCGGCGGACCGTCGAAAGCACCAAACGGAGCCACGTCGCGTTCGAATCGGGCAGCCCCGCCTCGCACCGTTCCATAGGCGCGCTGGGGGCCGGTGAGTGCCGCCCACACGGGGTTGTCGAGGACAGAACCAGCGGGTCGCGAAGCGGAAATGTGGGGCTCCAAACTGGCGACTCGGCTCGCCAGCTTTCTGGTTCTAGCCGATCGACCGGGTCGACTGGTCGACCGGTCGACGCAACCGAGGCCCCGGAAATGGAGCCGGTACGCTCCATTCGGGCCGTTAGCTCATCGGGTAGAGCAGGGGACTTTTAATCCCAAGGTGGCGAGATCGAGACTCGCACGGCCCACTCGAAGATGTGGATTGCTTCGGCTGATCTTGGACTGGTCGGCATCGCCTGATCCTTGACGGAGTTTCGGCTGATCCCTGACGCCTCCGTCCCACTGACTCCGCTCCTCAGTGAGCGGAGTGGCTCTCGTGTACGAGCCGGGAGCGCCGTCACACCGTGGCGACTGCCCGGGCCTCTGCCAGCAGTTTGTCGTCGTCGGCCAAGAGGGCCTTGGCCAGGTCGCGGACCAGGGCGATCACCTCGGGGTGCGCCTCGGGGTCCCAACCCTCCAACAGCTCGGTCATCGAGTCACGCCGGGCCGTCGTGAGCTTCTCGATGGCGTCATTTCCGATGCTGGTGAGTACGAGCTTGTGTCCTTCCGGAAACGCGACCCGCTCGATCATTCCCCCTGACACCAGCGAGTTGACGCCGTCGGTCAGCCGGGCCGGGTCGACGTTCAGCCGGGCGCAGAGGTCCTCCACCGTTGTGTCCGGCCTGTCGGCCAGGCGGTAGAGAAGCCAGCTGGCTCTGGGCTGGAGGTCGAGTCCGGCGCGTCCGGCCAGCGTCTCGTAGAGCTCCCGGCGGTTCTCACGGGAGGCCGCCCGTTCGAGGATGCGCTGCATCTCGCCAAGGGAGGTCCGCGGTTCGGGTAGGCCCAGATGCTCGGCGGGTTCGGAGGTTCGGATGGACTTACGCAGCTCGATCTCGGGCAGCGTCCAGCTCAGCAGGAATGCGACGAACGCGATCGGCACTCCGATGAGGAACATGGTCTGGACGGTGTGGGCGATGCCCTGGATGACGCCTGACTGCAATGCCGTCGGCAGCCTATGGATGACTGCCGGATTCTGGGCATTGAGACTGAACCCCGAGGGCGCCTTCGTCAGGTGGAGGGACCGCAAGACATTGTTGACCACGAGGTTGGCGAAGATGGCTCCGAACACCGCCGTTCCGAAGGAACCGCCCATCATCCGGAAGAAGGTCACCCCCGACGTGGCCGTGCCCAGTTCCTCGTAGGGGACGGCATTCTGCACGGCCACCGTGAGCACCTGAAGGATCAGCCCAAGGCCAAAACCGAAGACGATCATGTAAGCGGCCATGGTCCAGGCACCCGTGCTGACACCGATCAGCGACATCAGATAGAGGCCGATGGTCATGAACGCAGTACCGGCGACCGGAAAGACCTTGTAGCGGCCCCACCGGCTGACCAACAGGCCCGAGCCGATGGAAGCGACCAGGAGGCCACCCATCAGGGGGAACAGGCGCACCCCAGACTGGATGGCGCTGATCCCCTTCACGTCCTGGAAGAAGAGGGGAAGGAAAGTCAGTGCACCGAACATGGCGAATCCCACCACGAACCCGATTGCACTTGCGGCGGCAAAGACCCTGTTCAGGAAGAGGGGAATGGGGATGATGGGCTCGGTCGCTCGGCGCTCGGCCAAGACGAATAGAACGCCGAGCACGACACCAGCCACTCCCAGGCCGATGATGAATGGTGAGCCCCACGCGAACGAGGTACCGCCGAGGCTGGCGAAGAGGACCAGCGAGGTGGCCGACAGCGCGATCAGCGCGGTGCCCAGGTAATCGATGATCTGGTGGATCCGACTCAACGAACTCGGTAATGCCGCTGCGGTCACCACCAAGGCGATCGCCCCGATGGGAATGTTGATGTAGAAGATCCAGCGCCAGCTGAGATAGTCGACGAACACGCCGCCGATGAGAGGTCCTATCACCGACGTGACTCCGAACATGGCCATGAAGAACCCCATATACCGACCGCGCTCCCGAGGCGACACCACGTCGCCGAGGATGGTCATGGCCCCGATCATCAGGCCGCCGCCGCCGAGACCCTGCACGGCACGGAAGACGATCAGCTCGATCATCGAGTGGCTGAGTCCGGAGAGCACAGAGCCGACGAGAAACAGGATGATGGCGCCCTGGAAGAACTGCTTCCGGCCATAGAGGTCGCCGAGCTTGCCCCAGAGCGGGGTGGAGACGGTCGAAGCCAGCAAGTAGGCAGTGACCACCCAGCTCAGATGAGAGGCACCGTTGAGGTCACCGACGATGGTCGGAAGTGCCGTCGACACAACGGTCTGATCGAGGGCGGCCAGGAACATCCCCAACATGAGCGCCCCGATGACGATGAGAACGCGGCGGTGGGTGAGTCCGGTTGTCGATCCGGGTGGCGCGGTTGTGGCCATCTCACTCATTCCTCCCTCCTCGTCCTCCGATGAGGTCCATTATGCGATCTTCATTGAGTAGCTGGTTCACCTTCCGACAGTCGAGCACTGCCCGGGCAGCTCATGACGTCGGCCGAAGAAGCATCCGGGGTCTCGCTGGCAAGTGCCTGACGTGGGCCCACCTTTCATTCCAGCTCGCGATTGCGGATCTGCGGATGGCCCGATTCGTGCCTTCGCTCCCATGGAGGACGGCGTCACTGTTGCCCGCGGCACGGCCCTTGAGCTGGTGGCCAGGTCTTCCAGGCAACCTTGGGCCGCTGTCGTCTACTCGGGGCGAAGTCGTGCTGGCCAGGAGGTCGCCGCTGAACGGAGCGACGAAGCCCATGACTTTCTCTTCGGTCATCATTGCCGTGGCAACGAGACGAGAAGGGAATCTGGCTCATGTTCCCAGTGAGGCTTTCCATTGTCACCTTCAACCTATGGGGTGCCGAACGATGGCCGGAGCGAGCTCCAGCACTGCAACGCTTCTGTGAGATCTACCGGCCGGATGTCATGGGCGTTCAGGAGTTGACACGGGAGAGTCGCTCACTGCTCGACGCCGCCCTTCCCCACCACACGCGGGTCGAAGACGACCTGCCGGGATGGACGACCGAGGGCAATTTGTGGTGGAACAGCGACCTCTTCGAGCTGGTCGATCATGGGGCCGAGGACGTGGGGTTCGAGACCGACCAGAACCGCCGCCTCTTCTGGGTTCGGCTCCGGCTGCGGGACCGCCCACGGACCTTGTGGGCGGGTGACATCCACCTGACCGCCCCGGACACGCCCGAAGAGCTCGACGAGGGCCACAGCAGCCGCGTTCGTGAGATCAAACGAGTCATCAAGGAGCTCCATCATCTGGTGGGTCATGATGAGCCAGGGTTCTTGGTCGGCGACTTCGCCGACTCGCTGGCGCCGCTGGCACACCTCTCGGCAAGCGGCTACAGCAGTTGCTTCGCCAAATTTGGGTCAGCTTCCGCTACCCACCATGCCATCGTTCGGGGATTGCCTCCTCTCGATGGGGTTCTCCTCGAGCTTCGTCTTCGACTGGATCGTGGCGAACGATCGGGCCCGCCCAGTGGCGGCTTCGTCACCTCATGTCTACGTCAACCAGATTCCGCCATCCGACCACTGGCCAGTCCACGCCATCTACGAATTGGAATCGGCCGGACCGTCCTGAGCGACGAGAAGGCGGCGTCGGGTCATGCGTGGACTGGTAGACCCGAGACGGTTGCCTGGGGCGGCTCTCTGCCCGCTAGCGGCCGCCCGCAAGGGTGGGTGCTCACATGCGGCCAGGCATAGGGTACGTACATGAGCTCCCCGAGCCCCGATCCAGTCCTCTCGCAGCTCTACCGCGAGACGTGTGGACGAGTGACCACGCTGGTGACCCAACTTGACGACGCAATCATTGATGGCCCCGTGCCGACCTGCCCAGGTTGGTCCGTCCGCGATGTCGTCTCACATCTCACGGCCGTAACGGAGGACGTGCTGGAGGGACGCCTCACCGGGCCGCCGTCCGACGAGCAGACCGCTGCTCAGGTCGCCCGCTTCGGGAATCATGACGTGTCCGAGGTCCTAACCCGGTGGGCTGAGTTGGCACCGTCCTTCGAGGAGATGATCGACGGGTTCCAGGTGTGGCCAGCCGTGCTCGACGTCGCTGCCCACGAACAGGACATCCGGGGAGCAGTCGGTGAGGCTGGCGCGCGCGACACGGCCGTTGTCCGACTCGGGGCGGAGCGCCTCCTGACATGGCTGGCCCCTCCGATCCCGCTGCGAATAGAGGTCGAGGACGCCGCGTACGAGGTCGGCCCGAACGGCGCCAATGGGATCGTGCTCAGGACTGAACGGTTCGAGGCCTTTCGGTGGCGGCTGGGGCGCCGCAGTCGGGCCCAGTTGGCCGGCATGGATTGGACCGGCGACCCGTCACCCATACTCGACGACTTGGTCGTGTTCGGCCCGGCCGTGACCGACATCCACGAGTAGCTGACACCACGCCACTTCTCGCGGTGCACCTGGGACCGTTGGCCACAGATCCCGTGAGCTTCTCCATAAGCCATCTTCTACGTGGCCCCAGGACCAGAAGGAAGACCAGCACATGTTTCCCGTAAGGCTGTCACTTGTCACCTACAACCTGTGGGGCACTGAACGATGGCCGGAACGGGCACCGGCTCTGCAGCGCTTCTGCGAGACCTACCAACCGGACATCATGGGTGTCCAGGAGTTGAGCCCGGAGAGTCGCACCGTCATCGACGCCTCTCTCCCGCACCACGCACGGGTGGACGACGACCTCCCGGGATGGACGACCGAAGGCAATCTGTGGTGGAACACGGGACTCTTGGAGCTCATCGACCATGGGGCCGAGGACGTCGGATTCGAGATCCATCGGGACCGCCGCCTGTTCTGGGTTCGTCTCCGGGTGCAGGATCGCCCGCGGACCTTGTGGATCGGAGACGTCCATCTGACCGCTCCCGACACGCGTGAAGAGCTCGATGAGGGCCGCAACAGCCGAGTTCGTGAGACCAAACGGATCATCGAGGCGCTCCAACAGCTCGTGTCTAACGACGAGCCGGCTTTCCTGCTCGGCGACTTCAACGACTCACTGGCTCCGCTGGCAAACCTCTTTGTCAGCGGTTTCAGCAGCTGCTTCGCCAAGCTGGACCAACTCCCACCACCGACGATGCCCTCGTTCGGGGAACGCCTGCTCACCTATGGTTTCTCCTCGAGCTTCGTCTACGACTGGATCGTGGCCAACGATCACGCTCGCCCTCTATCGGCTTCGTCACCGCATGTGTATGCCAACCTCATTCCGCCATCCGACCACTGGCCTGTGCACGCCGTCTACGAGCTGCCGAACGTGTAGCAGATGTGAGGGCCGGCGCCGCGCTCGGTCAGATCCACGGTCACCTTCATGCTCCCCTCCCCCTGGCCCCGCTCCGACGGGGCGCGTCCGTGACGTCGGGGAGGACGGGTCCGGAGCGCGAGAACGACCTTCCCGGCAAAATGAGGGGCGTGAGCCCCCGCGTCTACGTCACCAGTCGGAGCCGTCCCGGGGTCGGCTTCGGTTGCCTCGGATCAATCATGGTCGGCGTCCTCTACCTGATGGCGGCCGTCTTCTTCATCGTGGCCGTGGTGATCATTGCCGGCGCGTTCCTGGCCGCCATGGTCGTGGCCCTGCTGGCGTTGGGCGTCGACCGTATCCTTCTGGCCATCAACCCGAAATGGCGCGCCCGACGAGCAGCGAGGGGCGGCTTCGACCCAGTGAGCGTCGTCACGATCACCTCGTCACGGGCCCTCGACCGGGCAAAGCCCAAGCGATCCTGAGCCGAAGCTGCTGCAGCCGGCCTGATGCAGCCGGCCTGATGCAGCCAGCCTGATTCGAACAGCCGGAGTCGGGCTCAAGACTCGACGGTGAGCGGCGCCGCCTCGAGCCCGCAGTGGAAGCCCTCGGCCCGCTCATCCACTGGCGGCGCCTGACCTTCCTCCGCCGGTGCTCGGGCCACGGGACCCGGATTGCGGATCCCCAGTGCCGATGCGACACCGCCTGCTGCGCACCATGCTGCGCTGATCAGCATGGCGTTGCGGAACCCACCGGCCAGCTGGGTCGGATGGAGGTAGCTGACCCCGGTGATGCCGGCCAACGCCGGCAGGATGGCCACGGCCATCAGGCTCCCAACCCGGGCAACGTCATTGTTCACTGCCGATGCCAATCCCGAATGGGCCTGAGGCACCGAACCCAAGGCGGTGATCGTGAGCGGAGCGACCGTCACGGCCAGGCCGAGACCGAGGACGACCACCGCAGGCAATACACCAGAGACGTACGAATGGTCGGCTGCCACTCGGCCGAGAAGGGCCATGCCGGCTGCCACCACGATCGGGCCGACGCTCATCTGTAGGCGGGGGCCGATGCGTGTCGCCAGTCTGCCGGAGCGTGACGACAGGAGCAGCATGATGACGGTGAGGGGCAGGAGGGCGGCGCCGGACTCGAGCGGGGAGTAGTGGCCGACCACCTGCAGGGTGACCGGTAGGAGGAAGAGCACGCCACCGAGGGCGGCATAGACCAGGAAGGTCACCCCGTTGGTCACCGTGAACTGGCGGACTCGGAAGATGGCCAGGGGCAACATGGGCGCGGCCGACGACCGCTCGACCAGCAAGAAGACGGCCGCGGCCAACGCCCCGAGCACCAGCATGGTCATCACAACGGGATCGGACCACCCGCGCGTCGGACCCTCGATGAGGCCGTAGGTGACGCCGCCCAGGGCCGCCATGGCCAGGATCCCACCGGGCATGTCGATGGCCGAGGTCGCCTCCGGATCCCGTGACTCGGGGACATGGCGGACCGACAGGAAGAGCACCAGCGCGCCGATGGGCACATTGATGAGGAAGATCCAGCGCCACGAGGCCGCGGCGATGAGGTATCCGCCGAGCAGTGGGCCGGCGGCGGTGGCAACGCCACCCAGACCGGACCATGCCCCGATGGCCGGGCCGCGGTCGTCGGCATCGAAGGAGGCCTCGATGATGGCCAGGCTCCCAGGGGTGAGGAGGGCGGCCCCGACCCCCTGCAGGACCCGGGTGACGACGAGGGCTGTGATGTCCGGCGCCAGCGCGCAAGCCACCGAGGCCAGGGTGAACCAGACGACGCCCACACAAAAGATCTTCCGACGACCTAGATGGTCGCCGAGGGAGCCGCCGACGAGGAGAAGAGCGGACAATGTGAGGGTGTAGCCGGTGACCACCCATTGCAGCGCGCCAAACGTTGCGTGGAACTGCCGTCCGATGCTGGGTAGGGCGATGCCCACGACGGTGGCGTCGATGGCGGCCATCCCGGAGCCCAATACGGTGGCGGCGATGACCCAACGTCCGGCAGGCGTGGACAAGCGCACCCGATGAACCTAATGGGCGCCGATCAGGCCTAGGGGAGAGTCGGCGCGGTCGTCGGCACGGACAGGGGGTGGTGTGCCTTCTCCAGAAATCTCGACCTCGGGCGTCGGAGAGGCGTGGTCCGGGACGATGATGAACACGTGGGTGGACGAGCTGTCGATGTGGAGGAGGACCAGGCCTCTGACTTCCTGCGCTTCTACGACGAGGCGCTCCCCCACGTCTACGGCTACCTGGCCCGTCGCTGTGGCCCGACCGCCGTGGCCGAGGACCTGTGTGCGGAGACCTTCCTGGCCGCCGTCGACGCCGTCCGGGGTCCCGCGCCCCCGGCTGTCTCCGTGGCGTGGGCCATCGGGGTGGCCCGCCACAAGCTCATCGACCACTGGCGGCGGCAGGCCCGCGACGACAGGCGCTTCGAGATGCTTGCCGGCTCCGCTACCGATCCCACAGAAGACGGCTTCGACCCCGACGCGGTCGACGCGCAGCGGATCCTCGAGAGCCTCATTCCCCAGCACCGGGCGGCGCTGACCCTTCGGTACCTCGACGATTTGTCCGTTCCGGAGGTGGCGCACCTCCTCCGCAGGAGTGTGCATGCCACCGAGGCCCTCTTGGTTCGGGCCCGCGCCGCGTTTCGGCGCGCCCACGAAGTGATGGAGGGAACCGATGCCTGACGCATTCGACCGGCTCCGGGCCCGGGACGAGCCCATCGAACCCGATGCCGCCTTCGCCGCCAACCTGCGGGCCCGCCTGGCCCGTGCCGTCGTCCTCCCGAAAGGAGTCACCGTGTCCGAGCTCACCGTCGATCCTGCCGCCGCCTCCACTCGGGCGGAGTCCCCCGCCCTGGCTGGCCGTGCCACCCTGACCCCCTACCTCGCCGTCGCCGGTGCCGAAGAGGCGATTGCCTGGTACGGGGAGGCACTGGGGGGGCGCCTCGTGGGCGATCCCATCGTGATGCCGGACGGGCGCGTCGGCCATGCCGAGCTCGACATTGGGGGCGCTCCGATGATGCTCTCCGACGAGCACCCGGAGATCGGGGTCACGGCCCCCGAGCCAGGCGGTGGCGCGACGTTCACCCTCCATCTGTCGGTCGAGCGCGTCGACGAGGTGATCGAGCGTTGCACGGCTGCCGGTGCCACCCTCGAACGACCGGCCGCCGACTACGAGTACGGCCGTAACGGAGTGATCCGCGACCCCTTCGGGCACCGGTGGATGATCTCGTCCGAGCCGGCCCAACCCGGGCTGCGCCACGGCGACATCGGCTACGTGTCGCTGTGGGTGCCCGAGGTGGAGCGGGCTGCGTCCTTCTTCGCATCGGTGCTCGGATGGCGCTACGAGGATGACGGCCGCACCGAGGGCCGGCGGGTGGTCGGCCACCACCTCCACCACGGGCTGTGGGGTGGCGTCGCCGAGCCCACGCTCTTTTGCTGCTTCGCCGTCGATGAGGTCGAGTCGGCCGTCGACCGCATCCGAGCCGCTGGCGGTTCCCCATCGGAACCCCACGACGAGCCGTACGGCCGGGTGGCCGAGGCCACCGATCCCCTGGGGGCGCGCTTCGCCGTCTTCACGCCACCGGGAGGAACCACAGCCGGGCCAGTCCCGGCTGCCGGGACATCCCAGGGGGACCTCGTCTACGTGACCATGGAGGTGACGGACTCTGCCCAAGCCCGGGAGTTCTACGGGGCGGTGCTCAACTGGCAGGTGTCGCCCGGCCGGGTGGCCGACGGGTGGAACGTCGATGGCGTGTCGCCCATGGTGGGCATCGCCGGGGGCCGGCCGGCAGTGCGATGCGTACCCATGTACCGCGTGGGCGACATCGATACCGCTGTGGCCCGGGTGCGGGCTGCCGGTGGCACGGCGACCGAACCTGAGGAGCAGCCCTACGGCATCACCGCCGATGCTGCCGACGATCAGGGCACTTGCTTCTACCTCGGTCAGCTCTAGCCGGCTGATCGTGTACCGCTGTCGCTCGGCTTGGTCGGCGCGGCTGTGCACCTCGCACCGCCAGTATCGTGATCGAGTGGCTCAAAGGATCGTTCGCGAGGTCGACGCGGGCGGACGGACGGTCGAGATCTCGAATCCGGACAAGGTGTACTTCCCGGAGTTGGAAGCGACCAAGTTCGATCTCGCTTCTTACTACCTGAGCGTTGCCGAAGCCTTGCTACGAACGGCCGGCGAACGGCCGGCTCTGCTCCAGCGGTTCCCAGGGGGAGCTGGGGGCAAGTCCTTCTTCCAGAAGCGGGTACCGGCCGGGGCGCCCTCTTGGCTCCGTACCACCGTCGTGGAAACGGTGAACGGCACCACCTCGAACGCGCTGGTGGTCGATGACATCGCTCACGTGCTTTGGGCGGTGAACCTCGGCTGCATCGGGCTCCACCTTTGGCCATACCGGGTAGACGAACCGCGGCACGCCGACGAGCTCCGCATCGACCTCGACCCGCAGCCCGGCGTCGGCTTCGACGAGGTGCGGGTGGCCAGCGGACACGTCCGAGCGGTGCTCGGCGAGCTTGGGATGGCGGGTCATCCCAAGACGACGGGCAACCGCGGCATCCACGTCTACGTTCGGCTTCTGCCCCACTGGACGAGCACCGAAGTCCGAGCCGGAGCCGTGGCTCTGGCCCGAGAGCTGGCCCGGCGGCACCCGGACCTCATTACCGCCAATTGGTGGAAGGAGGAGCGGGGCGCCCGTGTGTTCGTCGACTTCAACCAGAACGCCCCGCACAAAACTGTCTTTGGCGCCTGGTTCGCCCGGCCGCGGGTCGGCGGCCAAGTGTCGACACCGCTCGCCTGGGAAGAAGTCGAGACCGTGGACCCGGACGCACTCACCATCCGCACGGTCCCCGACCGGTTGACGGAGCGCGGGGATCCCTGGTCGACGATGAGTGACGAACCCCAGACGCTCGAGCCGCTGCTCGACCTCGCCGCCCGGGACCGGAAGAACGGCCTGCACGACGCTCCCTGGCCGCCCGAGTACCCGAAGGCGCCGGACGAGCCGACCCGGGTTATGCCCAGTCGGGCGAAGAAGTAGTGACACCGGGACGCGGGGCAAAGAGAGCCGGGAGCGAGGTGGCGGCCGCTGGGAAGACCGCCAAGGTCGACCCGGCCGCGTCCCTGCGGCGGATCGCCTACCTCCTCGAGCGCAGCCGGGCCGAGTCCTACAAGGTGCGTGCCTTCCGAACTGCGGCCGGGGCCATCGACGGACGACGGATCGACGAGCTGGCGGCCATGAGCGCCTCCGCCTTGCAGGCGATCCCCGGGGTCGGCAAGACGACGGCACAGGTGATCACCGAGGCGAGCCGCGGCGAGGTGCCCTCGTACCTCGGGAAGCTCGAGGAATCGGACCTCCCGTCCTTGGAGGACGACGCGGCGGCGCTGCGGGCCGCCTTGCAGGGCGATTGCCACAGTCATTCCGATTGGTCAGACGGCGGCAGCCCCATCCGCGAGATGGCGGAAGCGGCCAAGGCACTGGGTCACGGCTACTGGGCCCTCACCGACCACAGCCCGCGGCTGACCGTCGCCCACGGGCTCAACGCCGAGCGCCTGCAGGAGCAGTTGGCGGTGGTGACGGAGCTCAACGAGGAGCTCGCTCCCTTCCGGATCCTCACCGGCATCGAGGTCGACATCCTGGAAGACGGATCCCTCGACCAGGACGAGGAGCTGCTGGCCGAGCTTGACGTCGTGGTGGCCAGCGTGCACTCGAAGC
Organism: uncultured Acidimicrobiaceae bacterium; assembly: GCA_963756195.1. Lineage (GTDB taxonomy): Bacteria > Actinomycetota > Acidimicrobiia > Acidimicrobiales > RAAP-2 > CAVSNH01. Next base: position 192,331 of record CAVWMT010000006.1, read on the forward strand.
TGCGCATGGACGAGCCAGCCATGACCGAGCGCATGTTGGGGGCCATCGCCAACCCGCACACCGACATCCTCGGCCACTGCACCGGTCGGCTCATCGTCGGGCGGGGTCGGCCCCCCTCGAGCTTCGACGCCGAACGGGTCTTTGGAGCCTGCGCCGCAACGGGCACCGCCGTTGAAATCAACTCTCGGCCGGAGCGGCTCGACCCCCCCGAGCCGTTGCTCGAGCTCGCTCTGTCGCTCGGATGCGTCGTGACCATCGACACCGACGCCCATGCCCCGGGGCAGCTCGAATGGCAACACTATGGCTGCGATCAGGCGGCCCGGTCGGGGGTGCCTGTCCAACGCGTCATGAACGCCAAGCCGCTCGACGACTTCCTGTCGTGGACGGCCGGGCACGCCGCCTGAGATCCGGTGCGGGGCGTGGCGGTCACCCCGGCCGCAGCGAATGGAGGATGGTCCGTGCCGTCAGTCCGTTGCCGGCCAGCCCGATGACGACGGCGACTGTGGCACCGCCGGGGTTCCGGACCCGGAGCACGAGGTCATCGCCCTGGTATTGCTGACCATGGGCCACACACACCTGCAAACCCCCGATCGATTTGCAGGCGCCGTACGACGTGACGCCGGAGAGCGGGCCATTTGGACCTGGGTCGATGAACAGGCCACTGACAAGCCGTGGTATTGGCTGGTCGGGGCCAAAAGCGATAGCGGGACTGGCGAGAGCGGGACATGGCTCTGGGGGCGGCGCCCTCCCCTCATCCAGCGTGACGGACGGCTGGCTGGCGTCGGGGAGCGCCAGCTCCCATGGCGGAGCCGTGTCGCAGGCCGAACCCCAGTCGTCCAGGTCACGCACCGGCCATTGAGCCGGTACCGACGCCCGGAGACCGCCAAAGGAGATCCGCCGCCACGAACGCGGGACACGAGGTGCTCGGCCTTGGGCCAAGGCCACAGCGCGCGGTGAGCGTGACAGCGTCCGGAGGATCCTGCTCGCTAGCGGTCCATTGGCCCGCATCTCGACTCCCAGCGACGGCACGAGGTCGTCGACCGCGGCCAGACCGCCCATGCCGATCACCTCGAACACCTTGATGCCGTTCACGGTGGTGGACTGCAGGCCCGATGTCGAAGATCCGGACGGCATGAGCTCGAGCAGCACCGTGGTCACATCGGTGGGCTCGTTGGGGCAGTGGAAGACGACCCCAGGAGGCTGCGATCCCGTGCCAAGAAAGACGGTGGCGGGCGCACCAGGATCTGGGCATCCCGTGGAGCTGATGACCGCCCCGGGTGGGACCAAGACCTGTCCGTCGTTGACGTCGACCGGGGTCCATGCACCCGCTGCCTGATCCGGACCGAGGACCGGCGGTGCAGCTGCCGCCGCCGAAGCCGGTGGTGATGGCACCACAGATTGCCGTCTACTCGACGGCACCGTGGTCGGAGAGTTGGATGTTGCTCGAGGCGCTGGCGCGACCGGCGACGCCGACGAGGAGGTCGGGGTTCGGCGGACGGGACCTACGACCACGACCAACGTCAAAGCACCGATGAGAAGGCAGACCGTCGGGACTGCACCGATCAGCAGACGTCGATGCCGCTGACGCCGCTCGACACGGGCCCGGATGCGGGCGGGGAAGTCGTCGGCGGGCGCGACCTCCTCACTTCCACGGCGCAAGATCGCTGCCAGGTCTCGCTCGAGCTCATCCATCATCTTGGCCCTCCAATTGGCGGCGCAGAGCGTCGAGCGCACGGGTGGTGCGGGACTTGACGGTGCCGATGGGCACCCCGAGCTGACGGGCCGTCTCGGCCTCCGACACGTCTTCGAGGTAGCGCAACACGATCACCTCGACCTGAGACGGTGGCAGGCCTCGCAGAGCCTCGAGCAACTGGTCGCGCTCGCCGATGGCGGCCGTGGCGTCCTCCGATGCGGGAATAGGACGGCGTCGCCCCTCCTCGCGTCGGACCACCGAACGGTGGCGGTGCCAGCTGGATGCCCGATTGAGCACGGCCCTACGCAGATAGGCCAGCGGCGCGTCCACCCGACCCGCCGCCAGTCGGGGCCACGCCCGGGCGTAGGCGTCGGCCACGATGTCCTCAGCGGCAGAGGCGTCGCCGCAGCACACATAGGCCAGACGCACGAGGCGCAGGTGGTGGTCACGGATGAGCGCGTCGAGGTCCGGCCGATCCGCCACCACCAAATGGTGGTCCGTCACGGCGCTGACAGCGCGAAGGGTCAGGACTGCGCCCACGGCACCCATGGCCCAGGGACGATGGCGCTCTCCATGCACCCTTGTCAGACGCCTGAAGGCCCGATCAGGTTCCCTTCCCGAGACCGTGGCCCCAGTTCTCCGCCTGACTGCTTGGGTACCATCGCCGGGTGAAGCTCCCCGTCATGCCGCCGGTCTCCCCCATGCTGGCCAAGCTGTCCCGGGAGCTGCCCGAGGGCCCCGACTTCTTCTACGAGCCAAAGTGGGACGGCTTCCGCTGCATCGTCTTCCGTGACGGCGACGAGGTCATGCTGGGCAGCCGCAACGAGCGCCCGCTCACCCGCTACTTCCCGGAGTTGGTGGAGTCATTGCTAGCCAACCTCCCCGACCGCTGCGTGATCGATGGTGAGATCGTGATTGCCGGCCCTGCGGGTCTCGAGTTCGACTCCCTCTCGCAGCGCATCCATCCCGCCGAGTCGCGGGTCGTGCTGCTGGCCCGGACCAATCCCGCCTCCTTCGTGGCCTTCGACGCCTTGGCTGTGGGGACGGACGACCTTCGCCGCCAGCCATACTCATCCCGACGACAAGCCCTCGAAGGCGCGCTCGCCGCCGCCGTGGCCCCGATTCATCTCACCCCGGTGACGACTGATGCGAATACCGCCCGGGACTGGTTCTCCCGCTTCGAAGGCGCCGGCCTCGACGGCGTCGTGGCCAAAGCCGGTGACCTGCCCTATGAGCCCGGCAAGCGGATCATGATCAAGGTCAAGCATGAGCGCACCGCCGACTGCGTCGTGGCCGGGTTCCGGTGGCACAAGGAGGGCGGCGTCGTCGGCTCGCTCCTGCTCGGTTTGTTCGACGGTGCCGGTGTGCTCCACCACGTCGGCGTTGCCTCGGGCTTCAGCGCCGCTCGACGTCGAGCCTTCCTCGAGGAGATCGAGCCATACCGAGAGCGCGGTCAGACGGCCACCCGTGGATCCCGGAAGGCCAGCCTTCGGGGCGGGTACCCGGCGGTCCAAGCCGATGGAACTCCGGGAAGGACCTGAGCTGGGAGCCGCTCCGGCCGGAACTCGTCTGCGAGGTCGCCTTCGACCATCTGCAGGACGACCGCTTCCGACATGCCACCTCGTTCGTCCACTGGAGACCCGACCGCGATACGGCCTCTTGCACCTACGACCAACTCGACGCGCCGGTCCCGGCTGAGCTGCAGGAGGTCTTCCAAAGCAGGGGCTGACGGCACCGGCTGACGGCACGGGCGGGCGCACGGAAGCGGTGGCCGGGCGGGCGCACGGAGGTGGTGGCCGAGCGGTCGGCGGTCGCTGTCTGATCGACACTGAGGGGATACCAGCCGAGCCGGCACTGCCCCACCGGCCGCCGGCCGCCGGCCACTTCTTCGCCGAGCAAGGCGGTCGGCGACAGGGCGTCTCACGCCCTCCTGTGTCCTCCGCGGGTGGAATGGCTACCGTACGCAGGTCAACTCGTCCCGACCCGAACCTGGAGCTGCCATGAGATCCCCGACCGCCGCCGAGCAGCTGGTCCGCCAGTTCTGCGACACCTTCGCCAAGCACGACGCCGAGGCGCTGCGGCCGTTCTTCGCCGACGACGTCGTCTACCACAACATCCCCATGGACCCGGTGGTGGGCGCCGACGATTCCGTCGCCTTCTTGGCCGGGTTCTTCGGCATGTGCGACAGCCTGGTCATCGAGACCACCCATCTGGCTGTCCTTGACGACATCGTGCTGACCGAGCGGATCGACACGTTCACCGTCGGCGGCAGGGTGGCAGCCTTACCGGTCATGGGCACCTTCGAGATCCGTGACGGCAAGATCGCCGCCTGGCGCGACTACTTCGACATGGCTCAGATCACGGCTGCTTGGACCGGGGACGGGGACGCCGGGTCGGATTGATCTGCCGGGCCGCATGGCGTACTCGGTTCCGCTGCTCGACTCTCCTCAGCCGCCGAGGTTGCGGGCAGCCAGTACCTCGGCACGGGAAAACCGGAGCTCCTCGGCATCGTCGATCGACGTGATCGGTGTCAGCAGGCCCTCCTCGGCCATGGCTCGGACCTGGTCGGGCCCCACCTCCAGCAATAGGGCGGCAGCTTCGATGCCGACCTCGCCGTCTAGTTCGCCACTCGGATCATGATCCATCAGACAAACACCCCACCCTTTCCCTTGAGACCGATCACACCTGCAGTCGTCGGCACGAATCCGCACGCGTCGACATAGAAGGTCGTCAGGTCGTCGGGGAAATCGACGTGGAGCCACTCACATCCCGCCTCCGTGGCTCCCTGTCGAGCAGCGGCGACCAGGCTCGAACCTATGTTGCGACGGCGGGCGTCGGCGTTCACCATCGTGTCCTGGATCCAGGCGTGCACAAGGCCGTCCCACAGAACATTGATGAAACCGACGAGGCGCTCGCCGTCTCGAGCCACGACCCACCCAAGACTGTGGCGGGAGACCAGGGCCCACCAGTCCCAATCTCGATGCCCATAGACCTGTGTACCAAAAGCCTCGGCGTGCAGCGCATTTACCTCCTCGCTGGTGAAGGAGCCACGCCATTCGAGTCCGAGTCTCATATCCCCGATCTTCGCCGGCTCCGCCAACTCATGCACGCTTCTCCACGGTCACCTCAGGGAACGACCGTTCGGCGAGCTGCATCACCGGCCCCGCGACCGTGTGTGGTGTCGGGCCGTCAGGCCCTGGTCGTCGCTTCGCCAGTTTTCCCGTGGACGGCATCACTGATCCCTCCTCGGTGGTTCAGGACATTCACCTGTCCTACCCAGCCGAGTGCTCCCAACCAAGTTCGCCATCCAGGCCTCGCTCTTCATGGCCAAGCCGGCCAAGTGGGTGCCGTGCAACGACGCCCTCAGGATTTGATGGTCACCGTGGAATGGGAACCGGGCGTGCCGACCGGCGGCGGCAGCGGGGTGCCGATGAGGGTCAGATGACCGCCGCCGGTGACCGACATCGCCGGGCCTTTCGGACCGTCTACCCGTTGCATCCGAGTGACGTCGACATGGTTGAAGGTCATGCGGCCGGGTCCGGCGATCACGATCCCAGCCACGTTGTCACCCGTGTCCGTGTCCTGGTCGAGCTCGTAAGAGCCGCCGTTGAAGGTCACCAGCTGACCCGAGAGAGCGGCATCGTTCTCCATATGCACGTGCCGCTCGCACTGGCAGTCGTTGAAGGTGATCGGTCCCTGCAGGGCCTCGATGATGTGGATTCCCTTCATGTCACGGGCGTTGTTGATGGTCACGTCGCCTGATCCGACGTTGGGCAGGTCGCTCTCGAAATCCCACCCGGCGTCGGCGCTGGAGACCAGGTGCACGTTGTCGAGCGTCGAGTCCTTCACGTAGCCCATGGTTATGCCTTGGCGTCCGGCTTGGGTCACGGTCAAACCGTTCACGTAGAGGTCGGTCACCGGCTGGCCATCCACGCCGAAGTTGGCGAAAAGGGTCATGCCGTCGCCGAAGGTGTCGTTGGTCGCCACATTGAGGACGTTCACATGGCTGCTCGAGCGGATGTCGAGTCCCTCCTCGCCAACCAGGTCGCTGTGGTAGCCGCCAACCACATTGGCCCCGTTCACCACCACGTTCTCGATGGTGACGTCGGTCGTGTCCTTCACCTTGATGATCGGCTGCACAGACCCGGAGCCCGTCTTCTCGGTGACCGGGTCGTCATAGGTCCCACCGTTGATGGTGACCGGCTTGGTGACGAGGATGCCGTCAGTCACGTAGCAGCCCGAGCCGTGGAACACCCCGCCGGACGGAAGTGCGGAAATCGCCGCGGCCGGGTCTGCCTTACAGCCAACGGTATGGGACGAATCCGCCGTCGACTCCTGCTTCTCGGGGAGCGTGGTGGGGGGGACGGTCGTGGTGGTCGTCGTTGTTGGGGTCGTCTCGGGTGTCTTGACGTTCGCCGCTCCGCCACTCAAGCCCGCGGGTGCCTTGGCCGGCAGTGTGGTCGTCGTCGTGGGGGGGACGGTCGTCGTCGTGGTGGTGGTGGTGGTGGTGGTGGTCGGCGCCTTCGTGGTGGTGGTCGGCGCCTTCGTGGTGGTGGTCGGCGACTTCGTGGTGGTTGTCGGCGCCGTGGTGGTGGTGGTGGTGATGGTCGCCGCGGTCGTCTTCGTGGTGCTGGTGGCGCTGGTCGCCCCCACCGCAGCGTCATTGGTCGGCGACACCGGAGGGCCACCGCCGCTGGCCGCTGCCGCTGGCAGCTGGGTGACCAAGAGAGCCGCGGCCGCCACCGCTGCGGTGGTCAAGCCGACCTGCCAGCGGGACCGATGGTGCAGAGGATGAACAGGACGTTGACGGGCGCCAACGCACGCTCGTTCGGACATTGCCCCTCCCGTTCCTGAGGGGCCAGGCATGTCAGATCGCCGCCGTCGGCGCTCTCTTTTCGGCAGCCCGGCCGACTCGTAGAGTCCCGTGGTTTTGCGTCCCCCCCTCGTGGAGGGTTTGCCTTTTCGTTTTTTTACGCTCGAATAATTCCGTATTCCTTACTGCAATTACGAACCCTATCGTTCGCCTCTTCGGGTGCGCAAGATTTACTTCATCGGATTTGAGTCACACCCTCCTTATTGACGGAATGACACCGTATTTCGGAGCACAGCGACCCCGCTTGGTGTCTTTTCATGTCACGACCGGCGGCCCCAGCCGCAGGGACGGCGGGCGGGTACCGGGCGCCGTGCGGGGACGGGCTTCTGCCCGATGAGCCCTCCGTCATGGTGCGCCGGTGGTGTTCCGGCACACGAGAGGACTAACTGTCAGATGAGCTTGAGCGAGCGAGCCTTCTGCAGCCGGGCGGCCACGTCCGACCAGTTCACGATGTTCCAGAGCGCCGACACGTAGTCAGCCTTCACGTTCTTGTACTGCAGGTAAAACGTGTGCTCCCAGGCATCGAAGACCAGGATGGGAACTGATCCCTGACCGACGTTGCTTTGGTGGTCGTAGACCTGCTCGATCAGCAGTCGGCCGGCCAGCGGCTCCCAGGCCAGAACACCCCAGCCCGATCCCTGGATGGTGGTGGTCGCCTGGGTGAGCTGCGCCTTGAAAGCGTCAAATGAACCGAAGTTTTCATCGATGGATGAGCTCAGGTCGCCATCCGGCTTGTCGCCGCCGTCAGGCGAGAGGTTGGTCCAAAAGATCGAGTGAAGGACGTGGCCGGAAAGATTGAAGGCAAGCGCCTTCTCGAGACCGACGATGGTCCCGAACTCACCCTTGTCTCGGGCTTCGGCCAGCTTCTCGAGAGTGGTGTTGGCGCCGGTGACGTAGGCGGCGTGGTGCTTGTCGTGATGCAGCTCGAGAATCTCACCCGAGTAGTGCGGTTCCAGGGCACCGAAGTCGTAGGGGAGATCGGGAAGGGTGTAATCGGCCATGGGTACTCCCTGCTGGGCTGGGGTGGATGGGGACGAGTGTATTGCCTACCACCCACCCGATCGAATCAAACTCCGGCACCATGACGGTGTTTCCGCTCGCCCCAGTGGACAGACCGGTTCGGGGCCGGTGGCCGTATGCTGCGGCGCGATGGGGACCGCCCTCTCCATGAGTCCACGCTCGGTCGTCGCTGGAGCCGGCGGCGCCTCCCACCGGCATTGCTCGGGATGCCCATCAGCCACGGAGTCGCGGTTGCCACCGGTCCCGCCGCCGCCTCCTGTGGGCGGGCCCGAATGACGGCGTCGATGCGGGCATGGGTCGTTGGCTGTCCCGGCCCCGTCGACAGCGGACCGCTCGAACTCGTGGATCGGGCTGTCCCGGAACCTGGGCCACGGCAGGTGCGCGTCCGGGTCCGAGTCTGCGGGGTGTGTCGCACCGATCTGCACCTCGCCGAGGGCGACCTCGAGCCCCGCCACTCTGCGGTTGTGCCCGGCCACGAGGTCGTCGGGACGGTCGATGCCCGCGGGGACCAGGCGTCGCGGTTCACCATCGGTGACCGCATCGGCATCCCCTGGCTGGCCCGGACCTGCGGTCGTTGCCGGTTCTGTGTGAGCGGCCGGGAGAACCTCTGCCTCGATCCGCGCTTCACCGGTTGGGACCTCGACGGCGGCTATGCGGAGTTCGCCCTCGTCGACGAGGGCTTCGCCTATCCCCTTCCGGATGTGTTCAGCGACGAAGAGGCAGCGCCTCTCCTGTGCGCCGGAATCATCGGCTTCCGCGCCCTCCGGCGCAGCCGGCTCCCGAAGGGCGGTCGCCTTGGCATCTACGGCTTCGGCGGCTCCGCCCACCTCACCGCCCAGATCGCCCTGGCCGAGGGTGCGCGGGTGCACGTCCTCACCCGCGCGGCCGATGCCCGAGCACTGGCCACCGAGCTCGGAGCGGCGAGCGTCGGAGGCGCCGAGGACGCGCCACCGGAACCGCTCGACGCCGCCATCCTGTTCGCCCCGGTCGGCACCCTGGTGCCGCCCGCGCTCGCCGCCTTGGACCGGGGAGGCGTCTTGGCCATTGCCGGCATTCACCTGACCGACATCCCTTCCCTCGACTACGAGGAGCACCTGTTCGAGGAGCGGGAGCTCTGCAGTGTGACCGCCAACACCAGGGCGGACGGCCGTGCCTTCCTCGAGGCCGCGGCCCGCATCCCCGTCCGGGTCTCGGCCGTCCCCTACGACCTCACGCAAGCCGACACCGCCCTCGCCGACCTGGCCCACGACCGCGTGCGCGGCGCCGCCGTCCTTGTCAACCGCGACTGACGACGGTCGGCGTCGCTCGTGCGTCGGCCGGGAGGGATCGTCCGGCCGGGCTGGGACCCCCCCGGCTCAGGTGTCCGAGGCCACCGCCTTGCGCCAGGGCCCGAGATCGAGTCCCGGGTAGCGGCGGGATACGCCGTCGATGGTCTCGGAAGTCCAGAACGCATGCCCGGGAGGAGGGAAGCCGAACACCGCCAGCTGGCGCGGCGTGGCTAGCTGGACGAAGTCGTGCCACTCGGCCGAAAAGCCGCGGAAGGCCCACGCCTGGTAGTTGCCCCACTCGGCGACGGCCGGCCGGTACGAGACGTGCATCATGACCCGGTACTGGGTCGGGTCCGTGAAATCAATGGATCGGTGGAAGACGTCCGGCCGGTAGATGACGACCGATCCGGCCGGGGCCGATGCGTCGGTCGTGTCCTCGTAGAGGTCGGCGTAGTCCTCGAGATTGAGAGTGTGCTCCTCCACCGGCACGTGGCCGGTGCGGCGTCGGGAGACGAAGCGGGTTGCCCCGTTCTCTGGTGTGACGTCGGTGAGGTACACGAACGTCTCGACCTGGTGGTAACCCGGATCCGGCCGGGGAACCGTAATCGTGTGATTGGGGAAGTCCACGTGGAAGAGCCGATTGAAGCCGGAGGGCTGGCCGGCGTACTTGGCTGTGATGATGCCCATGTACATCCGCACGTCGTCGCTGCCAGAGAGCTCCTGGGCAATGTCGATGAGCAGGTCGCTCACGGCGATGGCGTTCAGGGACCGGCTGCGGAAGGGAAAATCCGGCCAGTCGGCGTCCCAGTTCCGCCACCGTCCATCGTCACCGTCGGCGGGCGGGTTGGCCATCTCCTCGGCGTTCGGGAAGAGCTTGCCAACGGCCCGCTGGGCCGAGGCGAGGAGCTCGGCTGAGAGGGCACGTTCGACCACGCACCACCCGTCTTCCTCCCAGCGCTTCCGCTGTTCCGTCGTGAGCACCGATGACCGCCATGGCACGGCCACACCATACCGATGAGCGACTTGCCGATCGACAAAGGACGTGCGGGCCGATGGGCGGCCGGTGGCTCACTGGCCGGAAGCGGCCCACCCCTTCGCAGAGTGATCGACCCCATGCCCCATGCCCCATGCCCCATGCCACGCCAGCTACTCGGCGGCGATGGCGGCGAGCACGTCCAACCGAGCCGCCCTACGGGCAGGCCAGGTGGCGGCGATGAGGCCGAGGATGGCGGCGATGACCAAGAACACGATGAGCGAGGTCACGGGCACGACGATGTCAGTGATGCCCTGTGCCTTGAGGGCGTCGGCGAAAGAGACCCCGAGCGCTGTGCCGATGAGCACACCGATTACCGCGCCGAACAGGGACAGGATCACGGACTCCGAGCGGATCATGGTGCGCACCTGCCGACGCCTCATGCCGACCGCCCGCAGCAACCCGATCTCGTGGGTGCGCTCGAACACCGAGAGCATCAGGGTGTTCACGATGCCGATGAGTGCGATGACGATGGCCAGCGCCAGGAGGGCGTAGACCAAGCCGAGGAGCTGGTTGACCATGGCTTGTTGCGACTTCTCGAATCGGGCTCGGGTTTGGATCTTGAGGCCGGGATAGGCGCCAAGGCCGTGGTTGATGGCACGGGCCGCGACCGGAGATGGGCCGCCGTTCATTTTGAGAAGGACGGCCACCGGCAGCTGGTTGAGGTAGTGGGCGAGGAAGAAGGCGTCACCCACGACGAAGCCCCCGAGCAAGGCATTGGGTTTGAAGATCCCTCCGACCCGCAAGGTCGAGCTCCCGGTCTTGGCGAATTTCACGGGCATCAATGAGCCGACCGTCAGGTGATCGGAATGCGCCTGGTTGGAGTCGACGAGGATCTTGCCGGCATTGAGCGCAGGGGCCGCCGTGCCGTTCACCATCCGCACGATCACCGTGTCGGACAAGTGGTTCGTCGAGACCGCGGTGAGATTGTCCAGGTCGCCCTGGAACTCGAAGGAGCCGGTGTAGACGGTTGATTCGGCCTTCACTCCGGGGATCCGGGCGGCAACCGCCGGCACGGCGTTGCTGAATCCGACGGCGCCGCTCGAAGTGGGCGTGACGATGTAGTCGGCCGAGACGGCCAGGTCCACGCTGCTCGTGGCGGAACGCGAAAGGGACGCCCCGAAGACGGCAATGGTGGCCACCAGGGCCAGCCCGACCATCAATGCGGACGACGTCTGGGCCGTCCGACGAGGGCTGCGCATCGAGTTCTCGCGACCGAGACGTCCGGCCGTGCCGAAGAGCCGCTGCAATGGCCGGCCGATCACGCTGGCCATGGGTCGGGCAACCAGTGGGGCGAGCATGCCGATGCCGACGAAGATCCCGATCGCACCCAGCCCCACCAGCTGGATCTGCGGCTTGTGCAGTCCGAAGAGCAGCGCAAGTATCCCGAGGACGGCCACGACCGAGCCGGCGATGATCCGCCGCCGCGATGACTCCTGCTGGGCACCCCGGTAGTCGCTGAGGGCGGCCACCGGCGGGATGCGGACGGCCCGGCGGGCGGGGCTGATGGCGGCAACGACGGTCACACCGACGCCCACGACGAGGGCTGCAATAGCGGTCCGAGGTTCGAAGACGAGCCCGTTGGCCGGGAGTGAGATCCCGAACGCCTTGAGCAACGCCTCGAGCCCGAGGGCGGTGAGGACGCCGAGCCCGAGCCCGATGAGCGCCGATACCAGGCCGACAATGGCTGCCTCGGCCAGCACCGACCGGAACAGCTGCCGGCGGCTGGCCCCCACCACCCGGAGAAGAGCCAGCTCGCGGGTGCGCTGGCCCACGATGATCGAGAACGTGTTGAAGATGGTGAAGCCACCGACGAACAAGGAGATGAAGGCGAACACGAGGAGGGCGGTCGAGAAGAACCCGAGTGCCGAGTTGATCTGGGTGGTCGCCTCGTTGGCCACCGTCTGGCCTGTCACCACCTCGACACCGGGCGGCAGGACGGCGGCGATCGAGCGTTGCAGCGCCGCCTTGTCCACACCGGGCCTGGCCAGGATATCGACTGCGTCATAGTGGCCGGTCAGGTCGAACACCGCCTGTGCGGTGGGCAGGTCGAAGGCGGCCAGGGTGGCCCCAGCCAAGTTGTCGGCGGTGCCGAAGCGAACGATGGAACTGATGAAGAAGGTCTGGGTCGGTCCGAAGAGCAGCACACGAACGTGGTCGCCCACCTTGAAGTGGTACTTGGTCGCCGTGCCTTCGTCCATGGCCACCTCGTGCGGCGTGGTCGGGGCGGAGCCGGTAACAATCTCGAGGGCGGAGAGCTGGCTGTTGGGGTCGAAGGACACGCCGATGGTCGGCGCCCCGCCGGTCGTGACTGCCTTCCCGTCGGGGGCGACGAACTGGGCGTAGCCCTGCACCACGCCCTCGGCGGCGGCCACGCCAGGGACGCGGCGCACGGTGGCCGCCACCGAGTCCGGGATCGGGTTGCGAGAAGCACCTCCAGGGGTGCTGCTGCTGAGCGCGACCTTGCCCCGGACCTCGAAGTCGACGTGCTGGTAGATGTGCCCGAAGAGGTCGTTGAAGGTCTGGTGCAACGTGTCGGTGAGCACGAACGTGCCGGCCACGAAGGTGACGCCGAGAACGATGGCCAGCGCCGTGAGCGCCAGGCGCAGCTTGTGGGCCAGCATGCCCTTGATGGTCACCTTCCACATGGCTGAGTCCGTCCGGCTCAGTTCCCGAGCTGCTTCATGCGCTCGAGGATCGAATCAGCCGTGGGTGACTGCAGCTCGCCCACGATCGTGCCGTCAGCCAAGAAGATCGCCCGGTCGGCGAAGGCCGCACCGCGGGGGTCGTGGGTCACCATGACGACCGATTGGCCGCTTTCGTCGACAGACTTCCGCAGAAAGCCGAGCATCTCGGCGGAGGCGTTGGAGTCGAGGTTGCCGGTCGGCTCGTCGGCAAAGACCAGGTCGGGACGCGAGATGAGGGCTCGGGCGCAAGCGACCCGCTGCTGCTGCCCCCCTGACAACTCGGTCGGCCGGTGGGTCAGCCGGTCGCCGATGCCCAACTGGTCGACCAGGTAGTCGAACCAAGCCCGGTCCACGGCACGGCCGGCAAGGTCGACCGGAAGGGTGATGTTCTCGCCGGCCGTCAGCGTTGGCACGAGGTTGAACGATTGGAAGACGAAGCCGATTCGGTCGCGCCGCATCTCGGTGAGGGCCGAGTCGTCGAGCGACCCGATCTCGAGCTCGCCGATGAACGCCTGGCCCGACGTCGGGCGGTCCAGGCCGGCCATGCAGTGCATGAGCGTCGACTTTCCCGATCCCGAGGGCCCCATGACGGCGGTGAACTCGCCGCGGGGCAACTCGAGGTCGATGCCGTCCACCGCCCGCACGATGGCGTCACCCTTGCCGTACACCTTGGTCAGCCCGTCGGCCCGAGCTGCCGGCAGCGTGCTCGGGTCAGGAGGCGCAGTGGGCATCGGTTGCATCGAGGTCACGTGACTACCCATTTCCTTCCCACGCGGCACCGCGCCAGCGAGGTACCCGGCCGCGGATCCATTGCGCGGGCGGCGTCGCCGGTACCGGTTGTCAGCCTGGCACAGTGATCGCGGCAGGAAGGCACGGACTCCGGGAGACGGCGTGGAAGGTACCGCCCGGCCCACGGACAGGTCCGAGTTCTTGCGGCTGGAGGGCTAGTCAGTCCCAGTCCCATTTGATGATCGACTCGAACGGCGCGGCGAGCAACATTCGGGTCGGTGCCGCCGACCACAGCCTGTTCACGGTCGGTGCCAGTCGGTCGGCAACCGCGACCGGGTCGTCGTCGAGATAGCACACGGTGAGCCCGATCCTCCCTTTGGTGAACATCCGCCGGCGAAGGTCCGGAGCGGTGGCGTAGGTCCACACCCCGGCCACGCCCTCCACCTCCACCAGACCGGATGGGATCTCGGCGCCCATATGTCGAAGGTGCTCGTCCCACCCGGCGTCGGCGTCGGCGTCATCGTCGGCGTCATCGTCGGCGTCGGCGTCGGCGTCGGCGGCATCCGGCTCCTCCACCACCATGTAGACCCCACGGTAGGGACGGAACGGCACGACCTCCGGTGACACGAGAGCGCGAGGCGCAGCGCAGGTCCCGAGCAGGCGGAGCGCCCCCCGGTACCGCGACGGCATCACCTGCGAATAGCGACCCGCCGCGGCCAGCTCCCGGCCCAAGGCGAGGAAGTCGTCGACCGTCTGGTCGACCGGGTCGCCCATCAGGTAGCAGACGACGTGCTCGACGGCCGACCAGCCGTCAGCCTCCGCGCCCCGAGCCCGCCGGCATGCGGCCGATGACCTCCAGCGCTGGCCAAGGACGAGACCGGGCAAGCGGTACTGCTCGGGCATGTGATCGAGCTGGTGCCACGACAGGTAGGGCCGGTCGTCACCGGTGGGCGACGATTGCGTGAAGGAGAAGAAGCCGACCTTGACCCGGTTCATGGCGTTCGGTTCACCGCTCATGTGCCGACCCGGCCACGAGGACGGCGAAGGCCTCGAGCTGCTCGATGTAGTGCGCACGCGAGTGGTGCACGAGCCGGAGCTGGAGGCCGGTGGCGCCCGCATCGACCAGCCGGTCGACGGCATGGCGGACAGCGTCGGGGTCGCCCGCCGGGTCGAAGGGGCGTCCGTTCTGCAGGATCACCTCCAGCGGCCGCTCTCGGGAGGCCCACTCCGAGGAGTCCCTTGCGGTGGCCAGCATGGCGGCGACCTCGCCCGCCCGCAGCGAGAAGGGGCACCAGCCGTCGGCCAGGCGGACCGCCCGACGGAGCGACCGCCCCGTCCGCCCGCCAATCCAGAGGGGCACGGCCGCCTGGCGGGCGCACGGGTCGAGCACCACGTCGCGGTAGCGGTAGAAGGAGCCTTCGTAGACGGGCGACGGCGTCGACAGAGATGTCCGAAGAGCCGAGAGGGCGTCGTCGGCCCGCGCCCCGCGGTCGCCAAAGGCCGCGCCGAGCAGCTCGAACTCCTCGGCCAGCGATCCCACCCCGAGGCCGAGGACCAGCCGCCCGCCCGAGATCTGGTCGAGAGTTCCGTACCGTTTGGCGATCTCCAGCGGATGGTGGTAGCCGAGGACCAGGACGTTGGTGGCCAGCCGGATACGGTCGGTCACCGCAGCCAGGTAGCCGAAGGTGGCCAGCGGATCCCAGTAGCGTCCGCCGCGCTCGGTAGCCACGTCCACGGGGATGACGACGTGCTCGCTGCAGGTCAGGTGGTCGTACCCGAGCCCGTCGGCGGCTTCGGCAATGGCGGCCACGTCCTCGATGGTCCCACCTTCCTCCCACGATGCGTGCGCCACTGGCAGCATGGTGACGACCGGCGTGAGAATGCCGACGGGCAACTGCCGATCGCGCCACCAGAAAGCGGTAGGCGCAGCCGTCGTGCCGTCGCCGGCTTTCACGTTTCGTCCTGTCTGTGGCGGCTCACGGCGCGCCGACGGTACCACCGGCCCCTTCGGAGCACGGGCTCGGCGAGCTGCTTCAGCCCCGGGCGCTCTTGGCCATGGCCACACCTTCGAGGAATTGCTCGGGGTGGAGGTTGGGCGGTGCTCCAGCGACCCGCGACCAGATCTGGTTGGCCAGCTGAATACCGAGACGCGCACGGGCCTCCGGCGTGTATCCGAACCGGTTGGCCAAGAAGGCGCCGATGAGCATGACCTCGGCCGGGCTGACGGCACTCACGTCCCAATGGGCCAGCTCGACCGGGAGTGCGCCGGAAGGCAGCGACCACCCGTCACCTCCACCCGGTGCGGCCATCCATTGGCCGGTCGCCGCCCACGGCTGGGCGGAGAGGGTGGCGGCGGCGGTCCGCTCGCGGATGACCACCGTCCCGCCGGCCAGGTCGCCCAGGCGCTGGTTCTTCGTCGTGGCCAGGACCAGCACGCTCCCGATCAGGTAGGTCGGGAACGGGATCATGTCGACCAGCCGGACGACGTTGCGGAGCAGGCTCGACCAGAAGCCGGCGGCACGGCCGTCGACACGCACGACCCGTAGCCCGTTGGCACGCTTTCCGATCGAGCGCCCCGAGCTCAGCATCTCCGAGATCACGAAGTAGCCGAAGAAGTCAAACAACGCGAAGAGTGCGAGTGCTCCCCCGGCGACGAGTGAAGACGTCTCGTCCTCGCCCGGTACGACCAGGTGAAGGGCGATGGTGAACACGATGAACAACGCCACCTGGATGACGAAGTCAATAAAATAGGCCGCAGCGCGTGAGCCCAGACCGGCAATGACCACGGAAAGCGAGACGCCCTCGGGGGTGGCCATGATGGAACGGTCCTCGAGGGACATCCTTTGAACCTAGAGCGATTCCTCGCCGAGAGGACCGATGGGTGGGCCGAGCTCGAGCGGTTGTGCGACCGGGCCCATGGACGACTTTCCGCGCTCGGACCCGACGAGATCCTGCGCATGGGCGAGCTCTACCGGACAGCGGCCGCCGACCTCGCCCTGGCCCGGCGGACGTACCCCTTGTCGGCCGGAACCGCACGCCTCGACGTGCTCGTCGTGCGCGCCCACTCCCTCCTCTACGCCCGGGCCGCCCGCGACGAGACGGCGCGCCAGTTCCTCGGCCACGGCTTGTGGCAGCGAATCCGCGCCAACGGCCTCTGCCTCGCCATCTCGGCGGGTGTGATGCTCGGCGCGGTCATTCTCGGGGCGCTGTGGGCGCTCTTCGAGCCGGCGTCGGCCGCTGGCCTGCTACCGGGAGGAGCCCATGTCAACGTGCATAGCCACGGCGCCTTCTACGGGATCTCGGTCCCTGCCCGAGGCGGCCTCGCCATCAGCATCTTCGTCAACAACATCGAGGTCTCGCTGCTGGCCATCGCCGGTGGCTTCACCTTCGGCGTGCTCACCGTCTACTCACTGGCCTACAACGGCGCCCTCATCGGCGTCCTCGGCGCGCTCGAATGGCGTGGTGGCGGCTTCGGACAATTCCTTCGGCTGGTGGTGCCCCACGGGCTGCTCGAGCTCTCCTGCATCGCCCTCGCCGGTGCGGCCGGCCTGTCCATCGCCCGGGCTCTCATCGACCCCGGGCGGCTTTCCCGTGGTCAAGCTCTAACCGCGCTCGTCCCCCGTCTCGGCGCGACCGTGCTTGGGGTCGTGATCTTCCTGGTGGTGGCCGGCCTCACCGAGGGTTTCATCACACCTTGGGACCTGCCCACCGGGGCCGCTCTCGGTTTGGGTCTCGTCCTCGCCGGGGGCTTCTGGGCGTTGGTCGTCTTCCGGGGATCCCCGGACAAGTCTTTCGGACGACCGGAGCCGACGGGTGCTCCGGGACGGATCGGGCCCGGACGAAAGATCCCCAGCCCGGTGACGGGTCGGTCGCCGGCCGTCAGGGGCGACCTCCCGACTTGACCCGCAAGTAGGCGGTGACGCACGCCGGTCCCAGACCGTCGGGGTCGGCCTCCACGACATCGGCTCCCATCCGGCGCAGATGGCCGACGGTCCTCCGGCGGGCCCGGAGCAGGTCCAACGAGACGGCCGAGCGCAGTACGTCCCCGAGATCGGCCGGTGTCCGCCGCCTGGCCTCCTCGAGATCCGGGTCCCGGCAGGACACGATCACAATCCGGTGACGCCTGGTCACAACCGGCACCACCGACAGCAACGTGCGTGCGGCGGCAGCGTCGACGAGGTCGGTGAAGACGACCATCAGAGCGCGTTTGCGGCCGCTCACCGCCTGGAACGCCCGCTCGTAGTCGCTCTCGATCTCGGTGGGCTCCAGGTCGAACAGGGCGCGGACCACCGGTTCGGCGCCACGGCGGCGCGGGTCGAGCCGGCGTAATACGTCACCGGCGAAGGCCACAGCGCCGATGCGGTCCCCGGCGTCGTCGGCGGCGACGGCCAGAACTGTGAGCGCGTCCAAGGCGATATCCAGCCGTGTCGCCTGGCCAACCGGTGACGCCATGAGCCGTCCGCAGTCGAGGAGGCAGACGACGTCGAGGTTCTCGTCCACTCGGTAGACGTTGGTCATGGCCCGGCCCATCCGGGCGGTGGCCAACCAGTTGACCTGGCGGATGTCGTCGTCGGGTGTGTAGTCGCGGATCGACTCGAATTCCGTCCCCAGTCCCAGACGGCTGCGAACCCGAGCCTGGTCGGTCGATCGTCCCCGTCGGCGGGCCATGGCCAGCCGGCGGGCGCGGGGCAAGTCGGGGAAGACGGTGACTGACATCTCGCCGCCACCGGCGTGGTCGCACGAGGCCAGGCCCAGCGGCCCTGCCACCCGGGCGACGGCCGGCAGTACCCGGTGTGTTCCCCGGTGACGCCCCACGATGGCACCGTCGAGCAGGGTGCCGGCCGCTTCGCTCGGCTCGACCGCCAGTTCCGGCGGAAGAGGCTGGCGGATCCGCTCGCCTCGACCGCCCTGGATCGAAGCCTCGACCCGGAAGGGATGGGCCACCATCCGGGGCAGGGTAGGGAGCTCGCTGCGAGCGAAACGCGGGCGTCCCCGCCGGGCGACCCGCAGGTCGACGGCCACCAGTCCGAGCCCGACAGCCGCGACTACGATCACCACGGCGGCTGGCAAGTGCAGCGCGACGGTGGCGACGGCCAGCGCGCCGAGGGCGACCGCCGTCCATCTGGTGGGCCGGGATCCAGAGCGGGTGGCGACGTTCGGCACGGCGCCCCCGTCCAGTCGGACGGCCGTGCCCGCCATGCCCCCCGCGTCCGCGGTATCGGCGGGATCGGGTTGTCCGTCGCCGGCCGCCGATGGGCGGTCCGTCCCGAGGTCGAGTCCCATGACGTCTACCTGGGCACCGGCACGGATGCCAGGACCGTCTGCAGGGCCTGCTCCGGTGTCACGCGGTCCAGCTCCGCCTCCGGGGTGAGGATGAGGCGGTGTCGGAGCACAGCTGGGACGAGTGCCGTCACGTCGTCGGGGATGACGTACGAGCGACCGCACACCCGGGCCCACGCCTTCGAGGCGGCCAGTAGGTGGACGGCAGCGCGGGGACTGGCCCCGAGCGACACGCTCGGGATCTGGCGCGTACGGCGTACGACCGACGCGACATAGTGCAGGATCGCTTCGCTGACCGTGACCGCATCCACCTCGCGACGCAGGGCAGCGAAGACACTGGCATCGCCGACCGGTTCGACGTCGTCGAGGGTGGCCGGAGCCACGCCGTGATGACCGAGCCTCAGCATCGCTTCCTCGTCAGACGCCGACGGGTAGCCGACGCTGAGCTTCATGAGGAATCGGTCGAGCTGGGCTTCCGGCAACGGGTAGGTGCCCTCGTACTCGATCGGGTTCTCGGTGGCCAGCACCACGAACGGATCCGGCAGTGGCCGGGCGACGCCGTCCACCGTCACCTGGCGCTCCTGCATGGACTCGAGCAACGCGGCCTGGGTCTTGGGCGGGGTGCGGTTGAGCTCGTCGGCCAGGACGATGTTGGCGAAGAGGGGCCCCTCCCGGAAGACGAGCTCGTTGCCCTGCAGGACGAGCGATCCCGTGAGGTCGGAAGGAAGGAGGTCCGGCGTGAACTGCACCCGCCTCACGCGTAGTCCGCACGCCTGCCCGATGGCCGAGGCGAGGAGCGATTTGGCCACACCCGGTGGCCCCTCCAGGAGAAGGTGCCCGCCGACGGCCAAGGCGGCCAGGACGGCGTCGACCGTGGACGTCTGGCCGACCACCACCTTTGCGACCTCGGCGTGCAGCGCAGGCCGCAGCCGGTCCATGGTCGGCGCATTAGCACCGTGGGCCATATCGTCCTCCTCTCTCCGTCAGGCGCGACTCGTCGTTTCTCATATCCCCGCGGTCACCGTCGTTCGGCACCGCCGTCTTCCTCCGCCCGGTCACCTGCCTCACCGTGCCTCGAGCCAGGCGAGTGCCCGTCCACTGGCCACGGCTCCGTCGGGTGTCCGAGGTGAGTCGACCACGCCCGCGATCACCTCGTCGGGGAGCCCGGCGGCGTGGGCGGCACCGGCTACGACGTCGTCTGGTGCGTCCACTGCGACAGCGGCCCGGCGACACAGGAGCCGACGGGCTTCGGCGCGGACCGGTGCCACAGTGACACCTAGCCGGTCGACGGGCATAGTCGCCAAGGCGATCGCCACCGCGTCCACGTACTCGACCCGAGCTGGGATGAGTGGCCGCTCGGTCGCCTCCACGGGACCGAACCGGCGCCCCGCCGAGAGCATCCAGACGACGACCGCCCCGAGGGCGACGACCAAGCCCCACCGCCACCACGGAGGTAACCCCGCAAGTCCCGAGCCGGACCGTCCGTAACCGTGGTCGTACTCGTCGAAGACGACCGTCCCTCCGGCGGAGCCGGCCAGGTTGAGGGCGAAGGCCGCGTTGTCCCGATCACCCAGTGCCGCGTTGGTGAAGGCGGTGCTCGACGCCACGAGCACAGCTGTGCCGTCATGATCGTCGGCACCGCCGGTCGTGATGGCGAACGCCCGCTTCTGAGCGGCGAGCACTGGCACGCCCGAGCCGCTGTGTGCGAACGACCCGGCCGTGCCGGAGGTGACCGACTCGATGCCGGCAGTGAGAGGGCCCGATGCCACGGACCGGGCCGGGCCGTCGACCGGCGTCGATGACCACGTGGGTCCCAGCCCGGAGGAGAAGAGAGCGGAAAGCAAGCCGTCACCGGGTGGCTGACCGGCGACGACCACCTGACCGCCAGAAGCCAGGAATCGGGCTACCGCGCCCGTGTCGCCCGAGGTCCAAGACGTCGGGTCCACGATGAAGAGAGTGTCACCAGGCAGGGAGCCCTGGTCGGACAGTGGTCGGGTGTCGCGGACTACCGGATGACCGTGCTCGGCCAGCAGTTGCGCCATCGCGGCAACGCCACCAGGCGAGGTGGCGAAGGAGGACGAGGCCTGTTCGCCGGCCGGAGCACTGCCGGCGATCCCACTGACGAGGCTCAGGCCCAGCTCGAGAGCCACGAGACAGGCCACGACCAAGAGCACCGCCCGCCAGGCGATAGGGATGGCCCGCCACCGCTCGCTCGCCGGGCGGCCGTCGACCGCCTCGCCACCGAAGGGGATGGTGGTCACGAGGGAGCCGACTCGAGATCGCGGTGCCGGCGCGCCTCGTCCGGGACGAGCGGGCCACCCCTGGCGTGCCCGCTCGACGTCCCCGGGACCAGCAGTGGAGGCGGCATAGGCGATGGCCTGGTGCTGATCGGCCAGTCGTTCGAATGTGGGCGAGCCGATCAGTGCGGCCAGCTCTGTATCTGTGCGCACCCGCTGATCGGTGAGGAAACCGGCGGACTCCAAGCGGCACAGGCCAGCCTCGAAGCGGAGCCGTACGGCGATTCCAAAGTCACCGGCAGCGGCCCGGCGTTCGGCCTCCGCCTCCAGGATGGCCGGGTCGATGGAAGCGCGCCTGACCTCCGAGTCGGCCTCCTGAGCGCCGACGCGTGACCGGCGACGGATGAGGGCGGCGGCCAGGAGGACGCCGGCCACGACGGCCAGAAGGACACCCACGAAACCCGCCCACGGTCCGAACACGTGGCCGAAGCCGTGCCCGATCGGTGCGAAGAGATGGTGGACGAACCAGTGGACGACAGGATCGAACACGACTGTGACGGCGCGCCCGATGGCATGGAGAAGGCCTGCCAGCGGGCGCGGGGGCAAGTGGTTGGTGTGGGTGTACGGCGCACGGGAGAGGATTGTGCGCGCCTCCCGTCTCGCCGCGGCAGCGTACTGAGAGTCGTCACCCACGCCAGGATCAGTCGGGGTTCAGTGGCGGCGACCCGTCCGTGTCCGGGTCGGGCTGCTCCTCCCTGGGTGAGCCGTCGTCGACCGGTTCGGCCGCGGCTGGGGGTGTACCCGACCCTGGAGGTGTCGGTGGAGGCGGCATCGGGAGCGAGGGGATCGGCGCCGGCGGGGTCGGAGACGAGGACGGCCCCGCTTGCGTCTGTGTCGGAATCGGTGGGGGCGGAGGGAGTGGTGGCGGTGGCGGTGGCGGTGGCGGTGCTGGCGGTGGCGGTGCTGGCGGTGGCGGTGGCGGTGGCGCTGCACCCGGCGCCGTCGGTGGTACGGGAGCCTCCGCCGGCGGGACGGTCGGCGAACCCGAGGTCACCGATTGGGGCCCGGGTGGCGTCGGTAGCGCCGGACCCGGCGGTGCCGGGACCGCCATGGGCGGCAACGGCGCCGCTCCTTGCTCGGCCGACGCACGTTGGGAGGCGGTGGGCATCACAAACGGTGGTGGAGCTGGTGGCTCGGGCTGCAGCGGGTACGACCCGGGTGGAGGGTATGCGCTGGGCGGCGCGTAAGCGCCAGGCGGGCCGGGTGCGGCAGGCGGACCGGGTGCGCCAGGCGGGCCGGGTGCGCCGGGCGGGCCGTATGCGCCGGGTGGGCCGTACGCCCCCGGGGTGCCACCGGCTGGACCATACGGGCCGTATGCGCCGGTTGGGCGGTAGCCGTACTGGGGGCGGATGAACGAGAGGGCGCCGGGGCCGGCCTGGGTTCCCATCGTGTCGGCGAGGAACTGGATGTCGAACCCTTCCTTTCGCACACGCATGTCGATGGTCAGGACCACCGCCAACGCCGCACTGAGTGGGGTGAAAATCACCAAGGTGATGGTCCGCAGGAAGAACTCTGAGATGGCCAAGGTGACCGGATCCCCGTGAGAGGCGACAATCACGACGAGGAACAACGCGTCGAGGATGGCACCGCCGACACCGACGATGAGGCCCATCAACAGCACCGTTCCGAACACCGACCACCACGACCCTCGGACCAACCGGATGGCGCGTCGTATTGCCGCGGCTCCCCGCACATCCTCCAACATGAGGATTGGAGTGGCGAGGTGGGCGTTGACATAGAACCAGACGAGGAAGACCACGAGGCCGATCCCCAGGAGCAAGCCGAACAGCACACCGGCCACGTGGGCGCCGATGGCGATCGAGGCAACCACCAGCAGGACGACGACGAAGATGGGGAGCGCGACGGCGACGCCGATGAGGATGGAGATCCAAATGGCGCTCAACATCCGGCTCCAGCCGGCCCGAAGCGCGGCGTGCCACTCGACAGGTTGCCCCAGGTAGGCGTTCCCGACGATCCGGAAGAGCGTGGTGATGGACAATGCGCCGACGAAGATCCCAATGACCAGGTTGACCGTCGAGCCGCCCAACGTGGTCGTGGTGCCCAGCGCCGAGGAAGGGCTGCCGCTGGTGGTGAACGTGGTCGTCCCCAGGGTGGTCGTGTTCGCCGAGGTGGCGGACACAGTCACGAGCGCTTCGATGATGCCGGCAGGGACGGCGATGACCAACATCGCCTTTGCCATGGTCACGAAGTTGCGGATCCAAATCTTGAACGACGCGTCTATCCGCTCACCGACACCGAGTGGTCGGAGATAGACCGGTGGCGGCGTCCACACTGGTCACGTCCTCCCCGAGGCGCCGGAAACCCTGGCTGGATTGGCTCTAACGATCACGCCCGCACTCCCACGCCTGCACAGCAGCGCGTCTCGGTCCTGAGGCACCCAGGGTAACCAACAGGTGCTATCCAACCGGTGATGTCGGCCGGCCTCAGATGGAGCACACTTCGCCCGAAACGGCGCACGGTGCGCCGCCGCGGATCACCCCAAAAAGACCAGGTCTCCTTGGGTCGTCAACTCGAACAATTCGGTGCCCGAGGCAACATGGGGCTGATCGGCACCGAGCGAGACGGCGATCTTCTGGCTGCTGTTGCGAAAGATGTCCAGTACCAACTCGGCTGTCTGCGCGCCGTCGAAGTGTGACCGCACGGCGGTGGTCAGCGCGTCATCGATCTCGGCGGGCTGGCTGAGTACAGCGTCGGCCAGTCTGAGTGCAACCTTCCGGGAATCGGCGAGGTCGCTCGACTCATAGGCATCGACTCGGTCGAACCACCCCTCGTCGCCCACGGCCATGACGGCCGTCGCCGAGCGGATCGACCGGCATAGGCGGCATTTGTGGTGCCGGGCCCCCCGCAACCGGACCAGCTCGGTGGTGACCGGGTCGAGACGATCGAGCCGGGCAACGGCCCTCAGCACCTCGTCGAGCTCTGCCATCAGGGCGTCGTTTCCCACATCCGGGGACATGAGGACTGGGGGCGCAGCCGACTCCGCCGGAACCGGGACCAGGCCCGACGGCGACGGCGACGGACCGAGCATTGGGAAAAGGCGGTCAAGGGCCAACCCGCATCGGAGCTCGTAGTCCACGATAAACAGCGCCATGACCAGGGTGACCAGGTGATCGTTCCCGACATGTCCGGCCACTGCGGCCCGCTGGGAGTGCGTGATCCCGGCGACGTCGATCACGAACTGTTCGGCCAGCTCAAGACAGGCCCGCTCTTCGTCGGAGAAGGCCACAGACGTCGCCCACGTAGCGAGCGCGGCACGACGTTCCTCGCCGATGGCCGGTGCTCCGGGTGCGAGCCGATCGAACGCGTCCTCGACACGGAGCAACTGGGCGGCCCGGAGCCCGATGAGAGCGGTCAGCTGCGACAGCGGGGTGCGCCAGATGGAGGCCCGCAGGCGACTGAGCCGTGCGTCCACCTCTGGCGCGACGCGGTCCGACGATCCCACTGCCCCACTCCAGGCTCGCAGCTACCGGCGCGGTCGTAGGCACATCAGCCACCGTTGGTTGCCGCCACGTAGGTGCGGCAGGGCTGACCACGCAGCGAGGGACACACGGGCTGGGGGTCTGGTGGTTGGATGCCGCGGATCACGGAGAGCACCAGCGCCGACGGTGTGTTGCCACCCAGACCGATGGTGTCCGTCACCCGACCGTGGGTCTGGTAGGTGGCGAACGCCCACACCGGCCGATCTCCGCCCGGAGCGGTGATGGTCACCCGGATGCGTGACCCGGCCCGGAAGGCGTAGGCGAAGGGGAGGATGGGGATGCGCACCTCGGTGAATTTGCCGGCCGGCAGTGGCCGGGCTGTCCCTGCCGCGTATGTCGGCACCGGATGGGTGGCGGTCGATTCCTGTTTGTTGAGGGTCCGGTCACTGGCCCGGAGCACGCCGGTGTTGACGAACATCTCCTGGCCGTTCGG
Organism: uncultured Acidimicrobiaceae bacterium; assembly: GCA_963756195.1. Lineage (GTDB taxonomy): Bacteria > Actinomycetota > Acidimicrobiia > Acidimicrobiales > RAAP-2 > CAVSNH01. The sequence goes on from CAVWMT010000006.1 coordinate 217,144, forward strand.
ACGCACCTCGGAGATCGTCGCCTGCAGGTCGGTGTCGGGCGCCGTGCTCTTGACCCAGAGGTTCAGGCTGGCTGGGCCGACCACGACCAGGTTGCTCTTGAGGGGTGGGGTGATGAAGCCCAGCCCGTCGGTCCCCGAGACGGGCGCCCACTGATAGGGCGGCAGTGCCGCCCACACGTTGCCCGTCGGGAGGTCGATGGTCGGCCGGGCGGCGGGGTCGGGGTGGAAGGAGACCTGACCGGATGTCGGGGCATCGGCGGCGAGCGATGCCCCGGAACCGAGGTTCAGCGTGGTGGCCCGCGCCCCCGGTGGAGGCCAAGAGCTGTAGTCCTCGCTCCACACCGGTTGCATGGCGCCGGGGCCGGCACTGCCACCACCGTTGTCGAACAGCACCCGCACGCGGGGTTGGCGCTCGAAAGCGGCCCGCGCCGCCGCCACAGTCGGCTCGTTGGTGTACTGCAGCGGTGGGAGCGAGCCGACCGGTGCGCTGGCCAGGGCTTTGTAGAGCGCAGGAGCGAGCTCACTGAGCAACGGCTGCTGCTTCGGGACCTGGTCGGCGACGAAGATATCGAGGAACTCGAGCCAACGGACGATCGTCCCCGGACCCAAGGAGTCGACGTGGGTCCCGTTCACGATGGTGGCCCAGACGTCGGGGTCGCCGGAGAGATCGGAGATGATCGACGGCCACTGGCCGCCCGTCTCCTCGTCCTGGAATGCGCCGGAAACGAAGACCGGGACGTCCACCCGCTTGGCCCACGTCGAGGGAGAGCGTTGCACGTAGAGCGACGGCACGTAGTGGCTGGCCTGCTGAAGCAATGCGTTGAGGTTCTGGGTCTGGCCGTGCAACGCCTGGTTGGCCAGGCACTGCTGGTCGCCGTCCTCGATGAGGACCTTGGCATACTCCTCGCCTCCCTGGGGTGCAGGCTCGGCGTCCTGGAGGCGCTGCTCGAGCCAAGTGGCGGCGAAGCCGCTGTTGAAGATGCCGCCCGGGAACCCGGTCGAGTACAGGTCGTCGGTAAGGCTCATGGGAGCGATGGCGGCGAGGCCCGGCGGCCTGGTGCCGGCCACGAACATCTGAGAGATGCCCGAGAACGAGATGCCCACCATCCCCACCTTGTGGTTGGCAACCCACGGCTGCGAGGCGACGATCTGCACGGCGTCGTAACCGTCGTAGGTAGTGGGCAGGCCGAACAGGTCGAACGCCCCACCGGAGCACCCCGTGCCCCGCATCTGCAGGCTGACCGTGGCGAACCCGAGCAGCGGCGCGATGAGCGAGCCAACGGCCGTGGCCGTGTCGGGCAGCAATGGATCGGAAAGTGTCTCCCCGTCGATGCCAAGCTCGGCATCGATGAGGCTGTCGGGGGCGGCGATGGCGTAACCGGATTCCTCGATGACCGTCGGGAAAGGTCCATCGGCGAGGGTCTTTCCGGGCGGGAGGCGCACGGTGGCGGCCAGCTTCACCCCGTCGCGCATGGTGATGTAGTTGAGGCCCTCGACCATGTGCTGGCTCGAGTAGAACGACGGCGGCGGTACGTCGTTGGGGGAAAGGACTCGGAATGGCTGCGTCGACGACCGCGGGTGCCCGAGGGTCCGGAAGGTGTAGCCCGGGCCGCGGCTTGACGTCGCGGATGATGAGGGAGCCGAGGCTGTCGATCGTCCCCCGTCCCACGACCTTGCCCGAGGCTTGGTCAGCGAGACCCGCGTCCCAGACGTTCCGCCGAGCAGGTAGGCCTGGCCGATCGAGCCGTGACCGGAGAAGGTCGCCGTCCCGGTGGCTGGCCTCGTGCCCGCCGTGGCCGCCGCGATACTGGCTCGTCCGGCAGAGCCGTGGCGCGCGGATGTCGGGTGCACCCACGGCCGATCCGCAACCGGCCAGGATTGTCACAGCGACCGCCATGAACACAATCACGATCGAACGTCGGCCGTGCACGGCAGTCCCCCCTTGTCGGACGCGCGCCGAAGGAGCGGAGCTCGGGCTGGCGCGGTTGGGCGGAGATGTTAGTCAGGGCCCTGGCCTGGGGCGACGAGAATCAGAACTGCCGCCATCGGTGGCGCACAGCCCGCCGGGCAGCCCGCGCACCACGTGGTCCGGACTCGGCTGCCGGCGACCCCGAGCTGTGGGCTACCGTCTGTTCCGAGCGTCGGACCGGCCGTCGCCGATGCCGATGCCGACACCAAGAATCGCTCATGAGCACCACAGCCAGCACTCCGACCGAAGCCGCTTCCACCGAACGGTCGACAGCGCCCACTCGGGCGCGGCCGACGGGCTCGGACGGTGACCCGGCAGCATCCGACGGCGCAGACCAACTGCTCGACGAGCTCCGCGCCTGGCTGGAGTCCGAGTGGGACCCGGACCTCACCGTCGGCGCATGGTGGGAGCGCCTGGGTTCAGCGGGCTGGTCGGCACCGTCCCTCCCCCCGAACGCCTTCGGGAAGGGACGTGTCCCGGAACGACAGCCTGCGCATCGGCCAGGCCATCGCCGAGTTCGGCGCGCTCGGCGCCCCCACCGGCCTCGGGCTGCTGCTCGCCGCGCCGACCATCGCCACCCACGGGACGCAGGAGCAGATCGACCGGTTCGTCGGCGACATCGTCTGCGGCCGGCGATCGTGGTGCCAGCTGTTCAGCGAGCCGGCCGCCGGCTCGGACCTGGCCGGCCTTCAGACCCGGGCGGTCCGTGACGGGGACGAATGGGTGGTCAACGGCCAGAAGGTGTGGACGTCGGGCGCCCAGAAGTCCGACCTCGGGATGTTGCTCGCCCGCACCAATCCCGAAGTACCCAAGCACCAGGGAATCACCTATTTCGCCTTCGAGATGGTCCAGCCAGGGGTGGAGATCCGCCCATTGCGCGAGATGACGGGTCGGGCCTTGTTCAACGAGGTCTTCTTCACCGATGCCCGGGTCGCCGACGCGTCCGTCATCGGCGACATCAACCAGGGATGGGCCGTGGCCAACACCACCTTGGCCAACGAGCGCGCCGCTCTCGGGTCGGGGGGTGGAGGCGCCGGCAGCATCGCCCAGCCGGGCACGGTCCACGGCGATCTCGACCGGCGAGCCGGCGACTTCGTGCGGGCTCGAAACCGCGAGGCAACCGATCAGCGGGTGGCGGGGACTCCGAGTCGAGCGAGGCCACCATGATGCGGGCCATGCAGGGCGGGTCCCGCATGCTCATCGACATGGCCCGACGCAACGGCTCGGACAAGGACCCGCTGGTGCGCCAGGGACTGGCCTCGCTCTATACGTGGAGCGAGCTGGGCCGGTTCAACGGGCTGCGGCTCAAGGCAGCCCTGGCCGCCGGCCGCGACATCCCGGGCATGCCGAACATCGCCAAGCTGTCGATGAGCCACATCATGCGGCTCTCCCGCGACCTCGGGCTGCGCATCGCCGGCGCCGCCGGGATGCTCCACGCCTACGACCCGGCCGGCCGGGAGGTGGTCGTCGCCGCCACCGGCGAGCCGATGTTGCCCTTGGTGACGGAGATGGCGCTTTTGGCCCAGGCGCCCGCCATCTACGGCGGAACGGACCAGATCCAGCGCAATGTGATCGGGGAGCGGGTGCTCGGCCTGCCCAAGGAGCCGAACAACGACCGCACCACTCCCTTCGCCGAGCTTCCGAAGAACGTTTGAAGTTCGGCGGCCTGGTCGGCTCGCCCAGCCGGGCCTATCCTTGGTCGGATGCGTCGGCTGTCGTGCTACAACCTGCGGACGCACGAAACGGTGGCGGCCGACAAGGCGCGGCGTCCGTCAGCCAACAGATCGGGCAGCGAGAGAGCGACAGTGACAACGAACGAGGAGGCATCTCATGGCCGGCATCTGTGAGGGACGGGTCGTGGTGATCACCGGGGCCGGCCGCGGCATCGGCCGCGCCCACGCCATCGAGTTCGCCCGACAGGGAGCGAGCGTGGTGGTCAACGATCTCGGGGCCGAGGTCGACGGAAGCGGCCGGTCGGAGGGCCCGGCAGGCCAGGTCGTCGACGAGATCGCCGGCATGGGGGCCAAGGCCGTCGCCAACGGGGACGACGTCTCCGACGTCGACGGGGCCAAGCGGCTCATCGACACGGCCATCGATACCTTCGGTGGTCTCGACGTGCTGGTCAACAACGCGGGGATCCTCCGGGACCGCATGTTCGTCAACATGACCGCCGACGAATGGGACGCGGTCATCCGGGTCCACCTACGCGGCACCTACGCCCCCATGCGGGCGGCAGCCGAGTACTGGCGGAACCGCTCCAAGGCGGGCGAGGACAACGACGCCCGGGTCATCAACACCACGTCGCCCTCCGGCATCTACGGCAACGTCGGGCAGGCCAACTACGGGGCAGCCAAGGCCGGCATCGCGGCCATGACAGTGATCACGGCCATGGAGCTCGGGCGCTACGGGGTCACGGTGAACGCCATCGCCCCGGCTGCGCTGACCCGGATGACCGAGAACCTCGGAACTTTCGAGCACTCGACCAAACCCGACGAGTTCGACGCCAACGACCCCGACAACATCGCCCCACTCGTCGTCTGGCTGGGCAGCCCCGAGTCGAAGGACATCACCGGCCGGGTGTTCAACGTGCACGGCGGCCACATCAGCGTGGCCGAGGGCTGGGTGGCCGGGCCCGCGGTGAACAAGGACGACCGCTGGGAGGTGGCCGAGCTCGGCGCCGTCGTGGCCGGGCCTGGTGGAGAAGGCGGCGCCGAACGCCAACATGCTGGGGCGCCGCGGCTGACCGTCAAGCGCGGCCGGTGCGCCGAGGCAGCCACGGCACCCGCTCGGTCGACAGCGGCAAGCGCGAGCGGTGCGCTCACACGCCTGACATAGTTCGCACCGTGCCGAAGGACTACTTCGACGAGCCGGTGGCGGCACGTTATGACTCGGACACGGACATCTCCGATCCGGCCGCGGTCGAACCGGTCGTCCGGTTCCTCGCCGGCCTGGCCGGTGACGGGGCCGCGCTCTCGAGCTCGGGATCGGCACGGGCCGCATCGCCTTGCCCCTCAGCCGGCGGGGCGTCCGCGTGCACGGCATCGACCTGTCGACGGCCATGGTCGCCCAGCTGCGCGCCAAGCCGGGCTCCGACGACATCGGCGTGACCATCGGCGACTTCGCCACCACCAGGGTCGAGGGCACCTTCGGGCTCGCCTACCTCGTCTACAACACCATCGAGAACCTCGGGACACAGGACGCACAGGTCGAATGCTTCCGAAACGTCGCCGCCCACCTCACCCCCGGCGGCTCGTTCGTGATCGAGGTCGAGGTTCCGCCGCTCCGACGGCTTCCGCCGGGCGAAAAGGTGAGGGCCTTCGCGCGTGAGCACGGGCCACCTCGGGTTCGACGAGCTCGACGTGGCCACCCAGCAGGCTGTCTCGCACCACTACTGGACCGAGGACGGCCGAGTCTGGACGTTCTCGATGCCGTACCGCTATGTCTGGCCGTCCGAGCTCGATCTCATGGCCCGACTCGCCGGGATGACGCTGCGAGAGCGGTGGGGCGGTTGGAAGAAGAGCCCTTCACCGCCGAGAGCACGAAGCACGTCTCGGTCTGGGCGAAGGACGGGTAGCGAGCGAGCGCTGGCCTACCCGTTCTCGGACAAGGCCGGGTGGCGGCGGGCGACCATGGGGACGAGCACGCTGCGAGGCGAGAGCCATCCGGCCGCCGCGCCCAGCCGGTTGGCGACGCCCGGGATGACGACGGCCCGGTTGGCGTCGAGCCCGTCGACGGCGGCCTTGGCCACCGCCTCGGCCGAGACCCACATGAACTTGGGCATGGCCGCTTCGGCATCCTCGTCCGAGAAGCCGGCCGCGTCCTGGAACCCGGTCGCCACCGGACCCGGGCACAGGGCGGTCACCGTGACACCGTGCGGACGCAGCTCGCCGCGGAGAGCGTGGCTGTAGGACAGCACGAACGCCTTGGCCGCTCCATAGGCCGCCTGTCCGGGAAGGGGCTGGAAGGCGGCGGTGGAGGCCACGTTGAGGACGGCGCCGCTCCGTCGCTCGGCCATGCCCGGGCAGAACAGGGCGCAGAGGTGGACCACGGCCTCGACGTCGGTGCGCACCAGGGCCACCTCACGGGCCGGGTCCGCCCGGTGGACGGGGCCCGTGGTCGAGAACCCGGCGTTGTTGACGAGCACGTTCACCTTGAGGTCGCGCTCCTCGATGGTCCGGACGATCTTCGACCGTGCCGATTCGTCGGTCAGGTCGGCGCTCACCACCTCGGCGCGGATGGGGAACCGGTCACCGAGCTCGTCGGCCAGCGTCTTCAGGCGGCTCTCGGTCCTGGCCACGAGGGTCACGCCGTAGCCGCGGCCGGCGAGCACCCGGGCGATCTCGGCGCCGATGCCCGAAGAGGCGCCGGTGACGAGACATGTCCGGTCGGAGGCGGGAGCTGGGAGGGTCATGCGGCCGAGCGTAGGTCGGAGGCGCGCCCGCTCGTCCGGCAACCGCCGGGATCGGCCCCGGAAGACCTGTCAGCCCGGTCAGCTGGGCTGCGAGTCCGCTGCCGGCCGCGGTGTGGCGTAGACGGCCCGGGCGCGATAGCGCAGCGGCCGCTCGTCCAACTCCTCGAGGTAGTGGGCGACCCATCCGACGAAGCGGGCCACCATGAAGATGACCTGTCCGGCATCGGACGCCATGCCCGTGGCCCATGCCAATGCGGCCAGGGCCAGGTCCACGTTGGGGAAGGGGATGTCCTCGCGTGCCGCCAGCTCCCGAACCTCGCCGGCCAGGCGCACGTCCTCGGGGGCGGCCGACCTCCTCGAACCGCCGCCAGAGCACGGCGAAGCGAGGGTCCCCGCTCCGGTAGACGGCATGGCCGAAGCCCGGCAGGCGGCCCTGCCAGCGCAGGGTGTCGTCGAGACCCCGGCGGGCCCCGTGCCGTTCGGCCGCCTCGAGCAGCGCGTAGGCGTTGGGGCTCGCTCCGCCGTGCAGCGGTCCGGCGAGCGTGCTGAGCCCGGCCAACAGCGCGTCGTAGACGTCGGCCCGGGTGGAGGCGGCCATACGCACGGCCATGGTGGAGGTGGCGAGCTCGTGGTCGGCCAGCACCACGAGGGCAGTGTCGACGGCGCGAACGAGCGCAGGGCTGGTCGCCGCCGTCAGGCGACCGGCCAGCAGGGCGGCGAGGGCGCCGCCTCCGCCTCCGGCCTCCACCGTCGTCACCGGCGTCACCGGCATCACCGGCGTCATCGGCGTGCCCGACTCGTTCCCGACCACCCGTCGCGAGGCGGGGGCTGGATCGAGCACATCGACGGCCGTCGCCACCAGGTGCCGGGCCGTGCGGACGACCTTCTCGGGTCGGACGTCCGAGCGCAATGGGTCGAGCGCGCCGGCCGAGAGCACCGCCCAGCGGATGCGGTCGAGCGCCGAGAACCCTCGAGGAGCCGGGCCGAGCCCGAGGGGCGACCACGCAGACAGATCGTTCGGTGGGGCCACTCCCCAGACGATCTCCGCCACCTCCTCGAAAGAGGCCGTCTCGGCAAGCTCGACCGCCGGTCGGCCGCGGTAGCAGGGCCCGAGCTCGGTGAGCTGGGTGACCGACGTGGTGATGGTGGCCATCCGGGTCTCGACCGATCGGGACTGCCGCGAGCGCCGAGCCAGCCGCTCGACGTCGTCCACATCGAACAGGCTCCGCCGGCCAGCGGGAGACGGGTGCGAGACAGGAGCCCCCGGCTCACGTAGGCGTAGAGCGTGTTCACCTTCACGCCGAGCCGGCGGGCGGCCTCTTCGCTCTCGAGCATTCCCTCCAAGGCCAGTCCACCTTCCCGACTCGTCCCGGGCCCGCCTCCTGCCGGCTGCTCTCAACCGGCAGCAACATTGACTTGATCAATCTTTACACCGGTGGGAACGAAGCCGACAATGAGTGAACGAGGAGCCGCCCGCCGCCCCGCGGCCGAGAAAGGGGCGGGGACCATGTCCACCGCCGTGCACGAACTGATGTCCGCTCCCCCGGTGACCTGCTCGGCCAACACCTCCCTGGCCGACGCCACCTCGATCATGCACCGCCGCCAGATCGGCTCGGTCGTGGTGACCGATCGCGGCGCCATCCTCGGCATCCTCACCGAACGGGACCTCTTGCGGGCCGCCGCCGAGCGGGTCGACGCCGCCAACCAACCCGTCCGCCGGTGGATGACGTCCGAGCCCGACGTCCTGAGGCAGGACGACGAGGTGGGAGTGGCATGGTCGGGCCTCACCCACCATCACTACCGGCATCTGCCGGTTATGGACGGCGACGAGCTGGTCGGGATGGTGTCGATCCGCGATCTGCTCACCGTCGCTCAGATCCGACCTGCCGGTGAGATCGGCACCGAGACACCTCGCGGCTTGGAGGGTGTCGTCGTCGCCCAGACGGCCGTAGGAGACGTTCGCGGCCAGGAAGGATTCTTCCACTACCGACAGTACTCAGCCGTCGACCTGGCCGCCCGGCGCTCGTTCGAGGACGTCTGGCAGCTCCTCTTCGACGGGGCTCTGCCGACACCGACCGAGGCCGGCAGATTCGCGGCGGAAACAGCTGGCCTGCGCCAACTTCCGGACGGCGTCCTGCGTCTCCTCCCTGCCCTGGCCGCTCATGGCTCACCGCTCAACGCCCTGCGGACCGGCGTGTCCGCCCTCGGTGCCGAGCTCGGATGGCGACAGAGCCACGACGCCGGACCCGATGAGCTGCGGGACCAGGCGTTGCGACTGTGTGCAACCGTGCCCACCCTGCTCACCGCCGTTCACCGCCTACGGTCGGGCCAGGAGCCCATCGAACCCCGTCCCGACCTTTCGTTTGCGGCCAACTATCTCTGGATGCTGACCGGACGCGAGGCCGCACGGGAGCACGTCCGAGCCGTTGAGCAGTACCTCATCCTCACCATCGATCACGGCTTCAACGCGTCCACCTTCACCGCAAGGGTGGTGACCTCCACGGGAGCGGACCTCGCCGCCGCCGTCGTCGGCGCTATCGGGGCGTTGTCGGGACCGTTGCACGGCGGTGCGCCGAGCCGCGCCCTCGACATGCTGGACGCCATCGGTACCCCAGACCGGACCGAGGCCTGGGTGCGCGAAGCGGTGCTGTCCGGGGACCGGATCATGGGCTTCGGTCACCGGGTCTACAAAACCGACGATCCTCGCTCGATCTTCCTCCGCGAGGTGGCCCGATCCCTCGGTGGCCCGCTGGTTGACTTCGCCGAGCAGGTCGAGCGGACGACGGTAGCGGTCCTGGCCGAGCTCAAGCCCGGACGCCAGCTCTATGCGAACGTCGAGTTCTTCGCCGGCGTGGTGATGCACGCCTGCGGCATACCTCGCGAGATGTTCACTCCGACCTTTGCCTGCAGTCGCACGGTGGGTTGGTGCACCCACGTCATGGAGCAGGCCGCGGACAACCGACTCATCAGGCCGGCGGCCCGCTACGTGGGCCCGTTGCCACCCCAGCCCGTCCCCGTTGCCTGATCAGCGGGCCTGGGCCGAGATCTTTCGAGCATTCAACGGACGCCTCGGAGCGCCGATTCTCGAACTAGCCTGGTCGTCCCAGGGAAGGCTTGCGATGTCACGGGCACGGATGAACGGCTGGTCGGTAGAGCCGCATATTGGTCTGACCAAGCGACTAATGCACTATCTGACCGATCGGATCAAGCGCAGGATCCTCCTCCCCGGGGACTCGCTTGCTGACGCAGTCAAGCGTGTGACGACCTTCGTTCTGGGGTGGGGGACGCTGATCACCCTGTTGACCTTGGCTGGTTACCACCAGGGCTACCTCCATGGCGTCGGAGACGGGATCGTTTTTTGTGCTTTCTTCTTCCTTCTCGCCGTGATCTGGGCGCCCGACTACAGCTCCCCCCGTGGCTCGCCGAGTCGCAATCAATACTGAACCACCCGTTACTCGTGGTGCCGTCGAGGTAGTGCACGATGCTCCGGGCTGAGGAAGTTGCTCGGGCCAATGGCGCCACCACGATGGGGCTCAACGTCTTCGAGCCGGACAGAACGTCCTGGCACGCAGGCTGAACGCATCACTTGGCTATCAGGAGGCGTCGGTGCAGATGCGCAAGCCTCTGTAACTCGAGGTGCTGGCGGTCTGTGTTTGCATGACGCTACTCCGCGCACTCGGGAGGCGGAAGGGTCACCGCGGGAATGTTCTCAACCCGGCTCAGCGGACGGGTCGGACGGACCCAGCCGGCTCACCGGATGGTGTTCGACCCACTGAAGATGCAGTGCTCGCCGTCGGAAGCGCCAGGTGCGGTCGCGGCGTCGGTAGGTGTCCTCGTAGCGGATGAACCACACCGTGTCTACGGCCTCGGGCGGTGGGCCCGACAGGTGATGGGCCACGCATTGCACAGTCCCGGTCGCCTCGTCGCCCTCGATCCGGAACTGGGGGTTGGAGACCTGATGAAAAGTCAGGTAGTACGGGCGCAGGCCTTCCGGCACCCGGCGCAGAGCGACCGGCCCGGAGCGGGTCACGACCGGACGAAGATCGTTCGGATAATCGGGGACGACGAGCTCACCGTCGGGCTCGAACAGGCGGGCGAAGCCGTCGCCGTCGCGAACATCGACGGCGGCGGCGTACCGGACCGACAGGTCGTAGAGCGCGGCCAGGCTGTCGGCAACCGCGGCTTCCGGCGGGCCCTGCATCGCTCGCTCGCTCAGCCCGAGGCAGCGGACGCCGGTGCCCCAGAGGCCTCGGGTCGGAGGCCGAACCGATCGGCGAAAGCCGACAACTCGGTCGCCAACGTGTCCAGGTCGTCAGTGACCGACGTCGACACGACGAATCGCGCCGCCCCGTGGCGTTCGGCGGCAATCACATCGTCCTCGGTGATGGCCGGGAGGTACCCGGACATGGACAGCTCGATGGCGTCGGGGTCCCGGCCGGCTTCCTCCGCCGCCCGGCGCATCACGCCCAGGCGTTCGTCGAGCAGGTCGCCGTCGAGGCCGAGGGGCTGGAAGCCGTCTCCCAGCCGGCCGGCCCGCCGGGCGGCGGCGTCGCTGTGTCCACCGATGTGGATGGGCACGTCGCCGTGCACCGGTTTAGGGAAGGAATGGGCGTGGTCGAAGGAGACGAAATCGCCGTGGAACTCGGCCCCTTCCGGTCCAGCGTCGGCCCACAGAGTTCGCATGGCGACGATGGTCTCGTCCGTCCGGCGTCCCCGGCTGCGCGGGTCGGCACCGGTGGCCCGCACCTCCTCCTCCATCCATCCGACGCCCAGGCACAGGCGGACCCGGCCACCGGAGAGCACATCGACGGTGGCGACACGCTTGGCCAGCACCACCGGCTGGTGGTTGGGGGCGACCAACACCCCGGTGGCGAGCGTGATGCGATCGGTCACCGCGGCCAGGTAGGCCATGAGGTCGAGGGGGTCTGGGATCGGGCAGTCATCGGGTAACGGCATGCGGCCGGAGCGCGCGTAGGGATAGGTGCTCTGGTAGCCGGAGACCACCACGGCGTGCTCGACCAAGACGATCGACTCGAAACCGAGCGACTCGGCCAGGCGGGCAAAGGTGGTGATCCATTCGGGATCGGCAATCGTCCCGTTGCGGACCGGGGGAAGGACTCCGAATCGCATGTGCTACATCCTCCCGTCGGGCCCGTGTCGGCGTGAGCGTAGGCAGGCACTTCACCGGGCGCCAGCGCGACAGCCCGCCCAGTCGCCTCCTCGCATGCCCGCCTCACTAGCCTGGTGGCCGGCGGGACCACCAGGGTGATCGTGCGGGCGCAGGCCCCGACCCGCAGGACCGCAGACGAGAGCAACCACCATGAGCGATGACCACGGCGACGGACTCCCGGAGGACGTCCGACGGTACCCGCCGGCTCACGACACTTCGACACCTGGCCCGCCCAGCGACGGACCGGAGGGCGCTGCCGGTTCTGCCGGCCATTCCGATCCTGCTGGCCGCTCCGGCAACGCCGGTAGTACCGAGACCGGTACCAATCCGGACGATCCGATCTCGCGGTCGGCACGTCGCCACGAGCAGGAACGGATGGATCGGCGGCGGTTCATCGGCTGGTCAGCCCTCGGGGGCCTCGCCGCAGTGGGGGCCGCAGTGGCCTACGAAGAAACGCAGGGTAAGGGCAAACCGAGTAGCCAGCATCCATCGGCCAAGGGCGGCCACGCCCGCAAGGCTCCGAAACATGCGGACGAGCCCACCGGAACTTCGGTGTTGGCCGACGGCGTCACCATCCCCACGTCGAAGGCGATCATCGCCGAGAACGCCAAGACCGGGACCGCCTGGTGGGTCACCTCACAGCAGGCCGATCGGGCCATCGAGGGGTTCGCCAGCCAGGTCAGTGCCATCACGGGGGACCGCGTCACTCTCTACGTCAACACCACGGCCGCCCAGTTTCACGTCGAGGCCTACCGCATGGGGTACTACCAGGGCATCGGTGGCCGGCTGATCTGGCAGTCGGCGGAGCTCCCCGGAGTGAGCCAGCCCGATCCCGTGCTCGTTGCTCCCACCAACACCATCGAGTGCCAGTGGAAGCCGTCTCTCACCTTCACCGTGGGCCCGTCGTGGCCGCCCGGCATCTATCTCCTCAAACTGGTCGGCACCACCAGCGAGCAGCAGTTCGTCCCCTTCTGCGTCCGCGCCGACACGTCGACGGCCGCGGTGGTCATCCAACAGAGCGTGACCACCTGGCAGGCCTACAACCGATGGGGCGGCTACAGCCTTTACTACGGCAACTCGGACGGGAGCCTCTCCTTCACCCACGCGCCGGGAGGCGGCACCTACGACGACCGGGCCCGGATCGTCTCCTTCGACCGGCCGTATGACTTCGACTGGGCGAACGGTGCCGCTGACGTGGTGGGCAACGAGTTCCCCGTCGTCTACCACGCCGAGCAACTCGGACTCGACGTCACCTACTGGACCGACGTCGACTTCCACCTCCGCCCGCAACTGCTCACCAATCACAAGGCCCTGCTCAGCCTCGGGCACGACGAGTACTGGTCGACGCCCATGCGGGACGGGGCCGACCAGGCGGTCGCCGCCGGGGTGAACCTGGCCTTCCTCGGGGCCAACGCCTGCTACCGCCAGATCCGGTTCCAGCCGTCAGCCATCGGGCCCAACCGCCAGCAGATCTGCTACAAGGACGCGTCCGAGGATCCGCTGACCGGCCAGAACGACGCCCTGGTGACGGTCAACTGGCCCCAGCCACCGGTCGACCGGCCTGAGGCCCAGCTCATCGGGTCCACGTATCAGGACGTCGAAGCAGACGCCGACGGCGTTATCGCCGACCCGACCCACTGGGTACTCGACGGCACCGGACTCGCCGCCGGCCGGCACCTCCCCCAACTCGTCCAGGGCGAGTTCGACCGCTACGTGCCGGGCGGTGCCGGCCCGACCAACGCCGACGTCATCGCCCACTCCATCGTCCCCAACCGCGATGACAACTACTCGGACATCACGTGGTACACGGTGCCCAACGGCGGGGGCGTCTTCTCCACCGGCAATGCCTCGTGGGTCAACAAGCTCTCCCACAGCACGCTGATACCGCCCAATACGGTCCCTGACGCCATTCCCGGAGTCACCGCTCCGCTGCTTCGGATCATGGAGAACCTCTACTCGGTCCTCGGAGCTGGGCCGGCAGGAACCACTCACCCTTCGCAAGGGAACTGGAGCGCGGCCTACGGATCAGGATCTGCGGTCCCGAGTGCCGCGGGCAGCAACACCACCGCCTGAGGGTAACCAGTTCCCCGTGTCGAGCAGTGTCGGGCAGGCTCAGGCGCCGAGCTGCTTGGCCTCCAGATCATCGATCCATTCTTGGATCCAATCGAGCAGTTCTCGGTGGCCTTCCTCGACGCCGGACAGGCCTTCGACGATGAGACCGAGCTGGTAGCTAGTGACTGCGGCCACAACGATTTTGAGCGGAAACTGATTCTCATCGAGGCCGTAGTCCCGCATTGCCTCGCTGAAGTGATGCTCAAAGATCGCACGGAACCGTGCGTGGACCTCGGCCAGCCGCGATTGCAGGGGAGGCGTGTTCCATCCCATCGCCAACAGCTCGAGGAGGATCTTGGGAAAGCGCGCCGTCGGTTCCTCGACCCAGAACTGTGACCCGAGGCGCCATTTTTCGGCGAAGGTCAGACCCTGGTCGGAGTAGAGATTCTCGAGGGCCCCGGCCAGCTGCTCCACGAATCGCTCCAGCGTCTGGGTAAGCAGCTCCTCCATCGACCCGAAGTAGTAGTGAACGAGTCCGTGGTTCACCCCCGCGGTCTCGGCCACAGCCCGGGTGGTGACCCCCGCATAACCGACGTCGTAGAGCAGGTGCTCGGCCGCGTCCATCAGCGCAACGGTCGTCTGCTGGCGCGCCTCCGATACCGGTCGCTCCTCCCAGGCACGCGCCATCAGCGCATCGTAGGAACGAGGGGAGGCAACTGACGTGGCAGCACAGCTCGCCCTTGACTCTTAGTCATCTGTATTAGATACTAGCCTAAGTCACTTGACTTTGGCAGTCACCTGGGACTGAACCTCCTTCGGGTGGCGTTCGGGACGAGCCAATGACCAGGTGAAAGAGGTGCACGGGGGGGCCCGAGAAAGGAATCGGGAGATGAATGAGGACAAGCTGATGGAGTTCGTGGGCCAAGCGGTTGCCGACGTCGGGGCGATGCTCGGCGGTGCCATGGTCGTGATCGGCGACAAGCTCGGCCTCTACCGGGCAATGAAGGGCGCCGGGCCACTCACTCCGTCGGAGCTGGCCGCCTTGACCGACACCGAAGAGCGTTACGTGCGCGAATGGCTCAGCGCGCAGGCAGCGCGCGGATACGTGACCTACGACGGTGCCGGTCGCTTCACCCTCCCCGACGAGCATGCGGTGCCACTCACCGACGAGACCAGCCCCGCCTGCGTCATCGGCGCGTTCGAAACCGCCCTCGGATCGGTGTACGCCACCGACACGATCGCCGATCGGTTTCGGACGGGCGAGGGCTTTGCCTGGGGCGCTCACGATGGACACGTGCTCGGAGGTTGCGAGCGGTTCTTCCGCCCCGGTTACATCAACCACCTCGCCAGTTCGTGGATCCCTGCGCTCGCCGGCGTCGAGTCCAAGCTCAAGGCTGGTGCACGAATTGCGGACGTCGGTTGTGGTCACGGAGCTTCGACGCTCCTGCTTGCTGAGTCTTATCCGGCATCGACTGTCATCGGATTCGACGCACACGATGGTTCAATCGATGCTGCTCGCAAGCGCGCCGCCGATGCGGGCCTGTCAGAGAGCGTCGAATTCGAGGTGGCGACGGCCGCCACATTCGACGGCACTTTTGACCTTGTGTGCTTCTTCGATTGTCTCCACGACATGGGAGATCCAGCGGGTGCATGCGCTCACGTGCAGCAGCACCTTGCATCCGATGGCACTCTCATGCTCATCGAGCCCTTCGCGGGCGACGAACTCGGCGAGAATCTCAATCCGGTCGGTGCTGCCTACTACGGGTTCTCCACGCTCCTGTGCACGCCCTGTTCGCTGTCTCAAGAGGTGGGCGCAGCGCTCGGCGCGCAGGCCGGAGAGGCTCGCCTTCGGGAGATCGTCACCGGTGCCGGTTTCAAGAGCCTCCGCCGAGTGGCCGAGACGCCCTTCAACATCGTTCTCGAAGCCAAGGTTTGACCAGTTTCGAGCGGCGCACGGATCACCCCTGTGTCGAGAGCACCTACGGCCGTCATGCCAGAGGCTGGGAGTCGGCGTACGACTGTGTCGGGTATTACTCCGGAAGGGTGATGGGTTGGTCGTCGAGGTCCAAGTCGACGTCGGGCTCGGGACCCGGAGCTTCGCCACCGGATTGCTGAGCGGCCAGGAACCCCCGGATCCGTTCGTCGATCTCGGCCATCAGCTGCGGGTTCTCGCCAAGGAAGGTCTTGACGTTCTCGCGACCCTGCCCGAGCTGCTCGCCCTCATAGGTGAACCAGGCGCCCGACTTCTTGATGAATCCGAGCTCGACGCCGACATCCAGCAGCGATCCCTCACGGCTGATCCCCTTCCCGAAGGCGATGTCGAACTCGGCCTGCTTGAACGGCGGGGAGCACTTGTTCTTGACCACCTTGACCCGGGTCCGGTTCCCGACCTGGTCGGCGCCGTCCTTGATGGTCTCGATGCGCCGGATATCGAGTCGGATCGACGAGTAGAACTTGAGGGCCCGTCCACCGGGGGTGACCTCCGGTGAGTTGTGCACCATGACGCCGTCAACCATGTAGTTGTGGCTGTCTTCGACCTCGATGTCGAAGCGGTGCATCGAACGGGTAGGGGGCTTGACGTGGATGTCCGTCACCGGCAGAGCGACCAGCTCGTGGCGCATCGGGGTGAAGAGTGGCTCGACGGCGAACCGACCTCGGTACGCCGGCAGCAGCTTGTGCTCCATGCTCGGATGCACGAACGGAGCGATCAGAGCGTGCAGCTTCGCCGTCTCAGCGTTGTTGAAGACCAGGATGGCCTTCTTCGACGCACCCAGTGCGACCAGATTGGCCCGGATCCCCCAGGTGTCGGCCAGGTATGCCACCAGCCGTTGACGGGTCGCCGGCTCCATTGCCTCCACACAGATGGTGGCCCGACCGGTGAGACCCGCCGTTCGTGCTTGGAGTCCCTCCGACCGGATGGAGAAGTGGGCGTCGTCCATGTACCAGAGGGCGAGTGACAGCGGCGAGAGGCGCTTCAGATAGTCGTCTTCAAACACCTTCTTCTGGTCGACGTAGGTGTCCCGGCGCAGTGGTGCGAGCTCGGGCAACGGCTGGAAGTCGTAGGCGACCACTCCGTCCGTCCGGACGTGACGGCTACATCCGAGGTTGGAGAACAAGGATGCTTTCCAATCGGCATAGGCGGTCTGCTTCTCGCAATGGTCATAGCCGAGCCGGGCACCGTGGCCACTACGCGACGGCGATAGGGCGCCGTCCCCCATGAGGGTCCCGCGCAGGGCTTCCCACTGGAAGTCGGACAGAAAATGCGGCAGCGCCTCCAGTACCCGGTCACCGACCTTCAGCTCACCGGCCTCACGCCAACCACCGGGTGTGCGAATCAGGTGGTTCGAGGTGCAGGCCAGCTGGGCCCGGCCGTTCTTTGTCGGCTTGGCCACGGTGATCTGCAGGAACTTGTCCGTGGTGCCGTTGTCGAACCAGTTCACGACCCGCTTGGGCACGATCGCACCGACCGCCGGATCGTAGGACAGCACTTCGACGGGGAGGCGCTGGTTGACGATCTTGCCGATCTTCTCCGTACTGCCATCAGCCAGGACGACCCGGGCGTCATAGTGGAAGCACCCGTAGATGACGCCGATCTTCTCCCGCAACTGGTTGATGAAGACGGCAATGGTCTGCGACTTGGACAGTGTCCCGGTGAGCTTGCGCAGAGCCTGGGACATCAGTCGGGCCTGGAGGCCCACGTGCGAGTCCCCCATCTCGCCCTCGATCTCCGCCCGGGGTGTCAGGGCGGCCACCGAGTCGATGACCAGGACGTCGAGGGCGCCCGACCGGATCAGCATGTCGGCAATCTCGAGCGCCTGCTCGCCGGTGTCGGGCTGCGAGATGAGCAGGTCGTCGATGTTGACCCCGATGGCCTTGGCGTAGACGGGGTCCATGGCGTGCTCGGCGTCTATATAGGCGCAGATGCCCCCGTTGCGCTGGGCCTCCGCCACTACGTGCATGGCCAGGGTCGACTTGCCCGACGACTCGGGACCGTAGATCTCCACGATGCGGCCCCGGGGAAGGCCCCCGATCCCGAGGGCGAGGTCGAGGGCCAGGGCGCCCGTCGGGATGACCTCGATGTTCATGTCGAGCCTCTCGCCCATGCGCATCACGGAGCCCTTGCCGAACTGCTTCTCGATCTGGTTCAGGGCCATGTCGAGCGCCTTGTCACGTTCCATGTCGTCCATTCTCCTCGGTGCTCTTCGCTCGCTTGTGTCTGTGCCGACGCTACGGAAAGGCTGTGACGTCGATCGGCTCTCGTGACGGGCCAACCCGGTCGGTTCGGATGACGGCTGGGTCCTCCACCCACTCTAGAGCCGAACGCATGTTCGATGGTGGATTAAGGGGGCGGTCCAATCAGCCCCGGGATCAGCGGAATTGCGGTGGCCCGGGGCTAGCGTCAGCCGGGAATGGCCGACGAGCGATCCCCCGGCGGGACGCCGAATCCGGGACCGGGCAGGGCTCTCACCCGCCAGGAACGGCGCCGTCAGGCGACCGCGTCCAAGCGGCGTCCCAGGCGAACGTGGGGATACGTCCTCGGCGGGGTCACCGCTGCCCTCGTCGCCGTCGCCGTCGCCGCCCTGGTGACCGGTTGGCACCGGGAGCCGAGCGCTCGGGCCGCAGTCACCACCACGACCACCACCCGCCCGGCGACGCCCGTCGCCTTCTGCCCGTTGCGAGGCACCCCGGCACCGGGCGGCGCCGTGCCCGCCCGGCCGGCGCTCGCCATCAAGATCGGGAACTACACCGGCGACCGCCCGTCGGCCGGGCTCAACCAGGCCGACATCGTCTTCGAGGAACCGGTCGAGGGGGCGATCACCCGGTTGGTGGCCGTCTTCCAGTGCCGCTCGGCATCGTTGGTCGGAGACCTGCGCTCGGCCCGAGAACCCGACGTCGGCATCCTCTCGCAGTTGTCGAACCCCGTCTTCGTGCACGCCGGAGGCATCGATCCCGTGTTGGCGCTCCTTTCCGACGCGCCGCTCATCGACAGGAACATCCTCGACGGCCAGTACGGATCAGCCATTACCGAAGAGCCGGGCCGGGAGGCGCCTTATTCGACCTTCGTGAGCACGGCGGCGGGATGGGCGCTGGATCCGTCCGACGTCACGCCGCCCGCTCCCATCTTCGTCTACAGCGCTGCTCTCCCGGCCGGGGCGGTGCCCGGCTCAGGAGGGTCGGTGCACATCCCGTTCTCGTCCTCGTCCGACGTCACCTGGCAGTGGAACCCGAAGACGGGCGCCTATCTCCGTTCCTATTCCGGGGCACCCGACATCCTCATCGGCGGGACGCAGACGGCGGCTACGAACATCGTCGTCATGTCGGTCGAGACCTCCACCGGCGGCTGGGTCGAGAACGACGAAGGAGGGCATGGAGGTGGTGGTCACAGATACCGGGTCCGGGCCGCTGCTCGTGCTGCGGAACGGCACGGCCGTATCCGGGACCTGGAGCCGCTCGTCCGAAACGCAACCGGCCACGCTCACGTCGTCGGCCGGCGCGCCTATCACCCTGGCTCCCGGCAACACCTGGGTCGAGCTCGTGCCCGACGGCATCCCCGTCACCCCGGCACCGGTGCCGGCACCAGCGCCGGCATCCCCGGCCGGGGCACGGTCGGGCACGCACAGCGGCTGAGCGCCCGACCAGCCAGGACGGCCGACCAGGCCGACCAGCGACCAGGTGACCGGCACCAGGACGGATCGCTGTCAGCCGACCGGGTTGGCCAGAGACCGTCGCAACAGGTCGAGCGCGGCGATGGTCGCGTACTGCCGGACACGGTTGCGGTCGCCGGGCACGTGGAACGAGAAGGACACCGTCTCGTGGTCCGGGACGGGCGAGCCCCACGAAGACGGTGCCCGGTGGACTGTCCTCCTGCGGGTCGGGACCGGCAACGCCCGTCATCGAGAGACCGACGTCGGCGCCCAGCACCTGCCGCGCCCCGTCGGCCATGGCCCGCGCCGCATCGGCCGAGACGACCGGCCCGACCGGCAACCCGAGCACGTCGAACTTCACCTCCGACGCGTACGAGACCACCGAGCCCCGGAACCACCGGGTGGCTCCGGCCACGTTCACGAGGCGCGAGGCGGCCAGGCCGCCGGTCAACGACTCCGCCAATCCCAGAGTGAGGCCACGATCGACGAGGGCCTTGGCCACGGCGTCCTCGATGGCCTCGTCGTCGATGCCGAACACGACGTCGCCGGCCACCTGCTGGAGGATGGCCCGCACCGTCTGCTCCTCCTCGTCGAGCATGGCCGCCGCCGCCTCGTCGTCCGCGGCCCGCACCGTGACCCGCACCTTGATGCCTTCGATGCCGCTGGCCAGGAAGGCAATGGTCGCCGTCGGCCCGCTCAGGCGAGGTCGCCGCTTCGTCGAGCTCGGCGATGTGGTCGGCCAGGGCCTCGGCCAGTCCCGACTCGCTCATTCCCCAGGTGCGGATGACCCGGCTGGCGATGACCCCGGCGAGCTCGCCCCGCTCGGCCATCCGTCTCCGGAGGTCCGGGGCGACGGCGCGGACGAACATGTCCTCCATCTCGTAGGGCACGCCGGGCACGGCGTAGAGCACCTTGTGACCGATGGGGCAGATGAGCCCGGGAGCCGTGCCCATCGTCTGTCGGATCACGGAAGCGCCCTCGGGGACGTCGGCCTGGCGCAGGTTCGATTCGGGCATCTGGCGGCCGCGGGCAGCGAAGACGGCGCGCATAGCCTCGATGAGGCTCTCGTCGCGGAGCAAGGGCACGTTCATCACCTCGGCGATGGCTTCGCGGGTGATGTCGTCGTGGGTAGGCCCGAGGCCACCGCAGACGATCACCCCGTCGCTGCGGGCGAGGGCGGTCCGCGAGCGAGAGCACGATCCGCGTGCGGTTGTCGCCGACGGCCTGGTGGAAGTGGGAGGCAACGCCGGTGGCGGCCAGCTCCTCCCCCAGCCACCGCGAGTTGGTGTCCGTGATCTGCCCGAGCAACAGCTCGGTGCCGACGGTGACGATCTCGACCCGCATGGACGCGATCGACTCAGACCGCCATACCGGGGCCGTCCGACGGTCGCCCGGTGCCCGGATCCGTGCCGAGAGGGGCACCCTTTGGCGTCGTCTCGACAGGTCGACACTGCTCGGCGACCGTCCAGGTAGTACTGCGCACCGGAGAACACGGTCAGTGCCGTCGCCACCCAGATGGCTGCCGACAGGACGGTGCCGTGACCGGCCAAGGGGGGTGCAAGGCAGAGCCCGATGGCCAGGTCCTGGACGAGGGTCTTCACCTTGGCGCTCGATCGGGCCGGGATGGAGACGCCGCGCCTGCCGACAACGGCGCGGTAGACACTCATGGCTACCTCCCGCACGCCGATGATGGCGACCGGCACCCACCAGATGATGCCGCTGGCGACCAAGGCTGCCAGCGCGGCCAGCACGACAACCTTGTCGGCCAACGGGTCGAGGAAGGCGCCGGATCGGGTGGCACCCTGCTTCCGGGCGATCCATCCGTCGACACCATCGGACATGGCGATGACGCCACCCAGCGAGAAGGCCGCCCAACTGGCCCCCCACAAGAGGATGATGGCGACGAAGAAAGGCGTGACGATCAGGCGCAGCGCGGTGATCCCATTGGCCGGTGTCAGCAGTGCGGACGGGCCGAACGTTCGAGCCATCGGGGTCGGTCCCGCCCCCGCCGTGGGTCCCGTCGGTGGCGGGGAGGGACGTCATCCGGTCGACCGTCCCATCGGCCTTATCGGCCACGGACGCCGGCCGCTGGTGCACGCTGCCACGCTACGCCCAGGGCGACTCCCCGCCGAGGCCGACGTGCTCATTGGACGAGATGGCCGGCCTTTGACAGTGCGCCAGGCAGGCCTCCACCGGGGTCCTCGTCGGCGGCAAGGCGACTCACGAGGTCGGGCCCGTCGGAGTCCGTGACCACGACCTCGGCGAACGAGCCGACCTCGAGGTGGTCCGGGACGTGAACCAAGCCGTCGATGTCCGGCGCCTCTCGGTGGGAACGACCCAGGCCCGGACCCACCACCAGGACCTGCACCCGCTGCCCGATGAGCTCGTCGCGTCGGGCGGCGGTGATGCCGTCCTGGAGCTCGCTGCATTCGCGGAGCCGCTCGGCCATCAGATCTGCTGGCACCTGCCCCTCCATGTCGGCCGCGGGCGTGCCATCTTCCTTGCTGAAGGGGAAGAAGCCGGCCCAGTCGATCCTGGCCTCGGCCAGCCACTCGAGCAGCAGGTCTTGGTCGGCCTCGGTCTCGCCCGGGTAGCCGATGATGAACGACGAGCGGAACGCGGCACCGGGGGCGGCCGACCGGATCCGGTCGATGCGCTCGAGGAAGCGGTCGCCCTCGCCGGGACGTCGCATAGAGGCGAGCAACGGCCTCGAGACATGCTGCAGGGAGAGGTCGAAGTAGGGCACCCCGGTGGCCAGCACCGCCTCGATGAGCTCGTCGTTCAGGCTCGAGGGATACAGATAGAGGAGCCGAGTCCAATCGACGCGCTCGGCGACGGCGCCGACCAATTCCACGATTGGGCGAGAGCCCCGCCCACTCCGCGCCATCCGTGTCGTCATGACCATGCTGTCGGGGGGACGACCGATCGAGCCCGAACGAGGCGAGATCCTGGGCGACAAGCACCACCTCTCGCAGCTGTCCAGAGGACGCGAGCGCATCAACCTCGTCGAGCACGGAATCGACCGTCCTCGACCGCTGTCGGCCCCGGAAGCTCGGGATCGCACAGAACCCGCAATGCCGGTCGCAGCCCTCGGCCACCTTGACAAAGGCCCAGGGAGCGGACGCAGCAGGGCGAGCCAGATTGAGCAGATCGAAGTCGATGGTCACCGGGCCGCCCTCGAGGGAGAAGTCCGGACTGCTGAGACTGCGGCTGCTGCTGGTTTCACCGGTGCTGCCGGTGCGGCGGCGGTCGCGGCGCGGAGGTTTCCGACCGAGCGCCACCGGCGTCAGCCCTATGCGATCTCCACCTGTGGCCACACCCCGGCGGGATGGCTGGGCGTGGACCGGTTCAACGAGCGGGGTGGGGCCAGGCCCGGTGAGCCGGACCCCGAACGGAGCGACGAGATCGACCTCGGGTAGCGCCTCTTCCAGTTCACCCCGGTAGCGCTCAGCCAGACATCCCGTGACCACCAGTCGGCTGCCACCACGCCTGGTGGCGTCGAGCTCCAGCACGGTTTCGAGCGATTCTTGCCGTGCCGCCTCGACGAATGCACAGGTGTTGACCACAACCAGGTCTGCCGACTCCGGCGAGCCGGCCCGCTCCAGACCGTCGGCCTGCAGCGTGCCGGCCAACTTCTCGGAGTCCACCTCGTTCTTCGGGCAGCCCAACGTCTCGATCCAGTACAGCTGGGTCACCGGGTCAATCTACCGGCGATGCTCGAAGGCGAATGACGACCCGTCAAGGTCGCCGAGTCGTCATCAGGGTGGTCGCAGGTTGCGTTCGCCGCCGATGGCGACGCCGAGCCACACCGAGCTACGAGGTGGATTTCGAGAACTCGACCAGCGCAGCGTCCCAGTCGACGGCGATTTCGTCAGGCTGGTCGGGCATCTGCTTGGCCGGCAGGTTGCACCCCGGGTACAGCAGCGGGAGGGCTGCGGCCGGCACCGGATTGCCGACGTCGACTGCGCAGGCGAATGGCCCGTCATCGGACGAAGCCGTCGGCTTGATCAGCGCCCGCTGTAGTCGTCACGAGAAGGCGGGCACATTGGTCTCCGATGTCTTGACACATCAAGTGCCGTCGGATGTCTGGCGAGACCACAAATACAGCGGAGAGGGAGGGATTTGAACCCTCGGACCCGGTTGCCCAGGTCAACTCATTAGCAGTGAGTCCGATTCGGCCGCTCTCGCACCTCTCCTGGGCGGATCAGCCTACGCCACCACCTGGGCAGTCCCTCCGACGGGACCCCGGCCCGAGTTGCCCTGCCAATCCCGGTTGGGTGATACGACAGGCCGGTGCAAGAGACCGGAGGAACCGGCACCACCGGATCGACGCGGATCCTGGCCATCACAGATTTCTTCCCCTGGCCGCCTCGGAACGGCGGCCTGCTCCGGACGTCCAATGCCGTCGAAGCGTTGACCGAGGCCGGAGAGGTGGACCTCTTCTCCCTCTACGACCGTCGCGAGCCCGAGCCGCTGGTTCCTCCCCACGTCCGACTGCGGCGGATGGGCATGGCCCCCTACCCTGACATCGACCTGTCGCGAAGCTGGCGCATCGGCTGGGCCCGGCCCCGGTGGCGCGGCGGCGTCCCCATGGAGGTCGCCATGCGCCGGGCGGACACCGCCCCCCGGCGGGCACTGGAGGCGTGGCTCGCCTCCGACGACGGCGCCTGGACGGAAGTTGGGCGACATCGGGCGCGGCTACGACACCGTCTGGTTCAGCCGGGCCACCATCTTCGACTGGCTGGGCCGACCCGATCTTGGGCCGACCATCGTGGACCTGCACGACCTGGAGAGCGACAAGGAGCGCCAGCGGGCCGCGCTCATGACGACGGGGGGGCCCGGATTGGTGTCCGGCATCCGCCTGCAACTGGCCCGCGCCCAGGCCAGGCTCAACGCCCGGCGGTGGTCCGCCTTCGAGCGCTCAGTGGCGACGACGGTCGACCGGATGCTGCTCTCGTCGGCCGATGACGCCCGACGGGCGGCACTACCGCACGTCGTCGTCGTTCCCAACACCTATCGGCGTCCTGATGTGCCGGCCGGCAAGAAGCAGCCCGCCGTACCGCCGACACTGCTCTTCCAGGGAACGTTCGACTATGGGCCCAACGTGGACGGCGCCCGGTGGCTCGCCGACGAGGTCGGGCCTCGGATCCGGGCGCGGATCCCCGGCGCCGCCATTCGGCTGGTCGGACGGACCACGAAGGCCACCGACGAACTCGACGACGCCCCGCGACGTTGTCGTGGTCGGCCAGGTCCCGGAGATGGAGCCGGAGCTGGCCCGCGCCGACGTCGCCGTCGTCCCGGTTCGCTACGGCAGCGGGACCCGGCTCAAGATCCTCGAGTCGTTCGCTCACCGCGTTCCCGTGGTGTCCACCACCGTCGGTGCCGAAGGCCTGGACGTGGAAGACGGTGTCCACCTGTTGGTGGCCGACGGGGCCGATGCCTTCGCGGCAGCCTGCGAGCGCCTGGTCGCCGACGCTGATCTCCGACGCCGTTTGATCGAAGCGGCCGAGCAACGGTTCGTGGAGCGCTACGAGTCTCGGGTGGCGTGCCGGCAGATCGTGCAACTGGTCGAGAGAGCTGGCTGCCGCTCGCTGAGAGCCCGCTCCAAGTGGCGTCGGCTGCGATCGGCATCTGGGGAGAAGGCGTCCGCCACCGCTCCGTTCCGATCCGACCGCGAAATTCGCCCTCCGGTAGCATCGACCGGATGGAGATACTCGCCCACTATCTCCCCCAGTTCCATCCCATTCCCGAGAATGACCGAGTGGTGGGGGACCGGGTTCACGGAGTGGACGAACGTCGCCCGGGCCCAGCCCGCTGTTCCACGGCCACGTCCAGCCACATCTTCCCGCGGACCTGGGCTTCTACGACCTCCGGGTCCCCGAGGTCCGAGAGGCTCAGGCCGAGTTGGCTCGGCATTCCGAGCTCACGCGGATTCTGCTATTGGCACTATTGGTTCGGCGGCCGATTGCTGCTCGAGCGGCCGTTCGATGAGGTGCTCCATTCGGGTCAGCCCGACTTCCCGTTCTGCATCGCGTGGGCCAACCAGTCGTGGTCGGGCATCTGGCACGGGGCACCCAACCGGATCCTCATCGAGCAGACCTATCCCGGGCCCGAGGACGACGCGCGCCACTTCGCCTACCTCCGCCGGGCATTCGAGGACCCCCGCTACATCCGGGTGGGCGGTCGGCCCGATCCTCTTCATCTACAAGCCGGCCGACCTGCCCGAGCCGGCCCGGTTCGTCGAGCGGTGGCAGGCCATGGCGCAAGAAGCCGGCCTCGGAGGCCTCTATCTCGGTGGCGGGCTCGGGCGAATCGCCGTATCCCACCCACCGCGAAGACGGCTTCGACGCCGGCGTCTACTACGAGTTCCCCTTCGACTACACCCGGGCCAGCTGGTTCCGCGAACGGCTGATGTCCCGGCGCATCTTGAACGGCCCGAAGCGCTATCCCCATCGCCGACACGCTCCCGGAGCCCCCGCCGGACATCGGCGGCACCGTCATCCCGTGCGTCTATCCCAACTGGGACAACACTCCTCGGGCGGGCCGCCGCGGCGTCCTCGCCATCGCACTCGACGCCCGAGCGCTTCGCCGCCCACCTCCGCCGCGCCATCGAACTGGCCTCCGCCGCGCCGGCCGACGAGCAAGTCGTCATGATCAAGTCCTGGAACGAGTGGGCCGAGGGCAACTACCTCGAGCCCGACCGCGAGTTCGGCCGGGCTCGCCTGGACGCCTTGGCCGGCGAAGTGCGGCGTGCTCGTCGGCCCGCGTCGACGCCGGTGGCTCAAGCGCCGGCGAGCACCACCGGCTCCTGAACGGCCCGCCGGCGAGGTGCCATTGTGGGAACGGTGGTCATGCTCGTTGACGACCTCGGCCATCCGTTGCGCCTGCTCACGGCCACCCACCCGGATCGTCTCACTCGTCCCGTCGCTGACCGAGGCCATCGCCGCCACCTGCCCCGAGCGCCTGGTGGGGGCCACGGACTGGTGCGTCGAACCGAGCGATCTCTCCGTCGCCCGCGTGCGCGGCACCAAGAACCCCGACCACGCCGCCATCGCCGACCTCCACCCCGACCTCGTGGTGGCCAACCGCGAGGAGAACCGGGCCGTCGACGTCGAGCGCCTGCGGTCGGCCGGCGTGGAGGTGTGGGTGACGGTCGTCGAGTCGGTGGACGACGCACTGGGGTCGCTGCGACGCCTCGTCACCGAGGCGCTTGGCCACTCCCGGCGCCCGGCTGGCTCATCGATGCCGAGGAGGCCTGGGCGGAGCCGGCCCCCGCCCCGGTAGCGAGCGCCGTCGTGCCCATCTGGCGCGACCCGTGGATGGTGGTCGGGCCCCGCACCTACGCCGACGACGTGCTCGCGACACCTCGGGATCGACAATGCCTTCGGGCGATGACTGGCCGCTCCCGCTACCCGCGGGTGGCGCTCGACGACCTCCTCGATGCCCGTCCCGACTTCGTCGTCCTGCCCGACGAGCCGTACCCGTTCTCACCCGACGACGGCCCCGAGGCCTTCCCGGGCGTGCCCCACCGCCCTCGTCTCCGGTCGTGCCCTCACCTGGTACGGGCCGGCCATGGTGACCGCCGCCGGCAGCTGCGGCCGGTGCTCGAACAGGCCCTCGGGCGGGCGCTCGGGCGCTGACAGACGCCGGACCGGGACCGCCGGCCAACCGCCCGACCGGCAGTGGCCCACGAACCCGCCGCGGACGCCGGTCCCGCCCGTCTGGCTGCACTTCAAGGAGGGCCGCCCAGAGGTCGATGAAACCCAGGTGGACGGCTCGGTCGAGGACTTCGACGAGGTAAGGCTGGCCTGCCTGGATCAGGTCAACCGGTCCACCCGGCGCGCCGCTCCCGCCGTCCCCTTCATCACCGCAAGCCTGATCCTGGTCTTCGGCCACGCCGTGCCCCTCGGAGGCATGGTGGCGTGGGCCCTGACGGTCATCGTCACCACGGCGTCTGTCAGCCGGCATCGCCGCCGTGTACCAGCGGCGTCGCCGGCAAAACCGTCCGGTCGGCCACTGGTGGATCGGGCCGTGCCGGCGCCACGGTCACCGGCGTGGCGTGGGCATCGCTGCCGATCTTCGTCCAGATCCCGGCCGACCACTCGCGAACTGCTGCCGATCTACATCGTCTACCTCTGCGCCCTCTCCGCCGGCAACGCGGTGGGTGCCGCCGCCCGGCGCAGCTACTTCTATCCGTTCCAGGTGGCACTGCTGGTCCCCACATGGTCGACTGCCTGTCCGCCCCTGACCGGCCCACCCGCATCCTGGGCCTCACCATCCCCTTGTACTTCGTCGTCATGTCCATCCTCCACCAAGAGGTGCACACCGTCGTCATGAGCGAGCTGCGACTGCGGGCCCGCATCAACGAAGCCAACCGCCAGCTGCGCGCCCTCAACACGCAGCTCGGTGAGATCGCCCTACGCGACGACCTCACCGGCTCGGCCAACCGGGTGGCCTTCGTCGATGCGCTGGCCCAGGTGGTGACGGGCCTGCGTCGGGGCGACGCCGGTGTTGGCGTCGTGTTCCTCGACCTCGACCGGTTCAAGGTCGTCAACGACTCGCTCGGTCATCAGGCCGGTGACGAGCTACTGGTCCAGGCGGCCGACCGCATCCGCGGCGTGCTCCGCGACGGAGACGTGCTGGCCCGGCTGGGAGGCGACGAATTCACCGTGCTGCTCCGTGACCTCCACGCCGCCTCCGACGCCGTCGACGCCGGCCATCGGATCCATCGGATCTTCGACGAGCCGTTCCTCCTGGCGGGACGGCCGGTGCCGGTGACGGCGAGCGTCGGGCGTCACCTTCTCCGGGACCGACCGGGTGACGCCCCAGGAACTGCTCCGCCAGGCCGACGAGGCGCAGTACGACGCCAAGGACAAGGGCCGCAACCGGGTGGAGGTGTACACGCCGGCCCTCCACCCTCCACGCGGCGTCGGCTCGACCAGGAGGACGAGCTCCGCCTGGCCCTCGAAATGGGGCAGATCGTCGCCCACTTCCAGCCCCAGATCGACCTCAGCACCGGTCGGGTCGTCGGGGCCGAAGCGCTGGCCCGCTGGAACCACCCCTGGCGCGGGGTGCTCAGCGCCGCCGAGTTCATCCCTTTGGCCGAACAGTCCGATCTCATCCTCCAGGTCGACACGGCCGTCCGCGGCAGTGCCATCCATGCCCGGGTGGCGCTGGCCGACGCCGGATGCGGCCCCGACTTCCGCATCTGGTGCAACGTCTCGGCCCACCAACTCACGACTGCCGACCCCATCGCCGACCTTCTCGCCCAGCTGGTGGCCGCCGGTTGCGAGCCGTCGGGGATCGGCATCGAACTGACGGAGACGGCCGTCATGGCCAACCTCGACGCGGCCGCCAGGGAGATCGAACGAGTCCGGGGAGTCGCCGTCCGAGTGGCCCTGGACGACTTCGGGACCGGTCACTCGTCGCTGGCGTTGCTGCGCTCGATGTCGGTCGACGAGCTCAAGGTGGACCGAAGCTTCGTGGCCGGCATGGTCACCGACCAGCGTGACCTGGCCATCGTCCGGGCCATGACCACCCTCGGACGGGAGGTTGGGCTCGTCGTGGTGGCCGAGGGTGTGGAGACGCTCGCCCAGGCCGCCTTGCTCGGGCCGCCTGCAGTGCGACCGTGCCCAGGGGTTCCTGTGGTCGCCCGCCGTCCCGCTCGGTGCGTTCCTCACCCTCATGCAGTCGGCGTTCCCGACCGGGGCCGGCATCGAACGGATGGCGCTCGGCTCCTGAGGTCCGGGGCGGTTCGGCCGGGAGCACCCTGGTCGCCGGGGCATCTGGTCGCCGGGGCATCTGGTCGCGTCACCTGGTCTTCTGGTCGCCGCTCGGGTCGGGCTCCAGGGCTGCGCCCATAGCCAGACGGGTAGGGTGCCATTCGTGAGCACCGACGACTCGTTCGACCTCGAGCTTGCCGCCGCCTCACTGCGGGCCGACGCTTCCGACGTGCGGATCTTGCTTAAGGTGCTCGTCGACGAGCTAACCGACGCGCTCGGGCCGCGCCTGCACGTGCAGCGAGCCGGTGGCCGCTTCCGAAAGGGTGACGAGATCCGCTCAGTTCGCATCGAGCTCGGTGACGACGAGTTCGAGGCCGTGGCCGACGGCAAATCCCTGCTCTGCGGGGTGGGGCACTCGTCGGGCGGCATCCGCATCCGCAACGAGAAGGTGGACATGGGAACATGGCTGAGCCGTCTGCTCGAGTCCCTCCGATCCGAGGCGACCCGGAGCCAGGGAGTAAGTGGGAGCGCTCGAGGGCCTGGTCATCCGGGGTCGGTCGTGAGCCCAACAGAGGACGAAGGATCGATGACCGAGCTGCCCGGGGACCTTCCGGAAGGGGCCAGCCGCCGCCTCGCAGGAGCTCGAGCACGGCCTCTTCACCTCCGATCTCTCGGTCAACGAATTCCTGCTCATCAAGGAAGTCGGCTTCCACCCCCTGGGCTTCGTGATGGGGTCGTCGATCTATCACACCGGGCATCCAGACCCGCCGCTGGGGGCAGAGCCAGGAGCTGACCAAGCTCACCGAGGCCATGTACAACGCCCGCGAGCTGGCCATGACCCGGATGGAGGAGGAGGCGGCCCAGCTCGGCGCCGACGGCGTGGTCGGGGTCCGGCTCGACGTCAACTACTACGAGTGGGGCAAGGACGCCGCCGAGTTCATCGCCCTCGGGACCGCGGTCAAGGCGGAGAGCGGGCTCTCCTACCGGAACAGGCCGGGCAAGCCCTTCACGTCCGACCTCTCGGGCCAGGACTTCTGGACGCTCATGCACACCGGCTATGTCCCCCAGGGCCTGGTCATGGGCACCTGCGTGTACCACATCGCCCACCGGGGGCTGGGCCAGACCATCTCGTCGGCCGGGCAGAACGTGGAGCTCCCCAACTTCACCCAGGCCCTCTACGAGGCCCGGGAGCTGGCCATGACCCGCATGCAGGACGAGGCCAACGAGCTCGGCGCGTCGGGCATCGTGGGCGTGCGCCTCGAGGAGAAGTCACACCAGTGGGGCAGCCACACCATCGAGTTCCTCTCGCTGGGAACGGCGGTGACCAAACGGTCCGACGACGTGACGCTGCCGGCGCCGATCACCATCATCTCGCTCGACAACTGATGGCCGAAGGGGCCCGAGAGTCATGACCCAGCCGGCCGGCAATCTCCCCGAGCCGGACG
Source organism: uncultured Acidimicrobiaceae bacterium (assembly GCA_963756195.1). Lineage (GTDB taxonomy): Bacteria > Actinomycetota > Acidimicrobiia > Acidimicrobiales > RAAP-2 > CAVSNH01. Next base: position 247,558 of record CAVWMT010000006.1, read on the forward strand.
GCGATCTTGCGCCGGCCGACAATCTCCCCGAGCAGACCGGCGGTCTCCCCGAGGCCGCCTCGCGCCGCATGGGAGAGGGCGCCTTCACCTCCGGCCTGACCGTGCCCGACTTCGCCGCCTGCCTGCAGATGGGCCTGCAGCCGGTGGGCTTCGTCCAGGGGTCGTGCGTCATGCAGTGGCGGTGGTACGGGATGGGTTCGGGGTTCGGCTCGCCGTTCGGTCCCTACGGGCAGTGCGGGCTGGGCCGGCGGCGGCGGACGGGGCTGGATACCAGCAGAGCTACCCGTGCCCGCACGGCTTCGTCTCCGCCGAGCACCGGACATACGGCCAGAACCTCGAGCAGCCCTGGATCGAGGACGCCTGGCAACGCGGCTTCACCGCCGCCTACGAAAGGATGACCGACGAGGCGAACCTTGTCGGCGCCCACGGTGTCGTTGGGGTGGTCGACACCTGTCACTCGCTCACCGACATGGGCGTCCTCGAGTTCCGGCTGCGGGGCACGGCCGTCCAGCTCGAGGGCGAGCCGCCGCCGAGCGGCGATGCGGCCCGTGGACCACCTACCTGGCCGGTCAACGCCTGGCCAAGCTGATCGAGGCCGGTTATGCGCCGGTGGCCGTGGTCGCCGCCGTCTCCTCGGTCCGGATCTGGGCATCGTGCGTGACCGAGTACCTGGCCCGCGGATCGACGGCGATGTGGGGCGGCCAGGCCGCCGGATCGGAGATCACCCAGGTCGCCGACGCCCACATGGCCGTCCGCCAGCTGGCCAGGGAACGGGTGCGGTCCCAGCTGGGCCCCGACTCGCTGCGCGGCGCCTCGATGGTGACGACAGCCACCGAGGGCGGCGAGGATGCCGACCTCGAGTGCATCCTCCGGGGGAACCGGGTCCGGCGGTTCAAGGAATTCGAGGCCCTTCCGCCTCCGCACCCGACCGTGCGCCTGCAATGACCGACAGAGCCCCGCGGGTGTCAGACGGAGGCAGCCGGAACGACCTGAGGGAGGATCCGGCGGCCAAGCACCGCCTGCGGCCGAATCCGTGGACCTTCGAGCCGAGTTCCGGCGAGCGCGTAGGAGCCCTGGGCGAAGGCACCGGAGCACAGCGGCCGCTCGGCCACGACCGACCTCTCCCTAGACGAGGAGCTCTGCCTCCACGCCGTCGGATGGGAGCCGGTCGATCTCGTATGCGGCATCTCACTCTTCTCGGTCCCGACCGGCATCTGGTAGCTGGGGCCAAGGCGAGATCACCTGGGCCTCGAACGCCTTTACGCAGGCGTTCGCCGCGGCCAGCAACCGAATCCACCGCGAGTGCCGGCGGGTCGGCGGCCACGGGGTCGTCGGCGTGCGGGTCGAACGGTCAGTGCACCGCTACCACATCGAGGTGGTGTTGGAGGGCACCGCCATCCGGCCGGTCGGCGCGCACCCGGACCCGCCGGCGGATCGCCTTCCTCTCCGACCTCTCCGGTCGGGACTTCGCCCTCCTCGACGGAGCGGGGTGGATACCGCTCGGGCTCGCCGCCGGGGCCAGCTTCGTCTACGCCCCCCGACGGTCCATGGGCACGGCCATGCGCCAGACGTCGCAGAACGTCGAGCTCACCAACTTCACCGAGGCCATGTACTCGGCCCGCGAGTCGGCCATGGAGCGCATGCAGCAGGCCGCACTGGCCATGGGGGGCGCCGGCGTGGTCGAGGTCAAGGTCACCGAGGGGCCGGTCGGCTTCGCCGGGCACGCTGTCGGCTTCTCCGCCTACGGCACAGTGGTGGGAGAACGCGACGGAGAGCACCGCAAGCTCGAGCCCCAGGTGGTGCTGCCCCTCGACGATCCGGCCGGGGCCTTCGAGGCCACCGCCCTGCGTGGCAACTGAAAGGCGCCGCGAAACTCCAGGCGACGGCTCGGCTCGGCTCGGCTCGGCAGAGCTCGGCTCGGCAGTGGGCACTGGCTCTGAGCGCCCCAGGGTTTCCGAGCGCTCCTGGATTCCGGGCCATTCGACTCAGATTCGACCTCGATCGTCGCCGCCAGGGGTGGGGAGAGGTTGCGCACCCGGCACCCACGTGGTTTGCTGTTGGCACTCGAGAGCGTAGAGTGCTAATCAGCAGTCGAGACAGTCGTGTGCCAGTGAGACGGAGGAACACCAGATGGCCAAGTTGATCATCTTCGACGAGGACGCCCGCCGGTCGCTCGAGACCGGTATGAACAAACTCGCCGATGCCGTGCGGGTCACGCTCGGTCCCAAGGGCCGCAACGTCGTCCTCGACAAGAAATGGGGAGCGCCCACCATTACCAACGACGGCGTTTCCATCGCCAAGGACATCGAGCTCGAGGACCCCTTCGAGAGGATCGGCGCCGAGCTGGTCAAAGAAGTAGCCAAGAAGACCGACGACGTTGCCGGAGACGGGACGACCACAGCCACCGTCCTGGCCTGGGCCATGGTGCACGAGGGGCTGCGGAACGTGGCCGCCGGAGCCAATCCCATGTCGCTCAAGCGCGGCATCGAAGCCGGCGTCGAGTCCGCGGTGTCCAGCCTCCGGGGCATCGCCAAGGACACCGACTCGAAGGACCAGATCGCCCAGGTGGCGTCCATTTCGGCGGCCGACACCGAGATCGGCGAGATGATCTCCGAAGCCATCGACAAGGTCGGAAAGGACGGGGTCATCACCGTCGAGGAGTCGCAGACCTTCGGCATGGACATGGACCTCGTCGAAGGCATGCGCTTCGACAAGGGATACATCTCGCCCTACTTCGTCACCGATCCCGAGCGCATGGAGGCGGTCCTCGAGGACGCCTACGTCCTGCTCGTCGGGTCGAAGATCACCGCCGTCCGAGATCTGCTGCCCCTCCTCGAGAAGGTCATGCAGGGCGGAAAACCACTGGTCATCGTGGCCGAGGATGTCGAGGGTGAGGCGCTGGCCACCCTGGTGGTCAACAAGATCCGCGGCACCTTCCGCAGCGCGGCGGTCAAGGCCCCCGGCTTCGGGGAGCGCCGCAAGGCCATGCTCCAGGACATCGCCATCCTCACCGGCGGCCAGGTGGTCACCGAGGAAGTCGGCCTCAAGCTTGAGAACGTTGGCCTAGACCTGCTGGGCACGGCCCGCAAGGTGGTCGTGACCAAGGATGAGACGACGGTCGTCGAGGGGGGTGGCTCCGAAGACGAGATCAAGGGCCGGATCAGCCAGATCAAGACCGAGATCGAGAACACCGACTCCGACTACGACCGGGAGAAGCTCCAGGAGCGCCTGGCCAAGCTGTCGGGTGGGGTGGCCGTCATCAAGGTCGGCGCCGCCACCGAGGTCGAGCTCAAGGAGAAGAAGCACCGCATCGAGGACGCCGTGTCCACCACCAAGGCGGCCATCGAGGAGGGTGTCGTCCCCGGTGGTGGGGTCGCCCTGCTGCGGGCCCAGACCACCGTGCTGGAGACGGCCGAGAAGCTCGAGAGTGACGAGGCGACGGGAGCCCGCATCGTGGCCAAGGCCGTCGAGGAGCCACTCAAGCAGATCGCCGTCAATGCCGGCTACGAGGGCGGGGTCGTCGTCGACAAGGTGCGCCACCTCAAGAAGCCGGCCGAGGGCTTGAACGCGGCCACCGGTGAGTACGAGGACCTGTTCAAAGCCGGGGTGATCGACGCCGTCAAGGTGACCCGCTCTGCCCTGCAGAACGCGGCCTCCATCGCCGCCCTGTTCCTCACTACCGAGGCGGTCATCGTCGACAAGCCAGAGGAGTCGGCGTCGGCCATGCCCGGCGGAGGTATGGACGACTTCTGATCCTCCCGGAGGCTGGCCCCGGCACCGCTGCCGGAAGCCAGGGCACCGAGTTGTAGAGAGCGAGCAAAGAGAAGGAGCGCCCTGCGAGGTGCTCCTTCTCTTTGCCGGTGGACTCACCTGCCCGTGTCCCCGGCTCGGATCACCGAACCCCCAGCACACAGGGGGACTCGGGTACTTGATCAGGTTTTCCGCCCATCCCAACGGCCGTTCGTAGAATGGCCCTGTGAGCGATCCAGTCGAGCCAGTGAAGCCAACAGTCGGCCTCGGCGTCCTCCATCTCTTCGGCTCCCTCCACGGCCAGCCCCTCCCCGGCCGCTCAGGCGAGTCGACCGCTGGCGGCCTGGGGTGGGGACCCGGCCGCCATCATCCACGCCGTCAAGCAGGCCGAAGCGGACGGCGTCCGAGTCGTCACCGTCGCCATGCTCGGCCACAAGGCGGACGTCGGCTTCATGGCCCTCGGGCGAGGACCTCTGGAGCCTGCGCCGCCTGCAGACCGACCTCCAGGCCGCCGGATTCGACGTCACCTATTCATATGTCTCACTCACCGAGGTCTCCGAGTACGCGCAGGGCCTCCCCGACGAGATGAAACAGGCCAGGCTGCTATCCCAGATCTTCCGCCCGCGGGGATGACGCGCCTTCTGCTTCTATCCGATGTCCAAGCGACGCGGCGAGGACGACGACTCGAACTGGTACGCGCTCCCGTACGAGTCCCGCAAGGAGCTCATGCTGGGGCACGGCGCGGTCGGCCGGACGTTCCACGGCAGGATCCTCCAACTCATCAGCGGCTCGACCGGGCTCGACGACTGGGAGTGGGGCGTCACCCTCTTCGGCGTGCATCCCGACGACATCAAGGAGTGCGTCTACACCATGCGATTCGACGAGGCCTCGGCCCGGTTCGCCGAGTTCGGCCCGTTCCTGACCGGGCATGGTCGCCCCCGTTGAGACCGTCCTGCAAAGCGTCCTCGGCGATGGCTGAACCGCCCGCCGACCGAGCCGGTGACGTCCGGGGTAGCTGCGGAGCCGGCTCCGAGCTCGATGGCACCGGTGGTCGTCGCCTTCAGCGGCGGTGCCGACTCCTCCTTCTTGGCCTGGGTGGCCACCGACACCCTGGGCCGCGACCGGGCCCTCTGCGCGACCGCCGTGTCCCCGTCGCTGGCGCCGCACGAGCTCGCCGACTGTCGGGCGCTGGCCCGGGAATGGGAGCTCAACGCCACCGAGGTCAGCACCGACGAGCTCGCCGACCCTGCCTACTCGGCCAACGACGGCTCCCGGTGCTTCCACTGCAAGACATCGCTCATGGAGGCCCTGGCACCGGTGGCCGAGCGGCTCGGAGACGGTCAGCGCCGCCCGGCCCAGATCGTGCTCGGGGTAAACGTGGACGACCTGGGTGACCACCGACCCGGCCAGCAGGCTGCTGCCGAGCGCGGCGCACGTTTCCCACTGGTGGAGGCAGGCTTCACCAAGGCTTCGCTGCGTGCCTGGTCCCGCCGGCTCGGCCTGCGCACGTGGGACAAGCCGGCGGCCGCCTGCCTGGCTTCCCGAGTCCCCTACGGCACGCCGGTCACCGTCGGCACCCTCCGCTCGATCGCCGACGCCGAGGCCGGTCTGCGAGGTATCGGGTTCCGCCAACTGCGCGTCCGCCACTATGGGAAGGTGGCCAGGATCGAAGTCCCGATCGACGATCTTCACCTTGTCGTTGCAAGACGAGCCGAGGTGTCGGCCGCAGTCCACGCAGCCGGATACCGCTATGTGACGCTGGACCTCGACGGGTTCCGCTCCGGGAACCTGAACGAGGCCCTCGGTGACGGCTCCGCACAGTCGGTTCGTGCACCTGGGGCCCGGGCAATCGGATTGGGAACTCCCCGATGATCGGGATGCGCGTCCGCCTCACCTTCCCGGAGGAGCTTGTCCGGGAGCCGATCATCGCCCGGATGGTCCGGTCCTTCGACGTCGTGCCCAACATCCGCCGTGCCGATGTCGGTGAGCGAACCGGCTGGATCGTCTGTGAGCTCGACGGCGACGCCGCGGTGTTGGATCAGGCCGTCGACTGGTTGCGAAACGAAGGGGTGCAGGTCGACCTTCTGGGCGACGTCGTCGAGAGCTGAGCCTGTCGTGGTTGGCAGTCGCTATACCCTCGCTAACGGTCCGATAGCGGTACCCCGCGTGGCCCTCGGCGACACGGCCCTGGCGGGCACGTCCCATCGACTGATCGCCTGCTCGCCTGATCGCTCGGGGCGCTCCTCCGGCGCCCTGCCTCAGTGCCCGGTCGGGTCCTCGTTCGGAGCGATCGTCCAGCCCGCGTCTGAGACCTTGCGGGGCTCGTAGAAGAGGCAGCCCTCCGGGCAGGCGAACGGGAGCTGTTCGTTGGCGCCCATCCGGCACCGCTCGAGCTTCTCGCCGCGCGGCGTCGTCCGCATCACATAGTGACGGCAATCCTCGAGAACGGCCACACTCCATTGTGCCCGAACCTGGCCTTCACGCGTTGGCAGTGCGGTAGCGTCAGGCAAGTGGAGCAAAGCCCCTCTGCGAAGCAGTTGCTGCGCTGGAGCGAGACGCTCGCCGGGATCGCCCGCACCGGCCTCGGGTTCACCGAATCCCTCTACGAGCAGGAGAGGTTCGAAGAGATCTTGCGGGTCGCGGCCGACATCCGTACCGCCATCGACGGGGGCTCCGACGGCGTCGAGGACGCCGAGGGAGTTGTCGAGGAGTGGCTCGCCACCGTGGGAAAGGGTGTCCCCGGGTACGTCACGCCTAAGGTCGCGGTGGGGGCGGTGGTGGGGAACGAGAAGGACGAGCTGCTGCTCGTCCAGCGGGCCGACTCGGGGGTATGGCTGTATCCCACCGGCTGGGCGGACGTCGGTTACTCGGCGGCCGAGGTCGTCGTCAAAGAGGTCGCCGAGGAGACCGGCATCGAGGTCGAGGTGATCCGGCTCATTGCCGTGCTCGACGGTCTTCGGATCGGCATGAGCCGGATCCCCCTCTACTCGCTCGTCTTCCAGTGCCGACCCGTCGGTGGGGAACTGCGGGCCCATCCGCTCGAGTGCTCGAACGTCGGCTGGTTCCCGCTCGACGAGTTGCCATTCCCGCTGGCCGGTGCCGAGCGATGGGGCAAGCACGTCTTCGCCGCCCTCCGGGGTGAGCCCGTCGAGGTGCTGTACGACTCCGTGCGCTCCCCCGTCTGGCGCGGCGACCCCGACAAGTCCTGAGATCAACTCCTGATCTACACCGAGGCGGCGACACTCTTCGATTCTTCGTGGTCCTCCCAGCCTTCCGGTCGTCGACGGCTGGTTACACTCCGTCGATGCCGCCGGCAAAGGCCGAACCTTCCGCCTCCACGGTCGTCATCGAGGAAGCCACCGCCGCCGACGACGATCTGGTTGAGGCATTCGTCCGGCTGATCCCGCAGCTGTCCTCGTCCTCCCCACCGCCGGGGAAACAGGAGCTCACCGAGATCATCCGCTCACCCGCCACCGTCCTTCTCGTCGCCCACGACGGTGAGGGGAAGGTTGTCGGGTCGCTGACACTCGTCCTCTTCCGCATCCCCACGGGATTGCGGGCGTGGATCGAGGACGTCGTGGTGGACGAGGGCGCCCGGGGCGAGGGGGTGGGCAAGGCGCTGACCGAGGCCGCCTTGGCCCGAGCGAAGTCCGCCGGTGCCCGATCGGTCGATCTGACCTCGCGGGCCGACCGGGCAGCCGCCAACCGCCTCTACCAACGCCTCGGGTTCGAGAGCCGAGCCACCAACGTCTACCGCTGGAAGAGCCGGCGCCACGGACGACTCGGATCCGGATACGGCCACGTCGTGACTCCGAGCGGCGGCCGCGCCCCCCGCCCGCTCGCCAGCCGTCCTCCCGAGAGACTCCTCAGCGGACCAGTGGAGCTCCGTCGGCACGCCCCTCGTGACCTGGACCCGCTCGTCGAGGCCGTGAATGGCAGCCTCGAGGAGCTGCGCCTCTGGATGCCGTGGGCACAGTCGGCGGCCACGAACGACTCGATCGCACAGTTCCTCGAGCAGTCCCGCCGGGCCTGGGAGGAAGGGCTCGAGTTCGGCTACGCGATGCGGTCACCGCACGACCGAGGCGAACAGGACGAAGGGGGCTGCGACGATGGCATCATCGGCTGCTGCGGTCTCCACCTGCGGTCGGGGCCCGGCGTGATCGAGATCGGGTACTGGGTGCGGACGAACCGCGTCGGCGCGGGCATCGCCACGGCGGCGGCCGGCACCCTCACCCGTGCCGCGCTCGACCTGCCCGGCATCGAGCGGATCGAGATCCACTGTGACGCGGCCAACGGCAAGAGCCGCGCCATCCCCGCCAAGCTCGGTTACCACCTCGACCGGGTCGAGCAGCGAGCGGCCGAGACGCCCGGCCAGACCGACCAGAACATGATCTGGGTGCACACAGGCTGACTGGCAACTGACGCTGCCTGACTGACGCAGCCTAACGCTGCCCTAGCGCTGGCTGGCGCTGGCTGGCGATCAGCCGGCCTCCGTCGCCGTTTGCTGGAGGACCAGGCCGTTGCCGTCCGGGTCATCGAAGGTGACATACCGACCCCATGGCGCCACCTCGATCCCACCCGGGAGGGACACCCCCTTACTCCGGAGGGTGGCGATCTCAGCTTCGAGGTCATCGGTCTCGATCACCGTTCCTTTGGTCGAGCCGGCCGGCATCGTCGGGAACCAGGTCACCAGGGTGATCGAGGTGGCCGCACCGGGCGGCCGCACCTGGACCCAGCGGTGACCCGGACCCATCTCCGTGTCGTCCACCAGTTCGAAGCCGAGCTGGTGGACGTAGAAGTCGATGGAACGGGCTTGGTTGGTGACGGGGAGCGAGAAGAGCTGGATCTTTGTGATGGACATCACCGCACCGTACGGAGGGTGGCTTGTACGGTCAACCGTGCCGGCAGATCGCTCACGAGAACGGAGGGGCTCCCGCTTGAAGAACTGAATCGCCCTCTACCGGACCCTGATACAGCCCAGTGGGACTCTCGAGGGCATGGTGCTCGCCACCCTCAAGCGGCTCGCCGACGAATTGCGGACGGTCCTTGCCGACCTCGACCCGGAGCGGCTGTCAGGCGCCGACGCGTCGAAGCTGCTCCAAGCCTTCAGCGATCTCGAGAAGCTGGCCGCCGGGGGCAAGCTCTTGACGGCGCGTCGGGTCGAGTCGTCGAACGTTTGGCGAACAAAGGGCCATCGCACGGCCGCCTCTCATATCGCCCAGGCTTCCGGGACCGGAATCGGGCCTGCTATCAACACCTTGCAGACGGCTCGCCAGCTGGGGGCGCTCCCCGCCGCCGAGGAGGCCATGCGGAAGGGCCGGCTCTCCGAGGTGCAGGTCAAGGAGATCGCCGGCGCGGCGAGCCTGCTGCCCGAAGCGGAACGCGAGCTGGTGGAGTCGGCGGTCCACGAACCGCTCAACGTGCTGAAGCTCCGCTGCCGCCGGGCCAAGGCGACCGGCAAGGGTCAGGCGACGACCTACCAGGCCATCCATCGGGCTCGGTATCTGCGCAACTGGATCGACGACGATGGTGCCATCCGATTCGACGCCAAGCTCACGCCCGATGCCGGCGCCCGCCTTGTCGGTGTGGTGAAGGCCGAGGCCGATCGCCTGGCAGCCGATGCCAGGCGGGCCGGTGTCCACGAACCCTCCCGGGCGCTCGCCGCTGACGCCCTGGTCCGCCTGGTGTGCCGTTCGGGGGCGACAGTGAACGCGATAGGGGTAGGCGGCCGGACGGCCCATCGAGGTCGACCGGGTTCGACCGGTCGTTCGGATCGAGCGATGCGAAGGCCAGCTGGTAGCCGTTCGAAGCGCGAGCCGCGCTCAGAAGGAGGGACAAGGGCAGCAACGGCAGTCGATGATGATGCCTTCGGGATGTCTCGCACCATGGTCCACGTCCGGGTCGATCATGCCGCCCTGGTCCGGGGGCACACCAAGTCAGGCGAGATCTGCGAGATCCCTGGCGTCGGGCCCATCCCGGTCTCGCTCGCTCGGAGCTTGGCCACTGATTCGATCCTCAGCGTCCTCCTCACCCGGGGCGTCGACGTGAGCGCGGTGGCCCACGCCGGCCGAACCATCCCGGCGTCGATCCGGCGTGCCCTCCTCGAACGCGACCCGGCCTGCGTCGTTCCGGGTTGCGAGGTCACCGTTGGGCTCGAAATCGACCACGTCGTCCCCTATGGAGAGGGAGGCACGACGACCCTCGCGAACCTGGCACGGCTCTGCCACTGGCATCACTACCTCAAGACGCACCAGGAGCATCGACTCGAGCGGCGAGGCCGCCACTGGGTGTGGACGCCTCCGGCCGATCCGCGGTCACCACTTCTCTGCTGACTGCCGGCCCACCCGCTGTCGACGCATCCGAGTCAGGCGCCGTCGGTCCTTCAGGCAGGGTCGGGATCGTCCGGGCCCCCCGGCCGTCCGAAGATCGTCTCCACGACGGGCCACTTCGTTCCGTCCGAAGACTCCCCTTGGCCATCGCCCTGTCCGTCTGGGCCCTGTCCGTCTGGGCCCTGTCCGTCTGGGTCCTGTCGGTCGGTGCGGAGTCCGTTGCCGGCCTGGCCGGCGAGCCACTGCGACTCGGCCCTGCGAGCCAGATCCCGAAGCGAGCCCCCGGTCCGGCGGGCGGCCAGCGCCACGTCCTCGTGCTCCGCCTTGACACCGGCCTCGCTCACCTTGATGCGGATGAGCTGGCCATCGACCCAGACCTCATCGAACCTCCTGGCGGAAGGCCACCGCTCTCCGACGACCATGCGCACCCCGAGCGAGCCGGTCGCCTGTCTGAGCAGGTGCCGCAGGTCCTCCGCCCGCGACGGCTCGGTGAGCACGTGCACGACCGACCCCGGGCGTCCCTTCTTCATGATCACAGGAGTAAGCCATACGTCGAGCGCTCCGGCATCGAGAAGCGAGGCCACGGCATGGGCGAGCTGCTCCCCGGTGGCGTCGTCGACGTTCGTCTCGAGCATGACGACCGGCTGGCCGGCTTCGGCATCGGCGTCGCCGACCAAGAGGCCACCAGGATGGGCATCCGTGGCGTCGCCGTCGCCGTCGGGATCACCTATCAGTCCGATCCGGCCCCCGAACGATCCCGAGACCACAAGCGCATCCGCACGCCGGTCAACGGCGACGCCGATCACGACCTGTGTGCAGTTGGGCAGCTCGTCGAGGTCTCGGCTGCCAGCGCCGAACCCCTGGCAGCTCACCCGCATGGCCGGCATTGGCCCATAGCCGGACGAGAGGGCGGCGAGCAAGGCTGCTCCGGTCGGTGTCGTGAGCTCGACGGTCAGGTTCCGCCCCCACGTGGGAACGCCCTCCAACAGGGCCACCACGGCGGGGGCCGGGTTGGGCAAGAGGCCGTGAGCCGTCCGTACCATGCCCGTTCCCGTGGCTACCGGGCTGGCACGAACCTCGTCGACCCCGAGCACCTCGAGAGCTGCAGCCGTGCCCACGATGTCGATGACGGCGTCGTGGCCGCCGACCTCGTGGAAATGGACGTGCTCGATGGAGCGGCGGTGTAGACGAGCCTCGACCTCGGCAAGAACGGTGAACGTAGCCAGCGCTCGCCGCGTCACCCGCGGCGGTAGACGCGCCTCCTCTACCAGACCGACGATGTGGGTGTACGTGCGGATGACCATCTTGTCGCTGACCGTGACGACAGCCCGGGAGGCGGCCACGCCACCCCGGAGCACCGGCTCGACATCCAATCGCCATCCGCCGATCGGCAGCCTGTCCAGGAGTGCCCGGACCTCGCCGACATCGGCTCCCGCGTCGAGCAGGCTGGCCAGGGCCATATCCCCGGCGATCCCGGAGAAGCAGTGGAACCAAGCGATGGTCCGCCGGGCGCCGAGCATCAGCGGGCCGGCTCGTCTGTCGGTGTCGGTGACGCCGAGCCGATTGCCCTCAGTGGGAGCGGCATCGGCGGGCGAGGCATCGATAGGGGTATCAGGGGCCGCATCGGCCAGCGGAACGAAGGTCATGGCAGCATGCGGGCCACGGCGCACGCCGCACCGAACCCATTGTCGATGCCGACGACCGTGATGCCGGCGGCGCAGGAGGCCATCATGGCCAGCAATGCCGTGACCCCCTCGAGGCCGGCACCGTAGCCCGTGCTCGAGGGAACGGCCACGACCGGTGCGGGCGTGATCCCACCAACCAGGCTGGCCAAAGCACCTTCCATTCCGGCCACGACGATGATGGCGTCGGCCTCCATGAGGTCGTCGGTCGATGCCAGCAGTCGGTGGACACCTGCCACACCGCAGTCGGCGGTGAGCGCCGGCTCGAAGCCGAGCGCCCGCAGGGTCGCCGTGCATTCTCTGGCCACCGGCAGGTCGGACGTCCCCGCCGTCACCACCAGAACCCGGCTGGACCGCTGGGGCGCCGACCGCCAGACGACCGTGGAGAGCTCACCCCGTTGGCGATCGGCACCGGTGGCCGGCCCGGTGCTCGTGCGGGCGCCTCCCGGATGGTCGGAAATGCAGACGGCCACCTGTGCTGCATCGGCCCGAGTGAGGATGACGGGCCTGCCTCTCCCACCGCCCTCGTCTCCGTCTCCGTCTCTGCCGCCGTTGACGCCATCGCCATCACCACCGCCACCGCCATCGCCATCAGTACGACCGCCATCGTCAGCGCTGGGTCCCAGCAGCTCCCCCACGATCGATGAGCACTGATCGGGTGTCTTGCCCTGCCCGTAGACGGCCTCCGGCAGGCCCTGTCGCAGCCACCGGTGATGGTCCACGCGAGCAAATCCGAGGTCAGCGAAGGGCAGCCGTCGAAGCCGCCAGACAGCCTCGTCCGGGCTGCACACGCCCGAGCGGACGTCAGCGAGGAGCTGTTGCAGCGCGGGCTCGTCCATGACCTTCACTATCCTGCCTGGGCATGGCTCCGCCCGCACCCTCGGTGCGCCGGCCCCAGCCCCCGAGCGCATCGGCTTCTTGGGACCGGAGGGCACCTTCACCGAAGAAGCACTGTTGAGCGAGTCCGAGTACGCGGCGGTGGAGATGGTCCCGTTCACCTCCCTCGTCGATGTCCTGGAGGCAACCCGGGACGGTGCTGTCGACCTCGGGTTCGTCCCCCTCGAGAACGCCATCGAGGGCACCGTCCGAGACATCGTGGACAGCTTGATCTTCGAGTTCGAACTCCGTATCCAGCGGGAAGTCATCCTCGACATCCACCTCCACCTGATGGCCCTACCCGGAACCCGGCTCGAGGACATCGAACGGGTCATCTCAATCCCCATGGCCAGCGCCCAATGTCGCCGCTTCCTCACCGAGCGGCTCGGCGGAGCCGAGGTCCTGGCCTCCAACTCCACGGCCGACGCCGCTCGGCTACTCGGCGAGCAAGATCCGACAATCGCCGGACGGCCGACCGCGGCCATCGCCCCGCGCCTCGCGGCCAAGCTCTATGGCCTCGATATTCTCGCCGAGGACGTCGAGGACCACCCTGACAACCAGACCCGCTTCGTGGCTTTGGCCCCCAAGAGCATCCCGGCTCCGACCGGACATGACCGGACCAGCATCGCTTGCTTCCAGCGGTCGGATCACCCCGGCAGCCTCTATTCCATCCTCGGCCAGTTTGCCGCGCGCAGCATCAACCTCACCAAGCTCGAGTCAAGGCCGACCAAGAAGGCACTCGGCGACTACTGCTTCATCATCGACTTCGAGGGGCACGTCTCCGACGCCGTCGTCAGCGATTGCCTTCGTGACCTCCACGCCGAACTAGCCGGAGTGAAGTTCCTCGGCTCCTATCCCGCCGCCGGCCCGCGGGGACCCGCTATCCGGCTCGAGGCGGAGCAATCGCAGCAAGAAGCTGCGAAGTGGGTCGAGCAACTCCGCTCCGAGGTCTCGTCAGCTGACTGAACAGGACTCCGAGGATCTTCTCCGAGGCTCTTCCTGGAATGTCGGCGGTAGCCTGGCCCCTTCCAGGAGGGATGGCAGAGCGGACGAATGCGCGGCTCTTGAAAAGCCGTGAGACGCGAGTCTCCGTGGGTTCGAATCCCACTCCCTCCGCTCCGGCACCACTCCCTCCGCTCCACTCCCTCCGCTCAGGGGCGACCGAGTGTGTCTCTTTCAAACCCCGCCAAAGTGGCCCAGGAGCCGGGGTTGGCGCCCGATCCGGACCTTACTGTTCGAGATCCACTACCGGCATGATCGTTGGCGGCGCAGCTAACTTGATGCCCAACTCTTCCAGTATCGGCACCAGAAATCCTAGAAACGCGTCAAACGCCTCTTGGCTCTCCCAGATATCGAATACCTGAAGTTTCCCTTCCTCACCGAACACTGAATGCAGCTTCATGGCATCTTCCGGGGCACGGGCCTCCTTGAGCCGTTTGCGTCCTTCGGAGTGGAGCGCCGTAGTCATGTTCTCGGTGGTGATGTAGATCGCGATCATGCGTCACTCCTTCAGCGTGGTCGGCCCCAACGGCGAATATACAGCTCCGGTTAGGGCGATCAAGATGGGCCAACGTCATGGTCAGAGGACGCCCCAAGGAACCGCTGCCTGGACCCCGACCTGGTCCAAGGTCCGGATCAGACCAGCCGGAGGGTTTGAAAGACGTCTCATGCTCTCCGCTCCCTCCGCTCCACTCCCTCCGCTCCGCACCACTCCCTCCGCTCGGCCCGCGGTCAAGAGGTCGGCAGCAAGAGCAGAGTGAGGCTCTCCTCAAGCCAACGCTGGACCCGCGCCGCGGTCCAGCCTCGCCGGCGCGTCAGGTACGCATAGGTCTCGGGATTCGCAAGCGCCGAAACTCTGTCGGTCGCATCGGCCATCGATAGCCCATCACGAAGAGGACCCCGGCTCGACAGCATTCTCACGAACGCGCGCAGCGACGCGTTGCGGCGCGCCTCGTCCTCGTCGACGAGCGTGTCCAACTCGGGGCTGACAGCAATCGCAGTGCGGAGCACAGCGTGGACCGGAGCGTTTCGCTCGAGAACGCCACGCATGATCCCGGCCGCCAGCCGCACTTGCTCTCGCTGGTCAGCAGCGGCAGCGACGGCCTGAACTTCGGGGCGGTCCAACAACGGCACGGGTGCGGCGTCACCGACAATCGACACGTCGAGATATGCCTCGAGAAGGTTCCGCTTGTTCTTGAAGCGGGCGTACACGGTTTCGACCGCGACATCGGCCTCCGCCGCCACGGCGTCGATCGTGGTCGCGGCATAGCCGCGCTCCACGAAGAGCTTGGCCGCAGCCTGGACGATGCGCAGCCGCGTCTCGGCGGCTCGACGAGCTCGCCGGTCACGCGGGGTCTTGACATCGTCCACCGGATCAGCGTATCGTCCCTTTATTGATACAGTGACGCTGTATTGATATGGTGATACTAAGACTGAAAGGGAGTTGGAGATGGACGAGAGCATCAAGATTTGCGGCGTCAACCATGTCGCACTCCGGGTGCGCGACGTCGAGACGTCGGCCGGGTTCTACAAAGGCGTACTGGACTTCACCGAGGACGTCGATCGGCCCATGGGCATCATGGCCCTCCTCCGGGCGTCGCTGTCCACGAACCATCACGACCTGGCATTGCTGCAGATCGGGCCAGACGCGGTCGACGACAGCCCGCACTCGGTCGGCCTGTTCCACTTCGCGCTCGAGGTGGAGACGATGGACGACCTCGTGACGGCTCGTGACCGCCTCGCCGCTGCAGGCTGCCTCGAAAGCGAGTCCGATCACGGCGCCACCAAGGCTGTGTACGGGCATGACCCAGACAACAACACCGTCGAGTTGACCTGGGTCCTGCCGCGGACCGAGTGGGGTGACTGGGAGTCAGCAGCTCCCATCAAGGAGCCCGTGGACATGCGACAGGAGGCGCAACGGCGGCACGAGACGGCGGTCACCGGCGTCGTAGTCCGGAGCGCGGGAGCTAGGGCACCTGTTCCAGCAACGTGAGGACGGCTAGCGGAGGGTTTGAATAGCGTCTCAGGCTCTCCGCTCAGGCACCACTCCCTCCGCTCCGACACCACTCCCTCCGCTGTTGTCTTTGTTGCAACGTTTGGGCAGGTGGGCTTCGTTATTGCGTGTCCGTTCGGCCGGACAAGGAATGAGGCTTACCCCACTACAAGCGAGAACAAAAGCGAAGTCGCGGGAACGGAAGCGGCCGGAATCCGGACAGCAGGGCACGGACAGGCGGCGGCGGTCCATGCGAAGCTTTGATGATGCCGGCGGCCCCGACCGGAACAGTCACCTTCCTCTTCACGGACGTCGAGAGTTCGACCCAGCTTTGGGAGCGATCTCCCGACGCTATGAGGTCGGCCCTGGCCCGCCACGATGACATCGTGCGCCGGGCAATCGGTGCTAACAGCGGCTACGTGTTCTCCACAGGCGGGGATGGATTTGCAGCTGCCTTTCAGCGAACGACTTCGGCCGTCGAGGCAGCAGCCATCGCCCAGCGCGAGCTGGCGGCGCAGGTTTGGCCCGGCAACATCCGCCTGCGGGTCCGGATAGGGATCCACACCGGGGAATGCACGGAGCGCGATGGCGACTACTTCGGTTCGGCGGTCAACCGGGCGGCGCGTCTGATGAGTATCGCCCATGGTGGACAGACGGTGATGTCCCTGGCCGTCCAAGAGATCCTTCCTCCGGACGTCCCGGTGTTGGATCTCGGCAAGCATCGTCTTCGGGATCTCGCACAGCCCGAGCACGTTTTCCAGCTGTGCGATCCGGAATCGGACTTCGAGTTCCCGCGACTGCGCTCGTTGGAGGCCTATCCAACCAACCTTCCAGTTCAGTCCACCGAGTTCGTCGGCCGCGGTGTCGAGATGGCGGAGCTCGAGAAGGCGCTGGCCGAAAGTCGGATGGTGACCCTTACCGGCGTGGGCGGCGTGGGCAAGACCCGCTTGGCTGTACAGGTGGCCGCCGATGTCCTTCCGAGCTTCCCTGATGGTGCGTGGATTGCCGAGCTGGGCGGCACGAGAGACGCGGCCGCGATCGAAGAGGCCGCGAGCGCGGCTCTCGGTGTGTCTCAGCAACCAGGCGGGGCGATCCGAGAAAGCCTCACCTCGTTCTTGCACAACAAGCGCTTGTTATTGGTGCTCGACAATTGTGAACACATCCTAGATCCGGCTTCCAAACTGGCGGACGAGATCCTGCGCCGCGCCCAGGGGGTAACGGTGCTCGCTACCACTCGTGAGCCACTGCGCGTAGGAGGTGAGCACGTCGTCGTCGTGCCGTCGCTCGGCTTGCCCGATGAGGACACGCTTGCGTTGGCTCAAGCCGAATCTGATGCCGTTCGTTTGTTTGTCCAGCGAGCACAGTCAACCCGATCCGGGTTCTCGCTCAACCAAGACAACGCGCAAGCAGTCTTCCGGCTTTGCCGACGACTGGACGGCATACCCCTGGCCATCGAGCTGGCGGCAGCCCGAGTCCGCTCCATGGCGCCGAGTGAGATCGCCGCCCGGCTCGACCAACGGTTCCGGCTCTTGACGGGAGGGGCACGGACGGCTGCCGACCGACACCAGACCCTACGACGGGCCATCGACTGGTCATACGATCTGTTAGAACCCGAGGAACGAACACTCCTCGGCCGACTGGCCGTCTGCGTTGGTGGACTCGACCTCGCCGCAGCGGAGGTGATCGGATCCGGTGGCGCCATTGATTCGCTCGACGTCGACGACCTTCTCGGACGCTTGGTCGACAAGTCGTTGGTGACCGCCGTCGACATGGGCGATGCGACGCGCTATCAAATGCTCGAGACCGTTCGCGAATACGCCCTAGAACGGCTCGAGGCAACCGGCGAGACGCCGCGGATGCGAAGCCGTCACGCTGCCCACTATGCGCTATTCGCTACCCAGGCCGGTCAAGGGCTGAAGGGCCCCGATGAGCGGACATGGCTCGAAGCAGTCGAAGAGGAGATTGACAACCGGAGGACGGCAGTGGTTTGGTCCTTGGCGAGCGAGGGCGCAGAGGCCGCTCTCACCATTATCACTGCACTCGGTTTACAGGGTTTGCGCATCGAACCCTCGATCAGCTCGTGGGCGGCCATGGCGGTGGCCTCGCCCAAGGCCCAGAGCTTCTCGAATTTCCCGGTCGCTCTTGCCGTGCACGGCTGGTGGAGGATGAACGAGGGGCATGTCGATGAGGCGGTCGGCCTGCTAGAAGAGGCGCTAAAGGCACTGGATCCAGGGAAAGAAGGAGAGGCCAAGCTCTTGGTCGCGTGCCGGGTCCTCTCGCCTGCGGCCGGTGTGTGGTCGATGGCTGGACGCAACCCCGGTCTGCCCGCACGACGGTGGCTTGAGGCGGCGAGAGCCATCGGCGATGCCTACGAATCCTCCCTGGCCCTCGACATGGTGTCTGTAGGCATGATGATGGATCGCGATCCGGATGCGGCCGAGGCTGCGACAGAAGCGGTGGAGGAGGCCCGGCGGAGCGGGAGCCCTTCCGCCATCGCCTACAGCACCTTCAATCTGGCCAACGCTCTGGCCGACTCGGACCCGGCTCGCGCCAGCCAGCTGCTCGACGAGTCCTTCCGCTCAGCCACCGCCGCTGAGAATACCTATGCCGCCACAGTGGCAATGGGCGTGTCGAGCGCTCTCGCCAGTAAACGAGGCGATCACGCGGCGGCTGCGGGAATCCGATACAAGGCCGCCGAGCGTTCCTTCCATGATGGCCACATCGATCATCAGGCAGTCCAACTCTTCTGTGTGGCCGCTGAGCTCGCCGCCCTTGGGAGTGCCGAGCCCGCCGCTGTGCTCATCGGGTGGGTCGAGACGATCATCCCTAGACAAGCGGAGAGTTGGAAAACACAGGTCGGCGAGGACGCGGCGACGGCGTTGACGAGCCTGCCTGGGGAACTGGGTGCCGAACGCTACGAATCCCTCTTGAACATCGGTCGGGGGATCAGCGAGATCGAGAGCATTCGCTATGCCGCCCAACACTTGCCTTCTCAGGGATAACCGAACAGGGGTTGTTGGACGGACTATCTAACCGCTGTGTACTCCCCACGCTAGACCGCTTCTCCCGCAAAACCGGAACAGTGCGCTCGACGCATCCCGCAACCTCCGCTCAATCGTGCTCCAGTGGAGACCGTGATCCACTGGCGATCGGAGGAAAGATCGAAGTGGTGAAGGGAGCTACCACCGAAGGGTTCGATTAGCGTGTCACCTGATCGCCGGCCGAGGGCTCAAAAGTCATCAAATCGCCCCAAATCACGAGCGATCGGACGGGTTCGATCGGACATCTTCGTTGTGGTCGTTCTCCCTGGTCAGATCCAGTTCTCTGAACAGCGAGAGGATTTCTGGCAAGGGGTTCGAATAGCGTCCCATGAGGTCCGCTCTGACGGCGTGGACTTGGGCCTTCAGACCCGTGCGTACGTTGGAGAGCTTGATCCGGTAGCGGATCATCTCGCGGAGCTCTCGAGTCTTGGGCGGGGCGATCCAGGCCTCGGCGAGGCGCCCGAGACGCAGCAGGTCAGCCAGATCCCGGGCATCGCGCTCGTCGTTCTTCACCCGGCGGTGTCCCCAGTCGTTGCCATGGGGGTTGGCTAAATGGACTTCGTATCCCATCTCCTTGAGGAGATCAGCAGCCCAGTACCAGCCATAGGTCGCCTCAACGATGACCGGGCTACCCACCAGGGCAACGCTGACTGCCTTGGCGAAGTGGCTCGATTCGTTGTCAACCCGGACCGAGTCGATCTTCTCCCCGGCATGGTCCATCCGCTAGATGACCGACCGGCGGCGGTGCAGATCGATGCCGACATACTCTTTCCATCGGAACCTCCCTTGTCGTGAGGGTTTGGTGTGACAACCCCAGTCTCGACCGCGAGACCGGAGCCGTCACGGGGAGCGGAGGCCCCGCTCCTTCATGCCATCACTTGTGGGCGTGTTGATAGGTTTCCCGCCGCTGGGTGATCACCCTCAGTCTCCCGGCTCACAATGCGTCCTCCAAGCCACTGCGCACCGATGGCGGCCAATACGTCGATGGACGGTTCTGCGGCCACACGAAGACGAGTGCTCCCGTAGAACGCCGCAGCATTGATAGCAACGACTACGACCGGGATCAACATGACGAGCAGCCGTCGCCGGGATCGAGTACCGAGCAGCACAGCACCGAGCACAGCGAAGGGCAGCAACACCCAGTTGAGGATCTGTCCTGCTTGCTTGGGTCCACGGGCACCGGTCAGATCCTCGGTGGCGTCAAAGGTCAACTGACTCCCAGGCGCGAACACCCCCCACACTCGACCTTCACGGGCAAGCATCACGCCGGGCAGGTCCGAGAGATGCTCTCGAGCGTAGGTCCTCGCCCCGCTGCCCAGCGCATTGGTCAAGGTCACTTCCGTCCAGTGTTTGGCGTGATCGGGTGGTTTTTCGTAAGCCTCGATGATCACTGTGTCGGCGAACTGGGCGTTGTTGTCGAAGCTTCCGTAGTCAGGGCTGGAGGGTGAAAGCGTATCCGTAGAGTAAGAACCTGACAGCGTGAATCCCTCGTTGGTAGACAGGGTCAATGACCCCATCTGGATGTCGTTGCGAACGACCCAGGGCACAAGAAAGAGACTTACCCCGGTCAGGAACACCACGGCGAAGACCATTCGCTCCCGCCATGCTCCCGTAGCAAGGACGACGACAACGACCCCGAGCAACACCACAAAATCGACCGCCTCACTGCGAGTGAGCGTGGCAACGCCGATCAGGAGACCAAGGGCGAGAAAGTCCCAGGGGTTGGGCCTGTCCAGGCAACGGAGTGCGAACAGGAGCATCGCTGGGACGATGACCAGATAGAGGCTCTCGCTCATGAGGAAGCCGCCCCACTGCACCCAGAGCGGGTCCAGTGCCGAGATGCCTGCTGCCAGTAGCCCGACGCCGGGACCCGCCAATCTTCGGCCCAGCAAGCCCATGACCAGTATGCCGAGGCAGGAGATAATGGCGAGCGCGACCCGGTGGGCATCGACGGACCTCACGTGCACGAGGTCCAATCCGGCGAGCAGGAAACTGAAGGCGGGGGGATGTTCCGCTGTGGGCACCAAGTGTCCGTTGCCTAGAAACCCATCGACATAGCCCTTGCCATTAGTGAGGTGTGCTGCAGATTGCTGGTAGAAGAGTGGGTCGCCATGCAGGGGTGCGCTCCAGGTCCATCCGGCAATGAACAGGATTCTTGCGACAACGCCGATGACGACGATGCCGCCCATATACCAGGCGAACCGATGAGATCCACCGCCTTCGGATAAATCGGCGTTTGCTGAGTGCTGCAACTCAGGTTCAGTGTCGGCCGTGAGACTCATGGCCCGCATCTGCCTTGCCGACTGATGCCCAAATCAGATCACCGCTGCGACCAACCACCATCGCCATTGAGCTGCGAGTCCGCTTGGAGTGGCCCAGATCACTCCCGCAAAGCTAGATCACCAATTGGAAGGCCTGCCGAGCCGGGGGGTATCCCACAACAATGACAATGTCCCTTTTAGGGTCCACCGCCTCACTGCTGGTTCTCAATAGCTTCGGGAGCACTGGGAGATTCGGCCTGACTCGGAACCCTGAGGCGTCGTTCGGCGTCGTCGGCCGAGCTCTTCCAGGCGCAGATTGACAACGGCACGCCCCGTCTCTGAGGTTGGGTGATTGGTCCGGCTTGCGCCAACAATCCGGACCGCCCGTTACTCCGATCAAGGACGGCCGTACCACCCCTCAACCGCTGAAGGAAGGAAGGGATGGCCATGACCATCGTAGACGTCGTGGTTTCGCTCCAACGAACCGAACTCTGGTCGCTGCAACGAGCGTCCCCTCGTACTTGCTGCCAAGCGGACGAGCTCCTTGTCTGCCGTTCGGCTCCCGCCCTTGAAGGTCACCTCTCTTGTGCTTGACGCGACCCTGTTCGTCTCGCCCGAGGCAGACGCTAAGTTCCCACACGTCCTTCTGGCTGCTCATTGCTCACTTGCTCCCTGCCATCGCCCGCCCCTGCACCTTGTTGGGATTGTTGGGTTTTGTGTTGGATGAAGGCGCGATTCCGGAGGCACTGTTAGAAACGGTCTGAACTGGTCCTTCATGGTGGGCGCTACCGGACTCGAACCGATGACCTGCTGGTTGTAAGTCCGATTCCGTCCATGACGGCCCGTTCCTTCGGGTGACGTGTCCCTTGGTGGCGTTGAGGAAACAGTCACCTTCACCGCCGTTCATGACGGCTTGTGACGGCCCTGACGGCGGCTCCGGTTGCAGGGATCGTTGCAGCCGCTTCCATGGGTGGGTGGCGACGGAGACGCTTCCATGGGTAGCGGCGTTGTTCTACATTTTCGTGCCCGTCACCGCAAGCTGGACGAGCGACGTTGACGCCCTCCGGGTGGAGGGCCTACAGTCGCGCCGGCGGCATGTTGGGTTAGCGCCGACGCCGAGAGGGGCGTAGGGAGGTGGGCACCCTGCTGCGGACAGCGCTTGGGTTTCGAAGCTGCTCGAACATCCGGTCAGGCCGTGGTGAGCGGCTGCGGTCGGGGTGGACTGCGGTGGCGCTCCTCGGCGCCTTGTCGGTTGTCGGCGCCGCTTGGGGTGGGGTGCCCGCTGCGGCGGCAAGCGGCGACTGGACTACTTACGCCGCGACGAATGGCCGGTCCGGCTTCAACGCGGCCGAGACGGTCATTACACCGACTACGACCTCCCAACTGCATCTGGCGTGGACGGCTGCGGCCCAGAACGCATCTCCCAACTGGGTCACCTCCCAGGCGGTGGTGTCCAACGGGCTCGTCTATTGGGGTTCCTGGGACGGTTACGAGCGGGCGACCAACACGTCGGGGGGTCTGGTGTGGCAGACGTATCTCGGACGGATGGCAGCCACCTGTGAGTCCTTCTGGAACGTCGGCGTGGCCAGCACCGCCGCGGTGGTGAACTCGGTCGTGTACGTGGGTGGCGGGGATGGGCAGCTCTATGCCCTCGACGCTGCGACCGGCTCCGTCATCTGGCAAACGCCACTGGGAGGGCCGAACTCGTACGTGTACAGCTCGCCCGCCGTCTTCGATGGAAGCGTCTACATCGGTGTAGCGGATTCTCCCCCCGATTGCCCGTTTATCCAAGGTCAACTACTACAGGTCAATGCGGCAACCGGCGTAGTTCAGAACACTATGAAGGTCGTGCCCGACGGCTGCACCGGCGGCGGCGTTTGGGGCTCCCCGACGGTCGACGAAGCCAGTGGCACGGTCTACTTCGCGACCGGCCCTCTGGAAGGTCCGTGCAATGCAACGTCCACGCCGTATGTAGAGGCGGTCATCGAGGTCCAAGCCTCCGACCTCGGTGTGATCGGTCATTGGCAGCTTCCAACCGCTCAAGCCATGGGAGACACCGACAGCGATTTTGGATCCACCCCCACCCTGTTCACGCGAATAAGCAAAGGGAAAACGCAAGCCATGGTGGGGATCGCCAATAAGAACGGCGTCTACTACGCGTTCAAACGCGGCCACATAGGGGCGGGTCCGAGTTGGCAATTCCAGATCGCTATCGGTGGTTTCTGCCCAAATTGTGGGCAGGGCAGCATCTCTACTAGCGCCTGGGACGGCAGCACGCTTTTCGCGGCTGGCGGCAACACAACGATCCACGGAGTGAGCTGCGCGGGCAGCGTCGCCGCCCTCAATCCCTCCACCGGCGGGATCCGGTGGCAAGACTGTCTGCCCGACGGTCCGGTGCTCGGTGCTCTCTCCGCGGCTCCTGGCATCGTTGCCGTGGCTGAGGGCGATAAGATTCTCGTCGTCTCCGCCACTTCCGGCCAGACTCTGTTCTCCTACACGACACTATCGACGATTTATGGTTCCCCGTCGATCGCCAATGGCGTCCTCTATGTAGGCGACAACAGTGGAACTCTGTACGCGTTCGATACGACAGGGCCAGCCACGAGCGTCCTCATCCCCTCGGACGGCGCTTTCCTATCCGGAAGCCAATATCTTGATGCGAGCGCCTCAGACAACGTCGGCGTGACCAACGTCCAGTTCGTCCTCACGGGCGGCACGTTGAACGACGCAGTCATCGCCACCGCCACCTCGACCCCCTACGGCTGGGTGGCAGATTGGGACACGACCACCGTTCCCGACGGCACCTACACCCTGCAGAGCGAGGCCTACGACACCAATGGCAACACCGGCCTCAGCCCTGGCATCACGGTTGGCATCGATAACAACTTGGCCGCTACAAGCATAGTCATCCCCTCGGACGGCGCTTTCATAACCGGAAGCCAATATCTTGATGCGAGCGCCTCAGACATCTTCGGTGTGACCAACGTCCAGTTCGTCCTCACGGGCGGCACGTTGAACGACGCGGTCATCGCCACCGCCACCTCGACCCCCTACGGCTGGCTGGCAGATTGGGACACGACCACCGTTCCCGACGGCACCTACACCCTGCAGAGCGTGGCCTACGACGCCGCTGGCAACAGCCCCGGCCAAAGCCTCGGCATCACGGTCAGCGTCGCCAACTGAGACGTTGCGGCGCGTTGCACCCGCCGCCCCGTTGGAGCCGATCGGGGCTGAAGCCACTGTCAACGAGCTGCATCCCCTTCGAGCGAGAGGCGAACTCGTTCCGGGGCGGCCTCGGTCTAGGCCCGCCCTAGTGCTCTCGCGCGTTAGTCATTGTGACTTACGGGACCTTTAGTGGGCGCCCCTCGCGGGTCCATCGGAACGGTGCCACCTTTCGGTTGTAGTCCTTGATGAACGCGATGATGCGCTCGGCCAGCTCGTCGGTCGAGGCAAACTCGCCCCTGCGCAGGAGTTTGCGTTCGAGGATCGGGAAGAAGAGCTCAACCTGATTGAGCCAGCTGGCGTGGGTCGGCGTGCAGCTAGGGAGCAAACACGTGATGACCTGCTCTCGGATGTGGTCGAGGTTGCTTGAACCAAAAGCTTCGCTCACCAACGAAAGCCCCGGTGAATGAGATCAAATTGCATGACTCCGTGAGTCGGGAGTCGATGATCTGGTTGAGATCATCTTCGATTCGGCGGACGAATCAACCTGACGAGATGGCCACGTGACCATAGGGGTCGAAGTGTCCAGCCTCTTCGGCGCCAGCGGGTACAAGGTCGCAGTATCGGCCCATGATCAGGAGAGCGATCGGACGGTTCCAATCGGACAACCTGCTGGTTGTGGCCGCTCTCCCTGATGGAATCCAGTTCTCTGAACGGGAGAGGACCTCTGGCGAGGGTTCGAATAGCCATCCCCGGAGATCCGCCACTGTGATCCAGCGCGACGTCCCGGACACGCGACCCGCGATCAAAGCTATCCGTCGCCCGATCACGTCTTGCTAGAGCCTGGCCCTATCCCGATCCCCATGGCTGAGACATTCCGAACATCGATCGCCCCGCTGAATCCTTTGGGCTCCACCTTCCGGACGCCATCGACCTGGACAAGGGTCCGTACCGTCTCGTAGGTGGTTGGCGAGATCAAGATCTCACCAGCTCCCGCGAATCCCTCGAGTCGCGCTGCGAGATTGACAGCGCTTCCGATCGCCGTGAACTTCGAGCGCAGGTCGGACCCGACATTCCCGACGACGACCTCACCGGTTGCGATACCGATACCCATTTCAAGTGCGGATGGAGCTCTCTCCCCAACAAGCTCATTGACCGAGCGAAGAGACAGCTGCATGGAAAGAGCGCAGGCCACCGCTCGAGTGGCATGATCCCCGCGCCGATCAAGTGCTCCGAACAGCACGAGAATTCCATCGCCGATGAAATCGTCGATGGTTCCACCATGGTCACCAATGACCTGGGCCATCGTTCCCAAGTACTCGTTCAAGATCGCGACGACGACCGTCGGTTCGACGCGTTCCGTGAGGTTGGTGAATCCTCGCAGGTCAGCCATCAGGACGCTGATGCATCGACGTTCGCCGGCGAGTTCCAGCCCGTCGTCGCTCTCGAGCAGGCTCTGGACCACGTCGCCGGAGAGATATCGACCAAAGGTCTGACGCAAGAACGCGTTCCGAAGCTCGAGCTCGCGCACAAGTGCCTCGATCTGGCGAGCGGCTGTCCCCAGCGCGAGTTGTGTCTGAACCCGGGCCACGACGATCCCGTAGTCGAATGGCTTCATGATGTAGTCATTCGCTCCGTGGTTGAGCGCGTGCAAAACATCCTGACGGTCTGTACGACCGGTGGCCATGACCACGGGCAGCTCGGACACCGAGAAGTCCCTTCGGATGGCGTCCAGGGTGTCGAGACCGTCCATCTCCGGCATGGTGAAGTCGAGCAGCACGAGATCGCAGGATCTCGACTCGAGAATGCTGAGGGCAGCCGGCCCACTGTCAGCCTCGGTCACGGTAAAGCCGGCTTCGCAGAGGTGACGGCGTAGGAGGGAGCGGTTGGACGGCTCGTCATCAACGACGAGGACATCGGCCACGTTGTGCTCGATGTCCCCCGCCGACGCAGGCGCTTTCGTTGGAGCCTCCAAAACCGCGGAGTGCGATGTGCCGGCGTCACCAACCAGCGTGCCTTCGACCAGGTCGAACAGGCTCCTCGCTGCGGCAATGATGTGCTCGGCGTCCGAGACCAGTTCGGCGAGCTCACGCTCCCGTAGTTCTTCGAGCAAGTATTCGCCGTAGCCGATGACTTGACCGAGATGGGTCCTCATATCATGCTGGAACCGTCGCAGGGCGGTGCGGGTTTCAGCCACCAGCGCCTGCGGCTCGCCGAACTTCTCAGCGTCGTCCATGGCGTCCGTATCGTACAGTGGGCACCGAATGCTGCGCCGATGGAAGGAGCCGTTTTAGCGGGAAGGAGCGGCCATCTGATGACGTCCATAACATCCACTCAGATCGAATCCACGTCCGAAATGAGAGAGGTCAACCTCGACCGGTTACGTCAGCTCATTCGGTACAACGAGCCAGCCGCTCCTGTTACGGCCGTTCTCATTCTGTTTCTGTTCTGGTTCTATCGGGCGCCGATTCTGATCGTGCTGGAGATCGGATTGGTGCTCACCGTCGTGGCTCAGCGCTTCGCCAGGCGGTACACGCGTCAAGAACTGATCACCAAGGGGATTACAGCCCTGGTGATCGGAGTCTGGTGCCAGACGGTAACGACCGGCATCTTTGCACCAAGACTCTGGCCATTGACCTCGGTCTTCTCGATCCTCGCCGTGGTGATCGCTCTGCCTTTCGTCACTCCTGCTCATCTTCTGCGGCTCATCATGGGTGCCACCGGGATACTCACCATCGGTGCCGTCTTCGCGATCTTCAATCCGCTGGTATCCCTCAGGCCATTGCCGGACCCAATGCTGAGAGTTCTAGTCCCCCTGGGATCCCTCATCGGCGCGGTGCTCTGCATGCTTTCGATCTGGCAATCGGGTGCCCGCATGCAGGAGACCATCGACGAAGCGATGGCGGCCAACGAAGCGCTGCGTGAGTCGGAGCGAACGTTGGAGCGCAAGGTGGAAGCCCGGACTGCTGAATTGGCGGTCGCTCGTGACGAAGCACTTCAGGCCAGTCGCGCCAAGAGCGACTTTCTCGCCAACGTCAGTCACGAGCTGCGCACGCCGCTCAACGCGATCATCGGCTACAGCGAACTCCTCGAGGAAGAAGCGGGCGAGCGTGGGGACGACTACATGCTCGACATCGGGCGAGTCACCAGCTCGGGACGCTATCTCCTCTCTCTCATCAACGGGGTGCTCGATCTCTCCAAAGTCGAGGCCGGCAAGATGGATGTTTCCGTGGAAGCGTTCGATCTTGACGACTTACTCCGCGGGATCGAAGATACGGTGGATCCATTGGTGAACAAGAATGCGAACCATCTCGAAGTCATCAAACCGCATTCGCTCGGCATCATGCACTCCGACCCGATCAAAGTTCGCCAAGTTCTCTTCAATCTGTTGGGGAATGCGTGCAAATTCACCCACGAGGGACTCATCTCCCTCGTAGCAACGGTTGAATCCGACGCAGAGAACAATGACATCGTCGTGATGACGATTCGGGACACCGGTGTGGGCATGACCCCGGAACAACTCGCCCGGGTTTTCGACGCTTTCGTCCAGGCCGAACATACGACCGCCCGCGACTTCGGCGGGACGGGGCTGGGCCTCACAATCACCCGACAGTTCTGTGAGGTCCTCGGTGGGACGATCCAGGTGACGAGTGAACCTGGTATCGGATCGACCTTCGTCGTCCGCCTACCCCGTCGTTACGACCTGGGTGCAGCCGCCGGCCTGAACCGGAAAGTCGCGTCGGTATGAGGGATTAGGGCAATCACAATGCACATTCTTCTCGTCGATGACAACGAGTTCAATCGTGACATGCTCTCTAAACGTCTCGTCCGCCGCGGGTACCGGGTCACCACCGCAGTCGACGGAGTCGAGTGCCTGGCCATAGCCCAGACAACTCCCACTCCGGACCTGATCCTCCTCGATCTGAGTCTGCCCATCGTCAGTGGATGGGATGTCGCCACCAACCTAAAGGCGGATCCGGGAACGGCCGCGATACCGGTGATCGCGCTGACGGCGCATTCGATGGTAGGCGACCGCGAGCGCGCACTGGCCGTCGGCTGCGATGACTACGACACCAAGCCCGTCGAGTTCGTTCGACTTCTCGAGAAGATCGAGGCCCTTCTCTCGGTCGAATAATGGCCAGGCCGGCGCTGGTAGATGCATGACGCCGCGTTGATTGGAGGCGGCTCTGCTCGCTTGCTCGGATCAGCGTCGCATGCCTCGGCCGACTCCGTCCCAGACCCCACAGGCTTTTCGAATGTCGTCCATGAAGAGACGCCTGATCTCGTTGAGCTCCATGATCTCGATGTGCAGGTCTCCACTTTGGCCTCCGAGATAGACGAAGCGACGCGACCCGTTTCCGTCGCCGGTTGGCACGACGTCCAAACCGGTGAGCTGCGGATCCGCTAGGTCATCGACGTGAATGCGCAAACCGGACGTCTCGCCACTCACCGGCCATCCCGACGACTTGCTGGTCGGTCACGCTGAATTCTGCTGCCGCCACAACATGAGCACTTGTGATTCGTCCCCACAACTGCATCGGTACTGCTCACAGCGGTCCTGGTTATGTTGCCTACGACAACGGGCAAGCCCGCGCCTTCCTGTCGGGCAAAGCCTGACTCCTACTCCACTGGCGGCTGCGTCAGCCTTTGGCAATCGGCGACCCCGGCCACGGCGGATAATTCGGCGCCGCGTCCGCCCGAGGCACAGCGACGTCGAAGGTGGTCGAGCCCGCCGCCTGGAACATCGGCACCTCGCTCGTCGGATGGGTGCTGGCCAGATAGCGCCTGCCCCCGTCGACGTATCGGATCATCCCCGTCCCGTTCACCCCCTCTTCGTCCTGGCCCTTGGCCGTGGCGTCGTACCAGACGAAGGTGTAGTCGGCGGGCGAGGAGTAGCTCGGCCGCGGCGGTGCGCCCTGATCGCCATAGCTCTCGAGCGGGCTCGTCGGAGTGCCGCCCGTCGGCGGGTATCGGAACATCCCGCCCGCAAACGTGTCTCCCGTCAAGTCCGCACCGGCCAGCTCGAGCCCGGTGTACAGCTGCTCGATGGCGGGGAGGATCACCACCGCCGTTTGTGGCGCCGGCGGTTCGGTGCCGTAGTACCAGCGGTAGAGGTGGTAGGCGTCGCCGTCCTGGATGGGAGTCGGGACGCTGATGCTGGAAATGCCGAAAGCGTGCGACCATTCACGCTGGTCATAGAGCCGACCCAAGGTGGACGTGTAGGTGAGCACGGTGCCGGTGATCACCCACTCGGGGTAATAGCCGACGGCCGCGCATGCTTTGGTCAAGTAGATGGGCATGATCGGGTCGCCGGCAAAGATCACCGTGCTGGCCCCCGAATGCTTGAGCTGCTCGGCCAGCGTCGCAGCCTCCTCAGGCAGCGTGGTCAGGTCGAGCAGGTACGAGAGCTGCACCGCAAAGGTGAGTCCAGTATGGGCGAACTCTTTCGTGAGCTCCTTCGTCAACGACGAGGATATTGGCGGGTTTTCCTGGTAGCTCACGAGAGCGAACCGTCGCGGGCGATCACGCAGGCTCGCCTCGCCCGCCCAGACCGCATCGCGATGCTGGAGCTGGGTTGTGATGTAGGTGAAGGCGTCGACCAGCACGGTGTCGGAGGCCGGCAGCGAGCTCCACATGTACGGTGCGTCCTGCTGAAATTCGGAATAGATGGCCCCGATCCCACATCCCAGGCAGAGGACGTGCAGCCGTGCGAGCTCGTCCTGATAGACCGGTGTCTGAGCCGGGCCGCCGATCGAAGCGAAGGCATGGATCTGCTGGGCCACCCGGATGGCATCGGCCCGCGCCGCTACCGCGTCGGTGCTGATGCCGGTGGCATCGAACGGGACGACACGTACCCGGCGGCCGTAGAGCGGGAGGATGTGGTTGAACATCGCCGCGTAGTTCTCAGCCGTGAGCAGGTTGGTGGCCGGATTGCCGGCCGCACCCTCCACGAGTGACGCGAGGTCTCCCGGCGGCGGTATGTAGTAGACGACGGTGATGGTCGTTCCGGTGACCCCAGATACGGTCGAACCACCGTTGGTGCCGTGGAAGGTCGGGACACAGGGCGGCGAGTAAACGGTTGGGACGGCCAACCGACCGGTCTTGAAGTCGCAGCCCTGCACCCAGTGGTAATCGGCTGTCGTGCCCGCCTTCTCGGCCATCTGGTAGGTGATCGGTAAGCGCGGATTGGCGGTGAGATCGGCCGCCGTCGGGGAGCTCCCGCCGCTCGAGGCGCTGGAACTCGTGGGCGCCTGGGCGCTCTCGGATCTCGTGGTGGCCACGGTGCCGGCCGCCACCAGTGCGGCCACGACCAGGAGGGCCGGGCCGTAGCGCCGGACTCGCCCGACACGTGGCCAGGGCCGGCTCACCCTTCGATCAGAGGGCCGCGCATCCTGGTCGCTCATCGCCCCTCCATCGTCATCGCCCATCGTCATCGCCACTCACCGCCCGTTCACCACCCAGCCGCCGGTTTGCATTCGTGTCCAAAGCGCTCTCGGACCATGTCATCGGCTTCCCACTCAAGCGTCGACTCCTCGGTCGCCGGTGGATGTGGAAGGCACCACTCCCGATCGGGCCCGACTCACCGGGTCGACGCCGAGGAACGCCTCGACGACCTCCGGCCGGGCCAGGACCTTGTCGGGGGCGCCCTCGGCGACCACGCAACCGCGGTCGAGAGCGACCAGTCGGTCGGCCAGAGCTGCCACGAAGGCAATGTCGTGTTCGACCACGACGAGGGTCGCCCTCAGGCTGTGCTGCACCCGGCGGAGCAGCTCGCCCATGGTCTCGACCTCGCGCTGGGCGACACCCGATGAGGGCTCGTCGAGCAGGACCACCGTTGGCTCATGAGCGACGACGGCGGCCAGGTCGACCAGTCGGCGCGTGCCGGTGGAGAGCTCGCCGACGAAGGCGGTCGAGAAGCGCTGAAGCCCGAACAGCTCGATCAACTCGTCCACACGCGCAGCGATGGCGGCCTCAGTGTCCACCAACGCCGGGAGCCGCAAGGCAGCATTGATGGGATCGCCGGCATCGACATACCGTTCGAGGGCAACTGCCAGGGTGTCGCGGACGGAGAGCCCGCTGAAGAGAACTGACTCCTGAAACGACCGACCGAGCCCGAGCCGCGAGCGGCTCGCCGCCGAGTGCCCGCTCACGTCGACCCTCCCGAGGGTCACCCGCCCTCGGCGGGGCCGAGTGAACCCCGAAACGACCTCGAACAAGGTGGTCTTGCCGGCACCGTTCGGTCCGATGATCCCGACCACCTCGCCGGGGGCGGCCGTCATCGACACCTCGTCGAGGGCGACGATGCCTCCGAAGAGGACCGAGACGCTCTCCAGCTCCAGGGCGGGCGGGCCAAGGGCACCGTTGCTGCCCAGTGGAAGCACGTCCCTCCGAGCGACCGGCACGGGCGATGCCGGCTCCACGTGGCCTTCCCCCGCCGCCGGCCCCGTTCCGGCCATCGCCGCCCCCGCCTCCGCCACCGACTCGGAGAGATTCAGCGGCGCGGCCATGGGCGATCCGTCATGGGCGCCGGCGCTGGTGACGGCCCGATGCCCGGCCACGGCGTGATGGAGGTAGATCGACCAGAGGAGCTCGGGGTGATCGCGTACCTCAGTTGCCAATCCGGAGAACCGGATCGTCCCCGAATCCATGATGTAGACGCGGTCGGAGATGGCCACGGCCACGTTGACCGACTGTTCGACAAGCAGGACGGCGGTGCCCCCGGAACGGAGGAGGCGCACCGACTCGAGCAGCTGCTCAACCACGATGGGGGCGAGGCCCAACGAGAGCTCGTCGATGAGCAGGAGCTTGGGAGCGGCAAGCAGGGCCATGGCCAGGGCGAGGATCTGCTGCTGGCCTCCTGAGAGGTCGCCGGCCCGGTCGGACCGTCGGTCAGCCAGCACATTGAAGCGGCCGAACGCCTCTCCGAGTCTCTCTTCGTGCCAGCGGTCACGGTCCGCCGCGCCGCCGGGCCGGTGCCGGCGATCCGCCCAGGCCGCCAACCGCAGGTTCTCCTCGACGTTGAGCGTCGGGAACACGCCCGCGCCCCCGGGCATTTGGCCGATCCCGAGGCGGGCGATCTCGTCGGGGGGTATGTGAGTGATGTCCCGTCCGTCGAAGATGACGGCGCCGGAGTCGGCTTCCACCACCCCGCCGATGGCCCGAAGCAGAGTGGACTTGCCCGCGCCGTTGGTGCCGAGAACGGCCACGATCTCGCCTTCGGCGATCTCGAGGTCAACGCCCTGCAGCACGGGCACTCGGTCGTAGCCGACGAGCAGGGAGCGGACGGCCAAAAGCGGCAGCTCCCCGCGCTGGCGGGCCGCCAGCATCGCCTCCCGGGTGCGCATAGATAGCCATACGTTGCGCACGTCGGCTTCGATCAACGACCCGGCACTGGCCACGATCAGACCTCCGGCCAGGAACACGGGAACCAGCATCAGCATCCCGTAACGAAACCCCACCTCGTCGCCGACGGCTCCGACCAAGGGAATGACGACGAGTCCCGGGAGGACGAACAGCGCGCCGATCGAGAAGCCAAGCGAACGGACTCTCGACGGGATAGCCAGCGACAGCGCCGCCAGCACGCCGGGACCGACGATGGCTAGCGACGCCTCGATGCCGGCGTCGCCGAAGAACGCCACTGGAACCGACGGGGCCAGAGCGAATAGCACGGCGAACGCCGAGGCAACGACGGCGGTGACCGCCAGCATGCGGAACACGAGGTGCAGGCCTCGGGCGGCCAGCCGCGTCCCCACTGTGGCGCCCACCACCAGGCCGACGAGCACGAACACCTGCACCGGGGCAACGAGGAAGGCCCGGTCGACGACATCGAGATGAAACGTTTCCTGGTACTGGAGCGAGGCCAGCGAGGTGAAGCCGGCAATGGCGGCGGCCAGGAAGGGAAGAGCGAAGAAGATGCGCCGCAGCACCCCGATCTTCCAGACCATGCGCCACGCCTCGCCGAAGGACGGCGGTTCCTCTCGTGACGCCGGGAGGGCCTCCGGCACTGGCGGCAATGGCCCCGGAGCCGCCGCCTCCGCTTCGACGACCGCCTCGCGCAACGCGGCCTCGGTGTCGTGAGCCCGCAGGGAGGCCTCCTCGAAATGGCCACGGGCGGGCTCCCGCAGCCCGAGACCCACGAGCACCACGACGCCGATCGGCACGGCGAAGACGACGAACGGCGTCCGCCAGCTGAAGGCGGCGGCCAAACCCGCCCCCACCAGCACGCCTCCGGCCGCCCCGAGCGAGAGTCCGGCCCGATGGGCCGAGTACACCCGGGGCCGCGCCTCCACCGGGTAGTAGTCGGCCAGCAGCGAGTTATGGGTTGGGAAGATCACCGCCTGTCCCAAGTACACGCCGCACAGCATCACGGCCAGCACCACAGCTGTCGGCGCCACTCCGAGGGCAACCGAGAAGACAGCACCGATCCCGGCACCCACCAGTGCGATGCGCACCCGGACGGTTCGATCGGCCAACCATGCCACCGGGACGGTGCCCAGCAATGCAGCCGCCCCGGCCAGGGCAACGATCAGCAGTACGGACGCGTCGGACAGGTGGAAGGCGTCGCGCACGTTGGGGATGAGCACGTTGAAGGCGCTCTGCGTGGCCTGATCCAGCAGTACCAGTGAGAACAGGACACCGAGCGGGAAGAGCGGAGCGCCACCGCCGAACGCCCGTCCGCCTGGTTCGGACGTCCCCGCGCCGCTCACGGGCTGCCTCCGGAGTCAATCGGTGGCCCGCCGACCCACGACCCAACAGCCGCCGGCTGTTCGGGCCGGCCACCCGAGGTATCACCGGGCGCACCGATGATGGTGAGGCTGTCGTCCACCTCGAGGCCGTGGCGGCGGCCCATGGCGATGAGGAATTTGTCCCGGGCGGCGAAGAGGAGACCGGACAGACCACCAGGGAATGCGATCAGGACGACAAGGATGCCAAAGGCGGCGGGGAACAGCTGCCAGCTCGGGGGCAGGAAGGTGGCGCTTCCCTCTACCAGCGCGGCCCCGACGACGGCGCCCACGACCGACCCGAGCCCGCCCACTGCAGTGGCCGTGAACACGGCGAGGCTCGCCGTCTCGGTGAACGGGGACTCGAGGTACTGCTGGTTGACAAGCACCAGCAGGCAGCCGCCGACCCCGGCGATGAACCCGGAGACGGCGAACGCCTCGAGCTTGGCCCGGCTGGTATCGACGCCGAAGCCTGCCGCTGCCCGCTCGTTCGTGCTGAGCGCGCGAAGCACACGTCCGAAGCGACTGTGCCGTAGCCCGCGCAGCCCCACCGCGACCACGATGGCGACGCCGAGGCAAGTGGCGAAGAGCGAGGTCTGCGAGACGATCGGGAGCCCGAAGAGGCGGGGTGTTGCCAGCTGGCCGCTCGGGATCCACATGAACTCGGCGCGGTCGAGGAGGTAGCCGGAAGTGGCCAGCCCGAAGGCCAGGGTGGTGACGGCCACGAAGACGCCGTCACGACGAAGCGTCGGGATGCCGACCACGAACGCTGCCGCTCCGCCGGCGGCGCCGGCGAGCAGGAGGGCGAGGCTCACGTCCCAATGCCAGTCGATCATGGCCACCGCCCCGATCACAGCACCGACGGCAGCGAACGACATCTGCCCGAGGGTCACCTGTCCCGCCCAACCGGTGAGGACCACGATCGAGCAGCCAACAACGGTGAGGACCAGCAGGTTCGACATTTCGAGCAAGCTGCTCGGCCCGAGCCAGAGCGGAAGCGTCACCAATAAGGCGACCAACACTGCACCGCCGCACACGGCGGCCGAACGCACCTCGACCAGTTGGCCTAAGCCGGCCGGGGTATCCCTAATGCCACCGGCCAGTGCCCATTGGCTCTGGGCGGTCCGCCGTGACTGCCGTATCAGTTGCCTGAAGAACACACCGACGACCACGACGGCTGCGATCACGGCCAGCACCAAGGTGGGGCGTGCCGGCTGGTTCCACGCCACACCTTGCTCGAGGGTGCCGATGACCACCGCCGCCACCGCCACCATGGGGAGATCGGTAAAGCCGCCGATGGCCAGCGCCCCGAGGGCTGAGGCCAGTGCCGTCAGGCCGAAGGTGGGATCGAGGGGGAGGCCCAAGATGGCCGCCTTCAGGAAGACGCTCAGGAAAGACAGCACTCCGGCCACCACCCAGGTCACTGTTTGGAGGCGGTTCACGGGGATGCCGAGCATCGCCGCCCGGTCTCGTCGGTCCCCTGCAGCACGAGTGGCGATGCCAAGGTTGGTGGTCCGGAACCAGAGCGCGATCGCGGTCAGAGCGGCGAGCGACACGACCACGGCGACGACATCATCGGCAGTGAATACCGCCGGCGAGATATGGAACGAGATCTGCCAGGGGAAGTGGGCGACCGCGGTGGGGATGGGGCGCTCGCCCCAGATGTTGGGAATGAGGAGGCTCACGACCACGAGCGTCTGGGAAAGGCCGATCGTGGCCACAGTCAGCATCAGCCGGGGCGAGCGGGCGAAGCGCCGGATGACCACGACCTCGATGATGATGCTCAGGACCACCACGGCCACTAGACCGGCAGCGAGTCCGACGAAGTAGTCGACCCCCGAGAAGCCGATGAGGCCAACGGCCAGGACGGCCGGCGCGCTCCCCACGTCGCCCTGGGCGAAGTTCACGACCTGGTTCAACCGGTACACCATCCCCAGCCCCACCGCCATCAAGGCCCCGAGCAGGCCGAGGATCACCCCTTGCACCCAGACGCCGATCGGCATGGGGAAGATGAGTACCTGGCCGACGACGATGAAGGCGATCGGCACGAAGGCCTGTCCTGCCGTCGCCGCCACGCCCGGGATCGGGCGGACCCGGGTGGGGTGGGTCGCTCCGATCACTGCACTGTTGTCCCGGCTGGTGGGGACGAGCCGGACCGGGAGACCTCGTCGGGTGCGGACGAGCCGGGAGGCGTCGATCCGTCGGAGGCCGAGCCATCGCAGGTCGAGCTGTTGGTCCTATCCGCAGGCGACCAGTCCGCGGCAGTCACCCGTTGACGCAAGCGGATCCTGCCCTCAACACCGGACGACTTGGCCGTCTCTCGGATGTAGTCCCGGATGGGGACCCCGTCGGCCATCGTTTGCTCGCCATTCCACGGGCGGAACGAGTGCCCAAGGGTGTACATCTCCGAGTCGGAGCGGACGCCCGGGAACGGGAGCAGGTCCCAGGTTCCATCGATGTTGTCGCGGGCTTCGAGGATGGCGAAGGTAGCCCTCGGACAGTGGGCCCCGGTGTAGCGGCCGGCACTGACCCGCAACAGCCCGGCGCCCACCATCAGGACGTCGACATGCTCGATCTCGGCCTCCGGGCCGCGCACGAAGGGCGTCCGGGGGCTCAGTCGGCGCCCGCGAAGAGCGGGCGCCCACCATCACGAACGATCATGTGATCCTCTCACTCGTCCGTCGCCTCCCCCACACCCCATTTGCCACCCCGGCGGTCCTGAACCCGTCTCCGTCCTGGGTACCGCGGCGGTCCCACCGCTGCGGCGCCGCCGGACCGCATGCGGCCTAGGGCCCCGGGGATGGTACCCGGATCAGGCCAGGCAGGCCCGGCGAGCCCGGCGTGCCGACCTGAATGCTCGCCCTCGCGCTCGTGCCCCGGTGACGAAGGGGCGCGGCCTACGGCGTGAAGATGTGCTTGAACGTGGTGGTGACCGTCCGGGCCTCGCCCAAATGGGGCAGGCCAAAGATGTCCTCGAGCGAGGCAAGCGACGAGTAGTGGTTGAAGGACTTTTTCACCACCGTCCCCGGGGTGATGAAGGGCGAAAGGAGAACGGCCCCCACGATGCCACCGCCTGGACCGCTGATGCCGTTCTCGCCGCCGTCGGCCGCCGGACCCTGGGTCTCGCCGCAGCAGGCGGTCGCGTCGAGATCCGGCTGCTCCGCCTCGTCCGACGTGATGAGGAGGAGGCCGTCCTGTTTGAATGCGGGCGACGAGGTGATGATGGGAACCCAGGTCTCGAGCCATTTGTTGATGTCCCCCACCGAGGACCCCCCGCCCTGTCCGGCCCCGGTCGTGTTGGTGCAGGGATAGTCGTGGCCGTCGTCGCACAGGTTCGGGGTGATGAAGCTGAAGTTCGGGGTGGTGGAAACCGACTGGAGGTCGGTCACCAGCCCGGTCACGCCGGCAGGAGTGCCGGCCGGCATGTTGCCCTCGGTATCGCCCAGCGGCACCACGTTCTGATTGCACTCAGTGGTGTTGTCGATGATCGAGTGGAAGTACATGAACGGATTGTGGCGGGTGGTGTAGCCGTCCTGGGTCTCGGCACCAGTGGTCGGATCACTCGACGCCCCTACGGTCGGATGACCACAGGTGATGCCACCGTCACGAGTGGGGTCGTTGCCCATGTCCTCCTCGTATCCCTTCCAGGTCAGACCGTCGGCGTCCAACTGGTTGGTCAGGGTGGGTACGGCGGCCGGGTAGATGCACCCGTCGCCCTGTTGAATGCCGTTGACCTGCCCGTCACTGGGCGGGAAGTTGACGTACCCGCTCTGGATGCAGTCGATCTGGTTGTCATCATTGGGCGGCTGCCCGGAGATGAACCCGACGTAGTTGTCGTTCGAGAAGTGCCCGATGCCGTAGTAGTTCTCCAGAAATGCGCCGTCGGAAGGGAGGGTCGTCGCCAGGTACGGATCGGCGGAGGCGTCACCGAAGGTTGCCGAATAGTCGTTGTTCTCCAGCATGATCACGAAGACGTGGCGAATGAGCGGGAGCTTGGACTTGACGTTCAGTGTGAGCGTCTGATCGGTGGTGTTCACCTGGCTCGTCGTGTTGGTGGCCTGCAGTTCAATCGTGTAGGTGCCACCCAGCGGGGTCGGGTCGGACAGGGTGCCCGTCCCGTTCCCGTTGTCGACGAAGGTCACACCGGGAGGCAGCGACCCGTTCACCGACAGGCTGGCGGTCGGATTGGCTTTCGTCTTCACGGTGAAGGCGAGAGGTTTCCCCTGCTTGCCCTTGGCGACGACCTTGCTCGTGAACACCGGAGCAGACGGACCCTTAGTCCGTGGTGCCGTGGCTGATGCCGACGGCGCGTACTGGAAGAGCAGGGCGCCCGTTGCGAACAGGACGACGGCGGCCGCGAACCAGCGAGCCTTTCTCACCGAGTGCATGGTGGATCCCCCCACATGCCACCGGGGAGCCATAGCCGATGCCCTGTCGGCCTCGGACGCTGTCATATGCCCACCGGGGACGGGGCCAACGTACCGGGGGCTGGAAGAAGTGTCAAAGACTTCTGTCAACTCTCACGCCAGAAAGACAACCGTGGTGCCAAAAATTGACACCGCGGCCCGGAGACGAGGCCATGCCGGTTCGGCAGCCCCATGCCGGTTCGGCAGCCCCATGCCGGTTCGGCAGCCCCATGCCGGCCTCGCCGACGGCGCTGGGTGAGGTCTGACCGCCCCCGCACGGCCGGGACGTCGCCGGAATTACGATCCCATGCGTATTGGATCCAAGTCATCCCCGCCTACACGGCCCTGGGACGCATCGGTCCGCCCCCAGTGTTGAAGCCCCGAGCGCCGGAACCCAACCGAACCGAGAGGAGCCACCGTGACGGTACTGGACCGCAAGTGGTGGACGCTGGTGGCGGTGTGCACGGCCACGTTCATGTTGCTGCTGGACATCACCGTGGTGAACGTGGCGTTGCCTTCCATCCAGCGTTCGCTCCACTCCTCGTTCAGCGACCTCCAGTGGGTGGTTGACGCCTACTCGCTGACACTGGCGGCGTTCCTCCTGACGGCTGGGGTGCTCGGCGACATGTTCGGCCGTCGAGCCATCTTCGCCATCGGGCTCGTCATCTTCTCGGTGTCGTCACTCGTGTGCGGGCTCGCGTCCTCTTCGACCATGCTCAACCTGTCGAGAGCCGTGCAGGGCGTCGGCGGGGCCGTCATGTTCGCCACCTCGGTGGCCCTCATCGCCTCCGCCTTCGAGGGAAGGGAGCGCGGGACCGCCTTCGGCATCTACGGAGCAGTGCTAGGAGGCGCCGTCGCCATCGGACCGCTGGTCGGCGGTGCACTGACGAGCTCGGTGGGTTGGCGCTGGATCTTCTTCGTGAACGTCCCGGTCGGTGTGGTGGCCGTGGCCATCACGCTGGCCAAGGTGGCCGAGTCGAGGGAGCCCAACACCCGCCGCATCGACTGGATCGGGTTCGCCTCGTTGTCCGGGGCACTGTTCATGCTCGTGCTGGCCTTGGTGCGCGGCAACTACGACGGTTGGACGAGCCCACTGATCCTCGGGCTCCTCGTGGGCAGCGGGGCTCTGCTGGTGGTCTTCTTGGTGGCCGAGTGGCGGGTGCAGGACCCCATGCTCGACCTCACCCTGTTCCGGCGGCCGGCCATGTGCGGGGTCTCGGTGGCCGCTTTCACCCTGGCCGGGTCGATCTTCGCCCTCTTCCTCTACATCACCCTGTACGTCCAGGACGACCTCGGCTACGGCCCGCTGGCTGCCGGGGTCCGCTTCCTCCCCATCACCATGATGGCCTTCGTCGTCGCGCCCTTCGCCGGCAAGCTCACCGTCAGACTGCAATCCCGCTACCTCCTCGGGACCGGCCTCCTCCTCGTCACCGGCGGGCTGCTGCTCATGGCGACGACCAGCTCGACGTCGGGGTGGACCCAGCTGCTGCCCGGCTTCTTCGTGGCCGGGGCGGGAATCGGCTTGGTCAACCCAGTGCTGGCCTCGGCGTCGGTGTCCGTCGTGCCCTATCAGCGCAGCGGCATGGCCTCCGGCGCCAACTCGACCTTCCGCCAGATCGGGATCGCCACCGGCATCGCCGCGCTCGGTGCCATCTTCGCCAGCGAGATCCAGACCAAGACGATGGCCGTCTTGGGCACCAGTACCACGGGACGGCTCGTGATCCACAAGGGCGGGCACCAACTCGGTCTCGCCCTCCAGGCCGGCGGGGTCAGGGATGCGCTCGGCTCCATCCCGTTCCCCCCGGCCCGCGCCGCCCTGCTCGACGCCTACCGGGTCGGCTTCTCCAGCACTTTCAACGAGCTCATGGTCATCGGCGCCGTGGTGTCGTTCGTGGGCGCCGTCCTGGCCCTGGTCCTCGTGCGCCAAAAGGATTTCGTGCCGAGCGGGTTCGCGCCGGTAGCCGCCGAAGCCGGCCCGTCACCTGATCAGGCCGACCTGGCCACCGTGGCTTGACCGAGTCAGACGAACGGCGAACCAGGCCCGGCTGCACTCGCACCGGTCAGGCGGACTTGCTTGGTCGCAGGTACGAGAGCCCAGCTAACGGCTGGCCCGACCAAGGACCCGCCTCCCCGCCGGCGCGGGGTTGGTCACCGTCATGGCCGGCGCCGGCGGAGCGGAGGACTCCTGATCCGACTCGGCCAGCAACGCCTCGATGCGGTCCGGCTCGACCGGCCTGGAGAACACGAAACCCTGGCCACTGTCGCATCGCTCGAAGCGCAACCGTTCGAGCTGCACATCGTCCTCGATGCCCTCGGCCAGGGTGAGCAATCCGAGTGTCCGTCCGAGCTCGACGAGCGAGTGAATGAGCGCGGTCGAATCGGCAGATCCGTCCAACTCCGAAACGAACGACCGGTCGATCTTCAGGACGTCCACCGGGAACTGTCGGAGGTAGGCCAGCGACGAATAGCCGGTGCCGAAGTCGTCGATGGCGATCAGCACGCCGAGGTCCTTGAGGCTCCGGAGACGGGCCACTGTGGCCTCCGCGTCCCGCATCAGGGTGGATTCGGTGACCTCCACGACGAGCGCGTCCGGCTCCAGTCCGTTCGCCGAGAGCGCGTCGGCGACATCGCCCACCAGGGCGTCCGTCTCGAGCTGTCGCATGGAGACGTTCACCGACATGGTCACGTCGTGTCCGTGGCGCCGCCATTCGGCGACCTGGGCGCAGGCTTGCTGTAGCACCCAACGCCCCACGGGGATGATCAGCCCGGTGTCCTCGAGGACCGGGATGAAGTCGTTGGGCGAGATGACCCCACGGGTCGGGTGCCGCCAGCGCAACAGAGCCTCGACACCGCGGATGTGGATGTTCCGGAGATCGAAGATCGGCTGGTAGAGCAGGAAGAACTGGTGGCTCTCGAGCGCCGAGGCCAGGTCCGACTTGAGGGCCAGGCGGTCGAGGGCGGCCGACTGCATGGCTGCCTCGAAGACGACGAACCGGTCCCGCCCGGCGGCCTTGGCCCGGTACAGGGCGACATCGGCGTCACGCAGGAGCTCCTGGGCCGACTGGCGGTCGCCCACGGCGATCCCGATGCTCACGGTGACAGTGATGGGCAGTCCCTCGAAGCCGTCGATCTGGAACGGCTTGCGCAGCACCTCCCGGACCCGCTCGGCCACCATCTCCGGCCCCGCGGCCAGGGAGAGGCCCTCGGCCATGATCACGAACTCGTCACCGCCGATGCGACCGACAGTGTCACTGGCTCGCAGCATGGTGACGAAGCGGGCGGCCACCGCTTGCAACAGCCGGTCTCCGGCCTCGTGGCCCAGGGAGTCGTTTGCCTCCTTGAAATTGTCGAGGTCGATGAAGAAGGCGGCCACTGGCTCGGCCTCGCGGCGGGCCCGGGCCAGCATCCGCTCGGCACGGTCCATCAGCAGCTGGCGGTTGGCCAGGCCGGTCAGCGGGTCGTGGAGCGCCTGATGGGCGAGCAACGCCTCGAATTCCTTGCGTTCGGTGATGTCGCGCACGTTGACCACATAGCCGGACACCGACGGCCGGTCCAGCTGGTTGGCCACGACCGCTTCGGCCTCGCACCAGCTACCGTCCTTTCGCATCATCCGGAACTGGACGGAGATGGCCGTACGAGTCGCGTTCAACCGGTCTCCCAGTCGGTCCACGACCCGCTCACGGTCGTCCGGATGGACGAGGTCGGTCGGACGCCGACCGACCATTTCGCTCGGCGCATAGCCGATCAGGTCGGTGATGGCCGGGCTGGCGTAGGTGCAGACACCTTCGGCATCGATCACCATGGTGGTGTCCGACGAGTTCTGGATGAGCGAGCGGAAGCGGTCTTCGCTCAACCGCATCGAGTCCTCGGCGCTCTCCTTCTTCTCCATGATCGCCGCGGCCATGCGGATCACGAAGACGAGCACGAAGGTGCCCATCGCCACCATGGCGTTGCCCTGGTGGACGGAGAGGACGGACGGCAGCCATCCTTGGGCAATGCCAAGTTGCCCGACGGCGAGGGCCACCAGGCTCCAGAAGGTGACGATCGGCCAGACCTCGGAACCGTCCTGCGAGATGCTGTCGAGGGCCAGGAAGGCATAAGCGCCGATGAGGACGGGGCCCCAGCCCGTGAGGTAGGTGACCGAGGTGACGGCAGCGGCGCCGACCAGGATGCGGAAATGGAGCCGGAGCCGGGTGGGGCGCTCCCGGTAGAGGCGGTTCACGGGGTAGGCGACGGCGAGGACCCCGCCCAACACGGCGACCCACGCCAAGGCCGGCCTCTTGACGATGACGTCGAAGTGCATGAGGAGCAGGATGACCACGAGGGCGCACGGCGCCATGAAGTAGGCGATCACCGTCGGGTTGAACCAGGGTCGGAAGAAGCTCCTGGCCACCGCAGAGGATGCTGGCCGGCGGTTGTCCGCTGCCTCCGGGCCAGCCGGGCCGGCAGAGGCGGCAGGGAACGCTGGGACAGCTGGGTCGGCAGGGACAGCAGGGACCTCTGGGTCCGTGCTGGAACTCTCGACTCCCGGGGTCTCGTCGTGAGTCGTCTGCATGCCTCCGTCCCAGCACCGCGGGCCCTCTACCTCATGTCGGCTCCTGGGGAGGCGGACTTGAGCGAGGGAAGCACCTGAGCAGGGAAAACGCGCCGAAAAAGGGTGGAGTGGCTCCTCAGTCCCCGAAGAGG
The DNA here is from genome assembly GCA_963756195.1 of uncultured Acidimicrobiaceae bacterium. Classification (GTDB taxonomy): domain Bacteria; phylum Actinomycetota; class Acidimicrobiia; order Acidimicrobiales; family RAAP-2; genus CAVSNH01. The sequence continues at coordinate 290,465 of CAVWMT010000006.1, forward strand.
AGGCCGTAGTCGGCACCCCGGCGCAGGTGGTGGCCACCGTCGACGGCGAGGCACTCGCCGGTGATCCATCCCGACTCCGGTCCGGCCAGAAAGCGAACCGCGGCGGCGATGTCCTCCACGGTGCCCAACCGGCTGATGGGCATCTCGGCCAGGTAGTTCTCGAGGAGCGGGCCGCCGGCGGTGATCGGGGCCATGAGCTCGTCGTCGACGATGCCCGGTCGCACGGTGTTGACCCGCACCCCACTCGGGCCGAGCTCATCGGCGGCACAGCGGCAGAGCATGTCGATGGCCGCCTTGGCGGCGCCGTAGGCCCACAGGTAGCGGTGCGGGAAGTGGCCGGCGCCTGACGACATGCCGATGATCGAGCCACCCGGAGCGGGCCCGCCGTCGACGCCGAGGCCGACACCGGCGGCCATGTGTGGCGCCGCATGCTTGATACAGAGGAAGGTGCCCACCAGGTTGAGGTCGATGGTGGCTCGGACCTGGGACACGTCCGCTCCGGGAATCGGCCCCATGTGCATGGAACCGCCGGCGTTGGCGAAGAGGATGTCGAGCCGGTCCCGCTCGCAGGCGGCGGCCACCGCCCGTTCGACGTCCGCCTCGACGGTCACGTCAGCGACGACGTAGGCCGCTTTTCCCGCTGCTCCCACCCAGCCGAGCGCTTCGGCCGCCGCCCCTTCGAGGATGGCCATCGCCGAGCGCAGCCGTTCTTCCGTCCGGCCACAGATCATCACGTGGGCGCCGTCCCGCACCAAGCGGGTTGCCGTCCCGAGTCCGATCCCGCTGCCCCCACCCGTGACCAGGGCAGTGAGCCCGACGATGCCGTCCCCGCGGCCGGTCTCCGCCCCAGTGCCCGGGCTCCTATCCATCGTCGTCTCCTCCTCTGGCTCCACGACGGTTCGAACCGTGACGGCGAGCCTTGGGCGACCCCTACCTCGGCTTGAAGACGAAGGCACCGGAATAGCCCACGGCACCACACAACGACGGCCGTGGTACAGAGTGTCACGGCGACGATCCAGCGGCGGCGGGCGGGGCGGCTCGCGCCCGCCCGCCACACCGGTGGTCCAGCACAACACGCGGCACGGAAGCACAAGGAGAGGATGCGTGCAGACGAACAGCCCTGGCCAGGCCAGACCCGACGGCGGGCCGGGGGGGTGAACGTGGCCGAATTCAACCTTGCCGACCTGTTCGAGCTGGTGGTCGCTACCGTTCCGGAGCGGACGGCCCTTGTGGCGGGCTCGACCCGGCTGACCTACCGCGAGCTCGACCTTCGAGCCAATCGCTTCGGCAACCATCTCCTGGGGCAAGGATTGGCGGTTGGGTCCCATGTGGGCATCCTCGCCCGCAACCGGTCCGAGTGGCTCGAGGCCATGATCGGTTGCTTCAAGGCTCGCATGATCCCCATCAACATCAACTATCGATACGTCGCCTCGGAGCTTCGATACATCCTCGACGACGCCGACATCGGCGTCTTGGTCGCCGAGGTGGCCCTCGTGCCCCTCGTGCGACAGTCATGGTCGCTGTCGGCGACGCCGAGGCAGCGCCAGCGCCGGCGCCAATGCTCCACCGACTGGTGGTCATCGGAGACGACCCGGTGGGAGTCGCACCGGCCGGCCCTAGGAACTTGCCACTGCTGGCGCCGATGGGAGTGCCGACCACCTCACAGCCACCCGGCCTCGTCGTCGAGCGATGGGACTCTGACCTGGCGACGTCGAGTATCGACATCCCGGGACCGCCACGGTCACCCGACGACCACTACGTGCTCTACACCGGGGGCACGACCGGATTGCCCAAGGGAGTCGTCTGGCGCCAGGAGGACATCTTCTTCGCGGCCATGGGCGGTGGTGGGTGGGGGGCGGCACCCATCGGACGCCCGGAGGAGCTCGTCGACCGCATCCCGACCGGCAGAGGCTCGGCCGCCGTCATGCTGGTGATGGCGCCGCTCATGCACGGGAACGCGCAGTGGGCCACGTGGAGCGGCTTCTTCATGGGTGGGACGGTCGTCCTCTACACCGAGCCCACCTACGACCCCGCGACCGTTCTGCGGCTCATCGCGGCCGAGCGGGTGGTCTCGGTGGCACTGGTCGGCGACGCGATGGCCCGGCCGCTCGCCGAAGCGCTTGCCACCGCGCCGCCGGGCACCTACGACACCGGCTCGCTGCTGGCCATCGGCTCGGGCGGCGCCATGTTGTCGGCCCCCGTCAAGGAGGAGCTGAGCGCCCGGCTGCCGGGCGTCATGATCATGGACCGCTTCGGTGCCAGCGAGAGCGGAGCGCAAGGAGCTGTCGAACACGGGTCCCTCGGCCCCAGGTTCGTGATGGGGGCGCACACGAGCGTCCTCGACGACGAGCTGCGGCCGCTCGCCCCTGGCGACGGCCGGATCGGCCGGCTGGCCCGCACCGGCAGGATCCCGCTGGGCTACTACAAGGACCCGGCCAAGACGGCCGCCACCTTCCCCACCGACCCGGACGGGACCCGCTGGTCCGTGCCCGGCGACCTGGCCTCGATCGAGGCGGACGGGACCATCACCGTGCTCGGTCGGGGCTCGGCTTCCATCAATTCGGGTGGCGAGAAGATCTTCCCCGAGGAGGTGGAGGCCGCCATCAAGTCCCACCCGGACGTCTTCGACGCCATCGTCATCGGTGTGCCCGACGAGCGCTTCGGCGAACAGGTGGCGGCTCTCGTGCGTCCCCGGCGGCCCGATGCGCCGATGCACCCTCGAGGCCATCCAGGAGCACTGCCGACAGTCTCGTGGCCGGCTACAAGGTGCCCCGTCAGCTGCTCCTGGTCGAGGAGATCCCGCTCACTGCGGCGGGAAAGCCCGACGGCAAGGCGGCTCGGGCGCTTCTCGGAGCGACCCCCGCCGAACGGCCGTCGGGATAGCCGGCACGCGTCACCCGGTCCGGTTCATCGTCGCCACCGCGGCCACCACCCGGCGCGCCACCCGGTCGAGCACCCCGGTATCGATCTCGACCGTGCGCTCCACCCCTGCATCGGGCCAGATGCCCATGACCCGGCATGGCATCGGCCGCCGGGGCCGGTGGAGGAGGGCCACGAGCGCCGGGAAGGCGAGGTCTGTGTCCCAGGTCGCCGGAGGGAACACCGCCGGCGGTGACCACGAAGGCCTCGCGGCACGACGGCGTGGCCGCCAGCGCCCGCCGACCGTCGCCCGTCCGTCGACTTCGGTCCGCGCTCGACTTGCCGCCGGCGCAGAGAACACCTGGACCCGGAGGTCGACGCGGCCCCGCAACCGCACCGCACCGTTCGGGGGGCACACCCACTGGTCGTCGGCGCCACCGATGCGGACGTCGGGCCCGAGGGCCGCCCAGTCGAACGCGCACCACAACTCAGTCGCCCATCGAACCGCCTCGGCGATCACCACGGCCCGGGCACCAGCCGGCAGCCAGGCCAGCCAGGGCTCCCAGTGGTAGGTGCGCCAACCCGAGGCCTGCCAAGCGGCAACGGCGTCGTCGGCTACCGGGCCGACGGCCTGAGCCGGGCACCGGTAGTCCCCCCGGACACAGGCGTCGACGGCGGCAAGCCCGAGCGACCGGCGGACGAAGACCGGCTTCCAGCGGAACGGCTCGTCCCACGAGTGGGTCCGGGCCCGCGGAGGCCAACGCCCGGCGGAGGATCGGCAGGCGTCACCACCAGCTCCCGCCACTGTGGTTGTCCGGCCGCCGCCGCCACCAGGTGGCGGGCCGAGGCGGGACCGGAATGCCATCGAGCGACGAGGGTGTCGGTGATCCCCCGGCCGGTGCGGTGAGCGAAGCTGACCGGACTGGCGACGGTTCATCGCCCCACCCCCGCTCGCGCCTGCGGCGCACGGATTGGCCCGTCTCGTTCCGCCCCCCGCCGATCGAGACTGACACGGGTCGGGTCGGCCCCGGCCGGCACAGGAGGCACATCCCCGCCGTCGGCGGTGCCGAGGAGTGCCGGCCTGCTCGTCCCGGAGACGGCGGGCACCGGCCACAGTTCGCTCGACTGCGCCATCGAGCATCTCTGCCGTCACCGGCTCGACGTCGAGCTCGCCCGTCCTGGCGTAATAGGTCGCCACCGCGAAGGGAGGCGCGGGGTGGCGCAGGGCCTCGACCAGCGCGGAGAAGTGAAGGTCGGCGCGGTGCTCCGGACGGCGCGCACCAGACTTGACCTCGACCAGGGCGACCGAGGCCAGGGGCTCGCCGGGCACACCGAGGGCCAGGTCGACCCGGGCGGCGAGCTCGAAGCTCGCCAGCGGCCACGCGCCACCCGCATCGGCTCCTGTGTGCGGGGCATCCACGACGGATCGAGCGGCTGGCCAGTCGCGTGCGGAAGCCCTCGGCCTGACGCCCGACCTCGGCGACCAAGGCCTCCCACTCGGTTCCGGGGAGCTCGGCGATCCAGCCGAGCAGGTCCTCGTGGCGCCCGTCGACCCGAAGGGCTGCGAGGCCCTCGGCCGTCGGATCGCCGATCCGGCCGACGCAGACCAGTTGCCGGAAGAGGGCGTCGACGATGGCGCCGCAGGCCATGGCCACCGACGGAGGCCGGCGATCACCCGGAAGGGCCTGGGCGTGTTCGTCACAGGTGAGCACCCGTGACAAGCTGACCTTTGGTCACGACGACAGGCCGGTTCCGACCCGGTCGATCGTCGGCCAGGACCCCGCCGCCTGGCACCACCGATCGGACGCTCCCCGTCGCTGGGCGGTGAGCCCTTCTTCGAGACGACGGAGGAGGGATCGGGCCACTGCGGGGTCGGCCGTCGGACGCGGCCGGCCGGTCGCCCGCAAGCGGTCGAGCAGGGACCCTGCCCAAGAGTGGCCGCGATCCCACTCGGCCCACCGGTCCGGACCGGCGCCCACCGCCCGGCGGCTCGTCGCTCGCGCCAGCGAAGCGAGCTCGTGGTCCGAGAGCTCGTCTACCGGAGTCGAGGCCGTCGCGGAGCTGGTCCCCCGGGGCGACCGTCGACACCGACCACGAGCATTGCGCCAGTCTGGCGACCGGGTGTCACAGCTACCCGGACGGCACAACCTGCGCCATTAGCCTTTCCAGACGATGACCACCGAAGCCGCCATCACCGCTTTCGCCGTGGTCTTCGGGATCTTCGTCGTGGCGACCCTGGTCCTGATCGTGTTGGTCCTCCGCTTCACCTTCCAGCGGGCCGCCGTGGCCCGAGGCGCGGTGGCTGGCCGGACGCGAGGGCGGCGGTCGGTGGGGGGAGCCCGACGAGTATGAAGACGAAGAGGAGGACGAGGCAGAGGGGCGCCCGATGACCGCCCTCGTCTTCGCCGGCGGAGGCACTCGGGGTGCTGTCCAGATCGGCATGCTCCAGGTGCTGGCCGAGCACGGCTTCGTGCCCGACCGCATCTACGGCGCCTCGGTCGGCGCCGTCAACGGTGCCGGCTTCGCCAGCGACCCCACCCCGGCAGGGCGTCGAGCGGATGACCCGCATCTGGACGGGGCTCAGCCGGGAGGACGTCTATCCCGCAGGGCCGGCTCCACGGACCGTGGCTCTACTTCCAGCAGCGGGACTCCGTCTACTCGAACAGCGGCCTCCGCAAGATCATCGAGGAGGGGGTGACGCTTCGAGCGCCTCGAGGACTCACCGATCCCCATCGAGGTCGTCGCCACCTCGCTGGTGGACGGGCGGGAGCGGTGGTTCACCTACGGTCCGGCGGAGGACGCCATCCTGGCGTCGGCCGCCCTCCCGGCCATCTTCCCGCCGGTCGAGATCGACGGGGAGCGGTACATCGACGGTGGCGTGGTCAACAACGTCCCCATCCGACGAGCCATCGACGCCGGAGCCAAGCAGATTGTCGTCCTCCTGTGCTCGCCGCCCAGTCTTCGAGCCGGCGAAGGCCCGCCGGCCGATCGAAGCCGTGCTCAACGCCTCTGTTCATCGCAGTCAACGCCCGCTTCGCCCGGGACATGTCCCAGCTGCCCCCCGGCGTGGAGGTCGTCCTCTGTGCCGGCGAGAATCCCGGGGACGACGGTCGTGCCTTCGGCGACTTCTCCACGACGGCCGAGCTCATCGCCGAGGGTCGGCGGGAGGCAGCCGAGGTCGTGCGGCGCTACGGACTGGGCTCCCCGGGACCGGGCGTCGAATCGGCGGCAGCTCCGACCGCCCAGTCGGCCGAAGGGGACACACCGGACGTACGCCTCGGGCCGCTTGGAGGATGGCGACGCTCGGGACGGTGGCGGGCGAGACGGGCGATCAGCAGAGGAGGCCGGCTCGTCGGCCGCACCCGGTCCGGCATCTCGCTCGGCAGGAGCGCCGACGACGGAGGGTTCCCGCCGGCGGTTGCGCTTCCGTCGCTCTGCCGACAAAGGCCGGCGGGGCTCACGTCACGGGACCGTCGAGGCGCCGGTCTGCACCGCCAGGCACCTCGGACGCCGACAGGCCCGTCCGGGACCAACGGCTCTGGCGAGATGGTCGACCCCGGTTCCGACGTCATCGGACCTGCCCGTATCGGCCCCGGGATCCGGAGGGCCGACGACCCAACCGGACCCCGGCACGTAGCGACGGACGATCCGGGCCGGCACGCCGGCCACGACGCAATGATCCGGGAAGGTGCCGTGCACCACCGCACCCGCGCCCACGACGACGTTGCGGCCGAGACGGGTCCCGGGCAGGACGACGACCCCGGTCCCGAGCCAACTGCCGTCCCCGATGTGGACGGGCACATCGCTCGGCCACTGGGCGTGGACGACCGCATCAGGGTCCGCGTAACCGTGGTTCTGGTCGGTGATGTAGACGTAGGGCCCGGTGTGGACGTCGTTCCCGATCTCGAGGTCGAAGTGTCCGACGATGTGACTTCCCCGACCGATCATGCAGCGGTCACCGATGCGGACGACGGGGTCGGTGATCATGTGCTGGCCCGGCACCATCCCGGCCGAGATGCTCACGTACGGGCCGATCAGGGTGTCCTCGCCGATGCGGACCCACCGCTCACCGAAGACGGCGCCGGTGGGGAAGGAGAGGCAGCTGCCGTTCCCGAAGGAGCCGAAACGGCGGGCGAGCGGATCGCCCGGCCCGACCGCCCCGGCACGCGATACCCACCGCCAGACGAAGTGGATGAGCGCGTTGGCCATGCGGTGGGCGCGAGTCGGGGACGCCGCCCGCACCGGGAGCGGGCTGCTCGGATGGGTCCCCTCAACCTCGGACGGGAGCTGAGCACCGCTCCCGTCCGCGCCGGGTGGCCGACCAGCGGTCACGCCGCCTGACGCTAGTTGATGTCGTTGGCAGCGCTAGCGGACCGGCCAGGGTATGCGGTGGGAGAGGTGCAGCAGAGGTGCGGGGAGCGGTGGGAGAAGTGCGAGGCCGCGTACCGATCGGTCGAGTGTCGGACGACAATAGAGTCAGCCGGCGTGAAGGTGCCGCCGGGAGCCACCGACGGTCGTTCCCTCGGCCGGCTCGGGTTCGAATCGGGCTCCGACGTCTACGAGCGGGCCCGGCCTGGATACCCCGACGAGGTCATCGACCACATCGCCGGGACGCTCGGCCTCCGCCGGGACAGCCGAATCCTCGACTTGGCGGCCGGGACGGGCAAGATGACCCGCCAGCTGCGGGTCGCCTTCCCGAGATGCGTCGCCGTCGAGCCCTCAGCCTCCATGCGGGCCGTCTTCGCCGAGTCGGTCCCCGGCGGGGCGCTGGCCGCGGGCACGGCCGAGATGATCCCGGTCCAGAGCGGCACGATGGACGCCGTCGTCGTGGCCCAGGCATTCCATTGGTTCGACGACCCGGTGACGGTGGTCGAGATCGCCCGGACGCTCCGATCCGGCGGAGGTCTGGCCCTCGTCTGGAACGAACGCGACGAGCGCGACCCGCTCATCGCCGAGCTCGTCCGGGTGAGCAAGTGGGACGTCTGCCAGCCCTACCCCGTGGGCAAGGACTTCAGCGCCACCATCGACGCCTCCGGGCTGTTCGAGCCGGTCCAGCGCCGCAAGTTCGGCTTCGTCCAGCACGTCGACCGGGCCACGTTCGTGGACCAGGTCGCCTCCCGCAGCTACGTGCGGGTGCTCCCCGAGCGAGAACGAGGACGCGCTCCTGGGCAACGGTGGCCGACATGGCCGCCGCACAGGACGAGCCCATCGCCATCCCCTATGTCACCGACGTCTTCTGCGCCCGCCGGCACCGGAGGAAGCGAGCTGCGCTGGCCGGAGGTCTCGGCTTGCGCGGCGGCCGGCCGGAGGGGGAATCTCTGGGCAGATCCGCCCCGGCCGCGACCTCCGCACAGGACGCACAGGACAGCACAGGACGGACCCGACGCACTGGACAAGTCGAGCAGACTCGGCCACACCGGACGCGACCCAACGCACCCGACAATCCCGAGGGACCCGAAGAGAGGCGGAGCAATGATCAAACTGACCTGCCTGCTGCGGCGCAAGGAGGGCATGACCCCCGCCGAGTTCCAGGACTACTGGAAGAACCACCACGGGCCCCTCGTGGCCGCCTCCAAGTGCGGCCGCCACGCCATCCGCTACGAGCAGAACCCTCGCCCCCTCGACGACTACCGCGACGAGCACGACCGCTCCGGCTACGACGGGGTCACCGTGCAGTGGTTCGAGTCGATGGACGCCTACCGGGCCCACATGGCCGAGGACGACTTCCCGGCCATGCTCGAGGACATCGCCCGCTTCCTCGACACCGACCGGCTCGAGTACGTGCTGACCGAGGAGCCCCGGGTGATCATCGACGGCCACGGTGGACTGGGGCTGAGGCGCTGGGGACGGGCTCGCGAGCTCTGGCCTGAGCGGTCGAGCGAGCACGCCGGTCGTGGGCGTTGACGCCAGCTCCGGACTCGGACGTAGGATCCAATCGATCGGACACTCTGTCCGGATAGTGGAAAGGCGGTCCGATGTCCCCTTCCGACACCGATGTCGAGCGACGTGAGCGACGTCGACTTCGCCGACATCGACCTCACCGACTCTCGCAACTTCGTCGACGGCGTACCCCATCACTGGTTCACCTTCCTGCGGCAACACGCGCCGGTCTGGTGGCACGAGGAGCGGGACGGGCCCGGGTTCTGGGCGGTGACCACCCATGCCGACTGCACGGCCGTCAACCGCGACTGGGAGCACTTCTCGTCCAACCGGCGGGCCACCTTCATCTGGGAGCTCGGGGAGGACGACCTCGCCCAGCACCAGCTCATGATGGTCAACATGGACCCGCCGCTTCACACCCGGTACCGCCGGCTGGTCAACAAGGGATTCACGCCGCGGATGGTGGCCCAGCTCGAGGAGCGCATCCACCTGGCCACCGACACCATCATCGACGCCGTCATCGAGCGGGGCTCGGCGGACTTCGTGACCGACATCGCCGCCGAGCTGCCCCTCGTCGTGATCGCCGAGCTGCTGGGGGTTCCCGACGAGGACCGGCACCGCATGTTCGACTGGTCCAACCGGTTGATCGGGAACGAGGACCCCGAGTACCAGAGCCAGGCCACAGGCGGGAGCGACGGCGGTCGGCCAAACCGCTGGCCAGTCCGCCGTCCAGGCCTCGATGGAGCTCTACGCCTATGCCGTCGAGCTGTTCGGGAAGAAGCGGGCCCGGCCGACCGACGACCTCATGAGCGTGCTGACCCAGGTCGACGTGGACGGCGAGCAGCTGTCCGAGCTCGAGCTCGAGCTCTTCTTCCTGCTGCTCACCGTGGCCGGCAACGAGACCACCCGAAACCTCATCTCGGGGGGGATGGCCGCCTTCTTCGACCATCCCGACCAGTGGGACCTCCTCCGCCGGAACCGGTCCCTGCTGCCCTCGGCCGCCGAGGAGATGCTGCGCTACGTCTCGCCGGTCATGCACTTCCGCCGCCAGACCACGGCCGGCTTCCAACTCGGGGACCAGTTCATCGAGGAGGACTCGAAGGTCGTGTTCTTCCACGTGTCGGCCAACCGGGACGAGGCGGTCTTCGACGACCCGCAGCGCTTCGACATCACCCGCAGATCCCAACCCCCACATCGCCTTCGGCGCCGGCGGTCCGCACTTCTGCCTGGGCGCCAACCTCGCCCGCCTGGAGATCCGGATCATGTTCGAGCACCTGCTCGACCGGATGCCGGAGCTGCAGCTCGACGGCCCGGTCCAGCGCTTGCAGTCGCAGTTCATCAGCGGGGTCAAGCACCTCCCGGTGGCCTTCCCGGCGGCGGCTCCGCTGCGTCGGCCTAGCTCGGCCTAGGCCCAGGCCCACCCCAAGTCCGGATCCGAGCCCGATGCCCCGCCGGTCCGACGACGGCCTGAAGGAGGTCATCCGCGACTACCGGCGCGACCAGGTGGTCGAGGTGGCCCGTCGCCTGTTCGGCGAGCGGGGCACGACCGACGTGTCCATGGACGAGATCGCCGCCGAGGCGGGCGTGGCCCGGTCGACGGTCTACGTCTACTTCGCCAACCGGGAGGAGCTGCTGCGGGCCTGCCTCCACGGCATGCACGCGCAGCTGCTCGAGGCCATCGCCGAGATCTGGGAGCGGGAGCCGGAGCCGGTCAGGCGCCTCGAGCTCCTGATCTCCGAGATGCTGGCCCGCATCGACGAGCACCCGGCGTTCTTCCGGCTCGCCCTGGTCCTCCAAGGCATGGCCGGCGGCGGCGGGGACGCGGGCCGGGGCGGCGAGGCAGTCGGGACGGAGCTCGCCGTGATCAGCCTCAACATCGCCCGCCTCATCGCCGATCTCTACGCCGACGGCGTGGCCGCCGGCGTCTTCCGGCCCATGGACGCCGACCGGGCCACCGCCCTCATCGGCCAGCAGATCTACGGGGCGGTGTCGGTCCGGGCCGGCGAGCCGGTCTCCGCCCCCGCGAGGCGGTGGCCGCCGAGACCACCGAGTTCATCCTGCGCGGGCTCGGCAGCTGACCCGACCCGAAGCCAGCGTCAGCCGCCGGCGACCGCCGGGATGATCGAGACCGTCTGGCCGGCGGTGACCGGCGTGTCGAGGCCGTCGAGGAACCGGACGTCCTCGTCGTCGAGGAACACGTTGACGAAGCGGCGCAGGCTGCCGCCGTCGTCGAAGAGCCGCTCGGCGAAGCCGTGGTGGGCGGCGTCGAGCGCCTTCAGCACCTCTCCGATGGTGGCACCCTCGACGGCCACCTCTCCGGAGCCGCCGGTGAGCGTGCGGAGCTGCGTGGGGATGCGGACGGTGACCATGTCAGCCGTCAGCCAGCCGGCCGCTGGGCTGCCCGCCGTCCGATCGGCGGCCTCGGCCTCGGCCCCGGCCTGGGCCATGGCCCGATCGAAGGCCTCGAGGGTGGGGGCGATGGTGGCCGTCGGGCCGGCCGTGGCACTCAGCGCCTCGACCGTCTTCAGGCCGTGGCCCGTGACCATGGCCACCACCCGCTCGTCGGCCCGCACCTCCCCGGCGGCGGCCAGCTTGGCCAGCGTGGCGATGGTGACCCCGCCCGCCGTCTCGGCGAAGATGCCCTCGGTCCTGGCCAGCAGCCGGATGGCGTCGATGACCTCCTCGTCGGTCACCGCCGCGCACGACCCGCCCGAGCGGCGGATGGCCTCGAGCGCGTACCAGCCGTCGGCCGGGTTCCCGATGGCCAGCGACTTGGCGATAGTGTCGGGCTTGACCGGCCGGATGGCGTCGGCTCCCTCGGCGAAGGCCGTCGCCACCGGTGCGCACCCGACGGCCTGCGCACCCGAGATCCGCACCGACGGCTCTCCGTCGAGCAGGCCGACCCGGCCGAGCTCGGCGAAGCCCTTGGCCACCTTGGTGAGCTGGGCACCGGATCCGATGGGCACGACCACGTGGTCGGGGGCCTGCCACCCGAGTTGCTCGGCGACCTCGAAGGCCAGCGTCTTCGACCCCTCGGCGTAGTAGGTGCGCACGTTGACGTTCACGAAGGCCCAGGACGGGCTGCTCGCTGGTGAGCTCGGCACAGAGCCGGTTGACGTCGTCGTAGCTGCCCTCGACGGCGAAGACGCGGCCGCCATAGACGGACGTCATGGTGACCTTGGCCGCCTCGAGGTCATGGGGGATGAGGACCACGGACTCCATGCCGGCTCGGGCGGCGTGGGCGGCCACCGAGTTGGCCAGGTTCCCGGTCGAGGCGCACGCCGCCACCTTGAACCCGAGCTCGCGGGCCTTGGTGAGGGCCACCGACACCACCCGGTCCTTGAACGAGCCGGTGGGGTTGGCCGTGTCGTCCTTGATCCAGAGCTCGCCGAGGCCGAGCTCGGCAGCCAGCCGGTCGGCCCGGACGAGCGGCGTGAACCCGGCACCGAGGTCGACGGGGGCGGCGTCCGACACGGGCAGGAGGTCGGCGTAACGCCAGATGGTCCGAGGCCCGGCGGCGATCCGCTCGCGGGTCATGACCTTGGCCACTCGCTCGTAGTCGTAGGTGACCTCGAGCGGCCCGAAACAGAAATCACAGACGTGCAGCGCCTCGGCGGGGTAGGTGCGGCCGCATTCACGGCAGCGCAGCCCGGAAACGAATTCCACGGCAATCTCCTCATCGCTCGGGCATTGGCACCTGGTGTGCATCGACAGTGCCGAAGTGCACGCTGGTTGCCGCGGCGTCGCTGGGCCCGGTCCCTCAGCCGCTCTGGATGATGCCGTCCATTCTGCCCGATAGCACATGGTGCGTCAATCAGCCCACCGACAGGCGCCCTGGCCGGCCGGCCCACCGCCTTCGCAGCAGACCGCCAACATCCCTCCTGCCCACCGCCAGCAAAGCACCGCTGGCGCCGTCCACCACGGCGAGGCGCGCCGCATTCCAGCGGGTCCGGCGCAGCCCGGGGTGAGCGATGATGTGGCCATGCCGGAGGCCTTCCCGCCCGGTCACGTCGGCCGGCACTTCTCCCACGCCGACTTCAGCCGGGCCCGCCTGGCCGAGCGCAAGGGCGGGCGCACAGTGTCGGTGTGCATCCCGGCCCGGGATGAGTCCGCCACCATCGGCGCGGTGGTCGCGGCCATCTCTGAGCTTTCAGAGGTCTCGCCGGAGCGGCTGGTCGACGAGATCGTCGTGGTCGACGATGGGTCGAGCGACGGCACGGCGGCGGCGGCCCGGGCGTCAGGGGCCACGGTGATCACCAACCCGGCCGGTGTCGCCGGCAAGGGCCAGGCCATGCGCACGGCGCTCGATGCCAGCACCGGGGACCTTGTGGTCTTCGTAGACGCCGACGTCACCAACTTCGGACCGCACTTCGTCACCGGCCTGCTCGGTCCGCTGCTCGTGGACGATACGGTCCGGCTGGTCAAGGCGCACTACCGGCGACCCTTGGACGGTGAGCCCAACGGTGGCGGGCGGGTGACCGAGCTGGTGGCCCGTCCGGTCATCGACATCCTCTTCCCGCACCTCTCGGCCATCGTCCAGCCCCTGGCCGGCGAGACGGCCGCTCCCCGCGCCGTGCTCGAGCGGTGCGGCCTGGCCGACGGCTATGCCGTCGAGATGGCGCTGCTCATCGACGTCGCCGCCCACTTCGGGGCTGAGCTCCGTGGCCCAGGTCGACCTCGGCGTGCGGGCCCATCGCAATCGCCCGCTGTCCGAGCTGCGGCCACAGGCCACCGACATCCTGCGCATCGCCCTCCAACGGTCCCGACTGATCACCCCTGACTGAACACACTCACTGAGCGCCCAGACCGCGCACCCCGACTGCGCACCCCGACTGCGCACCCCGACTGCGCACCCCGACTGCGCACCCCGACTGCGCACCCCGACTGCGTACCCCGACCGGGGTCCTCGACCGGGCCGGCGCTCAGCTCCTGGCGCACGCCGGCTCACCAACCGGATCCGGGGCCGGCACGCGAAGCGATCCCGGCGGCTGCGAGAGGTCGACGGTCGCCAGGTGGGCGCCGTCGGCCCGCGCCCGTCGACGGCCCGGGACGAGCAGGGCGCAGATCGCCCCGATGGCCACCACGACGGCGCCGACGTAGACGGCCGGTGTCATGCCCGACACGTAATCCTGGGCCGACCGGTAGCCGCCGTGGGCGCTGAACACGGCACCGAGTACGGCGATGCCGAGCACACCGCCCAGCTCGCGGAAGGCGCTGTTTGCACCCGATGCCACGCCTTCGAGCGCCTTGGGCACGGTGCCCAGCGCCAGGCCGGCGAGAGGCACGAAGAACATGGACATGCCGATCCCGCAGACCACGAAGGGTGCGACCAACTCGGAATACGGCGTCGTCGGGCTGATGAGGGAGATCAGCCAGGCGAGCCCGGCGGCCTGCAGGACGAGCCCACCTACGATCAGTGGCTTGCCCCCGCGCCGCTCGGCCAGCACGCCGATGCCAGGCGCCAGCACCATGGGCATGGCCGTCCACGGGAGGATCCGGATGCCCGCCGCCAGCGGCGTATAGCCCTGCACGGTCTGGAAGAACTGGATGAGGAAGAAGATGGCGCCGAACATCCCGAAGCTGAACAACAGGGCGGTCACGTTCACTGCGGCGAAGCCTCGGCGGCGGAACAGCCGCAGGTCGAGCATGGGGTGGTCGCAACGCAGTTCCCAGGCTACGAACCCGGCCAGGAACAGGGAGCCGACTGCGAAGGCGCCCACCACCGACGGGCTCGTCCACCCGTGGGCGTTGCCACGCACCAGGGCGAGCACGACACCGAAGAGGCCGAGGCTGGCCAGCCCGATGCCCGCCGGGTCGAGCGGCTGCGGAGCCCCCTTCGACTCGCGAAGGCGCCACCACGCCAGGGGGACCAGCACGGCACCCAGAGGCACGTTGAGCCAGAAGATGTACTGCCACGAGAGCCCCGTCGTCACCGCTCCACCTACGAGTGGCCCGATGGCGACGGCCGTCCCGCCGATGGCACCCCACAGCCCCAGGGCGGCGTTGCGCCGTTCGGGTGGCACGGCGCTGCTCAGCAGCGTCAGCGAGAGGGGCATGATCATCGCCCCACCGGCGCCCTGGAAGGCCCGGGCCAGGACCAGCATCCCGATGCTCGGGGCCAGCGCGGCCATGGCCGAGGACACGGTGAAGAGGGCGATGCCGGCGACGAAGACGCGCCTTCGGCCGAGGCGGTCCCCGAGTGCGGCGCCTGCCAGCAGCAGGACGGCGAAGGTCAGCGTGTAGGCGTTGACCGTCCACTCGAGGCCCGAGAGCCCGGCGTGCAGGCGCACCCGGATGACCGGCAGCGCTGACGAGACCACCAGGTTGTCGAGGGACGCCATGAACAACGCCAGCCCGGTGATGGCGATGGCCCATACCGCATCCCGCCGTCCCGCCGGGCGGGAGCCAGGGACGACGACCGGTGCCGGCCCACGTCCGCCGGGAGGCTGGGCGACCGGACCGGCTGGGGTGCCGTCTTCATGGCGGCCGGTGACGCGCTCCGACTGGAGCGTTCGAGCCCCGGATCCGCTCCGTCCGAGACGGCGGGTCCATCGACCCCGGCGGGGCCGCTTCCCAACCGTCACCCAGCGATTGGCTTGTGATCGATCACTAGCTAGCTGGGTCAAAAAAGAGGGGTGATGGGCTGGGTCATGCGGGGACCTCCTCGGTCAAGGTAGTGGCGCCCTGGCGAGCGGCGACGGCCTTCGTGGCGGCACGGATGGCTTCGGCTTTCTCGGGCACCGGGCAGAAGCTCTGGGCCCAGTGGTCAGGGACGGACAGCAGGTCGATGGCCGACATGACGTTGAGCATCATGCCCATGGAGAAGAACGTCCGGATCTCGTCGTCCGAGAGGCCGGCCCGGATGTGGATGAACTCCCAGAGGACCTCGAAGGTGCGCCGGCAGCTCCTGGCGATGTCGGCGTCGCCGGGGGCTGCGGCGAAGCCGTGCAGCTGCACCTGGAGCACGTCGGGGTCCTGCATGAGCTCGAGGTAGGCCACGCCCATGGCGGCGATGGCCTCGTGGCCGGTCAGTTCGCCACAGGCACCAACCATGGTGTCGACGATCCGCCTGGCGACCAGCTCGTAGGTGGCGACGAACAGGTCCTTCTTCGTCCCGAACAACCGGAACAGGTAGGGCTGGGAGATCCCGGCCCGACGGGCGATCGCCTCGGTGGAGGTGCCGGCGTACCCCGAACGGGCGAACTCGGTGACCGCTGCCGCCAGCACCGTCGTGCGCCGCTCATCTGCCGTCAGCCTGCTCGGGACCATGTCACCATTGTTAGTGGTCACTCACTTCCCTGTCAAGTACCCCGACCTCATCCCCGAGACGAACTGGGCCTCCGAGGCGCCGAGCAGGACCACGAGCCGGAACTGGCTTAGGGCCGGCACGCACCGACCGGGTAGCGTCCACCCATGGCCGGAGGCCCCGCAGACGGGGACGGCAGTCTCGCTGACACCGTCCTGGTCTCGAACCGGGGTCCTCTTGCATTTCACCTCGAGGACGGCAGGCCGGTGGCCGGGCACGCAGGTGGCGGCCTGGCCGGCTCCCTCTACCCCATCGTCGTGGGCACCGGAGCGGCCTGGGTGGCCTGCACCATGGGTGACGGGGACCGGCAGGCGGTAGCGGACGGGCTGATGTCGGAGGACGGCCTTCGCATCGAGCTCGTCGAGCCCGACCCGGACGTCTACAACCTGGCCTACAACGTGGTCTCGAACGCCGTCCTCTGGTTCTGCCACCACCACCTCTTCGACGCCGCCCGGCGCCCGCGCAACGACCGCCGCTGGGGCGAGGCATGGGACGCCTACCGGGAGCTCAATCAGCAGTTCGCCACCCGGGTGGCGAAGGTGGCGCCGGAAGGCGGCCGGGTGCTGGTGCAGGACTACCACCTGGCCTTGCTCGGGTCGGAACTGGCTGCCGTGCGCCCCGACCTGCGGACGGTGCACTTCACCCACACGCCGTTCGCCGATCCGTCGGTCCTGCGCATGTTGCCGACGTCGACGACCTCCGAGCTCCTGGCCGGCATGGCCGGCTTCGGTGCCTGTGGGTTCCACACGGCGCGCTGGGCTGCCGGCTACCGCGCCGCACAGAGCGAGCTTGGTCCCTTCGCTCCCGCCGGCGGCCGAGCTGGCAACAGCCCGGCGACCTTCGTCTCGTCGCTCGCCCCGGACGCCGAGCGCTTGCAGAGTGCAGCCGCCGAAGCCCCGGTGGTCACGGCGCGCCAGCATCTGGACGAGCTCGTCGGTGGGGACGATCGCCAGGTCGTCGTCAGGGTCGACCGCATGGAGCTCTCGAAGAACCTGCTGCGCGGCTTCTGGGCCTTCGACGAGCTGCTCGAGTCCGATCGGCGTCTCCGGGGACGCGTGTCGTTCGTGGCCATGGCCTACCTCACCCGCCAAGACCTGGCCGAGTACGTCGGGTATCGCAACGAGGTCGAGTCGACGGTCGCCCGCATCAACGAGCGCTGGGGCACCGCGGACTGGACCCCCATCGTCCTCGAGGTGGAGGACGACTACCCGCGGTCACTGGCTGCGCTCACCCGTGCCGACGTGCTCATGGTCAACCCGGTCCGGGACGGTCTCAACCTGGTGGCCAAGGAAGGTCCGCTGGTCAACCAGCGGGACGGCGTCCTCGCCCTCTCCCGCGAAGCGGGCGCCTTCGAGGAGCTGGGTGAGGCCGCCCTCGAGGTCAATCCCTTCGACGTCTCGGGGACGGCCGCCGTCTTGGCCCGCGCCCTGGCCATGGAGCCCGAGGAACGGGCCCGGCGGGCCGCTGCCCTGCGTCAACTGATCACGGCCCGGCGACCGGCCGACTGGCTGGCCGATCAACTACGCGCCGCTAACTGACGCTCTTCGGAGTCGGCGACCACCACACACGCTCGAGCGCCGACACCCGTTCTCCGCACCCCGTCCGTTGTTCTCCGCACCGTCTGGTCGCCGGCACCGGGGCCGGGCGATGAGTCCTGGTGGCGACGTCCGTCCCAGTCACATCCACGCCGATGAAGCCACACCGCCCTTGTTCCGAGGTACACAGAAGGAGGTAGCAATGGGGAAGGTCGTCGTCGACCTCTCGATGTCACTGGACGGCTTCGTCGCCGGCCCCAACGACGGCCCCGCCAACCCTTTGGGAGACGGTGGGAGCCGACTCTTCGACTGGTGGACGGCCGGCGACGAACGCATCGGCTCCGACGACCGATTCAAGCCGCCGGCGCGCAGCCATGAGGTGGTCGCCGAGATGTTCGACTGCGGGGCGATAATCACCGGACGGCGCACCTTCGACATCGCCGGGGGCTGGGGCGGCCACCATCCCGTGGGCGCCCCCTTCTTCCTCCTCACCCATCGCCCGCCGGAACGCTGGGTCGGCCCCGGAACGGACGGCACCGTGGTCACCGAAGGCATCGATCGCGCCCTCGAGCTGGCCCAGGACGTCGCCGAGGAGCGACCGATCGGGGTATGCAGCGCCGATGTGGCTCAACAGTTCCTGCGGGCCGGCCTGCTGGATGAGATCCACGTCAGCATCGCCCCCGTCCTGCTCGGTGCCGGCGTCGGCCTGTTCGCCGGTCTCGAGGGCCACCGGTTCGAACTCGAGTGCACCCGGGTCGTCGAATCCGACGGTGTCACGCACCTCAGATATGCGGTCCTGAAGTAACGGCAACGGGATCGAGCAGTCTTGCAGGTCACCGCTGGTCGACGACACGACTGCGCTCGTCGCTGCGCCCGAGCGGCAGCACCCACACGGTCTGGCGGCGCCTCGGTCAGCGGTGGCCCGTCGACCGAGATTGTCGGGCCTCATCGGCCAACCACTGCAGCAGTTCGAGCGCCTCGTCGGGCCGGGCCACGACGAGATCGGCTGCCTCGGCCACGGCGGGCGGGGTCTCGGGGCCGACCACGGCGATCGAGACCGTTGGCATGCCGCGCTCGACTGAGAGCTGCTCCAAGGCGGCGAAGGCGGGGAGGTCGCCGGTGTCGTCGCCCAGGTAGCAGGCGGCCGAGCAGTCTCGGGCCAGGTCGACCAGCGCCGTCCCCTTGTCCACCTCGAGGGGCAGCCGCAGCTCGAGCGACATCTTGCCCGGCTGGGCCCACAGCCCTGACCGGGCCGCTTCCTGCGCGCACGGCCGACTCGGCCCATGCGGCCGCCTCCGGCGCCCGCCGCCAGTGCACGGTCACGCCGAGGCGCTTGTCCTCGACGAGGACGCCGGGCGGGGCCTCCGAACGCAGCCGGTCGGCCACGTCGTGCACCACCGGGACCCACGCCTCGGCCGGCGGACTCGACGATCACGGAGCCATCCGCCGCTCGCAGTTCGAGCCCGTAGAGGCCGGCCATGCGCACCGACGGCGTGGTCTCTCCGAGCTGGTCGACGAGGAAGGACAGGCGCCGCCCGGAGACGACGGCGACCACGCCGAAGGACCGGGCCAGCTCAGAGAGGACGTCGCGCAGTCCCGGCAACGGGTCGGGCCCGGTCGGGATCGTCGACGATCGGCGAAAGCGTGCCGTCGTAGTCGGACACGATGGCAGTCGAGGCCGGCTGGTCGAGCAGCCGGGCGAGGGCCTTTCTCACCGTCTTTGAGCGGCAGCAGCGGGCTGGCTCTCGACGAGGCGGTCTGTGCCGGCGCTGGCCCGGGCGACCGTCGTCCTCCCGAGTCGGCGGCCATGGGTGGCGGGAGAGAGTCGGGCGAGAGAGGTGAAGCGGGCGGAGGTTCAGCCGGTGGTCGAGCCCTGGCTGCCGGCGGTGTCGTACGTGGTCGTCGTCGGTGCCGTGGCCACCGACGACGTGGTGGCGATGTCAGGCCCGAGGACCACGACGATGTCGGCCGTGCCGATCGAGCTTATCGGGGCGGCCGTCGTGTACGGGGCGACCGAAGACGGCGGCAGCTTGAGGTCAGCCGCCACCGCGGCGGCGGACGGCTCCTGGCCGGCCACGTAGTACACGTGCGAGGTCGGCACCAGGATGGTGGCGTTGGTCGGTGTCAGGGTCGACCAACCTGCGGCACTGCAAGCGAGCCGTGAAAGCCGCGGCGGCTCCGGTGACCCCGGAGCCGTTGGCCACGAGCACGGGCACGTTGGCCGGTGGGCGCGTGGATGTGGTGGTCGACGGATGGTGGTGGACGGCTTGGGGCTTCACGCGGCTTGGTGGTCGTCTTCACGCTCGTGGTCGTGGTGGTCACACTCGACGCCACCGCCGGCCTTGGAAGAATGGATGCCGGCCGAGGATCACCACGGTGGCCACGACGAACAGCACGAGCACGAGCCCGGCCCGCACCACAGGGAAGTCGCCGACCCGAGACCGGGGGGCCGCCGGTGGCCGCTCGCCGCTCTCCGAAGGGTCGTCCACCGGGCGCAAGCCTGCCAACCACCGGTGGAGGGCGCAAGCAGCCCGTGCCGTGGCCTGCCGGATCTGCCTTCGAGGGCAACGCCGAGGGCCCTACACTCGGAGCCGGACGGTCCCGACCAGTCCTGGCCGGTGTGGCGCAGTGGTAGCGCAGACGACTTGTAATCGTCAGGTCGTGGGTTCGACTCCCACCGCCGGCTCCACCGACCTGGAAACCACGGGTGATCCGTTGACTCCATCGGCTGATGTAACCGAACGGTAACTGGACATGGATCCTGTGGTATCGCCGATCAGCTTCGCCGCTTCGGCCCAGGTCCGATGGCCGACGCCCGAGGCGGGTGTTCGGCCGGCTCTTCCGGGTAAGTTTGACCCGACGCCCGCTGAACAGCGGAGGCCGGGGGCCGTGGCCGGGCGCCACGGGAGCGGGAAGGGACGGATGGCCGATCTACTGAGTGCTACCCACGACCAGGACCTGGCCGTGCGTTTCGACGCCGTCCGGTCGATGACCGAAGGACTGGCCGCTCCCCTCTCGCCCGAGGACCAGACGGTCCAGTCCATGCCCGACGTGAGCCCGACCAAGTGGCACCGGGCCCACACCAGCTGGTTCTTCGAGACCTTCCTCCTGCTCCCGTTCCGTGACGGGTACCGCGCCTTCGACCCCGCCTACGGCTTCCTGTTCAACTCGTACTACGAAGGGGTCGGCGCCCGGCATCCGCGCCCCGAACGGGGTCTGCTCTCGCGCCCGGGTGTCGGCCGACATCGGCCGGTACCGGGCCTACGTCGACGAGGCCATGGCCCCGCTGGTCGACGCACCACACGATGAGTCGGTCGCCTTCCTCGTCGAGCTCGGGATCCACCACGAGCAGCAGCACCAGGAGCTGTTGCTCATGGACATCAAGCACGTGCTCTGGTGCAACCCGACGCATCCCTCGTACCGCGCCCTCGAGGGCGAGTGCAGGCAATCGGAGCAGCGGCCGCGTGTGGGCACGGCATGGCGGGCCCTTCACCTGGACCACCCATCGGGGCGGGAACCGGGAGATCGGGCACCGGGGCGACGGGATTCGGCTTCGACAACGAGTTCCCGCGCCACACCGTGTACCTCGAGCCCTTCGCCCTCCGCGACCAGCTGGTGACCTGCGGCGAATGGCTCGACTTCATCGCCGACCACGGGTACGACCGGCCTGACCTGTGGCTGTCCGACGGCTGGGCCACGGTGCAGTCGGACGGATGGAAGGGCCCCCTCTACTGGTGGCAGGCCGACGGCGAGTGGCAGGAGTTCACCCTCGCCGGCCCGGCGCCCATCGATCCGGCCCGGCCGGTCTGCCACGTGAGCTACTACGAGGCCGACGCCTTCGCCCGGTGGGCCGGCTGCCGGCTGCCCACCGAGGCCGAATGGGAGGTGGCTGCGGAGGGCGCCACCGACGGCCGGCTCGGCACGAGGCGTCCCCCAACTTGCTCGACCAGGACGTCCTCCACCCACTGCCGGCTCGGCGTGACGGGCCTGGCCGGGCTCCTCGGGGACGTCTGGCAGTGGACGTCCTCGGCGTATGCCCCGTATCCGGGCTTCAACCCGGCAGCCGGTGCCGTCGGCGAGTACAACGGCAAGTTCATGGTCAACCAGTACGTGCTCCGCGGCGGGTCGTGTGTAACCCCACCGGGCCATGTTCGGACCACATACCGGAACTTCTTCCCGCCCTCGGCCCGGTGGCCATTCGCCGGCCTGCGCCTGGCCAGGTCGGCGTAGCTCAGGCTCCAGGTAATCCAATCCGCGTCATCGACGGCGACGAAGGAAACCGGAGACTGCACGCGTGAACGCCGTCATCGAGCCCACCATCGACATCCATCTGTCGTCCGACGACCTGCGCCGGGCGCTGGAGTCCGACGTCCGGTCAGGCCTCACGGCGACGCCCAAGTCGCTCCCGCCCGTCTACTTCTACGACGACCGTGGCAGCCGGCTCTTCGACGCCATCACCCGGCTGCCCGAGTACTACCCGACCCGGTGCGAGCGCTCGATCCTCGATGCCCACGCCAAGGACATCGTGACCTCGGCCGACAGCGACGTGCTGGTGGAGCTGGGCGCCGGCACCTGCGAGAAGTCGCGCGTGCTGCTCGACGCCATGCTGGCCAACGGCAGCCTGCAGCGGTTCGTCCCCCTGGACGTGAGCGAGTCCACGCTGTGGCAGGCGGCGACCGCCCTGGCCGGAGAGTACCCGGGCCTCGCCGTCCACGCCGTGGTGGGTGACTTCCACCGGCACCTCGACCGGTTGCCGGCCGGCGGCCGGCGCCTGTTCGCCTTCCTCGGCGGCACCATCGGGAACCTCGACCCCGAACAGCGCCGCCGCTTCTACGACACCCTCGTCTCGGTCATGAGCCGCGACGACCGCTTCCTGCTCGGCACCGACCTGGTCAAGGACCGCGCCCGGCTGGTGCGCGCCTACGACGACTCCGAAGGGGTGACCGCCGAGTTCAACCGCAACGTGCTCCACGTGCTCAACCGCGAGCTCGGCGCCGACTTCCGGCCCGACCGGTTCGAGCACGTCGCCCGCTGGAACGAGGAGCAACGCCGCATCGAGATGTGGCTCCGCTCCTCGGCTACCCAGGCGGTGCACATCGCCGACCTCGGCCTCGACCTCGAGTTCGGCGACGGCGAGGAGATGCTCACCGAGATCAGCACCAAGTTCACCTGCGCCGGGCTGGAGGACGGAGCTCGCCGACGGTGGGTTCGTCGTCGAGTCGGCGTGGTCGTCGGCCGGCGACGAGTTCCTGCTGACCTCGGCCCGGCTGCGCTGACCGCCCCGGCGGCTCAGGACCCGAGGAGGTCCTTGACGGCGGCCTCGATGGCCCGGTGGAACGTCGGATAGGCGTAGATCATGTGCCGGAGCTGGTCGGTCGGCACCTCGGCGTGCACGGCCAGGGCCAGGAGGCCGAGCACCTCCCCACCGCAGGGCCCGGCCGAGGTGGCACCGACGAGCACGCCGCGGGACGCGTCCTCGACCAGCTTCACGAAACCGCGGTTCCCCGCCTTGTGGATGAAGCCCCGGGCCGACGACGGGATGTCGGCCGATCCGGTGCGCACGTCGAGACCGCTGCTCCCGGGCGTCGCGCTCGCTGAGGCCGACCGAGCCGATCTCCGGGTCGGTGAAGGTGACCCGGGGCAGGGCTCGATAGTCGGCAGGCTACGACCGGGCGGCCCAGGATGTCGTTGGTGACGATGTCGGCCTGGTACATCGAGATGTGGGTGAACTGCCCGTGGCCGGTCACGTCCCCCACGGCCCACAGACCCGGCGACGCCGCCGACCCGCAGGTGGTCGTCGACGGGCACCGACCGGGCATCTTCGTCGAGCCCGACCGAGGCCACGTTGAGGGCGGCCAGATCAGGTCGGCGGCCGGTGGCCACGAGCAGTCGCTCGGCCACGACCGTGCCGCCGTCGCCCAGGCCGATGGTGAAACACGACTTCGGTCGTGCGCCACCGACCGGACGGAGACGCCGGTGCGCACGTCGATGCCTTCATCGCTGAAGACCTCGGCCAGCAAGCTCCCGGCCTCGGGCTCCTCGGGCCCGATCAGGCGCGGCCCGGCCTCGAGGACGGTGACCCGTGCGCCGAAGCGGCTGAAGACCTGGGCCAGCTCGGCACCGATGGCACCGCCGCCGAGCACGGCCAGCCGGGGAGGCACCTCCTCGGCCTCGATCGGCCTGACGATTCGTCCAGTACGGGGTGCCCTCGAGGCCGTCGACGGGCGGGATGAAGGGCTTGGCGCCGGTGTTGATGACCACGGCCCGCCGGGCCTGGAGCAACCGGTCGCCGACTGACACACGGTTGCGGCCCTCCAGCCGGCCCCAGCCACGGACGAAGCGGCCGCCCTTGCCCTCGAAGCGCTGCACGGCCACGGTGTCGTCCCAGGAATCGGTGGCCTCGTCGCGGATGCGCGGGCCACCAGGTCCCAGTCCGGGTCCACCGTGGTCGGGCCGGCCAGCTCGGGCGTGCGCCGCGCCTCGGCCAGGAGGTCTGCGGCCCGGATCATCATCTTCGACGGGATGCATCCCCAGTAGGGGCACTCGCCGCCGACCAGACCGCCGTCGATACCGACGACATCCAGTCCTTCCTCGGCCAGACGGCCGGCCACGTCCTCGCCGCCAGGGCCCATGCCGAGGACGATCACGTCCGCCTCCGCCGCGTCCACCGCGGTCTGCGAATTCCCCGCCATGGTCATGGCCTCCTTCTTCCGGTCGGATCCGTCCTTGTGCGCCGACGATCGCCGGCGGGCCACGTCGAAGCAGGCGACGGCGGCAGCCGTCGACACGTTGAGCGCGGGCAGCGCCCCGTAGTGGGGGATGGCGACGAGCTCGTCGCACCGCTTGCGGGCGAGCGCGGAGAGCCCGCCACCCTCCGAACCGAGCACGAGGGCCAGCGGCTCCTCCCTCAGCGCCGACGCATACAGGCTTCGGCGAGCTTCGCCGACCAACCCGACCGTCCACACCCCGAGCGCGGTGAGCCGCCGGAGAGCGCTCGGGACGCCGGGGACGACCGAGATGGGCAGGTACTCGACGGCCCCGGCGGCCGCCTTCATGACCGTCGGCGTGAGGTGGGCGGCGCGGTGTCTAGGCAGGACGACCCCGGTGACCCCGGCGCACTCGGCGCTGCGCAGGACGGCGCCCAGGTTGTGAGGATCGGTCACGCCGTCGAGGACGAGGAGGAACGGGACGCGGCCCCGGCCCGACGGCCGGCAGAGGTCCTCGAGCGCCCGCTCGGTCACCGGGTCGGCCAGGGCCACCACGCCCTGGGGGGCGTCGGTGCGGGCCACGGCGTCGAGACGGCGGGCCGAGACATGGTCCACCCGAGCCCGACGGCGGGCGGCCAGGGCCTCGATCTCGTCGAGCAAGGTGCGACTCGTCCTGGCCGTCGGCCACCAGCACCGACCGGACCCGGCGGTGCCCGGCGGCCAGCAGCTCACGCACGGCCCGGCGACCCTCGACCTGCTCTCCGCCGAGCCCTCGGCGACCCGGACCGGCCGCGCCCGGTCCGGGCCTGCCCGGCCCGCCCGTCTGCGGCCCGGCTTGCGTCCGCCCTGAGCCCGCTCCCGGCCACCTGCCTCGGGCGGCGTCCCTGAACGCCGCCTTCCGTTGCGCACTCCCGCCGCTCGGCCCGCTCCGGCGCCCTGGCGCCCGGACGACCTGGCCCTCCGGCCGGCGGGGCTCACCGACTCGCCGCCCGTGGGTCACCGGCCGCCGCCAACAGGACCACGGCGGCGCAGGCGACGCCCTCGGCCCGACCGAGGGCGCCGAGACCCTCCGCCCTGGTGGCCTTGACGTTGACCGGCGCTCCCACCGTCTCGGCCAGGCGGGCGGCCATCCGCCCGGTGAAGGCGGCCAGGTGGGGCCGCTCGGCGACCACCGTGCAGTCGGCATTGACGACGATCCAACCGGCCGCGTCGGGCCCGCTCGACCACGCCGGCCAGGATGCCGATGCTGTCGGCTCCCTGCGAGCTGGGGATCGGTGTCCGGCGCGTGGCCGCCCAGGTCACCGAGGCCCGCAGCCCCGAGGACGGCATCGGACAAGGCGTGGGCCACGGCGTCGGCGTCGCTGTGGCCGACGAGTCCCCGAGCCCCCTCACCGGTCACCACCACCCCGCCCAGGACCAGGGGCCGGTCGGGGTCGTCGGAGAAGCGGTGGACGTCGAAGCCGTGGCCGATCCGCAACCCGCCGGTCCCCGCCTGGTCCTGCCGGCACCTCTGGCTCGGCCACGATCATCGGCTCCCGGACCGGCTGACAGCCCGGACGGCTGACAGGGCGGTGGCCAGCTCGAGGTCGCCGGGATGGGTGAGCTTGAGGTTGCGCGGGTCACCGCTCACGGTGCGCACGGTGGCGCCGATGCGTTCGAGCAGCGCGGCGTCGTCGGTCGCCTCTGTGGCAGTCGGCGTGGGCCCGGCGAAGGATGTCGGCGGCGAAGGCCTGAGGGGTCTGGACGGCCACCAGGTCATGGCGGTCCACCGTCGAGGTCACCACGCCGTCCGCCGTCCGTTTGAGGGTGTCTCCCACCGGAATGGCGGGCACGGCACCGTCGGCCCCCTGGCGCACCGCGGCGACGACGTCGGCGAACAGCGACGGAGGGGCCAGCGGCCGCACTGCGTCGTGCACCACGACGATGGCGGCGTCACCGGGAACGGCGGCCAACCCGGCCCGCACGGAGTCCGCCCGTGAGGGGCCGCCGGCCACCACCCGGTCGACTCCGGAGCCGACATCCGCCACCCAGTCGGCGCCCGCCTCCGCGACGGAGCCCCCGACCGGCCCCCCGGCTCCCTCGGTGTGGCCCGCACCGGGCACGACCACGACCACACCGTCGGCGATCGTGCGGGCCGCTTCCACCGACCAGGACAGCACCGGTCGCCCGGCCAGATCGAGGAATTGCTTGGGAGCGCCGAACCGGCGGCCGGTGCCGCCGGCCACGATGATCGCCCAGACCGGACCCGGTCGGCTCAGGGAAGGGCCTCGTTGAGCCGCTCCTCGGCCTGCTCCTCGTTGACGCCCAGGGCGAAGGTCAGCTCGGAGACGAGGATCTGGCGAGCCCGGCTGAGCATGCGCTTCTCGCCGGCCGACAGGCCCTTGTCCTTGTCGCGGATCGACAGGTTGCGGACGACTTCGGCCACTTGGTAGATGTCGCCGGAGCGCAGCTTCTCCGAGTGGTTCTTGTAGCGACGCGACCAGTTGGTCGGCATGCGCGCTTCCTTCTTCCGAAGGACGGCGAAGACCTCCTCGACCTCCTCGTCGTTGATCACCTCCCGGAGCCCGACACCGTCGGTGTTGTCGGCAGGGACCATGAGGGTGAGGTCCCCGTAGGCCAGGCGAAGGACCAGGTACTCCTGCTTCTTGCCGAAGGCCTCCTTGGTCTCCCGCCGCTCGACCACCGCCGCGCCATGGTGGGGATAGACGACCTTGTCACCGATATCGAACACCATTCCTCCTGGTGGTACTGCTGAGCGCGGGCGGGAGCGCTCGTCGGGGCCGCGCGGAGAGAGCATGCAATGGTACACGGTGACAACCGGGGGACGGCTCGCAGCGGCGGAGCGGCACCGTGCTCCCGAGCCGCCCGGCCGGGACAAACCCCTACTGGTAGCGCTCGAAGATGCTGGCCTCGGCGAGGCGGGCGAGGCCGTCCTTGACCGAGTGCGCACGCGCCTCGCCCACCCCTTCCACCTGCTCGAGCTCGGACAGCGACGCCCGCATGATCTGCTGCAGGTTGAGGAACCGGTCGACGATCCGCTCGATGATGGCATCGGAGAACCGGGGCAGCCGGTAGAGCAAGCCGGTAGCCGCGGGGCTCGACCCCCGAGTGTGCATCGTCGAACGAGCCGGGCAGGCGCAGAACCTCGGCCACCCGTTTGGGATCGCGCAGCTCGTCGGAGGGCATTTCGGCCAGCTCGTCGACGATCCGGTTGACCAGATCGAGCCGGTTCGAGTTCTTCGAGTCGACCGAGTTATCGGATGGGTCCGAGACGCAGTAGTCGCGCACGACGAGGTGCAGGGTCGGGGCGACGCCGTCGACCAGCTCGGCCGACTGGAGGCCGACCAGGCGGCCGTCCTCACCGAGCTCGACGAGATAGCCCTCCACCTCCTCGGCGATCCGCAGCACCATCTCGGCGGCCTGCACGACGCCGATGACGTCCACCACCGACACGGTGTCCTCGATCTCGAGGATGGAGAGGCCGTTCAGGGCAACGTCGAAGCGGTTGCGGAACCGCTGCATGGTGGCCAGCGCCTGGTCGGTCCGGTCGTGCAGCCAGCCGGTGGGCTGCACTGTGTGCTTGTGGTCGTTGCGGTAGACGGCGATCACCGACATGGCCGCCGAGACCGACAGCACGGGCACGTCGATGGAGCGGGCGACCCGCTCGGCGGTCCGGTGCCGCGTCCCCGTCTCGGTGGTCGGGATCGATGGATCGGGCATCAGGTGGACATTGGCCCGGGCGATCCGGGAAGCGTCCTTGGCCACGATGATGGCGCCGTCCATCTTGGCGAGCTCCGAGAGCCGCTGGGGGCTGAACTCCGAGTCGAGCAGGAACCCGCCGGAGCAGATGGACAGCACGTCGGGCCCGTCCCCGACGACGACCAGCCCCCCTCGCTTGGCCCGGAGGATCCGATCGAGCCCGTCTCGCAGCGGTCGTCCGGGGGCCACCATGGCCAGGGCTTCAGACGAGAGCCGGGCTCTGGCGCGTGGTCACGGACGAATGGTATCCGTCGGCATCCCGATCAAGGCAGGCCAGCAGAGGCGCCGGCATCGGCACGGTCGACGCATCGCCCCAGGTGAGAACTCCAGGTGAGAGTGATCGTTCCCCACCAGGCAGCCCGCGCGCGGGCCGCGGCCGGCTCAGTCTGCCGACGAGTCGGCGGCGCCCGCCATCTCGATGGGCGGCGGCTCGCCGAGGCCCTCGATGGCCTTGAAGGAGAGCTGCTGCTCACCGACCACCAGCGGGGACGCGCCCTTCACGTCGTAGGCCTCGGCCATCTCCGGGGTGATGGTCTCGACGTCCACCACGATCGTCTCGCCGGCCCGGAACTCCTTCCAGAGGATGCGCTCGGAGAGGGGGTCCTCGACCATCTGCTGGATGGCTCGGCGCAGCGGTCGGGCCCCGAGCTGGGGGTCGTAGCCCTTGTCGGCGAGCAGCTGCTTGGCCGGCGGCGTGAGCACGAGGCTCAGGCCCTGCAGCTCGAGCTGGGTGGAGAGCCGCTGGCTCATGAGGTCGACGATCTCGACGACCTCCTCCTTCGACAGCTCGTGGAAGACAATGACCTCGTCGATGCGGTTGAGGAACTCGGGCCGGAAGTGGGCCTTCAGGGCCTCGTTGACCTTGGTCTTCATCCGCTCGTAGGTGATGGCCTCCGACGACTTGGCGAAGCCCACCGTCGACTTGCGAAGGTCGGCCGTCCCCAGGTTCGAGGTCATGATCAGCACGGTGTTCTTGAAGTCCACCGACCGGCCCTGGGCGTCGGTCAGGCGACCGTCCTCCAGGATCTGGAGCAGCGTGTTGAACACGTCGGTGTGCGCCTTCTCGACCTCGTCGAAGAGGACCACGGAGAACGGCTTGCGCCGCACGGCCTCGGTGAGCTGGCCGCCTTCCTCGTAGCCCACGTAACCCGGGGGTGAGCCCACGAGCCGGCTGACCGTGTGCTTCTCCATGTACTCGGACATGTCGAGCTGGATGAGCGCGTCCTCGTCGTCGAAGAGGAACTCGGCCAGGGTCTTGGCCAGCTCGGTCTTCCCCACGCCGGTCGGCCCGAGGAAGATGAACGATCCGCTCGGGCGCTTCGGGTCCTTGAGGCCGGCCCGCGTGCGGCGGATCGAGCGGGCCAGCGCGGCGATGGCCGGCTCCTGGCCGATGACCCGCTTGTGCAACTCGTCCTCCATGCGCAGGAGCTTGGCCGTCTCCTCCTCGGTGAGGCGGTAGACGGGGATGCCCGTCCAGTTGGCCAGCACCTCGGCGATGACCTCCTCGTCGACGACGTCGAAGAGGTCGACGCCCTCGGCGCGCCACTCGGCTTCCATGGCCTCCTTGGAGTCGAGGCGGTCCTTCTCCTGCTCGGCGAGCTTCTTCGCCTGATCGAAGGCCTGCTTCTCGATGGCCGCTTCCTTGTCGGCCCGCAGACGGGTGATCTCCTCCTCGAGCTTCTTGTAGGCCGGCGGCGTGGTCATGCGGCGGATGCGCAGCCGGCTGCCGGCCTCGTCGATGAGGTCGATGGCCTTGTCGGGCAGGTAGCGGTCGGCCAGGTACCGGTCGGCCAGGTTGGCCGCGGCCACGAGGGCCTGGTCGGTGATGGTCACCGCGTGGTGCGACTCGTAGCGGTCGCGCAGGCCCTTCAGGATCTCGATGGTGAGCGAGACGTTGGGCTGCTCGACCTTGATGGGCTGGAAGCGCCGCTCGAGCGCGGCGTCCTTCTCGAGGTGCTTGCGGTACTCGTCGATGGTGGTCGCCCCGATGGTCTGCAGCTCGCCGCGGGCCAGCATCGGCTTGAGGATGGAGGCGGCGTCGATGGCGCCCTCGGCGGCGCCCGCCCCGACCAGGGTGTGGAGCTCGTCGATGAAGAGCACGATGTCGCCGCGGGTGCGGATCTCCTTCAGCACCTTCTTGAGGCGCTCCTCGAAGTCGCCGCGGTAGCGGCTCCCGGCGACCAGGGCGCCGAGGTCGAGGGTGTAGAGCTGCTTGCCGGTGAGCGTCTCGGGGACGTCGTCGGCCACGATGCGCTGGGCCAGGCCCTCGACGATGGCCGTCTTGCCCACGCCGGGCTCGCCGATCAGGACGGGGTTGTTCTTCGTCCGGCGGGAGAGCACCTGCATCACCCGCTCGATCTCCTTCTCGCGGCCGATGACCGGGTCGAGCTTGCGGTCGCGGGCGAGCGCGGTGAGGTTGCGCCCGAACTGGTCGAGCACGGGAGAGCCCGGTCGGCGCGTCCGACGACTGCGATCCCGGCGCCCCGGCGCCGACCGACTCCTTGCCCTGGTAACCGGAGAGGAGCTGGATCACCTGCTGGCGCACGCGGGGCAGGTCCGCGCCCAGGCTCTGCAGGACCTGCGCGGCCACGCCCTCGCCCTCGCGGACGAGGCCGAGCAGCATGTGCTCGGTGCCGATGTAGCTGTGACCGAGTTGGAGCGCCTCGCGGAGCGAGAGCTCGAGCACCTTCTTCGCCCGCGGCGTGAACGGCGGCGAGCCGGTGGGTGCGGTGCCGGCCAGCCCGATGGTCTCCTCGACCTTCTCGCGCACAGCCTCGAGAGAGACGCCGAGCGACTCGAGCGCCTTGGCGGCGACGCCCTCCCCCTCATGGATGAGGCCGAGGAGGATGTGCTCGGTGCCGATGAAGCTGTGGTTGAGCAGGCGGGCCTCTTCCTGGGCCAGCACCAGCACTCGACGAGCTCGGTCGGTAAATCTCTCGAACACTCCACCGCCTCCATGCGGTCGGTTACTGCACGAAGTCTACAGGGGGCGGTGTGACCCGCACCCGCACTATCTCCCCCTTTCGGAGCCCTTTTTTGAGTCATCGGCACTGTCGCCTATCGTCTGTAGGAAGTGAATCCGGTCGCGCTACTCGGGCTCCCCGCTCTCGAAGACGAGCTGCACCGACTCGAGCCCCTGCTCGTCGAATCGGTGCTGACCGGGGACGATTTCCTGGACGGGGCGACGACCCACCTGCTGGCTGCCGGGGGGAAGCGGCTGCGGCCCACCCTGGCCCTGGCCACGGCCACGTCCGGTAGTCGATCGGCCACCCGAGAGGACCTGCTCGGCGGCCGTGGCCGTCGAACTGGTCCATCTGGCCTCGCTCTACCACGACGACGTCATCGACGAGGCCACCGTGCGGCGCAACGTCGAGAGCGTCAACGCGCGCTTCGGCAACCTGGTGGCCATCGTCGCCGGCGACTTCCTCCTGGCCCGGTCGGCGGAGATCGCGGCCGGTCTCGGCACCGAGATCGCCCAGCTGCTGGCGGCCACCCTCGGCGAGCTGTGCCACGGCCAGGTCACCGAGCTCCACTCGGCGTTCCAACTGTCCCGCTCGCGGGACGACTATGCCCAGGCCATCGCCGGCAAGACCGCTTCTCTGATGGCCACCTCCTGCCGGATCGGAGCGCTGACCGGTGGGCTCCCCGCGCCCGGAGGTCGAGGCGGTCACCGCCTTCGGCCGCGGCTTCGGGATGGTCTTCCAGGTCCGCGACGACATCCTCGACTTGATCGGCACGCAGGCGGCGCTGGGCAAGCCCGCCGGCCAGGACCTGGCCGAGGGCGTCTACACGCTGCCCGTCCTCATCGCCTTGGACGACCCCGGTGTCGGGCCCGAGCTCCGGCCGCTGCTCGGCCAGCCCCTGGGGCCGGCCGAGCGGGAGGTGGCCCGAGCAGATGGTGGCGGGCTCGGGGGCCATCGCCGAGGCGATCGAAGTGGCCAGGCAGTACGCCGCCGACGCCATGACGGCGCTGGCCGGCCTCTCGATGGGCCTGGCCGACGGGCTGTCCAGCCTGGCCCGGTCACTGGTCGAGGACCTGCCGACGGCTCTCGACATCCCACGCCTGACCTACCCGGGACGTCAAACGGCGCGGACCGGCGACGGAGCGAAGGAAGGCGGAGGCACCTGCCTCTGGCGGTCTCACACTTCGAAGGAGCCAAGGCAGCGGGGCGGACCCGCTCCGGCCCGTGGTCAGTCGGGGATCAGGTCAGGTCGTCGGCGGTGGACTGATGTGGCACTTTTCCTGGGCCAGCTTCGCCACCTTGGCCATTCCGGACTTCGAATTTCTTGCCCATGAGCTGCCCCTGCTCCTTCTGGGCCGCGGCCAGACGCTTCTCGAAGAACTTGACCCTCTTGGCCTTCCCGGCCTTCTGCACGCGGCAAGATCGGCGGTGAGGGTGGCGTCGCGCTTTTGGAACTTGGCGGTCAGGCGCTGCCCGCGACTCAGGTGCCGCTGGGCGTTGCCGCAATTGAAGTGCTTGAGGTCCTGGGCGAAGCTCTTCGAGAGGCCGCCAGCCTGTGACTTCAGCGAACTGGAGCTACGAGCCGGCTGCACCGGCGACTCCGGCGAGCCCGAGAGTGAGCGATCCGGCACAGGCTGCCGATGCAAGGACCATGGTGAGCGCCGTGCGCACCCCGAACCCCCTCCGCCCGGCAGATGGACTTGGTGGTGTGCGACATGGCATCAACCCTTCCCTCGGTGGCCGCTCGCGAAAAGTGAAAGCAACGCGAGCCATCATAATCCCTGCTCCGCGAAATTTTAGCGGCAAGCGGGTGAACAATGACGTCGCAGCGTAAATGAGCGCGCAGCGTGGTGGAACCAACGCAGAGCAGAGCCGGCGTGCCCCGACCCGAGCTCACCGGACATTGGTCAGGGCCATGCCCCGCGGCCGACAAACGACCGACAGGGAATGGCCCGGAATGGAGCCTGAGGGACCGATTGCCGATTCGGGTCAGGCCGTCGCCGTGGTCTGATGTGGACGCCGTTCCGGTGGACGACGAGCCGGCCGGTGCCGAGACACCGCACTTTGTCCTCGATGGCCTGGCTCAGCCTGGTGAGCCGGGCCTTGGCCTTCCCGCTCTCCAACCTGGTGATCCGACGCTGGATGCGGTCGGCCAGCTTGGTGTGCCCAGCCGCCTTGGCCTTGTTCTCGGCGGCGGTGAGCTTGGGCAGGCCGGCCGTGATCCGGGACTCGGCCTTCTGGATCCGGGCCAGGGCCCGGGCGGCGTGCGGCGCAGTTGAACTTGGCCAGTGCAGGCGTCGTGGGCGGATGGCGCCGGTGTTGCCGCTCCGGCAAGACCCCCGACACCAAGGGACAGCACGGTGGCGGCGGCCATTCCCACGGCCAACCGCTTGGCTGCAGGGACGACTCTCAACATGGGGACCTCCTCGAACCGCCGGCGTTTCCGGCTCTCCCTGTTATCGCCGCCGGTGATGTGGCACCCATGATGCCGATGTTAAGAGTCCGTGAAGGATCGGCGGCGGAGCATGCAGCCGGCGGGGAGCATGCAGCCCGGAGCATGCAGGAAGGACCCGGGACCCGAAGCGCTCAGGAGGTCATGCCCCCGAGACCCACGAGGCCGCGGGCCAGCTCGATCTCTCCCATGTGGCGGAGGCCGTGCTGGTAGATCCAGCACTCGGTGGCGTCGAGGAGGGTGATGCCCTTCGGGTCCGGCCACCCGGGCGCTGTAGGTGCTGGCGATCTCCGGGGGAAAGGGCGGGCCACGACAACCCGGTCGAATTCGGCCGGGTCGAGATGGTCCAGCCACTCCTCGGTGCGGCTGAACACGGCCCGCAGGTAGGCCTGGAACTCGTCGTAGTCACCGATCCGTTGCCCGACCATCTCGTCCACCGTGCGGTGCTTGCCGTGGTCGGAGATGGCGGGATGGATCCGACGTTCCCAGTCGTCGTTCCAGATCGGTGGCGTCCCGGTCATGAGCATGAACGAGACGTCGATCATGTTGACGATGTGGAAGAGGCTGAAGGCGATGGGCAGCACGCCTTCACGCTCGAAGTGGTTGACTTGGTCGATGTCCATGGTGGACAGCGCGTCGAAGTAGAGCGAGTGCATGGCGCGGATACGCCGCTGCAGTGAATCGAGCACGATGGGGTCCGACATGGCCACTCCCGAGACGGCGACCGGCCGGGCGGCTTGCCGCAGGGGGCACGGTACGCTCGTGTCGGCTCCGGTGTCAACGTCCGTGCCCATCGCACCCGCACGACGCCGGCCGTTCCGCCCGCGGGGGCGGGAGCACGTGCCACGGTGAGCGAGGCGCCATGAAGCAGACACTTCGACCACTCCGTTGGCCGGCTTGGCCGACAATGCCAGTGGCTTCCGACCACGCGCCGATCATCGACGCGGTGACGAGACCGACGGCCGGAGGCGGCGCCGGCTGCGCAACCGGGAGGCAGTGGTCGACGCCCTCCTCGACCTCTACCAGGAGGGGAACCTCCGCCCGAACACCGACGAGATCGCCGAGCGCGCCGGCCTCTCCCCGCGATCGCTGTTCCGCTACTTCGAGGACGTCGACGACCTGGCCAGTGCGGCGGTTGCCCGCCAACAGACGCGGGCCCTTCCGTTACTCGATCATCGCGGCCGGTCCCGAGGACGAGCGGACCATCCGGGTCAAATGCCCTCGTCGACCAACGCTTCCGTCTGTTCGACGAGCTCGGCCAGGCAGCCAAGGTCACTCGCCTCCGCGCCCCCTTCCAGCCCGTGCTCGCCGGCCTGCTGGCTCAGAACCGCTCCTTCTTCCGCGAGCAGGTGCGCCAACTGTTCGCAGCCGAGCTCGACCGCCTGCAACCGGCCCGCGCCCGGGGCATCGTGGCCGCGCCTCGACATCCTCGCCTCCTTCGAGAGCTACGACCTGCTCCTGCACGACCAGGGGTTCTCGCCGGCACAGGCCAAGTCGGCCATGGCCGGCTCCCTCGGTGCCGTCCTTGCCTCAGCGGCGGCCCGGAACGGATCCGGGACGATCGGGACGGACTGACGCACGAACGACCGTCGGCACGGACGGCCCGTCGGCACAGTCAGACCCAATGGTACCGTCAGCACAGTCGCGTGTACCGGCCCGGGTCTCGCCGGCTGTGGCGTCGTGGGATCATCAGCGTGGCCGGCGGCCCGAGCCGGACTGGTTGCGCTCGAAGATGATGCGCAGCCCGTGCAGGGTGAGCCATGGCTCGACGTACTCGATCTCCTCCGAGTAGGGGGAGATGAGCTCGGAGAGCCCACCGGTGGCCACCACCGTGGATTCGCCGAGCTCGGCCGACGAAGCGCCGGCAGAGTCCGTCGACCTGGCCGGCGAAGCCGTAGAGGGCACCGGACTGGATCGACTCGACGGTCGACTTGCCGATCACGTTCCGAGGCTCGACCAGCTCGACCCGGCGCAGGGCGGCGGCATGGGCAAAGAGGGAATCGAGGCTGATGGCCACCCCCGGAGTGATGGCCCCACCGAGGTACTCGCCGGCGCCGGAGATGGCGTCGAAGGTTGTGGCCGTGCCGAGGTCGACGACGATGCAGGGGCCGCCGAACAGGTCGTAGGCGCCGACGGCGTTGGCGATCCGGTCGGCACCGACCTCCTTCGGATTGTCGTAGAGGATGGGCATGCCGCTGCGCACCCCGGGCTCGAGCACGACGGCGGGGACGGCGAACCACCGAGACACCATCTGGCGGAGGTTGGCCGGTGACAAGCGGCACCGACGAAGTGACGGCGATGCCGGACACCGCCGCTCCGACGTCGAGGCCGTCGAGGTCCAGCAGTTGGGTGAGCAACAGGGCGTGCTCGTCCGCCGTGCGGTCGGCCACGGTGGACAGGCGCCAATGGTGGGCGAGGCCGGTGGGCTCGTTGCCGTCCCGAGGCCCCGTCCCGCCCGGGCCCGCCGGGTGCGTCGGCGAAGAGCCCCACCACCGTCTCGGTGTTGCCGACGTCGATGGCGAGCAGCACTCACCCACCTCCGAGGCGGTCTGAGGTGTCCCGCCCACGGTGCCCGCAACGGCACGGCGGCCGCGGCGCGGCGGCTCGATGTCGAGGCCCAGGTCGAGCACCGGTGCCGAGTGGGTGAGAGCACCGACCGAGATGAGATCGGCGCCGGCCTTGGCCATCTCCGGAGCGGTGATGAGGTCGATGCCGCCGGACACCTCGACGAGGATGCCCGGAGCCGGCGGCGTGCACCCGTGCCGCACAGTCCGCCACCTCGGCCACCGACATGTTGTCCAGCATCACGACGGTGGCGCCGGCAGCGACCGCCTCGTCGACCTGTTCGGCCCGGTCGCACTCCACCTCGACCATCCGGCCGGGCCACCGGCGGCGGGCCGCGGGCCACCGCCTCGCCGATGGTCAATCCGCCGGCCAAGTGGTTGTCCTTCACGAGGACGGCGTCGGCGAGGCCGGAGCGGTGGTTGTGGCCACCCCCGGCCCGCACGGCCGCCTTCTCGAGAGCGCGGAGCCCCGGTGTGGTCTTGCGGGTGTCGAGCACGCGGGTCGGTTGGACTGGCGGCAGCCACCGCATCGACGTAGCGACGGGTAAGGGTGGCCACGCCGGAGAGATGGCCGAGGAAGTTGAGCGCGGTCCGTTCGGCGGTGAGCATCGTCGGCCAGCGGCCCGCTGACCGTGGCCACCACCGATCCCGGGTCGAGCCAGGCGCCGTCAGCTTGACGCCAGGACACGACGAGCGAAGGGTCGACCTGGGCGAAGGCCTCGGTGGCGCAGGCGGTGCCGGCCAGCACACCCGTCGCCCGGCTCACGATGGCGGCGCACGCCGTCGCGTCGGCTGGCAGCAGGCCGGCCGTGAGGTCACCGAGCGGGAGGAGGTCCTCGGCCAGGGCTCGGGCGACCGCCTCGGTCACCGCCACCCGCGGGGGTTCCGTGCCGGCAAGGGACTGTGGGATGCGCGCCGGCGGAGGCCCCACGGTCACGCCTTCGGCCGGTCGGCGTTTGCCGACCTCGACCTCGCCGCGACCGCCGCAGTGACGGATGGTTCGTCCCGGGCCGAGGTGCACGATGCGACGGCGCCACCGCTCCGATAGCTCGGGATGGTCGAGCCGGGCGTGGGCGCCGCGCGTCTCCTCCCGCTCGGTGGCGGCGGACAGGAGGCTGCGCGCCGCGGTGACCAGGTTGGCCAGCTCGCCGCGGACGGGGTCGCCCGCTTCCGACCCGAGCGATCGGGCCACCTCGTCCACGGTCTCGCCCGCCGCGGCCAGCGAGGCGGCCGTGCGCACGACGCCGGCGCCCTCGGTCATGGCCCGCTGCAGCCGGTCGCGCGTCTTTGGGGCATCACCGTCGGACGTCACCGCCGGCCGACCGCACCGCCCAGAAGCTCGCCACCGGCATCCGCGGAGACGCGGGATCGGGGACGCAGGCACCGTCGACGCTTCGGGTGGCAGGTCGCCCATGACGCCGGTGGTCGTCGGGCCGTCCTGCCCGGCGAGGATGGCGTCGGCCAGCCGGGCCCCGAAGACCATCCCCTCGAGCAGGGAGTTCGAGGCGAGCCGGTTGGCGCCGTGCACGCCCGGTGCAGGCCACCTCGCCGGCGGCCCACAGCCCGGGAAGGACGGTCGCCCCGTGGAGGTCGGTGACCACACCGCCGGACAGGTAGTGCGCGGCCGGGGCGATGGGCAGCCAGTCCACGGCCGGGTCGAGACCGGCGGCGGCGAGCGAGCGGGCGATGGTCGGGAACCGCTCATCGAAGGCGTCCAGACCGGTGGCGTCAAGCCAGAGGTTCTCGGATCCTTCCTCGCTGCATGCGCTCGGCCATGGCCCGGCTGACCACGTCTCGCGGTGCAAGCTCGTCGACGAACCGGTTGCCGCGGCGGTCCCGCAGCAGGGCGCCGTGGCCCCGGAGCGCCTCCGACAGCAGCGGTCGGGGCATGGCCGGATGGTGCAGCGCGGTCGGATGGAACTGCATGAACTCGATGTCGGCGACGGGCACCCCGGCCCGCAGGGCCATGGCCAGCCCGTCGGCCGTCGCCCCGGTCGGGTTGGTGGTGACGGCGAAGAGCTGACCGGCCCCACCGGTGGCCAGCACCGTGTGCTCGGCCCGCACCTCGGTGACACGACCGTCCGCCGTCAAGGCCCGCACCCCACGGCACCGGCCACCTTCGACGATCAGGTCGAGGGCGAACCACTCCTCGAGCACGGCGGCGGCCGATGACCGGGTGGCGTCGACCAGGGCCCGCTCGACCTCCGCTCCCGTGGCCGCGCCGCCGGCGTGGACGACCCGGGCCGTCGAGTGGCCGCCTTCTCGGGCCAGCGCCAGTGCCCCGCCCGGTTGGCGGTCGAAGACGCGCACCGAGCGCGATGAGCTCCTGGACCCGGATGCGGTCCCTCGTCCACCAGCACGCGGACGGCGGTCGGGTCGCACAGGCCGGCGCCGGCGGCCAGCGTGTCGGCCAGGTGGAGGTCGGTCGAGTCCTCGTCACCGCCGAGCACGGCGGCGACCCCACCCTGCGCCCAGCGGGTGGCCGACTGCGAGAGCTCGGCCTTGGTCAGAACGCCGACCCGCAGGACTGGCACTCCCGACGTCTGCCCGAGTAGCTCGTCGTCAGGCGGACGGCGGCCGAGAGCCCGGCCACCCCGCTGCCCAGGACAAGGACGTCGAGGCGGCCGCGGGACCTCGCTCGTCACCGGACGGGTTCGGAGCCGGCAGCCGGGGCCGAGGGCAGCGGGCGCCGAGGGTCCAGGTTGTCGATCAGCCGGACCGGTCCGACGCTGGCGGCGATCAGCAGCCGCAGCGGCACCCGGCCGTCCCACCTGGCCGACCGGCTCGAAGGTGTCGGCCTGCACGACGGCGGCGTAGTCGAGATCGACCAGCGGCTCGGCGTCGGACCACCGCCTCCATGGCCGCTGTCACCTCGGCGCCATCGACGGCGCCGGCCCGGTCGACCGCCTCGGCGCCCGGCCCGCAGGGCCCGCGGCAGACGCCAGCGCCGCCCGGCGCTCCTCCGGCGACAGGCGCACGTTTCGGCTGGAGAGGGCCAGTCCGTCGGGGTCCCGGACCGTGGCGCAACCCACCACCTCGACCGGCAGATCGAGATCGGCGACGAGGCGGCGCACCAGGGCCAGCTGCTGGAAGTCCTTCTCGCCGAAGTAGGCCCGGCAGGGGCCGGCGGGCGCCAGCAGCCGGGGCACCACGGTGGCCACCCCGTCGAAGTGCCCGGGACGCGACTCGCCCTCGAGGATGCCGGCTCAGCCCGGCGACACCGGGCGGGATCGGGTCCGACCGCAGCCCGTCCGGGTACATCTCCTCGACCGACGGGAGCGAAGACGAACGAGGCCCCGGCGGCCGACGCCACCGTCGAGGTCGGCGTCGAAGGTGCGCGGGTAGTTGGCGAGGTCGGCGGCGTCGCCGAACTGGGTCGGGTTGACGAAGACGGTGACGACGACGACATCGCACTCGCGGGCCGCCCGCTCGATGAGCGAGCGGTGGCCGGCGTGGAGCGCGCCCATGGTGGGGACGACGCCGATCGTGTGCCCCTCGGCCCGGGCCGCGGCCACGGCACTCGCCGGTAGTCGGCAACGGTGCGCGAGGACGGCGGCCGAGAGGCCAACCCGGTGGCGGCACCGTCTGCGACAGGGGTCGGCGACCGGCGACGGCAACCGGGAGCGGCGGCGTCGGCCACGGTGGCCATGGCTCAGGCCACCTGCTCCGTCGCCGCCTCGTCCGTGACCGGCTCGGCCGTCGCCAAGGCGTCCGGACGTCGGGCTCCGGCCGACTGGCATCGGCATCACCGTCGGCGGTGTCCAGTCGCAGACGCCGGG
This sequence comes from uncultured Acidimicrobiaceae bacterium, assembly GCA_963756195.1. Taxonomy (GTDB): domain Bacteria; phylum Actinomycetota; class Acidimicrobiia; order Acidimicrobiales; family RAAP-2; genus CAVSNH01. Next base: position 330,269 of record CAVWMT010000006.1, read on the forward strand.
CCAGACCGACCATGGCGTCGTAGGCGGCGACCTCGGTCCGGTGTCCCGGCAGGGCGCCGAGCGCCTGGCGATGGCCTTCGATGGTCCGCCAGTCGCCGCGGGCGGCGGGCCCGGTCAGCGCCGCCCGCGGCCCGAGGGCGAGGGCGTCGTCGGTCGCCGCCCGCACCAGGCCGGCAAAGGCGTCGAGCGGCAGACCGGCGGCGGCCGCCACCCGCTCGACCTGGCCGAGCAGGGCGACGAGGTGGTTGGCGGCGATGGCGGCGGCCGCGTGGTAGCGTGACCCGCCGGGCGTCGTCGACCTCGACGGCTCGGCCGCCGAGGTCCTCGGCCAGCTGTCGCGGCGATCGGGTCACCGGCGACGGCGAAGGTGACCCCGGACCGCAGGCGAGCGGCGCCGACGGCCGGCGACGGGCAGCGGCACCAGCGGGTGCAGCGATCCCCGACGCGGATGCGAGGCCAGGGCCTCGAGCCCGAGCGATCCCGGACAGGTGCACGACGGCGGTGGTGGCCACCGGCGCGACCTGCGAGGCCACCTCGGCCACGGTGTCGTCCGGGGTGGCGACGACCAGGAGGTCGACGCCGCGGGCGGCGTCGCCGCAGCGGATCGTGCCGGCCGAGGACCCCCTCGCACCGGTAGCCCACCGCTTCGAGCGCAGCGGCGATGGAGAGGCCGGCTCGTCCCGGCCCGATGACACGGAATGTGGTCACCACAACCCTTTCTGCGTTCCGGCCCGCCATCGGGTGCCGTTCGCGTCAGAGAAATGTCCGTGCGGCCTGGCCGTCCGAGGACGCGTCAGCCTGCTTCAGAGTGTACCCACGACCCGGACCTCCCCACCAGCGAGTGGCGATGGCCGACTCGTCGGCCAGGTCGGGGGCGAGCTCGCCCAGCGGGGCGAGGACGAACCGCCGCTCCCGCCAGCGGGGGTGGGGGACGGTGAGCTCGGGGTCGGCGAGGTCCACCCCGTCGATCCACAGCACGTCGGCGTCGAGCGTGCGCGGGCCCCATCGGGCCGCCCGAACCCGCCCGGCGGCCGCCTCCAGCCGCCGGCACTCCTCCAACAGGCGGTAGGGGTCGGTCCCGGGGGGACGGCCAGCTCGACCACGGCGTTGAGGTAGGGCGCCCTGCCCGACCGGCCCGCCCACCGGCTCGGTCTCGTAGACGTGGGACACCGCGGTGACCGGGGTCCGGCTCCCGGCCCGCAGCTGGTCCGACGGCCCGCCGCAGGTGGGCCCAGCGGTCCCCGAGGTTGGAGCCCAGCCCGATGAAGGCGCGGACGGTCGGCGGCGTCGGGATCGGCGCGCGTCATCGGTGCCGGGTGACGCGCACCCCGACATCGGCGACGTCGAGCGGCAGCGGTGGCTCCAGCTTGCGCAGGGTGACCGTGACCGCCTCGACCCGGCGGTCGACGTCCAAGGCGGCCGTCGGCCACCGCGTCGGCCAGCGACTCGAGCAGCTCGATGGGGGGGTCCGCCGGCCACGACCGACGGCGGCCCGCTCGGCGACTTGCCCGTAGTCGACGGTGTCGGCCAGCTGGTCCGAGGCGGCCGCCGCGGCCAGGTCGACGGCGCAGGTCGAGGTCGATCTCGAAGGGTTGGGGCCGTTCTCGTTCGGCTGGGCAGCACGCCGTGGGTGCCCATGCACCCGCAGCCCCCGGACCAGGATGCGGTCGCCGCCTCCGGGCCGGTCCGGTCCCGCTACCGTCCACCGCCGAGTGCTCCCGGTGCCGACCCGTCGACTGCGAGTCCGCGGTGGCACCCGCGTCGCCGCTCAACCCGAGCGGCGCCGAGCTTCCGCCGGCCGGGCTTGGTGCCCACCGTGGCCGGCTCGAGCTCGGCGGCGAAGGCCACCAGCTCGCGTCCGCTCGGGCCCATCGGGATGCCCGGTCATGTGCTCGATGACGGTGATGGCCTGCGGGGCCGTTCGGGAGCCGCTCCGACCACAGCAGGTAGCCGGCCATGGTCCCGGTGACCCGGTCGCCGAGCTCGTCCTGGTGGACGAGCAGGCGCTCGCCGTCGGCCAGGCGGCCGTGCAGGTCGCGGTAGATCTCGGCCAGAGACGGCCCGCACGTCCCCGACCGGGGGCAGGGGGAAATGCTCACTGGCCAGGGCCCGCTCCTCGTAGGCCTGCAGGTTGTGCGACGAGGGCAGCAAGCGACACCACCCGGGTGAAGCCCTGCATCTGCAGCCAGATGATCTCCTCCTGGCGCCGGACCTTGCGGTGGTTGGGGGCGAAGCCGCCGGGCCGCTCGCTCATGGCCAGGCGGTCCTTGATGACCCAGGTGAAGTTGCGAGGCGGGATGCCGGCCGCCCACTTGCCCTTCACGGTCGGTCCCCGCGGCGTCGGCCGGTCCGGGGCCGCCCCACCAGGGTGGCGGCCTGCACCGTGGGGGCCACGTCGTGGACCCGGACCATCTGCGCGCCCGCCCTGCATGGCCCAGGTGGCCGTGGCCAGCGAGCCGGGAAGGCGCTCGTCGACCGGGTCGGGCTCCTCGGCGTCGCCGGCGGTCGAGCGACGCCGATGAAGCGCTTGCGGCTGGTCCCGACCAGCACCGGATAGCCCGTGGCCACCAAGGTCGGGGTGGCGGCCAGCAGCTCGAGGTTGTGGTCGACCGTCTTGCCGAAGCCGATGCCCGGGATCGATCCAGACCTCGTCGACCCCGGCCCCGGGTGGCTCGCCGGCCCGCTCGACCAGGAAGTCCGACCACCTCGGCGACCACGTCGTCGTAGTGGGGGTCGACCTGCATGGTGGCCGGTGTCCCCTGGCGGTGCATGGCCACCCACCCGACGCCGTGCCGGGCGGCCACCGGCCAGAGGGAGGCCGAGACGTCGTTGATGAGGGAGGCGCCGGCGTCGACGGCGGCCTCGGCCACCACCTCCTTGGTGGTGTCGACCGAGACGCGGACGTCGCCGGCCAGCGCCTCGATGACCGGGACGACCCGGCGGAGCTCCTCGTCGACCTCGACCGGCTCCGCCCCGGGCCGGGTGGACTCCCCGCCCACGTCGACGATGTCGGCCCCCTCGGCGATCATCTCGCGGCCCCGGGCGACCGCCTGGTCCGTCCCGAACCACCGGCCACCGTCCGAGAACGAGTCGGGGGTGACGTTGAGGATCCCCATGACCAAGGGTCGGTCCTCGGCTGGTCGGGGCGGGCATGGCGCCCCAGCGTAAACCAGCCGACGAGATGGCGCGACCGGTAAACAGGCGGAATTCAGGCGATTTTTGCGGCGTCGGTCCAGCGAGGCGTTCGCTGTCGGCCAATCAGAGGGACGGTGCGAGTCCCATGGCCGTCCGGCTCATGCCACCGGCGCGGTCAGCGGCCGTGGACGAACTGCATGGCCTCCGAGCGGGTGGCCGGGTCGTTGCGGAACAGGCCCCGCACCGCCGAGGTGATGGTCAGCGTGCCGGGCTTCTTCACGCCCCGCATCGACATGCACAGATGCTCGGCCTCGACGACCACGAGGACGCCCCTCGGGCTTGAGCGCCTCCTCGATGGCGTCGGCGATCTCGGTCGTCATCCGCTCCTGGACCTGGAGGCGCTTGGCGTAGCCGTCGACCAGCCGCGCCAGCTTGGACAGCCCGGTGATGCGGCCGTCGTCGCCGGGGATGTAGGCCACATGGGCCCGCCCCATGAACGGCACCAGATGGTGCTCGCAGAGCGAGGCGAAGGGGATGTCGCGCACCATCACCATCTCGTCGTGCTCGGCGGCGAAGGTCACCTCGAGGTGGTCGGCCGGGTTCTCGCCGATGCCGGCGAAGAGCTCCTCGTACATGTTGGCCACCCGCTCCGGCGTCCTGAGCAGGCCGTCGCGGTCGGGGTCCTCGCCCACGGCGTACGAGGAGGTCGCGGACGGCCTGCTTCGATGCGCTTCCGGTCGACGGTCACCGCGTCCCCCTCACGCGCGATCCGCTGTCGACGTGGACCGACCGGAGGTTGCGCAGCCGCTCGTCGACGTCGAGGCCGTAGCCGACGACGAAGTCGGGCGGGATGGTGAAGCCCACGTAGCGGAGGTCGAGGGCGGCGCGCTGCTGGCCCTCCTTCACCAACAGGGCGCAGACCTCGAGGCTGGCCGGGTTCCGGGCCCGCAGGTAGCGCTGGAGGTAGCTGAGGGTGAGGCCGCTGTCGACGATGTCCTCGACCACCAGCACATGGCGCCCGGTCAGGTCGACGTCGAGGTCCTTCACGATGCGGACGACGCCCGAGGTCCGGGTGGCGCTCCCGTAGGAGGACACGGCCATGAAGTCGATCTCGACCGGGAAGGCGATGGCCCGGGCCAGGTCGGCCATGAACATGAACGCGCCCTTCAGCACGCCGACCAGCAGCGGCGGGCGGTCGGCGTAGTCGGCGGTGATCTCCGCGCCGAGCTCGGCGATGCGGCGCATGAGACGTTCCTCCGAAACGACGACCGGGCCGACCTCGCCCGTCGGCTGCACCCCATGCGGCCTCGGCCGCGACCTGCTCCTCCCCGGTGAGCACGACTCGCGACTGTACCGGAGCGGTGCGTGCTGGCCAGCCGACGCCACGTGCGTTGCGCCGCCAGGCTCCCGAGCGACGGAGCGATTGAGTGGCGTCGACCAGACGTCGTCGGCACTCGGTCGGGCTCGACCGAGAGCCGGCCACGCGAGCGGGCCACCCGCCTCCCCCCGGCCACCTCGGTGGCTCGTCGCATGCCCCGGGCCACCTCGAGCACCCGGTCGACGGCATCGGCGTCGGGCGGGTAGGCGCCGTCACCGGTCAGCCACCGGCGCACGGCGCGCCGGTCCGACCGTCTCGGGCGCGGCGGCGACGGCGGCCGAGCGGTCCGGCGTCGACCAGCGCGGCGACGGCGGCGAGCATCTCGGCGTCACCGGCCATGACCGTCGGCCTGGCGGGCGAGGACGGGCACGACGTCCCGACCGGCGATGGCCGAGCACAACGGCAGGAGCTCGTGGCGGACCCGGTTGCGAACGAAGCGCGGGTCGTCGTTGGTGGGGTCGCGCACCGGTTCCAGGCCGAGCGTGCTCGGCAGAGCGCGGCCGTCTCCGCACCGCCGCAGGGAGAGGATCGGATGGGTCGGGCCCGGCCCGCATGGCCGCCAGCCCGTCGACGCCGGCGCCCCGCAGCAGGTTGATGAGGACGGTCTCGGCCTGGTCGTCGGCCGTGTGCCCGGTGGCCGCCTCCGGGCCCGAGCACCTGGCGGCGGGCGTCCCGGGCCCGGGCCTCGAGGTTGGGGCCGGGCTCGACCACCACCCGCTCGGCTGCGGAAGGCGGCGCCCAGGCGGCGGGCGGCGTCGGCCACCACCTCGCCCTCGGCCTCCGACCCGGCGCGCAGCCCGTGGTCGACGTGCACGGCGGTCACCGAGCACCCGGCGGCCACGGCCAGGACGAGCAGCGCCAGGGAGTCGGGACCGCCGGACACGGCGCAGACGAGTGGCGACCCGGCGGCGGGAAACGTGCAGCGCTCGACGAGGGACGCGATCACCGGGTCGTCGGCCGGTGCCGTCCGACGGTCAGCCCGAGAGGGCGTGGGTGGCTCCCACCCGAGTGATCCAGGCCGACGGATCGCGGATCTCCTTGAGCGAGGGCAGCCATTCCGGGCCCCGCCAGGCCCGGTCGAGGAGCTCGGGACCGCCGGAGTCCTCCACGGCGGCGATGAACCGCTCGCCCTCCTCGTACTGGCGCAGCTTGGCCTCGAGCCCGATGAGCTGCTGGAGGAGGCGGGCCGGCCCCTTGGCCTGCCTGCGCCGCTGGCGGAGGACCTCGGCGAACCGGGCGGCACTGGGGATGGCCGCGGCTCCCGCCCGGTCCATGGTCACGTCGCCGTGGCCTTCGAGAAGGCTCATGAGCGCCTGGATGCGATGGAGCCCCTCGAGCTGCTCGGGCGTGGCCACGAGTCCGAGGGCCCCGTTGTCGCGAAGCGGGTTGCGCCCGGCCCGGATCTCCTCGGACATCCGCTTGAGGGCCTCGGCGAAGCGGGCCGGGTCCGGCTCGAGCGAGCCGATGCCCTCCTCGACCAGTGAGACGAAGTAGTCGCGCATCCACGGGATGGCGGTGAACTGGCACCGGTGGGTGACCTCGTGGAGGGCCAGCCATAGGCGGAACTCGCGCGGCTCGAAGTCGTGCTGCTTCTCGAGGGCGACGATGTTCGGGCCGACGAAGTAGACGAGGTCCTGGTCCTCGACCGACTCCTCGGTGAGGAGGAGGTCGTACTGGCCGAGCACCCGCGTGGACAGCCATCCGAGGATGAGACCCATCTGGGCGCCGGTGGTCGCCCGCCCGACGACCGCCACCGGCGCGGCCAGGCGCTCGGTCAGCGGATGGGCCCGGACCACGCGGCTCGGGTCGAGCCGGTCGAGATGCGGTCCGACCAACCGTTGGAACGAGGCGATGTTGGCGTGCACCCAACCGGCTCGGTCGGTGACCCGGGCGCGGGCCGGGCCCGAAGCCGAACGCAGCCCGGTGGCCGCGGCCACCAGCTCCTCGGCCTGGGCGGTGAGCTCCTCGAAGTCCGCCTCGAGCTGCGCCGGGTCGTCGGGCTCGCTCGGATGGCTACGGTTGCCGACCCACCGGGCCACCCGCTCGGCCGTCTCCCAGGCCACCGCCCCCGATCCTGCAGGGGCGGTCCCGGTGCTCTCCGTGCCGTTGGCGCCCTCTGTCGGCGGAGGGACCGTCCGACGCGGTCGACGCCTTCGGGGCTGTGACGGGCTCGGATGCGCCGTTCGGGGACGTCATGCCTGATGCTGCAGCTGCGGCCCCTCGCCGATCGCTCACGCTGCCCAGTGTAGGGACCGCCGCCCGCGGCTCGGCGGTCAGCGCCCGACTGCGGGATTGCCCACCGGACCTGCGCGCTCGACCAGTCAGCTCTTCTGGCTGGGCGTTCTCCTCGGCCAGCGCCGCCGCCACCCGTTCGATCAGCGACTCGGGCACGTGGTCCTTGCACCGGTTGGCGATGACCCTGCGCAGCTCGGACTCGAACCCGTAGACCCGCACACACGGACCGCAGAGGTCGAGATGACGGACGATCTCGACGCGCCGCTGCTCGGTGAGCTCACCGTCGAGATAGGCGTACAGCCGCTCGATGGTCTCGTCGCAGTCGACGAAACCGGCGGGCGGCTCCGGCCGGCCGGCGCCGCCCCGCTCTCCCGATGGTCTCGGTCTCCCACTGCTGCTCCCCTACCTGCCCTCGTCGGCGACCCCGACGAGGCCGCGTGTCCTTCCCCGCTCAACCAACGCCTTCTGCAGGGCTTTTCTTCCTCGATGGATCCGGCTCATCACCGTCCCGATGGGGACGTCGGTGATCTCGGCGATCTCCTTGTACGAGAAACCTTCGACGTCGGCCAGCAGCACGGCCATCCGGAAGGTCTCGGGCAGCGACTCGATGGCCTCCTTCACGTCGGTGTCGGTGAAGCGGTCGAGGGCCTCGTCCTCGGCACTGCGGCCCGCACCGCCCGAGGGGTCGCCGGCCAGGTGCCGGTAGAGGTAGAGGTCCTCGACGTCCTCGACGTCGGCGATCTCGGGGCGGCGCTTCTTCGCCCGGTAGGTGTTGATGTAGGTGTTGGTCAGGATCCGGTAGAGCCAGGCCTTGAGGTTGGTGCCCAGCTCGAAGCTGCCGAAGGCCCGGTACGCCTTGAGGTAGGTCTCCTGGACCAGGTCCTCGGCGTCGGCCGTGTTGCGGGTCATGCGCAGAGCCGCGGTGTAGAGCGCGGGCATGAACTCCATGGCGAGATCGGAGAACAGCGCCTGGTCGGCCATGAGAGCACCATACTGTCGCCAGGCTCAGGTCTGTACCTCGCCTGCGTCGAGCTGCGCGACGAGGGGCTTGGGCGCGATCAGCCGATAGCTGTCCTCGGCCAGCTCGGCCACCTCCACCCAATCGGTGCCAGGCCCGAGGCGCATGCCCACCCAACCCTTCGCACCCACGTACGGCGGCACGAAGAACCGATCCGGGTCCGACGACACCAGCACCTGCTGGACGCCGGGGGGCGCCTTGCAGGTGAGTCGACCGACGGTCCTCGCTCACCATGAGGAAGAGCTTGTCCCGCACCCGGAAGGCCGGCGCGGTGTGGCCGCCGAAAGGCTTCTCGGTGGCCTCGGGGAATCGCCGGCAGATCCGGCGGAGCTGGGTGGAGACGGCGCCTCCCGACGAGCCGCGGTTGCAGACGTGCCGCGGATCATCGGACGCTCTCTCTCCCCGCCCTCCGACGCGTCCTAGTCACGCGCCTTGCCGGGCCCTGAGGGTGTAGGCCAGCGGGTAATTGGGCCAGCCGGGCGGAAGCCGGAAGAAGCCGTCGTCGCCCCGCACGGCCCAGGGCCACGGTGCGTTGGTGTAGGAGTGCTCGTGAAGGAGCTCGACGTCGAGTCCAGCGTCGCGCACCGCAGTGAACACTTCGCTGATGGCGTAGTTCCGCTCGAAGGTCACGGTGGTGTCGAGATGGGCGTCGGGCACCGCATAGGTCCCGCTCGGATGCTCGAGCGCCTCGTATCTTCCGCTCACCATGTCTCGGACGACGCTCCGACCGTCGTCGTCCAACCCGAACGGAAGCGGGTGGATCTCGGCGACGAAGAGCACTCCTCCGGGGCGGAGTACATCGTCGATCACCCGCGCCCAGCTGGCGAGGTCGGGGAGCCAGTTAAGGGCCCCGATCCCGGTGTAGACGATGTCGAATCGGCGCTGCCCAGCGCATCGGGGGCGTCGTAGACGTCGGCACGGACGAACTCAGCGTCGAGGCCGCAATCGCGGGCCAGCCGGGTGGCTGTCTCGACGGCATTCGAGGAGAAATCGAGCCCCACCACCCGTGCCCCACGGCGGGCCCACGCCAGCGAATCGGTCCCGACATGGCACTGCAGGTGCAACAGGTCGCGACCGACCACGTCACCGAGCTCCTCGACTTCGAAGGGCCGCATGGGGTCCCGGCCCTTGCGGAACCCGGCCAAGTCGTAGAAATCACTGTCCTCGTGGAAGAGGGTTGCCTCTTGCCACCATGCGAGGTTGACGGCGCGGATCTCGTCGTCCATGGCGGCCACTCGCAGAGACCGTAGTGGGGTCGCCAGCACCCACTCCAACCGTGGACCCCGAGGCCGGGTCGAACGCCAGGCGAATTTCTCCCGGGAAGCCGCGGTTGGGCGTGGGTACAATGACCGGCGATGGTCGCAGTGATCGACTCAGATCAGCATCTCTTCGAATCCCGCTCACTGTGGGCCGACCACATCGATCCCGCACTGCGCAGCGAGGCCCTGGCCATCGTCGACGACGACCTCGGCTACTCGTGGCTGACCTGGCGGGACAAGCGGTTGTCGCTCGCCCACGTGCAGCACCCGGGGGCGACGGCCGAGCTCGGCCGGATGACCCAGCGGTGCCGCGAGCACGAGCCGCCCGAGTACGCCTATGACGAGGAGCTGCCGCGCGAGTACTGGGAGCCGGCTGCCCGTCTGCGCCAGATCGAGGAGATGGGCCTCGACGGCGCCGTCCTCTTCCCCAACTTCGGCTTGCTGTGGGAGCGACGCATGTCGACGTCAATCCCCGCCCTCACCGCCAACATGTCGGCATGGAACCGGTGGTGCGGCACAGTCGTGGCCGACGGAGGCGGGCACCTTCACCCCGTCGCCCACCTCACCCTCCGGGATCCCGAATGGCTCGAGTCGGAGCTCGCCACGTTGTCGGGGATGGGCGTTCGTCTCGGGATGATCGCGCCGGCGGCAGTGGACGGTCGCCCGCTGTCCCACCCGGACCACGACCGGATGTGGGCCGCCTTCGTGGACCACGGGGTGACGCCGGTCTTCCACGTGGCCGACCAGCCCCGCATCCTCGACGAGGCCTTCTACCCAGACCCCGAAGAGACGTCCATCCCCGCGCTCGAGTCGATCTTCCTCTGGGTGCCTCCGGCAGTGGCAGTGACCGACCTCATCGTGAATGGCGTCCTGGAGCGTCACCCTGAGCTGCGGATCGGCATCGTGGAGCTGTCCTCGATCTGGGTGCCCCTGTACCTGCGCATGCTCGACGGCGGATGGGAATTCACCTCCGCCCTGAACGGCCGGGCGCCGGCCGAGCTCACCATGCGGCCGAGCGAGTACTTCCGACGGCAGATCCGCGTCTCGTCCTTCTCCTACGAGCGGCCGGAGAAGCTCACGGCCAACTCGGGCGACCTCTTCATGTTCTGCAGCGACTACCCGCATTCCGAGGGCACCGCCACGCCGATTCAGGACTACGCCCGGGACAGCGCACCAGAGGACGCCCCCGGCCTCTTCCACGACAACATCGCCGAGTTGCTCGCCGTCTGACGGGCGGCCGCTGCCTGAGCTCTACGCAGTGAAGGTCGCCGACCCCAGCACCGTGCCGCTGGGCGTGACCACTCGGGCCGAGCGGATATCCGAAACCGAGACGGGCAGCCTGGCAGACCAGGCGCCGTAGCCGTTGTCGAGCCGGAAGGTCCCGACGGTGACCTGCTTGCCGTTCGCCACGGTGACCTCGCAGGTCACCCACCCACTGGTGTCAGTGCCGTGGACCGTCATCAACATCCACGAAGGGGTTCCGGCAAAGGCGGAAACCGTGCCAACAGCATGGGCGTCCGACGAGAGCGTCGCTGTCTCACTCTGAACGTCATGCTCGTAGGGCTGTGTGGCCATCGAGGCTCCCGGATTCGCCAGCCACCCCCCTCCGAATCCCAGCGCCACCGCCAGTGTCGCCGCGGCTGTGGCGATCACCACCCGGCCCTTGCCTGACAATCGAGCCAGCGACCCACCCAAGCGCCGCCGGGCCACGTGTGTCTCGAGGTCGGGCTCCGTCACTCCCATGCGCTCGAACAGCCCGACCTCGAACCCGACAGGTGGTTCCACTTCGGGAGCAAGTTGGAGCAGTGTGTCGGCAGACAGCGTCAACCTCTCGACTTCCGCCTGGCACCGGTCGCACCCGTCCAGGTGATTGAGGACCAGGGCACGCTGGTCGCCTGGCAGTATGCCGAGGGCCATTTCTGCCAGTGATTCCTCGACCTCGTCGCAGGCTCCGCGGCCACCCCGGAGATGGTCGGCGCTCATTGCTGCTCCTCTTCCCGGATCGCCTGGCTTGTCATGGTGGCCCGCAGCTTGGACATACCGGCACGGATCCGCGTCTTCGCCGTGCCGAGGGGAATTGACTCCGACTCACTGATCTCGGCAGCCGTTCTTCCGTACACCGCGGCCAGCACGAGAGCTCGTCGCTGCTCGATCGGTAGGGCCGCCAGAGCGGTGCGCAATGCGGGAACCGAGTCGCCGGCAAGGGCCGACTCCTCGGGCAGCCCCTCACTGCTGATCAAGCCCTGGGCGAGGAAGTCGTCGGGATCAGTGGGGACCGCCCGACGCAGGCGGAGAGCGTCGATTGACAGGTTGCGGGTGATGGTGAGGACCCAGGTCGTGACCGAGCCACGGCGGGCGTCGAACACCGGGGCATGGCGCCACACCCGGATGAGTGCCTCTTGTGCCACCTCCTCGGCCGCGCTCGCGTCACCGATCAGCGAGAGGGCGAGTCCAAAGACCCTCTTCTGATAGCGACGCACGAAGGCGACCAAGGCTTCCTCGTCGCCATGCGCCACCCCGGCAAGGAGTGCCTCGTCGGTGAGCCCAGTCGCTGCCATGCCCAACTGTCCCATCACATGGGTCTACGCATCATGGCGCCCCAGAGATTGCCTCCAGCCGAGATTTCTTTTGAAACGGGACGCAGACGCCCTCCGCACCCTCGAGGTTCCGGCCAGTCGGAGGTCTCACCCCGGGTCCTCCCGCCATCTCCGAACCGACCATGGTTCCGTCCGTCCTGGTGACAGGCGATTCGAGGGTCCGGCAATCCGCGAAGGACGTTGACCCGTAGCCCCCCACTACCTGATCAACGACCACGGAGGAAAGCGATGAGTCCCGGAAGCACCAACAACAGACCCGCGACACGGACCGGATCCCGGACACTGGCCAAGATCGCGGCCATTGTCGCAATCCTTGTGGTGGTGGCGCTCGGAGTCTTCGCCATCGCGCTTCCGAAATTCATCGTCTGCCCAGCCGCCGCACAAGGCGCCGACCCACACCGCTGGCCCTTCGGCCGCCCGTGCACCGGCGACAACGCGCACCACTCCGGCAACGGCGACGCCGACTCCTTCGCCTGTCGCGCCCACCACGACGGCCCCAGCGCCAAGGCAAGGTCCTCCGATGGCCGCGGCCCCTGTGACGACACCGCCGACGACGGCGCCCCCGACGGCGCCCCCGACGACGGCCCCGCCACAAGCACCTCCGGTAGAGACGCACGCGACAGCACCACCGGCGACGCCGCCGCCCAGCACTGCCGTCCCGGGGATTCCCCAGAACGACGGTGGAGACCACGACGCGGACAACAACGGCGGACCGAGCGATGGTGACGGCAATGCCTGATACTCAAGTCCGAGTCAACGACCTGCTCGTGGGTCGACCTGCACCAGGCGACCCGAGACCGGGGGCACGGCGGGCCAGTTCCAATGACCGAGCCCTACGCGGAGCGGTCGTCCTTCTCCTGGTGGTGATCAGCATCGTCCACCTGCACTTGTGGATCGGTGGCTATCGCTACCTGGCCACGATTGGGCCGCTGTTTCTACTTGATGTCGTCGTGGCCGCGCTCCTTGCCGTGGTTGTGGCCATACGTCTCAATCTGGTTGTCGCCTTGGCCGCCGCCTCGTTGGCAGCGGGCACCCTTGGCGCCAACGTGCTGAGTTTGCTGCTTCCGGACGGCCTGTTCCGCTTCAAGGAGGCGGGCGTCTCCTATTCCGGAGGATTCGCCATCGCCTCCGAGGTCGGAGTTGTGGCGCTCCTCACTTTGTGGACCTACCGGCAATGGCGTCATCATGAGAACTAACCGACGTCCGTGGTCGCGAGCGACACGAGTGGCCGCGCTGACGGTGTCGCTGGCAGCGGTCGTCGCTGTGCTGGCTGTCGGCCTTAAATCAATCAGTATCTGGTCATCGGCCGCCCAAGCCGACTCGCCTGGCCACCGACCGTCTGTCCCGAGCGCGTTCGGGTGGCTCGTCGACACCCGCCCTCCTGCAACGTGGACTCAGCTCCGACTGTCAGGGCGCGCCGGGATGCTCTCGGTTCCGCTGCTCCTGCACGAAGTAGCTGGGGACGACGGGACGGTCTCCGCGGCACGACTCGGACGGGATGGGAGGTACCTGGCTTACTTGAACGCGACCCCTCTCCAGGGCAGCGAACAGCTGAAGGGATGGCCCGAGTTCCGTCTCGAGCACCTCCGGGACGACGACGCACGCTCGGACTCTGAGATTTCCAGCGCATCGATGCTCCATTTCCGCGGGGGAACCGGGTCATGCGTGATCGACGACTACGTCACCGACGTCGGAGCCCACCATTTCCGAGAGATCGCCTGTCTGGTCGAAGGCGGGGGCACCGGGAGTGTCGTGGTGGCGGCGACACCCCCGAGCGAGTGGGCCCACTTTGGGCCTCTTCTCGAGCGGGCTGTGGCCAGCTACTCGGTCGACTGATCGTCAGTCGGTCAGCATCATCCCGTTGAACGGAGCCCGCGTTGGCGGTCAGTGGAGCACGAGCTCAACGAGCATTGTGACCAGAACGGAAAAGCCGAGGCCTCTTCGGAATGGGTTCACGCCGCGCAACACCTCGTCGAGCGCCCACACACTCAGCGCAACGAACCCAAGGCACCGAAGAACAGCGTCGGTGGTTCCGACCGGATGGACAATTCGCAGCACGACGATCGCCACCAGGAACACCGACAACGAAGCGTTGGGCCGCTGAGCGATCGTGATTTGGCCAGTTCGCCGGTTGAGAAACATCCAACGACCTACCTGGCGGCCCATTCCGACACCGACTGTTCGCTCGGTCGGTTTGGTCACTCGCATCCTTTCCAGGATGTCCGCAAGAAGGAGAGAAACGTACCGCGGGCACCTCTAGCAGTCCTTGCCGTGGCCGATCCGAGCGCCGGACTTGGAGCCTGGGAGGAGAATCGAACTCCTGACCTACGCATTACGAGTGCGTTGCTCTACCGGCTGAGCTACCCAGGCGAACGTCCTCACGCTATCCGACCGCCGGTGAAGCACCGACGCCGGAACCGGCCTCAACGGAACCAACAGACAGCGAACCGGCGCATCACCGGAGAGCCCCGGCCTCCGACGCGGCGGGTTCTCGCATCGACACTCAGGCCAGCATGTCGGAGAGCTCCACCATGAGCGCCTCCATCAACAGGCCCTCCTGCGCGTTTCGGTCGAGCGCGGCAGACGACTCCTCGATGACCCGGATGTGGCGAATGGCTCGGCGCTGGTCGGCGGTTCGGGCGGCGGAGACCCGTCCCTCGCTGCCGTCGACAGCCGCCACCAACCGGTCGCGATAGACGGCGGCCAGCGCGGCCAGACCGAACCGGAGATCGTCGGTTCGCCAACGACGCTCCTCGCGACGATGGCGGTCCTCGAGCTGCTTTCGGCGGGTCGCCGGGTTGGTGCCCGTGGCTTCGGCCTGCGCGTCGAGATCGCCGAGCTCGGCGAGCGTGCTGACTGCGCAGCGGAGCAAGGGCCTCATCCGCCAGGGTCAGCAACTCGGCAGCCACCTGGGCCGCGGCCGCTCCGGTGCCATCGAGCCGGCTCGGCACCGACCGCCACCGTGTCCGTCGCTCCTCGAACCCGGGGTCCTCGGCGAGCAGCCGCGCCCGGTCGAGGTGTCCCCCGGAGGCGACGGCCACTGACCTCGCCCTCTCCTCGTCGACCCCTCGTGCCAGGAGCCACGAGATGACAGACTCCTCACCCAGTGGGGCGAACGGGATCCGGGCGCACCGGCTCGCCACGGTGGCCAGCGCAGACGGCAGGTCGTCGGCCAGGAGCACGAACACGGTCGAGGGTGGTGGCTCTTCGAGAGTCTTGAGCAGCGCCGGCGCCGCCCGCTCGGCCAGGTGGAGATCGGGGATTATCACCACCTGCCGCGCCGCCTCGAACGGTCGGCGATGGGCGCGGGCCACGACGGCTCGGGCGCCGTCGATGTCGAGGCTGGCCCCCGACCGTTCAACGACGATGACATCCGGGTGGACGCCGGCGAGGACCCGGCGACAGATGTCGCAGTGTTCCGCACCCACCCGACGGGCAGAGGAGGGCGGCGCTGAAGGCGACCGCTGCCGCCCGCTTCCCCGACCCGGGCGGCCCCTCCAGCAGGTAGGCGTGCACCGGCCTGGCGGCGACGGCGGCGAGCTGGGCGACCGCGGAGGGCTGGCCGATCACCTCGGAGAACAGGAGCCCGGATGGACGGGTGGCCGGTGCATCAGCCACCGGGCACCTCCAGCGAGGCCCGCACAGCCGACCACACCGCCGCCGCGACCTCATCGACCGCACCCGTCCCGTCGACAACGGCCCATTGCGCCGGGTCGTCGGCGGCCAAGCGCCGGTAGCCGTCGGCGACCAACTGCCGGACCGACCGGGTCTCCGTCTCGATGCGGTCGGCCGCGCTCGGGCAAGCGGCCCTCGGCAACCTCGATGGGGACGTCCACGAGCACCGTGAGATCTGGTGTGAGCCCGCCGGTCGCCCAGTCGACCAGGCCTCGCAGCTCGGAGAGGTCGAGGCCGCGGCCGTAGCCCTGGTAGGCAAGTGTCGACGCGGTGAAGCGATCCGTGACCACCCATCGACCCTCGGTCATGGCCGGCGCGATGACCTCCGCCACGTGCTGGGCGCGGTCGGCCACCATCATCAGCGCCTCTGTCCGAGCGTCGATCGAGCCGGTCCGACCGCCGAGGACGAGGCGGCGAAGCGCCGCCCCGAGGTCGGTGGCGCCCGGTTCGAAGGTGAGCAGCGCCCCGAGTCGGGTCGACAAGATGCGGGCCTGAGTGCTCTTGCCGCAGCCGTCGATGCCCTCGACTGCGATCAGCCGGCCGCTCTGGCCGCCGCTCACCGGGAGCCGATCTCCGAGGAACCGATCTCCGTGGAACCGATCTCCGTGCCGAGCACCTCGGCTCCTAGCCGGGGTGCTGATCGTCGGCTGCCTCCGACGTCTCCGGCGCCCTCTCGGCCGTCCCCGCCTTCATCGCCGCAGCCTTGGTGGCGCCCCCCACCTTCTTGGCCGCAGCCTTCTTGGCCCCCGCCTTCTTGGCCCCGGCATTCCTTGCCCCCGCCTTCTTGGCCCCGGCCTTCTTCGCCCCGGCCTTTTTGATCCCAGCTGCCTTGCCACCCGCCGCCTTCTTTCGGGTCGACGGACCGGCGGCCCGTCGTTCGGCGAGCAGTTCGGCGGCCCGCTCCGTCGTGAGCTCCTCGATTTCGTCCCCACGGCGGAGGGACGCATTGGTCACACCGTCGGTGACGTAGGGCCCGTACCGGCCATCCTTCACCACCATGGTGAGCTCGGTGTCGGGATCGGTACCGAGCTCGCGCAGCGGCCCCCGAGCCGTGCGACCACGGGTCTTCGGCTGGGCGAACAGGGCGAGTGCCTCTTCGAGGCCGACGGTCAGGATCTGGTCCTCGGTGAGCAGGCTCCGGGTGTCCTTGCCCCGCTTGAGGTAGGGGCCGAATCGACCGTTGTGGGCAACGATCTCCTCGCCGTTCTCGGGGTCGGTGCCCACCACTCGCGGGATGCGCAGGAGGTCGAGGGCCTGGTCGAGGGTGATGGTGGCTGGTGACATGGATGCGAAGAGCGACGACGTCCTCGGCCTGGGACCCTCGTCTGTCACCTCGCCGAGCTGCACGTAGGGACCGAACCGGCCCGCTTTCACCTGGACGGACAGGCCGGTGTCGGGCTCGGTCCCGAGCACTCGGTCAGAAGAGGGCGCCCGCAACAGCTCCTCGGCCCGCTCGACGGTGAGCTCGTCCGGCGGCAGGTCTTCGGGGATGGAGACCCGGTCCTCCCCGTGCTGCAAGTACGGCCCGTAGCGGCCGACTCGGGCGACGATCATCTCACCGTCGCTGGCCGGCCCGATCGGGATCGAGTTGATCTCGCGGGCGTCGATCTCGCCCAGGTACGTACTGACCTCGCGCTTCAGACCGATCCCGTCGCCGTCACCGGTCGGCCTCCCGTCTGCGTGGCCGTTGCTGGCGCCGCCGGGACCGTCGCCAGCTGACGCCTCTGAGCCGAAGTAGAAGCGGGTGAGCCATGGCAACACCTCCTCGTCCCCCGAGGCGATGGCGTCGAGGTCGTCCTCCATCGACGCAGTGAATCCATAGTCGACCAGCGATGCGAAGTAGCGCTCGAGCAAGCCGACCACGGCAAAGGCAGTGAAGGAGGGAACGAGGGCCGTTCCCTTTTTCCAGACGTAACCGCGGTCCAGGATGGTGGCGACAATGCTGGCGTACGTCGATGGGCGCCCCACCCCGAGCTCCTCCATGGCCTTCACCAGCGATGCCTCGGTGTACCGGGCGGGCGGCTGGGTGGCGTGCGACCCCGGCTCGAGCTCGGCGACGGTGAGCGGGTCACCTTCGGCCACCGGCGGCAGATGGACCTCGCGATCAGCCAGCTCGGCCTCGGGATCGTCCTCCCCCTCGACGTAGGCGCGGAGGAAGCCGGGGAACTCGATGACCTGGCCCGAGGCCGAGAATTCGGCCACGCGTCCGGCTTCTCCACCGGTCGCCGTGCCCACCAGCCGTACCTGGGCGCTCGTCCCCCTGGCGTCGGCCATCTGCGACGCGACGGTCCGCTTCCAGATGAGCTCGTAGAGCCGGAGGTCGTCGCCGGACAACACCCGTGCCGCCACGTCCGGCGTGCGGAAGGTCTCGCCCGCTGGACGGACGGCTTCGTGCGCCTCCTGGGCGTTCTTGACCTTGCGCTCGTACCGTCTCGGCTGTGCGGGGACGAAGTCGGGCCCGTAGAGCGACCGCGCCTGGCTGCGTGCTGCGTCGAGCGCCTCGGAGGACAGGGTGGTCGAGTCTGTCCTCATGTAGGTGATCCACCCATCCTCGTACAGTCGCTGGGCGACCTGCATGGCCCGGCGTGACGAGAAGCGGAGCTTGCGGCCGGCCTCCTGCTGCAACGTCGAGGTCATGAACGGGGCGGCCGGCGACCGCCGGAACGGCTTCTCGGTGACGGATCGAACGGTGAAGGGGACTCCATCGAGCCCGGCGGCAAGTGAACGGGCTCGCGCCTCGTCGAGCACCACCACCGACCCCGACTCCTTGAGGGCACCCGACTCGTCGAAGTCTCGCCCAGAGGCCAGTGGAACACCGTCGAGGGCGGCCAGCGCGGCGCGGAAGGTGCTCGGGGACGTCTCGATTCCGCCGCTGCCGCCGGCGCCCGCGGCCCGATCCGCTGTGACGGTGAAGGATGCGTCGATCCCCCACCAGCTGGCCGATCGGAACCGGATGCGCGACCGCTCGCGCTCGACGACCATGCGGGTGGCCACGCTCTGCACACGGCCGGCCGACAACCGGGGCATGATCTTCTTCCACAGCACGGGGGAGACCTCGTAGCCGTAGAGGCGATCGAGGATGCGACGGGCCTCCTGGGCGTCGACCAACCGGCGGTCGAGGTCCCGCCACTCGCGGACGGCCCGCTCGATGGCCGGCCTGGTGATCTCGTGGAAGACCATGCGCTTGACGGGCACGGTGGGGGCCAGGACCTCGAGCAGGTGCCAGGCGATGGACTCACCCTCCCGGTCCTCATCGGAGGCCAGGTAGACCTCGCTCGCCTGCTTGACCAGCTGCTTGAGCTTGGCCACCTGCGACTTCTTCTCGGACGAGATGATGTAGAGCGGCTTGAAGCCATTGTCCACGTCGACGCCCAAGCGGCTCCAGGGCTCGCTCTTGTAGGCGGCCGGGACCTCGTCCGCTCGCCGGGGCAGGTCGCGGATGTGGCCGATCGAGGACTCGACGAGGTAGTCGGGCCCGAGCAGGCCGGCGATCGTCTTGGCCTTGGCCGGCGATTCCACGATGACTAGGGGTTTTGCCCCGGGACGGGGGCGCGACGGCCGCTCCGAGGCCGCCCTCTCGGGCGGGTCCTGAGCGGCGCTGTCGGACGATGTCTCGTCGATGTCGGTAGGGGCCATGGCTCCGGGCAAGGGTGAACGGCGCGCTCCGACGTTGTCAACCCCGCCCCCCAGTGCGACCACATGAAAACAGCCGCTCAACAGGAACTTTAGGATCCCATAGGGAAAGGCCCGGAACAGACGGAACGGGGCGGCAGGTCGTCAGGTCGTCAGGTCGTCAGTTGAGATCCTCAGGCATCGAGATACTCAGGACGGTGACGCCGGGGCCGGAGCTTGGGCCGCCGACTCCGGCAGCCCGGTCCAAGGCGGCCTCCTCGGTCGCCGGCAGCTCGGTGTCCATGGCCTCGGTCTTGCGCTTGGAGAATGCGATGGCGACGAGGAGGATCACGAGCCCTACCCCAGCGATCGTCAGCCGCGCCGGGGTGTTGTGCCGCAGGGTGATGACGGTCGGCAGGACGAGCAGCGAGACCAGGTTCATCACCTTGATGAGCGGGTTGAGGGCGGGGCCGGCGGTGTCCTTGAACGGATCGCCGACGGTGTCGCCGATGACCGCCGCCTTGTGGGCCTCGGAGCCCTTGCCCCCCTCGTGGCCGTCCTCGATGTACTTCTTGGCGTTGTCCCAGGCGCCGCCCGAGTTGGACAGGAAGTTGGCCATGAGCTGGCCGGTGAGGATGGCGCCGACCAGGAAGGCGCCGAGGGCGAGGTAGTTGATGCCGAACCCCACGATGACCGGCGAGAGGACGGCGAGGAGTGCCGGGGTAGCCAACTCCCGCTGCGCCGCCGTCGTGCAGATGGAGATGACCTTCCCGTATTCGGGCTTCTCCGTGTAGTCCATGATGCCCGGGTGCTCGCGGAACTGGCGACGCACCTCCTGGACGACGGTGCCGGCCGAGCGGCCGACGGCCCGGATGGCGAGCGACGAGAAGATGAAGGCGATCGACCCGCCGATGAGCACGCCGATGAAGATGGTCGGGTGCGAGACATTGATCTGGGTCTGGGATGCGTTGAAGAGCCAGTTGACGCCGGCGCCCAGCGGGGCTTTGAGACCGAGCTGGGACCCGATGGTCTCGATGAACGAAGCGAAGAGGGCCACAGAGGCGATGACGGCCGAACCGATGGCCACACCCTTGGTCACTGCCTTGGTGGTGTTGCCCACCGCATCGAGGCTGACCATGACCCGCTCGGCCTCTCCGGTGAACTCACCTGACATCTCGGCCACGCCGGCAGCGTTGTCGGAGACGGGTCCGAAGCTGTCCTCGGAGACGATCATCCCCGCCGTGGACAGCAGGCCGATGCCGGTGAGCGCTACCAGGTAGAGGGAGAGCTCGATGTTGCCTCCGGCCATCCCGATGGAGACGGAGATGGCGAGGACGATGGCGATGATGGCCCAGACCGACGACTCGAGCCCGAGGGCGATGCCGGCCAGGGTGGTGGTGGCCGGACCGGTCCGGGCCGACTCGGCCACCTCGCGGACCGGGGACCGCTCGGTCGAGGTGAAGTGCTCGGTGATCTGGCTGGCCACCAGCATGAGGACCACGCCGACGAGCACCGCGAAGAACGCCTTCCAGTAGTGGAGATAGGCGCCGGCGACGGCGGCAGAGCCGCCGATGGTGATGGCGGCCGCCGTCCATACCCCCCGGTTGATGGGCGCCATGGCGGAGCGGTCTCGTTGGCCGGCCCGTACCACGAAGATGCCGATGATGGTGGCGACGATGCCGATGGCGGGGATGGCGATGGGGAAGACGATCGTCTTGGCCGCCGAGGCACCGTGCCCGATCGAGTTGAAGGCGGTGACCCCGAGGATGATGGCGGCGATGATGGTGATGACGTAGGACTCGAACAGGTCGGCGGCCATACCGGCACAGTCACCGACGTTGTCGCCCACGTTGTCGGCGATCGTGGCGGCATTGCGGGGGTCGTCCTCGGGGATGCCCGCCTCCACCTTGCCCACCAGGTCGGCGCCCACGTCCGCCGCCTTGGTGAAGATGCCGCCGCCGACTCGCATGAAGAGAGCGAGCAGGGAGGCGCCGAAGCCGAACCCGACCAGCACCGAGGTGGCCGTGTTCTGGAAGATGAAGACGATGATGGTGGCCCCGAGCAGACCGAGGCCTACGCAGAACAATCCGGTGATGGCACCGGTGCGGAACGCCACCCGCAAGGTCGGCGGCAGCTCTCCTCCCCGGGCCGCTGCAGCCGTGCGCACGTTGCCCCGGACGGCCAGGCTCATGCCGACGAACCCGGTGAGCCCAGAACAAAGCGCGCCGGCCAGGAAGCAGAGCACCCGGTAGGAGCCGGCCTGCACGAAGGTGAGGTCGGTCACCGTCACGTGCGCATGACGATGATGAAGGAGCCGAGCGGGCTCTTGACCAGCACGACACGGTTGACCGTGTGGGTGACCTTGGTGGCCGTGAAGAAGATGAGGACGGCCAGGGGGACGATGATGATGGCGATCGTCTTGAACTGCCGGGCGAGGAACGCTTCCGCCCCCTCCTGGACGGCCTTGGCGATGTCCTTCATGGTGGCCGTGCCCTGGTCGGCGGCGAGGACGCTGCGCATGAGCAGCACCCCCGTCCCGAGGGAGGCCAGCGAGGCCACGATGGCCAAGGTCAGCCAGATCCGCTCCGAACTCGAGAAGCTGAAGATCTGGTACCCCCCTGCTGCCAGGAGGTAGGTCATCGGTCGGGCTCCTCTCGGTGTCCTGCGTCTCGGTGTCCTGCGTTGTCGTGTCATGGCCGGTCATGGGGGGCGATGGTGTGTATCGGTCGGTCTTGGTGCGGCGGCGAAGTCGTGCTCGAGCAGGGGGCGGCGGGCTCCTGCCAGGTCCGGCGGCGCTGGACCGCGGCATAGCAGGCGACGTCCCCCACTGGGTGGCGGCTGGACAGCGGCCGTGACGACCGCCGAGCGCGCGTGCCCAACGGGCCCCCAGCCGGGTCAAGAAACTAGTGACAGTTGGGCCTGTCCGGCAAGAATCCGCCCATCGGGCCGACCGCCACAGCCAAGAAACCGACACCTCGACACCTCGCCGGCGCCACGCCGGCGCCACTCGACACCTCGCCGGGGCGCCACGCCGGCGCCACGCCGGCGCCACTCGACGCCACCCTGACCCGCGCCCGCGCAGGACGGACCCGGGCATTGATCCCCGGCTCAGGTGGGCTCGGTGGCCGCCTCGGGACCTGCCACCAGCTCGTAGTCCGGGTTGAGGATGGCCTGCCGCCGCGCCCAGTCACCGACCATGCCCTCGACGATCAGTCGGGCGCCCGGCTGGATCCCGGGGATGCGCCGCCGGCCCTGGAACACGAGCGTCAGGCGACCGGTGTCGTCGGCCAGCACACACTCGAGGTTGGCGGTGCCCGCCCGCGGCTGCACCCGCACCGACTTGACCCGACCGGCCACCCGCACCCGCTTCCGCCACTCCACGTCCTGGATGGGGATGGTGCCCTGTCGACGGTCGCCGAAGGCCGCCTGCTCGAACGCTTGACGGGCGGCCTCGCGCTCGGCGACCCGTCCGGTCGCCCGAGCAGTGCGCGCCGCAGTCGGCGCCCGGCCCGTGCCCGGCAGCCGGTGGCGAACCCGGGCACGGAGCGGGCGGCGGTTCGACAGCCAGCTGCCGTGCAATTGATAAGGAACGACGGTGGCGTTGACGTGGGGAAGCTGGGCCACGGCGGCGGCGATGGCGTCGGCCGTGCTGTCATGGAGGATCCGGTGCCAGGCGCTGGCGAAGCCGCGACGCGGGAGCAGGATGGTGAGCTCCGTCTCGCGATCGGCCACCGTCTCGGCGGCGAGCTCGAGCGCGGCCCGGGTCAACCGGCGGTCCTCGCACTCGATCACGTCGAGGGGCAACCGACTCAGACCGAGACGGCCCCACTCCGCCTCGAGCTCGGCGGCCACCCGGTCGTCCAGCCGGAAATGCACGGCTCGGATCTCATCGGGGTGGAGGGTGCGGGCGTACTGGAGGGCCCGGGCGGTGGCCATGTCGAGGCGGTCGACGAAGACGACCACCACGTGGCGGGAGAGGACCGGCGCCTCGGCCGCCTCGCTGGCGCCTTCCTCGAGCTGTCGCTCCTCGTCGGTGTACTGGCGGTGCAGCCCGAGCAGGACGAGGACACCGAGGGGCAGGATGACCAGGATCACCCACGCTCCCTCGGTGAACTTGGCCACGGCGATGACCACGAGGACGACGAAGGAGAGGACCGAGGAGGTGCCGTTGATGACGAACCGCCGGCGCCACTGCGGCTCCCGGTGGGTGAGGTGGTACTTGGCCATCCCGGCGCCGGCCATGGTGAAGCCGGTGAACACCCCGATGGCGTAGAGGGGGATGAGCTTGTCCACCTGGGCCCGGGTCACCACCAGCAGGACCACCGACACCACGGTGAGGACGATGATCCCGGTCGAGAAGACCAGGCGATGGCCCCGCTTGGTCAGCTGGCGGGGCAGGTAGGAGTCCTCGGCGGCGAAGCTGGCCAGGAAGGGGAACCCGGTGAAGCTGGTGTTGGCCGCCAGGATGAGGATGAACGTGGTGCCGATCTGGAGCAGGACGTAGAAGAAGGTGCCAACTCCGGAGGTCCCGTAGACGTACTTGGCGATCTGGGAGATCACCGTCGGCGTCCCCGACTCGTAGGGGACGGGATGGGTGACGGCGGCCAGGGCACTGACCCCGGCAACCAGCGAGCCCAGGATGAGGGCCATGCACACCAGGGTGATCCGGGCGTTGCGGGACTCGGGCTGGCGGAACACGCTGACCCCGTTGGAGATGGCCTCGGTGCCGGTCAGGGCTGAACCTCCCGAGGCGAAGGCCTTGAGCACGATGAAGACGCCGGCCCCGAGCAGCAGGCCGTTGCCGGCGGACCCGATGGGAACGGAATGGGCATGGCCGGTGATGGAGTGGGCATGGAGGCTGCCGGTCACGGACCGCACCGCCCCGACGATCATGAGGATGGCCATGTTGACGATGAAGAAGTAGGTGGGAACGGCGAAGGTGCGTCCGGCCTCGCGGATGCCGCGCAGGTTGCCGTAGGCGATGAGCAGGACGAGGACGACGGCGATCAGCGTCGTCTCCCGCGTGAGCGCCGGGAACACGGAGGTCACGGCGGCCACCCCGGCGGCCACCGACACGGCAACCGTCAGCGTGTAGTCGATGAGCAGGGACATGGCCGCCACCTGGGCCACCGTGAGGCCGAAGTTCTCACGGGCCACGACGTAGGCGCCCCCGGCCTTCGTGTAGACCTTGACCACCTCGAGGTAGGACAGCGTCACGAACAGCAGCACGAAGATGACGGCCACCGTCACCGGGATGACCAGGGTGTAGGCGGCGATGCCGACGGCCGCCACCAGGGGGATGAGCATCTGCTCGGTGGCGTAGGCCGACGACGAGATCACGTCGGAGGAGAGGACGGCGAGGGCGGTCGGCTTGCCCAGCCGCTCGGTGGCCTGTCGTTCTGAGGCGATGGGCGGCCCGAGGAGGAAGTTCTTCAGGCGGTACCCGATCGTCTCGGGAAGCGCGATGTCCGCCACCTGCGAAGGTGCGGGTGTCATGCGGGTGCCCGGCACCGGCGCCGCTGACGAGATGCTCACACCGTCAGCCGCGCCGTTCCCCTTCGCCCCTTCAGGATCCTCGAGCTCGGGGACCGCTGGATCCACCCACTCAGTAAAGCATGGGGCCTTCCCGCTCAAGCCCGTCCTGACACCCAACCGTCGGCGGCGGGTTGCTCAATCCTCGAAGGTGATCACGGTCGAACGCCGGATGGCACCCACCAGCTCGCCGAGCTCGGCGTGGTCGGTCGTCTGACCGCGGATGGCCAGCACGTGGGCGTCGGTGCCGGACCGCCAGTCGAGGCATGAGCCTGGGCTCCGATTGACCCGCACGATTTCGACACCGTCCAGCGCGGCCAACCGGTCCATCCCCTCGATGCGGATCACGCGGCGGGCCGATGTCGGACCATGGAGCATGAGCCAGAACCCGACACCGGCGGTCTCGACCGGGTTTTCGAACTTGACCGGGACGCCCGCCGCCACCTGGCAGGCCACGGCGAAGAGGTTCACCGGGGAGACGGACTCGAGGACGAAGGGCGGGCGTCCGCCCAGTCGACCGTTGACCTCGATGAGGCGAGGGCCCTCGGCCGTCAGCTTGATCTCGGTGTGGATGATGGAGTCGACGATGCCGAGAGCACGGACAGCGTCGTCGACCAGCTGCAGGACGGTGCGTTCCGAGCCGGGATCGATGATGGCCGGGATGAAATTGCCGGTCTCCCGGAACGGCTCGGCCAGGGGGAACCGGCCGGTCAGGGCGACATGGCTCACCTCGCCCCGGCTGACCACGCTCTCGACCGAGAGGTAGTTGGCGTACCAGTCCTCCGGAGACCCGACCGTGTCGGGGATGTACTCCTCGACGTGCCACGGCGCCGTCCCGCGACCTGGCGAGGAGCAGGCGAGACCAACTGGTCGGCGTCCGCCGACCCGGTGCATGTCAAGGCTGCCACTGCCCCGCACGGGCTTGACGACCACCGGATAGATGATGCGCTCGGCCAGCTCGATCGGCCGTCGCCTGGTCGATTGCCGCCGGGACGGACCAGTAGCGGGCAGAGGGCAGGCCGTCACGCTCGAGCGCCTCGCGTTGCCGTTGCTTGTCGACGAGCGCCGCTGCCACCTGCGGCGAGTGGTAGGTCAGGCTCAACCGGGCGGCCATGCCGGCGGCCATCTCGATCGTGTCGTCGCAGAAGGAGACGACCCCGTCCGGGTGGTGGGCGGCGACGCGGTCGGCCGCCTCGTCGGGTTCGAGGCCGGCGATGTCGACCACCGGTCCCAGCCGTCGCAACCACCGATGGTCGCCACTGCCGCCCGGGCCCGACGGCCCCGGCTCACCCGGCTGATCGCCCTCCCAGTGGGTCGAGTCCACCACCCAGATGAGCTCCGCCGTGTCGTGGACGCGCTGGTAGACGTCGAGAGGGAAGAACGACTTCGGATGGTGGAGGACGGCGATGCGCATCGAGATCAGGCCATCGGGAGGGCAGGGGGCAGCTTGGGATCAGAGCTGCTTGCGGACGAGGAGCGCCTGGGCGGACGCCTGTAACGAGCGGTCGTTGTTGACCATGAGCGGTGCGGCCATGGCGTCCCGGGCCAGCCGGGCGACCGAGAACTGCGATTGGTTCCGGTACCCATCGAGCCCGCAGATAGACATGGCTCGCGGCAGGATGGACAAGGCCAGCGTGGACGCCGAGATCTTGAGGTTGTCCATCCGAGCCGAGAACTGGAGCGTCTCGACCTCGGCGGTGTCCTTGCTGCGCTCGTAGTCGGCGGCACCGCCCCGGATGACCTCTCGCAGCTGGTGGAGCTCGACGGCCAGCTCGGCCAGGCGGAGGGCGGCGATCGGCGGAGCCGACCCCTCGGACCCGACCCGTTCCTTTCGGGCCCGCTGGCGCACCGATCCGTGGGCCCGACGAGCGGCCGCCTCGGCCAGGCCCAGCCAGACCGAGCCCAGGAGCACGGTGCTCACCGGCAGGGAGGTCCGGACGAAGACGGTGGCGTAGTCCTGCGATGACCATCTCCGGCGGGCACGACCGCCACCAGCCGACCGGGCCGACTGCACGTGCCCCGCAGGCCCAGCGTGTCCCAGTCGCCGAAGGACTCCAACTCCAGCTCCGGGCGGGAGGCAGATGGCCATGACCTGGTCCTGCGGCGGGCTGTCGGGATGGCGCCGGGCCGTGGCCAGGATGCCGTCGGCGTGCTCCCCGTAGGAGACGGTGGCGGCGCGCTTGTCCATCCGGAACCCGCCGTCCACCGGCTCGAGGGCGCAGATGCTCGAGCGGCGCTCGCCGCCGAGGCCGATCTCGCTGTTGGCGTTGGCCAGCAGGAGCTCGCCGGAGAGCAGTCGGGGCGCGAGCTGCTCGATGGCGGCGGAGGAGCCGTGGCGCACCAGGCAGGCGACCTGGATGCTGTGCATGGCCAGCACCAACCCGCTCGATGCGCAGTACTCCGAGATGGCGCACACGGCGGCGGCCATGTCCTCGAGTGTCGCTCCCGGGCCGCCCCATTCCGGCGGGATCAGTGCGCCGAGAAGGCCGGCGGCTCGCATCTCGGCGGCGGCCTCTGCCGGGAAACGGGCGTCGCGATCCACTTCGTCGGCCCACTTGCCGGCGACGTCCTCACCGATACGACGGGCTGCGTCAGCCTGGGTGCCCCCCGCATATGCCGCTGACGATAGCCACCGGTCGATGATTCGGCCATGCCGGCGGCCACGGTGACCATCCCCTCCGTGCTGCCGAACGTCACCTGGTCGACGGTGCCCACGTCCGGACCAGCGAGCTCCGTGGATGGCGCCCTGGCCGGGCAGAGGCGCACGGTGCGACTGGACCGGCGCCGCCTGGTCACGAACGTTGCACCGGCCAGGCCGCCTCTGGCCATGGGGGCGTGCAATGAGTTGTGGTCGCCCGGGGATGCGTGTTGCATGGATCAGGTGCACATCGTGATCGTCGGTTGTGGCCGGGTGGGCTCCGGGCTGGGCGTGGACCTCGTCCAGCAGGGGCATTCCGTGGCCATCATCGACCGGAACTCCAAGGCCTTCCGCCGGCTCCCAGCCGGCTGGCCGGGGGTGACGGTGATCGGCTCCGGCTTCGATCGCGACGACCTCGACCGGGCCGGTGCCGACCGGGCATCCTCACTGGCCGCGGTGACGAGCGGTGACAACACGAACATCCTCACCGCCCGTATCGCCCGGGAGACCTACGAGATCCCGAACGTCGTCGCCCGCATCTACGACCCCCGCCGGGCCCAGATCTACCTGCGGCTCGGCATCCCGACGGTGGCCACCGTCTCGTGGACCATCGATCAGGTCCGGCGTCGCCTGATCCCCGGCCGGCTGGAGAGCGAATGGTCGGACCCGACCGGCACGCTCTCGCTGGTCGAGCGCGAGCTGCCCGATCGGTGGGCAGGGAAGCGCCTTGCCGAGCTGTCGATCCCCGGTGACGTCACTCTGGTCGCCGTGACCAGGGCCGGGACGGCCCGCCTCGACTTCGGAGACCTCGTGGGTCAAGACGGCGACGTCCTCCACTTCGTGGTCACCGACTCCGCCTTCCAGCGGTTCCAGGCCCGGCTGGACGGGGAAGTCGGCAGCATCCGGCGACGACACCGCCGGGACCCCCGCCGAGGCGCGAGCGAGGGCAACGGCGCGGACGCGACGGCGGGCAGCGTCGCCGAGGAGCGGGCATGAAGGAGCCGGCATGAAGGTGGCCATCGCCGGTGCCGGCAGCGTCGGGACCGCCATCGCCGCCGACCTGCAGCAACGGCGGCCACGACGTGCTGCTCATCGAGCAGGACCCCGACCTCGTGGCCCGCATCCGGGGCGACCTGGACATCACCTGGGTGGTGGCCGATGCCTGCGAAGTGGCCTCACTCGATGCGGCCGGACTGGCCGAGGTGGACGTGGTGGTGGCGGCCACCGGCGACGACGAGGACAACCTGGTGATCTCCCTGCTGGCCAAGCAGGAGTTCGCCGTCCCCCGGGTGGTCGCCCGGGTCAACCACCCGAAGAACCAGTGGCTGTTCAACGAGAGCTGGGGGGTGGACGTGTCCGTGTCGACGCCCCAGCTGCTCACCGCCCTGGTCGAAGAGGCGGTGTCGGTGGGCAGCCTCGTCCGCCTCCTCCGGTTCGAGAAGGGCAACGCCCACCTGGTCGAGGTCACCCTGGCCGACGATTCGCCGGCCGCCGGCGTCTCCCTCGTCGACCTCGGTGTCCCCCGAGAGGCGACGGTCGTGGCCGTCGTGCGCGGGGACCGGCTCATCGTCCCCCGGGGCGATACCCGTCTGGCCGTCGGCGACGAGGTGCTGGCGCTGGTGACGGCCGATGCCGAGTCCCGCGTGCAGCAGTTGCTCGTGGGGCACTGAGACGTGCGGGCCGCGTTCTTCGACCTCGACAAGACGGTCATCGCCAAGGCGTCGATCGCCGCCTTCGGTCGGCCCTTCTACCGCGGCGGGCTGGTCAACCGGCGCATCATCGCCCGGGCACTGGTCTCACAGATCATCTACCTCCACCTCGGCGCCAGCGAGCAGAAGTTGGCCCGGGTGCGGGAGTCGATGCTCACCCTCACCCGGGGGTGGGACCGAGAACAGATCCGCGAGATCGTGCGCGAGGCGACTAGACGACATCGTCGAGCCGATCATCTACGCCGAGGCGCTCGACCTCATCGAGGCCCATCGCTCGGCCGGCCATCGCGTCTACCTGGTCTCGGCCTCCCCGGAGGAGATCGTCGAGCCCCTGGCCGAGCACCTGGGTGTCGACGGATGCATCGCCACCCGGGCGGTCGTCGACAAAGAGGGCCGCTACGCCGGCGAGGTGGAGTTCTACGCCTACGGGCCGTTCAAGGCCGAGGCCATGCGCGATCTGGCCGACTCGGTCGGGATCGAGCTCGAGGAGTCCTGGGCCTACTCCGACTCCTATACCGACTTGCCCATGCTCGAGGCAGTCGGCCACCCCGTGGTCGTCAACCCGGACCGGGTGCTGGCCAAGGTGGCCCGCGACCGAGGTTGGGAGGTCATGCAGTTCACGAAGCCCGTCCGGCTCCGCGACCGGGTGGGTGTACCGAGCCTCTCGTTCACCACAGTGGCCGCCGGCGTGACCGCGGTGGCGTCCGTCGGGGCACTGGTGGCCTGGCGGATGGCCCGCCGGCCGGCGAGCTGAACACACCGACGTCCCACCGCGAAAAGAGGAGGGTCAGGTGGCACTCCCTCCGGCGGCGGTCCGATGGCGGGCGGGCGATGACAACGGGGGGAATGGGCGGGCACGAGGGACGCAGCCCACCCACGGGCGCCCCACTCGTTCTCACGCTCGATGTGGCGCCTGTGGCGCCTAGCTCACGTCGCCCGCAGACGCCGGGCGGCGACGACCCCGAGGGCGACGAGAATGGCCAGGATGAGCAGCTTCTTCATGGGCATCGATGGTATCTGCTTCCCCGGGGCACCGCAGGGTCTGGTCGCCGGAACCGGCGGGACGGGGCGGCGACTCAGACAGACTCAGGCCGGACTGGGCCCGCCTTGGCTCGGTTCAGACAGTCAGCAGGTCGCGGGCGCCGGTGTCGGAGGAGGGGTGACGCAGCTTCGACATGGCCCGGGCCTCGATCTGGCGGATGCGCTCCCGGGTGAGGTTGAAGTGCTCCCCGACCTCCTCGAGGGTGCGCGGCTCGCCCCGGTCGAGGCCGAAGCGAAGTCGGAGGATCTCCCGCTCACGCTCGTCGAGAGGCGAGAGGAGGCGGCCGATCTCCTCGGGCAGGAGCGAGACGGCGGCCACCTCGAAGGGCGATTCGGCCGACCGGTCCTCGACCACGTCGCCGAGCTCGGCGTCGCCGTCCTCCCGCAGCGGCTCGGAGAGGGAAAGCGGCTCGGCCCGGAAGCGCAGCGCTTCGACCAGCTTGTCCTCCGGCATCTCGACCTCGGCACCGAGCTCGGCCAGGGTGGCCGGCCGCCCGTACTTGAGCTCGAGGCGCGCCTGGGCCTTCTGCACCCGGGCCAGGGTGTCGCCGGCGTGTACCGGGAGGCGGATGGTGCGTCCGGTGTTGGCAATGCCGCGGGTGATGGCCTGCCGGATCCACCAGGTTGCATAGGTAGAGAACTTGAATCCCTTGCGCCAGTCGAACTTCTCGACGGCGTGCATGAGGCCAAGGTTCCCCTCCTGGATGAGGTCGAGGAGGGGCAGGCCCGACGCCTGGTACTTCTTGGCGATCGACACCACCAGCCGAAGGTTCGACTGCACGAACGTCTGCTGGGCCGACTCGCCTTGCAAGACCGTACGCCGCAGCTCGCGCCGCTTGGCCGGCGTCAGCCCCTTGGGCGCCGACGCCATCTGGCTGTCCGCCTCCCGGCCCGCCTCGATAGCCTGGGCCAGCCTCACCTCGTCGTCCTTGGTCAGGAGGGGGTACTGGCCGATGTCCGTTAAATAGAGACGGACCAGGTCCTCATCGTCTCGTTCGAGGCGCTCCTTGGCCAACGTCACCGGGTCCTTCGCTACTCCCCACCGAAGGGGGACGGCTGATTCTGCGAGCAGCGCCACCGGCGAGCGATTCGTGCGACTCGGGTCGGGCGTTTCTCGGGCAAATGACTTGCTGCTCTCGAATCTTACCGGACGCGTCAACCCCTTCATACGACCATGAGGGGCGACGGACCAGGTCGCAGACGGTGTCCGATCGGTGGCGAGCTACGACGCCGGCGCCGGGTCAGTCGCCCGGGACCGGGCCCGGAATGCGGACCAGGCCCGAGCGGGCGCCCGCCGCGACAACAGCCGACTCCAGCCGACTGCTGGTAGTCGACCACCGCGGCGACGTCGTGCGGCCGGGTCATGAGTCGCTGCACGAGCCGCTCCCCCGCGTACCAATCGTCCATCTCGTCGTTGAGGACGAGCCGAAGCGTTCGCGACAATCGGTCCGCCGGTCGGTGCCGCGGTGACCGACAGGTGTCGCTGGTAGCTCACGACGAGTCGGGGCAGCACCACGCGGTAGAGGCCTGCCAGTCGCGGTAGCACTCCAGGAAGCTCGAGCGGTTCTTCGCTCAAACCGGTCGGAGGTTCGATCGACCCGCCGTCTGCCAACCGTATCGATGTCGCAGGAACGGTCACGCCGAGCAATGTGAAAAGGGCGGCGGTGGTCGACGACGGAACGGTCAGGCGATCGTGGTCGCTACGGGCGAGTTGGGGGAGCCGGTCGGCCCATAGCTCTGCGTGCCACGCGTGGCGCATGCTCTGGGCGTCGAGGTGCACCTGCACGGAGGCGAGGGGCACGTCCAAGACCCACTGCCCGAGCAGGGCGTAGAGGGCGTGCTCGATCCAGCGATATTCACCGGAGAGGGTTGCCGTCACGGCGAGAGGAAGCGGCATGGGGCCGGGAGGAGCCAGTGCCATGTTGGTCGCCGCGCCCACCCCCGGATGGCCGTCGACCGCTCGACCGACGGAGGCGTGTGACTCTCCACTGGCGTCGGGAACTGTTCCAGTCGGCTGGGCGTTGGTCGGCTCGGGCGTCAGTCGGCTGGGCGTCAGCCGACTCGGTGTCCGTCGGCTCGGTGACGGCCGCTGATTCCCTCACGTCGGCTCGATCGGACACGGCCTACGCTCTCCTGCCTCTGGGACCGCCCAGTACGGCGGCGCCGGTCACCTCGGCGACCTCGTCGGAACCGGAAGTTCGGCGCGGCCGTCGTTGACGATCCCGACCGTTGGCCCGTGATCGGAGCCCGGTCTCGCCACCGGATCGGTGACCGTCCCCCGGTAGTGGTTGGTGATGGGCATGCGGCGATCCTTGCCAAAGGCCTTGGCGCTGATCCGGATGCCGGGCGGCATCTGGCGGCGCTTGTACTCAGCCCGGTCGACCAGCGAGATCACCCGGGCCACGGTGACCGGGTCGAAGCCGTCGGCCACGAGGTCGGCCGCCGAGCGGTCGCCTTCGACGTAACCGGCCATGATCGGGTCCAGCTCGGCATACGGGGGCAGCGAGTCTTCGTCGCGCTGGTCGGGCCGCAGCTCAGCGGAGGGCGCCTTGGCCAGGACGGCGTCGGGGATGACAGGGCCCCCCGCCTCCTGGTTGCGATAGCGGCAGAGCTCGTAGACGAGGGTCTTGGGGACGTCCTTGATCACCGCGAAGCCACCAGCCGAGTCCCCGTAAAGGGTCGAGTACCCGGTCGCCATCTCGCTCTTGTTGCCGGTGGTGAGGACGATCCATCCGTGGGCGTTGGAAAGGGCCATGAGCAGGACGCCGCGGATGCGGGACTGGAGGTTCTCGTCGGTGAGACCGACCGGATCAGCGGCGAGCAGCGGAGAGAGCGTGGCCGCGAAGGCCCGGTGCACGGGTTCGATGGGAACGGTAGCGATGTCGATCCCGAGGTTGGCGGCAAGGGTGGCGGCGTCAGAGACCGACCCCTCGCTCGAGTACCGAGACGGCATGGTCACGCCGTGCACGTGCTCGGGGCCGAGGGCGTCGACCGCCACCGTCGCCACCAGCGACGAGTCGATCCCGCCCGACAACCCGACGACGGCATCGGTGAAGCCGTTCTTCCGCAGGTAGTCGCGCGTACCGAGCACCAGTGCGCCATACACCTCGGCGTGCTCGGACAGCAGGGTGGTCACGCCCGACAACGCGTCTGCACCCCGCCGGTGCCGGCGCCCCCGGTGGGCGGCGCCGCGGCCCGGGACGCTCGGCTCAACACGGTCGGTCGATCCGCGCCGCGCTCGTCACTCGGCGACGCGCTGCCATTGCCGACTGTCGAAGTCCAGGTCGAGATCGGCGAAGAGCACCGCCTCTTCGAACTGCGGCGCCTCGGCCACGAGCGACCCGTCGGGCCCGACCATCATGGAGGCGCCGTCGAAGACCAGCTCGTCCTGGCCGCCCACCTGGTTCACGTAGACGATGGCGACTCCGGTCTCGGCCACCCGCTCGCGGAGCATGGCCAACCGCTCCAGCCTTCGCCCTCGCGAATAGGGAGAGGCGTTGAGGTTGACCAGCACGCGGGCCCCCGCCGCAGCTTGCTCGCACATCGGTCCCTGCCCGAACCACATGTCCTCACAGATGGTGAGACCGACGGGCACCCCGGCTACCACGAATTGAGGCGCAGGGCCCGACCCCGGCGCGAACCAGCGTTGCTCGTCGAAGACGCCGTAGTTGGGCAGCAGTCGCTTGGCATATTCCCCGACGACCCTGCCCCTGGTGCACAGGGCGGCGGAATTCGTGAGCCGGCCCGATCGGTCCGTGCCCACGAACCCGATGACCGCCGCGCAGTCACCGGTGGACTTTGCGATCCTCGCGAACGTGGCCTGGTTGTCGGCCACGAAGGCCGGGCGTTCGAGGAGATCCTCGGGCGGGTAGCCGGTGACGGCCAGCTCCGGGAACACGGCGATGTCGGCACCGCCCCGCTCGGCGGTCGCCAGCGCATCGAGGATGCGGGCGGCGTTGCCGTCGAGGTCGCCCACCACCGTGTCGATCTGACAGGCGGCCACTCGCACGTGCGCCATGGACTCGAGTGTACCGATGGTGCTGGCCTGCGATTCTTCGCCGATCCGACTCCCCTGACGGCCGCCACCATGCCGTCGCTGCTCGTCCGTGTCCGTGCCTATCCCGTGCCCGTCCCTGTCCGTCCCGTGAACGGTCCGAGATGTTCATTCAGCGTTCACAGGCAAGAAACGGGAGGGACACGGCTCACTGCGATAGTCAGGATTGCCAGGGCGAAGTGCTCGTTCGCGGAGAGACCGCAAGGCGCACCGGCTACCGCGGCCGTCAGGCGCAGCCGAACGCGGTGGTACGTTGCCGCCGGGACCGCCCGGAACCAAAACATGCAGTCGAGGAGTCCACGTGCCGTATCAAGCTGAGTACATCTGGATCGACGGGACCGAGCCGTCGCCACTGTTGCGCAGCAAGACGAAGGTCATCGCCGACGGCGAGGAGCCGGGCATCTGGGGCTTCGACGGCTCGAGCACCAACCAGGCCCTCGGGCACGACTCGGACTGCGTGCTGCAGCCGGTCTTCAGCTGCCCCGACCCCCTGCGGGGACCGGACGACCGGCTGGTCATGTGCGAGGTGATGCTCACCGACTTCACCCCCCACCCCACCAACACCCGGGTCCACCTGCGGGAGCTCGTAGACCAGTACGCCGACCAGGAGCCGCTCTTCGGCATCGAGCAGGAGTACACCTTCTTCAAGGACGGGCGGCCGCTCGGCTGGCCGTCAACCGGCTACCCGGCGCCTCAGGGCCCCTACTACTGCGGCGTGGGTGGCGACAAGATGCCTGGTCGCGAGATCGTCGAGCTGCACACGGCTGCCTGCATCGACGCCGGACTGGCCATCGAGGGCACCAACGCCGAGGTCATGATGGGCCAGTGGGAGTTCCAGGTGGGCGTGCTGCCACCCCTCGACGTCTCCGACCACCTCTGGGTTGCCCGCTGGCTGCTCTTCCGCATCGCCGAGGAGTTCGGCGTGTGGGCCACGCTCGAGCCCAAGCCCATCCTCGGCGACTGGAACGGTGCCGGCGCCCACACCAACTTCTCGACCAAGGCCATGCGGGAGGAGGGCGGTTGGGAGGCCATCATCGCCGGCTGCGAGGCCCTCGGGAAGCGGGTCGACGAGCACATCGCCGTCTACGGCGTGGGCATCGAGACCCGGCTGACCGGCGCGCACGAGACCGCGCACTACACCGCGTTCACCTACGGCACCTCCGACCGCGGTGCGTCCATCCGCATCCCGTGGGTCGCGGCCAAGAACAAGCGGGGTTGGCTCGAGGACCGCAGGCCCAACGCCAACATGGACCCCTACAGGTGACGGCGGCGCTGGTCGAGACGGTCTGCGGCGCCGCGGCCGGAGACTGAGCCGGTCGGAGCCCACACGCCCCCAGCCGCCTCCTCCGCCCCGGCGTCGACCGCCCGGCCGCCTTCCTGCGAGAATGTGAGGTCGGCGGTGGCCGAGACCGCCGCCGGCACGCTCGTGAGGACCGGAGGGAGCGAGCTCATGCGGAGCCAAGCGGAGTACGTCCTCCGGACCGTCGAGGAGCGGGGCGTCCGGTTCGTCCAGCTCTGGTTCACCGACGTCCTGGGCACCCCGAAGACCTTCAGCATCACCCCGGCCGAGCTCGAGAACGCCCTCTCCGAGGGGATGACCTTCGACGGGTCGGCCATCGACGGGTTCAGCCGGGTCCAGGAGAGCGACGTGCTGGCCCGTCCCGACCCCAACACCTTCCAGCTCCTCCCCTGGCACGGCCACGGGCAGGCCGGCCCGGCCGGCGAGGCGACCGAGGCATCGGTGGCCCGCGTGTTCTGCGACATCGTGGACATCGACGGCTCGCCCTTCCAGGGCGACCCCCGCCACGTGCTCAAGCGGGCCCTCGACCGGGCCCACGACCGGGGCTTCACCTTCTACGCCGCGCCCGAGATCGAGTACTTCTACTTCGCCGACGGCGACCCGACCCACCCCCCGACCACGCTGGACTCCGGCTCCTACTTCGAGCTCACCGTGGCCGACCGGGCGAGCGACATCCGCCAGCGCACGGTGCTCACCCTCGAGGAGATGGGCATCCCCGTCGAGCACGCCCAGCACGAGGACGCGCCCAGCCAGCACGAGATCGACCTCCGCTACACCGACGCCCTGACCATGGCCGACACGGTCATGACCGTGCGCCTGGTGGTGAAGGAGATGGCCCGCCAGCAAGGCGCCTTCGCCAGCTTCATGCCGAAGCCGCTGGCCGGTGTGCAGGGGTCGGGCATGCACACCCACATGTCCCTCTTCCGCGACGACACCAACGCCTTCGTGGACGCCGATCGGCCGGGCGGTCTCTCCGAGGTGGCCGAGGGCTTCATGGCCGGCCTCCTCAAGCACGCCGGCGAGATCACCGCGGTGACCAACCAGTGGGTGAACTCCTACAAGCGGTTGGTCACCGGCTACGAGGCGCCCGTGCACATGTCCTGGGCCCGCAACAACCGCTCCGCTCTCGTCCGCGTCCCGGTGGTGAAGCCGGGCAAGCCCGAGTCGACCCGCGTCGAGTACCGGGCCCCCGACAGCGCCTGCAACCCCTACCTGGCCTTCGCCGTCATGCTGGCCGCCGGCCTCCGGGGCATCGAGAAGGGCTACGAGCTCCCGCCCGAGGCCGAGGCCAACCTGTTCGCCCTCAGCCCCGCCGAGCTGGCCAACGCCGGCATCCAACCGCTGCCCGGCAGCCTCAACGAGGCGCTCGGCCTCATGGAGGCATCCGAGCTGCTGGCCGACACCCTCGGCGACCACGTCTTCGAGTGGTTCATCCGCAACAAGCGGGCGGAGTGGGCCGAGTACAAGTCGCAGGTCACCCAGTTCGAGCTCGACCGCTACCTTCCGCTGCTGTAGCGGATCGTCGGGCACGACGGGTACCAGGCCACGGGACGACAGGACGCGACAGGACGGAAGGGGAGGAATCGACATGGAGCCGCTGCTCTGCTTCCCGGCCACGCCCTCGTCCGCGGTGACTGCCGTCCTCGATCGGGCCGGCTACAGCTGGCATGGCGTCGACCGACCCGAGGCGGCCGATGCCGAGGAGCCCGAGGACGGGTGGGCGGGCGCCGTCGTCTGCAGCGGCGAGGACCCCATCGGGGCATTCCTCCTCTGCCGCCACCTGCGCAAGCGCGAGATCCCGCTCGCCCCGGTGCTGGTGGTGGTGCCGGCCGAGCAGCTCGGCGAGCTCGAGCTCCGCGAGGACCTCTTCGACGACATCTGCCTGGAGCCGGTCAACCCCGACGAGCTCACCGCCCGGCTCGCCCACCTGTTCTGGCGCACCGGGCGGGGCCTGCGCCCCGACCTCGTGGAGCACGGGCCGCTCGTGCTCAACCTGGAGACGTACCAGGCGGCCGTGGCCGGCCGCGTCCTCGACCTCACCTACATGGAGTACGAGCTGCTGCGCTTCCTGGCCGCCCGGCCGGGCAAGGTCTTCACCCGCGAGACGTTGCTCAGCCGGGTGTGGGGCTACGAGTACTACGGCGGCGCCCGGACGGTCGACGTCCACGTCCGCCGGCTGCGGGCCAAGCTCGGCGAGGAGCACGCCCACCTGATCCAGACGGTGCGCTCGGTCGGCTACCGGTTCGGCCAGACCGCCTGGACGCCCTGACCGGCGTGCGGCTCGGGGGCGTCGGACCGCTATCGGTCGGCCGGCTGGCGGTAGGCCCACACCTCGACCTCGGCCAGCGCACCGAGCGGGAGGCCGGCGACGGCCACCATCGACCGGGCCGGCCGGTGGTCGCCGAAGAACTCGGTGTAGGCCTGGTTGATCGCCGCCGCCTCACGCAGGTCGGTGACGAACACCGTGGTCTTGACGACGTCGGTGAGGGTGGCCCCTTGTCCGGCGAGCAGCGCTGCCGCATTGGCCAGGGCCTGGGCCAGCTGGGCAGCCACCCCGCCGTCGACCAGCTGCGGCGTGCCCGACGCGTCCGGCACCACCCCGAGCTGGCCCGAGCACACCAGCCACGGGCCGGCGGCCACGATCGGGCTGTAGGGACCGAGGGCGGCGGGCACGGTCGGCGAGCCTAATGAAGGGCACCTCGCACGGCCGAGCGGTCTTCGGGTCGCACACCGCGTGCCGGCCAGCGTCAAGCTTCCCGCCTCGCGCGGCCGACCCGACCTG
The DNA here is from genome assembly GCA_963756195.1 of uncultured Acidimicrobiaceae bacterium. GTDB lineage: Bacteria > Actinomycetota > Acidimicrobiia > Acidimicrobiales > RAAP-2 > CAVSNH01. The sequence goes on from CAVWMT010000006.1 coordinate 368,234, forward strand.
TCGATGGGCCAGGCCGGCGGCAGCCCGCGGCCGATCCAGCAGGCCGCGGCCGTGGCCGCGAACACCGCGTCGGAGCCGTTGACCGGTGGCGCGTCCGACGGCACAGCCGTGACCCTCACCTCCGGCATGGCCCGGGCCGGCAGGATCCCGAACGAGCGGACGGTGAGATCGCGCACCTCGCCGCGACTCGTCGGTGGCGATGCCTTCGGAGAGGACCCAGCCCAGCGCCTGGTGGACGGCACCGATGCAGTAGGAGCGGAGCACCACCTCGTCGAGGGCGCGCCCGGCGTCGACCTCCACCTCGACCGGGCCGTCCGGTGGGCAGCGCACCGCTGCCCGGCCACCGCCCGGCGCCACCACCTCGACAGGCTCGCCGGTCGCGGCTCCGCGCCCCCCGGCGGCTCAGGGACCGGGCTGCGGCCGAGAGGACGGCCGCCTCCACCCACACGGCGCCCCGGAGGTCGAGGGAGACCGGGCGGCCCGTGCACCTCGACCGTCTCGACCGACAGCCCCGGCGCCACTGCGGCCACACCGGCCAGGACCTCGGCGCCAGGCGGCGTTCGTCCGCCCACTCGCCTGGTCATGCCGACGCGGAGGACACCGGCGCCATCGGCGTCGACGCCCGCCGCCACCGGTGGGCGCTTCGGGCCGAATCGCACCACGTCCTCCCGCGACCAGAGCACGCGGACCGGCCGCCCCAGCTCGTCGGCCAGCCGGCGGGCCTCGTCGGGGACCGGCGACCGCAGCTTGCCGCCGAAGGCGCCGCCGTTGGCACAAGCGGAGGCGGGTATTCCTCCGGGAGAGCACCAGGAGGCGTCGGTCTCGAGGTAGCCGGGCTCCACCCACGTGGTCTGCAGGGTGAGGTCGAAGCGACCGCCGGGCACGGCCACCGGGTGGCCGAGCGGTCCCGGGACGTTGCGGCCCTGCACCTTGCCGGCGCGCTGCCTGGCCTCGGCCAGGGTGGCGCCCACCGCGTAGCCGCCCCTGCCGTCGGGCACGGCCACCAGCGCGTCGGGCGGGCAGGTGTCGTCGGCGAACCCGCCGTCGCCGAGCACGACATCGGGCCCCACCCGTTGGGGGACGCCTCCCTCGAGGCTGGCCCGGGCCGCCGCGGCGGCCAGGTCGCGGGCCGCTCCCGTGCGCCCCCGACCGCTCCCTCGGTTCCTACCGGTTCGCCGCGGCGGCCTCGATGGCGCGGGCCGCCTCGACGATGGTCTGCCAGCCCGTGCAGCGGCACAGGTGGGCAGCCAGGCCCTGATGCACCCGATCGGGTGCGCCGCGTGACCGGCCCGCGCCGCGACGGTCGGCGCGGCCAGCCGCATGACGATGCCCGGGGTGCAGAACCCGCACTGGCTGCCGCCGGTGGCGAGCAGGGCGGCGGCCCACCGGTCGCGTGGTCCTCGGGCAGCCCGTCCAGGGTGGTGATGTCCCGGCCGGCCACCCGGCGAGCGGGCGTCACGCAGGCCACGCGGGGAGCGCCGTCCACCCACACCGTGCAGCAACCGCATTGGCCCTGGGGGCTGCAGCCGTCCTTGACCGACCGCACCCCGCACTGGCCGCGGAGCACGTCGAGAAGCGAGGACCCGTCGTCCTCGACGGCGACCTCGGAGCCGTCGACCCGGAGCTGGATCAGGGGATCAGCTGAAGGAGGAGCCGCAACCGCAGGTGCGGGTGGCGTTGGGGTTGGTCACGTGGAACCCGGCGCCCTGGAGACCGTCGCTGAAGTCGAGGGTCGATCCCTTCAGCAGGTCGGCGCTGGTCGGGTCGACGACCACGGTGACGGAGCCGAACTCGCGGACCACGTCGTCCTCGGCGACCTCGGCGTCGAAGTACATCTCGTAGCTGAAGCCCGAGCACCCGCCGGGACGGACCGCGACCCGGAGGGCCAGACCGTCCGTGTCCTCCTGGGCCAGCAGCTCGGACACCTTGGCCGCGGCGGCGTCGGTCAGGTCCACCGGATTCGGCTTCTTCCCGATGCTCACGGTCTGCATGGTGGAGCTCACAGTTCCTCCTCGACACACAGCTCTGGACACCTTCGGCCGGGATCTCCCGACCGAGGCCGGCGAGCCATGCCCGTCGGCCAGTGCCACCAATGGTACCCGCAGAGCATGCCTGGCCTGATACCTCGGCATCGGGGCCGCCAACCGGGGGCGCCCGGTAGATTCGTCCAGGTGAGCAGTTCGAACAGCCAGCCGGGACAGCCTGGACAGCCGGCACCGCCGGGAGCTCCGGGACCGCCCGACGAGGAGACCGTCCGCGCCGCCCTGCGCGAGGTGGTGGACCCGGAGCTGGGCGCCGACATCGTCGAGCTGGGCATGGTCACCCGCGTCGCCGTCGCCGAGGGCGGGGCGGTCGAGGTGGCGGTCGCCCTCACCGTGGCCGGCTGCCCCCTGCGCACCCAGCTGCGGACCGACGTCGAGACCCACCTCGGCGCCCTGCCCGGTGTGAACGAGCGTGTCGGTGACCACCGGGGTGATGGACGCCGAGCAACGCAAGGCGGTCATGGCCAAGGCCCGCCTGCTGGCCCGGGACCCGGCTCCCGAAGACGGACATCCCGCCGAACACCCGGGTCCTCGCCATCGCCTCGGGAAAGGGCGGGGTGGGCAAGAGCTCGGTGACGGTGAACCTGGCCGTGGCCCTGGCCCGCCGGGGTCTCACCGTCGGGGTGCTCGACGCCGACATCTGGGGCTTCTCGGTGCCCCGGCTGCTCGGGATGCAGGGCGAGATCGAGGCCCGGGAGAAGAAGATGGTCCCGCTCGAGCGCACGGTGGGCACAGGGCTCCTCCGGGTGCTGTCCATGGGCTTCCTGGCCGACGAGGACAGCGCCATCATGTGGCGCGGGCTGATCCTCAACCGGGCCGTCCAGCAGTTCCTCGAGGACGTGCACTGGGGCGACCTCGACTACCTGCTCATCGACATGCCTCCGGGCACGGGTGACATCCAGATGGGCCTGGCCCGCATGCTGCCCCGGGCCGAGGTGATCGTGGTGACCACGCCGCCCGTCGCCGCCCAGAAGGTGGCCGCCCGCACCGCCGACATGGCTCGCAAGGGGTACCTGCGGGTGGCCGGCGTGATCGAGAACATGAGCGACTTCACCTGCGAGCACGGCACCACCACCGCCCTCTTCGGGTCGGGGGGCGGCGAGCGGCTGGCCGCGGAGATCGGCGTGCCGCTGATCGGCAGCATCCCGATCGATCCGGCCGTGGCCGCCGGTGGTGACCGCGGCGAGCCGGTGGCCCTCCAGCCCGGAGGGCCCGTCGCCGAGGCCTTCGACCGCATCGCCAAGGCGGTGATCACGACGGTGGCGCCGGTCGTTCCCATGGAGGGATGCAGCGCCCGGATGCTGGACCGGATCGAAGCGGCTGTCCGGAGTGAGGACGCCCAACCCGATCCCTCCTGACATCCGAGCGGGTCGTCAGTCGGCCCCGGTCAGCGAGTCGGTGCCGGTCGGGCGGGTGAGGCCGTCTGCAGCCGGCGGGGGGCCAGGTCGGCAGAAGCCGGCGACGATGCGGCGCGAGCGGCCGCGTCCTCGTAGCCGTCGTCGCCAGGCCGGAAGATCTGCAGGCCGCCGTCGGTGAACTCGACGACGGGCAGGACGGTCGGCACCCCGGTGACCGTGCGCGCCCAGGCGATGACCTCGTCGCTCGACTCGAAGTCGACGAGCGTCCGGAAGTTCTCGACGGTGGGAGGCAGCAGCTCGATCTCGCCGGCCGAGTAGCGGGCCAGCGCGTCGTGCGGCTTGACCCAGAGGGACGCGATGGTCTCGCCGTCGTCGTGGCGGACGATCCTGGCCGTGTGGCGCGGCGGTCACGAAGAACCGCGTGTCGAACCGCCGGGGACTGACCTCGGGTGTGATCCAGTGGCTCACGTAGTGGACGGTGTCGGCGGCCAGGACCAGGTCCTCGCGGCGGCAGATCTCGACCATGCCGATCCGGCCGGCGTTGAGATCCCGCCGGTAGGCGGCCAGTCGCGCCGCGTCTGCCGATTCGAGGTCCTCGAGCATCCGGGCCGGGCCTCCCCCTGTCGCCCTCCGGCGGGCCACGAGCACGCCGGCCTCCTCGAAGCACTCGCGGAGGACGGCGAACCAGAAGGCGAGCCCGCCTGAGTCGACGCCGAGGAGGGCACTGGCCTCGGCGTCGTCGCGCCCGTCGCAGAGGGCCAGTGCCTCGGGGCCGCGGTCCTCGGGGTCGACCGATCCGCCCGGGAAGACGTAGGCGCCGGCGACGAACTCCGACGCCAGGTTGCGGCGAAGCATGCAGACCTCGATCGTCGGATCCGTCGTCGGCCCCGGTGGCGTCCCGCACGAGCATGACCGTGGCGGCGTCACGAGCGGGAACGACCATGGTTCAGGGTACCGCCGGGACCTCGCTGCGCCCGGTGGCCGAGGGCGCGAGCATCCTCAGCAGGCGGTGGCCGCTTCTCCCGAGGAGTCGGTCGCCGAGGCGTGGGCGGTGAGCGCGCCCGACTGCACGAGGGCACTGATGGCCAGCTCGCCGAAGCGAGCTGGGTCGGAGATCAACCAGGTGTGGCGACCCTCCACCACGACACCGTCGACGCCGGCGGCGCGGCGGATGTCGTCGAAGGCCGAGCGCGGGACCAGACCGGTCACGGTCGGACCAGGCCACCACGACCGGAATGCCGGCCGCGGCGATGTCTCCGATTTCGGCCAGGAGGTCGGCCCGGCGGATGAACTCGCCGGTGCGGAACATGCCGAGCGGGTTCTTGATGAGGTTGGGCACGAAGTCCTCGATGAGGGTCGGGAGCAGCCGGACGAGCCCGGGCGAGGTCATGACGTCGGTGCTCAGGTGGTGGACCCAGTCCCAGACCGGGCGCTGGACCATGGTGCGCAACTCGTCGGGGAAGGCCGCCCAGGTGGGGCCGCCCACCGCGTTGGCCAACAGCAGCGAGGACGCCCGCTCCGGGTGGGCATGCACGAAGGCGGTGGCGACTCCGCCGCCGAACGAATGGCCGGCGACGAGAGCCACGTCATCCACCCCCACCGCGTCGAGGAACCGTCCCGCCCAAGCGCCGTAACCGGCGAACGAACGGTCGGGGGCACTGAGCTCGTGGGTGCCCCCGAAGCCGGGCAGCGCGGGCGCGTAGACCCGGCACCCGGCCGCGGCCATGGCCAGGATGGGTCGGCGGTAGGCGTTGGGACCGAGGCCCCAGCCGTGGAGGAAGAGGGCCGGCGGCCCGGCTCCGGTCACTCCGTAGGCGACGCGGCGGCCGTCGACCGCGATGTTCGTCCACTGCACTGTCCCGGCGGTGGTGGCGGCGGATGGTCTGCGCCGCGAGCCGGTGGCGGGCGCCGCCTCCTTGGTGGGCCGAGCGGACGTGCTCGGCCGGCGGGCGGTCGTCACCAGAGCCCGCTCTGTCCGAACAACTCCCGCTCGAACCTCATGGCCAACATTCGGCGCCAGTGTAGGCATGAGCTCCTCGGAACTGGTCGCTTCCCGACGTACTCGGAGGCTCTCACTCCGCTGCTTCTTTGCCTGCGATGGGCTGCCGACCACTCCTGGTGGTCGCCGGCTGGCCGACTACATGCTCCGTGGTCGACCAGTTACGCTCGTGTGGACCGGACCACGGGTGCGACCGCAAACAGGATTGGGTGAGATGGCACGGGACCAGGCCAAAGCTGGCACGAGCGCCGGGAAGACCGGCGTCGGCGGCAACCGTCCGAAGCCGCAGAACAGCCAGGGCGCACAGAGCGCCAAGGAACGGAGCAAGGCCCAGAGCCGTCCCGTCTCCACCAAGGCCCCGGCCGGCCCGTCCGGGCCCAAGGCACGCGCAGCACCGGCGGTGGGGGAACCGGTCGGGGCGGCGAACAAGCCGCGCCCCGGCTCACGGCCGCCGGCACCGCCTCCGCCGCGGCGGGTCTCGGGTGCCCTGCTGGCCTGGAGCGCGGTCGGCCTGGTCATCGTCATCGTGGCCGTGCTGGTCATCGTCAAGATCGCCTCAAACTCGACGCCCAACCTCTCGTACACGCCGGTCACCGCAGCCCCCGCCTCCGTCGTCAGCCCAGTGACCTCCATCCCGGCCAGCGTGTACAACCAAGTAGGGGTCAACTCGCCGACCGCCCAGGTCACGCCCCCCATCGTGATCAGCGGTCAGCCCCCGCTGTCCATCGACGGGAAGTCGCCGACGATCCTGTATTACGGGGCCGAGTACTGCCCCTACTGCGCGGCCGAACGGTGGGCCATGGTCGCCGCCCTGTCCCGGTTCGGCACCTTCTCGGGCCTCAAGATCACTGCCTCCTCGCACACCGACGTCGACCCCGAGACCCACACCTTCAGCTTCTACGGCAGCACCTACACGAGCCCGTACATCAACTTCGTGCCGATCGAGACCGACAGCAACGTTCCCCTGGCCAGCGGCGGCTACCGGGCCCTGCAGCAGCCGACCAAGGCAGGAGGCGACGGCGATCTCCACGTACAGCTCCTCCACAATACGTGCCCGCGGCCACCAGCGGGGAGGTCGCCTTCCCCTTCATCGACATCGACAACCGGGTGCTGATCTCCTCGGCCAGCTACGACCCCGGCATCCTCGCCGACCTCACCTGGTCCGAGATCGCCAGCGGTCTCAATGACCCGAGCAACCCGGCCACCCAGGCCATCGTGGCCACGGCCAACTACATCAGCGCGAGCATCTGCGCGGTGGCCAAGGACGCGCCGGCCTCCGTGTGCGACAGCCCCGGCGTCAAGGCCGCGGCCAAGTCGTTGAAGCTCAGCAGCTGATCGGAGGAGCCGACCGGTGCGCCGACTGCGGTGGGAGCCCGTCGTCACCACCCTCCTGTGCCTGGCCGGCCTCGGCGTCTCCATCTACCTGACCATCACCCACTTCGACAAGCACGCGCTGGTCTGCGTGAGCAACGCCACCTTCAACTGCGAGAAGGTGACCACGAGCCCGCAGTCGGAGATCTTCGGCATCATCCCGGTGGCCATGCTCGGGCTGTTCTTCTTCGTGCCCATGCTCGCCCTCTGCCTGCCCGCTGTCGTGGGCGTCATCCCACCGCGTGGTGCACCTGGCCCGGCTGGCCCTCTCGGTGGTCGGGGTGGGGACGATCCTCTACCTCATCAGCGCCGAGCTGTTCCTGATCAAGGCCATCTGCCTCTGGTGCTCGTCGGTGCACGTGATCACCTTCGTCCTCTTCGTGATCATCGTGACCGCGTCGCCGGCTGTCCTCTCGCCTGCCACGTCCGGAGTCGAGGATCAGTTGCCGGACGACGAGTTGACGTACGACGAGGCGGATGAGACCTACGAAGAGGTGTAGGGCCCGGACCCTCGTCGGCTACGCCGTGAGCCATCCGGGAGGGGCCGAGGCGGACGGCAGCGGCCTCGGCGGTGACGGGTCGGGCGCCCACCACCTGTCCGCCCGGACCCCGGCGCTGGCCGAAGAACTGCTCCCGGCCGGCGGCCCGCTGCCATTGAGCCGCACGGCCCGGTTCGCCTGGGGCGCGGTGGTGGTCATCCTGATCGGGGTGGTGGTGTTACGCCCTCACCGGCCCTGCGGTCACACCGAGCGTCGCCACCCCGGCGCCGACGTCGCCGAGCGTCACCTCGGCACTGGCCCACGTGCCGCCGTCGATGTTCGACACGGTCGGCGCGCAGGTGACGGCGCGTCCCGACCCCGCTCACCGCTCCCCGGCTCCTGTCGGGCCAGCCGCGCCTCGTTGCCGACGGCAAGCCCGAGGTGCTCTTCGTCGGGGCCGGGTACTGCCCGTTCTGTGCCGCCGAGCGCTGGCCGCTCATCGTTGCGCTGTCCCGGTTCGGTCGCCTGACTGGATTGCACGACGCCCAGTCCGCAGCCGACTCGGTCTTCGGCGACATCCCGACCTTCTTGTTCACCGGCACCCGGTTCGACAGCCCCTACCTCTCATTCGAGGGTGTCGAGCTCTACTCCGACGTGGTCAACCCGGACGGCACCTACGTCCGCATCGCCTCCCTGACCCCCGCACAGAGCGCGCTCGTCGCCTACTACGGGCACGGCAGGCAGCCGGTCCGCCCCAGCCATTCCGTTCCTCGACATCGCCAACCGCATGGTGGCCACGACGTCAGGTTTCAGCCCGGCCGTCGTCACCCACCAGTCCCAGGCCGACATCGCGGCCGCCCTCAGCCAGCCCGACGAAGGTCACCGGCCAGGCCATCGTCGCTGCCGCCAACCAGCTGACCGTCGGCCTCTGCCTGGCCACCGGCCAACAGCCGACCTCCGTGTGCCGGAGCAAGGGTGTGCGTGCGGCGGCGGCCTCCCTCGGCCTTCCGTGACCGCTCTTGCCTTTCCCCCGGTAGGCGCGCCGGGGTTGGGCCGGACGCCGAACGTGAAGCTCAGACGGCCCGGCGGTCCGCCATTTGCTTTCGCTCCATCTCGTTGAGGCCGCCCCAGATGCCGTGGGGCTCGTGGATGCGGATGGCGTAGTCGAGGCACTCCAGGCGGACCGAGCACGTCCGGCAGATGGCCTTGGCTCGCTCCTCACGTTGGACCTTCTCGTCCTTGCGCTCGGCGTGCGCCGGCGGGAAGAACACCTCGGCATGCGGACCGCGGCAAGCAGCCTTGAGCTGCCACGAGTCAAGCGCCTGCTCCACGACCCCTCCCCTTGGGTGGTCCTCCTCCGAGGAGGAACGTACTCCTCGCGAGACGCCGAAACAAGGGGTGTGAGCAGGTATTCTTCGCCGGCGACGGCCCATCGGGACCGCACCCTCCACCCAAGTGGTCCGAGCGGACCCGCGTCGCGGGGAGCCTCCGAAGGCGAATGGCGTGGCCGGCTCTTCGGCGCCAGGCGGCGCGAAGGGCGGACACTACGCTCCTACAGGTCATGGATGTCCGCGCCTTCTTCGGGCAGAGCCGGGTGCTCATCGTGGCCGGGAAGGGCGGGGTGGGCAAGACGACCACCGTGGCGGCCCTGGCCCACCTGGCTGCCGGCGCCGGGCTGTCGGTGCTCGTGGTGGAGCTCGAGGGCCGGGAAGGGCTGACCACCGCCTTCGGGCAGGACGGGCCCCTCGACTACGCCGGTTCCGTGCTGCGGGCCGCCGGCGCCGCACCTGACGCCGGAGACGACCAGGCCGCCGTCCCCCCAGGCTCGATCCGGGCCCGGATGATCACCCCTGACGACGCCCTGCTCGAATACCTCGGCGACCATGGCCTCGGAAGGGTCTCCAAGCGGCTCATGGCAACGGGCATCGTGGACCTGGTGGCCGGGGCCATTCCGGGTATCCGGGACATCCTGGTGCTCGGCAAGGTCAAGCAGATCGAGCGAAACCGCCTGGCCGATGTGGTGCTGGTCGACGCGCCGGCCACCGGCCACACCCTGACCTTTTTGTCTTCCGCCTCGGGGCTGCTCGACGCCGCTCGTGGCGGTCCCATCCGCTCACAGGCGGCCGACGTCGTCGACCTGCTGTCGGACCCCACCAGGAGCCAGGTGGTCCTCGTCACCCTCCCCGAGGAGATGCCGGTGAACGAGGTCGTCGACGCTGCCTTTGCGCTCGAGGACCGGATCGGCGTCGCCCTCGGCCCCATCATCGTGAACGGCTGCTACCCGCCGCTCGCCGCCGCCGAGATGACCGCCGCCGATGCCGCAACCAAGGCCGGTGCGAAGCTCGACGCCGAGGTGACCACCGCCCTCGACAACGCCCGCCGGTTCCGCCTGGTCCGACAACGACTGCAAGATGAGCAGCTGGCCCGGCTCGCCCATGAGCTTCCCCTCGACCAATTGCGGATGCCGTTCCTCTTCGCCGAGGCCATCGGCCCCGGCGAGCTCGAAGTCCTCAGCATCGCGCTGGCCGGCGGCATCGTCGGGCTACGGGATCCCGCCGGCCTCGCATCGTGACCGGCGCCATCGGAAAAGAACCCATCGACCCCATTGACCCCATCGACGCCATCCACTCCATTGACCCCATCGACGCCATCGTCGAAGAGCGGTCGATCATCGTCTGCTGCGGTTCGGGCGGGGTGGGCAAGACGACGACGGCGGCAGCGTTGGCTCTCGAGGCAGCATGGCGCGGACGCAACGCCTGTGTGGTGACCATCGACCCCGCCCGACGCTTGGCCAACGCCCTCGGCCTGGACGAGTTGACCAACCGACCCACCGAGATCCATGGCGACTGGCGAGGCCGGCTGCACGCCCTCATGCTCGACCCCAAGGCGACCTTCGACGACCTGGTGGCCCGGTACGCCGACACGGAGGATCAGGCCGAGCGCATCCGCCAGAACCGCATCTACCGCAATCTCACGAGCTCGCTGTCGGGCACCCAGGAGTACATGGCCGCCGAGAAGCTCTACGAGCTCACCGAGGAGGGACAGTTCGACCTGGTGGTGGTGGACACGCCGCCGTCTCGCAACGCACTCGAATTCCTCGACGCTCCTGGGCGGCTCACCCGGTTCCTCGAGAACCGGGTGTTCCAAGCGCTCATGAAACCGACTCGGGCGGGCCTGCGGTTCATGGGCGTGGCCGCCCATGCCCTGTTGCGGACCATCTCGAGGGTGGCGGGTGCCGACATCGTGGGCGATGCGGTGGCCTTCTTCCAGGCATTCGAGGGCATGGAAGAGGGGTTCCGGGTCCGGGCGGCACGGGTCCGCGAGGTCCTCCGGCAGTCTGGCACGGCCTTCGTTCTGGTCGCCTCGCCCCGGCCCGACTCGGTCGACGAGGCCGTGCACTTCGCCGACAAGTTGTCCGAGACGGGCATGACGGTGAGCGCCCTCGTGGTCAACCGGGTCCAACCCCGCTTCGCCGACGACCCCCTGCTCGATCGCCTCCCCGCACCACCGGTCGGCGGGCAGGCCACGGGCCCGGTCCCGGCTGAAGCGGCCAAGGAGGACGGAGTAGCCCGAGCGGGTGAAGCAATCGGGGTGGGTCGGACGGAATCGGAGCCGGGCGCCGCCCTGGCGGAGCTCGTGGCCAACCTGCGCGGCTACACGGCAGCCTCCGACCGTGAGGAGCATGCCTGCGCAGACCTCGTCGCCAAGGTGGCCCCCGCACCGGTGTACAAGGTGCCGCTCCTCGAGACCGATGTCCACGACGTCGACGGCCTGACCACCATGTGCGACCTGCTCTTCCACCGCGCCTGACGATCGTCGGGGATCGGGGGGCTCCAGGTGATCCATGGAGCCGGCGCTAACCTGGCCCAGTGCGCTCCATCCTGGTGGCCAGCGACGCTCGGACGGTTCGCGCCGAGATCACCGCCACCGTCGCCGGCCCAGACATCGTCATCCACGAGGCACGCTCAGGCCCGGAGGTCATGGCCACGGTGATCGACGAGCTGCCCGATCTGGTGGTCGTCGATCTACAGATGGGGAATATGGGAGGCATGGCCGTCTGCCTGGAGCTCCGCCTCGAGGCCTCTTACGGCAGGATCGGGCACGTCCCCGTACTGATGCTCCTCGACCGTCGACCCGACGTGTTCCTGGCCCGACGATCGGGTGCGGAGGGATGGGTGGTCAAGCCCCTCGACCCGATCCGCCTGCGCCGGGCGATCAGCGCGTTGCTCGACGGTGGAACGTTCTACGACGGGTCATACCAACCGCTCTCGGTTGTGTCCGCTCCCACTCCCGGCTGACCGAACGCTTCGACCTCGGACCGCCGTGTCCCTGTTCCGCCACCGAGGAGACCAGCCGGCCGGCGGAACGCGCCATCGGATCCGCCGACCCGGACGGCACACTGACGGCGCCGGGTCATCGGGCCTTCCGGCCAATGGTGGCGATGCCCAGGAGCAGTTCATCATCGACGCCCTCAACGACATCCGCGACATGGCGGTCCGCGAGGTCATGACGCCCCGGGTCGACGTCGTCGCCCTTCCCCTGCCGCTCTCAATCGAGGCGGTGTCACAAGCGGTACGCGAGTCTGGTCATAGCTGCTTTCCTGTGTACCTCGACGACCTCGACCATCTGGTCGGCGTCCTGTTCGTCAACGACCTGTTCCGGGCAGGCTGGATGGTCGGACGCACCGAGACCGGTGTGGCGGGAGGATCGCAACCGACGACGGCCACGGGCGTGAGCGGTTTTCCCGATGCAACGACAGATCCATCGGGCTCGACGGTTGGGTCCGGAGCTGGGCAGGGGCCCGGTCCCATCGACCTGTCGCGCCGGCTGCGACAGCCCTTCCTCGTTCCAGAGTCACGATTCGTCCTCGACGTCCTGGCCGAGATGCGCAAACAGCGGCGGGCATTCGCCGTCGTCGTCGACGAGCACGGTGGCGTCGAAGGCGTGCTCAAGGTGAAGGACCTGCTCGGCGCGCTGGTCGGTGACCTGGCAGACGAGTTCGACCCCGACGACGAGCCAGAGGTGGTGCGCGTCGATGGAAACCGCTGGCTGGTCGACGGTCGCACCAGCGTCGACGACCTCCAGGACAGCCTCGACATCTCGGTGCCGGAGGGCGAGTACGTCACCCTGGGGGGCTACCTGTTCGATGCCTTCGGGCACATCCCCGGGGAGGGAGAGCAGGTGACCGTCGGGGACTGGGAGCTCCGGGTGGCCGAGATGGACAAGCGGAGGATTGCCAAAGTCGTGGCCAAGCGGATCCACCCGCCGGCAGCCGTCGACGAACCGTCCGGCACCGGTCCGGGATCCACTCCGAGCGTCGTCGGTTAGCATCGGCCTCCCGGCGCGGGCCGCAACATGACCCGGTCGACGGGCTGTGGCGCAGTTTGGTTAGCGCGCTGCGTTCGGGACGCAGAGGTCCCCGGTTCAAATCCGGGCAGCCCGACTCCAAGCCCCCTGGTGAGCGACCTTCGCCTCGCCGGGTCTCGCATCGTTCGCATCGAGTTGGCGCGAACCCCACCGGCCGACCGACCGACCCGACTGACTTGACTGACTGACTACCGACCGACCACACCACCACCACCAACCGACCACGGGTGCCAAGAACCTCATCCGAGCCGTTGACCGCCCGGCCGTATCTCTATCGTCCTGGTCGAATGTAGGACCTACGAGGCGGCCGTTGCGTGTGCGATTCGACTGTCCGCAAAAGTGGGACGCGGGCATCCTCCGAACTGTTGATCCCTCCACTCAGTCTCCAGCAATTCATCCGAGGAACGAATCGGTGATCCTGTTGCTATTTGGAATGGAAGATTACTTCTGGTAAACTTGCACCTCGGCAATATTCATCTTCATGTCGTTGGTGTTGGTCCAACCCACGCCGAGCTTCCCTTGCTCAAAGAGAGCACCGTTCAAGATCAGGTAGTAAGGCCCTGTAAGCCCAGTACCGTCGTTGATAGTGCCTATCTCGACATTGTCGAGGTACGTGGTGATCGTGCCATTCGAAGCAACCTCGACTCCGTACGTGTGGTAGCCCCCCGATAGATCGGACGACGATTTGTAGCTGTCGATCTCCTGCGATGGGGACGATTGCAGGGTTGAGTTGACGTAGTTCGGGCTGTTGTTGTCCTGAAGCCCGGTCTCTTGCAGGTCGATCTCGTCTTCGTTCCAATTGCCCACCGGAAGCAACCAGAGGGCATTCCATACGCCATTGTTGGTTCCGTTGTAGCCCATCATCTGCGCTTTGATCTGGACGTAGAAGCTGGTGCGCCCGTTAGTCGGGAAACTAACCTTGTTGTAGGTGTTTATCGCGCCGCTCGTCCAGTAATCGTTTAGAGTACCTTCGTTGGTCGTGTTCCAATTCCTGGCCCCGGTGTAGTGAGCGGTGAATGTGACACCGCATCCTGTCGAAGAGAAATTCTGCGGCGAGTAGGTAGAGAACAACGATGAGTTGGACTCACTGGAGGTCTGGCTCACATTGCCAGGGACGTCATAGTCAGACGCATACAGGTGTTCACTCGAACCGTAGTACGGCGCGGTTCCCGAACCGGACCAGGGATAGTAGTTCCCGGTATTCCCGCCGATCCCATAGTTCCAGTTGTTGAGATTCTGGAAGGTGTCATCAGTGGTCTTCTCTCCCGCAGTCCAGCCAGCTGGTGGGCTTAGGGTTGACGAACAGTTTCCGGGCGTCGGCGTCGGCATCGGGTTAGTCGACGCCATGCCCACGACGGGCTGGTTCAACCGCAGGCTGCCGGCCGAGCCGTAGAAGCCGGCATCGCCAAAGGAGAAGATGCCTCCGTCGGAGGCGACCAGCCAGTAGCCACCGCCGTCGGGAGTCGACGCCATGCCCACGACGGGCTGGTTCAACCGCAGGCTGCCGGCCGAGCCGTAGAAGCCGGCATCGCCAAAGGAGAAGATGCCTCCGTCGGAGGCGACCAGCCAGTAGCCACCGCCGTCGGGAGTCGACGCCATGCCCACGACGGGCTGGTTCAACCGCAGGCTGCCGGCCGAGCCGTAGAAGCCGGCATCGCCAAAGGAGAAGATGCCTCCGTCGGAGGCGACCAGCCAGTAGCCACCGCCGTCGGGAGTCGACGCCATGCCCACGACGGGCTGGTTCAACCGCAGGCTGCCGGCCGAGCCGTAGAAGCCGGCATCGCCAAAGGAGAAGATGCCTCCGTCGGAGGCGACCAGCCAGTAGCCACCGCCGTCGGGAGTCGACGCCATGCCCACGACGGGCTGGTTCAACCGCAGGCTGCCGGCCGAGCCGTAGAAGCCGGCATCGCCAAAGGAGAAGATGCCTCCGTCGGAGGCGACCAGCCAGTAGCCACCGCCGTCGGGAGTCGACGCCATGCCCACGATGGGCTGGTTCAACCGCAGGCTGCCGGCCGAGCCGTAGAAGCCGGCATCGCCAAAGGAGAAGATGCCTCCATCGGAGGCGACCAGCCAGTAGGCAGCTGTTGAGGTCCTCGCAACGGCTGCCGACGTGCGTGGCGAAGTTGTCGAGAGCAGAGCTGGTCCGATGCCAGCCAAGGCAAGGGCAACCACCACCACGAGAGTGATCCGGTGCCGCATCGTCCTGCCGAGTGCCATCGGCACGGACGGTGCCATCCAATTCGCTGCCGCGTGGCCGCCACGACCCGCGACAAGACTCGGGACCACGCACATTCATCGTCTGATACGTCGCCTGCCTTGAGCGCTCTTGGGCCCTGTTGGATAGAAAAGCCTTGGCGACCACAGAAAACCTTGGCGAGCATCGTTCGACAACGGCACCTACGTCCTGGAAAACACCGCAACGGCAGCTCCTGAGCATCCTCGGATCTTGTGGGTGCAAAGAATCTCATCCGTGGCGCTGACCAGGATCGCTTCATCTTTAGTTGCGCCTGCGAGAATGTGAGAAAACGAGAGCAATAGCGTGGGAAAGCGACTCTCGGGCTCGCTCGTCACCCCTGAGGAGGCGCGTTTTGTCGATAGTCCACCCACCCCCCATGTAATGTCGCGAGACAGCGTTTGGCATGTGTCTCGGGAGATTGTTCATCGTGTTGTCCAGCCCTAGTAGTCCTTGGCCGGGTCGAGGACCAGCGCTCGCAACGGCTCTCCGTCCTCGGTGATGATCCGGACGTTGAGGTCCTGGACGAGGAGCAGGATCCACTCCCCTTGTGGTCCCGGCCGAGGGCGATGTGGTGGAGTCGGCTTCCATGACGGAGGGTCACCCGGCCGCCTGAGTCGACCACGTCCCGCTCGGTGCGGAAATGGGGCGCCGGCAGCGGTCCGCCATGGGCGGTGACCTTGGGCCGGGCCAGGCAGGCCTCGATCGGACGGCCGCCGGCCGACGGCCCGGTGGTTCTGTACAGCTCAATGCGGGGTCGCTTGGCCTCCGGAACTGTCAGATGGGCATCGGCGGCCCACTGGAAGAAGGTGCAGCAGGTCGTTGGAAACGGGACGTCCCGGCAATGGCTTGTGACCCAGCGGGTGTCTCGACGGCCAAACGGCCAGCTCGGTTGCGCTCTGCATGGATCGTTCTCAAAATCCGCAAACCATCGGAGACCGCATTGAGATTGCTCACTCCATAACCGCGTCTCCGCTCAAAGCTCGGAACCTCGGACACTTGTAGTCCGGCTTTGGCAATCCGCACGGTGATCAGCGTCTCCACTTCGAACCCGTCACCCCAGAGCATGGCGGTCTCGTCGACTTCGTCAGCAGTTCGCCAATCGAGATCGATCACGGAGAGGCACTGGCGACGAAAAGCGTTGTACCCATAGCAGAGATCGGTGTACTTCGTGCCATAGAGGAGATTGACGATCCTGTTGAGAAAAAAGTTTCCGGACCTTCGAAAGCGGCTGATGTCGTTGCTGCCACCACCGGGCAGGAACCGTGAGCCTTTGGCAAAGTCCGCACCCTTCTTGAGAGCGTCCACGAAACGAGGGATCTCCGCAGGATCGGCCGATCCATCGGCATCGAGCATCACGATGAAGCCCCCTCGTGCCACCGCGAAACCGCAGGCGAGCGCGTTGCCCTTCCCTTTTCTCGTCTGCCCGATGACGATGATCTTCGGATGAAGGCGTTGTGCCACCGCAACGGTGTCATCGCTGGAGTTGCCGTCGACCAGGATTACCTCGTAGTCGTCTCGGGCCAATTGGGGCAGGACCCGCCAGAGGTTATGGGTCTCGTTCTTCGCCGGTATGACGACGCTGACCGTCGTTCCCTTCAGCTCTGCGTCTGCGGGGTCCCGCACATGTCCATTGAGATCGCCCAGCGCCATGCGCTCCGTCACTTGCCTGCTCTCTCCGTGTCGCGCCGACCCCGTCTCAGGTTCAGTAGCCAAGTAGATGCACCGACAGGTCCAAATGACGAGCCACTGAGATGAGCCCACCCAGAGAGTAGTGAGATATATCGAGGCGCTCCATCGCGGCATTTCGTCGGCGGGTCCGATGGTTGCCTCGGGCTTCGCGTCCCTCATTGTCGGTGGTGAGGCTCGCGCTGGTAGTGAGGAGGCCACCCTCATTTCGGGTCGCTGAATCCGCCGTCGGTGATCAGTCTGGTCGGCAAACCGGTATGGCCGGCCGGACGAAGCAGACCTAGGCCCGGCCAGGGATGCCGGTGGGCTCGTTCACCTTGGGCGCCTCACCACGCGCACCTTCGGGAATGGCGACGAGCGGCGATCGTAAGTGCGTCCACCACTGCGAACACGGCGCCGTAGGCGAGCTCATTGCCCATGCCATCAGGGGATTCATTCTGGACTAGGGAATGGAGACGGATAACCAGGCGCGGAAACGGGTTCACGCCGAAGAAGAAGAGGAGCGGTTTGTCGAGATCGAGCAGGACAGCTCCGGCAATGGCTGCGATGGTGGCTCTCCGATCTCGTTTTCCGACTGCCGCAACGGCCGCGGCCGCGACGGCTAGACCTGTCAGTCCGTCACGATTAGCCAGCCTAAGGAATTTCTCGTATCCGCCTTCGACACACTTGTCGCAGCCCCAATGAGGGATCGAGTCAAGCGCCAGGTGCGAACCGACGCCTGCTGCGAAGGCGGCCGCCGGCCGCCCCTTTGAGGCTGCCGCGATGAGCACGCCCGAAAGGACATGAGTTGTAACGAACACCGGCCTCACTCTTGCAGAAACGCCCAAGCAGGGTGGCCTCGGCCCAGCCGGTCCACTCGGTTGCCACCTGGGCATTCACCGCACCGCTATTCACCGAACGGCCGGACACGAAGAATGCGGACTGATGGCGAGGCGTGTTGAATGCGAAAGCCACCGTTTTCATTTTCCACTGTGGCATGATGGAACACCTCTCATCGGAGAAGTTCCACGTTCGCAATGAGTTTGAAGACATGCGAGCAAATTGAGGTGTTGGGAGATCTGGTCGATGAGCAAGGGCGGCAACACTCCCAATGCATCGCGGGCACTTCTGGGTGTGTGTCACCGATGCGGATGGCGAGCAAGTCTCGTCAAGGTCCGACGACGCGACCGAAAGGTACTTGGCACGGGGCGGTCGTTTGGTCACCTGTGCAACGAGTGTGTGGACGACCTACTGAAGGGTCGGGACCCTCCCCATGTGGCCAGAGCTCAACGACCGAGCGAAGGACGACAAGGGTCGAATACCTAGTACCGCTAATCGGCGTCCGCACTGACCGCGCGTGTGAGGTCCGGCATGGACTGCGAGCGCCTGATTGAGGTCACCGCGTTTGCCGGCGCGGCGGTCGATGCTCGGCTTGTCCGATCGGGCAGGAAGCAGATCAGAAACCCCGTCGTTGGTGGCTTGGATTGGATCTCCGGCGGTCCCAGGCTGGCAAGGCTGTGAGCGGGGTCGACCAGATCCGAGGGCTCCGGTGCTGCCGTCATTGACCACGTGTTTCGAGGTCAACGAATGCTGCCGTTGTCGACCTACTTCACCGAGGTTGGTTCTCGACCATAGGGCACGAGAACGCGCAAGGCGGGCGACGTATCGGACGATAACTGGCTCTTCGCGTTGAACTGGGGAGCGTGACGTAGGAAGAGGTCCACCAGCGCGGCCAGAGGTCCCGCCATCGTTGTGGTTGCTCTACGACCACACGAGGAGGACCCTCGGCGCCGGCCGCATGACGCCATCGCCGAGATCCATACGGTGGTATCCAATGGCTACACCTGGGTGTCAGTCGAGCGTGGGCGGGCAGGGAACCGGCAAACGACGAGGGCGCCACGTAGCTCGAACGGGGAGAGTCGGCCGCTCACGTCAGGAGTGAGCACCGTGGCATCGAGACCTCGGCCGGACATCCTTTCAGCCACCTCGCTCATTCGTCTCGCGCCACCTAGATGCGGCGAATAGCGGGAAGCCACCATCGCGATTCGCAGCGAGTCCACTGGCGGGTGCTCGCGCGCTCTGTCTTCGGGAAGTGAGTCACGATGGTCACCCGAGTCTCCAGCGTTGTAGCTGGGCTCGAAAGCGTGCACGTCCCCAGTCCATTACGAGGCGTCGCGGGAGACGGTAGCGGTCCGTGGACGGATCGGCGTTCCCCGGAAGGGTTGTGCACGCTGTTTCGAATTTCGCCAGCCGCACGGAGTCGACCGTGCAATCGTCAAAATCATCACGGCGACCGAATGGATAAGCGAAATGGCTGATCCTTCGATCGAGTAGCTGCTCGAGCTCCTTCTTAGAGGCAGCTATGGTTTGCAGCTGCTCCTCGCTTGAACGATCCCGCAGTCGGACGTGGTCGACTGTGTGCGCGCCGATCGTGACCAGTTCGGCGGCGGCTAGCTGTAGGAGTTCGTCGCGGGTAAGAGGGAGAGCTTGAGGGGAGGCTGTCGAAGCCACCGACCACTGTTGTGAGACAGCGTCAAGGACGCGTTCGATCTCTTGGACTCGAAGGGGTAGCAGGTGACGACGAACTGCCTGGAGATCAGATTCAAGATTACGCCTTCCAACGGGGACTTTGACGCTAATACCCTCTATCTCTATTGAAAACTCACTCGTCCCTTTTGGACGAGCGCGGAGCAGAGCGTCGAGACGATCCCACCAGAATCCCTGCCGATCGCCAAGCATGCCGCTTGTAATAAACACGGTGATCGGAATTCCCTTCGCTTCGGCGATCGGCAGGGCGAAATCGAAATTGTCGCGATATCCGTCATCGAATGTCACTACCACTCTCGGCCGGCGCGAGGAGACCGCCAGATTCGAGAGAGTCGACGGTTCTCGCCAGCGTGCAATCTCTTCAAGATGCGCGGCAAAGTTGTTCGGATGAACGCAGAGATGAAATGGGTCGTCGGTACCCTCTGTGATTCGGTGGTAGCAGAGAATCAGCGTAACGTTTCGCTGCATCGTAATGCGCTGCACTGAATGGCGATAGTTTCCATGCATCACGCACCCCTCAGAAAATGTGGCATTCGGGGTCGAGGGCCCGATAGCACTGGTCGAGCGACGGGTTCACCGCGCCGATGGGCAGGACGACGGCCTCGCCCAACCAGTCCGTGATCGTCCGACGCTTGGAAGAGGGTGCACACAGGCGGTTCGCCACCATGCGAATAGCGTATCTGCAAGGTGTGCAACCGGTGTGCCCAGTACCGGTCCGTCGAGGGCCCTCCCGCTTTCGCCTCTTGTGGCGATGGTGGCCACCCCGGCAGCATGTCGCTGACCCACCGGTGCGCGAGCGAGGTCTCAGACATGGCGGTCCTGACCACCTCCCGTCGGAGGGTAAGTTTGAGTGATCGTCAAAACGCGCATCACCGTCAAACATAGTCATTCGTCTAAGATTCGACGCCGAGCGGCGCCAGCAGGGGGTTACGCCACTGCGACTCCACTCAACGTTTCTTACCGGATAGGGCGGATTGCTAAGGAAGGGTTGATGGTTGGACTTCGGTTTCTCCGGTGATGGTTACCAGGCGCACTTTTGGACTCAGGGGCCTCCGCCGTCGATGGTCTGGATGTCGAGGCCAACCGGAATCTGGAGAATGCCTCGTTTAGGCATGTGAACAATTCAAGCTTCCATTTCCAGGCAATACTTTGAGGGTGCGTTTGTCAATGAAGTTCTCGAGCATGTAGCTCATGAGCACGCCGCTCTAGTTGAATTCGCCGAGTCCTTCGGGTTTCTGGGCATATTGTCGTGATAAGTCCAAATGGTTGGTTCCCAGCGAATAGGGCACTCGGCACGTACCGCGGGCCGAACATTTACCCTGTGTCTCTTATTCCCTGGCTACCCCGAACTCTGACTAGAAGATTCACCGTGGCGCGAAACTACTGGCTTAATCAACTGATCCGAGAAGTTCGCGAGGCGGCTGCGCGATACTTGAATTTGGCTACATTTGGCCAGTAATGGAGGAATGCCATGGCTCGCGCTCCCTACGATCAGGCTTTACTGGCGTTAGCTAGACGAGCTCGATGACGTACCGGTCTTGCGCAAGTTTGGATTGTCCGCGCTAGTAGTTGCCCAGAAGATCTGATTTCGAGCGAGACGCCACGCCTATGCCTGAAGGCCTGCCGCACGCGGCTGTAGTGATCCCGACCTTCTCTGCTGACCGGCTTGCGCTGTTGAAGCGCTGTGTGGGGGATGTCCTCACGAACACAATCTCCCCCTCAGAGGTCGTGGTTGTCGTGGACAGGAACCCGCAACTCACCAACCGTCTGTGTGCGCTTTATAGTGACACTGTCGTGCGGGTGGTCGAGAGCGAGGGGCAGGGGGCATCTGATGCCCGCACTACCGGGCTCTGGGCGACTACTTCGGAGATCATCGCTTTTATCGACGACGACGTTCACCCCGACCCCGGATGGCTTGCTGCTGTATTGCACGCGTTCGCGAAGACTCCCGGGGTCGTGGCTCTCGGTGGCTTAATCCTTCCCGAGTACGAGGATGCTGACCGACGGGACGTGGCGCCCGAGCTCTTGTGGCTGGTGGGGTGCACCTACCGGGGGCATCGCCTCGACCCCGGCCCGATCAGTCGCCCCATCGGCTCGACGATGGCCTTCCGCCGCAAGCCCTTGGCCGATGTGGGTGGTTTCCAGTCCTCGTTCGGATGCGACTACGCAACCCCGGCGGACACCAAGCGCAAGGGCTCGAACGAGGAGCTGGCCGTGTCCGAGCAGCTCCGAGCTCGCCACGGCCCCGAGTCGATCTGGTTCGAGCCCGAGGCCGTGGTGCATCATTGGGTTCCCAAAGACCGCACGACTAGGCGCTTTCTCATCGAGCGCGCGTGGGTCGAGGGGACTTCGAAGGGAGATATTCGGGCGCAATTCGGGCGTGCTGCAATGAGTGACGACCGCCGCTACCTGACAAACACCCTCCTTCCGCAGACACTTCGCTACATGCGATGTGGCCCCCTAAGGCGACGACATGCCGTGGACTTGGTGACGGTGGCAGCCGTCACAGGCGCCGGATACCTGGGCCGACACGCGGTCCACCTCGCGAGCAGGCGGCCGCGGGCCTGGTTCAATAGGCCAGTGGCGACCCTGTGAGCCCCATGCGACGAGGATCCTCCCGAGGAGGTATCCTTCTGGGGCCCGTGGCACATGGCACAGCGTCCGGCGGCCCTACTTTGGGTGCTAACGTCGATTTGATAGGCCGCACTCCAGGGGGGACCGGATGCGACGAGTTCTCGGAGGCGAGGGTTGGTAACGCGCCCAGTCCGACAGGTGCACCCGATACTCGAAGAGATTTCGCTGGGTGCCGCGTTTCCTGAGCGGCCAGCGGAGTTCGTCCACGGCCTCCACCAAGATGACCGTCTGGACCTCGAGTCGATTGCCGACCTGGCTGACCGCCTGCCTCTCCGGTCTATTATTTGTGACACTGCTGACCAGCCTCTTCTTGCCCCCAAGGGGGGGCCTCCCCGCGGCAAGTTGATCCGGCCCGGCGATGTCATACGCAACCTGGAAGATGCCAACGCCTGGCTCACTTTGCTCAACGTCGACGACGACCCGGCATATGCAGAATTGATGAACACAACGCTCGATCAGCTTGAATGGGGGATGCTTGGTCGACAGGGCAAAATGCGCAAGCGGACGGCGTTCATCTTTGCCTCCTCCCCACACTCTGTGACCCCCGCCCACTTCGACATCGAACACAGTCTGCTCATGCAGGTCCGCGGGTCCAAGACGGTCAGCATTGGGCGCTTCGAGAGCGAGGCAGCCCGTCGACATGAGATTGATCGCTACTTTGACGGCGCTCATGGACGCATAGAGGCGCTGCCTCAGGAGATGATGTCGTGTTCTCTCACACCCGGACTGGGGGTTTACGTGCCAACCCTCGTACCTCACTGGGTACACAACGGTCCGACCGTGTCGGTGTCCATCACCCTCACGTATTTCACTGATGCCAGTGTCCGGGAGAATAGGATTGAACACCTCAACTCTCGCCTGCGACGATTTCATCTAACGCCACGGCCGCCGAGACAGTCGGTGACCGTCGACGCCGCCAAGACCGCCGCCATTGGGGCATGGCAATGTGCCAGGCAACTGAGCTCAAGGATCGCCGGTGGTACGAAGTGGGCGGACCCCACCGGCAGAGTCGAGGGACATTAATCTGGCGGGTGGGCGCTGGTGAGTGGGCGCTGTGGTTTGGTTCGGGTAAATACGGATGGGCCGGCACGGATAAAGCCGACTTCGGCGGGTCACAGAAGAACTCCCTAGTCATAAGAGCGTGCTTCCGCCGTCTTTTACCTACGCCTGAAAGGTCAGCCCGATCAAGCGCTGAGGCTGAGGCGTCCCCTGACCGATTCAGTTGGGACGCCGTTGTCCAACACACCGGCACGCAGCCCTGTCTGACCAGCTTCAGCACCCGGCGGTCCGACACCGGCTGAGCGACCAAGCCGAGCAACCGCTCGTGGTCGATCGAGCCGAGCGTTGACGATGTCGGCTTCGAAGACGAAGGTGTGCGAGGTGCGGTTCCGATGGACTCATGCCGGCCATCAATTCGGGGCCGGTAAATGACAATGTCGTACTTGCCGAGCCACTAGGAAGCTTGGGCCGGCGAAGCCGGCACACTTGAGTCAAGTTTCATGCAGCCAGACCGAGGTCTGTGACCAGATCGGTGATCGTGTGTTCTAGCCGGTCGAATTGTCGGCGTAGTGGGGTCTCGATCGGCAGTGGATCGCAGATCTCCGACAGTCCGGTGCGCAAGAGGCGGTTGTGGGTGCGGGTGAAGAAGATGGCCGTCTTCAACCCGAACGGGGTGACCTGATAGCGGTGGGTGTGGGGGACGCGTTCGATGATGCCGTGGAGGCGGAGTCGTCGGAGGTCGTAAGTCATCCTGCCCGCGGTCATGACGCTGGGATCGATGCCCAGCAGTGGCGCGAGGTGTGATCGCAAATCTCGGTTGGAGAACCCGCGGGGCAGAAGACGGAAGACGACCAGAGCGCTGAGCAGGGCCTGGACTCGGTGATCGCCGAAGCGAAGGGCGGGACCACGTCGGCCGGAGTCCACGCCCGATGACGTACGTCAATTACAGCTCGTCGGGCTGGGGTGAAACCCCGTTAGACCTCCCCCCAATCGCTTCGCCTGCCAATCTTACTAAGACTAGCGTTCCAAGACGCTCGGACCCGACTGATCCCCTCGTCAAGGAGCTAAGAGATGGTCGAATTCCTGACCGGCAAGACGACACAAGCGACCGAGCGGAGACGACTCTTCACTACCTTCGCGTACCTCACCGCCAAGCAGGGCGTCGCTGCTGTGCTCGGACTGGCCTACTGGGTTCTTGCGACTCGGCTGTTCTCGGCCCAAGATGTCGGTCTCGCAGCCGCCGCAACGTCCACAGCGGCCTTCCTTGGCGCAATTGGCGCCCTCGGCATCCCGATCCTCCTACTTGCCGAACTGGATTCGATACAGGCGGCAACGCGACGAGCCATGTTCACTACGGGGATGGCCATCGCGTGTTTCGTAGTCTTGCTCCTTTCAATCGAGCGCGTTGGCATTGTCCCCTGCCATTGGCAAGAGTCTTCGCGTCATAGGGCACGATCCGGTTACCTCCGCCCTATTCGTGGTTGGGGCGGTGGCAACAGTGGCGACCAGCACCTTCGACAACGCGGCGATCGGACTGCACCGCGGCTGGGCACAGCTGACACGGGGCACTCTCAGCGCCGTGTTGAAGACGGCCTGCGTGGGCTTCCTGGTTCTCGCCCAGGTAAGAACGAGTGCTGGGCTCCTTTTTGCTTGGGCGTCCGCGCTTGTAGTCTCCCTAGTCGTCTGTATTCCGATGCTCAGACTCAAGTCGACCGGAGCGGGTGAAGGGTCGCTTAGCCGTCGAATTGCGCTCACACGTCGCTACAGCATGCTTTCGTTCAACCATCACGTCCTCAACCTGTCGATCAATTCCATCTCCTACATCGTCCCGCTGACAGCGGCCCTCCTCATACCTCCGAAACAAGTCGCATACTTCACAAGTGCCTTCTTGCTCTCCGCCACTGTTCTGATCATTCCTTACCTGCTCGCTCTTTCCCTCTTCGCAGAAAGGTCTAACGACGAGTCCCTGCTCCATCGCCACGTCCGCAGTACCCTGCCGTTCGGACTGTCCCTGTGCGCGGCACTCGTAGTGGCCGTCGAAATCGGGGCACCCTTTGCTCTTCACATCTTCGGCCCTGCCTATGCAGAGAACGGAACGACGGCGCTGCGGCTTCTGATCCTCGTTGGCCCCGCTTACGTCATCAAGGACCATTACGTGGCGATCCGGCGATCGCAGCGCCGTCTCACAAGCGCAGCGAGGATCATGGCGCTAGGAACCTCGGCAGAAGCAGTCGGGGCCACGCTGGGAGGCATACTTTGGGGAATGAATGGGCTCTGCATCGGATGGACCATCACAGCCACTTTCGAAGCGCTCCTGCTATCAGGTGTGGTAATAAGAGTCTTCCGCGGGATGGTAGACACCGATGCCGCTTCGTCACAGTGAGTAAACAAACGCTCATTCAATGTGATCACCGGGTTGCGGAAGGCGTGGAGGGTCCCTTCCACCTTTGTGTTTGTCCCGAAGATTTCCGCGCAGCTCAAGGTGGCATCACGCCCTTCGACCGCACCGAGGCCAACGCCTTCTTCTAGGTGGTCAACCGACGCTACGAGCTGCACTCGGCCACCATCGTCATGACCAATCGCGGCCTGCCGGCCTGGGCCGAGCTCTTCGGGGGCGACTCCGTCGCCGCCGCCGCCATCTTGGACCGCCTGCTGGACCGGGCAACGGTCATCAACATCAAGGGACCGTCGTGGCGCCTCCGCGAACACGAGGCTCTGACCAAGCCGCTCTTGGACCTTGCCGGTCCGCCCGAGAAGGCGGGGCTAGCCTGCTATCTGGAGCACGGACTCGAGCGCGAGTTTCGGTGAGCGAAAACCGCGAATTTCGATGAGCGGCGACAGTAGGTAACAAAGCAGCGGAACGCGCTCTTATAACCAAGGGAGTTCTTCTGTGACCCGCAGAAGTCGGGGCTGAAGCGCAAAAAGGGTCAGAGCCAAGGATCCCATTGAAGACCGGGTTCAATGGGATCGCTCTACAGTTCGGGACAACCCTCGAAGGAGTCCCACATCTTCGCGCAGAGGCGCTCGACCATTGGATTGAGATCACCTGACCGAAGCGATGTGGGTTGTGCCCTCACTCTAGGGACTATTGAGCGTTCTGGTAGCGAAATCCCTATGTGGCTGGACAGAGATCGAATGACATCCTCAGGGCAACCGGTTACTCGCTCGTAACGGAGAACCCGAATTCGCTCGTCCTCCGAAAGGTGCTGATCAAAGTAAAGCTGATTGCGAGTCCACCAAAAGAGAGCGGCTGCGTCGAGCGGCTCTAGCCCCTCTCTAAAGAGTTCAATCACCGTCTCGCGGGTTTTCTTTGTGGCACCCTTGCAGCGCCAGTCCAGAGTGTCGCCGGAATTCAAGGGCTGCAAGTCACGATAGCCGTTGTCGACACCGAAGCGCCTTAGATTGGATTGTGAAACGTCAAGATAATGGCGCAGCATCCAGATCGCTCTCGCCCGATCGGCGATGTTCATCAGGTTGGTGGCTCGATAACTCTCCACGAGCGGTTTGGCTGCGACCACTTCAAACGGCAGGCGACGAATACAGCGGAAGACGATACCGTCGTCTTGCCACTCATTTTCCTCTGGGTCGTGACCGACGAGACGGCGATCATGTTCCTCGAGAATGAGTACGCGCCAGGATCGATCAAGGATAGTCTGCTGCAGCATCGTGGTTCCCGATCGCTGGCACCCAAAAATTAGGACGATCCTGCGTCGGTCGCGAGGCGTACGGGCGACAGCGTGCCCGAGGTGCTTGATTGTCGCCCGGGCTCTTCGAGCGATGAGCGGCTCGGCATCTCGGCGTTTGGAGAGAGCAAACGAAGCCCCGGAGGATTTTTCGGTCAACAACCCGGGCTGCCCTCCCCATGACGCCTTAATCGCCCTTCTGGCGGTGGTCTGAAGACGACGAATCAATCCCATCCCCTCTAGTCAAAGCCGAAAGGCGCCCGGCCGGAGTGCCGCTCCGCGTCATGAGTTCTCGCTACACAAGGGCTAGAATACACTCACCATTAGGGCGCGCTTTTTCAGTCAAGGGTAGCCCGTCCAAGAACCTGTGCGCAGGCGGAAACTGACAAGGAGCCCATTCCGGTGGAGCGTACGGGCACCCTGATTCGTTGCTGGCCCCGGGTACGGGTGCAGGAGACGCTTTGGAGCTCATGGTGAGACGCCACCGCGTCGCCATGGTGTCCAGCCGCTACGCACCGGTCGTCGGCGGGATTGAGACCCATGTACGCGAGGTAGCTTCGCGGATGGTCGCCCGGGAGACCGAGGTGACAGTTCTCACCGCCGATCCGACCGGTCGCCTCGCCCCAGCTGAGCGCCAGGACGGTGTGCAGATCCGCCGGTTCCGCGCGTACCCTCGCTTCAACGATCTCTACACTTCACCGGCGCTGATGCGCGAGCTCAAGACCGGTGCCTACGATATAGTTCACATCCAGGGTATTCACACGCTGCTTCCCCCGATGGCCCTCCGCGCCGCCCAGCGGCGAGGGACTGCGACAGTTGTGAGCTTCCACACCGGTGGGCACTCGAGCCGAGTACGCAACGCACTCCGCACAGCACAGTGGAGGGCGCTTGCTCCCCGGTTGCGCCGCGCTGACGCTTTGGTGGCGGTGTGCGAGTACGAGGTCCGCCTCTTCGGGGAATTGCTTGGCGTCGAGCGCCCCCGGATACACCTCGTCCCAAACGGGGCCGATCCGCTGCCGGTCGGCGATGAGCCCGTCGCGTTCTCGGGCTCGCCCTTGATCACCTCGGTGGGCAGGCTTGAGCGGTACAAGGGCCACCACCGTCTGATACGCGCCATGCCGGCACTGTTGACCATGGCCCCGCGAGCGCGCCTCGTGATCGCCGGCCATGGCGGCTACGAGCGGCACCTGCGCCGCCTGGCCGCCGGTACGGGGGTGGAGCAAGCCGTGACGTTCGCGACCTTCGACTCGACGCAGCGGGCCGAGCTCGGTGCACTGCTGCGGGCGAGCAACGTCGTGGTCTTGATGAGCGATTATGAGGCACACCCAGTGGCGATCATGGAGGCGCTGGCCTTGGGGTGCAAGGTCGTGGTTGCCTCTACCCCGGGGCTCGAAGAATTGACCAGCTACGACCTCGTCACCGCGATCGACCCCGAGGCCGACCCATCCGAGCTGGCATGTGTGCTCGCCTCTGTGGCGAGCACCCCTCCGGCAGCTGCTCCTGAGCTCGCTTCTTGGGACGACTGTGCGGACGACCTGCTAGCCCTGTACGACGAGGTCAGGCCTCTGGAGCCACCTTTCGCAGGCTCACGCTGACCACTCGGGGGCCAGGTCATTGGCAGGGTGCGGCGATTCGTAGACCTGCACGTCAGCCATATTCTCACCGGAGTGTGGTTTGGCGCTGTCGTAAGTCGTGCCATCCCGACCGCTGGAGGTGGCAACTTCGTTCCCGGCTCCAGATCGTGCGACATGCCCGGAATCGGAAGTGTACCAATCATGAGGCCTTTTCAAGATCTGACTGCCTGCATGATCGATCATCGATCTTGAATCATCGCTCAGTCGGACATTGGCTTCTGCAGGGTCACGGTGGAATTGGCGACGTACCGCTCGTGTGTTGCGCCGCAGATGTTCGGACAACACTGAGGTGTGAGTGGCGCGAGAATCCAGTGCCGTTCATCCCGGAATGAACGGGATCGCCATGGGCGCAATTACGCGCTGGCCAACGAATCAGGAGCGATGCTGACGAGCCGATTTTCTCCGACGCTGATCGCGCCAAACCCAAAGGATAGCTGCGACGAGCACGCCGGCCCCCGCAGTCGCACGCCCAAGCTGCAGGCGCCCCGAGACTGGTTGGGCGTCGACGGGTTGCCGAGAGCCGGTATTTATTGGAATCGCGCCGGACGGTGGAGAAGCCCGGGTGGCGGCCAGGCTGATCGCCAGCACTGCGGCGAGACCCCCGAGGCCGATGGCGGTCGGTGGTAGGTGGGAAGGGACCGTTGCGGCGGCAATGACCAGCCCCAACACGGTGAGGCCGACGGTCCACCGGACGACGGCCTGATCGGTGATCCGCAATCGGGGTCGCCTCCGACGGGCGCGAACGAGCCAAATGATCGCCGCAACAATGGCCGCAATCAGCACCACAGGGTCTGTCCCGGTTGCCTCGGCCTCTGATCCGCCCGAGCGCACCAAGGGTGGAAGGCCGAGTAGGTGAGACACGTCGTACACCTGGATCGGACCATTGTCGTACACGCGATATGCGCCCGGCACGGAATCGAATTTGCTCAACTCGGCGATGGTCAGGCGTGTGCCTGGTTTAGCCTCGCCCGGCTCGATGTAGGTGTTGAACACGGGCAGCGACGACGCCAGCCGACGGTCCACCACGATGTATCGGATGCGATCCCTTCGGATGAGGTTCAGGTCGGAAGGGTCGAAATGTTGGCTAAAGAAGAGTGGGCTGGGATCGCTCAGACCGCTGATGCTCGTAACGAAGTTGAGATCGCCGAGGTCAGCCAAGAGGGCTCCGTTCTGCCGATCGGCGGCGACATTCGACCCGGCTGCCAGGTGGGTCGAGGCCCATTGAGCCAACGCGAGCGAAGGGGCACTGAACGAACGCTGATTCGCTCCGACCAAGTACGGGCCGGGCACGTATGTGATGTCAGGTCCAGAGCCGAAGATCATGCTCCCAAGAAAGCACACGGTGGCTATCAAGACTGTCGCGGCACGCTCCAGCAGACTTCGTTTCACAGATATGCGGGTGGCGAGCCAGATGCCGATGACAATGGCCATGCCGAAAAAGATGAACGTAGTGGCCCGCTCTCCAACCTGAGAGCTCCCAGAGGAAAGGCTGGCCAGCATTGCGAACGGATATCCGGCGGCAACCACCACCGGTAGGAACCGCAGCACGCCTCCACTGGCCGTGCGTTTCCGGATCACTCCGAGCAGGGAGGGGATGAGCAACAGACAGAAACAGACCGCGGCGGCCAGCATGACCACGATTTCCCAGAGCGAGGAGCTGCCCTGACTAGCGAAGGTGTGGAATAGCGGTCGGCTGCTCCGATGGTGCTCGATCGCGGAGCTCAAACCGGTCACGGCGTCGCTGAGAAGCGGCCCCAGGTAGGAGAAGAGGTGGCTCCCCACGAACGCGCTCCAACCGGAGACGAGGACGATGCTCATCGCTGCGGCAAGCCCGATCAAGCGAGCGGCGCCTCGACGCCCATCGATCCAGAGACCTACCGCCCAGACGACAAGCAGGCCGGCCGTTAGCCACGCGGTGAGGTGATGCGTGACCACCAGAGCGGCGAAACTGGCGAAAGCGAGCATGAAGTCTCGGCGGGTGCGCAGGAACCTATGTCGGCTCGGCTCGACGATAGATATGGAACCTTCCGAGCCAACGGTGGCGGTGCCCACTCGGGCCCGTTCGTCGATTGACGACAGCAAAAAGTGAACAGTCGCAACGGCAAAGGCAAGGGCGAGGCAACCGTAATCCCAGGAGGCAAAGGTGTAGAAGGATGGATTAGCCGCATAGACGAGCACACCGATCCCGGCGGCGCGCGCCGAGCCACCAGAGACCCGCTCGACTACGAGAAACACACACAGAACGAGCACGACCCGCTGCACGAGCACCACGACCAGCTGGGCGAGCACCACCGGCAATCCCGTCAGCCACTTCACGGCGATCGTCATCAGCTCGAGCCCCGGATAGTAAGGGCTCACCGGCAGGATGTTGTTGTGGACCAGGAGGGTCCTGTTGTCGAGCAACCTGTCCAGGGTGGCACCGTGAATCAGCTCGTCGAACCAGTCGAAGATCAGCGGACTGCGCATGTAGTACGAGGCAAGCAGCCCGACACCCAGAACTAACGACACGGCCACACGCTCGCCTCTGGCAGGGCCGGCGCTCGTGAGCCGCCAGGCGCAGGGAACGAAGATCGCAATGAGCCCGGCGAAGAACATCGGGAGGGCCGGTGACTGGTAGCCGCTCCGGGCAAGTCCGTCGCCAATCCCCGTGACGAGCAGCCCAGCTCCGAGAATGGCAACGACCGTGCCGAGCTGCGAAGGGATCGGCGCGCCGGCGACCACGGGATCGCTCGTTTCTTCGCGAACGATCATCGGCAGCGCGTTCCCCTCGAGCTGTTCCACCGGACGCACCCAAAGCGCGAACATTGGGCCATCAGGTTGCCATACCTTGGTCTAGCGGGACTGTCCCCTGGAGAACGCACGTGTAGCTCGTCGCAGCTGGCTACGCCGACCCTTTGCGCGGCGAAGCTTCTTCGAAAGCAACCGGCGGATGGGGCTGCAGGTACCGAGAGCAATGATGCCAGCGAGGAGGTGGTCCTTTGAGGACTCGAAGGTGATGTTGCACGCGGTAGAAGGTCACCAAAAACCGAACCCCTCTCGAGACAAGGCGATCTCCGAGTCCCAGCCCCGAAATTCAAGAATATCGTTGCGACGTGTAGTCGGCCGGTCGGGCCAGGGGCATTTGGAGTTCAAGCCACCCGTTGATAAAGATCCTCGACTCGGCCCGCGATGACAGTGGCGGTATATGCGCGCACTCGCTCCAGGCCTTTGCGACCCATGGCCATAGCCAAGCCCCGATCCTCGATCAGGGCGGTCAGCGCCCTCGCCAGGGCTTTGGGGTTCCCGGGCGCGACAAGGATTCCGGTTACACCGTCTTCGACGAGATCGACGATCCCGCCGCTTGAAGAGGCGACAACCGGCCGACCCGCTGCCATTGCCTCGAGGACGACCGTCGGGCAAGCGTCGAGCACGATTGACGGAACGATCACCATGCTCGCTGCTCGCATCAGCTTTAGCACGACGTCAGGGTCAGTCAGGCCGAGAAGCTCGATGCCCGGAGGTCGATCCGCAGGCGCATCGGGTTGTACCGCTCCAGCGAGAACGAGAGGAGGCGCGTGAGGCAGCTCACGGTAGGCGGCGAACAGTACGCCGACACCTTTGTCCATGGTCACGTCGCCGACAAATAACATCGGTCCGTCAAACCGGTCAACACTGTCAAGTGAAGCAGGATCGACCAAAATGTCATCGGGAATAAAATTGGGAATGATTTCGTACTGGTCGGACTCGATCACGCCGGTACGCTCCGCGACAATCGGGCTCACCGGGACGAAGGTGGCCACGCTCCTCCGGCGGGCATAACGTCCGTTGAGGTTGGCCAGTACGACGGCGGGGCCGATAACCGGCCCGTACTGGGCCGAGGCGCATCGGATGCATGCCACCGGTGCGGGTCCCGCGCAGACGATCTCTCCCCGCATCATTCGCTTCGTGGCACACACATGGCTGTAGTCGTGCAGAGTCAAAATCACAGGCGTTCCGGTGCGACGGGCCGGGCCGATGAGAGAGTTCACGGCCCAGTCATGGGCGTGTGCTACATCGAACCGGTGGCCGACGAGCAAGCGTGTTATTCCAGCGCGCAGCTCAGGGTCAGGGAGGGGCGGTGTATGGGGACGGCTCGACACCTGGTAGACGTGAGGGACACGCTGAGCGGTCGTGTGAAGACGGTGAACGGTCACCGGCCCATCCATGGACGATCCGACATCGCCGCCGGTGGCGATGGTGGCCAATTCAACCTCGTGGCCGCGGCCTGCGAGAGCATGGGCCAGATCGCGGACGTGGCGCTCCTGTCCACCGCCACCCGGCGGGTAGAACTGCGTGAGCAGCAGGACACGCATGGAGCCAGAAACGTACCGCATTTTCTTCGGGGCGGCCTGACCGGTGGTGTTTACTTGGTCGTCAGGCTTGTCCGCTCTTCTCCGCGTAGCGGAGCGTCACCTGCACCCAGCGGCGAGGTAATCCGTAGGAGGGTGTCACTTAGCTTCTGGCGCCAGTCATTTTAGGAGGCTGGCCGCCCAAGTGATTACGCTGCGGGGTGGACACAGTTGGGTATTGCGAGGCCGGCTGAGATCACCATGTCAGCGTTGAACAGCGGAACTCCGGGGCTAGCGCCAGTGGCCGATGGGCCGAGACCGGTTCGTCGCTCGCGTACCCAGATTGTGTTGGGATGCATTGGATTGGCCCTCCTCACGATTGGAGCCTTATTGGCAACCGCTACAGCCCGAAAGGAATGGACTCCTCCACTCGAATTATCCGTTGCCCAAGGACAGGCCGGCCAACCCGTTGCTGATGTGAATTTCGGTTCGAAAGGACCCATTGTTGCGCGACTCGAGGTGGTCGCCGGAGGCCGAGTTCTATGGTCGTCTCCGCTGTTGCGAAACGCCGCCGCACAAAGTGTCGTCCTTCCAGCCAGCCTCCTCGGTCCCAATTCACGCGTGCGCCTGGTGTCGAGTGGGCATACCCTACGCCAGGTCGACGGCTGAGAAGCCTAAGGCGACACACGAGCGCATTCGCTGGTTCACGAGAGTATCGCGTGGCTGGGTTTCGGTGCGGCTTGTATGTGCGGCTGGTCAGATGTTTTATGAATCAGTTGGTGAGGACTTGGTGCGTGGTGCACACGGCAATTCGGTCTTTGCCCAGCGAAACGAACAGCTACACACGAGACTTCCCCCCTACCCACCTCCTTGCGTTGATCTTCGACTCGGCAGGTGATCACGACCGTCTCACGTTCCGTGGCCACTCAGTATCGCTGTAGACATGAGGCGCTGGATGTCGCATCTCCGGAAACGCCGACTTTGGATTCTTGGTCTCGCGGTCCTCATCGGCATCACCGCCTTGGAACCGTCAGCCATCTCGTTACTTAGATCTTCGGGCCCGAAGCTTCTCTTCTCCGACCAGTTTAACGGTACGTCCCTCGATACTTCGAAGTGGAACACCTATCTCACGAGCCGACAGGCGAATGGCCACCCGTGGACCCCTCCGCAACCTCTCCCATCGGGAGACGGCAGCCGCACTGCATGCAGTTACGCGGCCCAGTACTACCTATCCAGTCAGGTCAGCATCGACAACGGTCTTAACCTGACGGCATCCCGGACGCCCACCTCGGGCTGGTGCAATCAGACTGCCTCGGCGTCTACGTTCCCGTGGAAGTCGGGTGTGGTGTCCACCTACGACCATTTCCAATTCAATGGCGGCTACGTGGCCGTAACGATGAAGGCTCCGGCGGGGAACGGCATGTGGCCCGGTTTGTGGATGTTGCCGGCCCAGGAGGAACCCATGGGGACGACTTTGAGATCGATCTGCAAGAGGGCGGCTTCGCTCCTCCCAACCCGGCGAATGATACCTACGCCTGGGATCTCCACCGAGGTTTGAAGACGTGGGGAGAAACTGTCAGCACCGGTATTGATTTGAGCTCCGGTTATCACAGATACGCACTCAATTGAATCTCTGGGAAGTCGATCACGTGGTATTTGGATGGTAAGGAGATCGCGAAGTTGACGAGAGCGCAGGCAAGCATTCCCGACGAGCCGATGGAACTCATCATGGACCTGGCCGTTGCAAACGCAAGTGCGTCAGGATGGCACACGCCCTACGACTCGGCAACCAGATCGCCATCCGTGATGAAAGTGTCGAGCGTGCAGGTCTGGTCGGCACCCCCTCCGTGATACCACCCTATGTGAAGGCCAACCCCAGAAGTGCCACTTTGCGTTTGGCCTGCGGATCGTCAGAGTCGTGCACCTCACCGGTTTCAAAATGTTCCCGACGTATCGATGTTGGTGACGCTCACCTACTTCACCACCGCCACGATAAAGGAGAGCAGGGTCGAGGACTGCGACTCTCTGCCCCGGCGGTCGCGCTCGCACTTCCCCACCCTCCGGGCCACGCCGGGCCCACTGACTCGACGAAGGTGGGCACTATGCGGATGCCCGGAGCTACTCGGTGGCTTCGCTCGCACTGGCCACGGCGCCGGCAGGAATCCGACGATGGCGAACCGGCCTCGACCGAGAGGTCCGCTAAGAACGCGACGGCCTGAACCGAGACCGTACCGACTGGACGAGTTGTACGGCCGGGGGCCGCGTTGCCGCCACCGTTGTCAGCGCCATCGCGGCGACTCTGGCTGCTCCTCCGTTTCCTGCGAGCAGCCTGACCATCGGGCGCCGACCCTGGGCGTATCGGCTCTTGTAGGGCTCGTCACCCCGGAGGAAGTCGACCTCGGCGAAGCCCCGGGCACAAGCCTCTGTTATCACGGTCGTGAGCAAGACGGACGCTGCCTCGCGCCATTCAGCGTCCACCGAACGTGCACTCTGGTAGAGGCTCACACGTCCCGCCACTTCGAACGCCACGAGCACGGCGATGACCGTCGAATCGGTCGCGAGCTCGTGGACCACAACCTCGTTGGCTTCAACACCGAGCCGGCATCCGGCTGCGAAGCGATCGAAGTCCGGAAGGAATCGAGAGCGATTCCCCCACTGGTGCTGATGGAGCGCCCGCAGGGTCTCGAGGGCGTCGACGGCGGACGGGCCTCGCCGAGCTCGATGCAGAGCCCCGGCTGCCGTCAGGCGCGTCGACGCTCGACGGACCTGTCGACGGAACTGCGACGGTAGGGAGGCGAAATAGGTGTCGGGGTCATCGGGCAGCGGCGTCCACGGCGCCATCGCAAACGGCGTGAGATGGGCGGAGCCCGGCAGTGCCTCGATCAGTCGCGACCCGCCACGAACGCCGGTCAGGTCGATCAGTCTGCCGCCCGGGCGGCAGAGCCAGCCCCGGAGTAGCCGAGTCGTAGTGTCCTCGTAACCGGGAGCGGCCACGATGTCGAGGTGGTCGGGGCAGAGGTGTCCGTTGCTGCCCGTCAATCGGTAGCACTTCAACCCGAGCATCCTGCCCTCTTCCAAGGCGAGACCACCGAGAAGGCGTTCCTCCGCGACGACAAGCAGGAAGCGTGCCGCCGACGCTTGGGTCCCCTTGAGCCACCAAGAGCGTAAGAACGGTGACGGCAGAGGCGATAGATCCACCAGCTGGTCCCATTGGTGCTCCCAACCGTCCAGATCATCGGTGACCAGTAGACAGGGGCCTGCGCTGTTCACCCGAGCAGCTCCTCGTGCGGGTCATCCCCCGCAACCGATCCGGAGTGCCGGGGCAGGGCTTGCCAACGAGTGCCTCTGGACTCCGGCCACATTGAGTGTGGACGGTTCGGCTAGAGACATCCTAGGTGGTCCTCCGGGCCGCCGCGGTAGCCTTCGCGGGCTTCAAGTGAGGATCAGCTCCGGCGGTTCGTCCAATGCCGCGATTAGGTTTGATCCGGTTCGGCGGACAGCTCAGTTGTGATGACCATGCCGCCTGACGGTCGGTGTTGCGGTGCAGCGCCTCCCATTCAGCGCTGCGGTAGTTGAGCGAGCTGTGCAGCCGTCTCACGTTGTACCAACCCTCGAAGTATTCGAACACGGCACGGTGTGGGGGCGGCTCGGTACCTGGTAGATGTGTGGGACGCGCTGAACTGTCGTATGGAGACGGTGAACCATCACCGACCCATCCATGGACGTTCCGTAGTCGCCGACGGCGCCAATGGTAGCCAGCTCAATCTCGTGGCCGCGGCCGGCGAGCGCATGCGCCAGGTCTCGCACGTGGCGCTCCTGTCCACCGCCACCCGGGGGGTAAAACTGCGTGAGCATCAGGACCCGCATGGAGCCAGCAACCTACCGCAACCCCCTTCGCGGTTTTCTCAGCGCCCAAGAGGACCTCGGTCAGATCCGCTGCCTACGACGGGCTCGATAGATGCGGCCCACCGATGAATCCTTTGCGACCCCGGCATGGGCCATATCGACCCCCGCGGGTCTTCGCACTGGCGCGAGATCTCGGCCGTGACAGAACGCTGGACACAACCCGCGCGTGACGCCGAGCAGCTCGCCGACGGACTGGTCGAGCCTGTGCGCCTCGCTCCGACAGCCAGGGCGAGGCATGGAGGTCACTGCCCGTCGAGGTGCATAACTGTCGGGAGGACGCAGTTGGGCATTGCGAGGCCTACTGAGATCACGATGTCACCGTTGAACACCGGAAGTCCGGAGCTAGCACCAATAGCTGAGGTGCCGAGACGGGCTGGTCATTCGCGTTCCCAGGTTGTACTGGGGTGCATCGGGCTGGCTCTCCTCACGATTGGAGCCTTCTCGGCAACCGCCACGGCCCGAAAGGAGTGGACCCCTCCAGTCGAATTGTCCGTTACCCATGGATCGGCCGGCCAACCCGTCGCTGAGGTGGACTTCGGTTCGAAAGGACCGATTACCGCGCGACTCGAGGTGGTCACCGAAGGCCGAATTCTGTGGTCCTCTCCGCTCTCTCGCAACGCCGCTACGCAGAATGTCGTCCTTCCAGCCGGCCTCCTCGATCCCCAGTCACGCGTGCTTCTCGTGTCGAGTGGGCAAACCCTACGCGAGGTCGATGGCTGATGAGTCTCGGGCGTTGCGCGTCAGGAATCGCTCGCCCAGGAGAGCATCGCATGAGTGACCTTCGATGCGCCTTGAGTGCGCGCTTGGCCAGCCGTTTTTATGAATCAATTGGTGAGGATTTGGCCCGTGAGGCGAAATGGTAAGTCTCGACCAGCTCGTTGTACAGCCACGCGAACTGCCTCAAACGAGACCGCTCCACCATCGACTTCCCTGCTCTGATCTTCGACCCGGCAGGTGATCATGGCCGTCTCACGATCGGTAGCCACTCGGTATCCTCGTAGACGTGAGGCGTCGGATGCCGAGTCTCCCGAAACGCCGGCTTTGGATTCTTGCCCTCGCGGTCCTCATCGGCATCTTCGCTTTGGAACCGTCAGCCATCCCGATAATTGGATCTTCGCGGGGCGCGAAGCTGCTCTTCTCCGACCAGTTTAACGGTGCGTCCCTCGATCATTCCAAGTGGAACACCTATATCACGAGCCGTCAGGCGAATGGCCACCCGTGGAATAATCCGCGACCCCTCCCATCGGCAAACGGCAGCCGTACTGGGTGCAGTTACGCGGCGCAGTACTACCTACCCAGTCAGGTGACCGTCGACAATGGTCTTAACCTGACGGCATCCCGGGCGACCACCCCGGGCTGGTGCAACCACACGGCCTCATCGTCGATGTTCCCGTGGAAGTCGGGTGTGGTGTCCACCTACGGCCATTTTCAATTCAACGGGGGCTACGTGGCCATAACGATGAAGGCGCCGCCGGGGAACGGAATATGGCCCGGTTTGTGGATGTTGCCCGGCCCAGGGGGAACCCATGGGGACGACTTTGAGATCGATCTGCAAGAGGGAGGATTCGCCCCTCCGAACCCGGCGAATGACACCTACGCCTGGAATCTCCACCTAGGTTCGGCCATGTGGGGAGGCACCGTCAACACCGGTATTGATCTCGACTCCGAATATCACACATACGCACTTAATTGGATCTCAGGGAAGTCGATCACGTGGTATCTGGATGGCAAGCAGATCGCGAAACTGACGAGCGCGCAGGTAAAAATTCCCGACGAGCCGATGGAGCTCATCATGGACTTGGCCGTTGCCAACGCAAGTGCGTCGGGCTGGCACCCGTCGTACGACTCGACGACCAATTCGCCGTCCGTAATGCACGTGTCGAACGTGGAGGTCTGGTCGACGCCTCCTTCCTGACTCCGCCAGTGTGAGGCGAGTGTGCAGATGTGGACCGCATGTCCAGCTTGCAACCGCGGCACTACAACGGTTGTGGCGGTCGGGTCATGACGTTCAGTCCAGACGTGAGTGTGGTGATCGTGCAAGGCGTCACACGTCGATCTTGCAAACCGCTTTTACCGCGGTTACGCATCCGGTCCTTAACGACCTTCGATCGGTCGCTGAACTCTGATCGCATCAGGGACGCTTCGACGAGTCAGCAACTCGCCGGCACACTCGCTGCAAAGTCGACCGAACGTTCGGCACGTGCCAAGTTGCTTTCGGTCGAAACGCCGGATTTTGATCACGCTTCCCCGCCATCCGCATCGATGGCATACGCTTCGCACGAATCTCGGTGTTCTGGGCGTGCCACCACCCCTGCTCATAAGGCGCTAACTCCTCACCTCAACCGTTCGCCATGTGCTCCTTGCAATATCGAATGTGAAGCATCTCTAGCGGCATCATCTCCATCATGTCAGAGTCGACAAATGAAAAGGGTGATTTTCGGATTCACGAGGCTCCGGCTCGGATCCGCTATGTCGAGCTACGAGGTGAGCGACCGTGATGCAGACCTTGGAGCTGCGACCATGTTGAACGACGTGAAGGTCGACGTCTCCATCCTCGGGCGGCTCAGCAGGAGTGACACCCCATGTTCGTGACAACTCATGTTCTTTCCGGGGTGCTCGTCGCCAGAGCGTCAAGGGGGCGGCCGATGGTCGCCTTCGCTGCAGGCGTTGGCTCACACTTGGCGCTGGACTCCATGCCTCATTGGGGCTGCGACAAGGCGGCCGAGGGTGGATACGAAGAGTTCCTGAGGGTGGCCAAACGTGACGGACTGATCGGACTGGCTGCCGCCGCGGCTGTCATCGTTGCAGCTAGGAAACGAGATCGGGTGGTCACCGTGGCCGCCATCGCAGGGGCCGTTCTGCTCGACCTCGATAAACCCATCCAGTTCTTCTTCGGCGTGAATCCGTTTCCGCGCCTCGTTGCCCGTCTCCATACTCGAGTCCAGAACGAATCCTCCACCGGCATGACTAAGGAGATCACCTACGGCGCCGTGTTCGCGGCGGTAGACGCCGTCATCTTGGCCGTCCGGCGCCGACCATCCTCGACCCCGGAGGCGCTGGACACCTGCCATCCCGGATGAGCGAGGGCTCGATCGATCCCGAGACGGCCCCGGGATCCGCCTCCCGAACTGTCGGTCTCCTTGGTGCGATTCCTGGAATTGGTGTCAGCTCGAGGTGCGTTCGGCCGGAGGCCTTCCGAGTCGATCACATCGCTCGATCCTGACAAGACTCAGCGACGCGCCCGCTGTGCCGAATGCCGGCCCGATTCGGCTTCACGGAACTAGGGCGAATGCCCACTGCTTGCGCGAAGGTCACCACAGAAACGGAACTAGGGCGAATGCCCACTGCTTGCGCGAAGGTCACCACAGACAATGAACGGCGTGCCTCTGTAAAACGACCCTTGTATCCGCGTGGAGGAGGGCGGCAAGGTAACCGCGACTCGGTCCCTTGCGGGGCAGTGGTACCCTCAACGCGCCTGACTACTCTCTGAGACAGGCCTCCTTCTGACTTCGGTTGCGAACCGTCGACTCAGGTGATGACCGTCAGAGGGTGGGGTGGGTGAGGCCGGGTGACTCGGAACGGGACGGAGCAGCATGGCTCTAGGCAACTTTGGCGGGCAGGATCGGGGGAACAAAAGACCAGAATCGAAGGGCGCGACGGTCAGTGTCGTCATACCAGCAAAGAACGAAGCTCATAATTTGTCGCGGGTGCTATCTGAGTTGCCACGAGACGTCGACGAAGTGATCCTGGTCGATGGCAACTCAACGGATGACACCGTTGCCGTGGCACAACGCCTTTACCCGAGCATTACCATCATCGGCCAGACCAGGAAAGGCAAGGGCAACGCGCTCGCCTGCGGATTCGCAGTGGCACGGGGGGACTTCATTGTGATGCTCGATGCCGACGGATCGGCCGATCCTGCCGAGATCCCTTGCTTCGTAGAAGCTCTCGAGCGCGGGGCGGACTTTGCCAAGGGCTCCCGGTTCCTACCCGGAGGTGGGAGCAACGACATCAGTCACCTTCGACGATACGGAAACTTTTGGCTCAACATCGTCGTCAACCATGTTTACGGAACTCGGTACACCGATCTCTGCTATGGGTACAACGCTTTTCGTCGCGAGTGCCTCTCCGTGATGGACCTCAATTGGAAAGACACTGAGGGACTCGACCACCAGGACACCATGCTCTGGGGCGATGGGTTCGAGGTCGAGACACTCATCAACGTACGGATCGCCAAAGCAGGGCTGCGGGTATCCGAGGTTCCGAGCTTTGAACGGAAGCGGGGCTACGGAGTGAGCAATCTCAATGCCCTCTCCGATGGTTTACGGGTGCTGCGAACGATTCATTCAGAGCGCACCCAAATTGGTCGTGGGGAGGTCGAAGCACCAACTGCGTCGCCATCCATCGCGAAGACGTCCGCCATTCCCGCTGTCCAACATTACGAACCTGGGTAGCCAAGTGCCGGCCATGGCCGATCATGTTGATCGCCGCCGTTCAGCACTTGATTTGCTGAGCAACGAGATCGCAGCCTGCCGCCGCTGCCCCCGCCAAGTGGCTTGGCGCGAGCATGTGGCTAGCGACAAGAGAGCTACCTTCAGGGACCAGGAGTACTGGGGTCGACCAGCGCCGGGATTCGGCGACCCGGCTGCTCGAGTTCTGCGCGTAGGGCTGGCGCCGGCCGCTCATGGCGGTAATCGGACCGGTCGGGTCTTCACCGGTGACAGGTCCGGCGACTGGCTCTACGCGGCACTGTGGCGTACCGGTTTCGCCAATCAACCGGACAGTGTGGCTTTGAACGACGGTCTCGTCTTGTCCGACGCATATGTGGCAGCTGCGGTGCGCTGCTCCCGCCCGCCAACAAGCCCGCTCTCTCAGAGCGCGACGCCTGCGCGCCCTATTTGCGTCGTGAGCTCTCGCTACTCACCAATGTTCATGTTGTCATCGCACTCGGTGGATTCGCGCATCAGATCGCATCGAGCGAACTCGGTATCAGGCCCCGGCCTCCGTTCGGCCACGGAACGGAGGTAAAGGCTCCCAACGGAACGGTTCTGCTCAGTTCCTACCACCCGAGCCATCTGCTCAGTTCCTACCACCCGAGCCAACGGGACGCCTTCACGGGCACGCTGACCGAATCCATGCTCGACGACGTGCTCATCCGGGCGCGCTATCTCACCGACTGTGATCCTCCCATGACTTCGACGGCGCAGACGAAGCGACTAATCCCCAAGTTCTGGTGCACGCGCCACTGCCGTCGGGGGGGGTCCGGTACCTTCACGATGAACTTCACGGTCAACGAGGTTCATCCGTGGCCGAGATGGCGGATGAGCATCTATATGGTGAGTGATCAGAACTCATGACGGCGATTGACTGCTCATCAGGCGATCGAGCGCGAGTTCGGCGAAGTCATCCGGCGCGCCGTCGGCGGGAAGTAGTCCGCTGCGGGCAGCGGACAGATGCGCGCAGGATGTGACCAGGGCCGTTCATCAGGTTCGGTCGAGGCTCGGGCGAAGGTGCCCGCGAAGTCCATCCTGGAAGGAACGCAGCTCAGGGATCGATCGCGACACCTTGAAATCTGCTTTAGTGGTTGCCAGCCCACGCCGACAAGGAATTGCGGAAGCCATTTTTCTTGTCGTTCGCCCTCCTGCCAGGGCAAGGAGCCTGCATGGGATTCCTCCGCCAATCCAATCTCCTCACTCGCATAATTGCGCTCGTCACGGTGCTTTTGATCAGCGTGGCTGCGGTCGCGGTGCCGGCCATCGAGCACGCGGCAGCCGGTACCTCGCCTCCGGAATCATCCTCCGAAGGCATGTATGCCTACTACTACCTGTGGTGGGACACTCAGCACTGGCAGGAATCGCTCGGATCCAACTATCCCTACGGTCAGTCGCCGCTTCCACTGCCAGCAACGCTCGACAGCAACGGTTGCAATCCACAGAGCCTCTATCCCGGCAACATCGAGACTGACGCGCCGACGACCTTGTTCACCCAGGATGACCTTTCGCAGATCAACTACGACGTGCAGAGCGCGATCGCGGCCGGTCTATCCGGATTCGCCGTCGACTGGCGTGGAACCGGGAGCCAGACCCAGACACCATCGTCGAACACCGAGAACCAACGGCTCGATGCGCTCGTGCACGCCGTCGACCTGGCTCAAGACGAAGGTCACGATTTTCACCTGTGGTTGTCATACGAGGCGTCTGCATCGACTCTCACTCAAGCGAGTATCCAGGGCGACCTCTCTTATTTGACGAATGAGTACCGAAGCAACACCGCCTTCGATCGCAGCAACGACGGCAAGCCCACCTTTATCTGGGTCGGCTCCTACAAGTACCCCACGTCGGTCGTGGCCGCTATCAGCGGACAATTCAGGCCGGCATGGTACTTCGTGGGCGGATACCAGTGGAACCAGTGGACCAGCACCATCGCCCAGTACTTTGACGCCGACAGCCCTTATTGGTCCAGCCAAGATCCCTGGAACAACGGCCAGAGCTTCCAGCAACTCAGCGGCCTCGCGGCCACGCTGCATGCGGAAGGGAAGAAGTACTTTGCCCCATTGGCTCCTGGGTTCGACCGACAGCTCGATGGTTCGGGCGGTTGTGTCCCCCGAGACAACGGAGCCACACTGCAAGCCCTCTTTGCCGGGAACTCCCTGGGTGACCCGCAGGGTTGGCTCCTCATCTCATGGAACGAGATCACCGAGGGCACCTACGTCACGCCTGAACTGCAGCGATATGGCGGCGCCTACGGTGGCCCAGACGGCTACGTCCACCAGCTCCTGACCCATGCTGGGTTGTCCCCACGGGACTCCGGCTGCGCCGTCACTTCCAACCAGTCGGCCCCTCAGGTCTATTCGGCTATGGCCGCGACCGAGAGCGCCAGCGGCTGCCCCGGGTACTGGATGGTGGATGCCGACGGCCAGGTCCGATCATTCGGCGGGGCGCCGTCTCTGGGTTCGCTGAGTCTGCCGCTCGCCGCACCGATCGTGGGCATCGCCGCGACCCCTGACCACGGGGGCTATTGGCTGCTCGGAGCCGACGGGGGCGTCTTCGCCTTCGGGGACGCGAAGTTCTTTGGGTCCACCGGAGGCATGCACCTCAACGCGCCGGTCGTCGGGATGACCCCGACCGCCGACGGGCGCGGTTACTGGCTGGTGGCACAGGATGGCGGCGTGTTCAGCTTCGGCGACGCCGTCTTCCACGGTTCGACCGGTGCTCTCCGGCTCAATGCGCAAATCGTCGGCATGGTGTCCGCGTCCGACGGCTCGGGCTACTGGCTGGCCGGTGCTGACGGTGGCGTGTTCTCCTTCGCCGCCCCCTTCCTCGGATCGATGGGCAGCGTTCACCTGAACGCGCCGGTGGTGGGGGTTACCGCGAATCCCGCCGGTACCGGCTATCGCATGGTCGCCTCGGACGGTGGCATCTTCTCCTTCGGCGCCCCGTTCTACGGTTCGCTCGGGGGTGTTGCGCTGTCTGCACCGGTGCGAGCCATGGCGTCGACGCTCGATGGTGACGGTTATTACATGATCGGTTCGGACGGTGCGCTCTATGCCTTCGGCAAAGCCCCTTACCTTGGGCGGGTCCTCGGTTAGCAGTCCATCAGAACATCTGTCGGCGACCCTTCTGGTTTGAGACAGCCCCCTGCCGAGACAAAGCGACCCCCGCTCTCTCCTCGGTCGATCAGGCCCATCGAGGATCGTCACCGAACGACGTCCACCCGGGCAGAAGCCTGGTGTGACATTCGAATGGGGGACGCAGAGACCCCCGTTCAGATCCGGGTACCACGACGCGGAACACTGATGGTCGCCTGGCCCAGCATTCAGTCGACGACGTTGGACAGTGGACCCCGGCCTAACGCCTCCGAAGCCGTCCACGCAGCGCCAGACATCAAGTGGGGGGCGCTGCTATGGCTCGGTGCCCCCAACCGTGAGTCCAACTCGGCGTTCGGGAGCAGGGTCAGCGCGAAGAGCACGAACAGCGGTCCGATGTTGGGATCGGTGGCCGCCCCGCTCAACAAACCGCCCATCGACTGACCGAGGACCCAGTAGTCGAAGGCGAGGGCCGCACCGAGTACCAGGTAGATCGTGATACGCCTCGGGGCGACGAGCGGCCCGAGGCCGATGGCAAAAGAGGCGAGCGCGAGGCACACGGCAGCGCCGGTGCCGAAACCACCCAGCGCGTGGGCCACAGTCTGCTGCAGATGCGCCACCACCGCGGTCGCCCCCGACGGAGCCGAGGCGATCTGGCTCGAGATCGACCCGGAGCCGCGATTCTGCGGAAGGAGCCAGAGCACGCCCATCCCGCACCACAACAGCGCCCAGAGCTGGTGCGCTCGGCGCTCCCCGAGCATCCCCTCCGCCGCAGCAC
This sequence comes from uncultured Acidimicrobiaceae bacterium, assembly GCA_963756195.1. Taxonomy (GTDB): domain Bacteria; phylum Actinomycetota; class Acidimicrobiia; order Acidimicrobiales; family RAAP-2; genus CAVSNH01. Next base: position 412,824 of record CAVWMT010000006.1, read on the forward strand.
TCTCATTGCCGGCAGCCGCCATGTGGCGTCGTGGCCACACCACCACCGCCAGCAGTGCGTAGAGCAGGACAGCGCCAGGCGCGCCGGTGAGCGGGGACGCGCTCGGGGTCAGCAGCATGCCGAACCCCTCGCCGAAAGCCCACACGCCTGCGGCCCATGCCAACGACAGCCCAAGCGCGGGCTTTACGGTCGCTGGCCGCAGGAGTCCGATGCCGATGAGAACCTGCACCGTCGCGAACACCACGTCGAACGCGGCCGGATAGACCGAGACGAGGTGCGCCACGTGGTCGATCGACGACGCCAGGAGCGCTGGCTGGCTACTGGCGGCGGGCTCGAGCGTTCCGGTCACGAAGGTCTGGCCGAACATCGAGGGCTGGAGCTGGAGGAGCCCGTCGAGGACCCAGACAACCCCAAGGGCGATCTGGATTCCGCGGGCGGTGATGCGCAACGGCGTCACTGGCGCCCGATCAACCGCAGCGCGGGCTGGGTAGACGCTGGCGGTGGCGACATCGGGGGCCGGCGCGACAGTGGCCGTGCTCATGGCTGTCCCGTCTCGTCGATCTGGCGGACGATGGCGTTGCCTGCCGCCGGCAGGTCCGCTTCGAACTGGTATTGGGAGGCGAGCTGCGGCGCTGTCCAGACGTGGAGCATGAAGTAGGTCGTCAGGTTGTGCGTTCCTTCGGTGCAGCTCCCGCTGCCCGTGGTCCGTCCGACGAGTTGGCCATCCAGTGTGCACAGGTTGTCGTGCGCATGCCACTGCGTGAGCGAGCCGCCGATATCGGGCCCAGGCTGGCATGGGGCGGGGCCCATGTACATGGCGCCAATGAGCACTGGCCCATCGACGGTGTTGGCGTACATAAGCGCCGAGGGCTGTGACGGGTCGAGCACGTCGCCGGACTTGATGACCGAGGGGTTGAGGTAGTGGGTGAACGGCCCCCGGCGCTGTGAGATCGGCCTGTAGCCGTCTGCCTCGGCGACCTCCAGGTTGTCGTACTGGGCGATGTCCTGCTCCGTCTCACTGACGAGGGCTCCTGCGGCCGCCTGCTGTGTGGTGGTTGGCGGCGTCGAAGGGACCGGGGCCATGACCATGCCGTTGGGCATCGTGTTCGTGCCTGCCACGTTCGGGCAGATGCCCGGGGCCGTGCCGCTGGCCTGGCCCATCGAGCCCATCGACGTGGACCCTGACCCTGTAGATGGGGACGTGGGTTGGCTCCCCGAACCAGACGCCGGCGCGCTGCCCTTGCCACCTGCCATGGCGCCGTTCATGGCCTCCGTGTGCCCGGTTGCGTCTGCGACCGAGGTCACGGCCACGACGAGCAGGGCCGCGCTCGCAACGGAGGCGAGTGCGACCCACCACAGGCGGGTCGCTCCCCGCGCGCTCCGCCAACCGGAGGTGATTTTCTGCTTCACAACGCCCATGACGACCCCTCTCTTCAACAACGACTTGGAGCCTCATCATCGGGTCATCAGGTCAGGGCGGGGTTAGGTCGGTGTTAGGGATCCATGAGGCAGGGGAGTGCACCGAGCTGTGCCCAGAGCGTCGAGCCTGCGGCTGGTGGAGTAACTGAGATGATGATTGGTGGCACGTGTCGCACAAGACACCATGACGTCGCCCGACCTTGCCCAGCTCCGTCGGGCGCCTGTCGCTCAGGGTGGAGGCTGTCGCTCAGGCCGGAGGGGTCAGCTTCGCCAAGGCGGCATTGGCACGGCGCTCGACAACCGCATAGGACTGTGCCGCAGCGACATCGCGGGAGTCCTCGAGCAGCTTTCGAGCCAAATCTGCCTCTCCGGGCTCATTGCGGAGGGTCAGCATTCTCGCCCACAGCAGGTTGGTGCGGGCGGCGAAGAACTTCGCCTTCATCTGGCGGCAGAGCTTCGATGATTGCTCGAAGTAGGCGTTGGCTCGATCGAAGCGGCCCAGCACAGTTGACAGCCCGCCGAGATAGTGGCTGACCGGGCCTAGGGCCGATGCTCCGGTCGCAGGGAGCTGGTCCGCCCACGGCTCGAGCCGGTCGAATAGCGGCGCGGCGTGTACTGGCTCGTTGCACTCGATCACCGCGTCGGCAAAGTCGACCATGCCGGTGAGCCAAACCTGATTGAGCGGTAGCTCATAGCCGGAGGCGGCGAATTCGACAAGGAGCTCGGACGCCGGCGCCGTCTGATCACCCTCGACGTGGGCCTTGGCCAGGAGGGACAGGAAGAAGCTGCGCGGAATGTCCGGGGTCTCCTCGGCCATCTTCTCGATCAATGGCACCAGCTCGTGCTGGGTGCCCCGCTGACCGGCCACGATGTTCATCTGGGCGCCGTAGATGAGGGTGGCGTCGGGCTGTCCCCCATCGGTGCCGATCTCGACCGCCTCCGTCGCATGCCGCTCGGCCAGTTCGACGTCCCCAGCGATCTGTGCCCGTAGTGATTGCACGAACGAGTGTCCCCAGGAGAAAATTGGCTGGCCCAGCGTCTCGGCCACCGCACCGTGGATGGCAATGCACCGGTCCATCTCCTCGAGATCGCCGGTCCGCGCCGCCGATTCGAGGCGCCACTGCGCGGCCCAGAAGACGAGGACGGGATCACCGACCCGCTCGGCACGAGCCAGACCCTCCGCCGCCCGTGCCTCAGTGAGCTCGAGCATGGACGGCACCTGGAGGGGAACGTGCAGATGGTTGAGGACCCTGACCACCACCTCCTCGCCGCCGGACCGCTCGGCGATGTCGATGGCCTCGTCGGCCAAGGCGCGGCGGCGCTCGAGAGAACTTCCGTGCGCGAGCTCCGAGCACAGGGTGGCCAGGATCAGAGAACGGTCCGGATGGTCGCCGTCGAGCTCGGCCAGCGCCAACTCCAACGCGTCGACCTTCTCCTTGTCGGTGGCACCCACCGCGCTGTAGAAGCCACGATCGTTGGCCAGACAGGCCGCCACCAGGCGCCCGACATCGCCCAGGCGGGCGGCGTCCCGGGCCGCGCCGAGGAGCGTGTCCCGGAATGACGGGTCACCGATCTGCCGTTGGGCGGTACCGAGGCCGGTGGCCAGGTCGACGAGGAAGGCGGGATCCGTGTCGGTGAGCTCGGCGCAGAGCTCGAGAGCCGTGAGGTAATGGCGGACGGCGTCTCCGGGGGCCAGCGAGTCCAATGCGACGACGGCCGCTTCGTGGGAGTACCGGATGGCGTTGACAAGGCTCGCCGGTCTCGGCGCCGCCATCCAATGACGGGCCAGCTCTCCCACCCGGGCGTCCGGTTCTCCTTCGAGGAACGCCTCGAGCGCCACTGCCACTCGCTCGTGGGTGAACGACCGACGGGTTGGACCGAGGTCGTCGTACAGGGTCCTCTGGACGAGCGCATGGCTGAAGGCATACCGACCGGCGGTTCCATCGACTTCGGACACGAGCGCGGCCCCGACGGCGGCGTCGAGAATGTCGAGGAGCGACTCGACCGGCAACTGTGTGGCGTGATGCAAAAGATCGAGGTCGAAGTCGCGACCGATCACCGCCGCAGTCGAGAGCACCCGGCTGGCATCGGCCCCGAGCCGCACCACTCGTCCCCCGATGACCTCGCGGACACTCGTCGGAAGTGCGACCGTCTGGAGGAGGTCGGCGGCCACCTGAGCCTCGGGGGGATGCTCCGCGATGGCCCCGGTGTCCACCAGGTGGCGGAGCATCTCCGTCACGAAGTAGGGGTTGCCAGCCGTCTCCCGGTGCACGACTTCGGCCAAGCCGACACCGAAGGCGTCGAGGGGTCCGCCGGTGACGGCCTCCAGCAGCGACTCGACTCCGGATCCGTCGAGCGCCCCGAGCTCCAGGCGTGAGACGCCACGATGCCGCCATAGCATCCCCAGCGTCGCTCGGAGGCTCGACGACCCTGGCACCTCGCTGGCACGAAAGACCCCGGCGATCAACAACCGCACGCAGTGGTCGTCCGCGGCGGTCAGATGGCGGAGCAGGGCAAGGCTCCCCGGATCCGCCCACTGGAGGTCGTCGAGGACCAGGACCAAGGGGTCGTCCCGTGCCATCTCCATGAGAAGGTCGGCGGCGGCGGCGAAGAGAAGGTATCGCTCGGAGTCGGGATCGGTGGCCTTCGACGGTGCGAGTTGGGGGCTCCGTTCCACGAATGCCGGGACGAATCGCCCCCATTCCGACCCGTGCGCCTCGGCCAGCTCGAGGAGACGCTCCTCGCGGGCGTGGGCGGCGTAGTGGTCGAAGGCCTCCGCGAAGAGGCCGTACGGCGTGGCCAGGTCCTCCTCGGAGTGACCGAAGAGGACGCAGGCACCGTCCTCGAAGGCGAGTCGAGCGGCCTCGGCCACCAGGGTTGTCTTTCCCTGACCGGGCTCGCCCGAGACCAACACGACTTCCCGACCTTCGCCGGCGAACACCCGCTTCGTGGCAGCGGAGATGGCGGCGAGCTCCGCCTCCCGACCGACCATGTCAGTGCCGGCGGCGACACGGCGGGTCGCCAGCCTCGTTGGGAGTGGGATGTCCGAGCGGGCGGGGGGGAGCGGCTCCCATCGGACCTCGACGGCGGGGAAGGGATCGCTGAGTCCCTTCAGCGTGAGCCGGCCGATCGGCCGAATAACGGCCTGACTGCGGCGGCCGGCCATCATCCGCACCAGTTCCGCCGCCAGGATCTGCCCGGGGGCGCAGGCGGCACAAAGTCGGGCGGCCTCGATGACCGGGTCGCCGAAGTAGTCGCCGTCTTCGTGGACCACTTCACCGCCACTCAGGCCGATCCGGAGCTCGATGAAGTCCTCACGGCTCCGGTTGTCCTGCTCGATGGCCTGCTGCATGGACACGGCGCAGGCCAACGCCGCCGAGGCGGATGAGAACACGCCCATGAGCCCGTCACCGAGATTCTTGACCTCGGCCCCCCCGGTACCGGCCAGCGTCCGCCGAAGGATGCCGAAGTGGTCCCGCCGGACCTGGTCGGCATCCTCGGGCGAGAGGCGCTGGTAGAGCGCCGTCGATCCGACCATGTCGGTGAACAGGAGTGCCACGCTCTCCGTGGACATTGGACTCCCTTTCCCAGGACAGCACCACGGTAGCCGCCGGTCCGCGTTCGTGGCAGGGGTACTGATGAGCGATGCTCCTAGGAGCTCATCCCCCACGCTGTCTTGAGCTCGTCGGTCACCTGAAAGCTGGGTCGCTGGCCATCCCGTCCGTAGTGTTCGAAACCTCGCCAGATGCGCAGGCCGAGCCTCGAGGCCAGGGGGCCCGTTCCGGGGAGGCGCACCACGAGGTAGGCGTAGACCCAGTCCGTCCGCCGCATCATCTCGAAGATAACCCGTGTCCAGTCCGCCTTCGGGACACCGAGTACGTCAGCCGTCTCGTTGCCCAGGTAGAACCGGATCCCGGTCGCCGGAAGTCCGGGGAAGAGGGCGTAGCCGAACATCTCGCGCATGCAGTCGATGGCCGCCGCCGTCAATTCCCGTCCTTCAGGCGTCGGGCTGTATTCGGCACCCTTGCGTTTGTCCCAGAGCGACTCGGAGTCCTCCCACGAGAGGGGAAGGAGCTCGTCGAGGATCCCCATCTGGTGCCCGACCAGGTTCCAGGCGTGGATGTAGGCCTCGGCACGTTGGTTGCTCAGGCGCACGCCCGATTGCCGAAGGGACCGGATTCCCTGCACACTGAACGAGAACAGTGTCCCGAGCAGCTGCAGTTGGCTGATGGGCAACCCGTCGCTGGGGTCCCACGGTGCGATACGAGGCCCTCCCTCACCCGCCACCTCGTCGAGATGCGTGAGGACGTGACGGACTGCGGCATGCATGAGACGTACGTGTCGGACCGTCCGGTAACCGGAACGCCCCGGGTCCAGGCCCCCCGGCGTCATGGCGTCGATGATCATCTGTCCCGTCTCCACATACCTGCGCTTCGGATTACGGGTCAGGCGTGCCGTACGGGACAGTGCTTGGACGCCTTTGGCGAAGGCATAGTCGGAAGGAAGACTGGCCATGAACAGGCCCATTCCGATCTGCGGGCCGAATTCGCCGAAGACGCGCTGACCCTCGAGCACCAAATCGGGGTCCGCCCAAGCGGGCCACGGCTCCTCCTCCTTGACGAACTCGCTGATCCCGGGAAGGTCCTCGTCGGCTGCCGCCCACGCTGACGAGGTGGCCAGACGGCGGTAGAGAGCCTGGTGGCCAGGGTTGGTCGCCTCGAAGAAGTCGGACACTGCTTTGTCGGCCGGTGGGTCGCCCGTCCGTCGGAGCTCTTCAACATATGAATCGGCGAACATATCGACGCCCCTCGACGGCGGGATCGCCGGGGTCGGGCGGACGCCCACCCGCGGAATGCCATGGATCGACGAGCCGGCAGGCGGACCTTGAGGGCCGACAGGAGCCCGGTCCGCCTCGATCTCGGCCAGGTGCTCTGGTGAGAGTGGTGGCTCGAAGAGCTCGCGTCGGTGATGCCGTGTCACGAAGAAGTTGCTGATGAAGTTCATCCGATCGCCGAGGTTCACCCAGTCCTCCGCCCGGCTGCCCCGCCCCCTCTGATCAGCCTTGTCGAAGCGCCCGAGCAGGTCGGTCAGAGCATCGACCACGATCGGTTCAAGATCTGACGGGACGAAGGGCTCACCCGGGAGGGGAGGGACGTCATGGTCGAGGCGAAGAGTCCCGTCAGGCGTCTCGACGATGCCCAGCAACTCGGTCATCAACTCTCCCCACCTCTGACCGAGGGCGCGGCCCAACGGATGCAATGCCTCGTCGATCGACTCCTTGAGCGCGGGTGGGAAATCCAGCCATTCCTCCAACCGCTCTTTGAGCAGGTCGATCGATTGATCCAGGCCCATCTCCATGCTGCCGGCGATCGGAACCTGCAGATGGTTCTGCTCGTGCGCCCCCAGTTCAAGCGACCCGGCCAGGGTCATTTGGCTTCTCCTGGTGGCGTCCGGCTCAGACAAGGCGTCACACCACAGCGAGAACCCGGCGTGCAGGTGATTCACCCCTTCGAACTCAGTGGCCATCTCACATGCTTTGAGCACCCGTCGACGGGCCACAGCAGGGTCGACCGCATCGGCGCCTCCGAAGGAACCGAGGAAGATGGACGCGACCGGAGCGATCTCCCGGAAGACCTCCGTATTCCCCTTGGAGAGGCTCTCGGCGCAAACACCGAAGTGCTTCCGGAGCGCGTCGCTGGCGTGCTCGGGAAGGATCCGGTTGAGCCGCGTCTCGGAATGGATCGCCCGGACGCCCCCACTCGCCTCACGAGCCAGCCCCATCATCCCGTTGGACATCACGACCCGTCTCTGCAGCCAAACCGGGAGCTCCTCCCCCCGGAGGTTCCGCCCGACTGTGCGCGATGCCCATGTCGCGAACGTGCACCAGTTCGCCGTGTCCGTGCCGAGCAGAGTGCCCAGTCCGGCGCTCAGATCGGCGTACGTCTGGGTCACCCAATAGTTGCGCAGCACCTTGTCCTTGATGCCCAGGACGGCCTGCACATGATCGGTCGAGGTGCTGCGATCCATGGGCACGCTCCGCTCCGCCGGCCCGCTGGCATGGCGACGCCTCATTTTGACAAGAATTTCCCGCAGACGCCGAAGCCGTCCGACCGGTCGGCACAGCAACCACCCTTCAGCTCTGGCAGGCTGGAGTGCAGATCAGGAGAAGGAAGTCGGTCGTCGAAGGAGGGGGATATCCATGGCGGATGAAGTGCCGGCGAAGGTGATCAAAATGCTGAGGGGCGTCCCTCTGCTGTCGGCGTGCACCGCCAAGGAGCTTCGGACGATCGGCAACCTCGGGACAGTGGTCAATGTCGCCGAGGGGGCCCGTCTCACACGACAAGGGAGTGTCGGTCGGGAGTTCTTCCTGCTCCTCGACGGCGAGGCCGGGTGCTTCGTCGATGACCGGCGGGTTGCGACGTTCCAGCCAGGGGATTTTTTCGGTGAGATGGCACTGCTCGATCGAGGGCCCCGTCATGCGACAGTCATCGTCGAGCACGCCGGACGAGTCCTCGTCCTGGACGGTCGGGAGTTCTCGAGGCTCCTCGACGCTTCGCCGTCGATCAGCCGCAAGTTGCTGAGCGCATTGGCCCAAAGGGAGCGGATGAACGCATCCATCCGAAGTTAGGCTTGCCCTTCGGCACGGTTCGCCCGCACCTTCGGTTTGGCCACGACTCACTCGTTGCCGGGCAATGGTCTGGGCGGAAGATGGGCGCCGATCGGCATGGGCCTGTGACGGACGCCGCGTCAGCGGTGCGCCGTCAGGCCAGCGGCCGATAATCCCGCGGGATCTGACCCTCTCGGAAATCGAATTCCCTGGCACCCTCCGGTGCCTCGGCCAGGACACGGAACACGCCGTCGAGCGTCCCGAACACCTCGGCGGTGGTGCAGCCATCGGGGCCGGCCACGTGCGGCCCGTACCACTCCCCCGGGCGGGCGGTCATCACGTCGCCAGGCTCGAGGGTCCGACCACCGGCTTGCAGCGATCCCTTCACTACGATCTCGAATCGGTGACAGATGTGGGCGTGGCGGAAGAGGACATAACCAGGCGGCATCTCGAGTACCACGACCGCCGGGGCATCCCCCGCCTCGGTGTCGTCGTCCAGCACGTAGATCTGGGTCATGAGCGGGACGGCTCGAAGACGACCGGTACGGAGGTCGGCGATCGGAACATGATCCCGTGGATGTGGGGATCGTCCCCATCCGGGTCCAAGTCGGATGCCCGGGAGCCGGTCGAGGACGACGTCGACCAGGACCGCTGTCTCCATCCGGGCCAGGTGCATGCCGAGGCACATGTGCGGCCCCTGGGCGAAGGTCATGTGCGGCCGCGCCGGGCGTGAGATGTCGAAGCGGTCGGGATCCTGCCACCGCGACTCGTCGTGGTTGGCCGAGGCGATCACGGTGTAGACGCTGGCTCCGGCCGGGAGCTCGACGCCTCCGACCTCGGTGTCCTGGGTAGCCGTCCGGAAGATGCCGACCGCCGGTGGCTCGAGGCGGAGCGCCTCCTCGACGGCCGGAGCCACCAGGCGGCGATCGGCCCGCACGGCGTCCAGTTGCTCCGGATGGGTGAGGAGAAGGAAGAGGGCGCTGCCCGAGCCGCGGTAAGTGGTGTCGGCCCCACCGGTCAGGAGAATGCGGAGGAACGAGTAGATGGCCTCGTCCTCCAGCCGATCACCGTCGACCTCGGCGAGGACGAGGTCACTGACCACGTCGTCGCGGGGATGGCGACGACGGTCGGCGACCACACCGGCGAAGTAGTCGCGCAGGCGGGCGACGCCTCGAGGCCTCGCTCCGGGTTGGTGGCGACGCCGAAGAGATCGTTCGCCCACCGGTGGAACTGGCCGAAGTCCTCGTCCGGCAGCCCCAGGATGCGAGGCGATGACCCGAACCGGGAAGTGGCTGGTGAGCTCCCCGACCAGCTCGGCGCGACCGCGGCCGGCGAAGCGGTCGATGAGCTCGTGGCAGACAGGTGCGATCACCTCCGGCTTCCAACGGGCGAGGGAGCGCTCGTGGAAGGCGTGGGCGACAAGGTTGCGGTTGACCCGGTGCTCGGGGTCGTCCATCTCGAGCATGGTGCGACCGAAGACCAGCCCGATCGTCTCGGCGTAGCTGGTGGAGCTGAAGACACGGGCGGCGCGGAGCACCCGTGCGCAGTCGTCGAATCGGAAGACCATCCAATCCCGACGTGGCTCGACCCCTCCGGGCAGCATGTCGGGAGTCAGGAACGTCCCGAACCAGACCGGATCCTCACGACGCTTCTGGGCGAATTGGGGGTAGGGGTCGCGGACCTCCCCACCGACCATCTCGTCGACGAACTCCGGCAGCTCGCCGATCACCATGGGGAGGTCCTGCTTCTGGGGGGCAACGGCACCAGCCAACCGGAGCGCCCCGGGACGGAAGGATTCACCGCCTTATCTTGCCTTCTTGCTCGGCATGCTGCCGACGCCGAGCGGTCTCCGATCACGGAGCGCACGGCTCCGACGGCCGCGAGCCCGAGCCTTCCGGCCGGAGCGCACCAGGGCGAAGGAACTCGGCGACGCCGGGCTCTTGGCCCCAGCTCCGGTGGTCGGAACGACGGTCGTCAAATCGCCTGCTGGCGAGGACTGCCTGCACGATGTCCCGGACCTGGCTGCTTACGTTGTCAGGTCCCGTGCCCCATCGGCGGGCCTCTGGTGGCGCACGATTGAGACGTCCTCTTCTGCCAGCGCCTCCTCGTCCTCCGTCGGGAGGGTGAAGACGGGTTGGAACAGCTTCTGGGCGATGAGCGTGGGCACGAACGCGGATAGGAGGACGACCGTCACCAACTCCGTGTACTGCGTCCGGTCGATCAGGTGGTGCGTCACGCCGAACAGTGCTGCGATAGAGCCGAACGTCAATCCCGTCGCCATGAGGAGCGTCGTGTAGATCCGCTCCCGGGTGGGGATCCGAAAGCCCGTTGCTGTCGGCCACACCCCGGCCGCTTTCGTCACCATCTTGACAGCGAACAGCCCACCGATGACTCCGGCTCCTGCCACCAGGGCCGGTGCCGAGATGAGTGTCCCGGCTCGGAGGAAGAAAAACGGGGTCAAGAGGGCGAAGGCGATGGCTCGGATCCGGTCGATGATCAGTCGGTCCTGCATGAAGATGCCAGCCACGACGAGCCCGGCCAGATATGCCGGCAGGACGGCCTCACTTCCAGCTGCGGTCGCCAACCCTCCAAGGGCCAGGAGTACCACGAACAGGATTTTCACTTCGGGCTCGCTGATTCGGTGCCCCGCAACAGCGATGACAAGGCGCAGGATCCGGGGCAGGAGCAAAAGAGAGCCTGCGGTCACGGCGACGAACACCAGGAGCAACCATCCGTACGTGGCGAAGAACCCACCGAGCGCCAGCACCGTCCCGAGGTCCGTCACGAAGCAGGCCCCCAGGATGAGCTTTCCAGTGTCGTGCCGGTTGAGACCCGTCTCCACCATTACGGCGTAAACCACGGCCACCGACGTGGTACTGAGGGCGATCCCTCCGATCTCAGCCGCGTGGAGGTGCCAGTTCAGGACGTACAAACAGACCGCGAAGGCGCCGAGAAAGGGCAGCGCAAACGAGATCGCGCCGATGGAGATGCTCGCCTTCCAGTGGCGCCGCAACGAAACTGGATCGATCTCGGCCCCGGCGAGGAAGGTCAGCAGGATCGACCCGAAGTCCGCAAGGAACGTGGTGAAGCCCGTCTGGACAATGTGCTCCTTGAGTCCTGGGATGTTGCCACACACGGCGCCGACCAGGATCTCGACGAGAGCGACCGAGACGCCGACCCGGATGCTGATGCCTGACGCCAGCAGCGCCATGCCCATCCAAATCGCAGCGATGTAGTAGATGTTCACTCGCACCTCCCATCCGGGCTGACAGGAGTGCGGGACTGCGCGGTCCTACCAGCTATTTGACTGCCGGTAGAAGCCATCAGCCAGGCCGAGCCCGGCGGTTCGAGGAGCGGGCCTCATCGCGCCGACGCAAAGGGTACCGAGTCGGTCATGCGGTTGCCCACCGAGGCCGGAAGATGCCTCCCTGGCGCCAGTAGAACGTCCTTCGTCCGGCCGCCGGCTGAGACCATGCGATCACTCTCACCGGCGCCCCAGCCACGCAACGAGACATCCGGCTCAGCGCCATCATGGCCTTGACCGGGGCTTTTGAGAGAGCGGCCTGCCTGGAGGGTGGCTGGTTGCGACCGCCCCTTGCGATTGAACAAGTGTTTGATTACCTTCTGTCCTAGATGGCGGCTGCCTGCTGCGTGCCATTTCGACCAGGCTGAAGTCCTCGAGGAGGGGCGATGAACCGAACTGTTCGAGTTGTTGCAGGCGCGCTCGCGGCGAGTGCCCTCTCGGTTTTCGTGCTGCCGTCGGTGCTGATGCCGTCGGTCGCTGGAGCTTCCGGTGGCAGCGCCAGCGTGACCGTGGAGTTGACCTCGGCCCAACCGAATCCTGGTGACGTCGAGGTGTCCGACCTGACCGGGACGACGATCTACGGCACCTGCGCCGGCTTGTCAATGCCGGGGATGGCCACGTGCTCGGTCCCCATCCCAGCGAAGTCTGACGTCCTGTTGGTCGGACAACCGTCGGCCGGTGAGCAGGTCACTGCGTGGACGAAGACGTGTGAGGGGAGCCCGGGGCCGGTGTGCCACATCGAGTCCGGTGGGACCGGCTACTCCAAGAAGATCGTGGTCACCGTCGGGCCAGCAACCGCTGGGACCCCTACCGTGACAACGTCGCAGCCCAGCCTGGACGGGAGTGCGCCGAACGACTGCGATCCCGATCAGAGCGTGACGGTCAGCGGCTCCGGCTTTCCGGCGGACACGTCCGTGACCCTGTCCGATGACGGCAACGTTGTGGCGTCCGGGACCACGGACGGCAACGGCAAGGCCCAGTTGACGGATGGACCGGGAGGGTCGGAGCCTGGCATCTACCGCACCCTCGCCATGTCGGCCGGCGGGAAGTCGGCGACCACCGACGTGTTCAACGCCGCCTATGTCTGCCTGGCGATATCGACGACACCGCATCCGACGGGGACCATCTCGGCGACAGTCGATGCCTCAGGCCTGGACGCCAACAGCAACGACGTGGCCATCCGGTTCAAGGGCAACCAGCTCACACCCATCGACGCCAATTCGACCGGAGCTGGCACCGCTACAACGCCCTACTACACCTGCAAGCTGGGCAAGACCTACACGGCCCACGTGTCCGGCACTCGTGGCATCGGGACCGAGCAGCAGTACACCTTCGTCTACGCATTCATGGCCACCTGCTGACCATTCGATCCGGCTTACCGTGAGGTGGCGGCTCAACCGGCCGGGCCGCTCGGGTTAGCGCCCGACGCCCTGCTTTACCTCGTCCCAGTCAGGATCCGGCTCGATGAACTGTTCGACGAGGGCGACGAGGGCCAGGCCGAAGAGCGTCCACGTCTGAGTGCTCCCGTCCGGACCGGTGGGCCGTTCGATGCCGCGCGTGCTGGCCGGGTCGACGCGCTCTCGTAGCGCGAGTCCTTCGGCAAGGGCCCCGGCACCCGCGGTCAGCTGGCCCAGGGTGAGCCGAGGCCGTATCCGGAACCCGCAGTAGGCGAGCATGGCCGCGTACTGCTCCTCGTACCGCTGGGTCACCTCGTCGTAGCCGGCGACCAACGCCTCTTCGAGTGGGGACCGAAGGCCGGCTTGGGAGCCGGCCATGGCCACGAGCCCACACGCCGACCCACGGCGGCCAGGTGTCAGCGTTGAAGATGGCGTCGACGTGGGCGGCTGCGGCTTGCCGGATGGTCTCGACGACGGCCCGGTCGCCGCATGTCCAGGCTCGACCGGTCACACCCGTTGAGGGCCGAGGCCCCCGCGGCCAGGGTCTCGTCGATGGCCGAGGAACCCGACTCGCGGGCGAAGGTGCAGAGGAGGTCGTCCTGGAAGTCGGCTTGGCTGTCCCAGATCCGGCCGATGACCGAGGCGTTGGTGATGCGCACGCCGGCCGTCACCTCCAGCTTGTCGTAGACCCGCTTGAAGGTCAGGTGCTCGGCTCCCGTGCCGAGCCCTTCCTCGAGCAGCACATGGGCTCCCGCCTCGAGGAGGAGCCGACGAAGCTCCTCCCTGGTCCGGCGATTCTCGGAGGGAGCGGTCGGCTCCATGACCGGGAATTGTGGCACCGGAGAGCGTCCCGGCCTGGAAATGCCGCCAAGGAGGCCGTCGCCGGCACGTGCCGCGGCACCTCCCGGCGGGGCGCCCGCCCACGGACGCCGAAGCCTCGGTGCCCGTGGACAGCGGCCCCAGCATGGTGCTGCTGGACTGCCCACCCCCGCTCTTCGCTACCGGTTCCCGCTGGCCGTCGTCACCCTAGGCAACGGCAAGTAGCGGATTGCAACCGTGACCGAGTCTCAAAGCGCCCTACGACCCACGATCTCGGGCGGTTCTGGCGGCCTCGCCGGCGGGATTCAGCGGCGGCGGGATCCCACTCGGGGTCCAGCTCGACGAAGGCGTTGACCAGGGCCTCGAGCGCCACGCTGAAGAGTGTCCATTCCTGCTCCTCGCCATCGGGGCCGGTCGGTCGCATGATGCTGCGCGTGCTATCGGTGTCCACGCCGTAGCGAAGGGCACAGCCTTCGGCCAACGCACCCGTCGCCACAGTCAGCTGGCGGAGGGTGAGGGACTGGCGGAGCCGGAACCCGAAGGTGGAGAGCATGACGGCAAAGGCTCCTTCGAACCGGGACGTGACCGCCTCGTAACCCTGGCGGAGCGCGTCGGCCACCGGATCGTCGACGTCGGTCTCGGGGTCGGTGCCGGCCATGACCAGTGCCCAAACCCCGACCCACCGCTGCCAGCGCTTCGGAGCCGGCCAGCAACTCGATATGGGCCGCCCCGCCGATGCGGCACAGCTCCCGCAGAGCCGTCGAGCGACCTTCGTCCGTCGTCCGGTCGAACCGCCTGAGCGAGGGCCGAAGGGCGCGGCGTGCCGACTCGAGGACCTCGTATCCGTCGCTCGAGGCGATGGATACGAGCACCTCGGTCTGATATTCGGACTGGTTGTCCCAGATGCGCCCGATAACCGACGCGTTGGTCACCCGCACGCCGGTCGTCGCCTCGAGCCATTCGAAGACCCGCTTGAAGGTGAGATGGCCCGCACCGGTGCCTAGGCCCTCTTCGACGAGCAATTCGACGCCAGCGGTCACGAGCAGCTCGCGGAGCTCCTGGCGACTGCGGCGCGACGGTGCTGCCGGGCGATGGGCCATGGCCTCGAGCCGGTTCGGCCACCTCACGCCCCCCTCGGGCAGATCGGTCGGCCTCCGGGGGTATCCGTGGTCCGCCGATTGATCGACACGAATACCCCCGGATGACCAGGCCGTCTGATCTCCCCCCGTGGCCCTCGCCTTCTGGCCACGCTCCGCAGCCACCGGTTCCCGCCGGTGGTGGCACCGTAGCTGACGCGACTTTCGGGTCGCAAGCGGTATTCGCAGGCCTGCTCATCCTTCCGGTGTCCAATCCGGGTCGACCTCGATGAACTCGTCGGACAAGGGCCGCGAGGCCGACCCCGAACAGTGTCCAGGGCTGGCTGGCGCCGCCCGGACCGGTGGGACGGTCGATGCTATTGCTGGTCACCGGGTCGACGCTGGCTCGGAGCACGCAGCCCTGGGCGTAGGCATCGATGGCGATGGCGAACTGCCGGAGGGTGAACGGGTCTCGCATGCGCAACCCGAGCTCCTCCATGGCCGCCGCATATCTCGTCTCGTAG
Source organism: uncultured Acidimicrobiaceae bacterium (assembly GCA_963756195.1). Classification (GTDB taxonomy): domain Bacteria; phylum Actinomycetota; class Acidimicrobiia; order Acidimicrobiales; family RAAP-2; genus CAVSNH01. The sequence continues at coordinate 427,970 of CAVWMT010000006.1, forward strand.
TAGTCGGTCGACTCCGTCTCGGCGCGGAGCAGGGCGTCGACGATGGGCTGCTTCCGGGGTGATCCGGCGTCGACAGACGGCCAAAGCCCAGATCCCCATCCACCGCGGCCACAACCGCGACTCGACCATCGAAGTTGAAGGTGGCCTAGCCGCCCACCCGGCAGATCTCCATCGCCGTCCGCCACCTCTCCTCCGGGGTGGAGCGGTCCAGCTCCCCGAGACCGGAGAGGGCGGCAGTAGATCTCCGCGTCGACGTCAGGGAGGTCGAGCTCGGCGACTCGCGTCAGGACCTCGGTTTGGAACTCTTCCTGGTTCTGCCAGATGCGGCCGATCACCGACGCGTGGGTGATGCGAATGCCGGCCGTTTCCTCGAGCCGCTCGAAGACCCGCTTGAACGTCACGTGCTCGGCGCCGGCAGCCCAGTCCCTCCTCCCAGAGGATCTCGGTGCCGGCTTGGACGAGCAGTCCTCGTAGCTCCTGTCGGGTCCGCCGCGGCGTTCGCCGACGGCCGTTGCCACTCGCCTCGGGCAGGGTCGATCGAGCCGCGGCCGCCGACTGCCCTCCTAGCCGTCGCGGTGAGGCAGTGGACGGACCGTGGCGGCGGAGTCCCGCCGGCAGCGCCACCCTGCGCCGTCTCGACGCCGATCCTCCAGGACGGCCGTCGGACCCGGATCCGGTCCCTGGCGCGAGCCGTTCAGTCTGATGTTCGCTCATCCCGCGATTTCCGTAGCTATTCGAGGATCGAAGAACCGAACCAGCCCAGAAGAGAGCCGATTCCGACGCAATCCGTCAGCACTTCCATCATAGTGGGTGCTCGGGGCCGCTCGGGCTAGGTCCAACATCGCGTCCGACCAGGTGGCCGACTCGGCGGCAGTCGCCACAGCCTTAGGATCGTGAGCCGACCAGGTCGCTGGCCAAGCCGGCCGGACAGATCGGAGAACCGATGGAGATGGAGTACCGCCGACTGGGACACTCGGGACTGAAGGTCAGCGTGCTCTCCTTCGGATCATGGGTGACCTTCGGTCCGCAGCTGGCCGGCAACAGGGCCGAGGACTGCTTGGCCGCCGCCTACGAGGCCGGCGTCAACTTCTTCGACAATGCCGAGGCCTACGCCGGTGGCGAGTCCGAGCGCATCATGGGAGAGGCCATCGCCACACTCGGCTGGCCACGGCACAGCTACGTGATCTCGACCAAGTTGTTCTGGGGTCTGCACGACTCGGTCAACATGCGCAACACGCTCAATCGCAAGTACCTCATGCAGGCCATCGACGGGTCACTGGACCGCCTGGGTATGGACTTCGTCGACATCGTCTACTGCCACCGCCCGGACCCTGAGACACCGGTCGAAGAAACGGTGTGGGCGCTGTCGGACGTGATCTCGGCCGGCAAGGCCCACTACTGGGGTACCTCGGAGTGGACGGCCGAGGCCCTGCGCGAGGCCTGGGACGTCGCCGACCGCCACCACCTGCACAAGCCAGTGGTCGAACAGCCGCAGTACAACCTGCTGTGGCGCAAGCGTGTGGAGAAGGAGTACGCACCCCTCTACGAGGGCATCGGTCTCGGACTCACCACATGGAGCCCGCTGGCGTCCGGACTCCTCTCGGGCAAGTACCTCGACGGCGTCCCCGAGGACTCCCGCGCCACGCTTCCCGGCTACGAGTGGCTCAGGGGCATGTTGACCGACCCGGGCCGGAACGAGAAGGTCCGGAAGCTCCAAGCCATCGCCGAGGAGCTCGACTGCTCACTGGCCCAGCTGGCCATCGCCTGGTGCGCGGCAAACCCACACGTCTCGTCGGTCATCACCGGAGCCAGCCGGGTCGAGCAGGTCCGGGAGAACATGGGCGCCCTCGACGTCCTCGACCGGCTGACCCCTGAGGTGCTCGAGCGGGTCGAATCGATCACGGCCTGAGACTGGCCAACTGGACCGGGCGCCCCAACCGAAGGGGTCCCGTCAGCTCGACGGGCGATCAGCTGGCGGGGGCGGGCGGTCCACCCCCTCCCCTGGGCCCGTCAATTCTGTGCCGCCCGTGCCAGGACCCGCCGCCCGACCCGGCGGGCCAGGCTCAGGGTGAACACGGCAGCCGGGATCTCGTGAGTCGCTCGCTCGGGCAGGCCAACTCGCTTTCGGCGGCGCCGGGTGGCGCGCTCCACTCAGCTCGGCGAGTGACTCAGAGGACGCTCCTCGTACATCCCGCTCCGCTCGAGGGCGGCAGCCTGCAGCGCCCGCTGGGCGTTCACGCCCTTGGTCGTGGGGATCCGATTCCAGTCGCCGCGAGCATCGAGCGACCAGGACTGAGTGTCGTCGGCCAGGTTGAGCTCGAGGATCTCCTCGAGCTGAGCGACGGCGGCCGGGTCGTCCACGAGGATCATCGCCTCCACCCGGCGGTCGAGGTTGCGGCGGCGCAAGTCGGCCGAGCCGATGAAGTACGTGGGCGGGCGTTCGATCCCGCTGCCGAACCGGAGGATCCGCGAATGCTCGAGGAACCGCCCGACGATCGATCGCACCCGGATGGTCTCGGAGAGACCGGGCACACCCGGCCGCAGGCAGCAGATCCCTCGGATGATGAGGTCGATGGGCACACCGGCCTGCGACGCCCGGTAGAGCGAATCCATCACGGCGACGTCGTCGAGACCGTTCACCTTGATGACGATGCGACCGTCTGGACCGTCCTCCGCCTCCCGCTCGATGCACTCGATCACCCGGTCCCGGATCCCACCGGGCGAGGTGACCAGCTCTTGGTACTTGGGCGGCTGGCTGAAGCCGGTGATGAAGTTAAAGAACCGGGTCACGTCAGCCCCGATCTCGGGCCGGGACGAGAGGATTCCGAGGTCTTCGTACATCCGGGCTGTCTTGGGGTTGTAGTTGCCCGTGCCCACGTGGCAGTAGAGCCGCACAGCGTCGCCCTCCTGGCGGACGACGAGCGTCGTCTTGGCGTGGGTCTTGAAGCCCATCAGGCCATAGATCACGTGGGCGCCGGCCTCCTCCAGCGCACGGGCCCACCCGATGTTCGCCTCCTCGTCGAACCGGGCGGTGACCTCGACCAACGCCGCAACCTGCTTGCCGTGCTCGGCGGCTCGCACGAGGGCGGCGACGACCGGGCTGTCGCCCGAGGTGCGGTACAGGCATTGCTTGATGGCAAGCACCTGCGAGTCATCAGCGGCGTCGTTGAGGAGCTCTTCCACCGAAGCAGAGAAGGAGTCATAGGGATGGTGGACAAGCACGTCCTGGCGACTCGAGCACCGAGAAGATGCTGGCGTCTTCCTCGCAGCTCGACGGTGGTGAGCGCCGGTGGCACGAGTGGCGTCCACGGCTCGTCGTGCAGATCGGGCCGGTCGAGGGCGTGGAGGCCCACAGGCAGTCAAGCCCCAACGGGCCGGCGAACCGGTAGACGTCGTCGGGACCGAGGCCAAGCTCCTCAGTGAGGCGCTCGACCGGCCCCTCCGAAGTCCGCGAGTCGATCTCCAGCCGGACGACCGGGAGGAAGCGACGACGGCGCAGCTCCTCTTGCAGAGCGAGCAGCAAGTCGTCGGCGGCATCGTCGTCGAGCGCCAGGTCGGCGTCCCGAGTGACCCTGAAGACACAGGCCTCACCGACGTCCATCCCCGGGAAGAGCTCGGCGAGGAACGACACGAGGATCTGCTCGAGGGGGATGAAGCGGTCGCCGCCGGGAAGCGGCAGCAGCCGGTGGACATTGGGCGGGACTTTGACTCGGGCGAACCGGGAGGTCCCGTTGGACCGGTTGCGGACCTCGACACCGACGTTGAGCGAGAGGTTCGAGATGTAGGGGAAGGGATGGCTCGGGTCGACGGTCAGCGGGGTCACGACGGGGAGGATGAGCCGGTCGAAAAGCTCGTGCAGGTGGGCGCGGTCTTCCGCCTCCAACGAGTCCCAGTCGCACAGCTCGATGCCGTGATCGCGCAGGTTGGGGATGACCTCGCCGAGCAGCAGCTTCTCCTGCCGGCGGACCATGCGCTCGAGCGAGGCCCGGACATCGATGAGCAGTTGCTCGGGGGTGCTGCCGTTGAGGGCCAGGTTCTTGATGCCGGCCACCACCTGCCGTCGGAGGCCGGCTACCTGGACCTGGAAGAACTCGTCGATCCGCTCGCTGAAGAGGATCAGGAACTTGACCTGCTCGAGTAGGGGAACCGACGGGTCGGCCACCAGATCGAGCAGGCGATCGTTGAAGTCCAGGTCAGAGAGCTGGCGGGCAAAGAACCTCGATTCGGCGCCGAACGGTGATTCCCCAGTGGCCGGCCGTGCGGCGTCGACGCTCATCGCGCAACGATACCAACCGGTCTTCGGTGTCCTTCCGGACAACGATCGTCGCGTCGCTACCCCGACGGAGCCGGCCGGCCATCACATGGGCGGCCTTATCTCTCCGTCGTCTCTCCGTCGGCAGGACACAATGGGGCGGCGGGGCGGAAAGAAGACACCCCATGGGTGCCGGGCGGGCCGAGCGGGCCGAGCGGACCATCGACGTCGTCGTCGAGATCCCCCGAGGTAGCCGCAACAAGTACGAGTTCGACCACGAGCTGCAGGTGTTCCGACTCGACCGGCGCCTCTTCTCGGCCACCTTCTATCCGGCCGACTACGGGTTCATCCCCGACACGCTGGCGGAGGACGGGGATCTGCTCGACGCATTGGTCCTCCTCGACGAGCCCACCTTTCCGGGCTGCTACATCCGTACCAAGCCGATCGGGCCCTTCTGGATGACCGAGGAGAAGGGGCCAGATGCGAAGGCGATCACGGTCGCCTGCGGCGACCCCGTGTGGGAGCAGCTGAACTCGATCGACGACCTGCCCGCCCACCTGACCCAAGAGGTGGCTCACTTCTTCGACGTCTACAAGGACCTGGAGCCAGACATGGGAACGGATGTCCGCGGGTTCGACGGGGTAGAAACCGCGTGGGAGGAGATCGCCCGATCATTCGAACGGGCGAAAGCGACGGGCACGAGCTAACCAGCGAACGCCGGCGACGGGTCCCAGGGTCGCGGTCGCGACCAGCCCAGCATGGTCACCGGGCGACCGCTGTCCTCACTATCAGGCCAGAAACTTGGCTTTCTCGGCAGCGAACTCCTCGTCGGTCAGCGCACCCGAGTCGTCCAGCTGGGCGAGCCGTTGCAGCATGGCGATGCGGTCGCTCGCCCCCGTAGCGTTGCCGGCCGCCGGCGGTTGTGCCTGAGCTGGCGGTGGTGCCGGAGCCGGTGAGGGTTCCGAGGCCCCCGGAACCGCTTCTGAGCTCTGGATGGCACGGTTCATGCCTGCCCGGGCACCCACGTAGGAAACGCCACCAACGGCGGCGGCTCGAAGCAGTGGGCGTCGGCGCACGAACGGCATCTTCCCTCCTCAGCTCGCGCCGGCCTCGGCAGCCGTCTCGAGATCGATGCCCAGGGCGAAGGCGATCTCTGCCGCCGCGGAAACGATGCGGACGTTGCCGACGGTCGGGTTGAGAGCGACGAGAAGGCCAAGGATCTCTTCAGGTGTGACCCCCGACTCGAGAGCGAATCCGACCTGGAACACGTAGGAAGCCGGGGCAGCATCTGCCGCGATCAACGCAGCCATGTTGACCAGCGCATAGGTCCTGGGATCGAGCCCCGACGCCTCCAGGTTGTCGAGACGGGCCTTGAACAGCCCTTCGATGGCATTCTCGTCGTGCTGGGCAACCCCTACCAAGACATCGGACGTGCCGGACGAGACGGACATGCGGATCCTCCACTTCTATGACCGAGATCCCGCCTCTGGCCCGAAGGTCGGATCGAGGACCTCGCCGTCATACGGGTCGGTGGTTCACGGGTTCGCAGCCCGGTCATCGTAGCAACGGAGCTCCATGTCGGCGTGGGCCAAGAGGGCGCCGATATGCCTGCCCGGTTGGTCGACGCCCCACCGCGACGCCGAGGAGATGCATCCTCGAGAACGGTAAGATCGCGCGGCACCACTCCTTCGGTACCGCCGGTCGCGCGCCGACTCGGGGATGTAGCTCAGTTGGCTAGAGCACCTGCTTTGCAAGCAGGGGGTCACGGGTTCGAGTCCCGTCATCTCCACCGATGTTGTCGGAATTACAGCGTTCTCCCCCGACGAGCATCAGCGGAGATGGTCGTCATCACGTTGAGCGGCTTCAAACAGTCAGCTGCGACCTGGTGACGAAGCGGCTCCACCAACGCGTTCAGCCCGTCTCACTCAACACAGGCGTTGTGGGCCACTCAGTAAATACCCCGATCAATCTTCGGGAAGAGCAGCAAAATCACGCTTGGCTTTCTTATACCACGCCATTCCCGACAAGGGATGTCTCCACCTGCCCTTCATCTCCTTTATGGCACTTTTGTGCGTTTCATCACCTCCGGAGACGATTTCGTTCAAATGCTTATCTTGCGCCTTTATGACCTCGTCTGCGGTATTTCCGTGGAGAGGGAAGTCACATGGTCCACCCAATTGCTTACATGACATTGTTTTCATAGATCTCGTTTCCTTTCATAGAACTGGGTCGCAACTCGAACGTTCAGGGCAGGGGGATTGATCACCTTCCCCCTAGGTGTACTTGCTCTTCAAACCGACGAAGAATGCGGAAGCAAGGCGTTCAAACTCGGATTCCGTGGGTCGCACGGAATCTCCCGCCTCGAGCTTGAGTACTGATCTCTCTGGGATGTAATCGATCGGGAATTTCCCTCGAGACCCCCTTGTTGCTGATCGATGCGTCACAGAGCAGTTCGACCTCGTTGAGGCCTTGCCTTCCTCGCCGGTCACCGACCGGAGCCGATGCACGAAAGGTCGATCGAGTACGAGAACCATGCTGTTGACGAAAGTCACCTCGAATGTCGAAAGGGTGGATTCGGTCCTTTGTCTGTGGCCTTTGAGCTGACTAACTTCATCATGGCCTTGTACGCTGCGAGCTGCCTTTCGATCGACTTCTTTGCATAGTTGTACTCCTCTCGGGTGTAGCTCTTGCGTCCCAGCATGGATGTCCCACCTGTCGTTGAATTCGGATGTGATTGCAATCGTCGGCCAGGATGGCCTTCGCCGGCATCCCGGGAGCCGCTGGTCTCTGATCTGAGTGAACGTCAGCATTCCTCTTTCTCCGTGGTCTGCTCCGAGATCCGTCTCTCGAAGAGCCGGCGCTCAGAATCGTCATGGGTCAGCTCGCAGGCACGTTTGAACGCGACGATGGACTCCTCGTGGCGCCCAAGTCGGTCGAGAAACTCACCTCGCGTCGAGTGGAAATAGAGGTACCCATCAAGGGGCAGCCGATCCACGACCAGCATGCTTTCGGCTGGACCTTCCACCTCAGCGACGGCAACGGCGCGATTGAGTTCGACGATTGGCGAACCGGTAAGTCCTGCCAGCTCGCCATAGAGAGAAGCGATCTGACGTTGGTCGGGATCAGGCTCGGCGTGGAGGGAGGCGATCGCCGCTTGGAGGACATACGGTCCTCGGCCTTCGAGCTCGATAGCCCGGCGGAGCTCGGAGCGGCCTTCGCTGATCTGGCCAACGTCCCAGAGGGCCCGGTCTTGGTTCCGCAGCCGAACGACGTCTCCTTGTCGAAAGCGAGCTTCACGGCGGGAGTCAGTGATGAGCATCAGCGCCACCAGCGCGTGAACCTCCGACTCGTCCGGCATAAGTGTGGTCAGTGCTCGGCCAAGCCAGAGAGCTTCACCGGAGAGTTCGTTGCGCCCGCCGTAGCCCTCATTGAAGATGAGATAGACCACAGTCAGAACCGCGTCGAGTCGATCATGAAGAAGATGGTTCGGCGGGACCCGGAAGGGAATGCCGGCGGCTTTGATCTTGCGCTTCGCTCTTACAAGTCGTTGTGCCATCGTTGCCTCTGGTACGAGGAAGGCCCGTGCGATTTCACTAGTCGTCAAGCCGCCGAGGGTTCTTAACGTGAGCGCCACCTGCACCTCCGTCGCCAACGATGGGTGACAGCAGGTGAAGATCAGCTCGAGGCGCTCGTCAGAAAAGGGCGTCGACTCCATTTTGTTCCACTCAGCCTCATCCGTTGCTAAGAGATGGGTCTTGGCCGCCAAGGTGCGCTCTCTTCGGATGCGGTCAACCGCTCTGTTCCGTGCCGTCGTTACAAGCCAGGCTCTGGGGTTGTCGGGCAAGCCGGGATCGGGCCAGAGGGCGGCCGCAATCGCGAATGCTTCCTGGGCCGCCTCCTCGGCGAGATCGAGATCGCCGAGGAGGCCGGTCAGGGTAGCGACGACTCGTCCCCACTCCTCCCTGAAGATCTCGTCGAGCGTCTCCCTGAAGATCTCGTCGAGCGTCGCTACCACTCCATGGTCGGACGCACCTCGATGAACCCACCGAGCCGCGCTGCGGGGATGAGGGCAGCGAGCTCGATGGCTGCGTCAAGGTCATCTGCCTCATAAATCAAGTAGCCGTTGAGAGCCTCTTTCGTATCGACGAAGGGCCCGTCAGTGGTGATCGTCTTACCATCTCTCACCTGGACCGTCGTGGCCGTATCCGGCGGCTGGAGCCCGTTGCCCGGCGTCACGCCAGGCTTCTCGTTGATCGTCTTGTAGGCCTTGTAGATTGCCTGCTGTTCTTCATCTGAGAGCGTGGCCCAGGCTTCCGGGTCCAGGGGAGTAGGCGTCGTGCCTTGATGGATCAGAAGCATGAACTTCATATCGTGGCCTCCTCTTCGATGTGTCAGCAGATAGACGAACAGCAAATGCTCAGATCGACGCCTTTGGAGTGATTGTGTCCCGAAATATTCTGACCAGATGCTGCCTCGAGCACGGTGTGAGGAACTACGCACCCCGTCAGGCAGAGCACCCTCCGATGAATATCTGAGCCCCCTCCGCATTACCGGCCCTCCAACCACCTTGCGGCGAGGGTAGGAGAGACTTGCGAAGCGGGTAGGAAGCCTGTATAGATAAGTAATCGGTGCTTTATATTCCTATCCGATCGGACAGGGTCTCTCGGGCTCCGCGCCCAGAGACGGCAATCCGACGAGCGACCCCGGTCGCCGCTCGGCGCTTGCCTGCCCGTCAAAGGAGGAGCCATGAAGAGAGCCCTCGCCGCGCTGGTTACGGCCCTTGCCGTGGTGGCCACCGTCGGGGTGTTCGTCCCCGCGCAGGCCGGTGCTGTCACTGGCGTGTCAAGTGAAACGAGAGTCGCCACTGTGCCTTTGGGAGTGGTGAGCAGCTCAGTGACCTTGAGTGAGGCCGCGACAGCTCAGGCCGACGTGGACACCTTGGGAGCTTCGTACAACCCCAACCCTCCTTCTGCGGGTTCGGTTGGACCTTGCTCCGTGACTCTTGGTGACGGCGTCCAAGTGAGCGGCACGTGCACCTGTACTGATTTGGGACTCGGCACGTTCTGTTTCGTGGCTAACTGCCAGGTGTCGGGCATGCACCTCGTCCAACCGACGCACTGCTACATCCTCAACTTCGGCAACACCGGCTATTGGACGGGGGTCATCTATTTCTTGTCCGGCTTCTTCTGGGGCTATGTGCCGCTCTGAGCGCGGCCCTCAACCTGAAAAGTCAACGATCGTGAAACTCATCATGCGCCTGTGCGCCGTGCTGGGACTCTCCGGCCTCTTGGTGGTCAGCCTCACTGTCCTCGGCGCCGGTACAGCGGCCGCAACGCCGCCGAAACAAGTCCCGGTGGGGACGCATCCCGTCCTATCGAACGAGCCGGTTACCGCGGCGACCGGGCCCGTTTGTTCTATTCGGGCTTGGGCGGGTCCAACATCGTCACAGGGAAGTGCGGCCAGCTGAACGGCTATTGGGAGTGGGATCCGACCAACAACTCGTGCTCGTTCTTCGCTCCGACCGGTGGCCTGCCCATCTACACGCATCCTGGTTTTTGCCATTTTGGCCTACCGACCGGCTGTGTCCTCCGGACCTGACGGCGGTGTCGACCGGATTGCCCGCTGGCGGTGATGACGGCAACCCGTGGACGGGCATACCGAGCTGGGCCACTGGCACGAACGAAACGATCGTGGTCGACCCGGCAACCTGTACCTACTGGCACTTGATCGGTGGCATTCCCGTCCTCCCAGACTGAAGAGGAATGAGATGACGAAACTGCAGCTCGCCTTGGCCGCTCGTCGCTGACCCGGTCGCGCTGCACCACCGGCGTGGGGTACCGCCTGACGGCGCGGCGGTACCCCACGCCGGTGGTTTCAACCCTTCCCTCTCTGCACCCAGCGTGATGCCGTGGCCAAGGTCGGCGGGAGCACGGACGCCACGCCACGGGTGGAGGGCGAGTCCATCGCGAGCCCATCACGCGATCGCCGATGTTCACTTCTTTTCGCTCACCTTCAGATACCAGGTCTGAGCAGCCAGGATCCCTCGTGAGTGTTCGCCGGAATCCACATTGGCGGGCTTTGCCAGCAGGGGGTCACGGGTTCGAGTCCCGTCATCTCCACTTTGGGGACCGTTCGACAACGGTGAAGCTGAGATTCACGCCGTTCCCGTCTCGAGCGCAAATCCAGGTCAGGACGGCGCACACAGTCCACTTTTCCTTGAACTCGATGGGCGCGTGCCTCGACGGGAGTTGCGGACGCGTCGACAAGGAGCACTTCCAGTTAAACGACCGGTCACCGACAAACGACGCTCGGGGTCCATCGAGCATGGTCCCTCAACTTGGTCAAGGGATCTGCGTACCGGGGACCGTGAAGGCCCGAAGCGCACCGTCTTGGCCGGCGACGTAGATCACCCCGTTCTGAAGCGGAACGGGGGACGAGGCCAGGCTGCCCTGGTAGACCCACGTCAGTTCGCCCCCGAATTTGTCGGCATATACCTCGCCGTCAGCGAAGGTCGCCACCGCCCAATCATCAGCCGTTGTCACCCCGGTCACCGCTGACGTCGCTTGGGTGAGGTGGCGTTGCACATCTCCGGATGTAAGACCAAGGAAGTAAACGTCACCGTGGCTGTCGCCAACGACGTAGGCGGGATGGAAGCCGTCTGTCCAGAACGCCCCACCAGCGGCCACGCTACCGCCGGTGTCGAATGACCACACCTGGGCTCCCGTCGTCTCATTCAGGTCGTAGACGGTGCCACTTTGAGATCCGACGTAAACGTTGCCGCCGTCGATGGTAGGCGTGGCCGTGACCGGTCCACCCGTCTCTACCGACCACAACTCTGCGCCAGTGGTCATGGACAGGGCGGTGATTGCCCCGCTGGCGTCTCCCACCAGCACCTCCCCGGTGCTCGGGTCGACGGATGGTGAGTCCGTGACGGACCCACCCAGCTTCGTCTGCCAAGCAACCGCTCCAGTCGTTTGACCGAGGGCGTAGACCGTTCCGTCGTCCGAGCCCACAAATACCATCCCGTCCGCCGCCGACGGAGAAGATTCGACGGCACTCGACGTAGCTGTCTGCCACATCAGCTTGCCAGTCCCTTTCGATATGGCGTCAACATCGCCCGCAGTCGTACCGAAGATCGCGAGCCCGGACGTGACCGCCACCGACGAGTCAATGGCGCTACTGGCCGAATAGGTCCAGATCGGCTCACTGTTCTGAACATCAAGGGCAGTGACGGTGCCGGCGTCGTTGCCGAAGTAGGCCACGTCGTCGACAACAGCTGGGGAGGTGCGGATCGCGTCGCCCGACGGGTAGCTCCAAGCCTGATTGAGAAAGGATCCATGGCTCCCAACGATGTGCTGGTCCCAGGTCAGGTCGTTCGACTCGTATCCCTGGTGGAGGCTTCCGTTACCAACGGAGTTCCATTGATTCGAGATATCGACGGTGGCTGACGACGAAAGGCCGGAGCTCATACCGGTGGCAACCAGCGCGCTGAGACCGAATGCCGCTGTCGCAGGAATTGTCACCGTGCCGGAGAAGCTGCCCTTCGATCCGGCTGTGGCGGTAAGCAGATTGGATCCTGTCAGGGAAATTGCCGACGTTCTCTCCGGAATTGAAGCCGGATCCTTGTACGCCGATCGAGGCACCGGGGGCGATCCAGTTACTACCGACAACTGCCAAATGTGGGGCGGTCTTGAGGTAGCGCACCGTGAACGAAGTCCGTGCCGCACTCGGTGCCGACGAGTAGGCACCGAGGTCCGCCTGACCGTTGGTTCCGGTTGCTGATGTTTGTATCGAATAGACCCCTCCGGCCGGAGGTACGGGGAAGCGGTAGGTCCAACTCGTGGAGGACGAGCCGGGATCGGTCAAGTTCGCCGTGTCGTCGACGAACCCGACATTCCATTCTCCCGTGGTCGCGTCCCACCACGGGCCATCGGTTCCCCCGGATTGGATGGCGACGTCAACCGAGGCGACCGGCGCGCCACTCGCCATCCCAGAGAGTGTCAGATCACCGTTTGGATTGGCCAACACGGTCCCGCTAGTCGGGGAGGTGACAACCGTCGAGGGGGGGCCGGCGTTCGAACCCTCCAGACCAAAGTCGTAGAGAAAAGCCGATCCCGACGAGACGTAGAAATTGCCCTCGCTTTCGGCCACCGAGGTTACTGCGTATCCGCCAGTCTGGTGCTGATAAAGCAGTACGCCGGTGGATGCATCGAGGACGTCAAAGTTTCCGCTCAGATCAGTCACGGCCACGACCCGCTTACCCGGTGGTCCCACCACTGCCGCTGCCGAGTCGGACGGAATGCCGCTACGCCAGTTCCACACGGGGAATCCTGTTACCGCGTTGAGACAGAGGACTCCCGTGGGACCGGGGATGATCACATGATTCTCGACCACGGCCGCCGTGCCCCGTCCAGGCTTGGATCCAAGGTAGGACGCGTAGTCGAAACGCCAGTAGAGGGCGCCCGTTGTGAGATCGAGCGCATACGTGTAGCCACCGTTGTTGGAGATGTACAGAGCCCCGTCGGCGAAGCCGTTGACGCCGGGCGCCGTGACCGAGGCGCCGGTGCCGACATCACCTTCCGTCGTGTTCTGGGTCTTGTACGACCACACCACTTTTCCGGTCAATGCGTTCAGGGCGTAGACGGTGGCGTCCGGATTGTCGCTACCAAGGAGCAGCAGACCGGTGCCGTGGGCGTCAACGGCGTAGGAGTAGGGGTCCCAGCTTCCGGCCGAGGTGTTGAAATTGAGGAATTTCCACTCCGTCGAGCAATTGGCTGCGCTGATGGCGTAGACGGGGCCGTCCGGATTAATGCCATTCTCGCCGATGAAAACGGTTGGCTGGCCCCCCGGCGGAGTTCCGATGGTGGGCGTGGCGTAGTTGATCGACTGGAGGGGTACGGACTGGCAAACGATGGCGCCCGTAGCCGCATCAAGTTTGTAGAGGATGGGAGAGAAACTTCGGGCCACCCATACATCACCATCGGCCACCAGCGGGGTGGAAGTGATGGCCGAGCCGAGGTTCTGCGACCAAAGGATGGCCCCAGTTGAGGCGTCGAAGGCGGTAAAACTTCCGTCTTCGTTTCCCTGATAGACCACGGTCTGTCCCAGTGCGGCGTCGTACTCCACCACCGGCGACGACTCCGACTGGGTCTGGTCCGGGACCATCCACTTCACTCCGAGCTGCCCAGCGTTGTCCGTCGATATCGTCGGATCGGCCGATACCCCGGTGTCGGCCGCATCGTGGGCGTACTTTGGCCATGTGTACGTCGGAGCCGACGCCATCCGAGGGGTGGCGGACGTCGGTGTGGCTAGGGCAAACGACGAACAGGCGACAAGTGCCGTGGTGGCCACTGCCAGCGCTACCCTGCGAGGCCGGCGCGACTTTAACGAGCAAGTTGTCTTCATGGGTGGCCCCTCGTGATCGGCTCCGTCTGCACGGTATCGGGGGGTGATCGTTAATGACAACAAAAATTGGGTAGAACTGTTCGCGAAATTCGAGGACCTTTAGGGTCACCGTGTCATTCCAATGTGATGCGTGTGTTCGGACGTAAGTGTGGACAACATGGACCACTGCACAGCACCCCGATGGTTCCCAATCACTGGGCGCCTTCGTGCCTGACACTGGTCGACACTGGCTCGAAAGAGATGGAATGCCATGAGGAGAACTGCGACGTGAAAAACCCTCGTCGCCGGAGACCGGGCCTCCTGACCGTCATGGCCGCCCTCATTCTCGTAGCCGCAGCATTCCTCGTGTGGGGTCTTGCCGCCAATGACAGTGAGAAGACCGTTGCGCCAGCGACGCGGCCGAAAACAACGCCTCCTCGTCAGGGGTCCAGCAGCCCGCCGCCAGCAATACCCGCTCCGGGCGGAACGCCCGGCATCGCCCTCGGTATCTATGTGAAGCCCAGTCCCGGCACGGGAGACCAGGAGGTGGCTCTCGCGCATTTCGAATCGACCATCGACCACCGGTTGTCCATCGTTCAGACCTTCACCGGCTGGCAGACCGCCTCTGGCACTTCAGTCCCGTTTCCAACGCAGTTTGTGTCTTATGCCGAAGCCATCGGCGCAACACCCATGATCACCTGGCAGCCCGAACAGGCCGTCGATGCCGGTCAGTCGCCAGGAGGCTTGCTCAGCGATCAGCCCAATTTCTCTCTGGCACAGCTTTCGTCCGGCAGATACGACAGCTATATCCGGTCGTGGGCGGCGGCGGCAAAGGCGTTCGGGCGGGTTCTCTATGTTCGTTTGATGCACGAGATGAACGACTCGACCTATCCCTGGAGCATCGGGGTCAACGGCAATACGAATGCTCAGGAGTACGTGACGGCGTGGCGGCATATCGTCGGTATATTCCAGACCGAAGGCGCCGTGAATGTCCAATTCGTGTGGTGCGTGGGAGCCAAGCCATCCAGTCCCAACCCGACCGAATATTTTCCGGGTAATGGCTACACGTCATGGATCGCTTTAGATGGATATAACCGCGATAAGCCGTGGCAGTCATTCACGTCTATCTTCTCGCAAACATATGCAGAGATCACCGCGGTGAGCTCCCTCCCGGTCATGATTGCCGAGACGGGCTCGGTCGAAGAGCCGGGCAATCCGGCCGCCAAGGCGAACTGGATCTCGTCCGCCTTCGAGCAGGAGATCCCGCAAAACTTCCCCCGAATCCGGGCCGTGCTGTACTTCGATGCACCGGGACGGGGGTTCTCGTATCCGCTCACCTCGTCGGCCCAGGCGCTACAAGCTTTCACCCGAGTAGCCGGTTCCTCTACCTATCAGGCGCGTCCTCAGGGTTGACAGACAGGCTGGTCTCGGCCAAACACCGCCCTTGCGGCGGCGGCGGTCCAGCCATTCCCCTGGGCATTGGCTTCTCCTTCAGCACTCATTCCCGACGCATTTCCCGGAGGCACCTGCCATTGGCGGCGCTTCGGATCTGAGGGGGGTGGAGCGGCTCTTGGTACGTCGCGCGGTCAGTTGCCTTGAGGATCGATTCCGTGGGTGAAACTGGGTGTCGTCATGGAGCGGCACCCAATGAAAATGCTCGAGGTCGTACTTGGCCTTCAGGACATACGCGTTCTCGGCGCGGAGGAGACCGAGAAGTTCGTTCGGCTTGAGATCGAGACGACGCTCGATACAGCCAGGTGTTCCCGGTGCGGTGGGCAGGCGGAGCTCGTTGGATCGAGGACGGATGAACTGGTGGACCTGCCGATTATGGGTCGACCCTCGCGCTTCCGGCTCAAGCGCCGGCGCTGGCGCTGCCCGACGCCGACCTGCGACGCGAAGCAGTGGCTCGAACCGAATCCGTTGTCGTGAGATCCGATCAGCGGGGAGTGATCGTTGCGAGTAGGTCCCAGTTGGGCTTGCCGGCGTAGAGGAGCGAGCGGATCCGGTAGTTGCGGAACGACGTGAAGCCAAAGGCGGCGCGCTTGACGCGCTTGATCAAGTTGTTGACCGCCTCGGTGGGTCCGTTCGTCACGTGGGCCAGGTGCCAGGCGGCGACCTCGTGCTTCCAACGGATGAGAGTGCGTCCGAGGGAGCGGGCCTCGATCGGGTAGTCAGCGTCGTGGAGGTCGTGGCCGAGCTGGTCGACCCAAGCGAGGGCGAGGTCGGGATCGCCGTGGGCGTAGAGCTCGCGCACGGCCTCCTTCGCCTGCCAACAGGTGGCCACGTCCCCGTGAGGGTCGCCGGACCGCAGGAGCCCGGTCATCCTCTCGTGTCCCTTCTCGTCGAGGCGTTCCTTGGCTCTGGTCAGCAGGCGACGACACCGATAGAGGGGATCGGACTTCCTGCCCCGGTGCCCCAAGGTCTCGTTCTGGACCCGGCGCCGGCACTCGTCGAGCTTGGCGTTGGCGTGGCGCACCACATGGAAGGGATCTGCGACCAAGGTGGCACCTGGGGCCATGACTTCGAAGACCCGGCGGTAGGGGCCGGAGAGGTCGAGCGTGCCGAAGGTGATCGCATCCCGGAACGCCCGACCCTGCTCGGCGAGCCAGACCATGGGCTCGGTGCTCCTCCGGCCCGGGACGACGTCTAGGAGCTGACCACGGCTGACGTCGACGATCTGGGTCGAGAAGTGCTGGCGGTGGTAAGGGCCGAGGCGCACCATGAGCACCTCGTCGAGACCGAGGGCGGAGACCGTGTCAAACCGGTCGGGCTGATCGACGAGGGCCTCTCCGTAGGCGAGGACGGCGTCGTTCACCGTGTGCCAGTCGCACCCAAGTTCCTTCGCCACTTCATTCACGCTGCGGGCGCACCGGCCCACCTGTTCGGTGATCCACCGACCTGCCCGATCGGTCATGGCCAGGCGCGCGGCGCCGATGCGGGCATCCTCTTCCGTCCAGCTCCCGTTCGGGCAGTCCCGGTCCGGGCAGCGCCACCGTCGCTTGTGCCAGAGCAGCCTCGTCGGTCTGCCGAAGCATGGAAGGTCAACGAGGGTCACCATCCGTTGATCCTTCAGGTGGGCGACCACCCCGCACTCCGGACATCCGGGTCGAGACGCATGAGACTCGACGTGGATCTCGAGGACGGGACTCGCCTCGTCGACGCCGAGCACGTTCACATCCGGCAATCCGACGAGGATCTCGCAGATGCGCGCACGGTCTTGCATGACAGTTGACTTCAAGGAGCGATGGCATCTCACCCGGTCAGGCTGGCAGCACCACTCTTCAAAGAAGGGGACCCCGTTCCCCCCTCAGATCCGAAGC
>CAVWMT010000007.1:0-225821 GCA_963756195.1 uncultured Acidimicrobiaceae bacterium
CCGTGTAAGTACGCGACACAAATCCCGTCCGTCCAACACATCTGTTCAGGAGAGACGGTGCCGGAACGTCACCACGACTGGGAACGTCGGCTACTAACGATCGGACGCCGTTACCGTCTCGGGAGTGGAGCTGTCACCGATGGGTTCGAATAGCGCCCCAGTTATTCGGTGCCCGAGGCTGGAAAAATCGCCAAATCCGCTCATAATCAGGAGCGATCGGACGGTTTCGATCGGACATCCTGGTTGTGGTTGTTTTCCCTAGTCAGATCCAGTTCTTGCAACCGTAAGAGGATCTCTGGCGAGGGGTTCGAATAGCGTCTCAGGAGGTCCGCCGTTTTAGACTTCGAGATCCGGGGTTACTTCATCCGTAGTCATCGTCGGAGTGCCCTGCGATCGAGGTTTCAATCACCAACACGGCTGTCCCAGCGCGCGTAGTAGGGGTGGACTCCAAAGAGCTTCGCCAGGACCGACAGCGGCGGGAGAAAGAGGTTCTGAGCCCAAATGGGTGGCGAGGTCGCTCGGCTCTCGTGGCGGAAGTGCCAGAAAGTGGCGCCGAGTTGAAGAGGGTTCTTCGGTGCCCCTCTTGGCGTCGTCTTGCCGTCCGTCACCAGACCAGCCAACGCTTCGTGAAACTCCTTGGTCTGGAGTGGTGGCCGCAGCTCGACCACGCCCTCGACCTCGACCGATCCGGTGTTCCCCTCAGAGTGCGGAACTCCAGCGGGTACCACGATCGTCTCACCCCTCTTCGCTAGGCGTTCCTCTCCGTTGAGGGTGAAACGGGCCTCACCCTCCAAGATGGTGAAGCGCTCCTCTTGGTGCGGGTGGATGTGCTCGGTGATCACGCCACCGGGCACACTGCGCCAGTTGAAGCGCACAAGCCCGCCGCCACCATGCTCGCCGACGGCCGTGTACTCGATCCATTCACCGGTGGAGGGGTTAAAGAAAGGACGAAAGCGGGCTATGCCTCCGTCATTCTGGTCCACGTCACTGGGCCTTTGCGCCGAGCGCCCGGCTCGACGGGCTTCGAGGTCGAAGACCCACGATGTCGTGGAAACCCTCGGCTGCGATACCCAAGAGCAAGACGCCAGCAGCGATGCCGGTGGTAGCGGCGAGGGAGGAGCCTGACATTGTGGCAACCAGGATCACCGGTCCGACCGTTAGCGCCCATCCAGCCGGTCGATAACGGGGAATGTGTACGAGGTGATCGAGCCAAAGCAATAGCGGGCCGATCGTGATGGCGATGGACGGCAGTACCCAATCGGAATGGCCAGCAGCGATGACGATGACTGGCAAGATGAAGGCCGCCACCAGCTCAATGACGGTCGCAATGGTCACAGAACGCTCGATGCGCTTCGCCTCTTGACTGGTAGGCCGCGAGCCCGCGCCCGCTGTCACCCGGATTCCGTACACCAAAGTGACAATGACGATGACGCTGAAACCTCCAGCCAAGGCACTCCCGGCGGCTCCGTGAAGGTTGAGGCTGCCACGCACCAACCAAAGGGCGGCGAAGGCGAGCTGGATGAAGCCGCCGACGCGACGAACGCGTCTCGACCACGCCACAGTTGGGCTCAACTCAGTTCCCGCAGGCACCTCGAGACGAGTCACTTCACCACCTCCTGGTTCCGGTACCAGATGACCGTTTCGGTGATGGCGGTGGCTAATGGGGTCCCGCCAATACCGAAGGTGGACTGGTATTTGGTCGTGTCAAGGACGAAAGGCTCTTCAAACTCGTAAGACATCTCGACCAGCTCGCGCAGCATCGGCTTGAACAGTCCAAGTGTGCGAAGCGCCAACTTGGAGACCGAGCGAATGGCGATCGGATGCCCCACCTCGCTGGCAACGAGATCGAGGACCGACCGGGTGGTAACAGTCTCGGGGCCTGGCAGATGCCACACTTCGCCGGCAGCCCGCGGGTCTGTTCCGAGAGTGGCGAGGCCGACTGCGATGTCGGGAACGTAGCTGTAGGTGTGGGGCAAATCTGGATTGCCGATGAAGTCGGCACGCCGGCCCCCTACGGCATTGGCGAAGACCCGCTCCCCGAGCGTCGTCTCAGTGACACCAGGACCGAAGAAATCTGATGCCCGTCCGATGGCGATGCGGACACGACCGGCATCGGCGGCGTCCAGCAGTTCTTTGGTCATGGACGCACGGGCTCGGCCCTTGACGGTCGTGGCGGCCAGCGGAAGGTCTTCGGTCATCGGCTTCCCGGCGGTCGGGCCGTAGCCGTACACATTCTCCAGGGTCACGAGGAGGGCACCGTTGCGCTCGGCGGCACCCAGAACCCCTCGCTGTAGTCGGGGGAATTTCTCCGGCCACTCGGTGTAAGGGGCGTTGAGGCACTGATAGACGACCAACGCACCTTTGGCCGCGTCTTCGGCGGCTTCGGGATCGGTGACGTCCGCTGCCCGCCAGTCAACTCCGTCGGCCAGCGTGGTCGGTCGGCTCCTCGAGATTGCCCGCACGGGCAGGCCCAAGCTCGACAAATGGTCAATAAGGGCGGTCCCGACCTGACCGGTCCCAAAGACCACGTGAAGCCGGTCCTCGGCCATGGCAGATCCTTTCGAAGACCCCGAGCACATGGCCGTCTGTGGCGGTCGAGCCTCGATGTCCTTCGGGCACGATAAGGCCGTCGGCTATAACTTGCAATCTGATTCTAGAATTACTTACTTGTAATACTATTCTAGAAAGATCCAACTAGACTAGCCCGATGCCGGAGTGGAACTTCCTCACCAACCACGCCCGAGCCCTAATCTGCATAGCTCACGACCCCGGAGTGCGCCTTCGCGACATCGCGGCCACGTTAGGCATCACCGAGCGAACAGCCTTTGGCATCGTCAGCGACCTGATTGCAGGCGGCTACGTCGTAAAGGACAAAGAGGGCCGGCGTAATCGCTACTCCATCCAGACTGACTTACCCCTCGGAGAGGTGGTCGGCCGAGAACGGACCATCGGTGAGGTGCTGGAATTGCTTGTGGACGCGACAAGCGGCCGGCAAGCCGAGGAGGCCGGCTGATTCCTGCGGGCCTCGGACTGTCCAGAGGGAAGACCGCTTGCTACCAAGCCGAGCAAACTCGAACCGCGCAGGCTTGAAACGCAGATCCGCTGGTGCCGCCAACCCACGGCACGAAGCACCGATCGGACAAGCGAGACGCAGCGGTTCACCCAAGTGATTACCGGAATCCCCGTCCTCTTCGGGAGTTGGTACAGAGGGTTCGATTAGCGTCCAGATTGTTCGGGGGCGATCGGACGGGTGCGAGCGGACAATCTGGTCGTGGTTGTTCTCCCTGGCGGAGTCCAGCGTCCGCTGTTGTCCTTGTTGCAACGTTCATGCCGATCAGTCCCCGTACCGCGCGTCCGATCGCCCGGACAGGGACACGTGCTTATTCATCAAACCCGTTTGCTCTCAGGGGTGCACTGCGAGCAGTGATCGAATCCAGGTAGCAACCCCGTCTCTGGACTTGAGGTGCGTTCGCCTATCTCTGGGCGCTGCAATCAGAAGCTCGGGCCGACGGGCCGCGACCATCCGTTTGAGTCCCTCCTTCAGCTCTACCCCGCCCAGAAGTCCGGTGGCTTCGACGGCGCCTAGATGGAGTCGTGAGAGTTCGGGAGAACTCTCGAGGTCCACGCGAGCCCGATGCACATCTCGTCGGTCGACCCGTCACCCCAGGTCACGAAGTGGGGAGGCACCTTGCGCAGGATTGGGAGTTCCTGTGCCAGCGTCGGATCGTAGGTGCAGGTCACCTTCACGGGTTCACCTGCGGTGACCGGAATGGGTCTAGTCAGGTTGTAGGACTTCTGGTCGTGGAAATTGTAATCGGGCACATTGAGGACGGTTTTTGCCTTTGGCGTTCCCGGGTTGAGCACCATCTTGAAGGACACACCCAAGAGATGCATGTGCGCATACACCCTGTCGAGGTAGCCAGTCTGGCCGATCGACAAAATGCACGATGCCGAGTTCCCCTGAGGTGGATCAGACTGATTTTCTCCACAGAGCGCCTCGATGCCGTTCACCTCCTCGACAGCGGTCTGGCTGAAACGTTGACCCAGGTTGGCGAGCGCAGCGGTGCGGTTGCACAGCGGGCCGGTCACACCAGTCGGGCAGGGGATGTTTGGTGGTGCGAGCATCAGGTTGAGGTGGAGGGGCAGAAGCGGCGCCGATGTCGGAACCGTGTGCAGTACCAGTGAGTTCTTCACGGGCCTATCGCCGACGAGCAGGTTGTAGTGGACCTGCATGATGACGAGGCTCCCGGCACGTAGAAAGACCCCGGTCCCCTTCGGGAAGTTGTCCACCCCGGCCCCGGGGGCCCAGAAGGTGAGCAGTGGGTCCGCAGCGAGGCCGGTCAGGGCTGTACCGGGAAGAGGTCCCCCGAAGCACGTCCAACCTCTTCCCCCCTCATTGTCATGTTCTACCGCTGCGGCGGAAGACGGTGGCACGAGGAAGAGTGCCGCGTGGTGATCCTCGGCACTTCCAGGGACGAACTGGCTGGAGATGATGTACGAGTTCCGAGCCACATGAGGGTTCACCAGCGTGCAGTGGTAGTCGTCGGTCGTGCCAGGGGCCGCACGCGGTTGGTAGGCGTGGGCCATTGACAGGGAAATGGTCGTGACCGACGGGTCCGAACTGGAGGCGGCGGAAGCGCCCATAACTCTCGAGATCAAAACAGCAGCGATGACGAGCACGACCGCAGCGAGAAGCATCGCCATTCGTGAAACCCGCACTCCCGGTTACGCTATCAGTCTGAGGAATCGCCAGATCGAGTCATGGAAGCTCGCGGCAAGAACGACCGACCTGGGAGTTTCCTACGAGAAGCCTTGAAGTGGCCCATTCTCCCATTGGCTCAGGTGCTCGCAGAACGCAACGTTCCGGGCGACGCCGAAAAGGCTTGGGGTCTCCTCACCAAGGCCCACGGCGGCGAACTTGTCTCCGACTCTTGAATCGGGAGACGTACCCGCAACTACCCGGTCAGCGAGCAGGCAGGGACCGAGCTGAGTTCTGGGAGCGCCACAATCCGTCGAGGAGCGCTGCCAGCCCGAAACTGAAGTCACGCACCGGATCGGGCTTGTCTGCGTAGTCACTGAACTTGAGGATGGTCGGATACCTTCGAGCTGGAAGCAGATCAATCAACTCGTTCAACCCAGAGCTCGTCTCTCCACTCCACGCGGTGTTGCCCTGTCGGGCGGCGCCTGCGCCGAAGATCGCTGAGCAGACGACGAAGTGCATGACTGCGGCATACGTCTGCACAGCGAATTCGGGCTCACATCCCTCGCGGTCCATCACGCTCCAGAACATCTCCCGAATGCGCATGGCGTTCGGTCCGAGCAGCGGTGCATTGGAGCTGATCACGACCAGCCCTCGGTGGCCCACCAGCACCCGTCGCAAGGCATGGGCGAGCTGTTCGACTGCATCGCGCCAATGGAGCGCCGGGTCAGGTGCATCGAGCTCCCCTAGAACGAGGTCGGCCACCTCCACCAGGAGATCGTCCCGACTCGAAACGTGGCGATAGAGGGAGGCCGGTCCCGTTTCCAGCTCTTCGGCTAGCCGGCGCATGGTGAGCTCATGGAGACCGTCCTCGTCGACGATCTTGAGCGCCGCCTCGCAGATCTGCTCGATGTTCAGTCCTCGACCGCGAGCACGGAGTCTCTGCAAGTAACGATCTCGCCACCACTGGGCTGATCCCGGAGTAGCTGCCGATTGATTGACGACCGCGAACATTGATCCTATTCTAGCGAACAATGTTCGCACCAGGTTCCCCCGTGAAGTCGAACCGAGTTCTGTCAGTGGCGATCGCTGTTGCCTGCGTGGCGGCGCTGCTCGCAGGTTGCGGTTCGAGCTCATCAACGAACTCGTCGACAAACTCGTCCACTGCGCCAGTGAGCGTTACATGGATGCAGGGCTACGCCGCTCCTGGCACCCCGGCTCAGTACAACAAGGTCGGGATCATAAAGGTCGGACCGAGCGGTGCGAAGAACGTTCTGGTCCTGGAGCCAGGTACCTCAGCTGCAGCCAGCTACTTCGTTCCTCTTGCCAAGTGGATCGTCTCGAAGACGAGTGGGTGGCAAGTCTGGGCGGTCCAACGTCGAGAGAACCTGCTGGAGGACCAGTCGGAGCTGAACTTGTACAAGGACCACAAGGCCACGAGCACGCAGCTTTTCGATTACTACCTCGGCTACCTGAAGAACCCGAGCATCCCCCATCACTATCAAGCCGTCGCGAACTCCACTGTCGAGTTCGCGAAGCAGTGGGGAATGAATGTCGCAGTCCAAGACCTGCACGTAGTCATCGGCGCCGCCAAGAAGCTCGGCGGCAAGGTCGTGCTCGGAGGTCACTCGCTCGGCGGGTCGGTGGTCACGGCCTACGCCACCTGGGACTTTGACGGCCAAGCCGGCGCCGACCAACTGGCGGGCTTGGTCTACATCGATGGCGGGAGCACCACGACCCCGGTGAGCGCCCAGGCCGCGACCCAGACACTTCAGGCGCTCGACGCCCCGAGCGTCAGCCCCTGGCTCGCCTTTGGCGGCATTGCGGCGCCGTACGCTGGAGTGTTCGAGGCGACAGGATCAGCAGCTGCACTCTTGGACCCGAATGCGCCTTCGTTGGGTCAGACTTCCGGACTTTTGCCTTCAGACATCGTTCCTTCGGTGCGTGTCACCAATGTGGGCCAGTACGGTTACGCGCTCAATGCGTCGACTTCGCCGTCAAGTTTGCTGGCGGCTCAGGCGCATCTCGGCCAGGGCATCGCCTCACAAGGACCGGTGCACGGCTGGAACGGCTCAGGAGCTCTCACGCCGATCGACCGCTTCGCGACGATGTTTTCGGGAGAGGGAATCCAGAACGCCAACGGCACCGAGTGGTATTTCCCTCAGCGCCTGACGGACGACACCGGTGCCGTGGACAACGGGAACGCCAATCCGGCCCAGAGTGTGCTCGACGTGAACGCCACCATGGGTCACCACCTCCCAAAGAACCTGCTGATCTACGCCTTTGGTGCACGCCTAGGCGGAGCGTCCGTCCCCGAGGACGCACAGATCTTGGCCCAACAGTCGGGCATTCCTATGAGCAACCTGACGCTCGAGAATTACCAGAGCACGTACTCTCACAACGACCCAGCTGGCGCCTACCCCAACAACGCTTTCTTCAACAATCTCATACCGTTTCTGGGAAAGGTCAGCGCTCACGGCTAGATCGCATGTCAACCATTCAAAGCGAACTCGAGGCTTTCTAGGTGGATAGGTTCGCTTAGCGGGTGGATGCCTTCCGAGTCGAGGATCGCCAAGAAACAAGCCGGTCGCGGCCGTGAAACCTAAGCGGGATCTACGTCAAGATGTCGTCATCGGTACCGCTAACCGCTCGGCCAGACGCGCGACCTCTCTCGTGACGTCATCCTGGGCCGCGCCGGCTATTCGCCGCCCTTCCAGCTCCCCACGCTCGCCACCAGCCCTCCGACCGTTTGGCGAAAGTCGGTGTTCTTGATCGTCGATGCCAACGAGGTTGCGGCTTCGCTCGCCGTCTGGAGACCGTCGACCGGTGAGGTCCGCACACGGAACTCGACCTTCCTCTCGCCATTTCGGTCCATAATTTAAGGAGCGATCGGACAGGACCGATCGCACATCATGGTTGTGGTTGTTCTCCCTGCTCAGGTTGAGTTCTCTGAACAGCGAGAGGGTCTCTGGCGAGAGGTGCGAATAGCGTCCCAGGAGGTCCGCCCTGTCAACTGACGCTCACCGTGGACTCGGGGCCTTGGTCGTCGTCTTCAGCTTCAGCCGCTCGTTGGGCGTCGCGCCACCGAGCGAGCCGTGAGGGCGATGGTAGTTGTAGTAGTCCTCCCACTCCCGGAGCTTCTCGTTGAAGACCTTGACATCGTCGACGACGAGCCCGTCGAGGCACCGGTAGAGCTCCTCATTGTCGATTCGATGTGAGCTCTCGATGTTCCTATGTTTGTCAAGCGGCGCGAGGGAGTTGGATCACCTGGACGGTCCGGGGTTCAACCCCGAACACCTGATCGCCAGATTCTGCAAGCAGCCGACGGCACGCACCGGTACCCTTTTCTGCGGAAAGGGGGCCACCATGGACCACGAGCCCGGGACACGTGAGGCCTTCGAACATGCCGTCGTCAGCGGTGGGGGCGCGAACGAAGCCGAAGAGGCGGCACACGACCTTCGCTCCGGCGATCTCGAGGCCAGATTCCGCGTCGCCGAGCTGACGGTGCACACCGCCGCAGTGGCACCGGAGCGGCTGGTCGACGTGTACGACGGGCTGACAGCCGGCTGGTACGGCACGCCGCCCGTGGCCGATCCCGTCCCCGCACCCGCCCCCGCGTCGGACGGGGACGTCCCCGATTCGTTCTGGCAGGCCTTCTGGGCCCTCGTCGACGACCCCGACGCTGGCCGAGATCCGACGGACATCACCGTTCGCACGGTGGCGCTCACCGACCTCGTGCCGGCCGACCTCCCGTCTCGGGTGGCAGCAATGGCCACCCGATACCCCGGCGTCCGATCGGCAGCCGCCGGAGGACTGCCCGGCCGTTTCCGGCTCGTGGATCTCGAAAGGTGCCCACCAGAGTCGCTCGGCGGGGCTCTGCACAGGCTCGTGGTCGAGGGCGGTTTCGATCTCGAGGTCCTCGATCGTGACTCGCTGGGCCTGGCCGACCTGCCGCCGCCCCTTGACTATATGAACCTGCGCATCCTCCAATGCCACGACGTCTGGCACGAGGTCGCCGGCTACGAAACGACCGGCCTGCACGAGGTGGCCATCTCGGGCTTCCAGATGGGGCAGTTCGGTCACCACTACTCATCGATGTTCCTGGCCCTGGTCCTCACCAAGGCCTCGTTCAGCCAACCGCCGCAAGCGGCCGGCTTCCTCCTCGACACAATTCTCTCGGCATACCGACATGGGCGAGAGTCACCGCCGATGCTCGGCATCACCTGGGAGGAGATCTGGGACGAGACGATCGAAGACATCCGCCGCTCGCAGGGCATCACCGCCTACGACTCCCCGTATCCGGCCGGACTCCTCGAAGAGCTTCGACCGAGTTGACCGTAGACGCTGAGGTGATCGGGGTTGCCCCCTGCTGGAGTTCAGTTCTCTGAACTGGGAAAGGATCTCTGGCGATCCAGTGCGTCACGGGGGCTGCCAATAGGTTCCCTGCCACAATGATGTGGTGCCAGAGAACTACTTCGACGAGCGCATCGCGAAGAGTTACGAGACCAGGTGGCCGGAAATATTTGAGCCCTCCGTCGTTCAGCCATCGGTGAATTTCCTCTGCGACCTGGCAGGGACGGCTACGGCCCTTGAATTCGGCATCGGAACAGGACGCCTCGCATTACCGATCAGCCAACGGGGCATTCGTGTACATGGGATTGAGTTGTCGCCAGACATGGTTGCGGAACTGCAGACCAAGCCGGGTTCAGAGAAGATTGGAGTAACGATCGGTGATTTCTCCACTACCCAGGTGGATGGAGCCTTCAAGATCGTCTATCTCGTACGAAACACGATCATGAATCTGACTATGCAAGACCAGCAAGTCGAGTGCTTCCAGAACGCCGCTCAACACCTCGTGCCTGGGGGCTTCTTCATCATCGAGGTGGGGGTACCCCAGCTGCAGCGACTTCCCCCCGGCGAAACGGTTCGCCCGTTCACGCTGACCCCAACGCATCTCGGCTTTGAGGAGTACGACGTTGCAATGCAAGTCGCCTATTCACACCACTACTGGATGCTCGAAGGCGAGTTCGACACCTTCTCTGCGCCGTTCCGCTACGTGTGGCCATCCGAGTTGGACCTGATGGCGCGCCTGGCTGGGATGACCTTCCGAGAGCGCTGGAGTGGCTGGAACCGTGAGCCCTTCACGAGCGACAGCAGGAGCCACATCTCGGTATGGGAGAAGGTGATCTAAGTGTCAACGACTGGAGTACTTCAAGGACTGGCACGTGCGCGCGCGACCTCTCCATCTTCCGCCGATTGTGCAATCAACGACGCCACTCCATCCGGGTCCGCACGTTGGCGGTCGTGGGGGCGATCGTGATCGGCACGGCGGCCTGCGGCGCCTCGTCTCCGTCGAGTTCCTCACCAGTTGTCAGGACCGGCCGGTCGACGAGGGGACCCTCCCCGGTGAGCTCGGCCAGCACCTCATCCCGAGGGGTCAGCAAGCACAGCATCAACGTCGTGTTCCCGGTGGTTTCCCTCAACTCGTTGGCCGGCAAGGAAGGATTCGCCGAAGACGCAGAGTTCGGAGAGCAGACCAAGGCCATCAAGCTCTTTATCAAACAGATCAACGACCGCGGCGGGATCAACGGCCGGAAGATCAACCCGATTATTACCAGCTTCGATCCGACCAACGAGATCAGCATGCGGGCGTTGTGCAAGACCTGGACCGAAGGATCGCCACCCGTCTTTGCCGTACTGGACGGGCTCGGCGACTGGACGGGTGATGACGAGCTCTGCATCACCCAGGAGGGTCATACGCCGTTCATCGGCGCGTGGACGACGGTCACCAACTGGACGGACCAGGGTTCGCCCTACCTGTGGTGGACCGGCTCTGACCAAGCGGCCGTGCTGCAGGCAGTCGTCGACTGGGGACTCAGCGCCCACCTCATCGGGGGCAGCATCAAGCTGGGCGTCATCGCCGGGAACCGAGCCTCGGACCAGGTTGCCCTCAACGGTTATCTCTTGCCCTACCTGCGCGACGCCGGTGTCACACCGGTGGTCAAGACCATCGATGCCTATCCCGATGACACCGCCACGACCGACGCCGAGGCTCCCCTTGTCATCCAACAGCTCCGCAGCGCCGGAGTGACCTCGGTCATCCCTCTGATGCCCTTCAACGTCTTCTTCCCGGTCCTCGAGGCCGAGACCTCCCAGCACTATTTCCCACGCCTGCTCCTGAGTGACTACGAGGAGAGCATAGAAACGGCGCTCGGGCTCATACCAGTCCCCTATGCAGAGGCCCTCAACGGCCAGGAGGGTGTGACCACCGAGACGCTGGGCGGGATCGACGACGACCGACCGCAGAGTCAGGGTGGCTACGACCCCGGATTACGCAAGTGCTGGGTGGTGTGGCACAAGGCCTATCCGCAGGTGCCGCCAGGCAACATGAACGACTTCATCGAAGAGCAAGGTCCAATTGCCGGCTGGTGTCAGGCGATTGCACTCTTCGCCACCGCGGCGACGAACGCCGGCCCCGATCTCAATCGGCGCACCTTCGTCACCGCCATGTCCAAGATCACAAGCTTCCCGGGCACCTGGGCTCCTGTTCTCAGCTATGGGCCCGACAAGCGATACGGACCCACCCAGTACCAGGTGGTCAAGTTGCGGGTCAACTCGCCGCCGTCGTCTCTGTGCAAGACGACCGTGGGTCGACCTCCCCCGGCAACGTGCTGGGTCTCCATCCAGCCCTTCGTTCCGCTACCTACTGGCTGATGGAAGCGAGAGAGGGAGCGGCGCGACGGTCTGGCCTCGGCCCTGGCCACAGTTGCGCATCAGCCGTCGTAGAAGCCCAGGGGATGGATACCGACGAGAGTCTTCTCCCGTGGCGTCCGAGCATGGGCCAACGCCTCCTGTGACAGGTGGTTCACCTGGGATGTCGGTCGGATTCGTTGAGCGAGATCGCGACGCCCGTAATGGCACTGGATGAACATCCGGCCGGGATCCCCGGACCGAGGTGGCATCCGTCTGTGCCATATGTCCGAGACGAAGAGGGCAACGTCACCTGCCTTGGCCACAACGGGAAGGGCGCCCCGGCCTTCCCACTCGAGGTCATCGTCGCCGACTCTATCCATGGGGGGTACTTGTCCCGATGTGTGACTTCCGGCAATCACGCCGGTCGGACCTGCTTCGATCGGGCAATCCCAGAGGTAGAGATGGGCAGCGATGGCGAAAACGGGATAGGGGATTCGGCTATCCCAAGGAACACTGGGATGACGAGGGACGTGCGGGCCGCTGTCGATGTGCCAGAAACGCCCCAGATGTTCGTTGTCCCCCGGTGGTTGCCACCAGGCAGTATTGGCGATGACGTGGCAATCCTCGCCTAGAAGGGGCTCAATGACCTTCAGGATCCGCGGGTTGCCGATGGCGCGCTGCACGAGACTGCTCCGATTGAGCATCTCGTAGCGAAATGATGCGGCGTCCTCCGGAGGATCCCCACGATCATCGGGCGGGTACTCCTCGAAGACCCGTTCGACATCGCCGCAGAGTGCTGCCACTTCATCTTCGTCGAAGAGGCCGTCGAGCACGGTGTATCCGTCCGACTGGAGGTCCGTCGTCGAGGACGGAACTGGGTCGGTACGGAGGGTGAGACATCCAAAAGACCGAGTAAGCATTTCCCGATCCTGCCGCAACCGACGACGGTGGACAACGTTGACCTGTATCCGTGGCTCGGCTATCCGCCTGAGTTCGTGCGCTCTCAGCACGCCAGCCGGCGCGAACACTCCGGCTCAGAAATGTGACCACGCAGGAGGGGCCGCCACTGGCTCGAGTGAATCGGCTACACGAAGAGCCTGCTGCAGCTGCTCAGCCAGGTACGCGTGGCCGTCAGGACGAAACAGGGGCCCAGAACCCTCCGTCAATACCATCCGAGCCAGCGCCACGGACTGAGGGGAGACGGGACCTGGCCGGTCAAGGCGGTCGGCCAGCAGGAGCAGTTCGCTGATTGCCTGACGTACCTGTTGCCGGCAGATCACCTTGGCGGCTGCGGGACCCTTCGGCTCACTTTGGGCCATGCGGACGATCCCGCGCAACGCGTCGGCCAGATCTGTCCGTGACTTCGGTTGCAGGATGCGTTCCGCGTGCAGGGCAAGACCGACGCTGTGATCGGGTGAAGCGCCGGCCATGAGCTCTCGGTCACTGCGATGAGCGTGTAACCGGGCGCGAACCTGGTCGACGACGTTGGCTCGGTACTGGCGGATTCCTGCTGGATCGCTCACGAGCACTGTGACCATCTTCACCTCCAGTTACCATGACCCCCAACAATGTTTTACCGGTTAGATCGTGACCTGTCAAGCCCCGATGCTAGTCACGCCTAGACTGAGCTGGTGGCGTTGCCGAGCTGGGTCCAGGCCGAAGAAACGAAGCCGGCACCCATGCCGCTGCTCCTCGTCCAGGCCTTCGTGAACACGTTCGAAGCCGATCAGAGCACCGATCAGCTCAGTGATACCCACAGCGCTCAGCATTGGCTGTCCCAGGCGGGTCTCATTGACAAGAGGACAGTCATTGATGACAAGGAGCTTGCCAAAGCCCGCTCCGTGAGAGAGGCCATACGAGCGCTCCTCGAAGCGAACGCGGGGGAAGGCCGGCCCAGCCACCAGCAGATCGAGCTGCTCAACAAGCTGGCCGGTACCGGCGTCTTGCGAGTGGCCATTGGCGATGACGGACGAATCGAGCTCGGAGAAGCGGGAACCGGCTTCGACCAGGTGGTAGCGCGACTCCTCCTCATCATCCGGGACGCCCAACGGGACGGGAAGTGGTACCGCATGAAGGCTTGCAGTAACTCGGAGTGCCGGTGGGCCTACTACGACCGGTCCCACAGCAACCGTGGTCGCTGGTGCGACATGGCTGTCTGCGGGAATCGGGTCAAGAACCGGAACCTACGGGCGCGTCGGCGGTGAGGTTGAGCTCTCCACCGTGGCCGAGGCACGACCACGAGGCTGATCCCGGCAAGCTCGGGATGTTCCCGCAGTAGTCTCTGCTGCTGATCGACGAAATCTCGATCCACTTCGTGCAGGACCTGCCTCGGCTGAACGGGCTGCTCGATCACCGGCCGGCGACCGCTGCGCTGGCAGCTCCTCCATCAGGCTCGATCGGAAGCAGTACTCGATCGGAAGTAAAGGACGTTCCCATGGCACACAGGATCCGTCACATGACCGGAGCAGCCAAACCGGGTGAGCCCAGCGACCGGCCCGCCGCCCCGGCACCTCCTCCCCCGCCACGGTGGCGGATGTGGCTCCTGCCTGCCGGCATTCTCATCACGCTCATCCTTCTGACCATCCCTCACACGTCGAGCACGACAACGAAGAGCTTCAGCTACTCGAAGTTCGTGTCGCAGGTCAATGCCGGCGACGTCCGAACGGCATCGATCAACCCGAGCGGGGCCGTCACCGGCACGCTCAAGGGAGGCGACGACTACACGAGTCAGATACCGACAGCCATCAACGACACCCAACTGGCGCCCACGTTGAAGGCTCACAACGTGGACGTCACCGGCGTCGGACAAGGCTCGGCCCTCCTCGTCGACCTGCTCTCCTTCCTCCCCATCCTGTTGTTCATCGCCTTCTTCATCTGGATCGGACGGAGGAATGCCAGGCAGCTCGCCGGGGGGATCATGGGCATCGGAGGATCGAAGGCCAAGGTCTACGACGAGGACAAGCCCACGACCCGTTTCTCCGACATCGCGGGCTACGAGGGAGCCAAGCGTGAGGTGGCCGAGGTGGTCGACTTCCTGAGCCACCCCGATCGCTACGAGCGGGCCGGCGCCATCGGCCCTCGAGGGGTACTCATGGTGGGCCCACCCGGAACAGGGAAGACGCTGATGGCACGAGCCGTGGCCGGCGAGGCGGGTGTCGACTTCCTCGCCCTCACCGGCTCGAGCTTCGTCGAGCTGTTCGTCGGAGTGGGAGCGTCCCGGGTCCGAGATCTGTTCGCCGATGCCCGCAAGCGGGCCCCGTCCATCATCTTCATCGACGAGATCGATGCCATCGGCCAGCGCCGGGGTGGATCCATCGTCTCCAACGACGAGCGGGAACAGACCCTCAATCAGCTCCTGGCCGAGATGGACGGCTTCGACCCCAGCACCGGCGTGGTGGTCATGGCGGCCACCAACCGCCCCGAGGTGCTCGATCCGGCGCTGCTCCGACCGGGCCGGTTCGATCGGGAGGTCGAGATCCCCCTCCCCAACCAGGCCGAACGCGCCGCCATCCTGGCCGTACACGTCGAAGGCAAGCACCTGGCGCCGGACGTCGACTTCGACGCCGTGGCCCGGGCCACCCCCGGGTTCTCGGGGGCGGATCTGGCCAATCTCATCAACGAAGCGGCCATCGTCGCCGTCCGCGACAGCCGGGACGTCATCTTCGCCCGGGACATCGACGAAGCCAGAGACCGCGTCATCCTTGGCCGCAGAGACGCGTCGAATGCGCTGCTCCCCGAAGAGAAGCATTCGGTGGCCGTCCACGAGGCCGGGCACGCCCTCGTCGCCTTCCTGTCCGAGCACGCCGACCCCGTGGCCAAGATCACCATCCTGCCGGCGGGCCGGGCCCTCGGGGTCACCGAACAGCTCCCGGTCGACGAGCGCCACCTCTATGCCGAGAGCTATCTGCTCGACTCCCTCGCCATCCGCCTCGGTGGCCGTGCCTCGGAGAACCTGGTGATCGGCGAGGCTTCCACTGGCGCTGCCAACGACCTCTCCGGGGCCACCGACCTGGCTGTCAAGATGGTCAGGGACTGGGGACTGTCCTCGCGTCTCGGTCCCATCGGGTACGGATCGGACGGTCCGGCGTACTCGAGCGTCCCCCAGCTCGGCCAGGGACGTCCCTACGCCGAAGGCACGCAGCAGTTCATCGACCAGGAGGTGGGTCGCCTGCTCACCGAGGCCGAGGACCGGGCCCGTGGACTGCTCACCGGGAACCGTGAGGCGCTCGATGCCGTGATCGCCGCCCTTCTCGAAAAAGAGACGATCTCCGGAGAGGATCTAACCGAGATCGTCACTGGCGTCCAGAGCGCGGCTCCACAGAGACCGGCCCGCACGCGGCGCCTCCCCCACGGGCTCGAGGGCGAGGTCGCACAGCGCGCACAGCTGAGGATCTCTGAGTCTCAGCCGACTGCCGTCGGCGGTCCCTTCGAGCCCAGGCGACGGCTCATCGAGCGAGCCTCAATCGGTGGACGTGAGCGGATGGCTCTGGAAGAACTTCCACATCTCGGCGTCGGCTGAGATCTCGAAGGTCGTGGGTCCGACGATCTGGCCGAGCGCCGACGACTCCTTGCTGCCCGGCCAGGTGTGCCCACCGCCGTGGATACGGAACAGCTCCACGCTGGCATGGTGGGGACAGGACCACGAGAGGAGGGACACCTCCGAGGCGATTCGTGTCGTGGTCACCGTGCCTGAACAACCGTTGCGCTTGGCCCAAGCCGCCGCCTGCTCGGGAATGGTGCGGCCCTTCTTGAACACGCCACCCGTGACTCCGAACAGCTTTTCCGCCTGAGCCGCGGTTTGCTTGGAGCCGTCGGGGGCGGGCAGCTCCTCGGCCTTCTTCGACGCCGTCCCGTTGTAGTGAACAAGCGGATCGGCCGTTCCATGAAATGCGACGACGGGAACAGGTCGGCTTCTCTTGCAGGGCGAGACGGCCTGAATCCCCGCCACCGGTGCCACGGCAGCGATGCGTGAGGAGTATTGGCAGGCAATGGCCGAGGACATGAAGGCGCCGTTGGAATAGCCGGTGACGAAGACTCGGTTCTCGTCGACGCATGTCGTTGCCTCGACATGAGTGAGCAAGGCACCGAACCACGCCATGTCCTTGCTGCCGACGGTCGACAGCCAATATGGAAGCGGTTGGTCGTCGATCCAGGGGGTGACCGTCACGAAGCCGTGCATCTCGCCGTAGGCGCCGAGGCCCGACAACGTCACCTGGAGCTGGCCAGGCTCCTCGTAGGCATGCAGGTCGAAGATGACGGGGAGGGGCCGGGTTGGCGCGGCCGTCGATGGGGATTGCTCCTCATAGGAGCCGTTGTCATCGTCGGCATCGAAATTCAGCGTTTGCTCAGCCGGGTATGGCCTCGAGATGGCGCACCCGCTTGAAGGTCGGGCGGCCACATGCAGGACGGCTGCCTCGGCCAGAGAGGCCGAGGCGAGGGCAGGTGTCACGAGAATGAGCCCGGCTGCGATGACCAACGAAGCCAACAACCGGGTACTCATGCCGACATCACGTTTCCTTGTCACCCGCCCGTGCGTGGTTCCCGTTCACCGCTGTCGATCACCTCTCGGCTCCGTGCCGGAAGTCGGCACTCGTCCTGGACACCGTTCGCTGTCCACCTGAGCCCCTCTCTGCCAGTGTCGCTCAGACCTGTCTCACCGGCGCTGATCAGACGGCGGTTAGACGAGACAACATCGCCCGGCGCAGACGGACGCCCGACTGGCCTGGGTTCAGACAACTGTCGAGCCGTACATCTCGCCGAGTGGGTCGCTGATGAGCTCCAGGCGAGCCCCGTCGGGATCCCGGAAGTACAGGGAGGACCCGTCGACATGCTGGTTGGGGACCCCGGCGGCGTCCAGGTTCGACCGCAGCCGCTTCCAGCGGGCCGGCTCGACGGAGATGGCGAGGTGGTGCAGACCGCCGAAGACCTCGGCATACGGACCGAGGTCGAGTCCGGGGAGATCGAAGAACGCCAGCGCGTTGCCGTGGCCGATGTCGAAGAAGAAGTGGGTCGAGCCGCCGTAGTCCCGGTTCTCGAAGATCTCCGTCAGCGGGAACTCGAGGACGCCCTGGTAGAACTTGATGGTCGTCTCGACGTCCTGGACGAGGAGGGCAACGTGGTGGACGCCGCGAGCCGACGAGGCCGGCCGATCTTGGCGTGGCCGTAAATAGCGGTCGCCGAGCTCCTGCCGCCGCAGGGCGGCGGCCTTCCGGTCATCGCCCTGCAAGCCGTCCAACGGTTCCTCTGTGTCCACAACCGAGAGCGTAGGCACGCACTCGACGGGACGCCCGGCGTGGGCCACGTCCGCCGGGCCGATCCTCAGCCCGAGCCGGTGGCCCGAGCCGTGTTGGCCAAGATGGCCCCCACCACCTGGTCCCACGCCTCCGGCGGGAGGTCGTGGCCCATCCCCGGTATGACCACCAGCTCGGCGCCGGAGATGGCCGCGGCCGTGGCCCGGCCACCGCTGACGTCGATGAGCGAGTCGCCCTCGCCGTGGATGACGAGGGTCGGCGCCCGCACCTCCCCAAGGGCCGTGGTCCGGTCGGGTGAGGCCATGACGGCGGCCAGCTGCCGGGCCGTCCCCTCCGGATAGAACGACCGGTCGAATGCAGCCGCCGCCCTCCGTCGCACCTCGTCCTCGTCCATGGGGAAGCCGGGCGACCCGATGACCTTCCAAACCTCGACCTCATGGTCGAGGAATGCCTGGCGCTGGGTGGGCGGAGGGGTCAACAGGACCTGCATGGCCGTGTCGCTCGGCCTTCCGACGGACGGGTCGCCGGTGGTCGACATGATCGAACAGAGGCTCTTGACGAGGTCGGGCCGGTCGATGGCCAACTGCTGGACGATCATCCCGCCCATGGAGACGCCGACCACGTGGGCGGGGGCCAGCCCCAGCGCCTCGATCAGGCCGGCCGCATCGGCCGCCATGTCGGAGACCCTGTAGGGAGCGGTCGAGGGGTCGCCCCCCAGGATGGCCATGTAGTCGGGCGTCGGGGCGTCCTCGAACTTGGTGGAAAGCCCGATGTCCCGGTTGTCATAGCGGGTCACGGAGAAACCCTCATCGCACAGCTTCCGGCTCAGGCCGTCGTGCCAGTCGATCAGCTGGCCACCGAGGCCGTGGACCAACAGCAGCGGATCACCCGACCCCATGGTCTCGTAGCAGATTTCGATTGCGTTGGCTTTGGCCGTAGGCATGACGTGACTGTAGTGATGGTCGGGGGAGGTCGCCCGGACAACACGAGGTCACCGCTGGCCCACGCCTCCGGATGTCCACGTGGTGAGCACGTCCATCTCCGAACCCGCGGGGCGTGCGTCCCTCGACCACAGCCGTCGGAGGTCGCGGCGTGGCCAGAGCGACATCAGTCGGCCCGAGAGGAGGGGGCGTGGTGGCCGACGGCCGGGAATCCTCAGGATTCCCCCTTGCGCTCCACAGGGGAACAGATGTTCGATGGTAGTGGCGTGGGACGGACCGGAAAGGAGCGCCCCATGGGCACGATGCGAATCCTGGATTCGACGGGCGACACGCTCGTGAGCTGGGAAATCGATGACGAGACGGCAGTACGGGAGGCCGAGGAACTCTTCTGTCGCCTGGAAGCAGAACGGCGGATCCCATTCGCCCGGCCGGCCGGGGCGGCGGCCCGGGACGCCGAGCAGATCAGGGCCTTCGACCCCGATCTCGAGGAGATCATCTGGGTGCGTCCCATCGCCGGGGGGTAGCCGGTGCCGAGCGTCGCCGTGCTCGAGGAGCTGGCACCCGGCCGGACGCTCATCCAGATCGTCGGTGGCACCCATGACGGCGAGCACGTGGTCGTCATGGGTGACTGCCGGCATGTCGGCATCCGTTCGCTCGCCTGGTACCTCGATGGAGATGTTCCATTCGACCAGTCGCGGCTGCAGTCGCCCGAGGCCAAGGCCAACACGCTGTTGGAGTCGTTGCTCTCACCCGACGAGTTGCAGGAGTGGCGTCGGGACGGCCGCTTTTGGGTGTCGACACCGCCGGGCTGCGTGCAACTCGGCCAGCTGTACCAGCTGCCGTTCCGACCCCGGAACGCGGGGCACGACCTCGTCCTCTGCGTCGTACCGGACGAGCCCCCGCGCCAGCCTCCGATGCCTGGGCCGGACGTCTGGGCAAACCTCCTTCTCGTGCTGCGGACGGACCCCGAGCGGTTCTTCCGGGTCGCCAACTGGCGCTTCGCCGGTCGTGGCCACTGGCACAGGGGACCGGCCCCGGTCTGAGCAACAGGGCGGCTGGAGGCGACGGATGTGCTGCAGCCATGGTCTGCCTCGGGTCAGGAAGAGCCTGACGTCGGGTAGCTGAGCGCCGCGTACCAGTCGCCCCGACCCTGCGGGGTGAGGTCGAGCAGGCTCCAGGTCGGCGTGAGGAGGTCGATGCCTCGTTCACGGACCTCCCCGGACAACCAAGGATGGCCGGTGTAGAAGTGGCGGATGGTGCCGTCGGCGTCACGGGTGAAGACCGAGACCGTCGAGTCCTGGGTACCGTCCTCGTCCTCGCTTCTCAGGTCGTACTTGAACGTGCTCGTGCCGGCGCTGAGCAGCCGCAGCCGGTCCCATCCACGACTTCGGGCATGGGTCCGAAGGGTGGCGACGTCGGCGGCCGCCACAATCACGAAGTCGGCGTTCTGGGTCACGTGATCGACGATGCCGTTGAAGCCGTCGATCCACATCGTGCACATGGGGCAGGGCGAGGTCTGAGCCTTGCCGTACATGAGGTGGTACACGATCAGCGACCGGTCAGGGCCGCTGAACAGCTCGCTCAAACGGACCTGTCGGACCGGTCCGTCGCCGGCAGCCAGGTCGCGGGGACCCTCTTCGAAGACATAGTCCTCGACCACCTGGCCTGGGGGAAGCCGCCGTCGCTGGGCGGCCACCCGCTCCCGATGCTCCATGAGCTCGATCTCCGCCCGCCTGAGCTCCTGGCGGGCAGCGGCATAGTCGTCCGACTCCTTAGCCAGCCGGGTCATCTCGATGGTCATGTGCTCGCCTCCTGGTCATCGGACGTGACCGCGCGGCGACTCGTGCCGATGCGGTCACGCGGCTTCGGTCCGCGCCTGTTTAGTTGCCATCCCTCCGGCCTGCACGCAAG
This sequence comes from uncultured Acidimicrobiaceae bacterium, assembly GCA_963756195.1. Taxonomy (GTDB): domain Bacteria; phylum Actinomycetota; class Acidimicrobiia; order Acidimicrobiales; family RAAP-2; genus CAVSNH01. The sequence continues at coordinate 20,496 of CAVWMT010000007.1, forward strand.
GAGCGATACCCGCGCGGCAGTCGGGCTGGCCTTATCACGCCGCCAGGAATCCGCCCGACTGGTGCTCCCACAGGCGGCGGTAGACACCGCCGTCCGTCACCGCCAGCAGCTCGGCGTGGGTCCCCTCCTCCACTACCCATCCGCGCTCGAGGACCAGGATCCGGTCGAGGCGGGCGATGGTGGCCAACCGGTGGGCCACGACCAGGGCGGTGGAGCCGTCCATGAGCCGCCAGAGCGCCTCCTGCACGAGGATCTCGGACTCCGAGTCCAGAGCCGAGGTGGCCTCGTCGAGGACCAGGAACGGGGCGGCCTTGGCCATGGCCTGGGCGATGGCCACGCGCTGGCGCTGGCCCCCCGACAGCTTGAGGCCGCGCTCACCGACCACCGTGTGGTAGCCGTCGGGCAACACGTTCACGAACTCCTCGACGTGCGCCGCCCGGCCCACCTCGCGGACGAGGTCCATGTCCGGGCGGGAGAGGCCAGGGACGCCGTAGCAGATGTTCTCGGCGATGGTCCGATGCAGCATCTGCGGGTCCTGGGGCACATAGGAGATGTGATCGCGGAGCGACCGTTGGGTCACCGCGGCGATGTCCTGGCCGTCGAGCAGGACGGCGCCCCCCTGGATGTCCATGAACCGCAGGATGAGCTTGGTGAGCGTCGTCTTCCCCGACCCCGACGACCCGACCAGGCCCACGTGCTCGCCCGGCTCGATGTCGACGTTCAGCCCCTCGAAGAGGGGCGCGTCTGGCCGGTAGGAGAACCACACGTCGCGGAACTCGATGCGCCCGGCGGTGGCCGACCAGATCAGGCGCGCCGGGGACGTCACGGATGTCGGGATCGGTCTCGGCGATGCCGACGAACTTGGCGCACCGGCCCAGCGCCCGCGAGATCACCCGCACGTACTCGAAGGACTCCTCGAGCGAGTTGCCCACGTAGGTGGCGTAGAAGAGGACCAGGTAGATGGCGGCCGCCGCCACCACGTGGTGGAGGGCGAGCACCAGACCGACGACGATGGCGGCCCAGTTGAGGACGGCCATCGACGACTCCATCTGCAGGCGGGTCGCCGAGAAGACGCGCCGGGCCCGCAGGTCGGCCCGCACCGATGCGGCGACGACGCCGGCGACGTGCGCCTTCTCTCGGTCCTCGGTGGCCTGGGTGCGCACGGTGGTCAGGTTGGCGATGGTGTCGGCGATCACGCCGGTGGCCTGCGAGTGGGTGTCCGAGAACTCCTGCTCGGCGGCCACCACCTTGTCCATGCGGCGCCAGAGCACGCCACCGAAGACGACGACCAGCACGGCCATCACCACGGCCACGGGCCACGCCACCACGCTGAGCACGACCACGGCCCCGACGACGGTGGCCGCCACCCGGAGGAGGCCCCAGGTGACCATGTCGACGATCTCGACGAAAGCCCACGAGAAGGTCTCGAGCGACGAGATGACCTCGCCCGAGGGGCGATCGGTGTGCCATCGGTGGCTCAGCTCGATGAGGTGGTCGTAGCCGTTGGTGATGGCCCGGGCGAAGGCGCGCAGGGTCGCGCCCCAGTCGAGCCAGCCCGCGGCCCGCGACACGAGCGGTCGAGGCGGTGAGGACGACGGCGTAGGCGATGACCAGGCCTGCCGAAGCTCGACCACAGCGCGGTGCGGCCATGCAGGGTGGCGATGCGCCCGAGCAGGGTGGCGAAGATGAGCGGGCGCGGCGACGGCGTTGGCCAGGGTGCCGAGGACGATCCCCACCCAGGCGGCGCGAAGGGGACGCGGTCGGGCCGCATCTGTCGCCAGCAGTAGGCGAAGGTGGACTTGGTGGAGGCCGGTGGGAAGAGTGTGCTGTTGTCCATGGGATGCTCCGAGAGGCATGGCGGGGGGAAGGCGAAGGGGGTCCGACGGGTCCGGGGTGACCGGGCGGGTGGCCGACCGGACGGCGGTCAGGGCGTTGGGTGACCGGGGCGGTCGGAGGGGGCGGTGCTCGTGCTCTGACCGAGGGTCAGAGGGTGGCCGCCCCGAGAGCCGGCACGCTGCCGGCCTTGGCGCAGGCGGCGAGAGCGCCGGACCCTGGGCCGAAGGCGCGGGCGAACCCGTTCACGCCGGAAAACGTCGTTCCTGCCATCGGGATCACCTCGCTTCCTTCACTCGGAAGATTCGACATTAGCCCACGGCGGCGACAGCCGTGCGACATCGCTACGGGCGAGCCGCCCTCGCCCACGACGGACGTCGCAACCGGCGCCGGCCGGTCGCGGTCAACCGGCCACCATGAAGAAGAGACTGAGCCACGAAGGTGACGCCGCCGAAAGCCCAGAGGGCAGCGATGATCAGCCATCTCCCACGAATCGACGCCACGAGGGCGAGCACCAGGAGCGGAGCGCACGGACAGGCCGTAGCGCCCCTGGATCGACGGGGTCGGCCCTGTACGTCCAGAAGATGGCGGCCCCCATCGCCACACCGCCCACGAAGAGAACGCCGAAACCGATCAGTCCCAGCCAGTGGTACACGGAGCGCGGGCTGACGAAGAGCCCGGCCAGCGAGCCGGCGATCACCAGCCACTCGAGAACGATGGCAAGGATGGATCTGGAAGTCGAGCTCGACTGGGGCTGACGATCACCCCGTGGCCGATCGCCGACTTGAAAGAGTGGTAGGAGCCGGTCAAGGGCTGCAGAATGCCGAGCGCTTCGTGCACAAGGCCGCGGCCAGGTGAACGGCACCTGGCGAAGGGCGTTGAAGAGTCGGAAGGGCATGCGGGCTCGATCACTCGATCCGACGTTGGACGATCGACCAGATCGCCCCGCACACAAGCCCACCGAGCAGCAGTGCTCCACCACGCGGCCACCACCAGCGCAACGCCGACGCCGGTCAAGCCCCTCCGCCTGGAGGTCGAGGGAAGCTCGCGGACGGCAAGGATGGCCAGCAGGATGGCGACGACGGCGACCGGGAGGAGGTCGAAGAGCTTGAAGGCGGCGGCGAGGGCCCCGGCACCGAACATGACGGGGGCCATCCAACGCCCCGGGCGAGTGAGGGTGAGCACGCCGAGCAGCAGCACCAGAGAGCCGGCGAACAGGCTGGGGACGTCGTTGGACACATACGAGTTACGCGTAGATGACCAAGGGGAGCGGTGGCGATGAGCAGCGTCCCGGCCCCGACCACCATCGGGGGCAAGGCCGATGAGGCGGCCCGCCGCTCCACAGCATGAGCAGAGAGGCGGCCAGCCACAGGACGTCGGGCGCCCGGGTGGCGGTCACGTCGTCTCAGGCCAAGGACCTCCATGTCGAACCAACGCAGAGGGACGGTGACGGCGTAGTAGCCGGGTGGCTGTTGGGCCTCGTACTGGTAGGCAACGCCGCCGAAGGCTCTGGATGGGCGCGGCCGACCCGCATTGGGGGCAGCCGGAAGCCACCGGACAGCCGTCTTCAGGCACTCGGCCTCTCCCGGCTCGAGGGCTGGAGGTATGGCCAAGGCGTGGGAAGCCACCCTTGGCGAAACGGGTCACGTAGTCCCAGTGGGTCACCTCGTCCACCGGCGAGAATTGCGGGTTCTCGTGCATGTGGACAACAACCAGCGAGCACGGAACGAGGACGCAGCTGAAAAGCGCCATGAACAGCGACAATCGGTTTGGGAAGAGGCGAACCGAGAGTCGGACGCCGAGGTCAGACGATCGCCGGGACACCGGTCGAGTCCCATCCGGCGGGCGGCTCGAAACTGGTGGTCGCCGTCGTCGGTTCCGGCTCCTCTGTGCCGGGCATCCCGCCGTGACCAGATGTAGTCACCATTCGGGCGCGCCTCGTGCATCATTTCGACTGAGCCCCACGCCCTCCACCACCACCGGCGGATGGTAGTGACTGGAAGGAGGCGCGACCGCACTTCCTGGCCGTGGAGGCGCTGACCGCGCCGTGAGTCGCCGGTCGTGGCCGGCTCGCGCCGCTTGAGCAACGGCCCGATGACCGGAAGCTCCGAGACCGACTCGGCGCGGGCGATGGCCAGCCCGCTGCTGGCCAAGGGGAGGAACGGCCCGGTCACCACATAGCGGGGGTTCCACCAGGGGTCGTACTTCTTGTTGAACTTCCACAGCGACTCGATCTGCATGGTGTCGCTGAAGTGGTGCAGCACCGAGCGCTCGAGCGACATCCACGGGCCACCTTCGGCCTCGCCGGCCACCACCGCCCGCATGGTGGCGAAGTTGAGCCCGAGGCCCCGGAGTCCACGGGCAGCCATCCAGGCGATGGTCTCGATGATCACGAAGTCGGTGAGCCCGTTGGGAGCGCTCTCGTCGCTGGTCCGCCGCATGAGGTCGAGCGAGTAGCCGTTGACCTCGGTGGCCGGCACGTACTGGTTGAAGGCGAGGGGCCGGCCATCGGGGCCGAAGCACACAGCCAGGAGCAGGCCTGTGTCACGGGGGTCGAAGATGCGGCTCAGGGTCATCGAGTAGCCGCGTTCGGCTTCCCCCTGGCGCGTTTCGGTCATGAGCTCGAGCAGCTGCTGGCGCAGCTCGGCGGGAACCGAGTCCACGTCCTCGAAGCACTCGACCCGGCAGCCGTCCTTCTTGATCCGGTTGTAGGCGCCCCGCAGCGATTTCATCGACTTGCCCTGCAGGCTGAAGGTGGTGCAGTCGACGATGGCCTCGTCGCCGATGTAGTGGTCGACCAGACCGGCGGCCCGGTAGATGGGCAGCCACGACGAGGAAGCGGCCAGCACCGACGGGGTCCAGTTGTTGGACTGGGCGAAGTCGAGGACGTCCGACCACACCTCGGCTCGGTCCTCGGGCGGCCCGATGGGATCGGGCGAGATGAGCATGACCCCGTTGATGATGGTGTATGCGGCGAACGACTTCCCGGTGAAGAACCACGACTTGTCGTCCCGCAAGGCGAAGTAGTCGAGCGTGTCGCCGCCGCATGGCTCGATGATGCTGCGGGCTGCGTGCGAACGCCTCGGCCCGGGCCGTCCCCGTCCGCCGCGATTCGCGGCTCGGTCGGGACACGAGCAACAGCAGCACCACGGTGACGACGAGGACGAGGAAGACGAAGTCGAACCGCTGTCGGTGGCCGTGGGCGAAGAGGGCGCCGACGCCGGCAGTGCCGGCCACCACCACCAGGCCGACGGAGGAGATCCAGATGAAGAGCCGCGAGAAGCCGGTGGGCAGCACCCGGAAATGGCGGTGCTCGAGCAGGAGCCAGAGGGTGAAGACGAGGGCGATGGCCGAGCCCACTGCCGAGTGCCCGGTAACCAGGCGGTCGGTGGAGGTGATGAGCAGCAGCGCGATGGAGGCGAGCCAGGCCGGGCGCAGCCCGCGACGGACGCCACGGGCCAGCCCGCAGAGGGCCAGGCCGGCGATGACGGCCTCCGTCGCCGTCAGCGGATGGACGCCGAAGGGCAGCCACTTGTCGACGGCACGGCTGCCGGTGAGGTGCCAGAGCGACGGCGAAGACCACGTTGAGGGCGCCGGCGATGAACATCGCCCCCGCCGCGAACCGCCGGATCCGGCGCCGGTGGACCCAGCGGTTGAGCACCGCCTGGTCGATCGGCCAGGTCGGACCGTTTGGCAGCGCGGCCACCACCGACGTCACGTTCGTGTGTTTCCTGGCCGTGGCGAGGGCCAGGCGCTCGAGCAGGACCGGGCTGCGCACGGGGAGCTCGCGCAGCCAAAGCTTCACCTCGAGCACGACACCGGCACGGAGGTCGACGTACGAGAACCGGTCGACGGCCAGGAACGGGTGAGGCAGGCGCAGCCTCGACCGGCGGGCCGTCACCGAGGTGGTGCCGCTCCCGGTGTTGGCGTAGAAGCCGTTGCCCACCACCGACAGCTCGGGCTCGTGGGTGTGCCCGGAGATCATGCCCGCATAGCCCTGGGTCACGAGGCGGGCGGCCTCGGCCCGGGGCGGGGCGTTGTGCGTGGCCGGGTCGGACCGGGCGCTCACCGCCGTCTCCCGCAGGGCCCGGTTGACCCGGAGCAGGGTGGCCACCGCGGCCACCCCGGCCACGATCACCATGAGCCGCCACCAGGACGCCGAAGCCGATGATCCAGCGGGCGGCATGGTGATGGAGCAGGCCGCCCACGCCGGGGAGAAAGGAGAGCAGGCGCAGCAGCAGGACGGCCACGAAGGGGACGGCGAGCAACCAGAGCTTGCCGACGATCTTGCGGTAGAAGAGGCGGGAACCGATGAACTCGGCGATGTCCCCGTCGAGGCACTGCACGTTCTCGAGCAGGGACCCGGGCGATTGCCGCGCCTCGAGCTGGGGGAGCAGGTCGCGGACCACGTGGTGGCCGAAAGGTGTGTCGACCGGCGACCACGGGTCCTCGAAGGTGTTGTACGGATCGGCCTGGTTGCCGTGGACGACCCGGACCCGCTGGACGCCGCCGTCGGTGTCGATGAGTAGGTTGCAGGCCAGGGCGAAGTGCTCGGCGCCGACGCGATCCTTCAGCGCCTGCACCGAGGCGCCATCCCAGGCCAGTTGGCCGTCGTGGTTGCCGGACAGGACGATCACCGTGTGGTTCTCCCCGGCGGCGAAGGCGGAGAGCGCCTCGGTGAACTGCGGGTGGGCGTCGAGGATGCGGCCGACGTCGGGCGGGCCGGCCAGCATCTCGAATCCGTCGCCGGCGATGACGAAGGCGCCGGGACCGGACCATTCGTGGAGCACGCCTGGCGATCTCGTCGGCCACGGCGGTCGAGTTGTCGGTGGCCACCACCGGAAGGTGCAGGTCGCTCACCAGGACGGTGCGGCTGCCTTTTGGCAGCTCGACCTCGATCTCCTCGGTGATGAGGACGAGTGCGGTGGCCGTCACCTTCACGCTCCAGGGCCGCGGCCAGCTCGGACAACGCCGCGTCCATCACCGAGCCTTGGGCATCGGTGTCGGGGGGCGTCTCGGTATCGGGGAGGGCCTCGGTGTCGGGGGGCGTCTCGGTGTCGGGGGGCGTCTCGGTGTCGGGGGGCGTCTCGGTGTCGGGCGCGGTGGCGGCGACGGTTGCTGCCGCTCCCAGGGAGTCGCCCCCGGTGGTCATGCCGACGCCTCCGGTCGCATCATGGGGAAGAGGATCACGTCGCGGATGGCCTCCACCTCGGCCAACAGCATGGCCAGGCGGTCGACGCCGATGCCGATGCCCGACGTCGGTGGCAGGCCGTACTCGAGGGCCCGGATGAAGGCCACGTCGGCGGGATGGGCCTCGAGGTCGCCCTTGGCCACGGCCTCGGCCTCGCTGCACGAACCGTTCCTCCTGCTCCTCGGGGATGTTGAGCTCGCTGTAGCCGTTGGCGAACTCTCGACCGTCGATGCAGAGCTCGAACCGGTCGGCCAGGGTCGGGTCTGTGGCCGTATGGCGGGCGAGGGGTGAGACCTCGACCGGGAATCCCACGACAAAGACAGGGTCGACGACGGTGGGCAGGATGACGCTGTCGTAGAGCTCGAAGATGAGCTTCCCGGATCCCCACTCGGGCAGGAACTCGACCTCGTGGCGGCTGCAGACGGCTCGCACCTCCTCGACAGGATCGTCGGGGTGCAGGTGGGTGCCGACCACCTCCTCCAGCCACTCGAGCAGCTGGCGGCGGGGCCAGGGCGGAGTGAGGTCGACGTGCCGCCCCCCACGTCGAATGTCATGCGACCAGTGGCGGCTTCGGTCGCGGCCAGGATGAGCCGTTCGGTCAGATCCATGCCGTCGTGCACATCGCCGAAGGCGCGGTAGGCCTCGAGGGCGGTGAACTCCGGGCTGTGACGGGTGTCGATCCCCTCGTTGCGGAAGTTGCGGGCGATCTCGAAAACCCGCTCATAGCCGCCGATGACCAAGCGTTTGAGGTAGAGCTCGGGCGCGATGCGCAGGCTCAGGCCGATGTCCAGTGCGTTCGATCGGGTGAAGAAAGGGCGAGCCAGGGCGCCCCCGGCCTGCGGTTGGAGGATGGGCGTCTCCACCTCCACGAAGCGCTCGTCCTCGAGCACCTTGCGCAGAGCGGAGATGGTCTTGAAGCGGATGTCGAAGGTGCGGCGACTCTCCGGATTGGCCATGAGGTCGACCTCCCGCTGCCGGTAGCGGGTGTCGGTGGAGCTGAGGCCGTGCCATTTGTCGGGCGGCGGGCGCAGCGCCTTCGACAGGAGGGTGAGCTCGACCACGTCGACCGACAGCTCACCCCGACGGCTGGTGATGACCTCACCCTCGGCACCCACCCAATCCCCGAGGTCGAGGTGGCCGAGCACGTCCTTCGCCCGGTCCGAGAGCACCGATTCCTGCATGATGAGCTGGATCGATCCGGTCACGTCAGTGAGAGTGGCAAAGGACAGCTTTCCGTGGCCGCGCATGGCCATGACCCGGCCCGCCATCCGCACCGAGGTGCCCGTCTTGGCGTCCGGAGCCAGGTCGGCGTAACGCCCGTGAAGCTGCGACGCCGTAGCAGTGCGGTCGTAGCGGAAGGGATAGACGTCGACGCCCTCGTCGGCGAGCGCGTCCCGCTTCTTGCGGCGCTCGGCGCTCAGCGCCTCGAGGGTGCCGGCACCGCTTCCTCACCGCGTCCTCACCCGCGTCGGCGGACGGTGCGCCATCGTCGTCGCTCACCGGCTCCGACTCCCTCGTCACACACACCGCCTCTTCCGAGCCCCGAGCCCAACCCGGTCATCCATCCAGTTTTGCAGGGCGTGACTTATCTTAGGCAGGGGTCAATGGGAATCTTTGCCATCAATTTCAGCATCATCACGGGATGGTTCCCGGTGACGGTGGTGATCATCGCGGTGGCATCGGTGGTGCTGTCGGTCGGGTGGGTGGACGGCGCCTGGAAGTGGCAGCTACCCCTCGGAATCCCGATCAGCCTCGTCCTCACCGTGCTAACGGCATTGGCAATCCACTTCTTCAAGCTGGTCCCCGACCAATTCCCCCGGACCTTCTACTTGTGGGCGTGGCTCATCTGGTACTCGGTCGTCGTGTCGGTCCTGGGATGGAGCCGTGCCTTCGTTCATCGCCATCGTCTTCTGCATGATCGCCGCGTTCACGGTGGTTAACCAGACCTACGACTACTACCCGACGCTGGCCAGGCTCTTCGGTAAGAACGCAGCCAACTTCACCGACCTTCCCGCCCTGCAGCAGGTGCGCAACGAAGTGCGGAAGACGGGCAAGCTCCCGGCCGTGGGCAGCACCGTGGCCGTGACCATTCCGCCGACGCACTCGAAATTCCAGACCGGGCAGGCTTACGTTTATCTGCCTCCGGCCTGGTTCAAGAACCCCGAACCCTCGTTGCCGGTGATCGAGCTCATCGCCGGCATCCCCGGGCAGCCGTCCGACTGGACACGGGCGGGCTACGCCGACACGACCTCGACAGCGTTCGCCAACCGGCATCACGGTGTGGCGCCGATCCTCGTCATCCCCGACAACAACGGTTCGGTCGTGGACACCGAGTGCTCGAACACTTCGCTCGGGAACGCCGAGACCTACCTGACTGCGGACGTTCCCGACTACATGACCTCGGAGTTCAACGCAGCCACGGGGCGCGCCATTGGGCTATCGCCGGGCTGTCCGACGGAGGTGTGTGCTCGATCATGCTGAGCTTGCGCAACCCGAGTGTCTTCTCCACCTTCAGCGACTACTCGGGCTTCCCCTCACCCACCTACCTCGACGACGACGAGCAGCAGACCATCCAGCAGCTCTACGGCGGTTCGAAGGAGGTGTACGAGGAGCACAACCCCGTGCACCTGCTATCGGACGGACACAGGTACCCGACACTGGCCGGTTGGTTCTCGGCCGGGAACAGCGACACCCCCTCCGTGCAGGCGTCGCAGCAGCTCGCCGGGTTGACGAAAGGCGCCGAGTTCCGGCAGGTGTGCCTCACCATTCCGCCCGGCACACACTCCTTCCAGTTTTGGTCACTGGCTTTCCAGGACTCGCTTCCGTGGATGGCGTGGCAGCTCGGACTCACACCGCCGCCGGCCTCGGTGCCGGCCCACTGTGATCCACCCGTTCACTGATCGCCTACACGTCCCCGCTGGCAACGACCGTCAGGTCTCGCCGGTCGTCGCCCGTGGCCGTCGGGATAGGTTCGTTGACGGTCAATTGACCCCGCCTTATAGTGCCCGGGCGCCCCTAGCTCAACGGTAGAGCAGCAGATTCTTAAATCGGCGCCGTAATGCACCGACCAGGACAAATGCGTCCCCAGGCGTCCCAAGGTGTTGGGTGTCTGAGCGGGGACTCCCCAGCCCGTCCTCATCAAACTCGGCGGATTGTTGGGTTGTTTGTTGGGGTGACCCGCCACCCGTCCACATCTCGTCCAGGTCTGACCGGGCACTATGCCTCACTCCGTGACAGCCACTTGTCACAGTCGGTACACGACATGACGCACTTCCGATCCACAGGTCGGATGGGGAACAGTCGTGATGGGCCGCCATGGTGGCGGATCCAGGGGGCAGAGAGAGGACAGGGTGATGCCGAAAACGAAGGACTGGCGAGACAAGACGACCATCACGGTTTCCGAGGCCGCGGTGGTCTTGGGACTGTCGAGGAACAGCGCATACAACGCCGCTGCCCGCGGGGAGATCCCCGTTCTGTCGGTGGGACATCGGCTCCTGGTCCCAGTGCGTGGAAGACTGGTGCGTGAATGATGAGTCGCTTCCATCGCAGCCTCCGAGATGTCGGCGTGGCCCTGGTTGCGCTGGCCGCCGGCACGTGCCTTGATCGGCTTCTCTCGCCACATCCGGCGTGGCCCTGGTACCTATTGGTCGCCCTGGGGGCTGCGATTGTCGTGGCCGTAGCCCTGATTGCCGCGGCCCTCCACGGCGAGAGGGAGGAGCGGCGCTTGACGCAGGACGAAGCGGACAAGCTGCAGGCTGAAGTCGACCGGCAGAGTGTCGCCGCGAACCTGTTCCTCTCCACTCAGTTCCGCTGAGGAGTTGACCGCTCGAGCGGAGTTTTCACGGGGATGATCGTCCCCCGTTTCGCCGGACAGGTTGGTTGTGATGATCATGCCGCAGTTGCGGCGGGGATGAAGCGGGCTTCGTAGTCGATGGGGCTGAGCATCTGGCAGTAGCTGTGCCGCCGCTTCGGGTTGTACCAGCACTCCAGCCATTCGAAGATGGCCTGGGCGAGCTGACGGCGGGTGGTCCAGTGGGCCTCGTCGAGGAGCTCGAGCTGGAGGGTGCCGAAGAAGCTCTCGGCCACGGAGTTGTCATAGGCGTCGCCGATCGACCCCATCGATCCGAGCAGTCCGGCGGCTCTGAGTCGCCGGCCGAACGCCCATGACGTGTACTGACTGCCGTGGTCGGAGTGGGCGATGGTCTGGCCGCTCGGGGGCTGTCGTCGCCAGATGGCCATCTGCACGGCGTCGACGACGAGCTCGGAGCGGATGTGATCGGCAATCGACCATCCCACCACCCGGCGGGAGAAGGCGTCGAGCACGACGGCCAGGTACACCTTGCCCTCGTCGGTCGGGTGCTCGGTTACGTCCATCACCCACAGCCGGTCAGGCTCGGCTGGGTCGAAGGATCGGTTGACCAGGTCTTCGGCGGGCTCAGCGGCCGGATCCCGACGAGTGCAGCCACGACCCTTTCGCCGGGAGATGCCACAGATGCCCGCTTGGCGCATCAGGCGCTCGACTCGCTTTCTTCCACAGCGGATGCCCTCACCGAGGACCAGCTCGGCGTGCACCCGGGGCGAGCCATAGGAGCGTCGGCTCATGGCGTGGATGTCGACAATTGTGTTGGTGAGGAGGGCATCGGCCAGCTCTCGCTCGCTCAACGGGTTGGCCCGCCAGGCATAGAAGGCCGAAGTCGACACCCCCATGGCCCGACAGCACGCTGCGACCGGCAGGTCCTCGCAGCGCTGGGCGATGAAGGTGTAGGTCATTTTGGGCGGGGAAGGCTGTCCTTTGCGAAGAAGGCGGCGGCCCGGCGAAGGATCTCGACCTCCATCTCGGCCACCCGAAGCTTGCGACGCAGCTCGACCAGCTCAGCCCGTTCGGAACTGGTCAGACCCTCTCGGCGACCGGTGTCGATGTCGGCCTGGTGCAGCCAATTGCGCAGGCAGCTGTCGGCGATGCCGAGGTCCTTGGCGACCTGGGCGACCGGCACAGCGCCTTCTCGAGCGAGCTCGACGGCGCGTTGGCGGAACTCCGGCGGATAGGGACGAGGCACACGGACTCCTTCCGAGATGTGTTACCACCTCAGTGCAGGTGTCCGGTTCAGCGGGGGATGCTCAGGGAGGTGTGCGGTGTCGGCCGTGCGGGTAGGTCTCCTTCACCGGGTCCACGAGCGGCGTCTCGCCGGCCACGACCGCTCGGTACCCGGCAACCCTCAAGTGGCGAGCCCTGCCTGCCGATCGTCTCTTTGTGCGACGCAGTAGGTGGCTGGGGGCCGCCGTGTGTGCAGTGACCGCTGTCTCCCTCACCGCGTGCTCAGGGACATCGGTGACCTCTACCCAGTCCTACAAGGACGGGTACTACGCCTCTCAGAATGAGAGGAACAACGGGTTCGAGCCAGCTTCAACCCCGGCGGGTAGCTGCTCGACCTTGGCGATCAGGGCGATGGTTAGTGGCGACAATGCGACCCAGTGGGAGGCAGGGTGCGTCGCGGGGTGGACCGGAGGAGTCGCTCCGAACTAGAGGACTTGGCATTACGGGTTGATCGGCTTGGTCGCGCCGGGAACCTCTCGCTGCCGCGCATCCCTGAATCCAGTCGGTGGCCGAGTCGCCGTTGGGCATCGCCCCAGATGCAAACGAAGTGCAGTCGATCACCGGATTGTTCGTATCGCCCATTCCGGTCGTTGTGTTCTGGTGGCCAACCGCCCAGTTGTAGCCGTCGACGTATGACCCCGAGTGGCCGTTGCACCCGACGAGCACAGTGGCGCAGATGAGGGCGGCTATCACCCCAGCGATGACCCTTCGCATGGGAGAGTCATCGGCCCAGAAGGTCTCCGGCTTGACTCTCAGCCAACCCTCAGGGCGTATGCTTCGGCGATGCCGCGCAGGGCTCGTACAGATGAGAGGTGTGCGGTCTGTGGAGTGACCCGGGATCCGCGGACACCTTGACGCTGGACGGAACGATGTCCGTCTGGCAGAAAGGAGTCCAACATGTCCGGGAAGGTCCCTCCTCCCTATGCGCCGGAGATCCGCCTCGAGGCCGTCCGCCTGGTCCGCGAAGGCGGGGTGTCTCTGAAGGATGCAGCGGCCACCGTCGGCTGCTCGATCCAGACCTTGCGCAACTGGGTGCTCCAGTCCGAGCGTGACGACGGCACCCGCCATGACGGTCTGACCACTGACGAGAAGTCCGAGGTCGCCGAGCTGCGCCGGCGAGTCCGGGTCCTCGAGCAGGAAAAGGAGATCCTGAAAAAAGCCGCGGCCTGGTTCGCCAAGGAGACGCACTCGACCCCATAGGGGCCTTCGAGTTCATCGACGCGAACCAGGCCAGCTTCCCCATCGCCACCATGTGCCGGCTCCTCGGCGTTTCGACGAGCGGCTACTACGGCTGGCGGACCCGACCGCCATCGGCCCGGACCATCTCCGATGAGGTACTGACAGAGAAGATCCGCCTCGTCCACGATCAGTCACGGAAGACCTATGGCTATCGTCGGATCACGAGCGAGCTGGTCGAGGAGCACGACGAAGCGGTCGGGCGCCATCAGGTCGCCCGGCTCATGCGACAGGCCAACCTCCAGGGCGTGACCAGGAGGAAGTTCTGCCGGACCACTCGACGAGACGACCGGGCCCGGCCAGCTCCCGATCTCCTGGAGCGGGACTTCACCGCCCCCAGTCCCAACCGACGCTGGGTGGCCGACATCACTTACGTCCCCACCTGGGCCGGCTTCCTCTTCCTTGCCGTCGTCCTCGACGTCTGCACGAGGAAGGTGGTCGGGTGGTCGATGTCGGCCAACCAGAACACCGAGCTCGTCACCCGGGCCCTCCAGATGGCCGTCTCCCGTCAGCGACCAACGGGCGTGGTCGTCCACCACTCCGACCAGGGGTGTCAATACACGAGCTACGACTTCGCCAAGGCCTGCCGGGCAGCCGGGATAGAGCGATCCATGGGCTCGGTCGGCGACTGCTTTGACAACGCCATGGCCGAGAGCTTCTTCGCCACTTTGGAGTGCGAGCTCATCGATCGGAGCGTCTTCGAGAACCGGAACATGGCCCGGATGGCCATCTTCGAGTTCATCGAGGGCTTCTACAACTCCTGGCGTCGCCACAGCTCCATCGACAACCTCTGCCCTGCCGAGTTCGAGCGCCGCTGGCATGCGCAAGCAACTTCAAGCCATGCTGCATGAACCAAGGCCACGGGTGTCCGTCAGACCCGGGTCACTCCACTGCAAGCGTTGGTTCACGCCACCCTCTAGGTACCAGGGGCGGCCAGGTGAGTGCCCGATCTGTGCCGACAAGACACACTGATCGCTAGCCGAAGATTCCAGCCGCCAGAGCCTCGGCGGCCGTGAAGACCGACCAGCTGAAGTAGCTTGTCTAGCGCCGATTGACTTGTTTGTCTATCGACAGTAGACTAACATCATGAAGCGGAGGGACCTCCTCAAGAAGATCGCCAAGGCCGCCAAGGCCAGCGGCGGGGAGTTCGGGCTCGTGAGAGAGGGAGCGGAACACACGCTCTACCAGCTCAACGGTCAGAGAGTTGTGGTCCCTCGTCACGGCGAGATCAACGAGATCACCGTTGTCGAAATCATGAAGGATCTTGAAGGCCAGCTCGGAAGGGAGTGGTGGAAGTGACCATGGCTCGGACGGAGTACACAGGAAGGGCCACACGAAATGGCGACTGGTGGGCTATCAGCATCGCCGGGGTGCTGGGCGCCCATACGCAGGTGCGCCGGCTCGACAAGGCCGAAGACGCAGCCCGAGACATGCTGTCTCTACTGCTCGACGCCGATCCCGATTCCTTTGACGTTCGGGTCGACGCCGATCTGACGCAACCCGAACGCGTCGCGCTTGAGGGTATCGATCATGCAAAGGCCAACTACGAGGCGGCGAGAGCGGAGTTCGCGCGCCGCCAGATCGAGGCAGCGGTGTTGCTGGTGAGAGATGAGGGCCTCACGGTCAGGGATGCTGCCATCCTCATGGGCGTTTCGTACCAACGGGTCGCGCAGCTGACCGATGCGATGAAGGACGACGAGACCCAGGCTGTGCCGGAGCCGGCCTGATCCCGCGACACCCTCAGCCGGCTCCAAGGCTCCGCCGCCGCGGTGCAGCGGTCGGACCCGTCGAGCGGGGTTCCGCCAACCTTCTCGGGGCACCTAAGCCTCGATCCGCCGAATGTCCCCGGGTCTAATGGTCGCGCATCCGCGGAAAATGCCTCCCTCACAGGGAGAATGACGGTACTCAACGCCGTCGTTCTCCACAGATCAGGAGGCACTTCCAGTGAACCCATCATCGCGCGGAATCGACCGCGTCGAGGTGACCTTCGACGATCCCACGCTCGTCGCCGACGCTGGGCTGATCGTCCCCGTGACGCTGATGGCCCACCTCGGGCTCGAGTTGCTGGTGAACCGCCTCGTGCGCCTCAGCGGACGGGTCGGCGGCTCCCTCCCGGGCCGCAAGGTGCTCACCCTGGTGACGGCCATCCTGGCTGGCGCCACCCACATCGACCACGCCGAACGTCTGCGGGCGGGGGCCACCCAGAAGGTGTTGCCCTTTCGGGTGATGGCGCCTTCCACTCTGGACACGTTCCTGCGCAGCTTCACCTTCGGACACGTGCGCCAGCTCGATGCCGTGATCGGCGAGCTGATCCACCGAGCCTGGTCGCTCGGGGCAGGGCCCGGTGGGGAACGGGTCGTCATCGACCTCGACTCCACGATCTGTGAGGTCCACGGGAAACAGAAACAGGGGGCGGCCTACGGATACACCAAGGCCCTTGGCTACCACCCGTTGCTCGCCGTGTGGGGGAAGACCGGTGAGGTCCTCCACGCCCGGCTGCGGAAGGGATCGTCCCGACGAGGGGCCACGCGCTTCTGCCAGGAGCTCGTGGCCCGGATCCGACGTGCAGGGGCGGTGGGCCCACTCGTGGTGCGAGCCGATTCGGGGTTCTACTCGTGGGGGCTCATCGACACCTTGAGTCGCCTCGGCGTGGCCTGGTCGATCACTGTCATCGGCAATGCCCAGGTCAAAGCGGCCATCGAGACGATCGGATCGGCCGACTGGGTCCCCATCGAGTACTCCGACGGCGGTGAGGCCCAGGTGGCCGAGACCATCTATGTCACTGGAGGGCGGGCGCCGAAGCACCAGGGGCGGCGGGTCCGCCTCGTCGTGCGCCGCACCCGGCTCACCGACTCGCTCCAGCAGACGCTGTGGCCCAACTGGCGCTATCACGCCTTCGTCACCGACCTCGACCTGCCGGTCGTCGAGATGGACCGGTTCCATCGCGAGCACGCCACCGTCGAGCTCGCCATCCGAGACCTGAAGGAGGGGGCAGGTCTCGAGCACTGCCCGTCGGGGAAGTTCTTCGCCAACGCGGCCTGGCTCGCCTGTGCTGTGCTCGCCCACAACGTTGCCCGCTGGACAGCCCAGTTCGGCAACACCCACCCCGCCGACGAACTGACCGTGATGCGCACCATCCGCACCCGAGTGTTCGCGCTACCAGGACGACTGGTCAACCCAAGCGGAAGTCGCGTACTCCGCCTTCCCAGCCGGTGGCCGTGGGCGACGTCGTTCACCCAGGCGCTTCGCCGCCTCCGCGCCTTGCCGCTGCTCACCTGAGCGAGATCGTTGCGGACGAGCGCGGCCGCAGACGGTTCCTCACGCGCTGACAAGCGACCGAAACAGCGAACCCTTGGTCTCGCACGTCTCCGCGACATGTGACCGTCTCACCACTGTCATCAAGACTTCAGGCGAGGGAGGTCCAGGCAGGGCCCCCGGAAAATCGGTGGATCGAGGCTAAACTGACGTTCATGGACCCGACGGACATCAACTACTTCCCGTACTTCAGCGCAGATGGTCCGGTCGACACCCCGATCACGGCGGACCAGGGGCTCCGCAGAGGAACCATGACTCATGCCCAGGCGAGGGCTATCTACGAGTTCTGGGGCATCGAGCCAGAGCGATACCAACGCTCGCTGGACACAGACGGCTACTCCTGACGACGGGGGTCAGAATCTGCCTCGAGCCATATCGGCCCGGATGACGCTGTTGACCGTCTTGTGCCCTTCGGATTCCATGCGCTGATCTAGCTCGTCGTTGGTGCAGGGATGCAGACGCATATGGGAGAGCCAGCGATCCACTCGGGGCTGGAGGCAGCAAAAGAGTTGCCGATCAGGGTCTGACTCGTCGGGCGGGGGTCCGTCAACGAACGTATCGCCGAGCAATGGGACGCGTGCGTGCGCGTAGGAAATCGCGAGGTCCTCATCTCCCCACGTCTTCTTGGCCGCTAGGAAGATTGCAGCCGTGACGAGGTCGGTATTGAGTACCTTCGTCCGCTTCCTCGGGGACATGTTGTACCAGTTCCGGATGTCGGCCTCGGTCGCTCCATCCGCGAGACGCAGTCGGACCAATGCCTCCGCTCGTGTATCTCCGGCTCTAAAGGCAGCAAGGATGAGGTCGCCTTCTTTCATCATGAGGATGTCGGCGCGAGAGAGGACTATCTGAAGAAGTCCATTTCACCCAGCGATGCCAGCCTCCAGCACCTCGGCTGCAGCCACAGCCTGATCGTCGGTGTCGTGTGTGTAGACCCGGAGGGTCAGCGACGGGTCGGCATGGCCGAGACGGTCGGCAGCCGTCCTAGGACTGACGCCGTGACGGATCATCTCAGTCCCCGCGTAGTGCCTCAGATCGTGGAGACGGTATGGCCACGGCGGGTCGGGGTGACGTTCCTCGAGCGACTTACAGAGCGCCCTGAATGCGCCCGTGGCGTTGTCGGGCATCAGCGGACGGTCGCCGCGAATTGAAGTCGAGAAGACGAAGGCGTCGTCGACCAGATCGACCTCGGCAGCCTTAGCGTTGGTCGTCACCCGTTCCCACTTGAACCGGAGGACCTCCATCGCGTGCGGACCGAGTACGAGACGTCGGACCTGGTGCGTCTTCGGGTCCTTCGTGCCCCACTCCTTCGCGATCTGCCACAGCGCCTGACGAACGGTCAGTGCCGAGCCCTCCCAGTCGATGTCCCGCCATTCGAGTCCGCAGAGCTCGCCACGGCGGAGACCCGTAAGGGTCGCGAGGGTGACGAAGATGGAGAATTCGGGGTTGCGTGACTCTGCAGCGGCGTCGATCAGCTGCTTGACCCGCTCCGGCGGGGGAACCGTCATCGCCCTAGATGGGACTCGAGGCGGGGATGCCTTGCTGGCGACGCTGGCTGGCACCATGTCCCACTTCACCGCCTGCCGGAGCGCGGCAGAGATGATCCGGTGGCAGTGCATCACGACCGTCTCCGAACTGCCGGACTTAAGGAGCTCGGCGTAGAACTTGTCGATGTCCTTGGCTGTCAGCCTGTCGACCATCTTCGACCCGAGGGCGGGTCGGATGTGCAGCTCGATCTTCTGGCGATAGCCAGCGATGGTCCTCTTGTGGCGACCCTGCTTGCCGTCACGGAGCCACGCGTTGAGAAGGGCGCCGAACGTCCCCGCCTTGGTGCCGTGGAGCCCCTGAGCGACCTCGGTAGTCAGTGTGGCCTTGATCCGGCGCGCCTCACGGATGCCCTTCGTCGTGGATCAACTCACGAGTCGAGGTTGGCCCGTGTCGGGATTCCGGCCGGCGAACACGCGCACTTCCCAGCGACGCGGCCCGACCTGCCTGATACCCTGCTCGACCTTGGTGACCTTGAACTCTGCCATGGCCTGCCCTCCATGAAAGTTGGGCTTCTGTTGGGTGAGGCATACCATGGAGGTACAAAGTCCCAGTTAGCGCCCCTAGCTCAACGGTAGAGCAGCAGATTCTTAATCTGCAGGTTGGGTGGTTCGAGTCCCCCGGGGCGCACTCTCCTCGGGCGCCTTCTTCTCGGTCAGGTCGTCGGGGACGCTGCGGCAACCTACGAGGTGGCCTGATGATGGTGATCGGAACATCCACCTTCCTGCCACCGATCGAGCCGAGGAAGCACCTCCGGCCCATGGCGCGTCGGCACTCACGACGGTGCTTCGACGATAGCTGGACCCTCGGCTGCCTTCACACCGGCAACCCCGGTGGCGGCAGTGCCGATCGGGACCGGCCGCGGCGACCGCTTCGCTCGCGCCTCCATGGCCGGGGGTGCCCAGCGGGACAACAGGACCACACCGACGAACATGGCCGACAGACACACGACTTGCACGGTGATGGCTGCCGGCGAATGGTTGAGCTTCTCGTGGAACAGCTCGATACCGATGGTGATGCTGGCCAGTGGGTCGACAATGAGCAGCGTCGACTGTGAGGCAGACAGCGGCCCGGCCGTGAACGCCGTTTGGAGCAGGATGGTTCCGAGAACGCCGGTCACGATGACGCCATAGACGGGCCAATGGAGGAACAGTCGAAGCAATCCCTCGTGTCCGAGGATCTCGGTCGCCGTCTTGACCACGGCAGCGTCGATGGCCCACATCAGCCCCGCCGCGGCGCCGAGCAGCGCCGCCCGGCGGGCAGGTGATCCCCACCGGCTCAACAGGATGAGGATGAGGATGAGAAGGCCGCGTGTGCCGATGGCAAAGACCCAACCGCTGAAGGACGGACGTCCGATCCCCTCACGGGGGTGCGCTGCGAACAAGAAGCCACCGAGGCCGACGCACAGCAGGCCGGCAGCCCCCCATGTGCGGGCGGCAATGCGGTCGTGCAGCCAGAGTGCGCGCAAGGCCAGAGTGAATATGAGCTCGGTGACGAGGATGGGCTGGACGGTCGCCAACTCCCCCAAGTACAAGGCGACGGCGGTGAAGACGAAGGTCCCGCCCATGGTCGCCATGCCCAGCAGCCAGATGGGCTGACGCACCAGGTACTTGGTGGTCTGCCACCCGGACCGCTTCTCGCCCGAACCGCCCACGTTCGCCAGCCGCTGCAGCACCGAGGTGAGGGCCTGGCTGAACGCGCCGAGCAGGGCGAAGACAATGCTGAACGGGCGGGTCACGGGCCAGGTCGCAGAAATCGGGTCACGGAAAATCGGGCACCGAGAGTCATTTGGGGTGGGCGACCGTCAGCAGGCGGTGCTGGCGGTGGTTGTCGGTCCGGGCGTATCCCGCCGGGCGTGGCACGTTCCCATGCTCGCAGGCGACGTTCGGGCGTGGTGAACATCGCCGGCCTCACCTTTGTCGTGGACCACTGCAGCCGCGGGCTGGGTCACGGCGACTTGCATTTTGCCGGCTCGGTGGCTGGTTGCGGGATGAGCCCGAGCCGCCACGAAAGTCAGGGGAACGCGTCCTTGAGAGCCTGCGTCCACAGGTCGAAGTCGTGGCCGCCGGACCGGACGAGGATGCAGGTGGCGATACCCACCTTGAAGGCGGCGGGCTGGAGGTCGTGGGCCGCTTCGAGCGGCTCCGTGTCCTGGTTCCCGACCTCGAACCATCCGGCCAACCCGTTGTAGTGGTTGGTCATGAGCAGCTGGGACGGATCGTGGGCGTCGAAATCCTGGCGAGAACCGCCGAAGAGGATGTCGATGGTGTCGGCCTCCGAGGTCTCCTGGTACTGCGGGGAGGCGAACCCCGAGAAGCTGGCGAACGTCGGGTACACCTTCGGATTGGTGAGGGCCAGCATGACCGAACAGGTCCCGCCGGCCGAGAGTCCGGCCACGGCCAGCGAGCCGGGCGCCCGCGACGCATTGAACCGTTGGCGCACGAAGGCCGGGACGTCCTGGACGAGGTAGGTCTCGGCCTTGCCGAACTGTGAGTTCACGCACTCCGAGTCGATCGTCTTCACCCCGTTGGGATCGGGCATCACGATGATGGGCGCCACCCCGTGGTGGGCGGTGGCGAACGCGTCGGCGGTGCCGTCGGCGTCCCCGTCGCTCGACCAGTCGGCAGCGCTGCCCGGCTCACCGGGCAGGAGCACGAGGGTGGGCAGGTTCGGTGTCACCTTGGCGAACCAAGCCGGTGGCAGGTAGACGTAGGCCAGCCGGGTGTCGAACTGTGACGAGGTGGGCGGGATAGTGGCCGCGATGACGACGCCCTGCGCCGGGAGCTGGCCGGTCCGGGCGACCTCCGCCCGCATCTGCTGGAGCTGCGGGATGTCGACGACGTGCTCGGGGTCGTCGGCGAGCAGGCGGCCGATGGTGGGGAACGATTCGGCCCGGGCGTTCACCGTGCCCAGGGTGGCCGCCGCCACCAGGAGCACGGCCACGATCACGAAGACGCGGCGGGCCCGATGCGCCTCGGACCACCCGGTGACGAGCAGCCAGGTGGCGACGAGGAAGCCGAAGCCCCAGGCGTAGGCCACCGGCGGGAAGTCGTCGGGCACGAGCGAGCCGAGCTCGAGGATCAACGCGATGGCGACGGTCGCCACCGCGGAGATGGAGACGCCGAGGAGCAACTGCCGCCGCCGAAGTCGAACTCGCCATTTGTCGGTTCCCCTTCGGCGCACCCGCCAGTACAGCGCGGCAACGAGGGTGGCGACGGCCAGCACCTGACCGACGACCGGTAGCCACCCGGAGACGATGGAGATGTTCACGATGGGCACTCCCGTGGCCGTTCGTCGCGCAACCGTCGATCCCGCCGGCACACGGCGTCGATCAAGCTAACCCCCTAAGCAGCGAATGAGTGCTCTATGCTCCGGCCGAGCGGGACGGCACGGTGGGACGTCTCGACGTAGGGGAGCCACCAGCGTGCGGCAGCCCATGCGGCGCGCGCCACCGCCATCGAAGGTTCGGGAGGATCGGTGGCACAAAGGGTCGTAGCGAGTTCGCCCCCTCCGGGCGCGCCGCAAGGCGGCGAGGTCGTCTCCGATGGGCTCAAGCGGGACGCCGGCTTCCTCGGCCTCCTGTTCACCTCCGAGGGGTCGATCATCGGCTCCGGCTGGCTGTTCGGCGCCCTTTTCGTCTCGACCATCGGCGGCCCTGCGGCCACCATCGCCTGGCTCATCGGGTCGGTGGCGGTCATCCTGCTGGCGCTGGTCCACGCCGAGCTCGGAGGCCTGTTCCCCGTCACCGGCGGCACGGCCCGGTTCCCCCATTACGCGTTCGGCAACCTGGCCGGGGCGTCGTTCGGCTGGTTCAGCTGGCTTCAGGCAGCCGGCACCGCGCCCATCGAGGTCGAGGCGGCCATCCAGTACTCGTCCAACTACGTGCACGGCCTCACCCACAAGGTGGGTACGACGGTGCTGCTCACCGGTTGGGGCTACCTCGTCGCCGTCGGGCTCATGGCGCTCTTCACGCTGCTCAACCTCTACGGGATCCGTCGCCTCCTGCAGGCCAATAACGCCATCACCACCTGGAAGGTGGCGATCCCGACCCTCACCATCCTCGTGCTGGCCTTCACCCACTTCGACACGGGCAACTTCACGAGCCACGGGTTCGCCCCCTACGGGCCGCGCGGCGTGCTCGAGGCGGTGAGCCTGGGCGGCGCGGTGTTCTCGCTGGTCGGCTTCGAACAGGCGGTGCAGCTGGGGGGCGAGAGCCGCAACCCGCAACGGGACATCCCGAGGGCGGTCATCGGCTCCATGATCATCGGCGCCGTCATCTACCTGATGCTGCAGATCGTGTTCATCGGCGCCCTGCCCCACGGTGCCCTGCGCGCACGGCTGGCACGACGTGAGCTTCGCCGGCATCTACGGCCCCTTCGCCGGACTGGCCAAGGGACTGGGACTCGCCTGGCTGGCCTACATCCTCTACGCCGACGCCATCATCGCCCCCGTCGGGACCGGTCTCGTCTACACCACCACCACCAGCCGGCTCACCTACGGGATGAGCAAGAACGGGCACGTGCCCGCCTTCTTCGAGAAGACGACCAAGAAGCAGGTGCCGATCTACGGCCTGGTGTTCGCCTTCCTCGTGGGCCTCCTCCTCTTCCTGCCCTTCCCAGGGTGGCAGAGCCTGGTCGGGTTCATCACCTCGGCCACCGTGCTCATGTACGCCGGGGCGCCGCTGGCCCTCGGCGCCCTGCGCCACCAGAAGCCCGACCTGTTCCGGCCCTTCCGGCTGCGGGCGGCCCGGTTCTGGGCGCCGGTCGTCCTTCATCGCGGCCAACTGGATCATCTACTGGAGCGGGTGGGAGGTCGACTGGAAGCTGTACGTGGCCGTGATCCTCGGCTACGTGCTCATGGGCATCTCACGCCTGACCGGCGCCAACCCGATCAAGCCGCCCATGGACTGGACGGCGGCCATCTGGCTCTGGCCCTACCTGGCCGGCATGGCCCTGATCTCCTATCTCGGGCAATTCGTGGGCGGCCGCGACGTCATCCCCTTCTACTGGGACCTGGTCGTGGTGGCGGCGTGGAGCCTCATCGTCTACTTCGTCGCGCTCCGACTGCGGCTGCCCGTCGAGAAGGTGGACGACTACGCCCGCGACGTCTACCCGGTCGAGGACTGAGTCGAGCCCCCGACTGGCGGGTGGCGAGCCACCGGTGGAGACCGGCGGCGTTTGAATGCACGCCGTTCATGACCTCGAGCTTCTCCTTGTGCTCCTCGGGCACCCCCTCGAGGTCGCCGGCGAAGGCGGTAGCCAGGGCGGCGGCGATGTCCTCTCCCTGACGGAAGGCGGTTTCCGCCACCTCGGCCCACCGGCGCAGCGTCTCGGTGGCCTCGGCCAGCAGGCCGGCCGGTTCGGGGATGACGCCGTAGTGGGCCAGGGCCAGCGCTGTCGGCCGCCGGGCGGCGAACCGTTCCAGCGAGTGCAGCGCCTGGTCGAGGTCGAACTCGGGGGGCGGCGTCGACGGCCGGAGAACACCGGCGTCGGGCAGCTTCACGCCCACGGCGTCGCCGGCGAAGAGCACGCCACTCCGCGAGTCGTGCAGCCCGAGGTGATGCTTGGCGTGTCCCGGAGAGTCGACGGCCACGAGCGACTCGGTCAGCAGACAGTCGGATCTCCTCGCCGTCGTCGAGCACGTGGATGCGGTCGGGCGGCGTCGGATCGAGGCGGCCATAGAGGGAGTCGAGTAGCGGCCCATAGACGCGGGCGGCCGACTCGACAAGGCGGGTCGGGTCGGCCAGGTGGCGGGCCCCTTTGGCATGCACGTAGACGGTGGCGGCGGGGAAAGCCCGGGCGACGTCGCCCACCCCACCGGCGTGGTCGAGATGGATGTGGGTGACGACGACGCCGGCCAGCTCGTCCGCTCCCACGCCGAGGGCGGCCAGCTCGTCGAGGAGGACCGGCACCGAGCTCTGGCTGCCCGTCTCGATGAGCACCGGGGCGTCACCGTCGAGCAGGTATCCGGCCGTTACCTGCTCCCAGCCGCCGAGCAGGGTGTCGATCTCGAGGACGCCGTCGGCGACATTGCTCCCACCGCGACGGTGCGTGCGGGGCGAGGGGGCCGGTATCTCATGGGTACCGGGACCTCGCTCGGACGCCGCCCCGGTCTCGCCACTTCGATTCATGCGCGGCTGCCGGATGGCCGGCGACCACCGCCGGCAAGGCTGCGAGCCGGCACCCGCCCGTCTGAGCTCTTCGAGGCGGTGCCGGACGATGTCCGAGTGGAGTTGGTCTTGACCTTGGCCTTGGCCGCCTTCTTGTCCCTCGCCGTCCCGGCCGCCCGGTCAGCGCTGCGGTTCTTCACCGCCTTTATCGCCGCCTTCTTTGCTGGCTTGCCGGCGGCTGGTACCTTCGCCACCTTCGCCACCTTCGCCACCTTCGCCACCTTCGCCACCTTCGCCACCTTCGCCACCTTCGCCACCTTCGCCACCTTCGCCACCTTCGCCACCTTCGCCACCTTCGCCACCTTCGCCACCTTCGCCACCTTCGCCACTTCGCCACCTTCGCCACCTTCGCCGCCTTCGCCGCCTTCGCCACCTTCGTCGAGCTGCCGGCCTTCTTCGAGCTGCCGCCCGAGACCAACCGCTTGGCGGCTGCTTTCCTGGCCCCCGACCCGGCTGCCTTCTGCGCGTCGGACCCGGCAGCAGCGGCCGCCTGCTGGCTCGTGGTGCCCGATGCCGCCACCGCCCGACGAAGGGCATGGGCCACGTCGTCATCCTTGGTCCGGTCCCGGTGCTCGACGAGCCGGGTGAACATGGAGCGGGCGGCCTCGTTCGAGAGGTGGCGCGCCCTGATGGAAGGCCGCTGGCGCCGGAAGTTCTGGCCGGCCAGCCCGAGCACCATGTGGTCGGCGGTCGGCTTCTCCTGACCGCCGATCTTCGACGCCGAGTTGACCAGGGACACGTGCGAGAAGGCCTGCGGGAAGTTGCCGACCAGGCGGCCGGCGACCGGGTCGTATTCCTCGGAGAGAAGGCCGAGGTCGTTGCGCAGGCCGATCAGCCGGTCGAGCAGCTGGCGTGCGTCACGGTGCCGGCCCAGCATCGACAGGCAGTCGGCCAGCCAGAACGAGCAGGCCAGGAATGCGCCCTCCCGCCCGGCAAGGCCGTCGACGTGCGCCGTCTCGTCCGTGTTGTACCGCAGCACGAACCCGCCTTGGACGAGCTCGCGCTCGATGGCCTCGATGGTGCCACGGACCCGTGGGTCGTGGGCCGGCAGGAAGCCCATGAGCGGGATCATGAGCAGGCTGGCGTCGAGGTTGTCGGAGCCGTAGTACTGGGTGAACGAGCCCTTGTTGGCGTTGAACCCCTCGTCGCAGACCTGGTCGTGGATCTCGCTCGCGGATCTGTCGCCAGCGGTCGAGGGGCCCTTCGAGGTGGTACTCCTCGATGGACCGGATGGCCCGGTCCATGGCCACCCAGGCCATGACCTTCGAATGGGTGAAGTGACGACGCGGGCCGCGGACCTCCCAGATCCCGTCGTCCGGCTCCCGCCAACCGGTCTCGAGGAACTCCATGAGCGAGGTCTGGAACGACCAGGCCGACTCGTCGGCCGTGTTGGCCGGGTGGCATGACTCGTACAGCGCCGACATGACCTCGCCGTAGACGTCGAGCTGGAACTGGCCGGCGGCGGCATTGCCGATGCGCACCGGTGCCGACCGCTCGTAGCCGGGCAGCCAGTCGACCTCCCACTCGTCCAGCCGGCGCTCGCCCCCCGCCCCGTACATGATCTGGATCTGGGAGGGATCGCCGGCCGAGGCCCGGAGCAGCCAGTTGCGCCATTCCATGGCCTCCTCGTAGTAGCCGCCGCGCATGAGCGACTCGAGGGTGAGGGTGGCGTCGCGGAGCCAGCAGAAGCGGTAGTCCCAGTTGCGCGTCGCCGCCGAGGGTCTCGGGCAGGGACGTCGTGGCCGCGGCCACGATGCCGCCGGTGGGCGCGTAGGTGAGCGCCTTGAGGGTGATGAGCGAGCGGAGCACAGCCTCGCGGTACTCGCCGCTGTAGGTGCACTGGGCCGACCAGTCGGCCCACCACAGCTCCGTGTCGCGCACGGCGTAGGTGGCGTCGACCGGCCGGGGCGGATCCTCGTTGGCCGGGTACCAGCTCAGCGAGAACTGGATCCGTTGCCCTTCCGACACCGTGAACTCGGCCACCGATGGACAGGTCGCGGCCCGTGACATCGACCGGCGTGAACAGCGAGATGGCGTCGGGACCGGCGATGGCGGTGAGGGTCCCGTCCATCCGGCGGACCCAGGGCACGACCTGGCCGTAGTCGAAGCGGATGGTGAGCTCCATCTCCATGGTCACCTTGCCGAGCACGCCCTCGACCAGGCGGATGACCTCGGGGTGCTGCTGGCGGATGGGCATGCAGTCGACGACCCGCACCGTGCCCTCGTCGGTCACGAACTCCGTCTCGAGGACGAGGGTGTCGCCCCGGTAGTGCCGGTGGGTGGCCCGTGGCCGCGCCTTTGGGGGCGATCTTCCAGCAGCCGTTGCTCTCGTCACCGAGGAGCTTGGCGAAGCAGGCGCCGGAGTCGAACCGGGGAAGGCACAGCCAGTCGATGGAGCCGTCGCGCCCCACGAGGGCCGCCGTGTGCAGGTCGCCGATGATGCCGTAGTCCTCGATGGGGAGCGCCATGGGCCCTGTCTAGTCGCCGCCGGACGGCCGAGCCGACTCGGGTCGGCCGCATCCCGTCGTCTCGGGACGGACGGGATAGGCGGTCAGGGCTTCGCGCTTCAGTCGGCAACGCACGGCCCGGTCCCCGTGGCCCGGTCCGAGCCGGCGACCGATTGCACCCGCGACAGCACCCCGGGCGAGGCCAGCGCGTACCCGACGTTGGCGTTGGTGGTCGACCGGGAGAAGACGACTCCGATCACTTCCCCGTCCGGTTCGACCAGGGGGCCGCCGGAGTTGCCCGGCCGCACGAGGGCCTGGATCTCGTACACGCTGCGAACGGTGAGCCCCTGGCCGTAGATGTCGCGGCCCTCGGCCTCGAACTGGGCCATCACCCCGGCGGGGTCGGCGGTGAAGGGGCCACCACCGGGATAGCCGAGCACGGCCGCCTGCGTGCCCCGGCCGACGTCGGTGGGATCGAGGGTGAGCGGCGGCTCCGTGAGCGCCGCCGACCCGCAGGACGGCGAGGTCGAACGACGGGTCGAAGAACACGACCGTGGTCGGGTGCAGACCGGCGCTGTCCTCCACCTGCGGGTCGGGGGATGCCGGCGACCACGTGGGCGTTGGTCACCACCTCGCCGGGCGCGACCACGAACCCGGAACCCTCTTGGATCTGACCGCAGCCCACGCCGACGATCTTGACGGTCGACGCTCCGGCCCGGTTGACGGCCGCCTGGAGCTGGGCGTTGCCGGGCAGGGAGACCGGGCCGGCCGACGCCGGAGCCAGCTGGGCGAAGACCGGGGGGAAGCCCTCGGCCGAGAGGAAGCCCTGCACCCGGGAGAAGACCGAAGGCGGTGCGGGCAGCACCGAGTCGACCGACCGGAGGATCGTCGACTGGGAGATGGCGGAGTTGAGGGCCAACGACGAGCTGTTGACCAGGGTGTTGGCCACGAGCCAGGCGGCGAGCAGGGTGGCCGACGACCGCCACCACCACCCCGAGGGCGGAGTCGACCGGCCCGAAGACGCCCCGGTGGACCCGGCGGAAGGCGACGGTCCCGATCACCCGGCCGGCCGTGGCCACCAGCACAGCGACGCCGAGCATGGTGACGAGGGAGACGAGGGTGCGGGCGGTCTGATCGTGCGCCCAGCGCACGGTGAACGACGCCAGCAGGGCGCCCAGGAAGAGGCCGACGATGAAGCCCCCGTAGGAGAGGACCTGCACGATGGCTCCGAGCCGGAGGCCGTGGATGGCCGAGAGGAGCACCAACACGATGACCACCAGGTCGACGATGTTCACGTGGATGGGGCCTGTGTCGGGGACGCTCGTCGACGGCCCTGGGTGAGGAGTACCGGGGTCACCGGGGTCACCGGGGTCACCCGGGTCACCGGGATCCCTCGGGGAGTCACCCAGCCACGGTAGACGGCGAGGGCCTCGGGCAGGCCCCACGCCGTCACGCTGCCGCGGCCCCGTCATCCGGGCCCCGCCCGCCCTGCCGTGACAAGATCGTGGCTGATCATGGCTTTCATCCGTCTCCACGCTGCGGCGCCAGTGTCGGTCGGCCCAACGGCGAGCGGCACGACCAGTGAGCGAGACGACCCCGCCGAACGGCGACAGCGACCAGGTCGAGGGGCCGGCCCCGCCACCACCGCCGGCACCTCCTCCACCGCCCGCGGCCCCGCCCCCGCCCGGAGCAGCCCCGCCCCCACCCGGAGCAGCTCCACCCCCACCCGGAGCAGCTCCACCCCCACCCGGAGCAGCCTCACCGTCCTACGGCGCCCCACCGCCCCCGGGAGGTGCGCCCCCCTACAGCCAACAGGGACAGCCCGGTGAGCCGTACGCCTACGGCATGCCGGCCGTGCCAACCGACAGCCAGGGACGACCCCTCGCCGACTGGTGGCAACGGCTCGTGGCCATCATCATCGACGGGATCCTCCTCGCCATCCCCAAGATCATCATCGCTGCGATCGTCCTCTCCGCCGCCGACCGCCGAAACTCACTCGTCACGACGGGGAGCTTCGTCGCCGGCGCCATCATCCTGGACATCATCTTCACCGTCATCGACCTCGGGTACTTCGCGTTGTTGAACGGGAGCGAGCGGGGTCAGACGGTCGGTCAGATGGCGCTCGGCATCACCGTCCGAGACGAGGCCTCGGGTGGACCGCTCGGCACCCAGCGAGCCGGACTCCGCATCCTGGCCCTCGCCCCCGGCATCATCATCGGCTGGGTGCCGATCCTCGGAATCGTCGCCTCCTTGTACACGTTGGTGGCCGCCTTCTCCCCGCTGTGGGACGCCGGCGTCAGGGGTTCCACGACAAGGCACTCCACACCGTGGTCATCAAGGTCCGCTGACCAGGTAGGCATCCGGTGACTGGCGGGGCGGTGCGGCCACACCCGGTGGCCTGATCATGAACGGCCGGGCAGGCGGTGGATCCTTGGCATCTCCCCGGCCATCGCCATCGTCGTGTTGGCCGCCGGATGCACGTCTGGTACGGCGCACGATGCCGGCTCGGCGGCGGGGACCGTGGCGGTGGGCACGCCGTGGACTGGGGTCTTCACTTCGATCGACCTGCCCATCCCGGTCAACTCGCTCACCGATGTCAGCTGTCCGACGGTCTCCAGATGCTGGGCGACGGGGCTGACGGTGGGGGCTGACGGGGCGCCCAACGGCGCCGCCATCGTGGCCAGCCGCAACGGGGGCGCGTCGTGGACGCCGGACGCCATCCCGGGAGTCGGTCGGCTACCTGTCGGCGATCTCATGCCGCACCGCGTCCGACTGCGTCGCCGTCGGCCAGACGGGCGCCAGCCCTCGGCACGCTCGGCCTGATCGTCGCGACCACCGACGGCGGACGGACGTGGTCAGCACAACCGCCCATCTCCGGCACCACTGACGTCACCGTAGTGACCTGCCTTCCGAACGGACGCTGCCTGGCCATCGCCACCGGGGCGGCGGGCGCCGTGGCGGTGGTCACCACCGGGCCTGACGCGCCGTGGCAAACGGTCGGCACCCTGCCGGCCGGGATCACCGGTGCCACCGGCAGTGTCCTGTGCTGACGACCATGACTGCTGGGTGACCGACGAGCGACCGGTCGACGTCGACCATGTGATCGGCACCGTCTCCTACACCACCGATTTCGGTGCGAACTGGACGCAGGAGTCGGTCCCCTTCGGCACGGGCTCGCTGGGTGGCATCGACTGTGCCTCCGGCCCGGCTTCAAGCGGATCTCTCCCGTTCTCCTCGAGCTCGTCGACGCCGGCCACGACACCGGCGGGGGCGCCCGCGGGGGCGCCGGCGGCCGCCACCACGACGTCCACCGTGCCGGCGACGACCACGACACGACCTTGCCCGGGGTACCGGGCTTCGAATGCACGGTGGTCGGGACGACGGCGACGACGCTCAACGGTGCCCGAACCGGCCACGGCGTCATCATCACCACCACGACGGTGGATCGACATGGACCCCGGAGCGGGTGCCGGCGACGGCGGCCGCCTTCACCGACGTGTCGTGCCCGGTGGCCGGCTCGTGCGTGGTGGTCGGCACCTCGCTCGCCGCCACCCCCGAAGCCGGCCTCGTCGTGCTCACCGGCAACGGTGCCAAACGTCTGGAAGCGCGCCGACTCCGTCGCCGTCTCACAGCCGGTGGCCGCGGTGAGCTGCCCGTCGCTGGGCCACTGCGTCATGGCAGGCGAGACGGTGAGCGAGCGCCTCGACGCGTCATGAGCCATCTGTTTGTGGCCGTGGCCGTTGGCACGTCCCGTGGTCCGCCTCCCGTGGTCCACATCCCTCTCGGCGTCGGGCGCACGCCGGTAGCCTCGACGACCATGGACGGCCACCGGCGTCCGGCCGCTGTCGCGGCCTCTCCCTATGATCCGGCCTGGCGTGCCCGAGCATCTCCTCTCCCGTCCGCAGGCTCCGGCCGGCACCGCAGTGAGCAGCGTCGGACCGGTCCGGCCGCCCCGGCGGCGCCCCACCTCCACCTCGGCCTTCGGCGTCGGCCGTCGCGAGGCCCACGACGCGTCGACGTTCTACGCCCGCTTCACTCCACCGCGGCTCTCCGACGACTCTCGGGTCACCCCACCGGCTGACGGTCGACGAGATCTGGGTCGGTGACGCCCGCTACCCGGACCGCGACGGCCGCATCGCCGACGGATCGGTGGCCCTGGTGGTCACCTCGCCCGCCGTACTTCGCCGGCAAGGAGTACGAGGCCGTCCTCGGCGTGGGACACGTGCCGGCCGACTACGCCGCTTACCTCGGGATGCTGCACGAGGTGTTCGGCAGCTGCTTCGACAAGCTCGAGCCCGGCGGGCGCATCGCTGTCAATGTCGCCAACCTGGGGCGCAAGCCCTACCGATCGCTCTCCCGCGACGTGATCGACATCCTTGAACGGCTCGGGCTTCCTCATGCGCGGGGAGATCATCTGGCAGAAGGGGCACGCCGCCGGTGGCTCCTGCGCCTGGGGCACCTACCAGCGCCCGGCCAACCCCGTCCTGCGCGACATCACCGAACGGGTGGTGGTTGCTTCCAAGGGACGCTTCGACCGCGCCCTCTCGGCCGACCGAACGGCGCCAGGCCGGCCGGCCGTCGGTGGCCACGGTCACGAAGGACGAGTTCGTGGACGCCACCCTCGACCTGTGGGACATCCCGGCCGAGTCGGCCAGCCGGGTGGGCCACCCTGCCCCTTTCCCGGTGGAGCTGCCCCGCCGGCTCATCGAGCTCTACACCTACGGCGACGACCTCGTCTACGACCCGTTCATGGGATCGGGGTCGACGGCGGTCGCCGCCCTCCGCACCGGTCGGCACTTCGTGGGCTTCGACACCGACGAGGGCTACGTGGTCCGGGCCAGGGCGCGCGTCGCCGACGAGCGGGAGCGGCTCACCCACCAGCCGGAGGTCGGACCGGGCGTCGCTTCGCCGACTCGTTCGAAGCGACCGGAAGAAAGGCATGAAGACCCGCTGAAGGAGCCCGACGCTGCCGGGCTCCGAACTGGCGGCGCCAAAGCCAGCGAAGTGGCCGAGTCGCTGCTCCGGACAGTCCGGTTTCGGCGAGATCGAGACAAACGTGGCCTTCCGGGACCTCGGGCTCGAGTGTCGGCTTCCGGGCCCGTGACTCGGGCGGCGCCTGGTGGCTCTTCGATTTGTGCGGCGCGTTCTCGGCGACCCGTCCCGGCCTCCGCCGCCCCGAAGTGACGTGGCGGGCGCTGGGCAAAGCGGCGGTGATCCGCGAAGCCCGCCGTCGAGGGCACACCGGCGTGGGCCCACTCGTCCTCATGACCACCGATACGCCGCCTCCCGGTTCGCCTCCGGCCCGGGCCATCGCCGCGGCGATGGGAGCGGACGACGAAGGCCCGGTGCGGGACGTGATCGAGCTCGGCAACCCGGTGGACTGCCAAACGGCTCGCCGGCCACGCCCACGGCCGGCGACCCGCCACCAACCCGGCCCCCGAATCCTGAGCGCGGCCGACACCCCTTGTGAGACGGGGACGGCGACAGGAGAGCCACGGCCGGTCGGCATCTGATGCGAACGGAGGTGAACGCGGGTGCCCGATGACCGGACGACGGTGACCGAGCTGGGCACTGCCCTCGGCATGCTGCCCTTCCCGGACCCGCGGACCGCGGTGGCCGCCCGCCCACAGGAGCTGCACATCGAGGAGGAAGCCTGGTCGCACCTCGATGCGATCTGCCGCACTAGGCACCTTTCCGTCGAGATGAGCCGCGCCTTCGCCAACGGACGTGCGTTCCTCGAGGCACCCGACGCCCTGCGCGGCCGAGCCCCCCTCGGCATCGAGTGGACGGGGGGCCGACGTCCGCCCGGGGACGAGGTCGCCCCCATCGACCTGCGTATCGACCACGTGTACCTGGTCAGCTGCAAGTACGAGTCGGACATCCTGGCCAACGCTTCCCCCGGCCGCCTCTTCGAGGGCCTGCTCTCACCCACCGGCCGCTGGGACCGGACCGACTGGTACGAGGCGACCGCACCGGACGAGCTCATCGACCTCTACCGGTCGTGTGTGTCAGCCACCGAGCTCGAGGGCATGCCCGATCGTCCCGCGGTCTGCACCCGGGAGCAGCTGCAGTCGTTGCAACGTGCGGTAACCGGCCGTTCCTATCCCGACGCCGCCTCCCAGGACGCCTACCGCCGCCTGTGTCGCCAGGTGGCGCGAGTGTCAGCCGACCGTTGGCGGCACCACCTGGACACCACCGGCACCGCGTCCGAGACCATGCTGTGGCGGCTGCTGCGCATCGGGAGCGCCCCCTACTTCGTGCTCGGCCACGACCGTCGCAGCGATCGGCCGGCCCGCTTCCGTATCGCCGACCCCTGGGATTGGCGCCGGCGGTTCGAGCTGACCGGCTTTGCCGTCTCCCCAGCCGAAGCCGGCCAGCCCCGTGTCGACTGGTCAGCCGCCTACCGCCGTCGGTCCGACGGCGCCGAAGGATCGGTGGAGGGTCACGTCGAGGTCCGGTGGAGCCACGGCCGCTTTGCCCAGCCGCCGGAGGCCAAGGTCTACCTCGACACCCCCATGTCACAGCTGCCCGGCTACGAGGTGCTCGCCGGCGTCGAAGTTCCGCAACTCTCGCTGTTCCCGTCGGCCTGATGAGCGGCGACGCCATGAGGGGTGCGGGCGAGGGACAACGCGACTGGTCGGGCGACCGCTACCAGCAGCGCTTCGACGAGCTGGCCGCAACGGGCGCTGACGTGCACGGCGAGGCGGACTTCGTGGCCGGACTCGGGCCCGCCTCGGTCCTCGACGCCGGCTGCGGCACCGGGCGGGTGGCACGCGAGCTCGCCCGCCGCGGAGTCGGAGTCGTGGGCGTCGACCCGGACCCGTCGATGATCGCCACCGCCCGCCAGCTCGCTCCCGACCTCACCTGGTATCTCGAAGACATGGCCGGCCTGTCCCTCGGCCGCACCTTCGACGTCGTGGTGATGGCTGGCAACGTCCCCCTGTTCACCCCGGCCTCCAACCGCGACCAATTGGTGGCCGGGTGCGCCCGGCACCTGGCGTCGGGTGGGTCGTTGGTGAGCGGCTTCCAGCTCGACCGGGGCTACGGCCTCGACGAGTACGACGAGCACTGTCGGCGGGCCGGCCTCACCTGCGTCGAACGGTGGGCTACCTGGTCCCGGAACCTATTCCGCGGCGGTGACTACGCCGTCTCCGTCCACCGGCCCGAGCAGGAGCCGGCCGGGGCCAGGTGACAAACGAGCCGGAACGAGTCCGCCCGCGACGGCTGACTCGCTCACTTAGGGACTTCGACGGAGCTGTCAGCTTCACGTCGTGAGATCTGGGACCGCGTCCGGTCAGGACATGGTCGAAAGTTCGGTGGTGACGCTCTCCTCGATCCCCGCGTAACCATGTGCTCGAGCATTGTCCAAAGCCGTCCGAAGCATCCGCTCGGCATGCGTCACATCTCCGGGGGAGCGTCGTTGCAAGAGCATCCGGCTCCATTCCAAATGAGTTCTCGCTACGAAGAAGGGCGCACCGAGCCGCTCGTGGATCTGGAGTGCCTGGACAAAGTGGGCTTCTGCATCGTCGAAGCGACGAAGCACCGACGCCAGCGTTGCCACACTGAGAGCCAGAGCCTCATTGAGAGTGGCGGCAGTGAATACGAGCAAGCGCCTCCACGGCAGCAGACGAGGATAGAGAACCTCGGCCGCCTGGCGGTCACCCAGTCGGTAGGCCACATTGGCCCACCCATAGAGATACGAAGGCAAAAGAAGGTCCTCGTGACCAGGCAGCCCCAGGGCCATCTCGGCCGCGAGCATCGGCGCAGCTTCGCTCTCCCTTCCCGACTCGACCAGGGCATGAGCCGCTGCCGTACGTGCCACTGTGAGACTTGGATTCTCGGAGGCGACCTGGATCATGAAATCGGCGACCTCGCCAACACGTCCCTGTTGCCACCGCACCATCATCAACTGTCCGGCATAGTGAGACAACACGTCGGGCTGCCCGGTATCGGTACCGATGTGCAGAGCTTCGTTGGCGAGAGCCTCGGCTTGGACAACGTTACCGAAGAGGAGGGCGGCGAGGCTGAGACGTGCGGTCAAATACCAATGGAGAATCGGCTGACCAACGGAGGAAGAGAGCCGGGAGCAGTCCTCGTGAGCACGGTCGAGCTCGCTGGCGTCACCGAGTTGCATCTGAAACGCCGTTCGAAACAGGATCGCCCAGAACTTCCCTACCGGATCATTCTGCTGATCGGCAATCGCTACGGCTTCCACAGCTTCGACCAGTAACTCGTCAGTCGTGTCGGGTACTGAGATCGCCACCGCGCGTCGTAGGAGGACATCAAGGATGGTCGCTGCATCCCCCGTGCGCCGTGCGATCGTCAGCGCTTCGTCCGTCCAAGATCGACGGCTCTCATAATCGGCATCAAAGGTGAGTTCCAGCGCTTTGAGGGCCAACAGTCGAGCCCGAGCCTTGGATTCACTTGGCCCAAGGGCATCAAGGGCATCCCGCAACACGTTCACTCGCTCGTGGTCCACGAGTCCGCCGGCGCTCGGAACGCCGCGGTTGTTGGCAAGAGCTGCTTGCACCAGGACGTCCACATCACCGGTGACTCGAGCCACGGAGGCGGCCTCGAGCAATGTCTCGCGGTACGTTCCATCGCCGAGCTGCCGTTGTGCTTCACCGAGGCCGGCGAGACACCCAGCTCGTTCCCCTTCGTCGGATCCTCGACCCAGGATGGCAATCGCCTGGTCGAACCACTTCACCGCTTCGGCGGGAGCAAGGGTCTCGAGCGCATTGGCGCCGGCGAGGCGTGCGTATCGAGCAGCTTTCTCCGATTCGGCTGGCGGGCCGGCCAAGAGCCAGTGGCGGCAAAGCTCCCCGGCGCGATTTCCCGGATCATCACCGAGCCACGACTCGAGGGCCTCTGCCGCCGAGCGGTGGAGGCGTGCAGCACGGGTGACCCCCACGTTGTCATACAGCGTGTGTTGAACGAGTGCGTGAGCGAAGCGGAAGCGCCCGGGGCCGTCCTTGACTTCGGCAGTGAGCGCTGCCGAAGCTGCTGCCTCGAGCACATCGAGAACGACCTCCTCGTCGGACCCGAGGACATCAGCGAGAACGGCGACGTCGAATTCCTGTCCGAGCACCGACGCCACTGTCAGAATCCGGACAGCATCGTCACCAAGTCGCGCCGCTCTGGCGTCGATAACATTCCTCACGCTTTCGGGAAGGCCCAGCTTGGCCAGATCTTCGGCGGGCAGCCATCGACCGGAGTCGTCTTGAACGATGGCACGTGTTTCTGCAAGGTGCCGGAGGACCTCGGTCACGAAGAAGGGATTGCCGTTTGTCTCTTGATACACGGCGTGGGCAAGGTTCATGCCTACTTCGTCCATTTCATGCCCGGCAGCCGCCTCGAAGAAGAGGGCCACTTCGTGGTCCTCGAGTCCAGTGAGGGCCAACCGGGTCACCGACCGTTCACGAACGAGCGCCGCCAGCGTGTCAGTGAGTGGATGGGCGGCCGACAATTCCTTGTCTCGATAGGTGCCGACCACGAGCATCCGGGCAGTGATGCCAGCGCAGATATGACGAAGTAACTGCAGAGTGGGCCGATCGGCCCAATGAAGGTCTTCGAGTAACAACACGACCGGCGTAGTTGAGCTCGCGCTCTGGAGGAGGGCTACGACCGCGGTGTAGAGAAGCCATCGCTCTGCATCCGGGTCGCTTGAATTCGCCTCCGGAAGCTCGGGGTGCCGCTTTCGAAAGTCGGGAAGCATCCTTCCCAGGGCCGAAAGGTGGCCATCGCTCATCTCGGACAATGGAGCGCGATCGTCGTCGGACAGGTAGTGACCCAGGGCCTCCACAATGGGTCGGTACGGCACAACCAAGTCGTCATCACACCGGCCGAACAGGACGAGCGCGCCCTCGGCCTGTGCCCGGCGCGCCAGGGACGACGTGATGGTGGATTTTCCAATCCCTTCCTCGCCGGAGATGAGGACGATCTCCGGCCCGTCCCCGGTCGTCACCCGCTTGAGCGCTTCGCTCAGTGCAGCCATCTCACGATCGCGTCCAATGACTCCGATTGCTGGGGTTTGGGGGAGCTGAGGAGGAAGGGACATCCCGGCAGGATCATCCTCTGCCGGCCTCCACATCACCTCCCAGGCGACGATCGGATCGGGTAGTCCCTTGAGCTCGAGCTCGCGCTCATTCACAAATCCAAACCTTGAACGTCGCGTGAGTGACTTCACGACGTCCGCGGCGAGAGTCTGGTTGCCTTGCGCGACCGCACACAGCCTCGCTGCCTCGATGACCGGCTCACCGAAGAAGTCGCCATCTTCCTCGGTCACGTCACCCGTCGAGATCCCGATCCGGATGGCAATGGGGATGGAGGCACGTCGGTTGCGACGAACCACCGACTGCTGCATCACCTCGGCGCACGCCAAGGAAGAGGTTGTTCCGCTGAAGGTGACCATGAGCCCATCGCCCAAGCTCTTCACCTCGGTCCCACCCGTTTCGGCGATTGCCGCTCTGAGATCGGCAAAGTGGCTGCGACGCAGCTCGTCGGCTGCGTCGGTCGAGAGGGACGTCGAGAGCTCGGTGGAGCCGACAAGGTCGGTGAACAGGACTGTTGCGTTCCTCAGGTCGGTCAACGTTCCGTCCCTACATCGACGCTGGGCTCAGAGATGGCTGGCCCATAGTAGAAGGGCATGTACGAGCTATCGAAGGGTTGAGCCCTGCTGACCCGGACCGACCCGCCAACAGAGCAGACCCGTCCGTCGGTCCGGCGGCGCCGGCCGGGTCATCTGAGAACATGGTCCCGGAGGTGACCATGGGGAACCCGATGTTCGTGTATGACGAGAGGCTTACCGAGCTCATCTTCGACTACTGCCGCTGGCGCCTCGCTCTCGACCCCGTTCCACTCGACTTCGGCGGGGCCCAGGCGGCCTCCCTCGACGCCGTCCTCGACGGCCTGATCAACGCCAAGGGGTCCGACCCCAAGCGCATCATGGAGATCTTCGACCACCAGCTGGCCACCGCCGTCGTCTCCTGCGACAGCCCCCGATTCCTCTCCTTCATCCCGGCGGCGCCGACCAAGGCCGCCCTCCTCTTCGACATGGTGGTGGCCTGCTCGTCGTTGCAGGCGACCTCGTGGATGGAGGCAGCCGGCGCCGTGGCCGCCGAGAACCAGGCCCTTGCCGTCCTCGCCAACGTGGCGGGGCTTCCGGCCGGCGCCGGAGGCTGCTTCGTCTCCGGGGGCTCGGCCGGGAACCTTTCCGCCCTCATGGTGGCCCGAGACACGGCGGCCCACCGCCGGGGCGGCCCCGCCCCGGCCAGCCCGCTGGTGGCGATCAGCGAGGAGGCGCACTCCTCGGTGGGCAAGGCCCTCCGAGTGCTCGGCGTCGAGGCGCTGCTCGTCCCTTGCGAAGACCACCGGCTCACTGGAGCCATCCTGCGCCGGGCGCTCGATGGGCACCCCCGGGCTGACGACGTCGTCGCCGTCGTGGCCACAGCCGGCACCACCAACGCCGGCATCGTCGACGACCTGGCCGGCGTGGCCGCCGTCGCCGGCGAGCGTTCGCTCTGGTTCCATGTCGACGGCGCCTACGGTGGGGCCGCCCTCTTCGCCCCGTCGGCGCGCCACCGCTTCGACGG
Source organism: uncultured Acidimicrobiaceae bacterium (assembly GCA_963756195.1). Lineage (GTDB taxonomy): Bacteria > Actinomycetota > Acidimicrobiia > Acidimicrobiales > RAAP-2 > CAVSNH01. The sequence goes on from CAVWMT010000007.1 coordinate 58,915, forward strand.
CATCGAGCTCTGTGACTCGCTCGTCATCGACCCGCACAAGTGGCTCTTCGCACCGTTCGACTGTGCCGGCCTCGTCTACCGGCAACCCAACCTGGCCAAGGCCGTCCACACCCAGGACGCCGCCTACCTCGACGTGATCCACGAGACGGAGCAGTGGAACCCGAGCGACTACGCCTACCACCTGACGCGGCGCGCTCGCGGCCTGCCCCTCTGGTTCTCGCTGGCCGTCCACGGCACGAACGCCTATCGCGACGCCATCGAAGCGGTGCTGGCCATCGCCACCACCGCTGCCGTCATGGTGGAGGCCACCCCGTACCTCGAGCTCATCCGCCGGCCCGAGCTCTCGGTCGTGCTCTTCCGGCGGCGGGGTTGGGAGTGGGCCGACTATGAGGCATGGTCGGCCCGACTGCTCGCCGACCAGGTTGCCTTCGCCATGCCGACCACATGGGAGGGGAAGCCGGTCGGTCGGCTGGCCTTCCTCCACCCAGATACGACTTCCGCCATCGTCGAGGAGATCGTGACCTCGATGGCCTGAACGGGACGTCAGCTGGGGTGGGGACAAGCCCTCGTTCCTATGATCGGGGCCGCAGCGTCCATCCGCCCGACCGAGAACCGTCCGGTGGGTCTTTGTCGACGGTAGCGAAGACAGGCCCGCGTCGGAGAGGAACCACGCTATGGCATCAGCTGAGGTCCAGGGAGTGGTGGCCACGGCCAAGGGCAAGCCGGTCACGACCACGACCATCGTGGTCCCTGATCCGGGCCCGGGCGAGGCGACGGTCCGGATCCAGGCCTGCGGGGTGTGCCACACCGACCTGCACTACCGCGAAGGCGGGATCAACGACGACTTCCCCTTCCTCCTCGGTCACGAGGCGGCGGGATTGGTGGACGCAGTCGGGCCCGACGTCACCGACCTCTCCGCCGGCGACTTCGTGGTCCTCAACTGGCGAGCGGTCTGCGGCGTGTGCCGGGCCTGCCGCCGTGGCCGGCCCTGGTACTGCTTCAACACCCACAACGCGACGCAGCCCATGACCCTTGCCGACGGCACCCCGCTCAGCCCCGCCCTCGGCATCGGGGCCTTCGCCGAGAAGACACTGGTGGCGTCGGGCCAGTGCACCAAGGTCGATCCCACGGCCCGGCCGGAAGCCGTCGGGCTGCTCGGTTGCGGGGTCATGGCCGGACTCGGAGCGGCCATGCTCACCGGCGAGGTCACTTCCGGCGACTCGGTGGCCGTCTTCGGTTGCGGCGGGGTGGGGTGCGCCGCCGTGGCCGGCGCCGCCTGGCCGGCGCCACCCGGATCATCGCCATCGACCTCGACGCCCGCAAACTCGAGTTGGCCCGCCAGTTCGGGGCCACCCACACAGTGGACGCCTCGGCAGAGGACCCCGTCGACCGCGTCCGCGAGCTCACCGACGGCAACGGTGCCGACGTCTGCATCGAGGCGGTGGGCAACCCGAGAGTCATGGAGCAGGCCTTCTTCGCCCGTGACCTGGCCGGCACCCTCGTCCAGGTGGGCGTGCCCACCCCGGACATGCGCATCGACCTGCCCATGATCGAGTTCTTCGGCCGGGGCGGCCGCCTGGCGCCCAGCTGGTACGGCGACTGCCTCCCGGCCCGCGACTTCCCCATGCTTGTCGACCTCTACCAGCAGGGCCGCCTGGACCTCGACCGATTCGTGTCCGAGACCATCGCGCTCTCCGACGTCGAGGAGGCCTTCGGCCGCATGGAGCGAGGTGAGGTGCTGCGCTCGGTCGTCGTGCTCTGAGTCCCGGACGCCCGGAGCCGGGGCCTGGGTCCTACTCGCCCGGCCGCTCCTCGGCCACCATGAGCTGGTTCCCGCTGTTGTCGCGGAAGAAGAACAGCAGGGGCACGGTGCCGTCGCCACCCATGATGTCGGCATCGACGTCGACACCGTTGCCCTTGAGCTCACCATGGTCGGCGCGGGGATCGGTCGACGCCAGCGAGATGCCGGTCATCCGTCCCGGCTTGAACTCGCCCTGTGGTGGCACGAGGGCGATGGCGGCACCACCCCGGGGTGGTGTCACCTCCACCCAGCGAGAGCCCTCGCCGAAGGGGACGTCGGCGGACAGCGAGCAACCCAGCGTCTTCGTGTAGAACTCGATGGCCTCGTCCTGGTCTCCGACGGGGACGAGGACCCGTCCTAACTGCGTGATGTTGGGCATCTTCATGCTCCTTTCGGGCGGTTACCTGCTCTGACGGGAACGGGAGATAGAACTCATCGGTCACCACGGTGCTCGGCGAAGGAACGCTCGAGGGTGGTCACGTCGTCCGGGGTGAGCCGGCGCAGCGGCTGGCCGCGGGCCGGCGACCAGAACACCGGGTCGTCCACTCGCCAGCCGGTGGCCCGTAACGCCTGCTTGTCGACCTTGTTGGTGGCCCCCACGGGCAGGGCGCGGACCACCCGCACGTAACGGGGTGACCACTTGGTCCCGAGGTCGGCCTGGGCGTCGAGGAAGGCGCCGAAGTCGACCGGGTCGAAGAGTTGCGGGTCGGCCACCTCGATCACGGCCATCACTTGATCGTCCACCGTACGCTCGTCGGGCACGCCCACCACGGCCACGCCGGTCGCCTGCTCGTAGCGGCCGAAGAGGCGCTCGAGCGGCGCGGCGGCGAAGTTCTCGCCGTCCACCCGCAGCCAGTCGACGGTGCGACCGGCGAAGTAGAAGACGCCTTCCTCGTCGCGGTAGCCGAGGTCGCCCGTCCAGTACCAGCCATGGCGCGACCGGGCAGCCTCGGCATCGGGGTTCTTGTAGTAGCCCTCGAAGCGGTCGAGGGCGGTGCGCCCCACGATCTCCCCGATGGCCTGGGCGGCATTGACCATGCGGCCGTCCCCGTCGAAGCGGGCTCGTTCACGTTCCTCGCCGCTATCAGCATCGACCACGGCCACATCGAGGCCACGGAGGGGAACGCCCAGGGCCTCGCGAGGCAACCCCGGCTTAGGCACGAGGATCACCGCGTTCTCACTGGAGCCATAGCCGGCGATGACGGGGACGCCGAAGCGGCGCTCGAAGGCCTCCATGTCGGCCACCGACGACTCTGGAGCGAGCACCACCTTGAGCTTGTGGTCGCGGTCGGCGGGATCGGGCGGGGTGGCGAGCACGAACGAGAGCGCCCGGCCGATGGTGGCGAAGAAGGTGGCGCCGGTGGCCCGGATCTCGAGCATGGTCGCCGACGCCGAGAATCGGCGGCGAAGAACGACGGTTCCGCCGGTGCCCATGGCCGGGAACACGCTCGAGAAGAGGGCGTTGCCGTGGAAGAGGGGCATGGCGCAGTAGAAGACGTCGGACGGCCCGAACGCGGTGGACGCTCCCGAGCGGGCGATGCGGCCCTGGCTCACCCGCACCGCCTTCGGGGCTCCGGTGGAGCCGGCGGTGAACAGGAGGAGGCCGAGGTCCTCGGGCGAAGGTTCCGCCGACGGTCCCGGCGGGCAGGGCCCGACGGGCCGCCGGGCCGACGTCGACCACGGGGACGCCGCCGAGCTCGAGCCCATCGAGGAGCGGGCGGTGCTCCTCGTCGGTCACCACCACGGCGCAGTCGGTGTGGGCGATGTCGGCGGCCAGCTCCTGTCCCCGACGGGTGGAGTTGAGGCCCACGGTGGCCGACCCGTTGGTGAAGCCGGCCCCCAGGAGGAAGAGGAACTCGGGGACGTTGTCGAGCAGGACGCCCACGTGCGGGATGCGGCCGTTGGTGTAGGTGGCCAGCCACTCGGCATACTCGCCCATGGCGGCCACCGTCTCGGCCCACGTCCAACGACGGCCCTCGAAGACGACCCCGCCGCCGGGGTCGTCGGCCCGTGCCGCCACCAGCTCGGCGGCGGACTGCGGTGTGGTGGGGGCCCCGGCGTCGGTGGTCACGGCGCAAAGCGCACCGGCGCCCGGGTGATCTGCCGGAACAGGGTGGAGGGCGCTCGCTCGACGGGACCGGTGAGCTCGTAGTGCGGCCAGCGGGCGAGGACCTCCTCGACGAGGACGCGGGCCTCGAGTCGGGCCAGGCTCGCCCCGATGCAGAAGTGCTCACCGAACCCGAAGGCCAGGTGCGGATTGATCGAGCGGGCGATGTCGAAACGGCCGGCCGACTCGCCGAAGGCCTCCTCGTCCCGGTTGGCCGCTCCGTAGGCGAGGACGACATAGTCGCCCTCGGCGAGCGACTTCCCGCACAGCTCCGATGCTTCGGTCGCCGTCCGGGCCATGGCCATGATGGGGCTCACCCAACGCAGCATCTCCTCGACGGCGGCGGGGACGAGCTCGGGTCGGGCGGCGAGGTCGGCCCGCTGCTCCGGGTGCTCGGCCAGGGCGACCAGGCCGCCGCTCACGAGGGACCGGGTGGTCTCGTTGCCGGCCACCAGCAGGGTCATGCAGAAGCCCTGCACCTCGTCACGGGTCAGGCGGGCGCCGTCGACCTCGGCCTCGAGCAGGGCCGACAACAGGTCGTCGGTCGGGGCCGCGGCCCGGACGTCGAGCTGCTCGTTGAAGTAGGCCACGAGCTCGAGGGCTCCCAGCGCGTTCTCGTCGGTGAGGTCGGTGGCGGCGGCCATGACCGCGTCGGACCAGCGGCGGAACCGCTCGTTGTCCGAATCGGGCAGGCCGAGCAGCTCGGCGATGACGAGGAGCGGCAACGGTGCGCAGAGGGCGTCGACGAGGTCACAGGTGGCATGTGGGTCGACTGCGTCGCAAAGCTCCGATGCCAGAGTGCGGATGCGGGGCTCGAGGGCGGTCACCCGGCGAGGGGTGAAGGCCCGGCTGATCAGTTTGCGATGGGCCCCGTGGACGGGCGGATCGAGGTAGAGCAGGGAGTCGGTGGCGGCAACAGTACGACCCCGGTCGGAGAACAGCACCCCGCGTCCCGAGCAGAAAGTGTCCGGGTCGCGGCTCACCGCCTGCACCGCGGCGTGGGCGGTCACCAGCCAGCAGTCCTCGCCGGGGAGCTTGGCCAGCGGGCTCGACCGGCGGAGTGCAGCCAAAGCGGCGTCGGGGTCGCCGGCGAAGAATGCCGGGTCGCCGAAGGCGACCTGGCCGGTCCTGGCGCTCACCGCCGCGCGCCAGAGGGAGCCGCCGGTTCGGCGTCCGCAGGACAGGGCGCGGTGCCCGTTGTCCGCGCTGGGTTCACTCGCGGCCCCTCGACCGGGTCGGCGGCCGTTCCGATCGTCACCGTCTCCGGTCCGGCGGGCGGGCGGAGGTTGCTCCAAAGGATGGCGACCACGGTGGCGGCGGGCACCCACATGAGCAGGGCCGAGCCACCGATTTCGTCGGCGCCCAGGACCACGGCCACGATGGCCAGCCAGGCCACCTGGCAGTTGTAGGTGACGAGGGCGACGAGGTGCGGGTGGGCAGTCCACCGCTCGATCCTCCGGTTGGGCTCGTCCTTGGCCAAGACGGCGAGGACGGTGATGAGAATGGCCGCCGTCAGAGTGAAGCCGGCCTGGCTGCCGAGCGGCAGGCCGAACCAGAAGCCGGGGCCACGGTAGTGGAACACGGTGCCGAGGAACCACCGGTTTCCGAGGCGGGAGACGGGATCCAGGATCCAAAGGGCCCACACGGTGAGCAGGAGCCCGGCCGCGAACTCGTGCCAGGGGCGTCGACCGCGCGTCTGCCACGGTCCGCTGGCCAGAAGCCGCCCGCAGGCAAACCCGAAATAGCCCAGGAACGTGTACGAAAGCGGGACCATGAGGGGGACATCCCCGATGAACAGCTCCTTGTGCCGCAGCGCCGGATTGAAGGTGTAGCCGGTGTAGGGGAACCCCCACTTGACCGAGCAATTCTCGAAGAGGGCGCCAACGCCGACAGCGATCACGCCGTAGAGGAGGGTCTTGCGCCACCCGAGGAACCGACTCGACCGCCAGAGGAAAGTGAGGCCGAAGAGGGTCACGTACCACCGGGCGATCAAGGTGCCGTACACCAGATGCATGGGCTCCTCCGTTCGCCGGCCGCTCGCTCCACCGTGGGCGGGCCGGCGAAGCCGTCCATCCGGCCGCCGACGATTGTAGGGTCACCACATCCCACGGCCCCCTCCGCCCGGCCCGGTCGCCAGTCCAGGTCCGCCAGGCCCGACCCGACCGGTCCCCCACCTCGATCGCTGACGGTTCTCCGTTCTGGCCGTCAGTTGCTCCCGCCCGGTCTCTCTTCGGCATCGCCCGGCTCGCCAGATGTACCCGTGCGCCAGTGCTCACGGACGGCGGCGACGGCACAGTCGGCAGCCAGGTGGGTGGCGCCGCGCACCTCCCGTCCCATACGGGCCAGGCGCGGCAGCCGGTTCGGATGCCGCACCGCATAGGAGGCCACGGCCCTCGGGTTGGGAGAGCCGTCCTGGTTGCTCATGGCGAACAGCTCCTCGTCCACCGATCCATCGTGGGCCCGGTCGCTGATGACCCGGAACACCGACCAGGGGACGGAGCGGGCTTCGCAGGCCTCGCCGATGGCCGCCGTCTCCATGTCGAGCGACACCACCCCCTGGTCCGACAGGGCGCCAAGGCGCGCCGGGTCGGTGATGAGGGAATCGGAGGTCCACATGGTCCCGGCGTGTTCTCCGCTTCCTAGGGGATGGGGCCGAAACCGCGCCCCGGTGGCGCCGTCGACCACCTCCTCGGGGCGGACGATGGTGCCGACCGGCATTCCCTCTTGCACCGCACCGGTGATGCCGACCACCACCACCCACCCGACGTCGGCCGCCTCGAACAGCCGGTCGACGCCGCGGCGGGCGAGCTCGGGGCCCATGCCGGTCGTGATCGCGGTCACCGGCCGTCCGTCGAGGGTGCCCTCGTAGAGCGGAGGCGGGCCCGGTTCGGTCTTCCGCAGTGAGAGCCGCCGCCGAAGCGGTGCCAGCTCCATGGGCATGGCACACACGAAGGCGACACGGGGGGACATCGGGATGTCGATGGTACCGGCAGGGCCGTTCCCGTCGCCGATGTGCTCAGATCGTGGGGCCGTGCCCACCTCCTCGCCCATCCTGCCCGATGCGCCTGGTTGGTTCCGACGGGCCCTCGCCGTGCCGTCGACCGAGTTCCGGGTGGACGTCGGCAGCTGCCCCGTGCACGCGCTGGCTTTCGGGCCGACCGGGGCCCGCGGGCTGGTCTTCGTGCACGGCGGCGGGGCCCATGCTCACTGGTGGACGCACGTGGCCGCCACTTTCAGCAACGAGTTCCGGGTGGTGGCCCTCGACCTCTCGGGGCACGGCGACAGCGGACACCGCAAGAAGTACTCGCTCGAGCAGTGGACGGAGGAGGTGGTGGCGGTGGCCGAGGCCGGCGAGATGTCGGGCCGGCCGGTCATCGTGGGCCACAGCATGGGCGGATTCGTGACCATCGCCACCGCCGCCTTGCACGAGGAGGCGGTGAGCGGGGCCATCGTCTGCGACTCGCCAGTGACCGAGCCCGACCCCGAGATCGGCGCCTATCAGCTGCGCAAGGCCTTCGGGCGACCCCGCGTCTATCCGACGCTGGCCGACGCCATCGCCCACTTCCGCACGGTGCCCGCCCAGGACAACTACCTCGACTACGTCATCGACCACGTGGCCAGGCATTCGGTGCGCGAGATCGACGGCGGCTGGCAGTGGAAGTTCGACCGCGGCATCTTCGCCCAGTTCGGCGCCGGCATCCGCAGCGTCGCCCTCCCCTACTTGTCGCGCGTGCATTGCCGGTTCGCACTTCTCCGCTCGGAGAACGGCTTGGTGACCGCCGACATCAGCCGGTCGATGTTCGACGCGCCTCGGCCGGGTCAGCCCTGTCATCGTGCTGCCCGAGGCCGGCCACCACGCCATGCTCGACCAGCCGCTGATCCTGCTCACCGCGCTGCGCAGCCTGCTCGGGGACTGGGACCACTCGGAGCCCCACCGCCGGGAGCTCGGGCAGACACCGGTTCCTGAAGGACCCGCACCTCAGTCACGACCATGACATGGCGGCCGGCCACCAGGCCGACGGCTCAGCCGTCGGCCGGTGCGGGCAGGGAGCGGAGGTCGAGATCGGCGACCGCGCCCACGATCACCGTGGTCGGCGACTCCAACTGGAGCTCCCCCACCGATGCGAGGTCGGTGCGCAGGACCTCCTGATGGTGACGTGGTGGCCCACCGCACCGCTACGACCGGCGTGGTGGACGCCAGGCCACCGGCCATGAGCCGGCCGGCGATGGTCCCCATGCGGGAAGCGCCCATGAGGATGACCAGGGTGGTGCCGGTGGCAGCCAGACCCTCCCAGTCGACGCCGTCGGGACCGGTCTCGTCCTCATGGCCCGTCGCCACGGTGAAGGAGAGCGACCGCTGCCGCATGGTCACGGGCACGCCGGCAGCGGCCGGGGCGGCGATGGCGGCCGACACCCCGGGCACGATCTCGAACGGCACCCGCGCGGCCAGGAGGGCCTGCGCCTCCTCGCCGCCCCGGCCGAAGACAAACGGGTCGCCACCCTTGAGGCGGACCACGAACCGGCCGGCACGGCCAGCTTCGACAAGAAGGCCGTTGATCACCTGCTGGGTGACGGGAGCTCGTCCAGCCGCTTTGCCTACGTCGACAAGCTCACAGCCGTCGGCGACCAGGTCGAGCACCTCTCCGGTAACGAGCCGGTCATGCACCACCACCTCGGCCGACGCCAGCAGATCGGCGGCCCGCACGGTGAGCAGGCCCGGGTCGCCCGGGCCTGCGCCCACCAAGTAGACGGTCACGGGACCAGCCGGCCGACGAGAGCCGACGCCGCCAATCCCTGTCGAAGGTGCGGCGTGGTCCGTGGTCGGCTGGTTGTGGTCATGCCACCTCTGAGCGAAGGCCCCACGGACACTCGATGGACGGTCCCACCGACCGTCGCCTCCATGATGGCAGCCGGGGGCGCCTCCGCCGGCCGGATCGCGTCTGTTCAGCTTCCGATGTCAGCCACCGGCGCTGGCACCTCGGCCAGTTCGGGCCTAGGCCCAGTTGCACCCGCCTCTGCGGCGGCCGGGGATGCGGCGCCAGTACCCGTCACCACCCCTTTCCGGAGGGCGGGCAGGAAGAGGGCGGGGATGATCGAGACGGTCACGATGGCCACCGCCCACCAGAAGGTGTGGGCGAAAGCATGTGCCACGGTGTCGTCGACCGTCGGAGGCAGCTTGGCGGTGCTCGTCCCGGACAAAGGCGTGGCGCCGCCGCTCGAAGTGTCGGCCAGCTGGCGCTGCAGGATCACGGCGAAGAGAGCGGTGGCGAACGAACCCCCGATCTGTCGCACGATGTTGACGGTGGTCGTCGCCCGGGGGACGGCCTCCACGCTGAGGTCGGCGTAGGAGGCGGCGATGATCGGCATCATCGACAGTCCAAGGCCCATCCCCCGGACGAACAAGGTGAGGCCCAGGAGCACCTCGCTCGTCGAGGTCGTCACGAAAGCGAACGGCAGGGTGGACAGGGCCATGATGGCGATGCCGATCGGCACGATCCGGCGCGGGCCACTCCGGTCGGTGATCGCCCCCGCCCCGCGCATGACCAGAGCGGCGCCGATGCCCTGAGGGGCGAGCAGCAATCCGGCGACGAGCGCGCTCTGGCCACGCACCACCTGGTAGTAGAGCGGCAGCAAGAACATCGATCCGAACAGCGTGGCGCCGAAAAGGAACACGCAGATGTTGGCCACGGTGAAGCTGCGGAACCGGAACAGCCGCAGGTCGAGCAGCGGGAACTCGGGTGTGAAGGGCTCGCACGCAGAAGACGATGCACAAGAGCGCCCCCGCCGAGAAGCTGGCCAGCACCGAAGTGCTCGTGAGGCTTCCGGAAGTTCCGACCTGGGCGAGGGCGTAGACGAGCAGGGCGAGACCGGGGAAAGCAAGAGGAAACCCAGTGCGTCGAAGTTGGTGCGCACCCGCGTGTCACTGGTTTCCAGCCACCGCCACGAGAGGACGATGGCCACGATCCCGATGGGCACGTTCACGTAGAAGATCCAACGCCAAGAGAAGTTGGAGACGATGAGCCCGCCGAGGACCGGGCCGAGGACCGGGCCGAGCACGGTCGGCACCCCGATCACGCTCATGACCCGGCCCATGCGCTGGGGCCCGGCGGCACGGGCCAGCACCGCCTGGCCGATGGGCAGGATCATGCCGCCGCCGAGTCCCTGGGCGATGCGGAAGACGATCAGGCTGGTGGCCGACCACGAGAGCCCGCACAGGGATGACCCGACCACGAACAAGCCGAGCGAGAGGAGCCAGGTCGGCTTGGCCCCGAACCGGTCGATGGCCCACCCGGTGATGGGGATGACCACGGCCAGGGCTAGGAGGTAACCGGTCGAGACCCATTGGATGGTCGAGATGGGGACATGGAAGTCGCGGCCGAGGGTGTCGAGGGCTACGGCCACGATGGTCGTGTCGAGGATCGACATGATCGCCCCGAGCACCACGACGGTGGCGATGCGCCGGAGAGCCGGATCGAGCACCGGGGTGCGGGTGCGGCCGTCGGAGCCTCGGGCCATGCGGTACAGCCTCCTTCTCCTAGCCGCTCGGTGGTGGCGGTCGGCCGTCCCGCAGATGGCGGCTCAGCTCAGGTGCCTCATTCTGTCTTCCCCGAGCTCGAAGACGACAACCGTCGGGACAGCCACACTCAGCCACACACACACCGGTACCGGGCCGTCTTGGAGGGGTCCTTGCTACGGACGCCGCCCGGCCGACGTCGTCGACACAGCAGGCACCTGGATGGCTCACACCCCAAGGGCCGCCACGTGTCATCCGACGAGACACGGATCAGGACGGGACACGGATCAGACCGTCGGAGGGGGCCGGCCTCAGTCTCTGCCCGCCGGTCAGGCGCGCTCCGTTCAGACGCTCAGTGTCCGGAGGCCGTCCATTCCACGGGGTGGAGGACATAGCCCTGGTAGCGGACTCCGACTGGGGTCGAGCCAGACGGGACGAAGTAGCTGATGTAGCCGCGCTGGCACTGGTTGGCCGGCCACTGCACCGACGAGTGCCAGAGGTTGGGCGACTGGGCCGTGACTTCGGATGTCGGCCGGTTGCAGGTCGCCACTAGAGCGTCTTGAGCAGGAAGAAAGCGAGGTGCTCCTGCACTGCGGGCATGCCGGCGGGACCGACGCACACCTGCACGTTGGCGGCCGCGTAGCTCCCCAGCGAACCGGTCGCAGGTCCTGGCAGGCGGCCCGTCACGCCGTAGACAGTGACGCTGGTGAACCCAGTAACCGAGTCGTCGGTGACCACCGTCTGACCGTAGGGGACGGTCCGAGCGTTGATGATCTCACTGGCGAAGTGCATACCGGCGACCACCACGGTCAGGGTGAGGATGAGGCCGACGGTGCCGATCACGAGGCCGGCGATGGCGACGCCGCGACCGCGCAACGCGCCGTGGCTGTGTTTGACGGCCACGAGGGCGGCGATGCCGAGGAGGACGGCCAGAAGGGATCCGATCCCGAAGATCCAGAGGATGGCGAGCACCAGCGAGGCGATGGCCATGACGCTCGTCCGACGCCGGGCGTAGGGGTATCCGGCAACCGGCGGGTAGGCGCCCTGCGGGTAACCGCCGGCCGGCGGGTAGGTGGGCGGCGGGCTACCGGCGACCGAGTGGTGCGCCGGCCGGGTGGGGCACCCGCCGGCGGGTAGGTCGGGGTGGGAGGCAACGTGCCGACGGAGGGCCCCGTGCTCGCCGGCGCACTCGCTCCGACCGGCGTGGGAGTGTCCCGGTTGCGGGCAGGGCAGCCGCTGCGTGGCATCGTGCTGCGTCGCCGTCGCCTGTGCCGGAGCCTGCTGGTGACTGCGGGCCGGGTGCCTGCTCGGGCGAGTACCACTTGCCGTCAGAGGCCAGCCACCAACCGGGTCCTTGAGACGTGTCGCTCATGTGCGGTCCTACCGATCGTCGCGCCGTGAGGGGTCAGCTCCGTGGACGCTTGCCTCCCCTGAACACCACTGGTCTCCGGGATGCATCGGCCGATCAGCGGACGGGCTTGAACCCCAGCCTGGCTCGGCGTGCCTCTGGCCTCCGTTCCACGATCTCGTCCAGCACGCCGTAGTCGAGCGCCTGGTCGGCGGTCAGGAAGCGGCCGTGCTCGAAGTCGTCGGCCACCTCGCTGACCGGCCGTCCGGTGGCGGCGGCCACCCGCTCGCAGAATGTCCGCCACCGCTCGGCTCGGAAGGACGCCCACCGTTGCTGGTCAGCCGGCCGAGCCGCAGAAGGAGTCACCGGGATCCTGCAGGCGGATGGCGGTGGTACGGGTGCCGAGCCGCCGGGAGGCGACGGCCAGCACGCCCACCGCAGCGCCGCCGACCGTGCCGACGCACAGCACCTCGACGGGGACACCGGCCAGCTCGACCACGTCCATCAAGGACAGCGCGGCTTCGAGGTCACCATCCGGGCAGCCGAGGTGGAGCCGGATGGGCTCGTCGCCGTCGGCGTCGAGGGTCATGAGCTCCATCGCCGCTTGACCGGCAGTGGCGTGATCGAGCCGTCCGTTCACCACGACGATCCGTTGTTCGAACAGATGATCGAGGACCGAACGATGGAGATCATCCGATCCGCCGGCGTCGGCCGGCTCAGGCGGCCACCCGATCGTCATCGGCTCCCCCGGTCCGAGCGACCAGTCCAGCGACCGACCGATGGCGGCCGCGTAGCGCTCGACGGTCGACAGCCGCACGTCCCCGGACCCGACTCGAAGCGGGCCACCGCCGACTGTGAGGTCCCCATCCGGGCGGCCACCTCGGTCTGCGACAGCCCGAGTTGAAGGCGTCGGTCGACCAGCTCGGCGGCGAGAGCACGACGCCGTTCGGCCATCTCGCGGAAGCCAGGGAACACCGTCTCGTGGCGACGCTCGCTCACCACGACATGCTCCCGCACACATGCCGCTGGCGGCGGACGGCGGACATGGGGCCGGGCGGCGTCGGGACCTGTCGGTCGGACTGCTCGGTCGGACTGTTCGGGGGGACGCTCGGCGAACCACTTCGCCGTCCAGTTTATCTCATTTGTGAGATATCATCAATGCGATGGCGGCGGATCCGCCGTCATGTGCACAGGAGGCTTGTCGTCGTGGTCACTGCATCGCTCATCCCGACCGTCGTGCAGGAGTCGCCGCGGGGAGACCGCGCCTTCGACATCTACTCGCTCCTACTCCGTGAGCGCATCGTCTTCCTCGGCCAGGAGGTCGACGACCAGATCGCCAACCTCATCGTGAGCCAGATGCTCTTCCTCGAAGCGCAGGATCCCGGAGAAGGACATCTCCCTCTACATCAACTCTCCGGGAGGCATGGGATACGCCGGGATGGCCATCTACGACGTGATGCAGCACGTGCGGCCCGAGGTGTCCACCATCTGCGTGGGCATGGGCATGTCGGCGGCGGCCATGATCCTGGCCGGTGGTGCGCCGGGCAAGCGCCTGGCCCTTCCCAACTGCCGCATCATGATCCATCAGGGTATCGGCCGGGACCCGCGGCGCGCCCCGTGACATGGAGATCCAGCTCCGTGAGGTGCTGGCCACCACCCGGCGAATGGCCGAGATCATCGCCCACCACAGCGGGCGGTCCGTCGAGCAGGTCGAGGCCGACATCGACCGGGACAATTTCATGACGGCCGAGGAGGCCAGGGACTACGGCCTCATCGACGAGATCATCACTCCGCGTCGTGGGCTCTCGGCTCCTGCTTTCGAGCTTGCCACCAGCCCCTGAGGCAGCTGACCAGGCAGGAGGGCAGGCGTCACTCTGCGTGGCAACCGGAAACGTCGATTTCACAGGTCTTGACCCACCCGGTAGGTTCACCGGCTTCGTGACGAGCGTCTGACCGGCAGCTCAGCGATGACCGGCTGTCCGGATTTCATGGACGCTCCTCCGCCCCCTGCCCTCGAACCGGAGAACGTCGCCACTAGCCACCAACACCTGCCGGACATCAGAACCCACTAGCACACCCGGCTCTTGTAGCAAGGCCGTCCCACCCTTCCCGGTGCTCGGCTGGGGCTTTGAATGCACAGACGTGGGGTCCACCCAACCAGAAGAACGTCGCGACCGCTCCCATCGGCGGGCTCGATCGACCACGGAAAGGTCACCCCATCGTGCTGTTCGTCTCTCTCTTTTGCCGTACCCGGACCAGCCGACACAAACACGGCTCCGGCGCACGCCTGCCGCTGCACCCGTCGGCCGACCGGAAGCGCGCACCGCAGAACTCGCCTCGGCCTCGGTGCTGCCGTGGCCGCCTTGGCCATCGCCGGGCTGTCGGTCGGTTCGGTCCTGACCACGACGGCCGGTCGCGCCGCGGCGGCGTGGCCGACGGGGCAAGGGCTCGTGCTCAACGCCCCCATCGTCGGCGCCACCGTCACCCCGACCGGCAACGGCTACTGGGAGGTCGGAGCCGACGGCGGCATCTTCACCTTCGGTGACGCCCGGTTCTACGGGTCGGTGGCAGCGCTCACCCTGGCCAAGCCCATCGTGGCCATGGCGGCCACGCCCGACGGACGGGGCTACTGGGAGGTGGCGAGCGACGGCGGGGTGTTCGCCTTCGGCGACGCCGGCTTCTACGGGTCGACCGGAGCGCTCGAGCCTCTCCCGGCCGGTGGTGGGCATCGAGCCCACGCCCGACGGACGCGGGTACTGGGAGGTGGCGAGCCGACGGCGGGGTGTTCGCCTTCGGCGACGCCGGCTTCTACGGCTCGGCGGCCGGTCTCTCCCCGGACAGCCCCATCGTGGGTCTGGCCGCGGCTCCCGGATGGCCGCGGCTATTGGGAGGCGGCGGCCGACGGCGCCGTGTTCGCCTTCGGCGACGCCGCCTACTCCGGCGACGCCCCCTTCGTAGCCGACCGTGGCCATCAGCTCGGCCGGGACCGGCTACCGGCTGCTCACGGCCAACGGCGGCATCTTCACCTTCGGCGGCGCCGCGTTCGACGGCTCGGCTCGGTGGTGTCCCACTCAACAAGCCGATGATCGGCCTGTCCTCGACCCGTGGACGGCTACCTGGCCGTGGCCGCCGACGGCGGCGTCTTCACCTTCGGCGGCCAGGGCTACTACGGATCGCTGGCCTCGCGCTGTGGTGCGCGACCTCGGCCTTCGGTGACCCCGCCTCGTCGGTCGACGGGCTCACTCCGACTCAGATCGCCGAGTGGGAGCGGGTCAACTCTGCGAAGAGGGTGGCGTCTGGGACGTGGACGGCTCCGAGTTCAGCGGCGGGCTCGGCTTCACCCGCGCCAACTGGGACGAGTTCAACACCTTCGGCTACCCGGCCGACGCGGCCGACGCCACGCCGCTCGAGCAGATCAGGGTGGCCGTGGCCTTCGCCACCGCCTACTGGGGCAATCCCGACGCCGCACCGGACCAGGACGGTTGCCGACGGGTACTGAGTAGCCGGCCCCGAACCGCTGGCCGCACGCGGCGCCATCCTCTGGTCGATACTGACCCGGAACGGATGGTCGGCGGAGAGGACGAGCGCACCGATGGTCAATGACGCGGAGGACGGACGACCGGGAGGACGCCGCCGGGCTCGAAGAGCTGGCCCGAGAGGTGGCCGCTCTCCGGGCCCGTGTCGAGCGGGCCGAGGGCGTGCTCGCCATCCAGGCCCTCAAGGCCCGCTACGCCGAGCTCGTCGACCGGCGCTACGCGCAAGGGATCGGTCGTCGAGCCGGACGAGCTGGCCCGGGTGGCCGAAGCAGGCAGCCGAGCTGTTCACCGAGGACGCGCGTGTGGGACGGCGGGCCGGCCCTGGGACGGGTCATCGGGCGGGCGGCCATCGCCGGGCGGCTGCGCGGACACGACGCCTCGTCTTCGCCCGTCACTTCTTCATGGCACCCCGCATCGAGGTGCGACGGGGACCGGGCCACCGGTCGCTGGGAGCTGCTCAGCCCGTGCACGCGGCGCCGACGGGCGCAGCTATTGGATGTGCGGGTTCGAGGACGACGAGTACCAGCGGGTGGAAGGCACGTGGCTGCACCGGGCGATGCGGCTCACCACCGTGTTCATGGCTCCCCTCTGAGGAGGGGTGGACCAGGATACTCCGGTGATCGGCGGCGACCGCCGGCTCTGCGCCCGAAGCCGGTGCCGGCAGCCGGCCGAGGCCACCGGGCTCAGCTGCAGTTGGCGCAGCGACCGAGGATGGCGAAGTGGCGAGGGTCGATGGTGAAGCCGAGGTCGGCTTTGGCCGACCGGGCCAGGCTGCGGAACATGGACCTCGGGTGCCTCGACCTGCGCTCCGCACGACTCGCACACGAAGTGGGCGTGGGCCAGGGAGGCCAGCTGGTAGGTGGCCGCGCCGTGGCCGAGATGCGAGTGGGTCACCACCCCGAGGCGCTCGAGGTCCTCGAGGTTGCGGTAGATGGTCGAGACGTGCACGTCCGGTGTCTGGGCCTGGACGGCAGCGGCGAGGTCCTCGACGCTCAGGTGGTCGGTGGACTCGAAGAGCACCTCGAGCAGGATCCGCCGCGACGAGGTCACCCGGCCGCCACGGGCCCGCAGGAGGTCGAGCACCTCCTCGACCGAGCTGGCCGAGCCGGCGGCCGTGCCGCCTCCTGAGCGGCCGCTTCTGGCCACGGCGCTCGTCCGGCGAACCAGCCCGCGTCACCCCTTCAGGCTAGCTCCGAGCCCTTGCTGCATCCCCTCCGTACTTGCAATAGGTTTGCATTTGCGGCACGAGTGGCGTGGTGGACGTCCAGCGGGTGGCGCCGGGGCCGCAGCCATGAGCTGGCCGACCACGGGCCGGTCGGGCCGGGTTCGGCCCCGGCTCCGTCCGACCGAGTGGGCCGGACTGGTGGGGATGGCAGCCGCCGTAATCGCCCTCTTCGTCGTCGGGTTCGCCCTGCTGCTCGCCGCCGTCCCGCACCACTACCGGCTGTCGGGCACCGAGGTGTTCGGGATCGGCACCGGCATCCTGGCCCTCACCCTGGGCATGCGGCACGCCTTCGACGCCGACCACATCTCGGCCATCGACAACACGACCCGGAAGCTCATGGCCGAAGGCAAGCGGCCGATGAGCGTCGGCTTCTTCTTCTCCCTCGGCCATTCGAGCGTCGTGTTCGTGCTCGCCGTGCTGCTCAACTTCGGCATCCGGGCGCTCGACGACCAGGTGCGCAACGGCGCCTCGACCCTGCACAACGTGACCGGCATCGTGGGCACGTCGGTATCGGGCACCTTCCTCTACGTCATCGCCGGCCTCAACATCATCGTCCTCGTCTCGATCGTGAAGGCCTTCCGAGACCTGCGGAGCGGAAGCTTCGACGAGGCGGAGCTCGAGCGCCAGCTCGAGCAGCGAGGCCTCATGAACCGGTTCTTCGGGCCATTGGCCCGGCGGGTCGATCGACCGTGGAAGATGTACCCGGTCGGGCTCCTCTTCGGGCTGGGCTTCGACACCGCCACCGAGGTCGGCCTGCTCGTACTCTCGGGCACGGCGGTGAGCAGCGGACTGCCCTTCTGGGCCATCCTCAGCCTGCCCCTCCTCTTCGCCGCCGGCATGAGCCTGTTCGACACCCTGGACGGCTGCTTCATGAACTTCGCCTACGGCTGGGCGTTCTCGAGGCCGGTGCGCAAGGTCTATTACAACATGGTCATCACCGGGCTCTCGGTGGCGGTCGCCTTCTTCATCGGCACCATCGAGCTGCTCGGTCTCTTCGGCTCGGAGTTCGGGCTGCACGGCTCGCTCTGGTCGGCCATGGGCAAGCTTCAACATCAACACGGCCGGCTTCGTGATCGTCGGCCTCTTCGTCCTCACCTGGGCCGTGGCCGTGGCCATCTGGCACTGGGCCGATCTCGAAACCCGATGGGAGAGCGGCGGCGCCGGCTCTTACCAAGCTCCCCTGTGCTCGAAGTGGAGATGGCCGAGCCCTGAGCGCGCTCGGCTGAACCCACCACTCCCCCCTCTTCCCATGCATCTGATGCGCCGCCGGTGCCGGTAACGGGCTCAGGTCGACAGGTAAGCGGTCAACCCCCGCCTGCGGGCCTGTCCCCGGTCGGCGGGAGAAGCCGGTAAGCGGTGACCGGATCGGCCAGCCCCTTGACGTCGAGGGCGGCGAGCGGTTCGAAACGGAAGCCCAGAGTGGAGGCAGCCACGCTCTCGGACACGATGGCCGTCGACGGATCCGTGGCGGCAACCAGACGAGCAGCCAGGTTGACGTCGGGGCCGTAGAGGTCGCCGAACACCGAGATCATCTCGCCGCTGGCTATCCCGATCCTTACTTCGGGGATCGTCGACCCCGAGACTTCGATCAGCTCGAGGGCGATGCGGCAGGCGTCGGCCGGGTGCTCGGTGACGAAGAGGACCTCGTCGCCGATCGTCTTGACGAGGGAGCCGCCATTGCTGGTCACGACGTCCGCCGTGCAGCGGTCAAAATCCATGAGGACGGCGGTGAGCTCGCGGACGCTCATGGTGGCGGTCCGCTCGGTGTAGCCGACGAGGTCGACGAAGCCGACCGTGCGCTGCACGGTGACCGCTGACCGCTCGTCGTCGGTCGACCACATGGTAGCGGCCACCGCCAGGATCTGCCGGCGGAGCAGAGCATCGAGGCTCCGGGTGAAGACCGGCATGAGGGCCAGCGCCAGCTCCGAGTACTCGTGGACGATGTCGACGTCCCGAGTGCCGGCGTCGCGCCGCGGCACTTCGACCCGCAATCGGAAGGCGCCGACCAGGGTCTCGGCCAGGCGGGCGGTGACGTTGCCCGTCACCCGGGCCAGTTGCAGGGTGGCCTCGTCACCCAGGACCCCGCGGGCGCCACTGACGATCAGCCGGATGGCATCGGCCTCGCCATCGGTCAGCCTCTCTGCGGGATCGACCGGCATCCCGATGGCCCGCAAGAAGGGCTTGGCGTCCTCCCAGTCGACGCCGAGGTCGGTCACGACCTCGCCGGCCGTCTGTGACCCGAGGGGCCGGAGAAGCAGTTGGAGGATCAGTTCGCCGAGGTTGCTCGGCCGTCAGGATCTGGTCAGGGGTGGCCCCTGCCTCGAGCGCGAAACGGACGACATCGGCAACCTCGGCCGGGTCGAGACCGTCGGCGCTACTGGCGCGGAGCTGGGCCAGTTGCTCGACGTCAGGGACGGCCGGTCCTTCGTCCATCCCCCTAGCGTGCCCCAGACCGACAGGCCGCGGGTCAGGTCATGCCCACGATCGGGGCGTGCACGTGATGGCCGCCCATCGAGCCGTAGAAGGTCGCGTCCCCGTAAGCGAACACCCCGCCGTCGGCCGCCACCAGCCAATAACCGTGGCCGTCGGAGGACCTCTTGATGCCGACCACCGTGCGTTGAGCGGGTCGCCGCCGGCCGAGCCGTAGTAAGCGGCGTCACCAAAGGAGAAGACGCCGCCGTCGGCGGCGACCAGCCAGTAGCCGCGGTCGTCAGGTGTCCTCGCCATGCCCACGACGGGAGCAGCCAGGTGCAGAACAGCGGCCGAACCGTGGAAGCTGGCGTCGCCGAAGGCGAAGACGCCGCCGTCGGTCGTCACCAGCCAGTAGCCGTGGCCGGCGTCGGTCCGCTCGATAGCCACCACCGGAGCGGTCAGGTGTAGGCCGGTGGCTGAGCCGTAGTAGCCGGCGTCGCCGAAGGCGAAGACGCCGCCGTCGGTCGCCGCCAACCAGTAGCCGTGGTCGTCAGGGGTCCTCGCCATGCCGATCACGAAAGCGTGGAGCCGCTGCCCGCCCGCGAGCCGTAGAAGCCGGCGTCGCCGAAGCTGAAGACGCCACCGTCGGCTGCCACCAGCCAGTAGCCGTGCAGGTCGGAGGTCCGCACCATGCCGACAATCGGGGCGTGGAGCGGATGGCCGCCTTCCGAACCATAGAAGCCGTCATGGCCGAAGGCGAAGACCCCGCCGTCCAAGCCGACCAGCTGATAACCGCCGGCCCCTTTCGGCGTCAGCGTCGGCGTCGGCGCTGGTGGTGGCGGTGGTGCCGGTAGGACACTGAAGGACTGCTGGATCTGCGGGGCAGGAAGCCAGTTGACGTTACCGGGCTGGTTGAAGTCGAGCACGCAGGTACCGATGGCGGTGAAACTGACGACGCCGTTGGTGATCGAGCAGACACTCGTGGCCGACTGGTCGACCGTGATCAGCACGGGGAGGCCGGACGGCACCGAGGCGGTCGGCGTGTACCCCGCGCCGTCGACCACAGCATGAGTCGGTGCCGTCGACAGCGATCCGATGGTCTGGATCAGGACTGCCTGGACGGCACCGGCATCACAGGGCACGCCGGGCGGGGTGGGGACGCCACGCTGGTCGGCCGGAGTCGGACACAGGCCGACGGTGGGATCGGGGATGATCCCGATCCCCGGATTGCCGGCCAAAAGCAGGACGGTGTCGGTCGGCCCGCCGTTGTCGGAGAGCGGCCCGAACAGGAAGATGATGCGTTTCCCGGCGGAGTCGTCGTCGGCGGTACCCCCGTTGAAGCAGGACGGATTGGGGCCCACGTTGTAGCCGTCATCGGTCCAGGTGCCCGACGCTTGCCCGCAGGAGCCACCGAACTCGTCGGCTTCGACCGTGACCAACCCGGTCCCGCTGTTGTTCCCGTTCTCGATGGCGCCGCCACCGACCAGGGTCGAGCTCCGGACGGTCAGGGTGCCGGTCCCGCCGTTGTCGCCGTTGTCGATGGCGCCGCCGTCGTCGAAGGAAGCGTTGTTCTTGAAGAAGGTCGAGTCGACGACGGTGGCCGTGCCCTGATCACCACTGCCGTATCCGTTGAGGATGGCTCCCCCGCTGTAGTTGTTGGCCGTGTTGGCCTCGAATGTCGAGTCGGAGACGTACAGCGTGCCCGTGCCGGTTCCGTCGGTTCCGTTGTCGATGGCGCCCCCGCCGTCGGACTGGTTGGCGGAGAAGGTCGAGTCGGAGACGATGAGGGTTCCGCCGTCGCTGTTGCTGATGGCACCACCGCCGCCACCGGCGTTGTCGCTGAACGTCGATCCCGTCACGACCAAGGTACCGGCCCCTCCGTTCAGGACTCCTCCACCATCGGATCCGAGCGGTGCATTCCCATCTTGAACGGCGACTCCCCGGACAGTCACGTCGTAGGTCCCGGCGATGTCGAGGACGGTGCCGTTCGAGTCGCCGTCGAGAGTTGGGATGGCAGTGTCGTACCCGGCGTCGGGATCGGCCTGGATGGTCATCGATGCGGACACGGTCTCGTTGGCCCCGGCTCCGCCCGGACCGGTGTAGAGGTTGTCGCCCGTCGGACCCTCGAGGTCGATCACGTACTGGTCGCTGTCGCCGTTGGCCTGGGTCAGCGCCGTCTCGAGCGAGCACTCCGATGCCGGCGTGACGCTCTCGGTGGTGCAGGGTGCCGATGCCGTTCCATCCGGCAGTGCGTACAGGGTGACTGGCGTGATGCTGACGGCGAAAGAGCCGATGTCGCAAGGAGCGGTGCGGGCCACGCCCCGTTGGTCGGGTTGACTGCAGACCGCGGTGGCCTGGCCGTGGGCGACGTAGCCGGCGGGGATGGCGCCCACGGCGGGGTCGTCGGGTTCGGTGGCCGGGCCCTTGAGAAGGGCGACGGTGGGAGTGGGGCCACCGTTGTCCTCGAGCGGGCCTAGGTGACTGTCGATGGTGCTCGAGTCGCCGATGCTGCCCGGCCCCGAGAAGTCACACGAGCCGTCGTCATCGATGTCGTAGCCGTGGTCGATGGGCGGAAAGCCGACGCATTCGCCGCCGGTGGGTGGACCGCTGGGGTTGGCCAGGATGTTGCCGGCCAGATTGGTCGTGCCACCGTCGAAGTCGATGGCATTGCCCGGGCCTCCCTGGCTGGTGTTGCCCGAGAAGGTGGAGTCGGTGATGGTCAGCGTGGCGTCGTCGTCGTCGATGGCGCCGCCGATGCCGCCGGTCCCGCCCCCTGTTTGGGCGGTGTTATCGGCGACGGTCGATTCGGCGATCACGAGCGTGCCCCCGTCGGCGTCGATGGCGCCGCCGATGCCGCTGTCAGGGCCGGACGCCGTGGCCGTGTTGTCGGCGAAGGTGGAGTCGATGACGGAGGCGGTTCCACCGTCGATGTCGATCCCACCGCCGACGTTGGCGCCGCCGTTCTCGATGGCGATCTGGTCGAAGGTGACATCGGCGTTAGGACCGACGAAGGCAACCCGATTGCCTTTGCCGTCGAGGACGGCCGGGCTACCACCGGGCTCCTGGGTGATGGTGACCGTCGTGTTGATCTTCATCGGGCCGACGATCGTTCCGGACACCTCGATGGTGTCGCCGGCGGTGACCTGGGAGAGCGCATACTGGACGCTGGCGCACGGACTGGCTGGGTCTGTGCAATTGCCGCTGTTGCTCCCGGAACTGGACACATAGAGCGTGGCGGGCGCGGCCGCGGCCAGCGGAGCGAGGAGGAAACCCCCTCCGATGCCCCCGAGCACGGCGATCGGCGCCATCAGGAGCCGGAGCCGTACCACCAAGGGGCGGGGGACGGCTGTCAGCGGACGGGTCCGAGGGCGCAGCGAGCGAGGAAAAAATGACAGAGGCATGGACTGAACATCGGCCAGGGCACACGGTCCCTTGAGCACCCGCCACCGGATGGTCATCCGGCGATGACGCCCAGCCGGCCCGCCAGCGCCATCGCATCGCCGCTGTCGTGACCCGGGCAGAGTATCCACATGAACTCCGGACGAGCGCTGACCCAACGACTCGGAGCGGGGCTCGGTCGGGTCATCGTCGATCCCGATCTGATCGCCTCCTACACCACCGACTGGACCGGCCGGTTCCGGGGACAGGCCCCAGCGGTGGTCCGACCCCGGTCCACCGAAGAGGTGGCGGCCACGGTGGCCGCGTGCCGAGACCTGGGCTTGGCCCTCGTGCCCCAAGGTGGCAATACGGGTCTGGTGGGCGGTGGCGTTCCTCTGCACGACGAGGTCGTGCTCAGCCTGCGCGAGCTACAGCAGATGGAGGCGGTCGACCCGCTGGCCGGTCAGGCCACCGCCGGCGCCGGTGTCAGTGTCGAGCGCGGTGCAGAAGGCGGCCTCGGCCGCCGGGTGGTCGTACGGGATCGATCTCGGCAGCCGGGACTCGGCCACCGTCGGGGGCACGGTGGCCACCAACGCCGGCGGCATCCACATGCTCCGCTACGGCGACACCCGGGCGCAGGTCGTCGGGGTCGAAGCCGTTCTCGGCACCGGCACGGTGGTCTCCCATCTCGGAGGACTGGTCAAGGACAACACCGGGTACCACCTGCCCAGCCTGCTCTGCGGCAGTGAGGGCACCCTGGCGGTGGTCACCGCCGCCCGCCTGCGCCTGGTGCCGGCCATGACGTGCCGCACGGTGGCCATGGCCGGGTTCCCGTCGGTGGGGGCGGCTGTCGTGGCCGCCGGTCTCTACCGACGATCGCTCGTCGCCCTGGAGGCGTGCGAGCTCTTCCTCCGGTCCGGTCTCGAACTGGTGTGCTCGGCCGCGGGACTGCGACCTCCGTTCCCCACCTCTTCGGAGGCCTATCTGCTGGTCGAGGTGGCCGACCGGGCCGATCCCACCGAGACCCTGGCCGCGGCCACCGAATCGGTCGACCAGATGGAGAGCGTAGTGGTGGCCACCGAGCCCTCCCGGCGGGCCGAGCTGTGGCGCTACCGCGAGGCCCACACCGAGGCCATCAACTCCCTCGGGCCACCCCACAAGCTCGACGTGACCCTGCCCGCCGGCGAGCTTGCCGGCTTCGCCGAGACGGTACCCGGCGTGGTCGAGGCGGTCGCCCCCGGTGCCCGCACCTGGCTGTTCGGCCATGTCGGCGACGGCAACATTCACGTCAACGTGACCGGTGTCCCGCCCGACGACGACCGGGTCGACGGCGCCGTCTTCGGCCTGGTCGCCGACCTCGGCGGAAGCATCAGCGCCGAGCACGGCATCGGCACCGCCAAGCGCGCCTTCCTGCACCTCTCACGTTCGCAGGCCGAGATCGATGCCTTCCGGGCCATCAAGCGTGCGCTCGACCCGGACGGGATCCTCAACCCCCACGTGCTCCTGCCTGACAGGACCTGACGGGCCGCAGGCGGCGGCCGTTCAGCCGGATTGGTCGGCAATCTCCATGGACTCGATCAGCCGGTCGATGGTCGGGTCGACGACACATACCACCTGCTCTGCCACCCCTTCGGTCGAGAGCAGGTCGGACAAAGCGTCGTCAGTCACACGGTCGAAGCGGACGTCGTCCCAGACGCGCTCGTCGCCGAGCACGACCCCGTCGACCGCGAAGCGCACAACCGGCACCACGCCGGGGGGGTCCTCTCCGGGACGCTCGTCTTCGGCGAACCGCCGCACCCGCATGACCAGGCGGTCGCCGGCATCCGCTGCCGGCGCCGAAGCCGGAGTATCGGCATCGAGGACGCAGCCCATGATGATGGTGAACTCCATGCCTGCTTCCTTGTGCACGTACTGCTTCTTGAAGTCGTCCCGCTCCTGCATCTCGAAGAAGGAAATCCGGGTCGGATAGCGCACGATGGCCACCCGGTCCCAGCCCGGTTCGCCGACGGTCTGGTCGGTCACGTCGCCGAAGAAGGCCACCATGGCGCCGACCGCCGCCAGCGGCCCAAGCGGGGCGTAAGCATCGTCGGCCTCCTTTCCCGAGACCGTCGCCTCGCGACCGTCGGGGTAGGCGGCGACGTGCCGGTACTTCATGAGGTTGAGCATCCACACCGGCCCGTCATCGGCCGGACCCAGGTGGAGCCAGCGCCCGACGGTGTCCCAGTTGGGCTCGCCGAAGGAGTAGGTCGGTCGGTCGGACACGGTGGTCGTCCTTTCAGTCATGGGTCGACCTGGCTTTGTGGGCCGGGCACGCAGTCGTCACCTTCGTCGAGCCTCACTGCTGGTCGAAAGGGCGCAGACGTAGCCGACAGCCGGGTCCACGTGCCCGTCGAGGAAATGGCGGTAGACCTCGGTGAGGGCGTCGGCCCCGGAGATGTGCTGCAGCTTCAGCCAGCCGGGGACCCAGTCGGTGAACCGGTCCCAGGATGCGGCCACCTTGTTGTTGAGCTCGTCCGCGCCCCACTCCTTCGTGCGCTTGGCGATCTGGGTCGGGGCGAAGAGGAATCGGGGGCTGGGACCGGGCAGCGAGTCGGCGGTGACCGATGCCTGGTGGTCCCAGTGCGTATCCCCGACCGTCATCGAGTGACGAAGCAGGTCGGCGAGTTGGAGGTGGACATCGCGCAGGACATCGGCATTGCCGGAGACGTCGATATAGACAGAGGGGACGGGCTCGAGCGTGCCAATGTCGTGATAGGTCTTGACGTCGTCGTAGACCCCGACGGACCGGGTGAACCCGACGTTGCCGGGCGAGGTCAGCGCCACCATCCGGCGGCCTCGTCCATGGGCCAGGAAGGCCTCACCGATGGCCGTCTTGGACGAGGCCGAGGAGATGACGATCTGCTCGGCGCCGAAGTCGCCGTTGTCGACGAGGAAGTCATCGATGACGAACGAAGTGTAGAAGAGCGGATAGAGGAGCATCTGCAGCTCCTCCCGGTCGGCGCGGTAGAAGGGGTCGGCCTGGCCGCGCTGATAGGTGTTGTAGGCGCTCGGCATCTCGGCCCTATGCGCGGTGATATCGGTGACCCTCCGCTCCTGGGACCGACCGGGGAGAATCACCAGCTGGGATGACATCGGGTAGTACCCGAAGAGGCGTTCGCCCTCGGCGAGCTCGGGCGCCCGCGACTCGACCACGTCGCCGAACCCCCAGACCGGGATCCGGCCCCAGGCCGTGTCATCGCCGGCGGCGGCCGGGGAAGCCGGGAAGAAGTCCCAGTAGCGCAGCATGTCGCCGACCACCGCGTAGGTGACGTTGTTGGAGGAGAATCCGAAGCGATCGACAGCGATGCGTGCCTCCCCCTCCCCCAGGGACGCCGGTGCCGGATCGACGACCCGGACCCGCCTGAGCTCGCCTCTCGCTACTTCGATGTCCACTCGCCGATCCCCTCCAGGCCAGGTTGTTCAGGCCAGCTCGCCTTCAGGACAAGTTGCTTCGCGCCACTTCACTGTCAACCTATGTGACACAACAATGGTGGACAAGTAGGTTCGCCCGGCTCGAGGATTGGCCCCCTTGCCCCCTCGACGGCCGTCACTCGGAGGAGGAGCCACGCCCAGACCCCGGAAATCCCGTCGGCCCGTGCTCGCCGACGACATCCCGTTGGCCCGTACCCCGGCGGGCGGCTACGGCGACACCATGCCGCCACCCGTCCTCGGAACTTGCAATGAGCCCCTCGTGGCCGGCGCTCCCGACTTGCGGGGAACGTGGCGGACGGTCTCAGTCCTGGTCGACGGGGCCGAGGTGACCGACCACCCGGCCCGGGGTCACGTCCAGCGCATCGAGCAGTGCGGCGACCGGCTGGTGGTCACGGCCGCCGGGGTCATCCATGACATGCGCTGTGACGGCACCGAGGCGAACGGCGTCCACGACGTGGCCGAGTTCGACCTCACCACTCCCATCACCGTGATCGCCAGCTACGAGCAGAACGCCCATGTGCTCCGCCCGGTCGGCCTAGCGGGCATCGAGGTGACCCGCAAGCTCGACGGCCACCGTCTGGTCTGGACGTACCTCGGCTTCACCGCGGTGCTCGAGCAGTTCGACTGGCCCGAAGGAGAATCGTGAGGTAGGGCCTTCTGGCTGGCAGAGTGGATCGAATTGCCGAGATCGAAGGCAACCGCATGCATCAGAGACAGCAAAGAGATCCATTGGGGGGTCGGTTGGTACGAGTCGGCATCGTCGGCACTGGTTTCGGCTCGCGGGTCGTCGCAGGCGCCTTCCGAGCGTCAGGATGCGAAGTGACCGAGGTCGTCACTGCCCGGGATTCAACGTCGGTGAGGGCCCTGTGCCGCTCCAACGTCGACCTGGTGGCGGTTCACTCTCCACCATTCCTCCATGCAGAGCACGTCGGCCTGGCCATGGATGCCGGCCGTGCCGTGCTGTGTGACAAGCCGTTCGGAACCTCGACCGATGAGTCGACGGCAATGGCCGAGGCCGCCGATGCCGCAGGGGTACTCAATTTCATCAACTTCGAGTTCCGCTACCAGCCGGCGCGCCTCACGATGCACCGCTTGCTCGAATCCGGCGCGATCGGGCAACCCGAACATCTCGCCTACACGGCATTCACGTCCGGTTCGCGGGTGCCACTCCGCCCCTGGGGATGGCTCTTCGAGCGCTCGCTCGGTGGTGGTTGGATCGGTGCCTTCGGATCCCACGCCATCGACCTCATACGCTGGTTGTTGGGCGACGTCACCCGGGCTGGCGCCACAGCTTGGATCAACATCCCCGAACGCCCCGACACCGAGGGGAACCTGCACCGCTGCGACGCCGAGGATGCCTTCGCCGGGTGGGTCGAGCTCCGCTCCGGCGCCACCGCCTCAGTCGACACCTCGTTCACAGCGGCGATCTCGGTCACGCCCCGCATCGTCATTACGGGTGCGGACGGTGCCATCGAAAACATCGGAGATGCCCGAGTTGTTCTCCACAGAGCGCACGGCGCCAAGGAACACTTCGATTTCGATCCACCGGCCGGCGATCCCCACAATGCGGCTATGACGGCGTGGACCGCAGCCATGCGCGATGCGGTGAAAGACGGAGAGCAAATCCCTCCGTCGTTTGCCGACGGCCTGGCCTGCATGCGGGTGATGGAACAATGGCGGACGATGGCGCCACAGCCTGTGGACGGCATCGCCCGCTCTGAGTGACGCAACTCTTATGGTGATTCCGAAGCTGACGGCGCGGGGTGACCGAAAGCCGATGGCAGCGGAACGGCGTCCACCGCTGGTGCAGGCTTGTCCCAGCAAGCTTGGCCCGACGAGTCCTTGCCGGGCCTCGGTGAATCCGTCGGATGGCGAGGTTCCGGAGTTCCACCAATTGAGACCGGCGCCGACGGAATGGTCCTCAGCCTGTCGACCTGAGAGCACCTCACGGTGTCGGCGGCTCTGCCTGGCTAGGTTCCCGGTGGTCGATAGGTCGTCTTCTTGGCAGCTGCCGCATCAGCTTCTTCTGCCGTGAGGAGCACCACGGTCCGCGCCGTTGCGCCACCTCCAGCGCTGACGGTCACAGCCGCAGCAGCCGCAGAGACATTGTCCGGGAAGTCAGCGATGGCATAGACGTCTGTATTTCCGAAGGCAAAATAGAAGGACTCCAACTTCCCGCCGAGACCTTCGACCAACTCCCTCGCCGCCGCCACACGAGCTGAGCCGCCCTTGGATAGAAGGCCCTTGGCGCCGTCGATCGTGTAGTTCACTTCGAGCAGGTACTTCGACATGGTGCCTCCGTTTCGCCCTCGCGCCACGATGCTAGGACCGAACGCCCCACAGTGCTCGTGGCCTAGCGTGGCAAGGGCCAATGTCTCTTGCGGAAGACGTCGGAGTCATTGGACTGGCCGGTGGTGGCGCTCAGGCCCACAGAGGCTGACTTCGAGGTGCTGTCGCCACCCGGGTTTCTCGCTCACTTCAGAGAACGGAGTCTCAGATTCAGCCGGGCCTGAAGTCAGCTGGACTGAGCGCCGAGCGAGCCCCAGATCGAGATGGCGGCCATCACACGGTGTGGGCAAACTGGCTTGATGGATTCTGTCGTACGAAAGTTGCGGCCGGAAGAGGCAGCGGCATTCTGGCGGTCGGTGATGATTCCATTTCTCGAACCGTTCGCCGGCGACCCCGATCAGGTCACCGACTTCGAGATGTGGGCGGCCAAGTCCGAGCTCGATCGGGCGTGGGTGGTCGACACCGGAGACCATTTCGCAGGCAACTCTGCCATCTACAGCTTGGATGTCACCCTCCCTGCGGCGCTGGGACAGTCCTGTCCGACAATCCCCATGGCGGGGGTCACCGCGGTGGGGGTGCATCCCACTCACCGCCGCCAGGGCTTCCTACGCCAACTGATGTCGGTGATGCATGACGACGCCCGGAAGCGGGGTGAGGCGCTCGCCGGACTCGAGGCTTCGGAGTCAGTCATCTATGGGAGATTCGGATACGGACTGGCTGCCAACGTCGCCCAGTACTCCATCGACAGTCGGGCCTCGGCGTTTGCCGTCCCGGCACCCACCATTGACTTAGCGCTCATCGACAAGGACGAGGCCGTCAAGGTCCTACCGCAGATCTTCGACCGACAGCGCCGCACCCGATCCGGCGAGGTCAACCGCAGCTCCGGCTACTGGGCCCGGCTCCTCGTCGACCGTCCGCATCACCGAGATGGGTCCGCGGCCCGCTTTCACGCGGTGTGTGACGAGGGGTACCTGCTGTACCGGGCTGGTCGCGACACAAATCTCTTCAAGGGGGACCGGGCCCAAATCGTCGTCGAGGAACTCCGCGCCGACACCCCCGACGTTGAAGCAGCGCTCTGGCGCTTCGTCTTCGACCTGGATCTGATCGGCCAGGTCCACGTCAAGCGGAGTCCGGTGGACGAACCGCTTCGCTGGCGTCTGGCCGATCCTCGCCAACTGCGTACAGTCGGTATCCAGGACCGACTGTACGTAAGAATCCTGAATACGGCTGTCGCATTCGAAACTCGCGGCTATCAGACTGAAGGCCGCCTCGTGATGGATGTACTGCCGCCCGCCGCCTCCGAGGAAGCCGACGAGGGACCAGGCCGTTGGGTCCTCGAGGTCGGGCCGGATGGCGCCTCGTGCCGGCGGGCTCGTCGCGGCGAGGAAGCAGACCTTCGCCTCGACCTCGCCGCCCTCGGATCTCTCTATTTGGGCGGCTTCCCGGCCTCGCTCCTCGCCGCCGGCGGGCGCGTCGAGGAGTTGAAAGTCGGCAGCCTGTCAGTGGCCGACGCCCTCCTCACCACTCGGCCATCGCCGAGAAGTGGGACTGGGTTCTGAGACTCTCAGATCGACGGTGCGGGAGTTCGTATGGCCTCGGTCGTGACGGAAGGATGGCAATGAGCACTTTGGGCAAGCCGACAATCTCGCCCATGCCACCGATCGCTACCCATGCCGGTCTGCCGTGGGACGTTGCCATTGATGACCCGATTGCCACGCTGGCCGAGGCGAGGCGATCGATCGGTGACACATTCATTGTCGACAGCGGGGAGGACCGCTACCTGTTCACCTTCTCGCCCACGGGGGTCAAGGCTTTCTATGCACTTCCCGAGGATCGAGCCAGCAAAGGTGTCGCCGACTGGCGAATGCTGCGTCGCAAACTCCCCGAGCAGATATTCGTCGGCCGCCGAACCCTGCCTTACCAGCTCTTCGGACGGGACGACGTGGCTGACTACCTCACAAATGTCGAACTTGCCCTGGATGCCACCATTGCCGAGCTGGGCGCCACCAGCGAGACCGAGGTCTTTGGGCTCACCCGGCGGCTGGGACACCGGGTCGGCCTGGCATCGTGGGGCGGACCGGGATCAGCCTACGGAGACCGATTCAATCGCTTGAGCCGAGCGTTCGACACGCTCGATGGAGCCGACTCGTTTGTCCATCCTGACGCAATGGCGGCGGTGGCGGCTTCGGAGAAGTCGGCGGAGATCGACGCTCTCGCAGTGGTGACCCACGAGCTTGGGGCGTCGCTGAATGAACTCCGCGGTCACGAAGCTGACCATCCCCTCTTTTCTCGAATCGCGAACAAGTGGGAAGACGCACCCTCCAGCGCTCGCTTCGAGGGTGTTGCCATGGACGTGGCCTTGATCCACATTGCATCGATGTCGAATCTGTTCGCCGCCCTCGGCTGGGTCCTCATCGATCTGTTGGCGCACCCAGAAGAGATGGCTCTAGTGCGGTCCGGGGAGCGGGCGCTGGCAGAGATGTGCTCACTCGAATCAACGCGGCTGGCACAGCGATCAATCATGTCCCGCTACGTCGTGAAGCCAGTGATACTTGATACTGGCGACACCGCCCACCGCATTGCCCCCGGGGTCACGATTGCGACATTGCTCCCCTTAACGAATACGAGCGCAAGCCCTGGACTTGGTACGTGGGATCCGAATCGCTGGAACCGACGGCGCTTGGCAGACACCTCGGCGCTCGCTGCAGTCGAGCTGGTCACCGTATTCGGACATGGGCGCCACACCTGTCCTGCGCAGCCGTACTCACTCTCGGCCATGACGACAGCAGTCATCCGCCTCCTGGCTGCCTTCGACTTCGAGCCGAGCTGGTTCGACCGGCCTCGTCCCGTACGGGCTCAGATTGGCGGTGTGGCGCGCTCCGCCGAGCCTTGCCCTATCCACTACTCCCGACGCTCCGCACCCTTACACCCGTAGACCTGGATGGTTCTTCGCCACCAGGGAGACGAGAAGTCGATTCGGTACAAGGCGAGAGGCCCATACGGAAGCACGATTGGCAGCGCCCGGGATAGCGACTACCCGACCCTTGCCCAGGGCATCGATACCGACCCTTGCCACCGTCTCCGGGGTCTCCCACATGAAGCTGGGCAGAGCCGATTTGGCATCCTCCTTTGAGAACCCGGCTCTCTCTCCAAAGCCAGTGTCTACTGGCCCGGGACACAGCACGGATGCAGTGACACCAGTACCACGCAATTCGCCACTCAGGCTCTCCGTGTAGGACAACACGAACGCCTTCCCGGCGCCGTATCCCGCCTGACCGGGCAACGGTTGGAATGCGCCGGTCGACGCGACATTCAGCACGGCGCCGCGATTTCGTTCGACCATACCGGGGAGAAATCGGCTGCACAGATCAGCGATCGCGACGACGTCGACTTCGATCATCAGCATTTCTGCATCTGGATCGGAGGCAGCCACGGGGCCGAGAGTCGATAGCCCACCGTTGTTCACCAAGATGTCAGGTACGAGGCCCAGCCCATCGATATTGTCCAGCAGCTTGGCACGGGCATCTCGGTCCGACAGATCCGCTGGGATCACGTCAGCGCGCACCCCGGACTCCATGAGCTCGGCGGCCAGGGCTTCCAACTTATCGACGCTGCGAGCCACGAGAGAGACGTTGTGGCTTCTGCGAGCAAGCTCCCAAGCGATCGCCTTGCCAATCCCCGACGATGCCCCCGTGATGACCGCAGTGCGGTCGGGTGCTGGTCGAGGGAGACTCACGATGGTCATCGTAGGTCAGCGTCCAACTCAGCGAATTGTGAATTCCAACTCAGTTCGGGTCCCTCGGGGTGCGATAGCTTCAGTTGTTATTCCAACTTGGAGGAACCACCGTGCCTCGTGCCCACCGAGTAGCTGTCAGCCGAAGGACGAAGGCGTCTCCCGCCACGGTCTTCGGGATTGTCTGCGACCCGAACATGCAGGTGAGGATCGATGGATCGGGCATGCTTCAGGCAGCACCCGACGCGAAGCGTCTGGCAGCGGTCGGCGACACATTTGAAATGGAGATGGACCGAGAGCCACTTGGAGACCTACCAATGGGCAAGTACAAGGCCCTCAACACGGTGACCAGGATCGAGCCGGACGCTCTGCTCGAATGGAATGTCGGAAGCAAGGAGCGGGGTGCTTACGGCCATGTCTACGGCTGGGAGATAACCGCTGTCAGCAACGACGAGACTGAAGTGACCAACTACTGCGATTGGACGAATACCCCCGAGAAGGCGCGTGACAGATTTCCAATCGTGCCCGAGACCATGATGGAGAAAACGGTAGAGAACCTTGTCGCACTCTTAGCTCGCGATTCAGAACCGCCTGGCTGAGAGACCACCGACTGATCCCCCCGTTAGCGTGGCCGGCATGGAGGCGATACCCGAAGACTGGCAACGGGCGGTCGCCGTCGTCGCCCATCCCGA
Organism: uncultured Acidimicrobiaceae bacterium; assembly: GCA_963756195.1. GTDB lineage: Bacteria > Actinomycetota > Acidimicrobiia > Acidimicrobiales > RAAP-2 > CAVSNH01. Next base: position 91,421 of record CAVWMT010000007.1, read on the forward strand.
CGATCTCGAATACGGGGCAGCAAGCGCCGTAGCGAGATGGACCGAACAGGGGAAAGAAGTCGCCTATGTCCTCATCACGAGAGGCGAGGCCGGTATCGACGGGATGGCGCCGGATGTAGCCGGCCCGCTTCGTGAGGAAGAGGAGCGTCGCAGTGCCGCCCTCGTCGGGGCGGATCCGGTGGAGTTCCTCGGCTACACCGACGGGATGGTCGAGGCTGGCCTGACGCTGCGCAGGGACATGGCGGAAGCATTCCGGCGCCTGCGGCCTGACGTCGTGCTGACGATGCACTTCGATCTCACCTGGGGGGACGGCGGAGCCGTCAACCACTCGGACCACCGAGTTACTGGCCTGACGGTTCTCGATGCCTGTCGCGACGCCGCCAACCGGTGGATCTTCCCCGACAGCGGAGAGCCGTGGAGTGGGATCAAGTTCGTCTATGTCGCTGGCGCCAACGAGGTCAGCCATTTCGTCGACGTAGCCGCCACGCTTCCCCGGGGTATCGCCTCTCTCCGGGAGCACCAGGCCTATATCGACGGCCTTGGCACCGGCTTCGATCCCGAGGAGTTCCTCACCTCGATGGCCGGATACGCCGGCATGGTGGCTGGCTGCGAGTACGCGGTGACGTTCCAGAGGTATGCCGTCGGCTGAGGGTGTGCAGGAGGACGGGACCTCATATGATCAGACTCGTCTAGTGGCAACGAGTACTCCACGCATGGAGCACGTAGCAACTGTCTGTCAGCAGTTTGCAAGGAGAGGGGACCAACATGTCGGACAATCTTCGATTGCTTGCGAAGTACAGCGCGCCTATGCGCCCGTGCCGACGGCGGCCAGATCCTGGTCGCGGATCTGGTCCGGGCTATGGCTGGACGGCGCCATGGTGACGCACCTCTTGGTGCTGGAGCCGAACCTACCGAGGCTGAGATCCGTGGATGCCGAGAGCGTCAGACGGAATCAGGAAAAGTGATCTCGAATACTGGGTGATTGGGAGCTATTCGAGCAACATCCTCATCGGAAGACGTTGCAGTCACGCCGTCAAAGAAGATGCCGATTTCCATTTTCCAACGCTTCAAGTAGGCACGGAGAACGACAGTCTTCTCGTCATCTGGAAGTTCGATTGACGTGAATGGTTGAGCTCGTCTACCAACACGGAGCTCCCCGGACTTTGCCACCCGGAGATTCCGGACCCATTGAGTCTGCCCTCGAGGCGCAACGAGGTAGTGGCGCCCGTCAGATGTCAGCAGGTTGACTGGGTTCGAACGCCATTCTCCGCTCGTGCGGCCCCGCACAGTCAATGTTCGCGATCCCCACACACTGATGCCAGCTTTGGTCAAGCTTGAAACCAGCCCATTGAAGACGTGCTTGGTGAACCAACCGGGTTCTCGGTATTGGGGGATCGAGTTCGATTCGGTCACGGTGCAACTCTAGAGTGATCCTCCCATCTTGTAGGACAGAGGGTCGGATTCGAACTACCCGATCCTCGAACCAGACCGGTGTAATTGCGCTCAGACCTGAGTACGGGTTTCGACTGCCTGGACGAGCAGCATCCAAGCGTGTCCCCGGAGCATGTGACTCCGATAAGCGTTCTCAGCTACACACGCTGAATATCTCCAGATGGGAAGGGTCAGAACGGATTATGTCCGGTCGGCGAGGAGGGCAAGACCCTCTCCACTGAGGTCGGAGTGGGCCCCTTTGCGTCCCGTCATGGCCAGGACCAGTGCATTCAGCGGACCCGACACCTCTGGGCCGTCGCCGTGGTGCCACTGTGCGTCGGTAGCCCTGAGCCGCAGACCCGCGATCCGTCGTTTCGACCCGATCAGAAGGTTCGAGTTCTTCCAGCTGTCGGCGACAGCCACAAGAGCTGCCTCGGGGGACCGGTGTTCCAGGCCAAGCGGCCGCCGGATGTCCTCGCCGTGGACAACGATCTCACCGAGCATTGCCATCACGGGAGCGGGTGGATGGTTGGTGGTGGTGGTCCGCGCTAGGAGGCGGCGAACCAGCTCAGTCGGGCCGATCGCGGCTAGTCGTTTGGCCGCCCGATCGGCAAAGACGTTGAATCTAAATCCGGCTGCGATCATCTCCTTGTAGAAGTTCGCTGGAGTTTGTTCGGCAGCGGCCAGGACGTGGCCGGCGGTGTCTCGGACCGACCAGCCCCCGCACCAGGAGGCAGTGGCCCACTGGTTGGGAGACAGCATGGCCCAGGTCTCCGCCATGTCAATCCGTTCAGAGTGGATGTACTTCCAGGTTTCGTCTGATTTCATGCCAGTCTCCCTCTTGGTATCTGCCCCGGCGGCACTGATCTCATAGACAGATCGCTCCCCGTCGAAATGTGGAGCCGCGATCTTGCCGTCGCTGACCTGTCATTCTGTGAGCAAATGCGTGTTGGCTCGGCCTGGAACAACGTTAAGTCCGATCTTGCGGTGAAGCGATTTGACTGGGAAAGCCACATCGAATGGCAAGGCCGGGATCGCGGTAGGAAATGATATCTGTGACAAGAACCCGCCCACCTCGCTCTCGGACCTCGATGAGTTGGAGGCCGTTCACGACCATGTTTCCGCCAGAGTCCGGAAGGTAGGTGGCGAAGGCGGGCTGCCCGTTGCACCAACCAGGTCGGAATGTGATTCCGTTTGGTCTGTGCGAAGCGAATATCGCATGCTCGGTGAACGCGGCAACGGCGAGGCGACCTTCGTACCATTCCCGTAGCGGTGGCATCGAGAGCCGGACGTCATCGGCCACGACTTCGACGAAGGCAGCGATGTCAGCGAGCCGCCACGCCCGGACGTAACGTTCGAGCAGCTCCCGCATCCGTGGGTCCGATATCTCCACCAGCGACCCGTCGCGGCGAGGCTCAATGCCCTCTCTGGCCCGGAACAGCAGGCTATTGACGCTCGATGAGGTCATCTCGAGGGCTTCGGCCACCTCGGCCTGGGTGAAGCCGAGGACATCGTGGAGGAGCAGGCACGCTCGTTGGCGGGGTGCCAGCCGCTGCAACGCTGCCACGAACGCGAGGCTGATGTCCTCTTGCCCCACTACCTCGTCCTGTGGGTCGACAGAAGGGCTGGGGCTGGCGATGGGCTCGACCCACTCGACTTCTGTGTCGGGAGCGCCGGGCATCTTCTCGGGATCGCTGGGCGGTCCCAGAGTCACGGGATCGACCCGGCTTTGCCGAGACCGCAAGACGTCGAGGCAGACGTTTGTTGCGATTCGGTAGAGCCACCCCCCGAACGTGCCGGCGGCGTCATAAGTGTCGAGCCGTCGCCACGCCCGGATGAGAGAGTCCTGCAGCGCGTCCTCCGCGTCGGGCCCCGATCCGAGCATCCGGTAACAGTGACGAAACAGCGGGCGCTCGTGCGGAGCAATAACGACTGCGAATGCGGTTTCGTCACCGCGCACGGCACGAGCGATCGCTGCGTCGTATTCGGCCGTTTCGTTTTTCACGACTCAATCGTCGCAGATCAAGTAGCGGTCGATCAGGCGGTGGGGGTGGCCACGCCAACGACTTGACCATGCAAGTCGGCAAACAGACCGAACTGGACCCCCGGAGCCTCGGTGGCGGGCTGCACAATCTTGCCGCCATTGGCCTCGGCCATCTTCAGGGCAGCGACGACATCAGGAACGCCCACGAAGAAGGTAACGAGCGACTCGCCTCCCTGGAGGGGACTGATACCACCTGGAATCGCGCCCTCGACACCGGTCTCGACGTAGGAGTAACCAGGAAACCCGCCCTCGGGGAAGGTCCAGCCGAACAGCTTGGCGTAGAACTCGCGAGAGGCGTCCGGATCAGTTGAGCGGATCTCGAAATGGACGACGGGACTGGGCACGGAAGCCTCCTTGAGAATCGGGTGTGTCTACTCAGATTGACGAAGTCAACACCTCGGATCTCGCGGTTTTGAGCGAAATGACCCTGTGAGCTGGATCTAGGGACGCACGCAGAATGATCGAGCACCCTCAGCTGTGCACGCTGAGGACAATCATGTGCACGGCTTCTTCCACAGGAAGGCTCGGGCTCAGACAGCCGAGTCCGGACAGGATTAGGCCCCTGGCACGACCAACGATCGAAGCCTTTCGACACGGTCGTCGTCTTCTCCGAGGTAGCGGACCAAGACACCAAGCGTCTGGTCGACATTGAGGGCACCAACCCCAATCATCTCCTCGAGGTCAGCCCAATCCTTTGTCCGGTTGAAGAACGCTTTGAATACGGCCAGATCGGAACAGCCCAAGAACGGGATCGATCGGCCGCCAAACTCGTGGATCTGACGTCGCTGCGCCACCTGGACGTGGAACTCCGTCGTATTGAGAAAGATGTCGACTGGTGTCTGATCCCACCACAGCCTGGTCTGGCCGTCACGCTCGAGGGTTCGGAGATCTGCATCTCCGTACTCGACCGGCGGATGCAGGGCGTCGAGCACCGCTCCCGCCTTCTCCTGGTCGACGAAGACGTTCACGTCGATATCGATGGTGCCTCGGGCCCTCTCGGTACAAAACGCCAATGCCAGTGCCCCACCGAAGGCGTAAGGAAGTCGCTGGGCGTCCAGCTTGGAGCTCAAGGCCAGGATCTTGTCGACCATCGAGGTCATGTCGGATGGAACACTGGGTATTCGAGGCGAGACGAATGACGAGCGGGAAACTGTTCGGCCAACTCGAGGACGGCAGCCAACTCGTCGCCGCGGGACATGGGGGCAAGTCCAGCAGGCCGGCCTAGGAGCGTTGCCTCGAGGGATCGGCCCGACGCCGCAATGATCCGCTCGAGCACCCTCGTCGTCGGGTCGACCCGGCCGTTCTCGTAGGCGGAGAGCGTGGCGTGCGAGGTAGCAGCCCGATCCGCCAGCGCCCGGAGACTGAGCCTCGACTGACTCCTGGCTGTTCGGATGATCAGGGCTGCGTCCATAATCCCATGGTATCGAATCTGATTCCACGTTGCCACGCCTTATCCTGCCGGGTGGCATCGAAAGCAGCAAGGCCCGAGGTTCGACTGGTGTTCGGGATAGGCGCCTTTGCGGTGGGCCTGGCCGACCTCGACGATCCGGAGCTTGCCCTCTCTGGGCCCTTCTCCTCGACGACCGAGTTCTCGTTGCGGTCTTGTTCGGTGAGCGATTCCGGCTCGCCGGAACGTCAGAGCGCTTCACAACGGTCTGCTTCTACTCCACGCGAGCCGAGCCGTGGTGGCCGGGACCCGAGCCGCCTGTCGGGACCATTCGAGCATCTCGATCCGGATCGACGTGCCGTGGCCCTCGAGAACGTGCCGGTCCTTCCCGACGACATCGGCTTCCCTGATTCGAGATACGTCGTCCCGCAGTGGTCATCCTTCGGCCATGCAACCTGAGGCCGACGCCAAACATCGATAAAGAGTCCAACTGACCGGCGATGCTATGACGGATACAGTCGTCGGCTGTGGCGCAAACAGAAGGCGAGACCTCAGAGCTCCGCTTCCCCGACGGCTTTGTGTGGGGAACGGCGACCGCGGCGCACCAGATCGAAGGTGGCAACGTCAACAACGACTGGTGGGCCTGGGAGCACAACCCGGACTCGGGATGTGCCGAGTCGAGCGGAGACGCCTGCGACTCGTTCCACCGATGGCCCGAGGACGTCGAGCTCGTGGCCAACATGGGGCTTGGCGCCTATCGCTTCTCCCTCGAGTGGAGCCGGATCGAGCCGGCCGAAGGCGAGTTCTCCATCGCCGCGCTCGACCACTATCGCCGAATGTGCGCTGCCTGCCGCCAGCGCGACATTGCCCCCGTGGTGACCTTCCACCACTTCACAACCCCGACGTGGCTCACCAATCGGGGCGGCTGGGAGGCCGCTGATGCGCCCGAGTTGTTCGCCCGGTTCGTCACTCAGGCCAGCGCCCACCTGGGCGATCTTCTCGGATGGGCCTGCACGCTCAACGAGCTCAACCTCATCGGCGCCATGGGTTACGGCTTGGGGTCGTCGCCGCCAGGGGTGAAGGACGACTTCGTCCGTCACCTGGCCGTTAACGACACTGTGGCACGAGCGCACCGCATGGCTGTCAACGCCCTACGGTCAGGGCCGGGCGAATTCCCCGTCGGTCTTACGTTGTCCATGGACGAGATGGTGGCGGACCCGGGTGGTGAGGCGGTGCTCGAAGCGGCCCAGGAGGTCCTCGAGGACAGGTTCATGCGGGCCACCGAGGGAGACGACTTCATCGGCGTTCAGTGCTACTCCCGTGTCCATTTCGGTCCCGAGGGCCAGGCTCCAAACGACCCGACCGTGCCAGTCACCCAGATGGGCTACGAGTACTGGCCACAGGGGGTGGAGCACTGTGCCCGGCGAGCCGCGGCGATGACCGGCCTGCCGGTCCTCTTGACGGAGAGCGGGATCGCTACCGACCGCGATCCTGAGCGCATCACCTACATCGCCGACGTTCTGCGTGGCGTAGGGCGTGCATTAAACGATGGCGTGGACATCCGCGGGTATTTCGTGTGGAGCTTGCTCGACAATTTCGAGTGGGCCCTCGGGTTCAAGCCCAAGTTCGGGCTCCACAGCGTCGACCCCACGACGTTCACCCGCCATCCCAAACCCAGCGCGTCGTGGTTCAGCGCAGTCGCCCGAGCCAACGCCTTGATCCCGCAACCCGCCTGACGACGGCCAGCGGCCCTGCCTGCGCGCTGGCCAAATCGCCTCGGCGAAGGCGTCGCTGGAATGCTCAGCCTATGGAGGTGAGGGTTGCAGTTGGCTCGGCTCCAACGGCTTCAATCTGGCTCGCGGTCTCGTCTCGGAGGTTGGCCCTTGCGAAGCCAAGAGAGGTAGCCGCACTTGTGGCGAAGCGAGGTCTGAGAGAGAAGGACGCCCAGTATGTTCGGAACATGCGGAACGATGTCATCGTCCCCCACGTCGCCCGGCATACCGTCCCGGTCAATTGATGAGCAGTCAGGCGCTAGAGCAGGCTGCCACCCAGCTGGCAAGAGATGACCCTGCCCTCGTGGCCGGTGCCATTGAGTGGCTACAACGCGAGGCCGAGGAAGACCATCGGGCAGGGTCACCTCGTGGTCGTGCCATGGTCCGCCAGCTCCGCGCCGTGCTAGTCGGCCAGCCCGATCTCGGACTGGCCGTGGTCCGCCAGCTCGACCTGGAGCACATTGCGCTCGACCTCCTGGAGGGCCGATCGGTCGACGGCGTCTCCGGGCTCGCACTCGACGGAACTCCTCTTCGGGCTAGCCGTGGACAACGGTTGAAGCGAGGTGGGGCGTGGATGCTGGCCGCCTCGGGGATCGTCCTGCTGCTCGAGGCCATCGTCGCCAGCGGTGTCGGATCGATCCTGCTCTACGCCTGGACAGCGGTGGGCCTGGCGCTCTTCTTCGTCGGGGGCTACCTGGTCATCTACCGGGGCTGAGCGTCAGTTTGGCGGAAAGCCAGTCCGTACCCGGCGAGTTGGCACTCCCGCCGGAGCAGTTCTACACAGCGCGAGCTTGGATGAAGGACAGGATGGCGCCCTTTTGGACTTCCGACATCTCGGCCTCACCAACCCGCTTGATAAGCAATTTCGGATCGACGATCCCCGTTCGAAGTAGTGCCTCGACGAACTCACGATCCTTTTCGCGATTTGCCGCCAGCTTCGCAACGCACAGATCGTGGCGTTCGAGACAAAGGCCAGTTACGCCAGCGGTGTTGCTGTTCTTGTAGGGGATTAGGCGCTTCCGCCACGCCTTCGGGAGGGTGGACGTTGATTCGGATACACCATCAGCATGGATTCCGAATTCCTCGTCGAACTGGCTGAACTCTCCGAGGACACCGTCAATCATGTCTGCCTTGGTGCCGTCGGGATCATCGATCGGAAGGACATCGACCTCCAGCGACCGAATCGCCTCGACCGGGAGACCCTCATCCGAGTACGACGCCAAGATCGACTGGCTTCCGACGATGATGACGCGATCCTCTTTGAGGAGATCGCCGGCCGCTCGAATAATGTGCTCAAGACCGCTACGTTTCATGCGGCTGTTAGGCGACTGCAACGAATTACTGAGTGACGTTCAGCCTCGCTCAGTACGCCAGCAAATGGCGCCGCATGGCGCAGAGCAACAGATTCTTCATCGATGGAAGTCAACACATGCAAGATCGAGTCGACTGAGCCATCAAGCAGTGCTGCCCACCTATCCAAATACGAATCAGCAGAGCCGTCCGAATGGATGGTCCGAAGTCGATCGAGATTGCGCCGCGCCCGTGTCAGCACAGCGTCCGGCGACGTAACCAGCTTTTCCGCTATGAGAAGCCCGAATGCAAGGCTGCGCCGGTCGTTGAGATTCAACTGATCAGTGCGAGACCGGCCTGGTCCTTGCGTTTGCGCCCGATATGCGAGCACGTCCTGTCGCCTGAAGCGGCGATGAGTACCTATTCGCCAGGAGGGAATCGACCCCCGATCTCCCAGGTCAGCGGCATGTTGACGAGACACTCCCAGCAGCTGTGCGACCTGATTCGTGGTCAACACCGACTCGTCCACGTCCGCGATATTAGCCGATAAACGCTATAAACGCCACGGCTCTGCAAGGGGCCCCAACCAGGTCTGGTCGATCAGGGGCCGCCGACCTCCCAAGAACGCCCTCAGCCAGGCAGGCTGAGGGCTCGCCCGCTAATTCCGAGCTCAGCCAAGGTTGGGCCAGCTGCGATCTAGCGCCGACTCTCGATCCAAGCGATTGCTAAACCGAGCGCAACGACTCCCGCGATCGCACCCAATTCTTCCTTCTCCCCGCCTGGTAGGTACTGCCGAAGCGCTTGAGCAATATCTTCAGCCGACGCTTCCGTGGGTATCAGTGTCGGAGCAGAGATTGGCCGTTCCATCGCGACCAGTTGTTGCACCCGTTGATGAGACAACCCGAGGATTTCGGCAGCATCTCTCAGCGAGAGATGTGCTTCATCGACCAATGCCACGGAAGCCTCCGCGACTGAGTCGCTGGCCAACTGACTGATGGCCCCGGCAATCTGCCGCTCAACTAGTGCTTTCTCGACAACCTCCAAAACACCGGCAGGAAGCACAGGCAATCGAAACGCAACCTCATTCCTCGCCTCATCAACCGGAATGTCGAGCCACAGAGCAAGAGCGTCGATCAAGTACTCGCGTGCCTTGCCGAGGGTTCGGCCAAAGGTGTGGACCTCCGGGAGTTCCTCCAGCTCTGCGACCCACTGGCCTGACGGGTCGAGTTCGAACCTGGCGTGATAGGTACCAGTGTCAGTCTGCGTCTTAGTCATCTCGATTCACCCATCCTTCCCCGAGGCAAGGAGTCAGGTCTCGAACTATCGACCGGAGCGTTCCGAACGGGATGTCTCCTCCATGGATTGGGACCACGGCCTGACAGTTCCCGCACCGGACAATGAGGTGCGGATCCCGACTGTCGTACCTCTGCGCAGCCCAGGTGTGCCAGCAACCTGCGAACTTCCCGTGTCTTCCCACTATCAGCCTAGTGCAGTAGACATTATCTGTCTATCCAACTAGACGGACAAGCCAAGGTTGTTAGGGGGCGTCGGCTTTCCCACCCTCAGCTGTGAAGCTGAGGACCCCAGGAGGGTGGCATCCTTTGTCGGTCCTGTTGGCAACAACAGAGAGGGTTTTCCGTGATCGATCGGGCGACTTCAACCCTGCGCAGTCCGTTGGGCAGAATCCGAGCGCCAGTTTTGGCGGTATTACTCGCCTGCTTGTCCGTTTTGGCTGTGTCACCCGCATCGGGCAACGCAGCGACGCTCGCACCACACACTGGAGCCACCTGTAGCCAAGCGGTCCCGTTTCCCAATGGAAGTGCCGTAGTCGGAATCGCCGCCACGCCGGGTGATGGCGGGTATTGGATCGTTACCAATGATGGATACGTCGCCGCCTGCGGTGACGCCGTCTATCTGGGTGAACAAACCACGTTGAACGCCCCCATCGTCGGTGTTGCGTCCACCCAAGATGGCGGTGGCTACTACCTGGTCGCCTCGGACGGGGGCGTCTTCGCTTTCGGTGACGCCCAGTTCCAAGGCTCAATGGGATCGACCCGTCTCAACAAGCCCGTGGTGGGCATGGCCGTCGATCCGGGCACGGGGGGTTATTGGCTGGTGGCCGCCGATGGTGGAGTCTTTTCTTTCGATGCCAACTTTTGGGGATCGAGAGGATCGATGACACTCAACAAGCCAGTCGTCGGCATGGCCACGGATGGCTACGGCTACTACTTGGTGGCCTCCGATGGCGGCGTCTTCGCTTTTGCTGCTCAGTTCTTTGGATCGGCTGGCTCGCTCACGCTCAACAAGCCAGTAGTGGGCATGGCCAGCAAAACAAATGGCGATGGCTACTGGCTCGTCGCCTCTGACGGCGGAATCTTTGCCTACAACGCCGCCTTCTGGGGATCGGAAGGGGGCATCGCCTTGAATGCACCGATCGTGGGAATGGAGGGCAGCAGCAGCAGCGTGGGTGGGTATCGCATGGTCGCTGCCGACGGTGGCGTCTTCAGCTACGGCCGCTCCCAGTTCTTCGGGACTCCCGTCTTCGGCCCATCACCCTCTGGCGGAGGAAGCACAGTCCCGGCGTCATGTTCGATAGCTCTAGGTAACCCGATTCCTAAAGGATCTGATGAGACCGCCACGATCAGCTCGAATCAGCCCAACGCTTCTGTGACCCTCACGAACTCTTATGCGGGGACGACCAGCACCAACTCTGGGACCACCGATGCGAGCGGAAGTGCGGCGATCACCTTCAGCGTCAACAGTACCTACCTGAACTACCAGGTGAATGTGGTTGCAAACGTCGGCGCTGCGACATGTACCACGAGCTTTACCGTCGTAGGGGCGCCCTGATCTCTTGGGGTGTTCCACCCACGCCGAGTGAGTCCAGAGGGTGCCCCACTCGTGTGCCGGAGTGGGGCACCCGTCGAATCGCTACCTTCGGGTTAGTTCGAGAGTTCCGGCCCCTGAACGTCCTCAGCTATGGAGGCTGAGGCGCTGTTGTTCAAGCTGAGTCTCGGGCTGCCGGTCGCCGATCTGGATGATTGTGAATGGCCTGGGATTGCGATCCAGGGCCGAAGGGGTCGCCTTGTAAGAGGCAACCGCATACAATGCATCCATGGCTGCAGTCGTGACAGCGAGGGTGTCTCGGCGAGGGCAAACGAGCCTTCCGGCTGAGCTACGGCATCGGTGGGGCATCGCGGAAGGCGGCGCAGTGGCATTCATTGACCTGGGGGACGCTGCGTTGATCCTGCCGGGCGGTATCGAGGGGGCAAAGGCCGAGATTCGACGGGTGCTAGCGGCTGGCGCCTTCTCGGAAGGCCTTGCCGCCGTCGACGACCCAGACCTTGCCCTCTAGGCCGCTCCTTCTCGATGACCGCGTCCTCGTTGCACTTTTGGTAAGTGAACGACTTCCGATCGCCAAGGGCGCGTCGCATTTCACAACGTCTTACTTCTACTTCCGAGCCTGCCGGGCCATGGTCGCAGGTGTCGGAGGGCGGCTATCGGGACCGTTCGAGCGCTTGGAGCCTGATCGGCGTGCCGTGGCACTTGAACACATTCTGGCCCTTCCAGACGAAGTTGGCTTGCCCGACTCAAGACACGTCGTCCCGGTGATGGTCGACGTGCAGCGTCGCCATCCGCACCTGAGTCTGTTGAACACCGAAGCTACCGCTGCCGCATTGTTGTTCCGGGCGAAGATGGTGCTCAGCTCTGCAACTGCCAGCGGGCAACTCGAAGCGGTGCTTCCGGTCGAGCACATCGCTTTCCAGACAGTCGACCTCCCTTAGTCAAGGCGGCAAAGCCTCCCTCAGCTCGGCAAGCTGAGGGCGTTTTCGGTTATCACATCTCCTCGCTTTCGCAAGCTGAGGACCCGCACTCCGATCGATGGCCAACTCGCTGAGTCAGCGCTCTGACGCACTTACTCGGATTGCAGCTCCCGATACAAGCACTGACCGCCGCCCGAAGCGAGGAGCCGCCCGTCCTTGGTCCAGATGCGGGCCGTCCAGCCGAAAAGCCCGCGGGTGGATAGCGGTGCCGATCCGTCACAGAGCAACCACTCCTCTCCTGACGCGGGCTGGTGGAAGGCGACGTTGAGGTCGAGGGTCGGGGCGATGAAGGCTGGCTGACGCCAGGCATGGGCGCGATGGGCTGAGGGCCAGCTCGGTAAGTCGACCAGCATGAGCAAACGAGCCGCATCGAGCCATGGATCTGCGAAGGTGGCGGTGGGAACGAATCGAAGCCATTCCTGCCAGATCGCAGGGCGGGGCCCGTCAGGTGGCCAGGTCGGTTCGAAGTGAACCGGCCTCGATTCGAGGTTGTCCCAGAACCGGTACGGCCGCACTGTGTCGGCCGGTAACCCGGGGAGGTCGTCGGGGCCGGGAACGTCGGGTGGCTGCGTCTCGTCGTGCTCAAGGCCAGGACCCTCGGAGGCGCTCCACAGCATGGCGTCAAGAACCGGCCGACCTGACTGGGTGGATTTCAACCCGTTGGGAGGTGGCGGCCCGGCCCTCTCGTCGGGCTTCCACCTGGATGTCGATCGGTCCGAAGCGGGCAACTCCCAGGTAGTGGCACGAAAACGAGACAGGAAGGGGCTGGCTGCTGGCATTCCCGGCGGCTCGGAGGGCACAGGCCGCGACGTAGCCCCCCATCTGGCCCCAGATCTCCCAGTCCTGCTTCAGATTCGCTCGAAAGCGTCCGGCATCGAGCTTCTCGAGGGCGGTGTCTTCGCCGAGATCTCCCATCTCTTCATGCTGACCGGTGTCGCTGACCGGCGCCATCGGAGGAGGCAAGGGACCGCTCGCTGGATCCCGGGATCACGACAGGGCCGTCCGCTAGAGATGAAGTGAGAGCGCAAAGAACAACGAACATGCCGATTGCCCTGACGCTGCGCCAGAGCTCTCTACGCCTCCCCGCCCCCTTCCGTCTCGCATGATGTCCTTTCCTGTGGATTCACGCCAGGCGACCGACGACGACCTTGTTCAACGTCGCTGTCGCAATGAAATCCCATGCAACGTCCCGACCTACTCGGGCGTCTCAATTAGTGATGGGCAAACTGGGTCGCTTGGTCGACGTCGACGCAGAGGACGACACCGGTGTTAACGGTGTCGCTCCCGCGGTGCCAATCTCCCCGAGCGCTCAAATTGCCGCCACCGTCTCGGGCACCCCGGTACTTCTCTCTGGGGCAGAGAAGACGAGCTTTGGTGACTTCTACGCCGGCCACTATTCCGACCTGGTGCGCTTGGCCACCCTGCTGAGCAGATCGGCCGACGCTGCGCCGGACCTGGTCCAGGACTGCTTTGTCCGCTTGCACCGACACTGGACAGCCGTGCACGATCCACTTCCATACGTCCGGCGAAGCGTCGTCCATGCGTGTGCATCGCACCACCGGAGCATGGCCCGTGGACGCCGCCTGCCCACTCCGGACGCTCGGGATTCAGACCTCGGTGCCGACGAATTGGAAGACGCCCTGGCCAAGCTTCCGGCCCGGCAGCGTGCCGCAGTGGTGCTGCGCTACTACGCCGACGTACCTGACGCCGACATTGCCCGAGCTCTGCGTTGCCGACCTGGCACCGTTCGTTCTCTCATCCACCGGGCGCTGGCAGATCTGAGAAAGGTGATCGAGCCATGAGCGATGCAGTTGAGGACCGCCTTCGGACCCATCTAGCCGGGAAGGCAGCTCAGGTCCACGCCGATCCTGACCCCGGTGCGCTGATGGAGCGCTCGGTCGGGCGGTCCGGGCATCGACGCCCCCTGACGATTGGAGCCCTAACCATCGCTGTGATCTTCGCCGGCTCGGGCATCCTGACCGGCGTGAACCTGGTCGGCGGCAGAGCCACCGCCACGCCCCTGGCCGCGGCGCCGTCGACGACCGTCCCCGGCCGGGCCGGTGCGTCTCTGGCACCCGGCCCTTCCGGGGTCCCGAACCTGCCTTCCATTGCCATCCAGACGCCTTACACCTTCCTATTCACCCGTACCACCTCGTCGGGCGTGACCATCCGTGCCTACGGATCCGGGAGCAGCACGACCGGTGGATGCACGCAAGCAACGCCCTGCCCACCAGTGGGCATCGTGCCCGAGCCGACCCCGTGCCCGCAGGGTGCAATGTGCGCGCAGCCGACGGTGATTCCGCAAGCGCAGAGTGGTACCACCGGGGTCGGCAGTGCTTCGGCTGGCGGAGCCGTGTCGTCCGGCACTGCGATAGGCACGCCCGAGATTCGGTCAACTCCACCCACCGGATCCAGTAGCACCGGGTCCGCGTCCGTCGGCACGGTGCCATCCCAGCCCGCCGCCGAATGCGGGCAGTTGGTGATCGAGCTGTCGACCGACAAAGCGGTCGAGAGCAGCTCTGTGCCTCGACCGACGGTGGCGGCACCCTCTCCGGTCACGGTAGAGGTCCTCGGTGTGGGCTCTTTCGGTACCGCAGAGGGCGCGCCAGTGGGCTGGGTCGCCGTCTGGGTGGGGAGCGGCGTGGCATCGGTCCAGCTGTCGTCGGGCGGCACGGCCGTCGACGCCATGGCACCGAATTCCGGCATCGTCGTGCTGGCGATGCATGGTAACTCCGAGCTGGCTGGGGCGACGGTGGTCGGCGTTGATCGGAGCGGAGCAGCCGTTGCCACCGCGCCGGCCGATCAAGTGTCCGGACCCGACGCCTCCAACGCCTGCACGACCTTGCCCCCCAAGCCTCCGGCCACCACGACCACTACGACCACTACGACCACGGTGCCCCCGACCACCACGACCACGGTGCCCCCGACCACTACGACCACGGTGCCCCCGACCACGACGACCACGGCACCCGCCACCACTCTGCCCACGCCGACGAACACTTCCGTTACTTCGCAGAACGGCCGATAGACCGCTTGGGCCGCCGCTGCCAACTGCGTGCTCCGCACCCGCCGGTCAGCAGCAATCACTGCCGGCTTGCACGTCACGATGAGATCGACGTGCCCCCTCGATCTGCTGCGTGATCGCCTTGCGGACGGTGGAATCCAGCTCCACCATTCGGGCTAGGTCTTGCTGGATCGAGGCTCAGCTCGAGGCGTCCGACATCCGACAATGGCGCGAAACCCTTCCTGGTCGACTGGGACAATGGCCTGACATATGGTCTCGGAGTGGAGATCTTCAAGGAGTTCACGTTCGAGGCCGCCCACCGGCTGCCCAACGTTCCACCCGGTCACAAATGTTCCCGCTTGCACGGACACTCGTTTCAGGTTGCCGTGCACCTCACCGGCCAGGTCGACGACCACACCGGCTGGGTTCGCGATTTCGGCGACATCAGTTGCGCGATGGCGCCCTTACTCCAGGTACTCGATCACTATTACCTGAACGAGATCGACGGTCTTGAGAATCCGACCAGCGAGGTGCTCGCTCGCTGGCTATGGGAGCGGCTCATCGTTGCGCTACCAGGGCTCTCCCAGGTGATTGTTCGCGAGACGTGCAATTCGGGCTGCGTCTACCGGGGCGAGACGCAGGAGCAGTGACCGCAGGAGACCCCGTCGCCGTCTTGGCGAGCGGCGGCCTCGACAGCGCGATTCTGGTCGCTCAGCTGGGGAGCCAGGGGCGGGAGGTGAGGCCCATCTACGTACGCTTCGGCCTTGCATGGGAGGACGTGGAGGTCCGCCATCTCGAGCGGTTCCTCGCTTCATTGCCGACCTCGAACGTCAAGTCGCTCATCGTGCTCGACCTGCCTGTCGCCGACCTCTACGGTGCGCACTGGAGCGTGACCGGAAAGGACGTTCCGGATGACGACTCACCTGACGAAGCCGTCTATCTGCCAGGCCGAAACCTTCTGCTGCTGGTGAAGTCGAGCGTGTGGTGCGCGCTCAATGGAATACGGACCATCGCGCTCGGCACTCTGGCCGCGAATCCCTTTCCCGATGCCGACCGCGCGTTCTTTACCGATTTTTCATCGCTGACCGCTCGAGCGCTCGATTTCCCACTCGAGGTGGTCACCCCGTTCGCCGGTCGCGCCAAGTACGAAGTCCTCGAGGTCGGTCGACAGTTCGCCCTTGACCTCACCTTCTCTTGCATTGCGCCACGCTCGGAGCGCCATTGTGGATGTTGCAATAAGTGCGCCGAGCGTCGCCTCGCCTTTCGTAAACTCGGGCATTGCCGACAGCACCGAATACGCCACGCTATGAATCGCGTGCGGCGGCGATTCATCGCCCCGGTGTCGTTCGGCCTCGGAGACCTGGTCGTTTCCCTCCCGGTGGTGCAGGCGGCAGTGGGCGCTGGCGCGATGGCAGGCACCGAAACCTGGCTCGTGACCCGCTCGCAGAGCCAAGCGGCCCTCGCCGAACGCGTCAGCGGTCTCGCCGGGACGGTGCCCGAAGGTGACGCGGCCATCTCGCCGCCCGAGGCGCTCATCGACCTGCGCGACCACCCGTTGCAGCGTGACTACTGGTGGGGTTCGCCAGAGTTCGCAGCCGCTTACGGTCACCTGTCGATCAACGAGATCATTGCCCGCATCGGAGCAGATCTTGGGGTGGTCGGCGACTTCTCAGCACCCGTCCCCCTCGAATTCCGGCGATCGACCCGATGCCGAAGGTCTGGTCCTGTTCGTCGCCGATGCCGACGGGACAGCGAAGCAATGGGCGCCCGAACACTGGGTCGAACTGGCAGCCGCGATCGGTCGTCGAGGTATAGGTGTCGCAGTCGTCACCCGCGGCGAAGGCAGCCATCCAGCTGGTGGATCGAGGAATCGCCAGACTTGTAGCCGCTACCCCCGGTGACGCCGTCGACGTCCTGAGTGCATGTCGCGCGGTCGTCGGCGTTGATACGGGCCTCACCCACATCGCGGCCCAGCAAGGGACTCCCACCATCACTCTCTGTCGGACGCCCGCCGTGTACTTCCGTGAACTGGGACCACACCCGACTGGTCGCTGGATCCCCATGTGATCCGGTGTGCCAGCGTGATGAGAGGGAGTACGCCTACAACCATCGGGTCAACTTGCGGCACGATGACACCCAAGCCCACGTGTGTGTCGCGCAACGGTGGGGTGTCTGGACGCGATCAAGCCCGACTCGGTGATGACGGCCCTCGGTGAGCTCTGTTGATCGATTCGCTTCCTCTCAGTTGTGCGGTGAACTCTCAACCGGCCGGCATCGGGCGGGTCGTCTCCCTCGGCAGTGGGTGCGCCTGGAACAACCTGGGCCGCAATGTGGTGTTCGCCGATACCTCCCTGAACCCGTTGGCCATCTTCGGGGACACCATGTTCCCAGAGGACGACGAGACATCGCAGTTCGATCTCGACGTCCACGCCATCGTCGAGCTTCCCGACACTGGTCAGATAGCGGTGTTGAACCACCTGGGCTCGGTGCGGATCTTTGAGCCCCCACCGTCTCGCAGACCCGGACTCGTCGTCAGGCCCGACCTCAAAGAGGCTCGGCGGCTCGACTTTCTCGACGACATCGAGAGGGTGATCGGACTCGGAAGCCAACTGGTGACGTCACGGCCCCGCGGTCAACGCCTCGGCGGTGTGCTGGTCACACAGCCCGTCGCCCTGTCACGCCGGCGGCTCGATGCCGACCTGGCTCAAGAGTCCTTTGGCTTCGTCACCGCTCTCGCTGCGAGCGCAACGCCCGATGACACCGGATGGGTCGCTCTCGGCGGTGAGGGACGTATCCGGTGTGTCGAAGTCGAGCAAGGGCAGCTCGGCGCAACTCGGTGGGAGGCCCCCGTCGATTTTCTCCCCGCCGTGATGGTGGAATACGGGTCCTCACTGTGGGTCGCGGGCAGCACCCTGGGTGGTGCCGGACTCGACGATTACGACTGGGAGCAACTCGGGGGAGGCGGGCTTGCCCAGCTCGATCTAGCCAGCGGAGCCGTCATGGCATCCGGACGCTTCGGCGACGATCTCGCTTGGGGAAGCGGCGGCGTGGCTCTGGTCGTGGTCGACGGCGTGCCCTGTGGTGTGGGCCGTCGCGGCGAGCTGCACGCACTGATCCCCGGTGCTCGGGAGACCTCACCGCTCACCAGGGAGCTGGCCCCGCACCCGCTCGGCATCGCCCATGCGGCCGTCGTCGGCAGCCAACTGGTCATCGGCTTCAATCGTGGTGGGTACCGACTCCACACGGTGCCTTTGCGCACCCTCAGTCAACTTCGTCCGGGGTCTTCCGGTCCGTAGAGCTTGAGGCTCTCGTGGACAAGGAACCGTCGAGTTCCATGAGCCAGGTCGTCGAGCAACAAGGCGATCGCTTTCTCGAGCGCATTGAGTTGGCTCCGCAACCGAGGAAGTCGTTCACTGTAGAGCTCCGGCATCGGCTGCTCCCGAAGCCGCTCTGGCCTCAGTCGAGACGAGTCGGATCACAAGCACTGACAGGCGGTCGATTGCCATGCCCGGGCTCTCGGTCACCAAGGGCGCCTTCTGGCAGGGGTTGATCGCGCACGAAATTGCCCGGTCAATCGCCTCGATGAAACCGTGACGGGCGATGTTCAGCCGGTCAATGTCCCGCTTCGCGGCGGCAACTCGGGCGTTGTCCGCATTGTCCCTCCGAGCGTCGTCCTCGCGATCCCATTGTTCGCGATTGTTGCGGTGTAACGCACAGAATCGGATCCATGATTGCAGCCTGCTCATTCCATCGGCTCCGTGCTCCTTGGTACCGGTGGGTGCAACAGTGCGTCGAGGATCGTCGCGGCTGACGGGAGTCCGGAGATGCTCATGGATGGGCCTCAAGATAAGCGAGGATCGAGCGGGCGGCCAGCGAGCCTTGGCCGATTGCCGTTGCGATGCGCTCGTAAGCGCCCTCAATCACATCCCCCGCGGCAAATGTGCGCGGATCCGAAGTTCGGAGGTCGGCGTCAACAGCGATCCCGCCTTGGGCACCGAGATCCAACTGGCCCCGCACCAAGTCCACGCAGGGCTCGCGTCCGAGCTTGAGGACGACGCCTTTCACGTCGAGCTGCCGCCGCTCGCCGGTACGGCCGTTCAACACCTCAACTCCTTGGAGGTCGTCCGATCCGATGAGCATGTCGAGGTTCCACGCCGCCAACTCCGTAATAAGACTCTGCGAGCGGACGACGCTCGACGAGATCCCGTCTCGCCGTGAGGTGGGGCGACCGATGAACGAGCGTCACCGGACAACCCACGGCAGCAAGCGCGAGCGCGTCAAGGACGGCACTGTCCCCACCGCCGAAGACCGCCATCGGCAGCCCGGCGAATCGGGCCAGATGCGGCTCGACCAGATAGGTCACGCTTCCGCCGAATGACCCGTCGGGCGCATTGTCGAGCTCGCGTCGACGTGACCCTGTAGCCACCAGCACGCTCCGAGCACGGTAGCTGTGCGGGCCAACCTCCACGAACCCACCCGCAGTGTCCAGCCGAGTGACCGGCTGGTCAAGCCGAAGCCGGTCACCGAGGATTGAGGCATGGTGCACGAGCGCGTCAATCGAGCGCTTCGTTGCCCTCCATTGCTACGGCAACGTTGCGCACCGTGTGGGGGATCTGGTCGATCTGGCCTCCGATCTTGCCAGCGGCCTCGAGCACCACGACATCTAGCTGGATGTCGTAGCACTCGATGGCGGCGCTCACGCCCGCCGCGCCTGCTCCGATGACGACCACATCGTATTGATGTTCGGGGTGCACGCCGCCCACAATACGGCTCATCCAACAAGTGATCTCCGCCGCCATCGGCACAATGGTTTGACGCGTCGTTGATGCCGCCGAGCGGACGGCTAAGGCCCCGTCGGTCTCCGGGGATCGGGAACGGGTTGGCGGCGTGGTCGGCGTCCCGTCGCCAACTCCGCACTCGTTGTGGCGTCCACTGGTGAAGGTCCTCCGCGACGCAACCTGAGGCGTCTTATCAACCGAGCTCAGGCGCAGATCGAGCCTTCATGACCCCATGGCGGCCGTTCCCGACGTTGTCAGCTTTCGGCTTCACCCCAACCAAGTTCATCAGCCAACAAGAGAAGCACTCGATTCGGAAGCCGTTCGCCCCGCTCGAGGAGTTTCAGACAGCCCTGGATATACGCGTTCCGAGCGCTCTCGATGTCGCGAGGCTGGACACGCCGGGAGGTGGCGGGTCGGATGCCGATGATGTCGGCGAGGTCCGACCGCCGATCGCCTTCGTCATCCTCCTCGAGCAGTGACTCGATGATCCGGAGCATGTATCTCCTTGGCGGAGACCCCTGCTCCCATCGGGCGACCGACTGCTGGGTCACGCCCAGTTGGTCGGCCAGTTCCCGCTGGGTCATCTCGCGCTTCTGCCGATAGCCACGAACCCGCCTGGCGAGCACGTCGGCGGACCCAACTGCGTACTCGCTTGTATCCACTACTTGTTGAGAGTATCCCAACGCGTGTCGAGTCGACAAGGCCTGGGCACCTGAGAGTTGGCTTTGCGTGTCGAACTACATTGATGTAGTTAACACGGGAGCGGTACTTGTCAGGCAGGTCCCTAGGAAAAGAAGCCGAGTCAGGGCGCCCGTTGGGTCCCCTTACCCTGACCGCCTCGACCCTTTACGACAGCCGCATCGCTGGTATCACCACTCGCTGGCGCTGGGAGTGACTTCGGGTTACGCGGGGGTCGATCTAATTGAAGGAGCCGTTCCGCGAGACTCTCGTTTGGGCCAGCTTTGGGGTCCACACCGTCAAGTGATGGGAGTTGCCATGATTAGTCGCTCGATCGCTAGGGCAGGAGCGCTTTTCACGGCTGGCGCTGTCATGGTGGTGATGATGGCAACCGCCTTGCCAGTACTCAGCTCCGCACCCGCGGCCGCGGTTGGGGGTCCCGATGGACTGTTGTCCTGGGGCTACAACACAAGCGGCCAGCTCGGTGCAGGTTTCTATGGCTCGAACGGTCCCAACAGCTGCCCGTCGGACAACGCATGCAGCACCACTCCTGTTGGGGTGTTGCTTCCATCCGGGGTGAGTGCGACGGCTACCGCCGGGGGCGGTTACAGCGCCTATGCGATTGGTTCAGACGGGCACCTCTACGCCTGGGGAGATGGCGGCCTGGGTTCCCTTGGCAATGGAATGAGCGTCGATAGCGATTCACCGGTACAAGTCTCGCTACCGTCGGGAGTGTCCCCCATCGCAATTGCCGCCAGTGAGGCAACCGGTTACGCCATCGGCTCGGACGGGCACCTCTATGCCTGGGGCGCCAACGCCGTCGGGCAGCTTGGAGACGGGACCAATTCAGCTATCTGTGGTGCGTGCGGCAGTGCTACACCGGTCGTCGTTTCACTACCGCCAGGAGTGACGCCGACCGCAATTGCCGCGGGTGGTTATGCGGCTTATGCGATTGGCTCGGACGGTCACCTCTATGCCTGGGGCTACAACGTCTATGGAAACCTAGGCGTTGGCAACACTCAAAGCAGTGCCGTTCCACTCCTGGTCAAGCTACCCTCCGGTGTCAGCCCGACTGCCGTCGCCGCCGCCGGCTTCTATGCAACCTATGCCATCGGCTCCGACGGCCATCTGTACGCGTGGGGCGACAATTACTCAGGAGAGCTGGGCAACGGCACCACCAAAGAAATCCGCAGGCCCGAACAAATATCGCTGCCTCCCGGGGTGACCCCTGCAGCCATTTCGGGGAGTAATGCTCCGGATGGGTACGCCATCGGCTCCGACGGCAATCTCTACGCCTGGGGCGACAACAGTGTTGGTGGGCTGGGGAACGGAATGATCAAAGGTCCGAACAGCTGTCACTCCATCTCGTGCAGCAGAACGCCCACTCGAGTCTCATTGCCCTCGGGACTAAGTCCAGCAGCCATCGCCGGGGGCAGTGACTCCGCCTATGCAATCGGCTCGGACGGACAGCTCTACGCTTGGGGAGACAATAGTGTTGGCCAGCTTGGCAACGGCACTTTGACCGGCAGCGATACGCCGTCGCCGGTACCGCTCCCGCTCGGGTTCACGCCGCATACGTTGGGACCGGAACCGGATTCCCAGACCGGCTCTGTCAGCGGGACTACGGCCCCTGGTCCTCTCACCATCACCACTTCATCAATGCCCCCGGCAACCGTCGGCGTCGCCTATACAGCCAGCCTTTCAGCAACTGGCGGCAACCCCCCTTACAGGTGGAAAGTGATCGCAGGATCCCTCCCGAAGGGCATAACACTCAACCGATCGACCGGAGTCATCTCTGGAACAACGAAGCAGACCGGACTCCTCACCTTCACCATTGAGGTTCAAACAAAGGCGCCAACCCGTCCCCCCACCCGAAGCATGGCGACCAAAGATCTGTCGATCCAATTGAATAGCGCCTCCACAGCATCCGATTTTGTATCCAACCTTCCAGACGTTCCGCCACCGTCGCCCTATGCAGGCGTAGGCCCGGTCGGGCTCGTATTCAACTCCGCAGATCAACTGCTTGTTTCGGACGCCGCCAATCTCGGCTTCTATTCTTTCGGCCCCGGCGGTTCACAGAACCCTCAGCCGATAAGTGTCGGTAATGTGCAGGGTAACTTGGCGTTCGCGAAGACGGGAGAGCTCTTCAGCACTGAGTATCAGGCCGGAAACCTTGACCAGATCGATCCTGCGACCGGCACGATCATCCGTCAACTCAACCCTTCGAACGTCACGTACCCTTGCATATTGGGGCTAGCCACCGACCCAGTGAGTGGAGATCTCTTCTTCAGCCAGCCGAATAGTGGTGGCGTATGCCCCGGCAGCAACACCATCACCAGAGTCGAGGATCCGACCTCCGCAACTCCAATCTTCACCACGTATATCAATCTCGCACCTGCCAGTGCCGACGGGCTCGCTTTCGGCCCGGACGGATCTCTGTATGCCGTCGTGCAGTCGGGCACCCTCGGGTGCGCGACGTTGATCAGCGGGACGGATACCGTGGGGTCGCCAACAGCCACCTCGATTTCCTGCGTTACCGGTCCCGGTGATCTAGCGGGACTCGATGCCATCACCCTTTCGACCCACGCCCAGGAGCCGCCAACGCTCTACGTCGGTGGTCCGGACGGCACCATCAGGACGATCGACCAGTCCACGACGCCTCCGACGGTCACTGCGACCGTCACGCTTGGGACCCGCATTGACGCGCTCGCCGTCGGTGGGGACGGCTGTCTCTACGCTACGCAGAGCACGGCTGTCGAGAAAGTTACCCAAGACAACGGGGATTGCCCCTAGGTCCCGGCGGTCACTACTTCAGCGGCGGATGATTGCCTTCCAGTCGGAGGTCTCAAGCGAATACCTCAGCTCGCACAGCTGATGACTCGAACCTGGTTCGCTCGCACGGTCGAAAAACACGTGACCAACATCTTCTCCAAGTTGGATCTGCCCGTCTCGCAGTCGGAACACCGACGGTCATGGCTGTACTCCGCTAGCTCGACACATGACCATCCATCTCCGGACTGATCGAACGATCGAGGCCCGTCATTGCCGTTGGTCAACGGTGCGTCCCTGGATCGGGGGACATCCCCACCTCGAGTCACCCGCCAGCCGCATTCCATCTGCGGATTGGCTGACCTACCCTGCAACCATGCTTATAACCGGATCTGCCCGATGAGCCTCACCATGTCCACAGGGACAGAAGGCCGCCTCGATTCGGAAAGACAGTGGGCCGTCGAGACCCACGGGCTGACCAAGCGGTTCGGCTGTCGCCGCTCACCGAAATTCGCGGTTTTCGCTCACCGAAATTCGCGTTGAGTCCGCGCTCCGGTTGACAGGTTAACCCCGCCTCCTCGGGGTCTTCTCGGGCGGACCGGCCAGGTCCGTCAGCGGCTTGGTGAGAGCCTCGTGTTCGCGCAGACGCCACGAGGGTCCCTTGATGTTGATGACCGTGGCGCGGTCGAGCAAGCGGTCCAAGATGGCGGCCGCGACGACGGAGTCACCCCCGAACAGCTCGGCCCAGGCCGGCAGGCCCCGGTTGGTCGTGACAATGGTGGCCGAGCGCAGCTCGTAGCGCCGGTTGACCACCTGGAAGAAGGCGTTGGCCTCTGTTCGGTCGAAGGGCGTGATGCCGACGTCATCGATGACCAGGACGCTCGGGGACGTGTAGGTGCGGATCCTCTGGTTGAACGTCCCCTCGGCCCAGGCACCAACGAGTGCCTTGGTCATGTCGGTCGCTCCGCTGAAGTAGCCCCGATAGCCCGCCTCGACCGCCTTGATGCCGAGGGCCACGCCGAGGTGGGACTTGCCGCACCCGGGTCGACCCAGTAGCAGGACCGGATGGCCGTCGCGCACGAAGTCCAGCTCGGCCAGGTCGTAGACGACCTTGGGGTCGATGGAGGGCTGGAACTCGAAGTCGAACTCTTCGAGGGTCTTTCGGAACGGGAAGTGGGCGAAGCGCAGCCGGGCCGACAGACGTCTCTGGCGGGTGGCGTCGACCTCAGCGCTCAGCACGCTGGCCAAGAACTCGAGATGGTCCGCACCGCGCGCCGTGGCGTCTGCGGCCAACTCGGCGAACACCTCGGCGGTGCGGACGAGCTTGAGGTAGTCGAGATCCCCCTTGATCTGCTCGATGAGGGTGGCCTTGCTCATGACATCGCTCCATCGGGGTCGATCGCGCCCGCCACGTTGGCGTCTGCGGCGATATCCACAGGCAGGTCGGTATCTGGGTGCGGGCCGATGAGGCCCATGTCGGCCAGATCGGGGACGGCCACGTCGTAGTCGCCGATCTCGAGACCGAGTGTCACCGCGGTCGCGCCAACGACGGGCTCGACAACGCCGAGGTGGCGCCGCCCGAGGACGACGGCCTCGGCCTCGCGCTTGTGCTCGGGGAGCCACTGGGGCTCAGAGCCCGTGGGCGCCAGGTGATGCAGCGCAACCATCTGGCCGAGAAAGCGCAGCTCGATGACGCTATATCCGATGGGTTGGCGCACTTCTATGACCTTGCCGGCGAGAGCAGGCGGGGCCGAGTAGAAGACCGTGTCCCACTCGACGAGGGGGACACGCCCGACCCGGCGGGTGTCGCGCACCGCGGTGTCGAAGCGCACGGCCGGCAGACGACCGAGCACATGGCGTTCGGTCTCGAAGCGTTCGGCCGGAGGAACGCCCGTCGTCCCGTGGGCCACCGCATGGAAGTAGCGATCCAGCCAACGGGCCGCACGGCGGTTGAGCTCGCCGACGTCTTCTGGTGGGTCGAAGTCGACTTCGGAGAGCAAGCCACGTTTGAGGTCGCGGAAAGGACGCTCGATCTTGCCCTTGCGCTTAGCGTCCCCGGCGTCGCAGGCCTTGAGCGCCAGGTCGTGATGTCGGGCGAAGGCGAGGGCGAGCGGATGGAAGACGAAGCCCTTCGAGCGGGACCGGCCGAGCTGGCCCATCCGATCGGTACGCCCGAGGGCGGGCACGCCGCCGATGGACTCGAAGAAACGGACCAGGCCCTCGAGGGTGTGGTGCTGGTCGATGGAGGGGGCGAAGAACCAGAACTTGATCCGGCTCCAGCACAGCACGCACCCGAAGCAGTGCAGCTCGTGGTCCCATCCCCAGCGCCGGGCGAAGCTGTTGCAGTCGGACCAGTCGAACTGGAACTCCTCGCCGGGCATGGTCTCGATCGGCATCGTCAGCATCACCGCGCCCCGGGTCGGGCCGCGCACCGAGTGCAGGTAGCACGTCAGGGTCTGATACGAGCCGGGATAGCCCTCGGCCTCGATCACCCGCATGATGGACGAACCCTGCAGGTCGGCGTTATGCGCCAGAAGGGCGCCGATGCGGGCCTGCCAGCGGGCGTCGATCACCAGGTCCTCTTCGGGGACGCTCCGCTTGGGCGGCGGGCCTCCGTTCTTCAGCCACGACGACACCGTGGCGGGGTGGAAGCCGAGGTGGTCGGCGATCTGCTTGATCGTCCAGCCCCCGGCCCGCAGGGCCTTCACGTTCATGTACTCCTCCTGGGTCATCATCTCTTTCGGCTTCCTCCAGCTCGTCGGGTGCTTGCCAGCACCGACAAGTTGGAGGGGCCATGACCCCGACCGGTGGATGCCCGATCAGGAGGAGCGCGGCCTCAGTGACCGCGAATTTCAGTGAGCGTTAAACGCGAGGTTCCGTGAGCGCCGCGACATCGGCGAGAACATCGCGGTGGACGGCGTCGAACTCCTGGTGCCTCGAGGCTGCGCATTCGGCTACCTGGGGCCCAACGGCGCGGGGAAGACAACTCTCATCCGGGTATTGCTCGGACTCACCCATGCTGACGCCGGCACGATGCAACTGCTTGGCCACTCCGTTCCACGGCATCGTGCCGCCGCCCTGGCCCGGGTCGGGGCGATCGTCGACGAGCCTCGGTTCCACGGGCATCTGACCGGCAGGCAGAACCTCCAGATCCTGGCCGCGGCCCGGGAGCCGGAAGCCAGGCAGCGGATCGGGCCTTCCCTCGAGCGCGTCGGGATGCTGCACCGGGCTGACGACAAGGTCTCGAAGTACTCGATGGGTATGCGGCAACGCCTCGGGGTAGCGGCATGCCTGATCGGTGACCCGCAGCTCCTGATCCTGGACGAACCGATGAACGGGCTGGACCCGGCCGGGATGCAGGACATGCGCGACATGATCCTCTCCCTGGTGGCCGAGGGCCGTACGGTCGTGCTCTCCTCCCACCTGCTGGACGAGGTCGAGAGGACATGTGACGCGGTGGCCATCGTGGACCGGGGGAAGGTCATCCGCCAGGGAGCGATCACCGACCTGCTGGCCGGGTCGTCCTTCGTCGTTGAAGTCGAATGCTCCGAGCCGACCCGGGCCGGCGAATTGTTCAAGGGCACTGCCATCGGTGGGCACGTCGAGATCAGGCCCCTTGGTCTGGGGATCACACTGCCGGCGGGAACGGGGCGCGACGTCGTCGCCGAGATCAACCGCGTACTGGTGGGAGGCGGAATTTCGGTGTACCGGCTCCAGGAGGCGCAGACCTCACTCGAGTCGTGGTTCCTGCAGGTCACCAGCCGATTGGGGGCGTCCGATTGACCGCTACGTCTGATGTGATCCCCTCGGTGCCGGCTCCGATCCCCCTCGGTCAGTCTCCCGACCGCCGGGGGTCGTGGATCCCAACCGGTGGGATGATCGCCACCCGGTTCATGGAGTTGCGGAAACGGCGTGGTCTCATGGTGGCCCTGATCTTCGTCACCATCGTGATCCCCACCGTCTTCCTCGCCATCCGCCTCCTAGCCCACGCCATTGCACCGAAGTCCTACGGGCCGGCTGGCGGGGAGGACATCTTCAACGCGCTGGTGGCCGGCGTGATTTATGTCTTCGGCTTCATCGTGGCCGCCACCTTGGGCTGCACCGCCGGATCTGTCGACCTGACCGACGGGATGTTCCGCCATCTAGTGGTGACGGGCCGTTCGCGGTTGGCGCTCTACCTGGCCCGGATACCGGCCGGCCTAGCCATCGTGGTGCCGCTGGTGGCCGTCGGCTTCACCGTCGTCTGTGCGGTGTGCGCGTTCGCCGCACCTACCCAGATCAACTATCAGGGCGCCAACCTGCCCGCCGGAATGTCCGAGGCCGGCCTTGCGCACTGGGCCGCAGACCACCCGAACGAGGTGATCTGCAACTTCCCGTACCGCGGGCCCCCCTCCGGCAATATCGGCAATATCCTCAACGCCGCCCCGTGCGGTGGGCCCGTGAGTGGGCCCGGGAGTGGGGCCGTGATCCAGAAAGGCCCGGCGGGATCCAATCCGTCCCCTGCGCCGACGGCGCCGACGCCGGCGATGATCAGGGCCGCCGCGGTACAGATCGCCAGGCAGGACTATTCGGCCTACTCCAAGATCTTCCTGTCCCCTCCGGTCGGGCTGATGGTCCGTACGGGCCTCTGGATCGAACTCGAGGTCGTCGTCGGCTTCATCGTCGGGCTCGGGCTCGGATCTCTACTCGGACAGCGGACCGTCGCCGTGATCCTGATGATCGTGCTGGAGATCGTCCTCACCCCGATCCTGTCGCGGGCCAACATCCCCCATCTGATCAATCTTCAGCGCTCGGTCGTCGGCCTGGCCGTAGCCCATCTGGAACCGTCAAGTCTCGGATTCGTCTTCGGAGGGGGCGGGGGACCCGACGGTGGCCAAGGCACCTCCCTCCTGGTACCGGAGTCGAGGACGGCGGCTGTCTGCGTCATCATCGCCTGGCTGGTCGGCTGGACGGCCCTCGGTGCCTGGCGAATGGTGAAGCGGGACGCCTGAGCGCGCTTTCGGGCAATCAGCATCAGCACCCTCAGCTCACGCAGCTGAGACCCCGGTGAGGTGACCATGGAACCTGGCCATTTGAAATCGCCTTTCTTTCTTTTACCAGATCGCCTCAGCCGGACAAGCTGAGGCGATCTAGGACGCATAGCCCTGCCCAGCCGGCGGATTCTGGACAGTCCCAGAATCTGTTCGGAACCCCCGAGAAAGGCAGCACGGAGTTGGCAGCTTCGGTGTCACGGACTACGTAGCGATTGGTCCCCACGGCGGGTCTACGCTGGCTAAAGCGTCAACGTGTCAAGGTTTGGGGGTGACATCGTGACTACAGCGATCTTCGACGCCGACAGTCACTTGATGGAAACTGCGGACTGGCTGGGGTCCTTCGCTGATCCTCAGATCCGAGATCAGCTTTTGCCGCTCGTTCTTGATGGTGCGGGTGCAAAAGCAGTCGAGTTGATGTCGAAGCTTCCAATGTTGTGGGAAGAGCAGCGTCATCAAAGCATCGGTCCAGACGTGCTCTCCGGACCCAAG
Organism: uncultured Acidimicrobiaceae bacterium; assembly: GCA_963756195.1. GTDB lineage: Bacteria > Actinomycetota > Acidimicrobiia > Acidimicrobiales > RAAP-2 > CAVSNH01. The sequence continues at coordinate 119,920 of CAVWMT010000007.1, forward strand.
GGTTGGATGGCACCGGGCGCACTCGACAGCCAGGTCCGGTCACGGGTGCTCGATGCCCTCGAGATCACGGCACAGCTGGTCTTCCCCACCTTCGCACTGGTTCAGTTCGCCCGGAGTGAGAATCTCGACATCCTTTATGGAGGTACCCAAGCACTCAACCGCGCCATGGCGGCATTTTGTGCTCCTGACCCGCGCCTCAAAGCTGTTGGATTTCTGCCCCTCACGGATCCCGAGCGAGCTGTCCTGGCCCTCGAAGAGGGGATCAACGAGGGCGTGGCGGCGGTTTGGCTGCCCTCGGAGGCGCCCGGCGACTTCTCCCCTGCGCATACGGATCTCGACCCAATGTGGGCTCGTCTCGCTGAAGCAGGCGTGCCATTCATTCTTCATGTCGGGGGAGGGAAACTGCTGCCGAAGGCCTTTCACAACAACGGCCTTCCCCGACCTCTCGACTGGCTGGGAGGTGGCGAGAACCTCCGCTCCAAAGATTTCCCCGTGGTGCACCACTCCCCCGAGCGGTTTCTGGCTTGTCTGGCTCTCGATGGCGTCTTTGAACGCCACCCGACGTTACGGGGAGCGGCGATCGAGCTAGGTGCGACATGGGTGCCGGGAATGCTACGAAACGTCGACTACGCCCACCGTTCATTTTCGAAGTTCGAGCCGGCATTGAAGGCACTTCCATTACTACCGTCGGACTATCTGCGTCGACAGGTACGTTTCACGCCGTTCCCATTCGAGGACACAGCTTGGTTGCTCGAACAATGCGGGCCTGAGCTGTTCATGTTCTCGACCGACTATCCCCATCCGGAAGGCGGTCGGCGACCGTTTGAATTATTTGGTGACGCTGTGTCGACATTCGATGACCAGACTCGTGACCGGTTTTTCTGGCGGAATGGAGCCGAGCTCTTCGGATTGGTCTGACTCCAGGTCTCAGCTATGCAGGCTGAGGTCGTAGCTACTCAAGCTGAGAAGAAGGTCCAGGCCAAAGCCGCTTTAGCAGCGCATTCGGCTCAACCGTGGAGCAGTCGTGCCACACACGTGCCACTTCCGCTCAACGCCCACAGCCGGTGAGGAGTGGGCATGCTAGATCGATTCAGAGCGGTCTACTGACTCGCCACTCCGCCTTGACCTCTTTCTTGCACCACTCCAGAAAGCCAGGTCCGTTCGCCAAATCGGTGCAAGCTCGAGCGCTACTTGCCGCCCGCCTGTGCCGACACCTAAACAGACTGCATGCATTGCCAGGCCATGGAGACGCGGATGGTGCGTCACCTGGTCAGGCTGGATTCACCTAAGGGCAGTATGCGAGCCGCTCGGACACCGGACACTCCCGTCTTGTCCCTCCCAACGGCTAGCCCTCATTGCCCCCTAGCGCCGAACTGCAGGCTCCCGACGATGCCGCTCCGAAGGATGCATGCCGTCAGGTCCAGTCAGAGACTTCGAAATACGACATTGATTGTGCCGCAGAGACGATCTCATCTAGCTGGACGGGACCGGCACGCAGCAACTCGACTCGCTCATCCAGCACTCGCACCAATGTTGAAGAGACATCGTACGCAATCACCGCGTCATCAATAATCACGCCGGATGGGCCGTCAGGCCACAGCATGTCTTCGAATGGGTCCATGTGCTCGATAGAGCGCACTGCATCGCCACCGCTCACATTGAAACTCGTCGCCGTGACAGGCGAACCAAATGCATCGATGATCTGTAGGGCGGCAGCGGAATCAGGGATCCGAATCCCAACCGTCCCCGCGAACACGACGTCAGAGCTCAGAGCTTCACTCTTCGTCGCGACGATAATGGAGACCGGTCCAGGCAGCAGACGGGACATTATTCTTCGAGCGTGGAGACTCGGATTCGAAATTGCTTCAACCATCGTCAACGATGAGCAGGCCACATGAAATTGTATGACCCGAAATGCGTCCCTTCAGAACCCGCACTCGTTCGGTCGCTACCTGCGAGAAAGCGTTGGCCGCAACCATGTATCCCGTCTCGGTTGGAAGGATCGCAAGTCCGTCTCGAGCGAGGATGTCGCGAATCTGTTCTGAGTCGCCCAGGGAGACGAAAGACAATGGACGCCGCGGTCTGCTTACGAACCAATTAGTAAGCATCACATTTCTCCGGATATATGCCGAAACTGGTCCGAGAGGACTCTTTTGAAGTGTGCGCCTTCCTCCTCATCGTACAAGGCAAGACCGTATAGGCATGCACGCAGAACCAGCGAGGCCTCAACGCACGAACTCTCACTCGAGTCAGTTGATCTCAGGGCTTCGAGAATTGATACAACTGACGACAACATCTCGCGTCTGAAAGAGCGATGTCCGGTCCGGCGAAGTAAAAGTGAGACATTCATCACTCCGAGGGAGCGATCGGAAACAGGTGCGGGTTCAGTAGTTAGTTGCGTCATTATTTCAGTCGTAACATCTCGCCACGCAATCGGCAGCGGCACTCCCAACGCATCACATACGGAGTAACCGTACAGAGTCACATGGGACCTTCTCCCCTCGAGATCAGTGAGCCAACCTTGTTGAGACGCAAACGACCGGTCGAGATAATCCGCTGTCAGCCACAGCACGCGTTCAGCAGCAGCGCGGGACCGCTGATGCTCGGTTCGAAGGTGAAGCAGGACGTCGGAGACGTGGCAAGCATGGAAGCTGGCCCCCCCAGAGTGACGCCTGCCCGACCACCAGCCTGACGTCTCAAATTCCTCCTCTGGTCCTTGTTTGAGCAAGAAGGCGCCGCGATGCGGAGCACCGGGCGTTTTGACCTGTCGCTCGGCCAGCATCTTCACCATGGCCAACGTCTCTTGATCGCCGCTCATCCCCATCGTTGCGAGAAAGAAGCTTCCAGCTCGATCATCAACTGATGCCATATCGGCAGTGGACAAGAATTCGACGGACTGAGCAATGATGTGATTGTTCAGTGGAACTTCCAACTGCGCCAGTGCGTACAGCACAGAGGATGTGGCGTAGAGACGGTTGAATCGCGAATGTTCAAGGTAGGTCCATCCGTCGCGGGAATGATCAGTGTAGATGGAGCGAAGAAGATCAAGACATTTAGGGGTGAGGTAGTCCGCCAGCGAGGACGATCGGCTTACTGGAAACGACTGGAACTTCCAGATCCGGAAGTTGGTGTCCGGCAACAACGAGTCGCCGTACCAGTTGATGGTCCGGCTAACGAGCAAGGGGGAATCCTCTGGATCGTGTCCAACATCTTGCCTTCTAACCTCTGCAACTAGCCGGCCCAAAAACGCGGGTAGGTCGTCATAGTTCTGCCCGTATGGTTGCAGCTCAAGACTTTGACAAATCTCTTTCAACGGTTCAAGCTGCGCCTTTTCGGCTTCACAGCACAGGAGATAGTGGGGGCAAGCGCTTCCCGCAACAGCATTTTCAAGCCAACCCCACAGCGCGAGAAAGTTCGGATCTCGGAGGCCCCCCGAAGCGCCGACTAGCAAGAATGACTTGACAGCGGATATGGCTTGCTGGAGGTTCTGGGGCTGGGACGTGCGGAGCAGTTCGTCGTACGCTCGAAAACCGAGGACTACGCCCCGCGGCTCACTCCAATGGCCATGCAAATGGGCGACCGCGTCATCTTGTCCTCGGAAGACCAGCTGCATTTGATCGGGGTGTTCCCAAGTCGTATGTCTTCGGTCAGTACTCCTTTCGATGATGTCGTCATAGTTAGTCGTGGCAATAGGTGATTTGAGAGACGCGAGGAGCTTAGGTACCGCCGTGTCGACGGGGCGCATCGATCCAACCGTTTCTGCCAACCATTGTTGGTACGCGGAGCCTGTGCCGCCCCCAAGCGCCGTGGTGACCATTTCGGCAGCAAAAAGGAATTCATCGATATCCCCAAGTTCGCCGAGACGCAAGTGCTCGTTTAGGATTCGCGTTTTGTCTGAAGTTAGGGTTCCGACTTGCGACGCGCGATTCGCCCCCGATCGAAGCAGGCCGCCCCAAGTTGCTTCTGGGATCCGCCCCCTGGTAGCTGCCGACGAAACCCCTGCGCCAGCAAGAATGACAACTCGACCGTACGTAAGGTCGTCGACCAGCTGATCCCAAATTCGCTCGGCCATTCGCTACATCCTCCGTGCCCGCCACGTTATTCTCGCCACGGGCTTTGCACCGCCAGCAAGGTCCAGTTCTTCCAGTTTCATGGGGTTTGAAATCACAGCTCAGGGGTTCAGCCGATATCGGCCGGGCGAGAGGCGCTTCCTCGACTGAGGCGCCGACCCAGCCCTAAGCTGCTCACACTGAGAACAAATCCTTGTAGCACGCTCACCCCAACGCCGAAGCCTTATGAACCGCTTCCAACGTCGTATGCGAACATTCGGTTCGGCGTGGGCTATGCGCCGAGAGCCACTTCAACGGCTTTGGCGATATCCTGCTGCCCGAATGCGTTCGGATGGGCCGCGCGCCAGGAATATTCCTCGATCTCAGTCGTATCGTATTGCGCCTGGCCGCAATCTTGACGAAGAAGATGACAGGCCACAATGGTATCGAGATCCTCAGCAAACTCCACCTTTTTCATAGTCTCGCCTGAGAAGAGCGCCGGCGACCCCGTGCACATTTCATGGTGAAGTAGAACCTGGCTGATGTTAACGAGTACGACGTTCTTGTCACCCGCTCTCTTGGCAGCGACCACAGCTTCGCTGATCCTGTTGTTGAGAGCATCTGTCAACACGCTCCCAACGATGCTGGCCTCTTCCTTATTCGGCTGTAGTCCAAAACAGACCGGGTTGATTCCTCCGTGCGAGTGAGAACTTGATCCGTCAAAGTCGCTCGGGCTCGGAATTGGGTCGTAATAGTTGACGACAACAACTTTCTGCCTATACGGGCTGGCTGCTTCGATCATAGAAATGAGGGCAGACCGCGCATTGTTAAGTTCAGCATCTATGCGTGGAGCCGGATTTCCTTGAGAGTCCAGACAGGACTTGCCCTCGAACCCCTCGGTCACCTCATGTGTGAGGCACTCTCCGAAGTCTATGTCGTCTGCTCCTCCTTGGATCGCAATCACTCCGGCTGGTTCACTGGCTAGATCCGCGGCGGGAAGCTCCGTTCCTTGCTCCGACCTGTTGGGTCCCGAGCATTGGTAGTTGTATGCAGAGGAGGGCGTTACTGGGGACAGCGAAGCGTTCGTAGCAGATGCTTGTGCTCCACTGATCGAAAGCTGATCACCCGACAACGTACAGTTATTCGACCGCACATTGAGGCTGTCACCGAGCGCTGAGGAAACGAGGCTGGGCCACGCTTGTGTCGAAGGTCCCTGGGACACCGCTGACCCCGTACCAATCATTGGGATTGTGTAGGGGTTATTGAGACCGTGGCCATAGGCGACTGAGTCGCCAATGACGACAAATCGATTACCTGCAGTCACCGATCCATTGCTGACGTTGAAGATGTACCGGCCCAGCGTCGTGCTGTTCAGGTCGTGGTAGATGAGTCCAGAGGTGGTGTTCGAATCGAGGAGCGCCCCGGACATTTGCGAGCCCGGAAGCTGATAGGAGTCGCCTGACGTCGTTGTCCCATTCGAGTACCCGACGACGGCCGAGTCGGCATCGGGGGCATCCTGACAGCTGGAGTTGCCGCCGCTTGCCTCACCGGCATCCCACTGCATCGAGTCGTAATTCAACTCGATGTCGAAGTCGTCGCCCAACGGCCCCGTCCCTCGATCGGGGCGATCGATGAGAATCAGCTGGAAGTCGTCGGTAACGGTGTCGACCTCGCCGTAACAACCCACGCCTGGCCAATTGACGACGAACACTTTGTTACCGTCAAGGGTTCCCGTCCCCCAAATTGACGGTGTTGCCGACTCGAGTGTCGACGTCCGCAAAGAACGGGGCGATGATCACGGTGTCGGTCGATTCGAGACCGAAAGGTGTGTATGTCCCCAGCGTCTGGCCGAACGTGATGTTGCCATTGTTGTTGATGTACGCCCCGCTGTACTCGGTTCCGAAGAAGTTGACGTTGAAGCCGAAATCTGCGATCTCCGGTCCTGTCTCCGAGCCGCTGCAGGCTGCTGGTGCGCTCACGCCGTCCGGGCCACACGGCCATGAACCGTCATCGTTGCCGGCAAACTCGTTCGGCGTGAAGCCAGTGATGTCGGAATCCGGAACGATCGCGTTGGCCAAATCGGGATCGGCAGGGACCTCTGTCACAGTGCTGTGGTTACTGGCATTGGGCCCCTTTACCTTGGTGGGAGAGGCAAATTGAGACGAGGTCGACTTGCTTGCCCATGCCGAGGCTGAAGCGATGGAAAAAAAGCCGACGATGAGGACGACGGCAAGGACCCCGTAGTTGACGTGTACTCGGGCACCTCCGTGGTGTCGCCGCGAGGAATGGGTCCCAAGAGAATTTTGCCTGCCTCTCTCCCGCCAGAAACCGGGACGACCGCGTGAGTGACGCTGTGACATTGGTCCTCCTCCGCCGGACCCTGCCCACGCCGACCATTCTGCTCCGCCTTTGTGTTCCTGCAGTCAAGGGGAGCTACCATCCGCTGTCAAGCGGCTCGCCCAAAACAAATAAGGCGATGGCCTCGGTCCTCGGCCAAGCGGCGGGGTCCTCCCGCCCCCCACGGCCAGCCCACAACCGCCATCCCGCTCCGGCCCCGTCCCTTCTCCCGGCTCGGGTGGCCCCGGCCCCGTGTCCGGTTCGGGGCCGTCGCGTCGTCCGTCCCTCTCTCTCCCGGTCTCACTCCCGGATCGACAGCAGGACTCGAACCGCAGCCTCCGAGGCTGAGGACTAAATCCGGGTCAGAGCCTCCGATCAGGACGTTTTGAGGGGCCGACTCTTAGCCGTGCCACACACGTGCCTCTCTGCTCGTTGACCGCCGAAACGGCCCACAAGCGCCGCGCAGGGCAGCACCGCGGGGACGAAGCGGCGGGGAGGCGCACAATAAGGAGTCGTCGGCCGGCGGGGCGCGCCACAGTAAACAAGCGGGCGGAGGGAGGGGGGGCCGTTTGTGCTCGGGCGAATCAAGATCTTGTTCGTTCGAACTCTGGGCCGCTTGGAGCGAGCTTGTCCAAGCCGACAAGCAGTTCCTCGCCGCCACGGGCGAGCGACGCGAGCTCAGTGGGAGATCTGGCTCCCAACAGCGGTCGAGCGGGGTGCATAACCGCAGGACGAAGCTGACAGAGTTTGGTCATTGTTTTGCACAAGGTCAGTGGGAGTTGAGACCCCGCGGCGGAGCCAAGAAACAACTTCGCCAAATCTTCTAAGTACAAATACTCCACTGCACGAGCCTCATTGTTCTTTGCTAAGGCATGTCGTTTGCCAGCCACATGGGACCAGTTGATCGCTGGTTTTGCCAGTGACATGGGACCACCCTCTTTGCCAGTTATGGGACCACCCTGACGATCCACCAACGCCGGCCGAAAAGACATTCGGCTGGGCCTCCGAAGCCGCTGGCGAGGAGGCCCCATGGCGTTTCGGGAGGTATCGGTGGTCCAGGTCAAAGAGGCGCTGCGGCGCTGGCTGAAAGGTGAGGGCGAGCGGCCGATCGCCCACGGGGTCGGCATCGATCGAAAGACGGTCAGGCGCTACATCGCCGCTGCCATCGAGCTCGGGGTTGAACGCTCCGGCGGCGAGGAGCAGCTGGGCGACGAGCTGATCGGCCAGGTGCTCGAGCGGGTCCGTCCGCACCGACCTGACGGCCACGGTGAGGCCTGGCGCACGCTGCTCGCCGAAGAGGAGCGCATCAAGGGCTGGCTGAAAGACGACCTGACCGTCACCAAGATCGGCATCCTGCTGGCCCGCCGTGGGGTGGAGGTCCCGCCGCGCACCCTGGCCCGCTTCTGCGTCGAACGCTGCGGGGCCGGGAGGCGAACGGTCACCGTCCGGGTGGCCGACCCGCCACCGGGACAAGAGCTCCAGGTCGACTTCGGACGACTCGGACTGATCCCCGACGGCGAGCGCCGGCGGGTCTGCCACGGGCTGATCTTCACGGCTTGCTCCAGCCGTCACCAGTTCGTCTGGCCGACGTTCCTCCAGACCACCGAAGAGGTCATCAGAGGCTTCGAGGCCGCCTGGAGCTATTTCGGCGGGGTGTTCCCCGTCGTCATCCCCGACAACATGAAGTCGATCGTCATCACGGCCGAGAACACCGCGCCGCGGATCAACGACACCTTCATGGAGTACGCCCAGTCCCGCGGCTTCGTCATCGACGCCGCCAGGGTGGCCACCCCGACCGACAAGCCACGCGTCGAACGCGTCGTGCACTACGTCCAGCACAACTTCTTCGCCGGAGAGTCCTTCGTCGACCTGGCCGACTGCCGGGTGCGCGGCCGAGACCTGGTGCAGCACCACCGCCGGCATGCGCATCCACGGCACCACCCAGTGCCGGCCCATCGAGGCGTTCCGCACCGAGGAGCTCCCGCTGCTGTTGCCCCGTCCCGCGCGCGCCCTTCGACACGCCGAAGTGGTCCGACCCCAAGGTCCATCGCGACTTCCATGTCGAAGTCGACAAGGCGATCTACTCGGTGCCGCACCACCTGGTCGGGCGGACGCTGCGGGCGAGGCTCGACTCCGCGACGCTCAAGCTGTACTTGAAAGGCGAGCTGGTCAAGGTCCATCCCCGCAAGCCCCAGGGGCAAGAGTCACCGATCCTGCCGACATGCCGACGGGCACCGAGATCTACGCCACCCGCGACATTGAGCGCCTCGGGCGCATGGCGGCCGATCACGGTCCTTCCATCGGCCTCTATGCCGCCGCCATCTTGGACACGCCGTTGCCCTGGACCAAGATGCGCCAGGTCTATCGCTTGCTCGGATCTGGTCAAGAAGTGGGGCCCCGAGCGCGTCGAGCTGGCCTGCTCTCGGGCTCTCGAGGCCGAAGCCGTCGACGTGAACCTCGTCTCGCGCATGCTCGAACGAGCCCGAGAAGACGCCGATCCCGACGTCGATGCCCCGACCGGTCGTGATCCAGGGTCGCTTCGCTCGCGATCCCTCCGAGTTCGCCAGCGTCACCGAGGCGGGACGATGAGCGCGCCCGCACCCGTCGGTCTCGCCCGAGCTCAAGGTCCTCATGCGCCGCCTCAAACTCGGCCAGCTCCTCACCACGCTGCCCGAGCGCCTGGCCCTGGCCCGCAGCCACAACCTCGCCCACCTCGAGTTCCTCGAGCAGCTCTTCAGCGACGAGGTGTCCCGCCGCGACGCTGCCTCGGCCGGATGTGCGGGCTCGGGCGGCCAAGTTGGACCCGCACATGGTGCTCGAGGCCTGGGACGAGGACGCCAAGATCACCTATGACCGGGCCATCTGGTCCGAGCTGGTCTCCATGCGCTTCGTCGACCAGGCCCGCAACGCCTTCATCATGGGCCCCGTCGGGGTCGGCAAGACCTTCATGGCGACCGCGCTCGGGCACATCGCGTGTCGGCGCCGCATCAGCGTGCACTTCGAACGCCACGACCGCTTGCACAAGAGGCTCAAGGCGGCCCGCCTCGATGCCAGCTACGACCAGGAGATGCGCAAGCTCATCGGCGTCGACCTGCTCGTGATCGACGACTTCGCCCTCCAGCCCCTCGACATGCTCGAAACGGCCGACGTCTACGAGCTGTGCGTGGAGCGACACCACGCCAAGGCCACCGTGCTGACCTCGAACCGTGACCCGAGCGAATGGCTGGCGAGCGATGGCCGACCCCTTGCTCGCCCAGTCCGCCGTCGACCGGCTGAAGAGCGCCGCATGGGAGCTCGTCATCGAAGGCGAGTCCTACCGCCAGCACGAGAAGCCAACCCTCGAAACGGACCCCTCCGGTGATCATCCGGATCAGCCTCGTCAGCGACGACGCACTTGACACTGCGGGGGCCCTCCGAGATCATCGCCACAGCCGGTCGAAGTGGACACGACGTGGTCCCATGCTTCTGGCAAAGAGGTGGTCCTTTAAGACTGGCAAACGACAGGCAGAAGTCCAGCGCTCTAAGAGTTCGCCGTGCATCGCCGCAATTACCGTTTCTTCCGGGACAATCGAGTGGACTATGTCTGCCAGCACCATCTCTAGGCCGGCGATCAACAGATAAAACTGCCCTCTCGCCGCATTACGGTCGAGATCACTTGGAGTAATAAAGCCGGTGATTCCGTGTTCGCCCACTGTAAAAACAAGACCTTCGTCGGCGAGTGGGTCGAGTACGTTGGCGATTGACGCGTCAGCAGAAACTATGGCCGACACCTCGAGTGATCGAAGGATGGAACTGACCTTTGTGGCCGTTTCTAGGCGTTTTGTCAGGACCCATCCCCAAATATGTCCCTGATCGACAACTGGTGCTTGGTCAAATCGCAGTGACGCTAACTCAGCGGCCGCTTCGCGAGGATTGGCGCTCAGCTCCACCGCGACGGCATCAGCGACGGGAGTCGCCATCTGCTCAGCTCGGAATGTACGCAGAAGTCCTTGAACCACATCATGGCGAGCCATCGGTCCAGTGTCCCTCAAAATGAGAGTAAATGATGGGCTCGTCGGGTCTCAGGAGGTCGGGCTGGCCCCGCCAACGCCGCTTAGAGGTAAGGGTCCCACGCTGCATTGGGCATGACCTCGCGGCCGAGCAGGGGCTCGAGGCGGCCTGCGCCGTAGGAAGGAAGTGGATCATTGTGGGACGGCAAACGCCGCGACATGAATGAGTGTGCCCTCATAGGTGAGTCCAATTCCTGTGACTTCTCCGGACAGGGCGATCTCATCTCCGAGGCCTACGCCTCGGCCAGTGGCGCGGACTGCCGAGTCAACCTGTCGGAGGAAGCGTTCTATGGATCGCACCTCATCCGAGTCCCAAGGTTCCGGTGGCGCGTCGAGCACGTGACCGGCAACGATCCCGCGGAGATATCTCTCAAGCGTGGCGGGCTTATCGAAGAGATCCATTCCGATTACTCGATCCCCGATCGTGCAGACGACCCCGATCTGATTGGAAGCGGGCTCGATCTGATCCAGCTGATCAGCGATCCGGCTCTCGACCTCTCTCTGGACGTCTTCGAGGGCAAAGGTATCTGACTGGACGCCGTGGACAATGGACTGGCGCTCGACTTCGTCCCACACCCGACGCTGATTAGAGCGGCGACTTGAGGTGTCGGCCGTCCGGGACTCCAAGTTGGCCGTCTTGGCAGCCCGCAACGATCCCGGCGCATGCCGACCCGGAGATGACATGGATCGTCTGGATCCCCAACGTCCGGCTTCGACGCACGAGACCAGGACATGGACCAGGACCCCTGGCGGACAGAGTACGGTCACGTTCATCGTTCGGTTCTGATCGCCGCCTGTGACCATCTCCCCTTCAACGAGCAGGATTGGCACGTCGGCGAGGTTGGTCACAGCAAGCCATGGCACCTCAGGTGGGTCCAACTCGTTGACCTCGATCAGCCCTGCCTCGTACGCCTCGGGCCCGGTCAGATAGGCAGGACCGCTCGTCACGTCTTGACTGGTCAGGGGAAAGACATTGATCCCTCCCACGGCGATCCGACCTCCCACACTTACCTCTACCTCGAGCACCTTCGTCATCCCGTTCCCTCCGCTGTTGTTCCTGGGAACAAGGGTGGACGGACGGTGTGACGATTACACCGTTGTTATTCCATTTCGGTGGTGCGGGAAGCTCGGCGGCAGCCCGGACGGCAACCACTGAACGCTCTTGAAAGTGCAGGGCGCGCAGCTTGACAAGCTGGGCTTTTCTAATGGTCTTCTCCTGCGACACAGGGGGTCGGTAGCGCGTCCAAGTTCGTCTACTTCGGTCGGGGTCACAACTCGGCGATATCGTTGCCCTGACTTCATCAAGAGGACGGGAGAGATCTGGCTCGTTGATCGTCCGCCAACCAGCCCTGTGCATGGTGGCAATGCCAGAACCGATGAGGAGGAGTAGTGGCGACGAAGCGATCTCGCACGGGCAATTGGCCGTTGGCTCGACGAAGTCGAGCATCTGCTGAGCAACGAGAGGACGCATTCCATCTCGCCCTCGGGATTCGATGAGAATCCAAGCGGGGACGTTCGGCGTTGGACGGTGACTCTGAGGCAGTTCAGTAGTTCAATCCAGGCTCTCATAGAGAACCTTGTTCGCGATCCCGGTCGATGGATCCTCTCCATCTCCACGATTGAAGCCTCAACCCACTCGTTATCTGTCGTCGTGTATGAGGATGGATCTCTTGAAGCCGGGATTTCCACAGGAAACCGACCAGGAGACATCCCACTACTGCGGACCGAAAGTGACATCCTCAAACACCTCGGTTGGACGAAGCCACCTTTCTCTGGGCAATCGGGTTGGTATTTCACCGAACCGACACGGTCTCCCTCGGCATCTTCTGTGGCAACCCGCCTCACATTGACCCTTCGGGAGGTCTTCGGAGCGAAGGCGCCGTCATTTGTAACCCTCGCGCTTTGCAGCTCGCGGCAACGTGGCAATACCCCTGCCAGTGAGCGACCGCTTCACGAGCCGAACAGTCAGTTGCTCGCTGCATCTAACTTCACCGCCCCGTCGCCCGAGGTCGATCGTCAAGTCATCGGCTCGCCGTCTCCGCTTTGCGCGTTTTCGCCATCGGGACAGCCCTGGGCCAACTACTACTGGATCCTCTACCCGGGGCACGTACGTCCCAGCAACGGATTTAGCGCCTGGAAGTACGCGACGACAGCCGTGAACATTACGGAAGCACTTTGGCAAGCCCGCGAACGTGCCCGTGTCGAATGGGAAGCATCGCTAGCAGAGCACCCCTTCCGCTGGGATATCGACCATCCCCCGGTCGTCCTCTGGCTTCCCTACGTAGCGTACGGCGCCTGCCTGAGTTGCACTTGGCTGGTCGACGCGAATAGTTCGCTTGAGTCTGCGGTGGAACTGTCCAAGGCGCATACCATCGAGAACGGTACCGACCGCGAATTCGTGTCGAGTCTGCGGGTCCCGATTTCCGAACGCAATGGCCCGACCGACGAATCTCTTGGGAGGACCCACGTCTGAAAGATGCGCGAAAGGTGGACCTCGCCGCCGGCGAGCAGATTTCTCGCTTATCAACCGGGCCGACCGGAATTCTGAAATATGTCAATCGCAGCGAATCTCGGACCGTTCTCAGCTCCCTAAGCTGAGGACAACGTCAGAGCAGAGGCCGCTGATCAGCACATTTGTAGGACCGGCCCGGAAGCCGTGCCACAGGCGTGCCACATCTGCACTAGGCACGGTTGTCGCCCGGGTCACTCTGGATCACGTCCCGATCCTTGACTTCGAGGCCCTCCGTGGCCAGCTCGCTCAGCCTTGAGGCGATAACGAGATCCCGGCTGGTCGATGCGTGCTGGTAACGGATCGCAGCGGCTGATGACGAGTGACCCAACCGTGCCATGAGTTCCTTCGTACTTGCTCCCGTAGCCGCCGCCAGGGTTGCCCCTGTGTGTCGGAGGTCGTGAAACCGGACCCCTTCGAGCCCCACCTCGCCACACGCCCTCTTCCAGGCCGCATAGACAGAATTTCGGCGAACAGGGAGGCCCCTTACGCCCACAAACATCAAATCCTCGTCCCTTGGCCCGGTGAACTCGGCCAGATGATCGCTGATGGCAGGCACGACGTGGGGCGGGATCGCCACGCTTCGAACGCCCGCCGTCGTCTTCGGAGGTCCGACGCGCCTCTCACCACTCTTCAGCTCGGCGACGGACTTGGTGACGCTCACGGACGGCATTTCAAGGTCGACGTCAGATCTCGTCAGCGCCATCACCTCACCGAGCCTCAGCGCGCACCACGTCGCCAAGAGCACCATGCCCCGATACCGCCTTTCGATAGCGGCTGCGATCGCGTCGACCTGCTCGATCGAGAGCGTCGGCCTCTCCGGAGAATGTTCCGACGAGGCACCTTTAATCGAACAGGGATTCCGGCTGAGTATGTCGTCCGAGACGGCGGTCTCACAGATGGTACGCAGCAGCCGATACGACTTTGCCACCGTGACCGGGCCCGGCCGCTCCGCCCTTGATAACTGGGCATGCCAAGAGCGGACCGTCGCCGGAGCGATCTGCCCTAGCTCGAGTCCACCCAAGACCGGAAGAATGTGGCGATCCAGGAGACCTCGGTACAGTTCAACCGTCCGTGGTCGCAACACCCGATGATCTAGCCAGGCCTCCGAGTAATCGGCGAGAGTCTCCGTAGAGGAATATCGCTCAAGACGCTCCCCACGGAGCAAATCCGCTTCGGCTCGCGCCAGCCAGCTGCTCGCCTCGCCGATCGTTCGAAAAGTGAAGGGGGCTGGCGCCAGCTGTCGAGTCGCTGGGTCTCGGAATCTGACTTGGTAGCGACCCGATGAAAGCTTGCGAATCGAGCCGAACTGACGTTTGCTCACTTTGACGCCTCAGTACCCACGGGAAGGAGTTCGAGGCGCCCGAGGTGTCACGGCCCGGGGCGCGAGGGGCCGACTCGAGTTGACTGTAGCCCTTCGTTGTCGCACCCAAGCGACGGGTCGTGCGCCCCCGTCGGTGACCGGCTCAACACGCTGGTCGTCGATCCAGCGGGTGACATCGGCCGGTTGGAATCGCACGAAGTGACCGACCTTTACGTAGGGGATCCGTCGTTCGGCCACCAGCCTCCGCACGTGCCGAACCGAGGTGTGAAGCCGGGCGGCGAGCTCGTCGACGTCCCAGAGGGAAGACGCCTCCTCGCAACCTTCGCTGCCACCCAGCGTGACCGCACCGGCAGCGGTCGCGCGACCGGTGGAAAGCCCGTTTGCCCTCTCGTTACCGTTTGATGGTGAGGCGCTCGCCATCAGCTGCGCTCGTTCTGCTGGCGTCCGCTGCCCTCGCCGCCCTCACTACTCCGACCGTGGCCCACGCCAGCCGGATCGCGGCTGTGCTCTCGCCGGGCTCGGTCACCGAGCTCTCGGCGCCGGGAATCGGGCTGCGGACACCAGTCGACGGTCGCATCCGCGGCTTCGGCTTCTCGGCCACCGTGACCGGCGTCGGAGCAGGCTCCGTGGCTGGACCCGTCGGTGCCACCGTCGCGTCTGGACGCCACCATCACCTCGTCGTCTTTTCGCTCACCGTCAACACCTTCGATTCGGCTGACGGTCCGGGTCTCAACGGCGCTCCCGACGTGACCGCTGACGTCGCCATAGCCGCAACCGACTACTCCTTCGACACCACCGACCTCTTCTTCTCTGGCCAGCAGACTTATGCCGTCTCGGTGCCCAACGGTGCGTCCTCGGTGGAGCTGCAGATGACCTCGGAGGGTCTCACCCAGTCCTTCTCTCTCATCACCTTGCGTCGGGTCGGGGTCCAGCCCACCGTCCTCTACCGCGACGGAAGTCAACCCTGGGTCAGCCAACAGGTGGGAAAAGCCGTAACCGTTCCAGCCATCGTCGAGGCCGACGGCTTCTCGGCCCTCGAGACCCTCGGCGTCCAGACCGTCGAACTCACCAACTTTCAACCTGGCGCACCGACCACCCAGCCCGGCGACCCGACCCTCTGCTATCTCGTCCTGACCGCCACGGAGACCTCGGACCCGAACCCACCACCTGGCGGGCCAGAGGGCAGCCACTTCGTCGGCAACTTCAGCGCCCTCCCCGGCTCGGCCCTCACCCTCCAAGTCGCGGGGAGCCCGCCGGTCACGGCCACCCACATCGGCTCGACCACGAACGATCTCCTCGACGGCACCTACTTCTTCACCGTGCCAGCTGATCTCACGACCGCAACCCTGACCATCACCCCCGGGACCGTTCCTGGAGCTGAGTTTCAGGAGTACACGGGCGTTCCCACCAACGTGACCTTTCCGCAACCGGCGACCTTCGCGCTCTCCCTCCCAGCGCCGGCTCCTGTCCCGACGCAGGTCCGTTCGCCGCCCTCCAAGGCGCCCGCTGGACCGCGGCACAGGCCGTCCCCGGTCATCGCTTCGACATCGTTTCTCGTAATCCTCGTCCCGGTAATCGGTGGCCTGATTGTTCTCGCCGCTGCGCCGTTCCTCCTCGTCCGACGACGGACCCGGCCATCGCACCGTGCATGGACCAAGGCACCACGGAACGCTCCGCCCCTCCGCCCCAACGAGCTCCCGACCCTGCCGAGACCGCTCCTGGCCTTGCCCGCTGGGCCCGGGGCCGATCCCCGGGAGGCAGTAGGACCCGCTCCACAAGATCCGGACAGTGCGACGGAGGCAGAGTCGCCGAGCACCCAAGTCGGTGAGAATGAATCGGACCTGGTCGAGGTACTCATCCTGGGTCCGGTCGAGGTCCGGGGATGGTGCCGGCGTCCCAAGCGGGCGGTAGCGACCCCCCTCCTCTGCTACCTGGCCCTCCACTCCGACCGATCCGTGAGCGCCGACCAGCTTCTCGGCGCCATGTGGCCGATCGACGACGCACGGCCCGAAGCCAGCCGGTCCAGCTTGCACACCTACGTCTCGGACCTCCGGGGAGCCCTGGGCAAGGGCAGGCTCCCGCAGTCCGAGGTCGGTGCCGGCTATCGCCTCTCCGACTCGGTGCTGACCGACTGGGCGGTGTTCAGCGAACGAGTAGCCGAGGCCGACCGGTTCAGTCCACCATCGCGTCACCTCCTGCGAGAAGCGCTGGAACTCGTGCGCGGACCACCCTTTGCTGACTGCACAGGTCCGACATTCGAATGGGCGCACACCGAGCACTTCGTGAGCACCATCGAGGTGGCCGTGACCGAAGCTGCCCACCGGCTGTCGGTGACGGAGCTCGAGGCGGGTGATGCAGCGGCGGCCATCGACGCCGCCCGTCGGGGACTTCGCGCCGTTCCCGACTCGGTCGTCCTTCTCCGGGACCTCCTCCTCGCGGCCGAGGCGAGCGGAGACCCAGCCGAGATCCGTCGGGCCCGGGAGGCCGGCCGCCACGCCTACGGGGACGAGGTCGAGTCGGTCCTCGGCATCGACGACCTCGGGCGCGATGGTCATCGATCCCTCTGACCTTGTCCTCGGGTATCGGACCTTGACCGAGTGGATCGGGCCCGGGCAACGAGCGCCTGCTCGCCGCGGGAGCGCTGTCGACGGACGGCGCCCTCCGCCTTGCCCAGCCGACGTGCCACCTCCCGGAGCGGCCGCCCACCAACACGGCTGGCATGGATCACACACGCCGTCTGCCGACTCAGCACCATGGCGTTGACGGCGTCCCGGAGCAATCGGGTGAGCCCGTCACCCGGGTCGGACGCCTCCTCCTCACCGGCCCGGTCCTCGAGGACGGCGATGGGGACAAGGCGTCGGTGGCACCGCTGTTCGGCGACGAGCTGCCAACGCAGGCGGTCCCAGGTGCCGCTCACGAGGGTGCGGGCCACGTGAGACGGCGGCACGCCGTCCAGCTCACAAAGACGCTCGAAGGCGGCCGATAGGACCAGGCCCTGCGCGTCCTCTGGCCGGACGCCTGCCGCCACCAACCGGCGAGCGAGGACCACCCAAGCGGGACGGAGGGCCGCCAGCACACCGAGAACCGCAGTGTCGTCGGCTATCGATCGGGCGACCAGGTGGCGGAGAAGCGCATCCGCGTCCGCCCGGGACCTCGTCGCCGTGTCTGCCCGCACGACCTCCGCCAGGCTGATCTCACTGGGGACGGGAACGCCGGCACGGCGCAGGGAACGGAGGATTGACCGATCCCGCCCGTCACGACTGCGGTGCTCGAGCTCGGTGACAAGGCTGGCGAGAGTTCCGTGGTGACTCATGGTCGCCATCGCGCCAAGCGCGCCTCGACACCGGTCTCGACTCCGCGCTTGATCGATGGAGAAATTCCAGAGCGCCGATCGACCATGGCCCAGGCTGAGATTCGTCCCGAACCGGCGATGTCTGTGTAAGGGCAGGTGGGGAGCAGTGTCAGCCATCGGTCGAGGTCGGCGGGTGGTTGGCCAGGCGGCCGAGCTCGAAGGCAAGGGCGGATGTCGCCGGGTCCTCGTAGCCACGGCCGCCGTAGCCGAGGCGGACGGGGATCTCCTCGGTCCTGAGGTCCCGACCGCTCGCCCGTCGGTAGGCGACACGGGCTTGGCGCAGGGCCCCGAAGGTCGTCGAGTAGTGCCGGCTCTTGGTGAGGACGTGCCCCCGGTAGCCGAAGGTGTGGGCATGCCTCCGGAGGCCGAGGTGGGCCAGCTGGGGAAGACCGTCGAGAGAGAGGGCGCACTCGACCAAGTGCCGGTGATGTTGGTCGAGGGGCAGGCTCCCAAGCGTCTCGGTCGAGCGCAGGGGTCGAGAAAGGACGCCCGCCTCGTCGGCCGTCTTCGTGGCGTACTTGGCCAGATAGGCGGCGACGGCGAGGGAGCGGTCGTCGGCGAGCTCGGAGTCCGTTCCCCCGGCGGCCGCGACCTCGGCTGTCGTCATCTGGCGTCCCCAACGGAGGCGGCGGGGACGGCCCGGTGCCGGCTGGGTGGTACCACTCCTCGGCACCTCTGCGGCCAGGGCGGCGAGCAAGACACCAGCGCCAACTTCTGGCGGGTCCACGCCATCTCGGCGATCCAGCCGCAGGACGACGTGAACGTGGACGAGGCCTCGGCGCTGGAACTCGGCCGCTTTGACGTAGGAAACTCGGACGTCCTGCCCGGCGCGCTCTGCGACCGCCCGCACGAGGCGACGGGTGGTCCCCCGCCAGAGCTCGGTGACCCCGGCGTTCCAGAGCACGGCGCCGGTGTAGTCGAAGCAGTCGGGACAGAGCGGCTGGCCGACGAGGGGGTCGTGCGTGGAATGGATCTCAGCGCAGGTGCGGGTGCGCCCGTGCCGGCAGTCGGGGAGCGGTCGCGGGTGGCACAGGGCCGAGCCACGGTTTGACGACGGGCGCCGGTGCACAGCGCCGAATGAAGGGGCGGTCAGTGTGGCGAAGACCCGCGGGTGGCACGCCACCTCGCGATCGACGCCCTTCCCACCGGCGAGCCCGGTCGCCACCACCTGCCAGGCGTCGCCTTTGTAGGTGTGTGAGCAAGCCGGGCAGACCGTCGCACGGCGGTCCTTGCAGGAAACCAGGAGCACCTCGTCCGGACCACGACCGCCGCGGTCGACCACCAGATGGATCGGGTTGGCGCAGCCGCTGGTGCGGTCCAGCTCGCTGAGCATCTGCCGGAACCGCGCCGGCGCGGGACCATCCACCACTGGTTCCTCGATCGAGGTAGCTCTTGTCACAAGAGACCCCGCAGGCGTGCCGCCCGCTGGGCGATGCTCCGCACCTCCTCGTCGCCGAGATGGCAGGCCCGGAAACGTAGGGGCACCCCGCCCTCGGCGAGCAGGAAGCCGACTCCTCGAGCGGCCGGATCGAGGGTGGCCGCCGAGTAGCCGAGGGAGGCCCAGCCCTGTCCGAGCACGGTGTCCGAGGCCTGCGGGGTCGAACAACGGAGCGCCACCCGGAAGGAGAAGAGGTCGCGGATCTGGGTGGGGATCACCTCGGCACTCGGCTTCTGGGTGGCAGCGAGGACGACGATGCCGGCCGCCCGGCCCCGGGAGACGAGGTCACGTAGCAGGTCGGTGATCTCGCCCCGTTGCTTGCGGTCAGAGCCTCCGAGGTAGAAGGCGAGCTCGTCGATGGCCACGATGTGGAGAGGGAGGTCGTCGTCGGGCTCGACCTTCCTGCGGCCGAGCTCGAGGAGCCGCCGGTAGCGGGCATCCATCTCCGTCCGGAGGCCACCGAGGACCTCGATGGCCTGGCCGACGTCAGGGCCGGCGAACGACCGGGCGACGCCGAACCAGGCGGCAAGCTCGACGAGTTTGCCGTCAAGGAGGGTGATCTCCGTCGTCTGGTCGAGCGCCGCTGCCGACAACAGCACGGAGAGCAGCACTGACTTCCCCGCCCCCGGCTCCCCGCCGATGAGCACGTTGCGCTCCGGCAGGGTCAATGTGGCTGCCCGTCCGTTCTCGTCGATCCCCACGGTGACCGGGTCCCACAGCGAGCACCGCTCGGCAGCCATCCCGGGCCAGGGGACGGCGGCCTCGACCAACGGGTCACGGCGGACGACGACCACGTGGGCCAACGTCGCCGTGCGCGGGTCGCGGAGGACCCGCACCTCGCGGGCCCGGAGGGTCGAGGCTAGGTGCTCGGCGGCCTCGGCCAGTTCGCCGGTGTGGCTACCGGGCGGCATCTCGACCAGCAGGTTGTCGCCGAAGAGGGCGGCAACGACCTCGCGTGCGACCGGACGCGACCCGTCGGGGCCGGCCAGACCGCAAACCAGGGTGGCGCGGGCCCAGTCACGACGCACACAGGCGAGATGCAAGCTCTCAGTGAGCCATTCCCGCAGGGCGCCCCAGCGAGAGAGTCCCGCGCCTAGGACGATGACGACGAGCTGGGCGACTGTCGCGCCCGCCAGCCGCTGGACGAAGTCGTAGGCGAGCATGACGCCGAGGCCCAGGCCGCCCTCGAGCCGCCACTCCCAGGCGACCGAAGCCAGCTGGGAGTGAAAAGGCGCGAGGTTGTCCCGGCGGAGCTCAGACATTGTTCCGGGTATGACGGCGGCCGATGTACGCGGCTGCGATGGCCACGACGATGGCCAGCCACAGATGGATGGCGAGCTCCTCAACGAGGGTAAGCCCGAGAACGAGGGCCAGCGCACCGAGAACGAAGCGCGACATCAGGTCGTCACCTTCGGTGCGATGGTGGGCTCAACCTTGGCCGCCCGGAAGGAGACGCCCGAGCGGTCGCCCATCGTCCAGGTGGTGGCCACAAGCTCGTAAACCCGGGCCGGAGTGAACTGGCCAAGCCCCTTCGGCTCGCCGGAGACCTTGACCGTGATCACGTCACGGCCGGCCGCCCCCACTGCGAAGAGGTGGACGTTGAAGACGGGTTCGCCGTTCTCATCCGCCCGTTGGGTCTTCGTGTCGAAGTCGATGGCCGGTTCCGGAGGGCCGGCGCTCACGAAGTGAACCGCGCTCGTGTCGACGGGAAGTCGCATGTGATGCTCCTCGCACTCAAGTTGAGAAAGGACTCTCCTCTCTCACGTAAGTACGGGAGATCTCGCGCCAGGAAATGGGACAACGCCCAGCTCAGGGCCTCCCAGCGCGACCCCTCTGCGGAGGTAACCCGAACGGCCGATCCCGGCGTCCCTCACCGCCAACGAACCCGCTCGACTGCATTTCCGAGCCGAAGCAACTCGCTACGAACTCAGTCGTTCCGGTGTTCGCGTCCCTTCCTCGGCGTCGGTCGCCGGCTCCGGCTCGATCGCCTCCGCCGGCTCCCTCCACCACAGATCACGACCAGGGAACGACCAGGTCCTCGACGTGCACGTCGCTCGCTGGCGCACGGCCACATTCGTGGCCGCTTGCCCTCGTCCCAGCCTTCCCAGATTCCCTCTCGATGAGGACGCTCAATGGCCTGACTGCGCGTAAAACCTCTACTCCTTCGAGGAGGAGAGCTGGTGCCGACTTCCTCTGTTCTTCCATGATTGATTGACGTCGCTTCAGATCAAACCGAGGAATCCGAATCCTGGATCCGTGTAAGTACCAATGACGAGCGCGCAATCAAGGAACCGGTTGAACTCCTCACACGCAGTCTCTGGAACCAGAGCGCAATTGTGGCAAGCCGCCATATTGCATGAGTCCGGGCCCTGGCCAGCCTTACCTAGCTCCATACACACCGGGTCAGCTGAGCACCATTTAGCAGCGTCGAGTGCCATTAGCAGGCCCGGCTCAAAGTAGCCAGGCTTACCCATACGAACCAGGCCACCCATCGTGCCTTCGGCATCGCCGGCGGCCGTATAAATCAGGACGCCTGCCATCGGATCGGGGCCACCTGATACGTACAGCCGTTCCCTGAGCGCTGCGGAGCTGTATCCGCATTCGAATGTGAGCTGATTCATGATGAGGTGCGCGAGAGTGTGCAGCAGAACGAACCTTGGTGTGAGATCTCGCTCCCTCAGCCTCCGCGCTTGCCGAACGGTCCCATAGTTCGTAGCCAGCCGATTGACCCGACTTTGTACTTCACTCGATGCCTCCCATGCGGAGAGCTTTGCCTCGTCGAGCTCAAGGTAAATGCCCTCTCCGTGCACGACGTACGCAGGCAGCCAGCTGTCATCCCAATTCGGCTGGCTCTTCCATAACAGTGCTTTACGGTCGGCAAGCTTCCAGTCGCTCTCAGGAAAGATCCTGTTGAACCCGTACAGAGCGCGCGTTTCTCGGAGTTTGTCGACGAGCATGAGCCGACCGAGATAGGGGGCAATCCGCAGGTCATATTCGGATAGCTTCGCCTGACGGATCTCGAGAAACGGTGTGCGCAGTTCGTGACGGAGTACATCGAACTCGGGCCGGCGAAACTCTGTCTCATCAGTGAGCGATGAATCCTCCTCACCCTCTTCGACGTCAGCAGCAACTTGCTCAGCGGTGCTGCTGGCCTGGGTGATGATCTTGAGTGCATCTCGGACTTCATCGTCGCTGTATAGCTGAAGGATTTCGCGCTGCTGGCCGCGTAACTCGGCCGGACCCACCCGATCAAGGCCACCCGCTGCACGCAGCAAGTTGATCAGCGTAGATAGGGGCGGACTGTCGAGCGCCTGAATCAATTTCTCGGGCACGGTGGCGGTGCCACGAGGAAGGTAGATCGCACTCTTTACCAGCGCGTAGTAAAGATTTGAGGCGGCACGGAGACTGCCCCGCACCGGCCGACCGCATTCACGACCTCCATCTTCACCGTGCCACGGCATAATGCCATGACAGAGATACTGTTCTCCTCCCTCTGTGAGCTCAACGCTCAGGGTCGTCATCGGGTATCTGGGCGAACCAAGAGGCTCAGCCTCTGTAATGCCCGCAAGGGTGCGGCTCTTGCCGCAATCACACTCGACGGTCTGGGCGGAGAGCGATGCGCCACCTGTGGAACGCAGGCGCATCGGCTTCATACATGTCGGTTCGAGGCTGCGGTGGACCCACTGCTGCCAGGGGAAGTCCTGTAAGTGTCCGTAGTCGCAGATGGCGACAAAGGGAACCTGGGCGACGAACGGGCCCTTGCCGGACCCCTTTGTCTGGTGCTCCGAGCTCGTGCAGTGGGCTTTGCCTCTCGAGCTCAGCGGAAGCTGCTGCAATAGATAGCAACGCGGGCAAAAATTCCACATAGGAAACCGCTGATAGGGAACTGGGAGCTTCAAATTCGGAACATCCCCGCCGTACCGCTTCCTCGTGCGCCAGTCAGGGGGAAGCCGGAAGTGATTGACCCGAAGCTCGGCCTGAAGCCGCCACTCCTCTAGACGGAACTCGTCGAGGTCAACCGTCTGCGAATCCTCGCCCATGTCCTCTCGCTCGTACCAATGATCGAGACCAGCAGCGATCAGTGATGTCCCGTTAGGTACAACCGTGAGAGCGCCTACACCGAACGGTGCAATCAGCTGAGCTCGGCGCACCAGTCCGCTAGACATCACTGTCGCCTTGCACGTAACCGAGCGACACTTCTGCGCGGCACTCGGCGTCTACGTTGCGAAGAGACGTGGGCGTCGACCAGGACAGTTGCGCGGCTGTACGGGTTGCGTACTCTCCGGCACGTCGCAACAGAGGAATCTCCTCGTCGGCTCCCCAGCTCTGCCAGATTCGACGCTGCCAGGTAATCCACTCACTTCGCCGGTCACCAAAGAGTCGCTCAAGCGTATCCTCTTCCTCCTTGTCTACAGACTGGACGCGGCCGGCGAGAAGCTCGTACGCCCTCTCTATCAGTTCATGTGGCACTGGCCAAGGCGAGATCCCCACTGCGCCGTTCTGTCGTACGAAAGAGACGAGGACGGCATGTAGGGCGCGATCCAACACCGGAGGAGAAAAGGGCGTGACACTGGTGGGCTCTACTTGTGCATACAGCCTCTCGTGATAACTCCGAAACTTCTCGAAGTGCGAACGGTCGCGCGGTTTCGTTGGACTGAGAATGGTCACAATCAAACCCGGGCGTGACCACCATTGTCGGCCGACCCGTCCAGTCACCTGTATGTATTGAGATGTCGTCTTCGGTTGGCCGACGACAGTCATTAGTGAAAGGCGATCGATGTCGATCCCAACTTCGATGACATTCGATGCGAGGCATACATCGACAGCATCACCCGAGGCCGGCTGGCTCAACTGCTCCATGGACTTAGGGACCTGGTCACTTCCGAGCCGACCTGTCAGTTCAACAATCGTCTTCAGCCGCCGAACATCTGTGGGTTTTAGGTTGAACCGATTTCGAATCACCTTGAGATAATCGGGTATGTCCGACTGGAGCAGTGTTAGTGAGGTTCCAAGCTCCCGGAGACTGTTGAAAAAAACCATTAACGTCCACCAGGGGTCTCGGTCGCTGTCATCAAGCGGCTGTGGCGCTTGAAGGAGCGCAGAGAATGTGCGAACTTGAGCTGTCTGAACAGAACCGAGACCGGGAGCATGGACGCCGACGTACATCCGACCGGGACTTAGTCCCCCGTCCTCCTCGTCAGCGAAGTGTGCGAAGAAGGAATCCGAGGCATCGATGACACGAGGAGGAAAGAGTGCGACGTCTCTGCGTGCATAGAGCGAGCGAATTTGATCTTCGTATCTTCGAATCGTTGCCGTGGAACTCACGATCTTCGGCCTTCGGGTTAGGCCATCGCGTTCATCAGTACACAGCTGCTCGATCACCGTCTCGTACAACCCAACTAGAGATCCAAGTGGGCCGGATATCAAATGCAGTTCGTCCTGAATAATGGTCTGTGGAGGAGAGGCGATCCGTTCTCCGTCAGTGCCGATCCCGAACAACGCCCGACAATTTTCGTCCCACGCCAGCCGGGCGAACTTATCCACCGTCGCAATTACGATCGATGGACGGACGTCGTAAATATCCTCATCGATGACGAACACGGGCATGCCGGAAGCGAAGCTACAGGTGGTGTCGGGACACCGGAACTCGACTGTGCCAGCGTTTTCAACGTAACCAGCGACCCTCGGCGTCCCGCGCGAGGCCCTTCCTTTAACGTTCGACTTCTCAATGGGTCCCATTGTCGCTGAGCACCAGGGGCATCGGAGGATGACGAACTTGTTGTCGGCCCAGTCGTCACCCTGGTTGAGTCTGTGCAGTATTTGACGTGCATCCGCTCGCCGGTTTGGCGTTGTATCTCCTCCGAGCCAGATTCCAATGGAGAACTCCGATTCGCCAAGGTCAGTCTCGCGGCGACGGATGAACTCCATCGCGCATATGAGACTCGATGCACGCTGGAACTGCTGCTGCGTCAAAAGGCGCAACGTATACCGCATCAAGACTTCAACTCCGTGATCGGTTGGATCTTGAAGCCGACGGAAGAACAGGGCAAAGGCTGCAAGCCCTAGGTATGCCTCTGTCTTGCCGCCTCCAGTAGGAAACCATATGAGCTCGACCATCTCGCGATCAGCGTG
This sequence comes from uncultured Acidimicrobiaceae bacterium, assembly GCA_963756195.1. Lineage (GTDB taxonomy): Bacteria > Actinomycetota > Acidimicrobiia > Acidimicrobiales > RAAP-2 > CAVSNH01. The sequence goes on from CAVWMT010000007.1 coordinate 145,110, forward strand.
GTCCGGATTGGCCACGGACTCAACGGCGCACAGGAGAAACGCAATCTGAAAGGGCCGCCAGGAACCGCGGTCACGTGCAGTCCGCCAGTCAGGAACTACGAGTGGCTCCGTGACCCGGAATCGTGCACCATCAAGGATGGTTGGCCGCGCTGTACGTCGCGTGCGGAGCTGCTGCAAGAGGATCGCCTCGTTAGCGAGCTCGAACGCACGGCGGGCGGTACCGGTACGAAGGAATGCAAGTCCGCGCCGCATGCGTTCCAGCGCACGGTCGCACTCGGAGAGATGCCGGGTCGCCGCCGACTGGTACCGATCATCGAGAGAGCGCGCGACCGTGCGCTGCTTCAGTAGCCAGTGCTCGTACTCTGACAAGACGGCTTCAATCGAAGAGAAGCCCTCGTCATCTGGATCAAGACCCGCGAGTGGACCCATTGGAACAGTGATCTCCCGCGTCGACCCGTTTGTTTCCTTAACGTAGATCTGTGGAGTGATGCTCGGAGTCTCAACGACAGGAAGCGGATCAGCTCGGATATCGGAAACATGGGTCTCGGCCGGTCCATCCCAGTCAGCGGCGCATCCGTGCCCGACGCCGAAGGTCTTCATCTTCCGGTAGAGGAGATCGAATGAATCCTGCTCCACGTCGAATTGCGAGGTGTCGTGTCGCGGTCGTTCTGGGTACGGGAGGATGAGCGGAAGTGGAGAGTGACCCCGTTGAACAGTGACCCGGAAGCGCGTCTGAAACAGGCACCGCTCATCGGGTCCACCCATACGAGGTGGACTACTACGGTTGATGAGAGAAACGGTAATAAGCGACGACCCGTCGTCCCGCGGCCTAGTGAAGGCTGTTATTTCGATTGGTAGGTCGTCAACGTTCAGCCCCCTGATGTCCCCCGCCTCCGGCCTGACAAGCCGATTGGCACCACCCATAAGCGCGGAGGCCTTGAATGTAGCTGTCAGCGCAACACGGGTTCGAAGCCACCATGTGCGCTCCTTCCCGGCAATCGTCACCTTTCGGCGGTGATACCGGCCGCCCCGGGCCTCCACGACGACCTTTACGTCGCTGGGAAGCTCAGTGAGGAACGAAACCGCCATAGTACTGGGCCTGTACTCGTTGGCCCCCGTCAAGTCGAAATCATCGTCCTCTGCCTCACTAGCGCGTTGATGCGCAGCGATTCGGCTGAGAGCTTCCTCGCCGGCAACCGTGAGCGGCTCGACGCTCACATCATCGTCCAGGGCCCCGGCTTCTGGCGCTGGAAGTGCGCTTCCCTCAAGGTCGGACTCACTCTCTAGGCCGACACCGACCGGATACAGCACGCCGACGCCGTATCGCTTTGACGGCCTGTCGCGCTGGAGGATCTCCTCCCGCGTCCCAGCCTGGACGAAGGGTCCGTATGCCTCCTCTTTCGTATCGAATTGCAGATCGCCGATGACATCGAGTTCACTTCCGGTCGGGACCACCGACGGACCACTGCTCCAGGGTTCCAACGGGCCCACGAGCTCATACCGAAGATAAGCGAGCATGTCAGCCCTGCCCGTCAAATGGTCGCTCATCCGGGTCCCCCAGTGGATACTCGTCGCAAAAGCAGTTCTAACACCGCTGGTTTCAGCCGTGAAGACGCCAGCACGTAAAGTCGCTCAGTAGCTCGCGTCACCGCGACATAGAAGAGGCTGTGGTCTATATCGGTGCCAATGCTGGAGATATCTGTAACGACGACCACTGGCGACTCGAGGCCCTTATAAGCTTGGACCGTGCAATATCGGATGCCGCCGATCGCTTCCGCTGCCGCAGGCTTCAAGCGATCACACCATGGTTGACTCTTGATACGTTGTGCGCTGCTCTCCTGTGCTAAGGGCGAAAGGATCACGATATCGCGGCCGCTGTACCCGTCCGCGAAGAGCTCATCCAAGAGACCGATCAGCTTTTCGTTCTGGTCCGTTGGCGAGTCGTAATAGATCGTCTGGGGCTCAATACCATTGTCAGGCCTCAAGACGTTGGTGTACCCCCGTTCGTAAGCTGCGAGAAGTTTGACGAATGATGCAATCCGAGGCGTGTTCCGGCAGTTCCTTGTGAGGATGAATCGCGGCGTCCCGGGGCGCGTTCGGCCAGGACCTCTGCGATGCCGAGGCACGACGAGCCATAGACTGCCTGCTGTTCGAAGTCTCCAAACATTCGCCAGCGCCCGTTGCCAAGGCCACCATCGACCAGTAGGTCGAACAAATCGAGATAATTATTCCGGAGTAAATCTTGGGCCTCATCGATGACGAGTAGGTCAAAGACTGGCCCGTCACTCGCGGCTGCCATCTCAAGCGCACACTCAGGTAGCTCTTGCTCCCAAAAGGCAGCGTCGGCTCCGTGCGGTACAGACAGTCTGGTCAGATGAAGCAAGTAGCTGTGGAACGTCGCAGTGACCACCGAGTCGCCGAGGGTTCGGTCTGTCTTCTTAGCCAGTTCCCCAGAAGCCTATTGAAGCAGCACAGAAGCACACGATCTCCTCGCAGAACGGAGCGGCGCGTCTCCTCCAGGGCCAGCATGGTCTTGCCCGTGCCGGCGGCTCCCTCGAATACAACCCGTGGGTTGACGGCCGGGTCCATGGCATCGAGGGCGATGAACTGTTCGGCGGTGTATCGGAGAAGCTCCTCCTCTCGCTGCCTCCGGCGTGACTTCGGGCTCTCAAAGAACTCGAAACTAGGCCGAAGAATCTTCACGAGACTATCGATCTCCGCTGGGCTCGGAGTCCGGGCATCGAACCACTTCGCCGACGGTGTCGAGGCGGTTAACGCTCGAGCATGCTCCAAGATGGTCGTCACTAGATCGGCCAGTGGGCGAGCCCTTAAGGCGGCCGAATCGATGACTTGCCAGTCGTGCCACTCCGCAGGCAACGTAAGTGTGAACGGAATATTGGTGAAGGCAACTGCGCTCCAGAATAAGATTCGCCCCAGGTCGGGGGCGCGGTCGGTTATGTACGCCCGAAGGCTATGCGTCGCGTCCGATGCCTGCCGGAAGGGGCTCCTACGTGTCGGTGGATCTTGACCAAGATGCCATATACCTTCCGGATCGCGGCGAACGCTTCTGTGCGCCTTTACTTCAAGGCATAGGACACCCTCGTCTGGCACCGCGACCACGAAATCGATCTCGCCCATTAGTTGCCGACGATGGCGGGGAACATCGAGTGAGTGGAGGATCGCCCATCCATCCGTTCCGGGCTCGAAGGTGAACCGCTCGAAGAGTTCTCTCTCGCCCGGACTCGCGGTCTCATTTCCAATGACAGGAGGAATCATCCTTGCCACAGGTCTGGCTCCACCTTCATCATCACACGAAGATTGTCTTCATCAACCATCACCGTCTCAGGAGCGCGACCTTCGACGCGGAGAACGCTAAGGGTGCCGGCCTCCATTTCGCTCAAGCGGACGTCCACGCGACCGGTCTGTATCAGTCTCTCGGGATCCGTTGCGATCACGGCTTCCTCGAGCAGTTTGCGAACGTCCTGACCGGCGCGCACGTGTGCCTCAAAGATCTCGCCCATTGCACTCCAGATCCCACCAGCCTCATCGCCGAGGCCAATATATTCGAGCAACACCCGGAAATCCTTGGGATCCCTAGACCGCAATGAGTTGCGCCATAACCGGTACCGCAGATTGGGCGAGGAGACGCCAAGGTCGCGGAGGTCCCGGTCGACCCTTGAGAAGCCCTGCTCGCGGATCATGCTGCGAAGTGCGGTCTTCCATCGCCGCTGCATTGCCCGTAGTAGCACGGCTCGATTACCAAGAAGTGAGTCGGCGATCGTCGGGATGTAGTCCCCGGTTCCGCCCTCACTCCTCAGAACGATGAAGTCCCCAGGACCGACCGCGCGAGTTTGCTCGCTCCGCAGCCTTGGGCGGGCCTCGGCTTCGAGATCGACAACGTCGATCGTCGGACCGTCAGACGCTTCGAGGTAGACGCTGTAGCCATCTGCGAGCAGAAAGAGATTCGCCGGCACCTCCTCGATATCGTCATCATTGGATGATCGGTGACCGCCGGACACCCGTGCCAGCGTCTCCCAATCAATGGTAGGTACAAGTAAGCCCACCTCAATTTCGTCTTCCGTCGGCAGCGACATCGGCGACCGTGAGCGAATGGCAGTGCCTATGGACCCGTTCGAACCCGTGAACATCCGCGTGTGGGACTCTTGGTCCCTAAGGAAGGCGTAGTGGATAAAACAAATGCTCTCTGCCCTAGGTGCACTTAGGATGTATGGAGGGAACCAATAGGATGGTCCTGCTACGACAAGGCTCTCCAAGGCGGAGAGGCGGGCCGCCTCTCCGGCAGTGAGAAGTCGCACTCCCGAAGCACTCTTGAGCAGCCACCGCCGAACGGCATCGAGGTGTGGCGTCTGGACAAGAAGCCCCGACATTGATACGTCTCCGATGAGGAGGACTTCGACGATGAGATCTCCAAATCGGTTTGTGTTGTCATGGCTCAGTTCCGCCAGCGCCGCCACACACAGGTCTCCACGAGCAACCAAGGTGCTCGGGTAGTTGTTCCGCGCTTGGCCAACAAGGGATGCAAGGTGCTCGACACAGCTTCCTAGGTCGAACACTGGATCGGCTGGTGCCAGCGGTGTCGATGCGAGCTCGCGAAGGGTCCGCCTCGCTCGCCTAATCACTGCTTTCCACAGTTCATCATCGTTGAAGTCGTTCATCGCTCGGCTAAGCCGACGCACTTCTCCAGCGAATCGACGGGCAAGCGGTGCATCGATCGTTTCTCGCGTCGCAACCGCCCGGACGGCAACTTGATATACCTCGACCGCCTCCGTGAAGCTCATCTCGCCGCCTCGTAATACGCGCGACTTTCCAACTCTGCGGGCAATTCGCCGACAGCAGAGAGATCGGCGTCGTCGATGCTAAGAGCAAGTTCTTGATTGAACGCATCCGCCGCTGCCGCCGCGGATGGCGATGTCCGGTCAAGCAAGACGAGCAACGGGCTCCTTGGCCAGTAGCTTCGGAGCCGGAGGTACCCAGCGGGACCATCGAACACGACAGCGGGAGGCCGTTCTTCTCTTAGACGTAAGGGAGGAACGTCCGTAAAGCCGGAAATCACAGCTGTACGATCATGGTCGTTCGCGTTGAGTTCGAATGCGTCGCATCTAAGGATGTCGTTCAGTACTCCCGTCACCCCGGGGATACCGTCACGGAGGGCCACGAATTGCTGCCCGACGATATCGGCGCGTAATGCGTCCTTTACTCCCACAACGACACAGTCGAGGCACGTGTACGCAGCATGAGCGAGCGGATCGATACCCAGCACGGATTCTACGAATTGGGCATTCGGGGCAAGACGACGTCTCCGGACAAACTCGTCGGTGGGATCAAGAGGCTCTACCGCGCTACAGCGATCCCAGGGCAGGTAGCACTTGGCTCCGTCGAGGTAGGTGAGGTGCTCGACACCATTGATGGTTTCCACCCCAATAAGCCGTCCGCAATTCAGGAATCTGCCCCGCCGAAAGCGTATGGGGGTGCCACGGGGCATGGATGCGATTCGCCTGAAGTTCTTTTGCGGATCGCGTTCCTCAGGATCCTGGTAAGCAGCCCCAGCGACACCTAGAGCAGCAAAGGCCGCGGCGAACGAGCGGGTTGGAAGTGATATTCCGACGACGAGGCGATCATCCAGACGCTGATGGTCTACGACGAATCTCCCCAGTGCGACCAGGTACCCGGCCCACGTAGGTAGTGGAGCTACGTCTCCGTCCTGTTTTTGGTAGCCAAGTGATTCCTCGGGCTCGACCATCGACCCCTCCCGTCAGAACAATCATACGAAAGGGCAATGCACAAACGCACGCAAAAGAGGCACGCTTGTCCCGGATGCGCCGACGCACCGCGTGAAAATCGACTGGTGCGGCAGGCTTACCTCTGTGACAACTCCTCTGGGTACATCGTGGTCACAGATCCGGGAGCCCAACAGCGTTCTGCCGCGTTGCGACGATCGACCACAACCTTCGCCGGGACATCAGTCGCGGCTGCAAGTTCCGGATCGATTTGGATCTAGCGATCCCAGACGAGCACGGCCATTCAGCCGATGGCTTTCACATCAACCCCTCCTTCGACGCTGCAACACGTCTATAAGCGCTTCGCCCAGCGACCGTGCTAAATGAACAGGTACTGCATTACCAACCTGCGCGAGCTGCGATGCTTGACTGCCCATGAACTCATACTCGTCCGGAAAGCCTTGGATTCGGGCCGCCTCCCGCGCCGTCAGGCTTCGTTGAAGCTTCGGGTGGATGAAGTCACTCAGATCTTTTCCCATGTGAGCCACGAGCGTCGGTGCTGGCTTGTCAGCGCGCAGCCGTCGGTACTTGCTCTCGTGGCCGCCAGCCCGCAACTCCTCCGGCAAGTGTCGACGGTCCTGGCCTGGTTTCAAAGCCCGCAGCCGCTTTCGCCTCGTTTCCTCGAGCCGCTTCGTGTGGTGATTCAAGACCTTTTCGGTACCATTGCGAAGCGCATCGGCGTACGCGCTCGGTACGACGTTCGGTCGATACGTCGTGAGCGCGCCGGGGACCACGGCTTTAGCGGGTAAATCAGCGATCGCATCCCACAACGTGACGTCGCCGATCGTCGAGGTTGGCGTCGGCCATTCCCATCGTCGCCCGGGCTCCATTGCGACGATGAACAGTCGACGCCGCGTTTGCGGCGAGCCGTACTCGGCGGCATTGAGAACCGAATAATCAACGTCGTAGCGGCGACCTTCCCCTAGATCTAGACGTTCAAGTCCAGTGATGAGACGATCGAAGTAAAAGCCACGGTCCATGCTAGTGAGGCCAATGACGTTCTCGATGAGCACCGCCCGCGGTCTCAACTCATCGACGAGCCGAACGACCTCCTGCAACATCGGGTTGCTCGGGTGGTCGGAGCGGCGTTGGCCCTTAATCGAGAATCCCGTACAGGGCGGCCCAGCTGCAACCAGGTCGACGTACTTCCGTCGTCCCAATAGCTCGGTCCCCGAGACGGAGGTCACGTCCTTCGGGACCGTCACGACCCCGTAGTCGTCATGATTGAGGGCATAAGTTGCCGCGGCCTGTGGATCACGCTCGACTGCCGAAACCATGCGAAAACCCGCCTGATGGAGGCCCAAAGACAACCCCCCGGCGCTGGCAAAAAGGTCGATTGCGACCAGCTGGCGTGCCACTTCAGCTCGCCACCACTGCACGCTGGTCCATGCGACCGGCAGCGTACCGATGCCCCGTGACGCGAACACGGATGGCAGTTGATCAAAGGATAGGAGCGATAGCCCAGGGGAGGGATATAACGGCGTAGATTTCTACATTCTTGAACAAATTTTCTGATATAATACCAGTTCAGGACCACTTTGCCATCCGCAAATGTGCATTTATCATATGGTTATGATCACAACAGCGGCCTGTCGTCTCGAGTACGGTGACCATGTCAACCGCCGACTCGCCACAGGGACCACGCCAGCCTCGGTCGCTGTAGCCGACGGGATTAGTCCCCAGGTCGTCGCCAAAGCGGCATGGCTGGCAAGGACATACGGCCCTGAGGCCCGGTACGAGCTGGGCAGGGCCGTCCTCGCCGCACTCGCGCCGTCACACCTTGAGGTCGTCGCCGCCCTCGACCCCGGCACCGCGCCTCTCTTCTCCGGCAGGCCGCCGACGGCCACCTCTCGGTCCGGCAGCTCCGCTTGGCCGCTGGACGGTCGGCCATACCAACAGCTGTAGCGGCTTCGAAGGCCGTCAAGGTGATCGGCACATCGTCGGAGCTGGCCAGTGCGTCGGCAGCGGTGCAGACGTACGCCCGCTGGAATGAGCGGGCGCTCCGCAGCCTCCTCGACGGCCCGAGCGGCGCTGTCATCCGGGATCTAGCCAGTGCCGGTCGCGAGCTGGCCTGCCGTATCGAGGAGGTGATGCCCGCCGACACGATGTCCACGTCCGCGTAGGCGTTCCACTTCCGAACCAATATTCCCAAACCAATTCTTATTTCTGACCAAAGGAGTCCAAAGTGCCGTTGGAAGTCGTGAGGGTGGGCGATCAGATCCCCCTTAATAAGATTCGTGAGACCGCCCAGAAGGTCCGACGGGAAACCGCCGACCAGGGCATCGACGAGCTGCTGGCCTCGATGCGAAAGCACGGTCAGATCCACGCCGTCAGCCTCATCGACGAGGGCGATGGCACGTACACCTTGGCCAATGGCCACCGCCGGATGCTGGCTGGCCAGCGAGGCAAGTTCCCCTCACTGCGCGCCAACATCTACAGGGTGCCGAACGGGCAGGAGGCCGAACGCGAACGGCTGATCCAGGAGCACCTCTACGCCGCCAACCTCGCCGAACCTCTGCTTCCGGTGGAAAAGGCCCGCATGTTCGATACTTTCATGCGCGACTTCGGTTTCACCGTCGAACAGGTCGCTGACTGCTTCGAGGAGGAAACGCCGGAGACAGTGCTCGACACCCTGCGGTTCCTCAACATCGACGACACTGTCCTCGACATCGTGGCTGCCAATCCCCAAAAGTTCACGGAGGCCCACCTGCGTGTACTCGCGGACGCCGCCTCACCGTCTACTAGCCGCGCGTGGCGTATGAAGCCGGCCGAGCAGGTTCAGGTTGCCCGCGAGCTGGTCGAGCAGGTGGACAAGACTGTCGTGAAGGACCCCCGCAAGTTCCAGGCCCGAGTTCGGTCCGTCGTGAAGGAGCGACGGGATCGAGAGCGGGACAAGAACACCACCAACAAGAAGGCGCTCACCGATCCGGTCAAGACCCTCTTCAAGGCCATCGAAGGCGTCCAGGCCAGCGTCAAAAACCTCAAGGAGACCGACGTCGCGGCGATCAAGGAAGTCGATCCCAGCGACAAAGGCATGGCGATCAAAATGCTGTTCGACGTCGTCGAAGATGTCAGCACATTCATCGACGACCGCCTCAACAAGCTGCCCGCCCGCAAGACCGCCTCGTGAACCCACGCAGGAAGGTCGACAAGGCTGCCCCTGGCATCCCGGTCGTCTCTGACCGAGTCCGCGTAACTGAACGAATGCAGCTCAACCCAGAGCCACTGAAGGTGGTTGACGAAAGTCGCCGCCGGTTCTGGGAAGAGCTGGCCGATGAGGTCAAGCTCGACGTGGCCGGCCGCTTCCGAAAGCGGTGGACCAGCGCTGAGACGGTGCGGGTCATTTCCGCGAGACCTGACGAGACGTACGAGGACGTGGCCAAAGAAATCGACCGCACGCCCGGCGCCGTCCGCTACCGGCGGATGGCAATGGTCCATTTGATCCGCGAGGAGCATGGCGCCCCCGAACGGGTCCAGGCTTACGAAACTGACCCGAAGGCAAATCACAAGTTCCACGACTATTGGCAGGTCCATAGGACCATGCGGGACCTCGGACTCTACGACTTACCTGCCTGGCAACAAATCCAGCTCGCCAGGGAGTTGCGGCAGCCCACGAAGAGCTGGCGGGGCGACGGCACGAGCGCCGCACTCTCCAACGGCGATTTCCTGAAGGAGGTGCGCGACAGGGTACGCCAGCTTATAAGTGAGGCCAGGGCTGCTCAGCCTCGGCCAGCCACGGACAAGAAGCCCGGTGGCCAACGGGGTCGTGCCTGAGAGCCGCGACCACCGTCGACTCGTAACCGCGCTGGTGCGCGAGATGCAAGACGCCGGTATTCGCGTATCCGCTGCGGCGGCACCGGGTTGGCCAGCCCCACCGCTGATCGGCGGTCGGCGTCCTGACGTCGTGGGGTACTACGCCATCGGCGCAGCGGTCATTGGCGGCGAGGCCAAACTCGGACCCGAGGTGTGGTCCTCGCTCCAACAACTTCAGGCCATCGCAGAAGGCCTACCATCGCTCGGCCCCGCTGGCGCGGGGTCAGTGCTTATCGTTGCTGTGAGAGAACCGTGGGCGGACGTTGCCCGAGACGTATGTAGCTTCATCACCGGGAACCGCACTGCAACAACCGTCTGGACTCCCACCACATAATCGATGGCCGATCACCTAAGCCGGGAAGGCCGCTCGCGCAATATGGCAGCGATCCGGTCAAAAAACACGACGCCTGAGCGGGTACTCCGCCGGGAGCTTCGTCAGCTTGGCATCACCGGCTACCGGATCCATCCCGCGCTGCCCGGCAAACCCGACATCGCCTTTACCCGGTGGAAGGTCGCCGTGTTCACCGATGGTGCTTACTGGCACGGGCACCCTAACTACATCCGGCCTGACGCATCCGAGTACTGGCAGGCAAAGATCGCTCGCACCCAGGAGCGCGACCGCGCAACGGACACCGCACTCCGTGGTAACGGTTGGAGGGTTCTCCGCCTGTGGGATTTCGAGGTGCTCGCTGACCCCCGGTGGGCCGCCGATTATGTCGTCGCTGAGCTAACTGCTGCCGGGCGATCATGGTCGTAATTAACACTGCCCGACCTGGGCGACGAAACGTTCGGCTTGGGCCCGTGCGTCCGGTTGCAAGGACAAAGAGGTTGGCTGAGAATGGAGACCCGTCGCACCTTGCGCCGACAGAACAACAGCTAAGCCCCGGAGTCGGAGAGAATGGGCGCATGTCAGGTTCCATTCCTTTCGAAGAGCTTGAGCAGGCTGATCTGTTGGTCGACCGCGTTTATGAAAGCGGTCCCAGCGACAACGTCGGCGCCGATCCGCTCCAACGATTGCTACCCGTCGGCAATCAGGGGGGTATCCGATACAAAGGATCGGTACAGGGAGACGACATCCGGCTCGTCGTCCTCTATACCAGCGGCGAGCATCCCGACTGGCCCGACTCGGTCGACCCGTACACGGGAACAGGCGCCTACTTTGGCGATAACCGTCGACCCGGACAAGAGCTTCATGCGACCACGCGCCAGGGGAATGAGATCCTGCGGCTAATATTCGATCGAGCGAACGGTGATTGTACCGCGCGGGCGAAAGTTCCACCCGTGTGGTCTTCTCCAAGAGCGATCGCCGGCGCGACGTCGTGTTCCGGGGCCTGGCAGTGCCAGGTTCGCCAGCGGTTGCAATCGGCGACGAACTTGTCGCAGTCTGGCGCGCCGTCGGACAGCACCGGTTCCAGAACTATCGGGCCACGTTCACGATCCTGGACGAAGCCGTAGTTAGACGCGGGTGGCTGAATGATCTGCTCGATGGCAGTCGTGACTCCTTGGCTTGGGCTGCTCGTGTCCCGGTGGTTCGGCTCTGTCAGACCACCAGTAGCTACCGGTGACGCTTTCCAAGGGTGGGCAGCCCAGCTGGGACAGTTCGGACACTGAGACCTGGTTTGATCGTTGGGTGTCCTCCTTTTGATGCCCTCTTTACGCGAGCAACGCGAAACGCCTCATCAAGCTTGGCTTCGAAAGCGCGTGCAAGAGCTACGGCACTTCGCATATCAGCAGCACTGGATGTCTTCAGTAGCTCTTTATCGGCAGCACGCTTCTTGGCAGCGAGTCGGCTGAGCGATGGATCACTTTTGGCGACGACCAATGCCTCTCTAATCGAGCCGGCATTTGCCCGCTGAATCAGATTCCTGTCGCAGCCCTGTTTTCTCCGGTAGGCATCGATCAGCTCCGCGGCTCGGCGAGGGAAATCGACCTTAGCCGCCCCGCGCCGTAGGACGATTGTTTGGACCTTGGATAACTGCTGCGGCGGAACGTCAGCGCTTCCGACGTGATCAATTCCCTCGGCCATTACCCGCTCCGCAACTTCCTTCGCGCTCACGCTGACGGGTACAGAATAGTCGGACAGCCCTCGGTGGCTTCTGACCGACTTCGCGATACTCCACCAGTTCGTTGCCACGATGTGGCTTCAACTGTTGCAGAACGGCGCAAGAACTCAAGGAACTTCGGCAGCAGCGTCACCGGCTTGATCTGTTAGAGAAACTCCGCAGCAGAGTGACCGGCTGGAGCAACCTCCAACGGCAATAGCCCCAAGATCACAGCTTGTGCTCCTTCGACATCTCCAGCCAGGACCCGGCAGCAAGACTGCCCAACTCGGCTTTGAAAGCTCTCCGGCAACCAAGCCAGTGCGAACCGCGTCCTTGCCACCCAGTGCGACATCCCATCGCGACCCGTAACCCATTCACCACTCTCTTTTACTGTAGGGTCTACTCCAACAATTGCGTCCGCATATGAGTGCTTCGGTCCCATCGGCGCTCCGTGATCGCTGGTGTGGCACGCGTGCCTGGACACGTGCCACGCACGTGCCACACACGATGGTCAATAGCGGAGTGAAGCGGATTATGGCGGTTCATGTTTGCGCAGGTCAGGTCACGTTAAGATAGGCAGCTGCAGGTCCTGCACGCTTGCAGAATCACTATGCAGGCTGAGGTCGTAGCTGCTCAAGCTGAGGTCTGAGGAGCGCTCAGGGCCTCCACCCACCGCCACGGAGAACGATCCGCGGACGGCGCTTGGTGCGTTGAGACCTAATGGATTGACTCGCCGAGGCGGGAAAGCGCGAGAAAGGCGAAGTCCATTGGAAGCTTCGTCCTCAACTACGAGGTCCGGGTCGAGGTGCGCCCGCTAGGGAGAGAGCGTGGCTCGACGATCGCAGACGCCGCTCTCTGGAGCAACAGATCTCTCTCGCGGGCGTTGCTAGTCATCGATGCCGCCCTCCGGAACTCGGCATGGGCTTCCTCGGTCCGACCGAGACGTTCAAGCAGGTCCCCTCGGACGCTCGGTAACAGGTGATAATCCTTGAGAGCTGAGTCGGCCGCCAGCAAATCCAACAGCTCGAGACCGCTCGCCGGGCTCTCCGCCATGGAGACGGCGACGGCCCGGTTCAACTCCACTACCGGGGAGGCGGTGAGGGTCACGAGCTTGGCGTAGAGCTGGGCGATGGTGGCCCAGTCCGTATCCTCGAATCGGATGGCACTTGCATGGCAACCAGCGATGGCGGCCTGGACAGAATAGGGACCGTCCCCAGCCAGCTCGAGGGCCTTGATGCCTCGCTCGATGAGCATCCGGTTCCATCTAGACCGGTCCTGGTCGGCGAGCAATATCGGTTCACCATGAGGGCCCGTGCGGGCAGCGAGGCGCGAGGCCTGGAATTCCAACAGGGCAGTCAGACCATGGACCTCAGGCTCCGGCATCAGAGCGCTGAGCTGTCGGGCCAGGCGAAGCGCGTCCTCGCACAGCGTCGGCCTCGTCAGGTCGGCACCGGCCGTCGCTGAGTATCCCTCGTTGAAAATGAGGTAGATAACCTCGAGGACCGATGAAACACGAGACAACCGATCCTCCCCGTAGGGGATCTCAAAGGGGACTTGGGTGGTCGAGAGCGTTCGTTTCGCCCGCACAATACGTTGGGCGATCGTCGACTCCGAGGTCAGGAAGGCTCGGGCGATCTCACCCGTACCGAGCCCTCCGACCAATCGAAGTGTCAAAGCGATCCTTGCCTCTGGCCTCAGCACGGGATGACAGGCGGTGAAGATCAGACGAAGGATGTCGTCGTCGATGTCATCGACGTCGGTCAACTCGGGCGGAGGCACATCCGCGGTGACTCGTCCGACCTCAGTCAGCTTGCGGGCGTAGATCTCTTTCCGGCGGACCAGATCGATCGCTCGGCGCTTAGCTGCGGTCATGAGCCAAGCGCCCGGGTTGTCCGGAACGCCTGACTTCGGCCATGCCTCGAGTGCCGCGACAAGCGCGTCCTGCGCTAGTTCCTCAGCAATTCCGACATCACGCACGATATGGGCCACACCAGCGATGATGCGGCCGTACTCGATCCGAAAGATCGTCTCAACCGATTCGTGCGCCCTCCCACCTGTCACCAGTGCTCATCTCACCAGCACCATCCGATGGGGTCAAGCACGATTTACATGTCGACGATCTCACGCACCTCGGCGGTCACGGTCCAGGAGTCGTCATGCACCCGAAGGAACCGCTTGGTCCACTCCAGGGCCTCCGCCTTGTCCTTGGCCTGGAGAATGGCATATCCACCGACCACTTCCTTGCTCTCCGTGAAGGGTCCATCGGTGTGGCTGATCTGGCCGCTGGAGATGGTTAGCCGGGTGCCTTCCGACGTGGGAGTGAGGCCGGCAGTGTCCAGCATGACGCCAGCCTTCGTGATCTCTTGGAACAGTTCACCCATCCGTTGCTGGGACTCGGGACTCATCCCTTCGGCTGGGCGATTCTGCTCATCGACTCGGATCATGGAAAGGTAACGCGGCACGGTGCCTCCTTGGTCTCGGCGGGCGATTCCCACCTTTTAACCTTGCGTCGAACGGGCGACGGCCAAATCGACAGCTCGTCCGAATTTTCTTCATCTGCGGCTCAAACGGCTCTTCCTGCGCACCTCAGCGAGTCAAGCTGAGTGTCCTCCTGGCTGAGCGTCTAACTCCTGCAACACATCATCTATTGCCCTGTGCACGGCGCGCATGGCGCGGTTCGATAGATAGACGCCGCTCGCCAAAGGGACTACAGGAAGCCAGTCAGCGGCGGCCCGAGCGAGCATTCGCAGTGCAAGCCCACGTACCAATCGATGCATGGTCATTTCCGAGATGTCGCGAGTCCCAGGCGCAACTGCCGCGAGAAGTACTCGTCGGATGACCGCCGAGTCAGTAATGCCCGCATCCCTGAGCCTCGTCGCTACAACGGAGAGTTCAACGTAGAACTCAACAAGTTGCGAGCCAAACCCAATCAACACCGCGACGGGAACACTGACTGCAAGGTCTGCGGCGCCGACGGGTGGGAACGCCATTGCCATTAGGCCCTGCAGCTCTGTCGCGTTTGCCGCTGCGGGTCCAGCGAGCCCAGTGAGCGTTACAACGAAATGTGAGCTGTAGCGTCGTCGAAGAGGAAGGACCCCTCGGTTGGCCGACTCTATCGCTCGCTCGACAATCGGATAGAGCCGTGCCTCCAGTAGCGTCAGCAGGTCGCCGTCTCGAAACAGTGCTTTCAGATCCGATGGCCTACGAACTCCTTTGAGCTTCGGAAGCAGGGCACTCAGAAGCTCGAGCGTTAACTGCCGATACTCGGGCGCGAGCCTGTTGAGGCGGTGTCTGAGCCTTCTATTCGTGAGGATTTCATCAGGCGTCGGATAACCCGCGGAGCCGGTAGTTCCCTCAGTCTGAGAACGTCTCCGGGGCATGCGCACCCGATCAAGAATGCCCCATCGAACGGCACCCTTGCCCCGAGCGCCGGCAGCACTCCTTGGGCCGGCTCGCCTGCGGGCCCGAGGCGCCCCTCGATCGAGTATGAAATCATTTGAAGAGTTCCAGCAGCGACCAGTAATCGACGTGACCCGAGCGAACTGAATCCTTGCAAACCCGCCGACTTTCCTAACAGTTAGGAGCGAACGTGCTCGATGTGGCGATCAAAGGGGGCACCATCGTCGATGGCACTGGGGGCCGGTCCTACACCGCCGATGTTGGGGTCCGAGACGGCCAGATCGTCGAGATCGGCACGATCACTGAGTCGGCCCAGCAGCTCATCGATGCCGACGGCGCAATAGTCACGCCCGGATGGGTCGACGTTCACACCCACTACGACGGTCAGGTCACCTGGGATGACGTCCTGGAGCCGTCAGCTTCCAACGGTGTGACAACCCTCGTGATGGGCAACTGTGGCGTCGGCTTCGCCCCAGTGCGGCCCGCTGACCACGACGCGCTGATCGACCTGATGGAAGGAGTCGAAGACATCCCTGGTTCCGCCCTCAGCGTCGGGATGCCCTGGGGCAAGTGGGAGACCTTCGGCGAGTACCTCGATCTGCTCGACCAGGGATCCTATGCAATCGATATTGGCGCGCAGATTCCGCATGGTGCCGTGCGGTTCTATGTGATGGGCGAGCGAGGGGCGGCCAACGAGGACGCCACGGAGGTAGACCTGGCGGCCATGACCTCCATCATCGAGGAGTCCCTCGCTGCCGGTGCAGTCGGGTTTTCCACCTCGCGCACGATCGGCCACAAGGCCAAGTCGGGTCGTCCGGTGCCCGGTACCTATGCCGCCGAAGAGGAGTTGCTTGCGTTCGCAGGTGCCATGCGTTCTGCCGATCACGGCGTGTTCGAGGCGATTGTCGCCGGTACCATCGGGCAGCTCGATCGGCTCGGCGGGGAGCGAGCCAAGCCGATCGACGAGATACCCCTGCTGGAAGCGGTTTCGCGCGTCAGCGGCCGACCGGTGACCTTCACAGTCGCGCAGCTCTTTGAGGACCCTCAGCACTGGCGGCTGGTGCTTGACGCAGTGGCGCAGGCCAACGCATCCGGAACCACACTTCGGCCCCAGATCATCCCCCGATCAGTCACCATCATGACCAATCTCGACGCTTACCACCTGTTCATGGGTCGGCCCACCTATCGCAAAATCGCTCATTTGCCTCTTGCCGAAAGGGTCATCGAGATGCACCGCCCTGAGGTGCGCCTGGCGATCCTTGCCGAAACAAGCGTCACGGAAGGGCCCGGCGACTTCTCGGCGCTGGTCGTCGAACTCTTCGGGCCGGCACTCCCACTCACCTTTCCGCTGAGCGAACCGGTCAACTACGAACCGCGGCTCGACCAGTCGGTCTACGCACAAGCTCTGGCGGCCGGAGTCGACCCCATGGCCCACATGTACGACCTGCTTCTCGCCGATGACGGCAAGGCGTTCTACGCCCTATTGGGGTCGAACTTCGTCAACGGAACGCTGGATGTCTGCCGGGAGATGCTGCTTGACGACAACACCGTCACCGGCCTGGGGGATGCCGGAGCCCACGTCAGCCTCATCTCCGACTGCTCGGCGTCGACGTTCCACCTCACCCACTGGGCGCGAGATCGCAGCCAGGGCGAGCGCCTTCCCATCGAACTGCTCGTCTACAAGCTAAGCCGAGGCAACGCCGACCTTTACGGCTTCGCCGATCGAGGGACCGTCTCCGAGGGCAAGCGAGCCGACCTCAACATCATCGATCTCGAGAACCTTCGCATTTGTCCGCCCGAGCTCCATTACGACCTACCAACAGGCGTCAGTCGCATCCTGCAACCTGCAGTGGGCTACCTTGCCACCCTGGTGAACGGCGACGTCACCCGCCGCAATGACAGGGACACCGGTACGCGCTCTGGGCGACTCATCAGAGGATCCGCGGCCTGAGCGTCAGCGGCAACCAATGTGGATCAGCCACCAAATAGCCAAGCTGGTTGAGGAACAGAGCAGCGTCCTCGCCGATTCCGCTCGAGGCGCCTGATACGACGACCATAGGGGAGTCGTGCACGGGCTCGATCCGAGTGCACGCCGAAGGTCTCACTCCGCATCATTGGGCTTGGGTCTCATCTTGAGTGCTGTGAAAGGATGGCGCAGTCCCATCGTGAGCAGATAACCCGGGAGCCCGCATGGATCCTCGACGAGCAGCGACGCTGCTATCCGACGAACGTCGAGCCGCGTCGAGCAGGACCTGCAGGACCTGCGACAGGCAGGCAGCGAAAGCCGGAGCTCGGCAACCGAGGCCGCCGGCGACATCGCCGATCCGGCCGAGCCATTCACCGACGAGCAGGCTGATGACGCCGTCGCCGGGCAGCTCCGCGACCGGCTCGCCGCCATTGTCCGGGCCGAGGCCCGGCTGAAGGAAGGCGCTTTCGGCCGTTCCGTCAAGAGTGGTGAGCCCATCCCTGACGAGAGGCTTGAAGCGGATCCGGCGGCCGAGCTCACGGCGGAGGAAGCCGCGGCGGAGTAGGACGGACCTCAGCTGCTCGGGCTGAGGTTGTGACTTTGGACCCCCTTGGCCGCAAGTCGTTAACCGTTTACCCGACCGCGCTTGGTGGGGTGCCCCCACCCTTCGTCAGATGCATCGATGATGGCTGTCAATCGGCGACGGCGATTGTGCCGGCATTGCCGACGATTCGGAGGTGGCGCACCACGTCACGGTACGCGCGCCACAGGTTCTGCTCGTCGTACGGGATCCTGTGTTCGGCGCAGAACGGGCGAACCACCGTACGTGCTCGGCGGAGGTTCGCCCGAGGCATCGTCGGAAACAGATGGTGTTCGATCTGACTGTCCAGTCCGCCGAAGATGAACCCGACGAAGGAGGACCCGGACAGGTTGCGCGACGTCAACACCTGGCGGCGCAGGAATCCCAGATCGTCGCTGTTGGTCACGGTTGGCATACCTACGTGGTTGGTGAGAAAGCATGCACCCAAGTAGAAGCCGAACAGCGCCTGCGTGACCAAGATGAAGGTCGCTGCCCGTATTGGTGAGAGGATGAGAAAGGGCGCAATAAAGAAGATGCCCCCGTGGATGACCAGTAGCCCGAACTCGACCAGCGCAGCTCGATCCCTTCGCCGTGCAAGAGCCCTCATGCTGGCTATGTGCAGATTAAGCGCTTCTAAGAACAATAGGAGCACCAACAAATACTGCTGAACACGGGAGAACCGCCGACCGAAACGCCCACGCTTCCTGGCCTGCTCCGACGTAAAAACCAGCGCACCAGCTGCGATGTCCGGATCCTTGCCCTCGAGATTCGTCTGGGCGTGGTGCCGGGTGTGCTTGCTCTGCCACCATTGGAAGCTGAACCCGTTCAGCAGGTTGGCCAGCACGAGGCCGATGACGTCGTTTCCTCGGCGATAACCCCAGACTTGGCGGTGTCCCGCGTCATGGGCGATGAAGCCGATCTGAACCAGCACGAATGCAAGACCGGCGGCGACGGTCAAGTTCCACCAGCTGTTGCCGAGCATCACAGCTATGACGGCCAACCCAGCTAGAGCGGCGACCGATGCCGGAATCTTCATCGCATAGTAACCACCCCGGCGGAGCAACAGTCCCCGTTCACGAACCCTTAGAGACAGCTCGGCAAAGTCCTCACGCCCTGATGCCCTGATGAGGGGAGCCTCGAATTCGGTCTTCATGTTTCCTTCGGCCATTGCCAACAGTCGATTGCGACCGACTCGGCTCTCGACCTTGCGGATGATCCCGAAATCGATGGCTACTCACTGGCGCCTGCTGCGGCGTTCTGGCCATTCTTCGACCTCTGGAGTCGAGTAGCCGGCTCGTGGCAGTGGGACGCCCTTCGGTACCGATGCTTTCGCATCCATGCTACTGCTTGCGCCGCTGACATAAGGCCCGACGAATCAAATGGCATTGGACCTGTAACGGTGGGGGTCGACTTGGTCCGTCAGGTTCTCGACAATTTCAACGTCGTTAGCAATTGACCGGGAGGTTGAGCGAGTCCTCTGAGCCGTCGAGCTGTCTCAGCAGCTCGAGCTGAGTCGAAGGAGATCGGCCTCAGTCAACGACTTCTGAAAGTGGGCAAAGTCCAGCGACGCAGCCACTCACTCGGTCACCCAGCGCCCCCGCAGGTCCTCGAGCCCTGGCGGCAGCTCGATCTGGGGATCCGGGAGAGCATCAGCGCCCCGCAGGTCGAGCAGTCGATCAAAGGACGCAGGATCGTCCCCCCAACCGCGCGGGTCTCCCATCATGACCTCGAAGAGTACGGCCCCTTGCGATCCGGCCTCGAAGGGGCCGAAGGCGGCTCCTTGAGGAAGCTCGATGTGGGTTCCGGCCGGGCATCTCCGGTCGCCGCAGAAGATCTCCCCCTCGAGGACCATGACGACATGCGGGCTGAGGTGTCCGTGCCGGCGCTGTATGACTCCCGGATCCCACCGGGCGTACAGCGACAGGTAGAGCGGGTCGGCCGAAAAAGCCAACCACTTCTCCCACACTGAGGCGACCGTGCCGTCAGCCAAACGGACGGCACGGACCTGCTGCCAGGGAACGTTCGCATCGTCGAGGTGGCGGAAGGTTGGTTGGAGCCCGGGCACCTTTCGCCCGTCTATGTCGCTCACAGTGACCTCCGGATCCGAGAGTCATCCTCTCGACCTGCATACCAGCCGACGCATAACACCGGGGTGTGCCTGATCGCCGAGCGTCGGCATCCCTAGTGATCTGGTAGCCCAGGAACGGACGGTGGGATGGTGGGAAGCCCTGGCATTGGATGGTCCCACCAGAGCGTGTGCTCGATTCGCTTTGTAATCCGCCAACCGCTGGCTGTACTAACCAGTTCATCGTGGTACCGGCCACCAACTGTAAACACCCATGGCTTCTCTTCAACTTCCAAACGATTGACGTTGAGGAAAGAGGACCTGGCCCGCACCCCATCGCGGCCGCTCGTGAATTCACGATTTACGACGAGGTGTTGTGTGACGTCGAATATGGGCAGTACCTCAGCGAGCCAGGCGCGAACCTCTGGGTAGCTCCCTTCCACCCCACCTGCCGACCGGTAGTCAAGGTGCGCATCGTGGGTGAACACGGTGTCAAGCAAATCCCAGTCCAGATTGTCGATGGCCGTGGCGTAACGGGTGAGGAGATCATCCATTCCGACTCGATCTACCAGGGCGATACCTTCTTCGTCCACAATGGCGCAGACTACTGCGGCGTGAAGGAAGGCCTCAGTGCTGGGTGTCCCGACCACCCTTACTCAGCTTGCAAAGCTCAGGGCGGTTCGCGGTAGGCGATCGAGATTCGAATCCCGCCGTTGACACGGTCAAGTTGTACCGGGAGATGGGCTGACGGGAGCCTCGACTCCTTTGTCGGGACCAGGGTCCAGCTCCCGAATTGCCGCTGGAGATAGGTGGGAAGAGTCCGGATAGCGGGATCCAATGCATCGGGCGGACGTTTCGACCTGCCTATCACTCCTGGACTTTTAGCGTGCCACTTGACGGAGGATGACGGGACAACGTTTGTCCAGGTCAGACGGCCATTCCCACCGGGCAGGCGGTCACAAGCCCTGGCGCCGGCGAACGTGATCAGCAATCGCTTACGTAAGTTCTTCTTGACATTGTTCTCGCTCTTCCTTACGCTCCGTGGCCATAAGGCGGCCAAGGACGGGATTCCGGCCAAGGTCGATCGAGGGTGCTCTGCCTGGTTCGTTTCCGTCCCTCGCGGACTGCGCGATAGAGGCTCGCCCCGGTGGCGTCCGAACAGGACGAGAAAAAAGGAGAGCCAAGGATGTCGTGTCAAAAGGTCCTGTTGTCGGCCGTGGCGGTGCTTGCGCCGCTCGGCCTTGTTGCCGTCGTGGCCGCCCCGGCCTCTGCGAAGCAGCGTCTGCCCTTGAGGGCGACGGGTTCGGTGCAGTGTTCCCTGAGCGGTGACATGTCGTTCAACCCGCCGTTGAGCTCGAACGGCACTCGCCCTAACACGCTCCTGCTTAAGGAGCACATCACTCTTAACCTGACACCGAGTGGCTGTGTGTCGTCTGACCCGACGCAGGCCCCGACTGCGCCTGCTGTGACAGTGAAGCCGATCCTGCAGAAGGACGAGGTGGTCATGCCCACCACTAACGGCAAGTCCTACAAGGTCCTTGGCGACTGTGCCATGGGGTTCAACCCGGTGTTGAAGAACAGCGAGCGTTGGACCTGGGGTACCTACATGTCTGGCGGTGTGACGGACCCGTGGGACGGTACCCGGGTGAGGATGCCGTCGATGACTGAGTTCAGTACAGCTCGGGGTGAGAACGGCTTCTCTGGCACCGGCCGGGGTGCAGGTTCCTACAAGGGCCCCGTTGACCTCGCCCTTGTCGTCGACCCGACGTCGTGGGCCGCGTTGCAGGCCGTGTGTCAGCCTGGTAGCGGCCTTGGCACTGTGTCGACGCTTGCCTTGTCAGGTACGGCCAGCTCGGTCTCCCTGGGTCAGAAGTGAAGCAGGGCGTCGCCTGAGGTCTTGTCGGCAGGCGGTCACTCTAGGTTGGTTCCCGCCTTCACCTAGAGTGACCGTCTGATCGGTGGCGCGACCACTGTCGCGGCGCACTCCTGGGCGCGCGGGCGAGCCCGAGCGTTCTGTGTCTGGGTCGTACCGGTGCTCCGTCGGAGTTGACCTCAGCCGCTCAGGCTGAGGACGCTGCTGCTCAAGGTAAGAACCAATGCCAAGTTCGGGGGCGCCAGCCAACACCGGTCGGTAGAGGAGGTTCGCACTAGCGCAGGTAGAGGCTAAGGGGTCAACACGCTGAGACGTTCGAAGCCACAGCGGTGACGCCTCGCGCCCTCTGCGGCGCTCGGCAAGGAGCGTGCAAGGGCCCGCAGCGGCCGAGTGCTGGAACAACCAGGATTGCCAGCATGCGCTTCATCCGGTCACGACTCGCACTCCTTATCCCCCCACTTCATCCCTACCTTGCCAGAACGATCGGAACTGGACGTTCCTTCATTCGGTGACGGCCCCTGGTGGCCGCTGGGGCGTAGCACTTCCATCAAGCTCCACTAACCGTCCCCCTTCGAGCGAGGATACTCAGCTGCTCGAGCCGAGGACTGAAAGTTGCGTGCCGTTCGGAGCGGCCCTGACTTCGACCATGCTGCGACGACCCGGAGTCTCTTTAAATTTGCGGAGTAATGTCATTGGTGATGGCGGACATCGACGCAATCAGTACTCCGTCTTTGATTGGCACGGTTGTCATTGTCCTTGCGGTCGTTGTAGCGGCCATCCTTCTCGTCGGCAATGCCCGTAGAAACCGTCAGAGGCCCGCTCTCGGAGAAGACGAACTTAGGCAGCTCTATGTCGATGTTGCCGAGCGTCTCGCCCGCGAGCTCGGTGCCGGCATTGCTATATCGGTCACCGTCGCAGCTCTGTCTATTCAACTGCTGCATGCCGGGGCGCCACGACAAATACTCGCCGGCGTCTTCTGCAGCGTAGCGGCGCTCTGTGTTGCAGCCGTAACAGTCATTTATCGGATCAACGATGGGATGGGCGGCGGCTTAGTCACTACACAGGAACTGCAGCGGAGAGTGGTTTTCCGACAACTCGCAATAGTCGTGGTGGTCCTGCTTCTTTTGAGCAGCGTGGTGCTCATGATCATTGGCCAATCTGAGGTATCTCAGAAGACGACCATCCAATATCCCTCGATTAGTTGTGCCACGTTCGCGGCACCCGGCCGTGCCACACACGCCCCCGGGCACCGCCAGTGCGAGATGTCATCCCGCCAATGCTCGCACCGAACCTGCGTGGGTCGATGGGCCCAGAAGGATTACAATCGGTGGTGAGGTGATGGGCATGGCAAGGCACAGATTCATGAATCTCGTGGTGAACGCATTCGGTCTTCCAGCTCCCGAAGAGGGGCAGAGGAGCCGGCCCAGTTGAGCCGGTCACTGTGGGTGCCGATGCCAGGATTGCCACCGGCAATGGAGTTCACAGCAGTGTGGACGAGCTGTCGAAGCTCGCCGATCTCAAATCACAGGGCGTCATCAGCGAGGCGGAGTTCGAATCTCAAAAGGCCAAGTTACTGGGATGATCATCGGGCTCAGTTTGGAATGATCTCGTCACGAGACTGAGAGTCGTCCCCTGCACGACAGTCGACTGCTCATCTTCCAACCTCAGCTACTCAAGCTGATGTACCGATTCCATTGGATGCGATCGAGGATCAAATCCTGCCGTCGGATGCGGTCGGGTCGTTTTGGGAGAGAGCAAGGCCGAGCACGCCAGGCGACCCAAAGCGAAACAGGCGGCCGAGAAGAGCGAAACTGGCAGGTCGGAGCGGGGACGGATCGGCGGGGCGGAGCTACCGGAGAAAGAGCAAGAGGTTCATCTTCACGTGATGTTTGAGTGAATTTGGTTGCGATCGGCCTGTGGATTCTTCGCGACTGACGGCGAATATGTGATTGCCGGTTCAGAAGCGTCCGCTACGGGGTATCGAGCGGGCCGGTACATCTCAGCCGGCGACCGTCGGGTAGTTGTCGTCCAACCGACCTGGCGCCGGTGTCTGTTTATACGAGGGGCTCACATGAACGATGTGGCCGATTTGACCCGCCGATTCTCCGGCGTCGGGATGTCAGCCTGATCGCAGGCGCTGGCACCCAAGATGTGCGGGTTCACCCAGTCCAACGAATTGAGGATTGAATGAGCGACCTCTTGACCACGCCCGCTGGACCCTCGGTCGACGCGCGGCCGGCCGGTCCTCCCGAGATCGCGGCCTGCCGCACGCGCGTCTTGCTTGGCGCGTCGACCGATGCCCACACGCTCGTTCGCACTTATCTCGACACGATCGAGGAGAATGCCTTTGCGGCCATGGACGGACGGGCGCGAATCCCATGGCTCCTCGGCCAGGTGGCAGCCAAAGACGCCGTCCGCAATCACCTCGTGAGCCGGAGCTTCGCCGAATTCGATCCGAGGCGGATCGCGATCGATAACGACGCCGAGGGCCGCCCCAGTGTGAGAGTTCAGGGTGCCCGCTTCTCGACTCGTGGTGTACGGGTATCGACCGCCAACAAGCCGACAATCGGCGTGGCGATCGCGGCCAGGGTGCCTCCGCTGACAGTCGCGAAGGGGGCAGTCGCGCCCAGGGCGGGGATCGGTATCGACGTGGAGTCAGTCGAACCGCGACCGCCCAGCTTCGAAAAGACGGTGTTGGCCCCGCCGGAGCGGTCGCTATGCGACGCCATTCCCGATGATCGCGACACCTGGCTCACTCGGATGTGGGCCGTGAAAGAGGCGGCGGCCAAGGCGAACGGTCTGGATCTCCGCCGCCGCCCGAAGGATATCGAGGTGGATGCTGTGGAGCAGAACCGGCTGCGGTGCCTCGGGCGCTGGATCGGAACCGAACCCCTCCGCACCTCCGACGGCCACTTCATTGTCGCTTGGACTGAGACCCTATGAGGCGAGCCGCCGTAACTCCCTCCGCCCCTGGCCCCCCGGGGAATTGACCCGCCGCTCCGACAGGCCAAGGGAGAATTAATTAACTCCTAGCTTCCAGCGTTCTCAGCTACTCAGGCTGATCTACTTGATGCGCTGCTTCATCCGATGAACGACTTAATTTTCTTGACGAGCTTGTCTTCGATCTCGATATTCCAAGCGGAGTCGGCCACGTCAATAACAAGAAACAGTTCCGAGACGAGCAACGTCTCGATCGCCGCCACGCCTAGGTGCTCAAGCCACTTGCCGATGCCGATGCGAACTGTGAAGTCGTCAGGGCTCCCCGCGATCGTGATGGTCATCGCACGGTCTGCGTCTACAACCCCACGGAGGAATCCGCCCTTCTTGGCCTGGATAGCCACGCCTTGTGCGCTCGGAGCCGAGCTCTGGACGGTGAAGCCGTCGGACTTCAGGTACTCCTCGATCTGGGACTGCAGAGATCCAAAATCGGTTCCCTTACCCTGGAAATGTTCCTGCTTGTCGCCGATCATGACGGCCTCCCTTGTTTCGTAGTTGAAGCGCCTAATCCCGCTAAGTCATTTGCATGACTAGCGATCCGCTGGTCACATCCGATCATCGGAGGGCCCTGGCCTGCCCACGGCAAGCTAGTACGCGCAATTGCGGAATGCTGATCGCGCACCACCGGCGTCGCCCACCCTTCCTCGGCCCCCTCGCCTGTGATCTCAGCTGCCGCAGCCGAGGGCTGAAGGCGGGCGTCGCCTCGGCTCTTGGTGCGAACGCCGCTATCTGGATACGGTGTCTTGTGGTGAGCGAAGTACCGAGATTTGGGCGTCGGTCGCTCCTACAGGGAGCGGTCGTGGCAGGAACGGCGGCGGCCGGTTTGGGCTCGCGGGCCGCGAGGGGGGCTGACCGTGGCCGTTATACGGCAACCACTGCCGGCGGCATGGCACCGTCGGGGGCTCAAGGCCTCGGTCCCCGCGGCAAGCTGCTCAAGCCGGACACTCTTCCCTATCCAGACCTACCGGCCGGGACCGACACCCTGCCGTTGATCGATCACGTTGTCGTACTGATGATGGAGAACCATTCCTTCGACGACCATTTCGGACTGCTGGGACGAGGCGACGGTCTCACCCTCGGAAGCAACGGAAAGCCCATCAATTACAACCCCGGACCCGACGGGGATTTCATCGTCTCCTATCCGATGCCGAACACGGCGGTTCCCGTCGACTCCCAGATCAGTCAGAGCTGGGATGCATCCCATCTGTGCTGGCACCATGGAACCAACTTGGGTTTCGCCACCACTTGCGGTCCGGCATCGATGGGCCATTTCACTCGCCACGAGCTCCCCTTCTACTACTCGCTGGCCGAGAAGTTCCCCATCGGCGACCGATATTTCTGTTCGGTCATGGCTCAGACCTATCCCAATCGCCGATTTCTCGTCGCTGCCACCGCACTGGGCGATGTCAGCACCAATTCGTCTGGCATCTCCTCCACCGACGCTCCCAACGGCACAATCTTCGACCGGCTGAACACCTTCGGCATCACCTGGAAGGATTACTACCCCGACCTACCCACAGCGGCACTCTTCCTGCCCGAGTACCTCGACAACCAAACCGACGGCAAGATGGCCCCCATCAACCGGTTCCTCGCTGACGCCGCCACCGGCCAGCTGCCCCAATTCTCGCTGGTCGACCCCTACATCGATTACTCCGAAGAGGACGGCGACATCTCCATCGGGGAGGCATACGCCGCTCGGATCATCGGTGCCGTACTCGACTCACCCAACTGGTCCTCGACGGCCATGTTCTTGGTCTACGACGAGCACGGTGGATGGTATGACCACGTCCCACCGCAGCGGGCAGTCCGTCCCGACAATGTACCGCCGGAAATCACCGTGCCGCCCGACCAGCCCGGCGGTTACGACTACACCGGGTTCCGCGTGCCCTGCGTGGTCATCTCCCCCTACGCCCAGCGGGACTTCGTCTCCCATGTCGTGCATGACCACACGAGCATCCTCAAGTTCGTCGAGACCAAGTGGAACCTGCCGGCGATGACCTACCGGGATGCCAATGCCCGCGACATGTACGAGTTCTTCGATTTCACCAGCGCTCGACCTCCGTTCCGGGAGCCACCAGGCCTCCGAGCCCCCCTCAATCCCTTCGTCGGACCGCTGCCCGCTAGCTCAGGGTCGCCAGGGTTCCATCCCATCGCCACCGGTGTATCCGCCGCCAGCCTCCCGCCGGCTCGCTACCGGGTAAGCAAACCTCCCCGGTAGCGACGGATCGTGCTCGGTTCGGTCGGTGACGGGTGGCTTGGCCGTTGGAGAATAACCAATGTTGTTCTTGCCGAACACCGGTGCAACCCAAGCTCGGCTCCCCAACTCAGCTGCCCAGGCTGAGGACGCCGCCAGAGCCAGGTGGGCACCTTCGTCGGGAGCCGACTAATCGGTTGTGTCTTCCGAACTCGGCTCGCGCCTTGGATCGTTGAGGTGAGCGGTCGTGTCGATGACCTGTCCCGGTGGCACCGGGCCTCCCTTCGTCCAGATTACGAAGGACCTCTGCAGATTCGCTCGTCGTCCTCGACGCTTCGGGCTCATGGCCAACAGGAGCCGGTCGACAGCGAGGGCTACCAACCCGATCACTACAAGAGCACAACGATGCCCAAGACGATCAGGCCGGCAAAGAGGGCCGTGACCACGATGGCCACCAAGGCAACCGAGCCGAGAACGGACCCTCGGCACCCGATCGGCGGTCGTCCTCTTGGTGTCATCGTCACTGGTCATAGGCTATGAGGCTCTGACCACTGATCATCCGAGACTTCAGACCCCTACATCTGCCCCGATGAACAGCCGTCGAGACCTCGTTCTGGTGGTAGCGGTGTCTGGGCTGTGTGCCTGGTGCGGGTGGGTCAGCGGATTCCACCGCTCGACGACTCCTGCGATCGTCACCTGGGTGGTTTCGTTGGCGGCTGTCGTGCTCGTCGATCTGCTGCTCTTGCAGGGACGCCGCGGGCGGAGCCCGGGACTGCGGCTCCAGGTGGTGGCAGAGCCTTGGCCCCGGACAGGCCGAGGAGGGGCTAGTCGGGCGCTCGCGGGTGTCTCACCCTGGCTGCTGCTGACACTGGTGGTGTTGGCTTGGGAGATTCTCGGCATCGATACAAGTGCACGCCAGCCCCATCTGACCATCAGCGCGCTCACCCAAGCCTTTCGACCCATGAACGCCGCGTTCGTGCTGGTGTGGATTCTCGTCGGTCTGGGCTACGGAGCTGCACGTGCGAGGGCCCCCCGAAAGCTGCTGGGGCACATCATCGATATGGCCGAGGAGACGGACGAGCCAAACGGGACGGCCACTCGGCGCTCGCCGGCAATGGTGCCCGCGTTACTGCTTCCTGCCAGCCGGTCCGCGGGCGTCGGCTTCTGGCTCGGGGTGGTGGTCGTGGCTGTGACCATCGATCAGGTCGCGCGACGATCGGGAGGGCGCCTGGCAAACGCCGAGGAGCTCGTCCGGTTCGTCACGACCCCGGTCCTCGCCAACGGATTTCTGGTCATCGCCTGGGCTTACGCCGGATATCACAGCTTCGCTCGGTGACGGTGGACCACCAAAGGTGAGGACAATGTCGTTGTTCGATTGCCATAGCGCGCTCCCACCACTCGGATAGACGAACCGAGCCCGCCGGGTCGGTGTCAGTCCCAGGTGTGCGACCGCCGACGGACCTCAGGCCAGCCCCGGTGCGTCATCGGCTACTTCAGAAACAGCCCGCTCTGGGCAATTGGCGATCGCCAGCCGGGCGCTCTCTTCGCGACCCGGTGGGACGGTTCCATCGCCGACCACCGACGACTGGCCGTAGTCGTCGATGCTGAACAGATCGGGAGCCAACGAGTAGCACCGGGCGTGACCTTGGCACTTCTCTTGGTCCACAGAGATCTTCATGGGAACACCACCGGAATGGATCGAGGGCCGCGGACCTGGCCACCTGCCCACATGACCTCAGCGTCGTCGGCCAAGCGGAAGGTCGGTATCCGCTTGAGCCATTCCTCAACAGCGACCCTGAGCTCCATTCGAGCCAGGTTCGATCCGGCACAGCGGTGGATTCCCGCTCCAAAGGCGATGTGGCGATTGATTGCTCGGTCGAGCACCACCTCATCGGCCCGCTCGAAGGCGGCAGGGTCGCGGTTTGCGGCGGGGAAGTTCAAGAGGACCTTGTCCCCCGCCTCCAAAGGGCATCCATCGAACACGACATCGCCCGTTACGACGCGGGCCATTGTCACTGGCGAGTAAACCCGGAGGAACTCCTCGACTGCCGTGGCTAGGAGGTCAGGCTCAGCAACCAGACGGGCCGCGTCCTCGGGGTTGCGGGTCAGGTGCCACAACGTCGAGCCGATCGCGCTCCACGTCGTGTCGATGCCGGCGATGAGTACAAGACCGGCGATCCCCAGCACGAGGCCGTCTTCGAGCGGCATGTCGTCATGGCTGGTATGGACCAGTTGACTGATCAAATCGTCCTGCGGCTCCTCCTTGCGGAGTTGAAGTTGCTCGAAGAGCCACGTGAAGATTCCCTCACCGCCTCGTCTCACCCGATCTGGTTCGTCAGCAAACTCGAGGACGTCTCGCACCCAGCCGGTAAAGGTGTCGGAAAGTTCCTCAGGCACACCGAGAATCTTGGCGATGACCCGTACTGGAATCTGTTGCGCGTAGTCGGCCGCCGCGTCAGCGTGACCGCTGCCAATGAAACCCTCGATCAACCTTTGGCAGAGGTCACGGGTCATCGCCTCATAGCCATCAACTCTCGAATGAGAGAACCAGGGCAACAGCAGACGCCTGGTCCAAGTGTGCAGTGGCGGGTCAGAAGATATTGGCGGAAGGCCATAGGGAAGGTGCTCGTCTCGTGCCTCGTCGCCGCCAATGACCCCGACCTCGAGGGAGCTGAATCTCTCGATGTCGTGAGCAGCCTCGGTCACGTCCGCATACGTGGTGAGCAGCCACGCACCTCCGCGTCGGTCCGTGTGGGCAACTGGGCAGGCTTGCCGCAGGTCGTCCCAGATCGAGAACGGGTCCTCGATATATGCCGGATCCAAGACGTCAAAGTCCTTCGTCCAGTCAGTGACCGGCGGTCGCTGCGTCATCGGCCTCTCCCCGTCGTACCCACGTCGCTCATGAATCCTCGCGCACCTGGCCGGAGGAACGGGCAGAGTCGCTTATAAGGAGGTGGCGCAGCAGCCGGCGAACTCTTCAGCGCCCAACGGCACGACGCTGGATTACACCTTCTCATCTCTATTGAGAGACCCCAAAAGTTCCACGGCGACAATGTCATCTCCCAGTGCGACAACCTGGTGATCCCGGATTCGAGCGCTGGGTATTCGATCGGTCGCTTCGTTATCAGCTGCTCAAACGGAAGGGCGTTTGTCCGGAACGACCGGTGCTTTGGCCCATAACCGAGCCCTGAGGTCTAGCCCTTGTCGACCTTCTTCACGGAGCCGTAACCCCGTTCCATGGCCGCGACGATGATCGCTTCGAAGTCCTTGTCGGTCAGCACCTTCGGAGTCCCAAGTGAAGCGGAACGCCAGTACAACTCGGCCAGCCACTCGAGGAGCTCCAAACGCTCCACCGCCTGGTCCATCGTGCTGCCGTAAGCGACCGAACCATGGTTCTGCATCATGGCTGCGTTACGGCCCTGGAGCGCCTCGATCACGTTGTCAGCCAACTCCTGCGAGCCGAACGTGGCGTAGGCGGCAGTCCTAGGAGCGCCCCCCAGGCTCAGGCAGCTGTAGTGCAGTGGCGGAAGTTC
Source organism: uncultured Acidimicrobiaceae bacterium (assembly GCA_963756195.1). Taxonomy (GTDB): domain Bacteria; phylum Actinomycetota; class Acidimicrobiia; order Acidimicrobiales; family RAAP-2; genus CAVSNH01. The sequence continues at coordinate 175,370 of CAVWMT010000007.1, forward strand.
GTCATGGGTGCAGGACAGCGCGGTCGATGCCATCGCGTGAGCATGGGTGATGGCCAGAGCGTTCGTGCCGCGATAGATCCCAGTGTGGAGCGGGACCTCGGATGTGGGAGCGAGATCCCCCTCCACCACGTTCCCCTCGAGGTCGATGACGGTCACCATCTCAGCTGTCACGGTGGCCAGGTCCGACCCGGTGGGGGTGACTGCGACAAGGTCGTCCTTGCGGGCGGAGATGTTCCCCGCAGTGCCGATGACCAGGCCCTTCTCTGCCAAGTGGCGGCTCGCGCCGGCTACTGCCTCTCGTTCGTCGCCCAGGAGCAGGTCGCTCATTTGCTAATTCCTTTTTTAGGTAAGAACTAAGGAGTCAGGATCGCAAAGCGTACTGCCGGTTACCCCGGGGCTGCCTATTGAGGACCGGGTGGGCTGAGATCGTTCCCTCGGGCAGGCCAGCTGAGGACGAACCGAAGCGAGCGTTCGGTAAATTGGCGCCGGAGCTGACCTTCAGGAGGCCGGAATGACGATCGATACTCGGACCCGGCTCAACAAGGACGTCCGCTCAATCGAGCTTGACGAAGTGTTCGACTCGCTGCTGCCCGACGCGATCGCTGCGCATGGAGGCCTGGCGGGCCGGGGGGTCGCCTACAAGGAGCTTCCTTCACTCGGTCTCGACGTGGGTGGGCGATGCGTGACGCTTCACCTCTCACGAGATTCGTTGGCTGTGCAGGACGGTCTAACCAATGCCGGAGTTGTCGCCTCCTTGGCACCGGACGCGCTATCAGACCTGGTGCAGGATGCACAGTCGACGATGGGTCTCGCGATGACATCGCGAGTCAAGATAGTCGCTGGAAATATCAATGACTGGATCGGCTGGGAGCCTGCGATGCGTGCGCTCCTCGATGGACGGAAAATCCACGAAACCGGGGACATCACGTTCGCCGACCTCGACGGCGGGGAGCTCGATCTCGATCGCTCCTTCACAGTGGATGACAACCGTGGAGAGGTTGCACATTTTCTCGAGCAAGCTGGCTATTTGCACATTCGTGACGTTTTCGATGAGAACGAGATGGCGGCAATCGCCTCCGACATCGACGAATGGATCGCGACGGCGACTCCCGACGACGGTGAATCCTGGTGGGCGATTGATGAGCACGGGGTAGAACAAGCAGTGCGAGTGTTGTTCTTCTACGAGAAGTCCGCCGCGCTGCGCAATTTGGTGAACGACGCTCGCTTTCAGTGGATCAGCGAGCTCACTGGCGATGAGCACCGACACAAGGGCAACGCGGAAGGGCTGGTCAAGCCGCTCGGGATCGTCCAAGGACTCTCAGATCTTCCCTGGCACAAAGACTGCGGTCAGGGTCGGCACTCTTATAACTGCAGTGGGTTGACCTGCGGCATCTCGGTCACGGGTGCGAATAGCACCAGCGGCGCTCTGGGCGTGATTCCTGGTTCCCACCGTGCCAACACAATGGCGACGGGACGAGATCCGAATCTGGACCTACAGCCCAAGATGTTGGAGACGAACGCGGGTGACGTAACGGTTCACTGCAGCGACACGCTGCACCGTGCCCACGCTCCCGTAGAACGTCCCCGTCAAGTCGTCTACACGAGTTTCGGGCTTCCACCCCTTCACGGAGACGTCATCACACCAGATCCTCGGTACAGCCGCGAGGCCCGTGCCGAGCTCACCAGCGTTCAAGATCGGATCGAAGCCGCCGACAATCAGAAGGATCCCCGCCGCTATCGGGCCCATCGCGGTCACTAGCCAACGCCTACGCAGGACCGGAGAGTTCAGGGAAAATAGGCCACGCATCTTCCGAGGGAAAATAGCCGGCAGTTGCATCGGAGAAGATGCACCTCAGCTAATCAAGCTGAGGGCGCAGCTTTACCAGTGGGGTGCCCGATCCGTTGGACGCTTGGTTCGTCGGATCGAGAAGTCGGTAGAGCTGAGCAGGAGAGGTTCCGAGACGCCGCGAGATCTCCCTGGCCGAGAGTCCTGAGGCGTCATATCTCTCGCGAGTTGACAGTGGGTGGTGTCTTGCCGGCCGATCCTCACCAATCGAATTGGATCGTCCCGTATTGCAATGCAAACACCCAGGATCCGGACGAAACCACCTGCAGGTAGTAGAGACCAGGCCCGGGAAGGGCGAATGACCCCTCGACACCAGGACTTGAACTCAGGTTATTGACGGGGATTGCTTGGCCATCGGGTGGCACTAGATACATAGAACTCCCGGGCGCCGAGGCCACAGCACCGATCACCGCGTAGTCATAACCTTCTGAATTGGTGAACAAGTCTCCTTCCGGGAGCGCGAACAACGGAGATTTGTAATTTCCGTTACCGCGCACTTCGACCAATGTCTGTCCTGGGTCGTGTTGGAGCGCAGCTGGGGCCTCTGTCACACCGGGAGGAGCAAGCCAGAATTCGTTCAACGTGACATTCCAGTGTGTTCCAGCCGGGGCCAAGACATACAGACGATACTTACCCGCGGGCGGAATCATTGCCAGCTGATTTCCGGAGCCTAGTGCCGGCGGTGCCTGCCAGGATGGTGCTTGGGTTACGTCAAGCTTCTGATCGATCGGCACTACGTAGAAGTACGCGCCTTGGGCATCCTCGGTCGCCGTCGCGGTGAGCACTCCGCCATCGAGAGAAAACCCTGGTGTGGTCTGAGAGCCAGTCCCATGAGCTGTCAGAACCCTCTTGTCACCAAGGTAGTCAGCCTTGGGCGTCGCTCCCAGTGAAACCTCACTCCCGCTCAATGTCGCATGGGCGGGCGGAAGTGCCAAGCACCCCGCACCAGATGCGTTGGGCTGCACGCAGTCGTGCTGACTAAGGACCACCGCCGTAAAGACAGCCGCTAAGCCCGCGACGACGGCCAAGCTCGTGGCGACGAGCCCAGGACGGATTCGTCGCTGTGCCGTCGGTGTCGGATGAGGTTGACCAATGTCAATTACGTGCTTAGCAACATCGGCACGTGTTCGAGCTTCAAGAACCGCGCCAACTCGCTCGTTGTACTCGTCGCTGGTGATTTGCCCGCTCGCAAGCCCCTTCCCAAGGATCTCGATCGCTTCATCACGTTCTCCATCAGTGGCGAGGAGAGTACCCGCCTCTGAGTTTGGAGAAGCGCCTCCCCGGCCGTGCGCATAGGACGGATGGAGCTCAGGTGGGTACCAGTTCCCGTCGGACGCTTGCCACCAGTTCGCACTGCCAGACGCCTTGGTCACCTAGCCCTCCTAATGCGCGTGATAGCGGGACGCTTGCTCCCTCAACACGCGGCACGAGCTGAACGTCAGGTGCCTTATCGGCATCTTCGAGATCGAGCATTAGCCGTCGGCGCTAGCCAGCGGTAGTGGTTGCGGCCAGGCGAATGAATCGGAGTTTGCCCTGACTCCAGCTCAGGGCCCGGCCAAACAAGAGGCAGATCTGGTGCAAGAGCGTCAGTCGTTGCTTCCGTCCGTATCCGCACCGTTCTGATCAGGCATGGGCTTCTTCAGCCAGTCGCTGAACTTCCTAGCGAGTTCTTGAACATCGCCGGCCGTTCGATCAAGGAACCTCGAGAAGCGCTCTCCGTAGTGCGCCACGGCTGCACTGAACTCAACCGATGGCTGCGGCTCCAAACCCCGGCGAGGGTAGTTGCCACTGGTAATCCGGTCGTAGTCTCCTGACTGAACCCAGTCGATCATCTCCTTGACCCGTCGAACAGCGATCGGATGCGTCAGGCTTAGTTCTACCCAAAACCGAGAGTGGCGGGAAAAGAGATCATCCTCACCCTCATAGTCTGCTGCCTGCTTGAGGAAGGCATCGAAGTTCATCCCTGGTAGAGCTCCACCCGCGATACGCATCAAGACACGGCACGGTTCCAACGGATCAGCCATAACGAGCGCCGCAGCACGGTCGGAGGAGAGTTCTGCAGCACGTGCCCACTCAAGGAGAGCTAGATACATTCCACGAGCTGGGAGGCCTAGCAGCAGAGACCTCGGGAGTGCCCCGTCCAGGAACTGCTTCAGAAGCAAAAGCGCAGTCGTGTAGTAATAGTGCTCCGAGAGAACGTGACCCAGCTCATGAGCAAGAACGGTCCGAGTCTCGTTGGGCTCGTAGGAGCCAACCAGAGAAGACCTGACAATGACAATGGGAGTTTTCGCCCCGATTGTCATTGCATTGACGACAGGATCATTCGTCACATAGAGATCCGGCGTCCTGGGAAGGTCCAGAATCGAGCTACAGCGGGCGTAGTCCGCCCACAGGTCAGGCATCTGCTCCGTGCCGAGGCGGACGGCGTTTCCCATCACAATTTGACGCAATCGCCGTTCGTGTCCGAGATCAGTGAGCCTCTTGATGACCTTGTCCAACAGCGGCACCGAGTGGAGCGCTGAAGTTGCTGCCCGGTCGGCGGGGTGCTCGTACGCTTTGGCGCTGATCTGCTCGTAACGATGTGCCAGCTCAATCGCCACCAGCGGCTCCTCTCGCTAGCCCTTGATGAAGCCTACGGGAAGATCCGCGACAAGCGCTATCGATCATCCTCCTCAGGCTTTGCTCTGCGATTCACACCATTGGAACAAACACGAGGAGCAAATGCTCCTGTTCTCATCTACTCAGCCCGAGACCAGCTCGGCCAGATGGCGCCGTTCTGAACCTGAAGGGCGGGTGTCTGTGCCATGGCGCCATTCTATCGGGGGAGACCGACGGCTTAGCTCTGACAAAAGTCACCTCGTTCCAAGTATCGATCAGCGTTCCGACGGAGATTCTCAAGTGTTCTTGGGCATGGACCTCTCATGAGGACAGCGGGAAGCGGAGACCTCGTCCTCGGCTACTCGGGACTAACGGGTACCGCCGGATTCCGACTCAGCCAGTCAAGCTGAGACATGGACCCAGACTTTGGGGTGGGGAAGGTCCAAGCGGTAGCTGCACTCAGGACGGCCGACCCGGATGGAGCGCGGACGCTCCCTCGGGGCCGATCACTTCGACAATGGGGTCGCTTCGGTTGTCGAACTCCGTGCGTAGGGCACGGGACATGACGGCATGTTGAAAGTAGAGACAGGTGATGTACGTCAACTCCAGCATCTCTTCGTCGCCAATAAGCGTCCGCAGTTCATCGAACAGCTCGTCAGGAACGCGACCATGCTCATATACGAGGCAGTCGATGTAGGCAAGAACGAGACGTTCCGTTTCGTCGTAACAGCTTGCGACCGACCAAAATGGAATCGACTGGATCTTCTGTTCCTCCACGCCGAGATCTCTTAAGGACTTGCAATGCTGTGAGAAGACGAATTGACTCCCCGCCGCCCACCCAGCACGGACCTGACCCAGTTCACGCAACACGGGGTCCAGCTTCCGATTCGGGCTTTGGTACAAGCCAAAGCCTTGGACGGCGTGTTCGAACACATCAGGAACAAGCGCGAACACCGTCCACCAATCCCCGGGCGATCCTGTCCACGTTCCCGGTTCGGCCACAGGGTCGCGACCTTCGAAAAGAAACTCATACATGGAGGCCACGATCGGTGACGAAACCTCGGCCTTCGGCACTTGACGCAGTCGGGGCATAGCAGCTCGGTTCACAGGCTATCCAAGGGGCCGCGTGCCCATAGCCCGACCTCAGCTAGGCCGGCTGAGGTTGGCCAGCCGAGATCTGCCGCCGGCGAGTGGTCGGCCAGGTCCGAAGAGGGAACCGGTCGCTCCGAGGATGCGGACTACTTCTGCGGCGGCTGGCATCAGATATTGGCCTCATCGATCGGTACTGAATCTGGATTCGGCAACGCCGCCGCACCGGGTGACGGCGCCTGCTCGGGGCACTCTGCGCCAAGCGTGTAGGCAGTCATCGACAAGGACCCATAGGCGTAGCCCTCCACGAAGGTGCGGGCGGACGACCCGTCGGCCTCAGCCAGTCCCGCCAGGTACAGGAGCGGGATGAAATGGTCGGGAGTGGGAACCGCGTTTCGAAAGTCGGGATGACCTTGCAAGGCGACAATGTCTCCGGGTGACGTGCTCATTATCTCCCTCGCCGCTTCGTCGAAGCGGCGTGCCCAATCCGACCCGGCATCGGGATGGCTCCAGTCGATACGACTCAGGTTGTGGACGACGTTGCCGCTCCCCACAATGAAGACTCCTCGTTCTCGAAGTGGGGCCAACTTCGCCCCGAGTTCGAGGTGGTACTCGATTGGCCTGTCAGCGTTGATCGAGAGCTGGACGACCGGTATGTCGGCGTCGGGGAAAGCGTGAATGAGCACGGACCACGTGCCGTGATCGATGCCCCAGCTGTCGTGGTCGAGACCTACCCAGGTCGGCTTGACCACCTCGACCACCTCTTCGGCGAGTGTCGGATCACCAACTGCCGGATATTGCACGGCGAACAGCTCGTCAGGGAACCCGTAGAAGTCGTGGATCGTCTTCGGTCGGGCCATGGCTGTGACTGCCGTCAGATTGACGTACCAGTGAGCAGAGATGGCGAGGATCGCTCGCGGTCGAGGCACGCTCCTGCCGAGTGATCGCCACGCCTCGGTGTAGCCGTTTTGCTCGATCGCGTTCATCGGGCTTCCGTGTCCAAGGAAGGCCGCCGGCATCAGATCTTGCGCCATAGGTCGATCATCCTCCCCAAGGCCTAGGCTCAGCAACAACGCAGATCGACGCTAGCGGGAAGCCGGCAGGCGTTAGCCTGACCTGCTTCATCGGTCGGATGGCTACAACCGCCGTTCGCCAAGAGGTGGGCTGGGTACACGAACCCGCTGACATCCTCAGATCCGACCGCGCATCTTCGCACCGTGGTCTTCGACTGCCCAGATCCACCCAGGCTGGCAGGCCTTTACGGAGATCTTTCTTGGGGGTCAGCCGGACGTCGACGATCCCGAATGGTGCATCGTGGACCCGACGGTTGCTCATGCAGGCTGGGGCTTCAGCTCGCGGAATCCTTCGAAGCGCCAGATTGGCCAAACGGAAGACCCCAGCAGATCCGTCTGGACCTCACCGTGCCGGCCGTCGAGGCGATGACTCGTCGAGCGTTGGCCCTTGGAGCAAGGGTGCTGTCGGAGCCTGTCCGCGAGCCAGGAACCCTCTTCGTTGTCCACGCAGATCCCGCCGGCCATCCGTTTTGCCTGTGCCAACGCTTGTAGATCAACAATCAGAGGCGACCCGAGTGCGCCCTTCCGATGGCCTTTTCGACCGTCAGGGGCGAGGTGCCGAGGCGATCGGTTGTAAATCTGGCTGTTGGCACTGGTACCTTGACGGCGATGTCCGACTACGACGTCATCGTCGTTGGAGCAGGCCACAACGGCCTGACGGCCGCCACTGTTATGGCCCGCGGTGGCATGCGGGTCCTGTGCCTCGAGAAGAACCACTTCATCGGCGGAATGGCCACGACCACTGAGCTCGCCCGTGGCTACCGATTCGAGTTGGCCGGATCCATCCAATTCCCCATCCCGACCGAGATCTTCGACGACTTGGGCTTCGCCTCATGTCCCATCTACGAGCCCGAGGTGCAATCGGCCAGTATCGGAGCGTCGGGTGAGCCACCTATCCTGCTCTACAGCGACCCGACCCGGCTCCTCGACCATCTCAACGACTCGCTCGGCCTCGATGCGGTGCTAGGTATGGCCGAAGTGGCGGCCTGGGCAGAGGCCCCGGCGCGGGCCATCGGGAGGCTAGACGTCCGGAAGCCTCCGAAATCGCTCGATGAGATGCGGGCATGCGCGTCGAACGAGAAGGAGCGCCTGGCTATCCGCACGGCGCTGTTCGGGAGCGTCATGGATGTCGTCGATCAGTTCCTCCCCGACCGCGAGAAGCATGCCCCGATGCGCAGCATGTTGGCCTTTCTGGCGGTCAACTCCACCTATCGAGGCCCATACTCGCCAGGCAGTGCGCTCTGCCTCGCCTTCGCCCTGGCAACACAGGGTGATGTGACGATGTCCAAGGTGCGAGGTGGGATCGGGACCATGTCCGACCATCTCCTCGCGCTGTTCGAGCAGAACGGCGGCGAGCTCCGACGCCACGTCAAAGTGACCAAGATTGTGACTGCCGGAGCGCGAGTGGAGGGCGTGGCCCTGGCCGACGGGGAGGTGGTGACCGCACCGATCGTGGTGTCGAACCTCGACCCCACCGCTACCTTCATGCAGCTGCTCGACCGTGATGCGCTCCCGGAGGAATTCGCGCAGCGGATCGAGGCCATCGACCACCGGGCGGCGTACTTCCAGATCCATTTCGCATTAAGCGGACTCCCCGAATACGCCAGTCCATTCGACATGCTCAACGAGGGGGATCTGCGCCACAACGTGACGTTCTTCGAAACCCCCGAGCAGATGCAAGATGACTTCGAGAAGTGCGTCAGAGGACTCGTTCCGGCGTCGCCCTCGTTCAACCTGTCCATACCAACCCTGCGCGAGCCTGATCTCGCCCCCGAGGGAAAGCACGTAGCCAGCAGCTTCGCCTTCTACGCACCGATTGCGACGGCTCACTCGGATCAGGCACGGTTGCGAGACGAGATGGCCGAACGCATCGTGGCGAAGATCACGGCAAAAGCACCCAACTTCCCGGATCTCATCGAACGTCAGATCAACTACCCCGCCTACACCTACGAGCTGATGTTCGGATGCACCGGAGGTGATTTCACCCACGGCCTTCTCCAACCGGAGTTCATGGGGCCGTTCCGTCCCGGGCCTCGGGGTTGGCCTGATGCTCCGGTTCCCATCGACGGCCTCTACCTCTGCGGTGCCGGATGCCACGGTGGCCCTGGTGTCACGTTCATTCCGGGCTACAACTGCGGATACGAAGTGCTCGAGACTGCGGCCTCCACCCGGCTATAGCGAATCTGTCGCTCCACGAAGGCGAGGTAGAAGGCCACCGAGAAGGCCAGGCTGGTAAAGAGGCTCATCACGAAGAAGATCCATGGGATCCGTAGTCCCCGCCTTCGTCCGTCGGTGATGGACCACAATGGGAAAAGCACCACGTTGAACATGATGTAGTCCTGAGCCGCTGAGTCCGATGCCCAGTTGGAGAAGAGTGCCTTGGTGTAGTTGACGTAGTTCGCCTGGTGGCCGTACTGGTGGGTGTAGCGGACATTGAAGTACCAGCCCAGGCCCAGCGACACGAAGCCGAGCACGTAGTAGCAGCCCTCCAGCAAGGAAACCCCGCCGACTCTGTCGGCGGAGAAGAGCCGCCGATTGGCGAAGAACGCGGCTGCCGTGCTGATGACACCTAGGACTCCGAAGAACACGAGCGAAGTAGTCACGGCCCTCCCTCGAACACCTGCGATCTGCCGAATCGTCTATCGGCGCAGGGACCCCAAAGTGCTACCAGACGAGTCCCCGAATTGCTCTGGCCCGTACTCGGATGACCGTTCTAGACATCGGTGAGCGAAGTCTCGGTGATCCCAAGCACCCGCAGCGTGCGGCCCAATCCGAGAAACGCAGACAGGCAAACCGTGAGATCGAGGATTTCCGGATCGGAAAAATTCTCTCGGAGTCGATCGAAGAAGGCGTCGTCGATGCTCAGGTGATCGATAGCGAATCGCTCGGCGTACTCCATGGCCAGGGCTTCTTGGGGATTGAAGGTGGCGCCATCATCGTGGGTACCGACATGGCAGTAGAAGTCCTCGTTGAGCCCTTGGGCCTTGACCGAGTCCGCACGAAAGGCCAGGCAAACAGTGCACCCGTTCAGCTGAGCAATCCTCATTCGGGCGGCCTCCCGCACTCGCACCGGCAGGATGCTCTTGTTGTATGCGGCCTCCACCAACCGGCTCACCGCGGCGCCCATCTCTGGTCGAAGAGACCAGATCTGCACCGCATCCCCGCCCTCGCCCTCGGGAATGTCGAGTCGAGCCATCACCCGACTATATGCCGAGCCTGAATGGAGCGGCCGGCCGGCCGAGCCCAGAGATCAGCGCCGGCCTAGGCTTCGGTCATGGCGGCGCCAGACCTTGCACAGAAGGAGCGCGGGGTGCTCTGCGACCTGTTCGTTGAGCTCGGTCCCGATGCTCCCACCCTCTGTAGTGGATGGGTGACCTCCGATCTGGTTGCCCACCTCGTTGCGCGCGAGCGACGACCAGACAGCGGCCCGGGACTCGTGTGGCCTCCCCTTGCCGCTCATACGGACAAGGTTCGTCGCTCCCTGCGAGATCGGACCTCTTGGGAACAGTTGATCGCGACGGTACGCCGCGGACCGCCGCTGCTTCTCCGGCCTTTCGACGGCCCAATGAACACGGTGGAATTCTTCATCCACACCGAGGACGTACGGCGGGCGCAGACGGAATGGGACGCCCGCCCGCTCTCAAATGAGATGGCCGACGCCCTCTGGGCGCGGGTGGGGGCGGGGGGGATGGCCAAGAAGGTCCCTGCGACGATCGTGCTCATGTCCCGAGGGCGGGAGCCCAAGATGGCCGGGACTGGCCCACGCATCATGATCCACGGAGATCCTGGCGAACACACGCTGTTCGGCAGCGGGCGGCAGGCGGCAGCGCTGGTGGAGATAGAAGGTGATGCCGCGCTCGTTGCCCAGTTGCGGTCGGCTCCGCTGGGTGTCTAGCAACCACGAGCGTTTCTCAGCGCTTCGGACGCTGAGAGCGAAGTCCTCTTGGCATCACGGGCTGACCGTCACCAGAGGTCACCATCTGATTCAACTTGATCGGGTCCGACGCAGGCACACCGACCGTTCTTCGCCAGCTTCGGCCCTGCACTCGAACTGACTCAGGAAGTGTCGCTCGGACATCGGGCACAATGGTCTCCATGTCGCTGACGTCGCCAAGCGGCCCGGCCGGTCCTCGCCTATCCGACAAGGACCGTGAGCGGGTGATCGAAGTCCTCAAGGGGGCGTGTGGCGACGGCCGGTTGACATTGGACGAGTTCTCCGAGCGCGTCGACGCTGCCTATCAAGCCACCTCGGTCCGGGATCTCCCGCCAGTTCTCGGTGATCTCCCACATCCGTTTGGCTCTGACTTTGCCGGCCTTTTCAGTGGTGAGATCAGCCACTCGCCGGTACTGATGGCACCTCTCGTTCCCGATGGCGCCAGAGACCGCAACGCAACGCGCTGGACGATCTCGATCATGGGGGGCTCGCAACGTAAAGGGCGGTGGCGACTTCGTGAAAAAACGAACGCAATTGCCTTCATGGGCGGCTGCCATCTGGACATGCGCAATGCGGAGGTCGAAGGTTCGAGTGTCATCATCAACGCCTTCGCCATGATGGGCGGAATCGACATCATCGTGCCAGAGGGCATCGAGGTGGAGCTTGGCGGCATCGCCATTATGGGCGGCAAAGATGCCAGCCGGATGAAGGATGTACCTACTATCCCCGGATCGCCGATTGTCCGGGTGAGGGCCTTCGCCTTCTGGGGCAGCGTCACCGTCCGGAGCAAGCCGGCCCACTCATCGCACAGTGAGATTCAAACAGACGGCTCTCCCGATCAATCTCCTATTGGCGGGGGTTCGAGCGGTAGCGAGACGTCACGAGCCCCTCGGCTGATCGACGCCGTCGCAGAAGGACGAACTGATGCTAAGGATGAACTCGGGGGTCTGTCTGAAGGCACTGTCACGATCATGTTCAGCGACATCGAGGGCTTCACTGCAGTCACAGAGCGGTTGGGTGATCGGCGAGCCATGGACATCCTTCGAGAGCACAACGACAGTAATTCGCCAGCGCATCGCCGGCTGCGGAGGGCGCGAGGTCAAAGCGCAGGGAGACGGCTTCATGATCGCTTTCAGTGGAGCAAACCGCGCCCTGCAGTGCGCTGTTGGAATTCAGTCTGATTTCGCGGCACGAAATCTCTCGAAACCCGACGAGCCGATCCAGATTCGCCTCGGCCTCCATTCCGGAGAAGCGATCCGGGATGGCAATGACTTCCTGGGCGGCGCGGTGATCCTGGCCGCCCGCATCACGCAACAGGCTACGGGTGGGGAGATCTTGGTCTCATCCGTGCTCAAGGAGCTGTGCGATCTCAGCGGCGAATTTCAATTCACGGATGGGAGGGACGTCTACATAAAGGGCCTGTCCGAATCTCGCCGGGTCTACTCGGTCACTGCGACTGCACATCAGGGCGGCTGATCTGACGTCGAGCTGTCCATGACACTCCCTTCACTCCGCCGTGGATGTGTAGCACCGGAGATGATTCTCAGCTGGCCAGGCTGAGGCAGAGTCGGGATCGGTGAAGGAGGCCCGATGCCGGACGCACTACCTCGAGCTTCAGAAGCAGCCCGCCGGCTGAACATGCCTACGAAGGAACTGCTGCGCCTCATACAACGGCGCTAGATTCGTTCGAAATGATTAATGGGATCGCACACATTCCTGTCAGCTCGCTGGAGGAATACCGGGCAAGCGCGTCCCAGCTGTACTTCTCCTCACGTTGATCGTTCGAGGCCTCGATACCATTCGGCTATAGCCGCCACTTGGAAACTGCCATGGATGGACCAGTGAGGGTCCGAGTCGGAGCGATTTGCAAGCACGACGGCCGCGTCCTCTTGCACCGAGAAAGATCGGATGAATACTGGGCCGTTCCCGGCGGTGGCCTTGAGGTTGGGGAGTCATCTCCGGATGGCATCCGACGAGAGATCTTCGAGGAGCTCGGGGTGCCTGCGCGAATTGGAGATCTGCTCGCGGTTGTTGAGAATCGGTTTATACGGAACGAACTGAACTGCCACGAGGTCGGGTTGTACTTCGCGATTGAATTACCTGAGTCCGTCACCGGGGTCGATGATCCGATATCAGTCGATCAGTGTGCTGATCTTGAGTTCCGTTGGTATGGACAAGACGAGCTATGGAACCTTGATGTTCGACCTCTTCCCGTAAAGGAGTTACTTATGGCGAAGATCGTCGAGTTCCGGCATGCTTACTAAATTCACCGTTCAGTCAACTAACTCCAGCAAAGGCGGTCTTCGCCACCTCCCTGCTCAAGTACGGGGCCCCAACCTCTAGCGATCCGGAATCAAGCAAGTCCTGGGCTGCTTTGTACAGCGCCCCATAAGCGATCCGAGCCAACGAACCTCCGACGGATAACCGTCGGACTCCGATTTCCGCCAGCTGATCTCGTGACGGGCCACTCGGCATGAGCAGCACATTGACGGGTCCACCGACCTCGTCCACGATCCTGGCAATCGCCGAAATCTGTGTTATGCCGGGGGCGTACGTGACATGGGCTCCAGCATCGCGATACGCCAAGAGTCGGGCGATCGTGTCCTCCAGATCGTCACGTCCTCGAAGGTGATTCTCGGCACGTGCCGTAAGGACGAGTCCCTCCCGCTCTGCGACAGCGGCGGCTGATCCGACACGATCTATCGCCACATCTAGGTCCGAGATTCTCTCTTCCCGTGGATTCCAATCTTCGATGGAGCATCCCGCTGCCCCTGCCCCGGCCAGCAGTTGAACAGTGGTGGCTACACCGCCAGGACTGTCCGGGAAGCATTGTTCGGCATCCACGTTGATCGGCAGGGACGTCGCAGCACACAGAGATGCGACGTGCGTGACCAGCTCTTCCCGATTCGTGGTCATGTCCATCCGGCCCTTTGAGGCTGCAAATCCGCCGCTGGTCGTCGCCAACGCCGGAAACCCAAGAGTGCTCAGGAGTCGGCAGGATCCAACGTCGAACGGATTGGGCATCAGGAACGTTCCCGTCGAGTGAAGAGACTGAAAGTCGGCGCGAGCATCGTCGGAGGTCATGAATGCATGGTGAACGAGCTCGGTCCGGAGAGCAAGCAAAAATTGGACATCACCAACAACCGTGCAGAGCGACCCGTCCATCCTTCGAGTTCGGTATCGTGGCCTGACCCGGGGTCCTCAGCCTTCAATGGCTGAGGACCGCCAGACGAGCCCACGTCTCATGATCTCTGGGGCGGCGGTTCCCGGGTGCCGCAATTCAGCCCGACAGATCCAGTCGCTACGGTGTGACGAACGAACGGGGATCAACGATTCCCAATGATCGGAGACGGGGATGACCAAGAAGTCTGATTTCACAGCCGACGAGTGGAAGATCGTTCTCGAAGCCCCACCCAGTGCCGGGATGATCGTCGTGATAGCTCAGCGAGGCAGCTCGTTTCGCGAGGCAATCGCGATGGCGAAGGCCTACGCAGAGGCGCGTCAGCACCACGGCGAAAGCGAGCTCCTCGATGAGATCGTGGCGGCCAAGCCCGAGCGGGATCACACTCACTTCCACTCACCCGACGAGCTCAAGCAGCATGGCCTGCAGCACTTGCGCGACTCGGTCGCTCTTCTCGATCGCAAAGCCAAACCAGCAGAGGTTGACGAGTACCGACAATTCATCGTCACCTTGTCGCATAAGGTTGCCGCGGCTCACCGGGAGCATGGGCTCGAGGTGAGTGAGTCCGAGCAGGCGGCGATCAACGACATTACGGAAGCTCTGGGCGCAAGCACCTAGTCCTCAGCTTCATCAGCTGAGGGTTCGGATCGGACCTCAACGAGCTGTTCGATACGGCCTTTCGCTTCTGGAAGGCCCGGGTGCCACTGCCGAGTTCACGAATAGTGTTCCGTTGATGACAACGACTTTTGCTCCCTACAACCGACCGGTACGGGCGGCGTTCGTCGGCCTCGGACGCATTTACGACCTCAACGTACGCGCCTACCTCGGTAATCGTGATGTCGAAGTCGTGGCACTCGTCGATCCGAACGAGGAGCGATGCATCCAGCGACAGGCGGACTGGCCAGGTGCCCAGACGTTCTCTTCCATCGCTGCGCTCGCTGCGAGTGGCCTCGGGGTCGACGCCGTGGAGGCACTGCTGCCGATTCCATTACACGTCGAAGGCGTCACCGAGCTCCTCAGCAATGGCTGGCATGTCAACCTTCAGAAGCCAATGTGCAACGACCTTGCAAGCGCTTACCGGCTACTCGACGCCGCCAACACCAGCGGTCGTCAACTACGAGTCATGGAGGACTACATCTTCTATGAACCGTTGGTTCGGCTCAAGAACCTCGTCGAGTCCGGCGAGATCGGTGAGGTCAGCGGCTACCACATGAAAATGGTGGGAAGCGGACGGGGCGGCTGGGACGTTCCGGCAAGCAGCTACGAATGGCAGTTCCAGCAGATGCGGCAGGGCCGCGGCATCTTCGTGTTTGACGACGGCTGGCACAAATTGGCAACCGCGATCTGGCTATTCGGTCCGATCCGGGAAGTGCGCGCATGGATCGGCGGGACCGAGGTCGTCCCCGGTATCGAGATCGACGCACCCTCGACTCTCATATGGGAGCACCAAAGTGGGATTCGGGGTGTTTGGGACATCACGCTCGCGCCCGACATGTATCTCCGTTCGGACTACTACACCAACGACGAGCGCTGGGAGATCACTGGTCGCCGTGGCTACGCACGGGTCAACCGCTGCACGGGCCGTGGCATCCAGCAGCCAAGCCTCGAGGTGTACGCCGACGGGGAGATGCGCTCCTACCACGCGCTGGATGACGATTGGGCGAGCAGCTTTCGGGATTCGGGGCGCCATTGGCTGCGGTGGCTCCACACGGGCAAAGGCTCCCTGCTGTGGAGCGGTGAGGAGGCCATCTCTGTGCTGCGTTTTGCACTTGCCGCCTACGCGAGTAGTACAGCAGGGAGCGTTGGGGTGGATCCGGCCTCGCTCTAGAAGTCATCGTCAACTTCGTCGACGCTCTCAGAGACGGGTAGCGATCACTAGGCAGACCTGGAGAAGTCGTTCTCGACAGCGTGCCAGATCGCCTCGAGCAGCCGGTCGGGAGTCTCCATTTGAGGCATGTGCCCGGTGTCCGTGAGTAACTGGAACCGCGCCATTGGGATGGCAGCTGCATAGGCCCGTCCATAGTCGGGGTCGACAATCTGGTCACTGTCCCCCCAAGCCACCAGGGTCGGCGTTTCCATGTTCGAGAGGCGTTCGACGAGGGTGGGATCAGTCATGGATGTCCCGGCGTAGGTGGCGAGGGCAGCCCGGTTACCGGCCCCAACCGCCTGCGCCGCAGGGGGCAGGGTGGTCGGGTCGATGCGAAACAGTTCGGGATTATGGAAGCTGAGGTCGAAGACCTGGTCCATGGTCAGGGAGAAGAAGTCGGCGACGGGGTGGCCCGATACCTCAATGCCGACGGCATCGACGAGAACGATGCCTTTGAGCCGAGATGGCTCGAGTAAGCCCAGTTCCGCCGCGATCCAGCCGCCGATGGAGTTGCCGACGACGGTGACATCGGTGAGGTCGAGCTGGTCGATCAATGCCGCGTAGAGCACGGCCAGACTCCGGAACGTGTCCAATCCCTCGGGTCGGGGTGTGCCGGCGAAGCCAGGATGGATGGGATTGATGACTCGGACC
The DNA here is from genome assembly GCA_963756195.1 of uncultured Acidimicrobiaceae bacterium. GTDB lineage: Bacteria > Actinomycetota > Acidimicrobiia > Acidimicrobiales > RAAP-2 > CAVSNH01. The sequence goes on from CAVWMT010000007.1 coordinate 191,609, forward strand.
TTTTTGGCGGCGGCGAGCAGCTCGGCAAAGTTCGCAGTTGTGTCGGGCCCACCGCCTCCGTGCAATAGCAAGAACGGCTGGCCCTCGCCGTAGTCATGGATGGTGACATCGGCCGAGCCGACACCTACAAGGTTGAGAGTGTGAGCTGTGGCGGTCATCTTGTCTCCTTGGCGTCCAACCCTTCGAGTCTTCTCAGCTGCATCGGCCGAGACGGAACCTGCACCAACGGCGTCAGGCCGATCGGTCCAGGACTCCGAGGCGTCGAAATGTGTTGGCGTAATCGATAACCAGCGCTTCATGACCCCGCCACTCCCTGAGGGGATGGGTACCGTACGCGCCGACCCTCCCCAGGGTGGTCGGCGTCATCTCTTGGAAGGCCGGTTCAGGATCATCAGTATCAAGTTCGTAGAAGTGCATGTAGCGAGGTGACCCCGATGCCCTGTTCTCGTACGGGGTGATCATGGCGAAGTGTTCTGGGGAAGCGGCCGCTATATCGCGAATGTGGACAAAGTCGGCCCAGTCGCGGAGCGCCTGAGCCTCTTCGGGGGCGCGCGGGCTGATTAGCACCAGCTCGAGGCCCAGAGTTGGACGATCCGAGATCGTCCCCTGACCTGGTCGTGGGCAGTGGTCGAAACACAACCCGGCGATGTCTCCGGGTATCGCGGTTTCGCCAGTGGGTGGTTCGAAACCCTGGTCAGCCTCGTAGACGCCGAGGACGGCGAACTCGGGCATAGTCCGGGGAAGATCGGTGCGGAATGGCACGCAGTTTGCCCACCAGCTCGCCCTCTGCACTTTGGGAAGGGAGAGTATCTGGCGCACTCGCTCCTCGGCATAGCGCTCAGCAGATCGGTCCGTCATCTCCAAGTAGATCACTGGCGTGATCCGGTCTTCCACCGTCGATCCCCTATTTCCTCACCGGCTCAGCGGGCCGCGATAACCATCGCCCTGCTCGGGACCCGACATACCAATCGTGCATCCTCCAAGTCCGAGTCGAACGTATCGCTGCACAGGTTGATTCTGCTCGAAGCGCTCGCCCAAGACTCTCGGTTGCGGTTGTTTGCATTTGAGACGCTGCCTCGGTCTGGAGTGGGTGTCGACTCCGAATCTCGACCAACGCCTCTGCGAGGTGGCCGGTTCGTTCGGCAAGGTCGATCCGAGAGCGAATCCAATCGGCAGCGTATTCCCCGAACGTGACCTTCGACGGCCCTGAGTCGTCTTTCGCATACTGCGCACTGAGGTTGTCCGCTCGCTGCGGAGCGTTGACCTTCGCCACGTGGATCTGGCCTTTGCTCGAATGAGTTCCCGGGACAGGGAATGCGCCCTGCGAAGCGTCCGACACTGGAAACCTATTGATCGGCTGTGACGACTCTCATCGTCCCGGTCCTCAGCCTGCACAGGCTGAGGACGTTTTCTGCAGCTGCCTCGGACCAACGGGCAGTCGCTTATGTCTACCGATAGATGTTCACCGCATCGTCGAGATCGAAGTCCGCAGGATTGCCGCGGCCGGTCGCGGCGAGGATGAAAGCGAAGGGCTCGCCAGTGACCTTGCGTCCTCCACCGCCCGAGACGGGGAAAGGTGGTGCGTCGTCGAGCGCGAGCTCGCCCGGACCCCAACCCTGGTCGAAGAGGACTTGTGAGATATGGGAGAGCGACGGCACTGTTCCATCACCTGGCAGGCTCGGTTGTCCCAGTGCGGCCCGGATGTCATCGGCATGCAGATAGGCATCAAACCACAACGACTCGAGGCCGAACCCGAGCGATGAGGCAGTTCCGCCTGGCGGCGGAGCAACCCAACTCTGATCATCGAAGGACGACGCCAGACCCCTGGCGATCTCGAGGCTCGAATCGAGCTCTTCAGCGAGCTCCTTGGGGGCCTTGCCGCGGCGCTCCTCAGCCTGCCGACTGGTGGCTTCCGGCGTTCCCAATCCATCCAGCCGAAGCGATACGACATCCGTGAGTTGTCCAACAACATGGCCGGCGACGTCCGAAGTGCTCCAACCTTCACATCGGCTCGGAGCCTGCCATTCGTCCCGGGTGAGGCCAGAGATCAGTTTCGAGAAGGCCTGGTATTCGGCCAGCATCCCTGGGACAACGACTTCGCGGGGCAGAGTCACGGCGGTCTCCTCGGTATGGCCAGCAACAGGCACGATACCGCCCAATTCATGTCGCGGGGTCGTGGTGTCCGAAGCCACCATCAACGACCTCGAGCATGGCGCTCGTCATCCGCCAAACCACGCAGCCGACCCAGCCCACGCGCTGTGGACGCTTATCACGGCAGAATCAAGTGCACGTCTCCGAATTCGTGCCAGAGATACGCCGCGGCCAGCGCCGCCTCGTACGAGGCAAGCAGGAGCTCGGGTCCTGCAATCGCTTCGAGCATCATGAGATGTGACGATGCGGGTTCGTGCCATCCAGTGACCATTCCATCGATGACTCGGACCCCTCGCTCTGGCGAGATGACGAGGCTGGTCCAGCCGTCGTAGGCGTGAGCGGTGCCGTCATCCCCGACTGAGGTCTCGAGTGCGCGCACGACTGTGGTACCCACGGCAACAACTCGACCGCCCCTTCGGTGGGTGGCGTTGACTTGCTGGGCCGTCGAGGCGGGCACCTTGACCCGCTCCGGATATGGGAGCTCGTCGGCCTCGAGGGAAGCGACCCCGGTATGCAGCACCAAAGGGGCGATACCGACTCCCTTTGCCACAAGGCGCGTGATGACTTCGGGGGTGAAGGGCCGCCCCGCACTAGGCATCTCGGCGCTACCCGGCTCAGTGGCGTAGACGTTCTGGTACATCTCGATGGGCCACGTTCTCTCGACATAGCCATAACGAATCGGTCGACCATGGGTAGCCAACCAGCTGAGCGTGCGCTGACCGAGGTCGAGCGTGGCAACCCACAATCGCCCCTTCTCACCGTAGGGCTCCTCCAGAGAGAGCAGTGCTCCGTCCCGTAGATGGAGGCGGCACGGCGGCGGCGGTCCGATCCACCGCTCGGTGTTGCGACCGACCAGTCGGCGTGGCTCGACAACCCACCTTGTGCCGTCAAGCTGCGTGGACAGATGAATGACCAATGCGTTCCCGTCATCGTCCACGGCGTCGATGGCAGCCGGAATCGTGCCAGAGGTGTTCACCACCAAGAGGTCGCCGGGCTCGAGGAACCTGGGCAGGAAGATGAAGGAGCTGGGGACAAGGACCCCGCTGCTCCGATAGGCAACCAGCATTCGGACAGCGTCACGTGTGAGCCCACGCGCCTCTGCCGGCTCGGAGGCCTCGAGGGCAGCCGGAAGATCGTAGGTGTAGCGCTCCGGCGTTGTCGCGGCGACCATCATGGATTCGTCCATTGACTTGCGAGATAACGGCCGCTGGGAGCACCGGACTCGAGCAATCGGCGCAACTGTGGAACGACCGATTCGGGCTCCGGTCGATCCGAGATGTTCTCACCTGGGAACGCTGCCTGGTGCATCTCCGTTCGCATGTCGCCAGGATCGAACTGGTAGATCCGTAACCGCGGTTCCTCGACGGCCAGTACCCGATGCAAGTGATCGAGAGCCGCCTTGGAGGAGCCGTAGCCACCCCAACCCTCGTAGGCCTCGATCGCAGCATCCGAGGACACTGACACCACGATCCCATCCGATCGGCGCAACAAAGGCAACGCGGCTTGGACGAGGGCCAGTGGAGCAACGGTATTTACTTCATAGACCCGCCTCAGCGCTTCGAGTGGATACGCCTCGAGTTTCGGAAGCGGGCTGGGTCCGAGCGTGCTGGCGTTGTTGACGATGAGATCCAAAGAGCCCCGATCTTCTGCGGCGTCAATGAGCGCAGCGCGGTGGCCGGCGTCGGTGACATCGCCCACGATCCGGGTCAGGCTCATACCCAGGCCGTTCAACTCCTCGCTGAGTGCGTCCAGCGGAATCGCCTGACGGCCATCGACGATGAGGTCCCATCCGTCCTTGGCGAGATCGATGGCCAGAGCACGGCCGAAACCTCGTGACCCACCGGTGATCATTGCGACTGGCATCCCACTACCTCTCGTTTCGGCACCGCTGTCGGCGCCCACCCTTTAGGCTAAATCTTAAAGTATTGTTTAAGTCAAGCAGAACTCTCGAAAGGACCCGCCATGGGGGAGCTCACCATCGGGGAAGTGGCTGAACGCAGCGGGCTTGCCCCATCAGCAATCCGCTTTTATGAGCGGATGGGTCTCATCCACGCCGATAGAACAGCGAGCGGCCAGCGTCGGTTTCGACGAGACGTACTGCGCCGGATCGCCTTCGTTCGGATTGCACAGCGAGTGGGGATGACGCTCGAGAACATCGTCGAGGCGCTCGAAGGATTGCCAGCCGATCGAGCTCCCAACGCGCAAGACTGGAAGCGGCTCACCGCGGGTTGGCAGGAGCAGCTGGATCAACGTATTGCTGTGCTGGAGGCACTGCGTAGCGGGTTATCAAGCTGCATCGGGTGTGGTTGCTTGTCGCTGCGGACTTGCAAGCTGGCCAATCCCGATGACGTGGCAGCAGGCTTGGGATCCGGACCGCAGTATCTCTTGAGCAGTTGACGCAGGCCCTCAGATGGCACGTCGCCAGTTGGCGGCAGGCCCGACGCGGCAGCCGATCGCAGCCACCCTCGGGGGTCTCAGACCATCGGGTTACCCTCAGCACATGCCTCTTACGTCTGAGGGCGGCCGGGTGCTCGGGTGCCTGGTGGAGAAGCAGCTCACCACGCCACAGCTGTATCCGCTGACCATGAACGGGTTGCTGCTGGCCTGCAACCAAGCCACCAATCGGGACCCGGTGATGATCTTGGACGAAACGGCAGTTCAGCAAGCGTTGCAGGAGCTGAAGGAGCTCCGCTGGGTACGGTTCGTGCTGCCATCTCACGGGAAGTCCGTCACCCGCTATCGGCATGTATTCGACGAGGCCTACGGGCTAGACACCGCTGGCGTCGCGCTGTTGGCAGTGCTATTGCTCCGGGGACCGCAGACTCCGGGGGAGCTCCGGGTTCGCACGGCACGCATGGCGGAGTTCACCTCAATCGATGCCTTGCAGAACGAGCTCGAAGGACTGACTCAACAACCCGAGCCGCTCGTCCGGCTCCTGCCACGACAGCCTGGCCAGAAAGAGGACCGATGGCAGCAGTTGCTGGCAGTCGAGTCGGCGACCGCCATCGAGCCCGGCGGGGCGGGATCAATGCCACAGACGGACCCGGGCAACTCAGGTCCACGCCGTTCCCCAGATGATGCGTCTTCCCCTGACGCACAGAGTCTGACAACGCACGACCCGAGTCACCAAGGTGACCTGCAGCGCCGCGTCGAACTGCTCGAGTCCGAAGTGTTGAAGCTTCGAGGCCAGATTGGCGAACTCAGCGTCGCACTGAGCGATCTGCGCAACCGCCTCGGTGAGTGATGCCCCTCGCGGGACCACTCTTCCACCAGTGGACCGATCCGCCTGGTCTTCAAACTCTTCGTGGCCGCCAACTCACACGCCGAACGTTCCCTGAGTCGATCTCCCGGCCTCTTCCGCCCTGCGGGTGGAAGAGGGGGCTAATCCTGGACGATTGCACGGCAGTCCATTACAATATTTGCATGGATACGCAGTTACCAGATCCAACCGGCGAACAAGTCGCCTGGGCAGCCGAAACGTTCAAGTTGTTGGCCGATCCGACCCGGTTGCGGATCGTGTGGACCCTGCTCCACGGTGAGCACTCGGTCGACAATTTGTCCGAGCACGTCGGTGCGCAGCCCGCTGCGGTCTCCCAGCACCTGGCCAAGCTTCACCTGGCCCGAATCGTGCAGAGGCGGCGCCAGGGAACGTTCTTCTACTACTCGATCCAGAACGAACACATCGGCCATCTCGCGGAAGAGGCCCTGTTCAGTGCCGACCATGTCGTCTCCGATCTGCCAGACGACCACCAGCACAGAAGGCCAGCGCATGCCGTGGAGATCGCATGAGCGAACATCACGCCCATGACGACACGCACGGCGACCCGAACGACGACGCCGAACAAGAACAACCCGGTCACAGGCACAAGTGGCGTCTGATCTGGAAAGGCCGATCCGCGCTCGTTCCCCACGGTCACGGTGCACTCGACTTGGTCGACCAGGATTTGGTGGCCAGCACTGACGGGATGCGGGCCCTCAAGGTCTCTCTCGGGGTACTCGCAATCACTGCCTGCATCCAGTTGGGCATCGTCGTGATCTCTGGCTCGGTGGCACTCCTTGGTGACACCATTCACAACTCGGCAGATGCCCTGACCGCAATTCCGCTCGGCCTGGCTTTCTGGCTCGAACAGAGGCCGGCCACCAGGCGTTACACCTACGGCTATGGCCGGGCTGAAGACTTGGCCGGGATTTTTATCGTCACCGTGGTTGCCTCTTCTGCTGCGCTCACGGTCTATGAGGCTGTCCACCGACTGATCCACCCGGAGACGATCCATCGGGTCGGGTTGGTCATGGTCGCCGGTCTCGTGGGCTTCGTTGGTAACGAGCTTGTGGCGCGATATCGAACCCGAGTTGGAAAGAGGATCGGTTCTGCCGCCCTCGTCGCCGATGGACACCATGCCCGCACAGACGGGATCACATCCTTGGCCGTGGTCGTCGGAGCCATCGGCGTCGCCATCGGCATTCCCATGGCCGATCCGATCATGGGCCTGCTCATCACGGTGGCCATATTGGGCGTCCTGCGGACAGCGGCACGAGACATCTACCGGCGCCTGATGGACAGCGTTGATCCTGCCCTCGTCGACAAGGTCGAAGAAGTCCTCTCTGCAGTAGACGGAGTCGTACAGGTCGAGAAGGTTCGTATCCGGTGGATCGGCCACGACCTGCGAGCCGAGGCGATCATCGTCTCCGACGGACAACTCCCCCTATCCGAGGCCCACGCCATTGCTGAGGTGGCCCACCATCGACTCCTCCATGAAGTGCCCCGTCTCACCGAAGCATTGATCCACAGCGATCCCGCCGATGGGGGTCATGCAATCGGGCACGACCTCACCGAGCACCACTTCCTTGGCGAAACGATCCAAGGTCTGCGAACCAATCTCGCCGCCTCAGCGAGGCAGGGTGAGGGAGAGCCGTGATCGGGCTGGCGACGCGGGCATGCCCGACGCCTTGAGCACTACGCCTCAGGTGCGGCGGCGTCCACGCCCGTCCCACTGTCCGACTCACGTCCAAGCGGGAAGCGAATGCCGGTGAGCTGCTCCGATACGTCCCAGAGACGGCACGCGACGTCCATGTTCTGTGCGGCGCGGCTGCGGCCGACCAGCTTCGGAGCTCCGTGCTGCTGCATGAACCCACCTGGCCCGGCAAAGCTATTGCCCGGGACGTCGGCGACAGCCGCATAGAGCGTCGGTAGAGCACCGCTTCCCGCGTCCTGTGCAAACAGCCGGTTCCCGATTTCGCTCAAGATGTCCATGGACCGACGCTCGGTGTGGAACTGCAAGTTGGTCGCCGCATAGCCAGGGTGCGCGGCGGTGGCGATCACGGTAGAGCCGACTGCTGTGAGACGGCGCTGGAGCTCGGCCGTGAACAGCAAGTTGGCAACTTTTGACTGCCCGTAGGCCCGCGAGGCCTTGTAGCGCTTGTGCTCCCAGTTGAGGTCGTCGAAGTCGATGGCGCCAAAGCGGTGGGCGGTCGAAGAGACAGTGACGACTCGTCCTTTGACGCGCTCCAGAAGGAGGTTGGTCAGCGCAAAGTGCCCTAGGTGGTTGGTGCCGAACTGCATCTCGAACCCGTCGGCGGTCTTCGAGTACGGCGGGATCATGATCCCTGCATTGTTGATGAGGATGTCGATGTCGATGTCCCAGGCTCCGGCGAAGCTTCTGATCGAGGCGAGGTCAGCGAGGTCGAGGCGGCGGACTTCGGTGGTGCCTGCCATCTCCTCCGCGGCCTCGTTGCCTTTTTCCATGTTGCGGACGGCAAGCACGAGGCGTGCTCCATCCGCGGCCAGGGCAGTGGCAGCGGCCTTGCCGATGCCACTGTTGGCACCCGTGATGATCACGGTCCGACCGGTCATGTCGGGAAGGTCCTGTGTCAAGAAGGCAGTCATGATTCGAGCTCCAACATCTCATTCGTAGGGACTCGTACTCCGATTTCACCCATTTTGAGTTCTCATGTCGGCAAGGGTCGCAGAATGAGTGGCATGGGTGCACCATCCCGCCGGTTGCCTAGGCTGCGGCGACCGCTTCGATCTCGACCTTGAGCTGAGGAAAGGCCAGTCGAGAGACGCCGAGGAGGGTGGACGCAGGAAGGTTGCCGGCGAAGAACTCCGAGGCCAGCGGACCCAACACTGCGATGAGCTCGTCGACGTCGGTCGTGTAGTAGTTGACCCGGACAACGTCGGTCATACTCAGGCTGGCGGCCCCGAGGACCACCGCCAGGTTCTCGAACGCAGTGCGAACCTGGGCGCCCACGTCAGCGGTCTCGGACGGCGAGCCGTCCCCGGCAATAGCAGTCTGCCCGGAGCAGACGAGGAACCGCTCTGGATGCCTGACTTCAACGGCCTGGGAGAAGCCGAAGGCCTTTGACCATTCCCATGGATTCACGTCCTGGCGTTGCATTGGTTCCTCGATTCCATCGATCAGCTGTCGGCCCACGGAAGGTAGGTCAGCGGAGGCCTCCTCTGGCTCAGGATGTTGAGGTCACGATTTTGGGCGCTCGGAGGTGCCTCGGAGGGATTCGGCCCCCCAACCTTCTGATCCGTAGCTATCTGGCCCTGAGCGCTGTGCTGACCAGGGATTTTCCAAGTCAGCCTTGACCGCAGGTTCGAGAATTAGGTGCTCTCTCACGACCAAGTCAATTGACATGGCGTCAGCAAGCTGTTTCTGACCCAAACCGGTGTCCGACGGCGGCCCACCGATCCGGCGTACCTACGACTGACCAGGGTATTCGCGGCGCAGCCGCGCCGGCGAAACGGCTCAAGAGGGCCACTCGGGCTGACGATGGAGGGGAATGAACCGCCTTCGGCGGCACCCGGTCCGGGTTCTCGCGTGCCTGGGGTTCGCTGCACTCCTCTGGGGCGTCCTGGCCTCGGCCCACACCTCGCCGGCGCAGGGCACCGTGACCGGTTGGAGCGTCCTAGTCGGCGGCCCCCAGACCCCGCAGACCACTCAGACGAACGAGATTCTGCTCGGCAGCGCCTGTGCCGACGCCTGGGACTGCTGGGCGGTCGGGCTCAGCGTCCCGCCGACTCAGCAGGGACAACCGACCACTCAGCCGACAGTCATGGTCGAGCACTGGAACGGGGTCAACTGGTCCATCGTGCCCAACGCCGCACCGACCGGCACCGACGCCTCGCTTCTCTACGGGGTCACGTGCGTCACCCGTTCGAACTGCTGGGCCGTCGGCGCCGAGAACGTCGGCTCCCAGGGACCATCGCTAGCGCTCGTCGAGCATTGGAACGGCGCAACGTGGTCGCCCGTGCCAGTTCCCACCACGCTCGGCTTCCTATTCTCCGTGGCGTGCAGCGGCCCGAGCAACTGCTTCGCCGTCGGCAGCATCATGAATATCAATACCGGCGAGCCGCAGCACACGGTGATCTTCCATTGGGACGGCTCGACCTGGCAGAACTCGCCCATCCCGTCGTCGGGCCAACCCAACGACGAGATTACGTCGGTGACGTCCGCGGGGTCATCCGAGTGCTGGGCCGTGGGCAACGCTGGTCCCAACCCGTACTCCGGAGGAATCCTCATCGATCTGTTCTTCCACGTTCAGGGAGCCGAGCCTTGGATTCTCAACTGGAACGGTTCGAGTTGGTCCGGCCAACCAGCCTCCGACCCGTCGAACCCGGACGGCGCCCTTCTGAATGGGGTCACCTGCGCGAACACCACTCAGTGTTGGGCGGTCGGCTCGACCATGGACGCCTCGGGCGATCCCCTCGCCCCACTGGTCGAACAGTGGAACGGCGCGTCCTGGGGAATAGTCCCGGCGGCCACGATCGCCTCCCAGGCGCAGCTGAACAGCGTGACCTGCGTGTCGGCGAGAGCTTGTTGGGCAGTCGGCGGCTACGGAGACGCCTCGATTCCGGTGCCCTTCATCGAACGGTGGGACGGCACCTCGTGGACGGTCGACCCGACCCCGAACACCATCGGCCTCGGCTATCTCGCCGGCGTTGCCTGCGTCCGCGGGAGTCACTGCGTGGCGACCGGCTTCGCCGGCACGGCCTTCGGAGCGGGAGTCATCGAGCAGCCGCTCGTAGAGCAAACCGACGAGCCCTTCTTCGGGGGCCAAGGCTTCGACGCCGCGGGGGCGGACGGCGGGGTATTCACCTTCGGCGATGCCGCTTTCTTCGGATCGATGGGGGGCACCCACCTCAACGCCCGCATCGTGGGCACGGCCGCCACCCCCGACACCAAGGGCTATTGGCTGGTCGGTGCCGACGGCGGCATCTTCAGCTTCGGCGACGCCGCTTTCCTCGGGTCCATGGGCGGTGTGCACCTCAACAAGCCCATCGTCGGCATGGCGCCCACTCCCGACGGCCACGGCTACTGGGAGGTGGCGTCCGACGGCGGCGTGTTCTCCTTCGGTGACGCCAGCTTCTTCGGGTCCATGGGCGGCACTCACCTCAACTCCCCGATGGTCGGAATGGCGGGGACGCCCGACGGCGGGGGCTACTGGTTGGTCGCGGCGGATGGCGGGATCTTCGCATTCGGCGATGCCGGCTACTACGGATCGATGGGCGGCACCCACCTCGATGGCCCCATCGTGGGTATGAGCTCCACTCCCGATGGTGGCGGCTACTGGCTTGCCGCGTCCGATGGAGGGGTGTTCGCCTTCGGCAATGCGCCCTTCTTCGGTTCGGTTGTCGGTCAAGGCCTCACCGTGTCGGCACCCGTCAGCGCGATCACCGTTACGCCCGACGGCCACGGCTACTGGTTGATGGGGTCGGACGGTGCGGTCTACTTCTACGGTGACGCGAGCTGGCTCGGGACACTGGCCGAAGTGGGGCTCTCGGCGCCCATCACCTCGGTGAGCGGTCCGACGTAGCCAGCCGGGAGTCGCATGGCCACAGCTCGCGAGCGTCCCACCATGACCGGCGACATTACGAAAGCGCGCTCGGAGGGATTCGAACCCCCAACCTTCTGATCCGTAGTCAGATGCTCTAGTCCGTTGAGCTACGAGCGCTGGGTGCCTCGGAGCATCACGGGAAATCCGTGGCGACCGCTCCGAAGGACGATCAGACTACCTGACCAGGGTCTGCTCCTCCCCCCGGCGGTTCGACGGCCGGCGGTCTCCGGAGCGGCTGACGGGGCGTCAGATATCGTCGGACGCAAATCCCATGCCGACCGACGCTCCTCTCTCTGGCCTCAGAATCCTCGAGTGCTCCGCCCTCGGACCGGCCGCCATCACGATGCCGCTTGTGGACCTTGGCGCCGAGGTGATCAAGGTCGAGCCGCCGTCCGGGGACTACATCCGCGAGATGACCTGGCCGATCGTCGACGGGGTCTCCCTCATGCACCTGCACATCAACCGGGGCAAGCGCAGCATCGTGATGGACCTACGTGAGCCGGAGGACGTCGCCACCTTCAAGCGGCTGGCCGAGGTGTCCAACGTGGTCGTCGAGGCAATGCGACCGGGCGGCCTCGCCAAGCGGGGCGTCGGCTACGACGACCTGAAGGCCATCAATCCCCGCCTCGTCTTCTGCACGATCTCCGGCTACGGCATGACCGGCCCCTACCGCGACCTCCCCGCCCACGGCATCGCCTTCGACACCTGGGCCGGCATCGTCTCCCCGCAAGTCAACGAGGAGGGCTTCGCATTCCTGCCCGAGCACGCCTCGATGGGCATCCATGCCGGCCCGTTGTTCGGTGCGCTCGGGATCGTCGCCGCGGTGCTCCGCGCCAAGCAGACCGGCGAGGGCTCCTTCCTCGAAATCGCTCAGTCCGACGCCGCCGCCGCCATGGACTGGTACCGAAGCGAGACCTGGAAGGCCTACGATCGCCCCGAGTCGGAGGTGACCGGCAACAAGGCCGACGCCTACGAACGCCGGGAACCGGGAACGGCCGGCATGATCGAAGGCGTCCGGTATCAGGTCTACGAGAGCAAGGACGGCCGGTTCGTTCTGTTCATGGCATCCGAGCAGGCCTTCTGGAAGAACTTCTGTGAAGCCCTCGGGCGACAGGAGCTGTTCGAGCGGTGGCCGGGCTCGAAGTACGCCGACCACGCCCGGGGCAACGTCGAGCTCCGCAGCGAGCTCCGAGACATCTTCCAAACCAAGTCGGCCGAGGAATGGATCGAGTTCGGGGTGGCGGCAAACGTCCCCATGGCGCCGGTCAACTCACCGAAGACTATCGCCCAAGATCCCCAATTCCAGGACCGGTTCCGCTGGATCCCCAAGGAGCACCTTGGCGCTGACGAGTTGCCGACGCCACTCAAATTCATCGGTGAGGACCTGCCGATGCCGGACCACGCTCCATCGGTGGGCGAGCACACCGAAGTTGTCCTGCGTGACGTGTTGGGGTGGGACGACGCTCGCATCACGGAATCTCGAGGTCGGGGCGGTGTGGGCGGCCCAAAGCCGTGAACGCCGCCACCGTCTCTCGCAGTCGCGGCCCGGACATGTACGCGCCACCTGATCGCCGTTCGAACCCGGGATTCCCGAGGTTCGGTAGCCTCGGGTGATGGCCACGGCAAAAGCTCGGGTTCCGGCTGTCGAAGGGTGGTTTACCCTCGACGAGGAGGCGCCAGCGCTTCTGGGCAGTCGGTGCTCGAGCTGCGGAACGTACGCCTTTCCCCGAGAGTCCTTCTTCTGTCGCAATCCCCATTGCCAAAGTCACGAGTTCGAGGAGGTCGAGCTCAGTCGCACCGGGCGCATCTGGTCCTATACCGATGCCCGCTACCCACCTCCTGCTCCCTATATCTCCACCACCGACCCCTATCAGCCATTCGCCATCGCCGCCGTCGAGTTGGCCGCGAGAAGATGGTGGTCATGGGCCAGGTCGTGCCCGATGTTGGTGTCGACGACCTGAGCATCGGCACCGACGTCGAGGTCGTGCTCGACACGCTGTATACGGACGACGACACCGAGTACGTGGTGTGGAAGTGGCGGCCCATCTCCAGCAGCCCGCAGACCGGAGCGCGCCGAGAGCCGGAGGCCAACGGTGGCTGACGACAGGCGAGTCGCTGTTCTCGGAGCGGGCATGCACCCCTGGGGCAAGTGGGGGCGCAGCTTCGTCGAGTACGGGGTGGCCGCGGCCACCGACGCGTTGAGGGATGCCGGCCTCGACTGGACCGACATCCAGTACGTGGCCGGGGCCGACACCATCCGCAACGGCTATCCCGGATTCGTGGCCGGCGCCACCTTTGCCCAGGCCCTGGGATGGACCGGCGCCCGAGTGTCGTCCGCCTACGCCGCCTGTGCCTCGGGAGCCCAGGCCATCGCCAATGCCCGGGCCCAGATTCTGGCCGGCCTCTGCGATGTGGCCCTGGTGGTCGGGGCCGACACCACGCCCAAGGGCTTCTTCTCCCCGGTGGGCGGCGACCGCAAGGACGACCCCGACTGGTTGCGCTTCCATCTCCTCGGCGCCACCAACCCCGCCTACTTCGCCCTCTACGCCCGGCGGCGCATGGAGCTCCACGGGGCCACCGAGGACGATTTCGCCCTGGTCAAGGTCAAGAACGCGCGCCACGGCCTCCAGAACCCTTACGCCCGCTACCGCAAAGAGGTCTCAAGCGAAGAGGTGCTGACGTCGCCGATGGTGGCCGACCCGCTGCGCCTGCTCGAGATCTGCGCCACCTCCGACGGCGGCGCCGCCCTGGTCCTGTCCAGCACCGACTTCGCCCACCGCCACGCGCAGAGCACCGGTAGCCGAGTCGCCATCGACGCCGTGTCGACGGTGACGCCCCGGTTCCCCCAGACGGTCATCGAGATGCCCAACTTCTCGACCGACTCGGCGGTGGCGGTGAGCTCGGTGGGGCCGGGCTTCAAGGAGTCGGTGGTCCTCGCCGCCTACGAGGAGGCCGGCGTGGGCCCCGAGGACGTCGACCTCGCCGAGGTCTACGACCTCTCCTCCGCCCTCGAGCTCGACTGGTACGAGGACCTCGGGCTCTGCAAGCAAGGCGAAGCAGAGCAGCTCCTGCGCGACGGTGACACCACCATCGGCGGCCGGGTACCGGTCAACCCGAGCGGCGGGTTGTCGTGCTTCGGCGAGGCCGTCCCCGCTCAGGCCATTGCCCAGGTGTGCGAGCTGGTCTGGCAGCTGCGGGGCGAGGCCGCGGGCCGCCAGGTCGAGGGGGCGAAGCTCGGAGTCACCGCCAACCAGGGATTGTTCGGGCACGGCTCCTCGGTCATCGTCTCTCGCTGACGGATACCCGATGGGCCGCCCGGCCGAGCGGCAACGCCCTCAACCGTTGACCAGCACGACCTTCCCGAGCTTGCCGCCCGCCGCGAACCGCCCGTAGGCGGCCGGCGCCGCTGAGAGCGGGAAGGGGTCGGCGACGACCACTCGCACCGTGCCGGCGGCGAGGAGGGGGAGCACCTGGTCCTCGACCGCTCGGGCCACGGCCGCCTTCTCGGCCAAGGAACGGGCCCGCAACGTCGAGCCACGGAGCGTGGCCCGGGAACCCATCAACGCCAGCAGGTTGAGCTCGAGCTTGGGACCGGCTCCGACACCGATGACCACAATGCGGGCGCCGGTGGCGAGCACTTGCAGCACCGCCGCCACTCCTGGCGCCCCCACCAGCTCGAGGGAGACGTCGTAGGGCCCGTGATCGGCGACCTCGTTGGGCACCACCACCTCGGCCGCGCCGAGTTCGGCAACGGCCCGGTGATGGTCGCGGTTGCGCACCGAGGCGACCACATGGGCGCCGGCGGCCTTGGCCAACTGCACACCCGCCGTCCCCACCCCACCGGCCGCCCCGGAGACGAGCACGCGCTCGCCGGCCAGCAGTCCGGCCTGGGTGAACAGGGCGTCGTGGGCCGTGGAGAAGACCTCGGGGAAGCCACCGGCCTCTTCCCAGGGGAGCCCGTCGGGCACAGGCAGGGCCGACCCCTCCGGCAGCCGGCACAGCTCGGCTTGCGCGCCGCCACCTACGATGGCGAAAACCCGGTCCCCCTCGGCGTAGCGGTTGGTCCCCTCGCCGACGCCGACCACCACACCGGCAAGCTCCATGCCCGGGATGTCCGATGGCACGCCCGGAGGCGCCGGATAGTGACCCTGGCGCTGCATGAGGTCGGCGGCGTTGATACCGGCCGCCTCGACGGCCACCAGCAGCTCGCCGTAGCCGGGCATCGGGTCCGGGTGGCTCCGCCATTCGAGGTCACCGTCGACGATGGTGACCGCACGCATCGACCCAGGTTAGGGGTGGCGACGGCTCGGGTCCGCCCCATGACAGGCTGTCAGCACCCTTTATCCTGTGTGCCGAGGAGGTGTCGGGCATGGCCACCGGTCCATCGGCAGCCGAGGAGCATACGCGTCGCCCGGGGCGGCCGGGGCTCGCCTCGCTCCACCCTGACACCGGTCCGCCGCCCGTGCACTCGGTGGCCGAGCCGACCGCCGGGATGGTCCTGCATCGGGTCCTGGCCATGGCCGCCCGCACCTTCCTGCTCAACGACATCGGGGACGAGCTACCCGACGACACCCAGCGCTACGCCACCGTCGACGCCCTCACCCTGCGGTTGGGCACTCGACCGCTCTGGGCCCAGTCAGCAGCCGAAGCTCTCGACGGGACACAGCGGCGCCACACCGAGGTCGAGCGCATCCATCAGAGCCGGGTAGCCCTGCGACGCATCCGATCCAATCTGCGCACCTTTCGCCTCGCCCTCGACCCGGCCTGGGGCACCGCCCTGCGCGCCGAGGCCGCCTGGTACGCCGACCGGCTCGGCGAGGCCCACGATCTGCACATCATCCGCGAGGTGGTCAAAAAAGCGCGGCCCAGACGTGCTGGGCACCGAGGACGTGCTGGCCCTCGAGGCCGAGCTCTCGGAACGGACGGCGGCTGTGCTCGCCGACATCCGCAACGAGCGGGGGAAGCCCCGGCGCTTCCAGCTGACCGAGCAGATGATGGTCCTCTGGGACGGCCCGGCATTCAAGCCCAAGGCGCAGCGACCGGCCACCGAGGTGCTCCCGCGCCTGCTCGACCGCACCTGGTGTGACGTTCGTGGCGCCGCCCGTTCGGCTCGTAAGAACCCGACTGACACCAACCTGCACACCCTCCGCATCCGGTTGAAGGATCTTCGTTACGGCTGCGAGACCGTGGCCCTGGTCGAAGGGTGGACCGGCCCGGAAGACGGCCAAGGCCTGCGAGCGGCTCACGAACAAACTCGGCGACCTGCACGACACCTGTTATTCGATCGATTGGCTCGAGACTCTGGCCACCGAACGACCTGACCTGGCCGAGCCCATCGCCGTCCTGGTCCACTACCACCGCGAGGCGGCGGCCGGTTCCCGCAAGGGTTGGAAGAAGGACTTGAAGGAGGTCGAGCGACGCTGGCGGAGCTGGCACCGCAGCCAGCGCAGCGAGAGCCGCTGAGTCGGGTTACCCGCAGGGGATGGGGTCTCCCCGCCGGGATCGGGTCCCCGACGTTCCCGGCTAGATCTCCGGGACGTTCACGCCGACGTGGTCGGTCTCCCAGAGCTTGATGCCCCCGAGGATGCCGGCCGTGTTGTCCACGATGGTCACGTCGTCGGGGAGGTCCTCGCGCACGACACGGCGCGAGTTGCCGCCGCCGATGTAGAGGTGGTCGAAGAACATGAGGGCCCGCAGGTTGGTGATGGCCTTGTGCACCCGTTTGTTCCAGCGGGTCTCACCCACCTCCTTGCGGGCTGCCTCGCCCAGCTGGTCGTTGTAGATCTCGCCCTTGCGGAAGGGCTGGTGGGCGATCTCGAGGTGGGGCATGAGTTGGCCCTCGTAGAAGAGGCCGGTCCCGAAGCCCGTGCCCAGGGTGATGACGAGCTCGAGGCCCTTCCCCGAGACCACCGCCAAACCCTGGATGTCGGCGTCGTTGGCGACCTTGGTCGGGACGCCGAACATCTCGGTCAGGTTGTGAGCCACCGCGAAGCGCGACCACTGCCGGGCGAGGTCGGGGTCCGTCGGGCTGCCGGGCCCGTGCTTGGTCGAGAAGTGCGGGGCAGAGAGCACGAGGCCGTCGCGCACCATCCCAGGAAAGCCGACCGATGCCCGCTCGGCCGTCGGCAGGGGGGCGACCAGTCGCTTGATCATCTGGAGGAACTTCTCCGGCGGCAGTGGATAGGAGGTCGCCACCCGCACCCGGTCGGCCACCATGGCCCCCTCGGCGTCGAGCACCGAGGCTTTGAGCCCGGTCCCGCCGATGTCGAGCGAAAGGGTGAAGGGATGGCTGGGATCGGGCTTGCCCCCCGGGCCCGCCGGGGTGCCGCCCTCCCCATCTGACGGTTGGCTCACGACGCTCATTCCCCCAAACTAGGGCTGGCCGCCACGGTCGGAGGCGACGGTGGGCTGGCCCGGCGTGACAGCCCGGCGTGACAGCCCGGCGTGACAGCCCGGCGTGACAGCCCGGCGTGACAGCCCGGCGTGATGGCCGGTCGGCCCCATAGTCTCGGCGTGGTGCAGACCCGACAGTTGGGCCGGGCCGGCTGGGCGGTCTCGACCATCGGCCTCGGCTGCATGGGCATGTCCGGGGTCTACGGCCAATCCGACCGCAGCCAGGCCATCGATACCATCCACCAGGCTGTCGACGCCGGCATCACCCTGCTCGACACCGGGGACTTCTACGGCATGGGCCACAACGAGCTGCTCATCGCCGAGGCGCTGCGCTCACGACAGCGCGACGGGGTCTCCCTGAGCGTGAAGTTCGGTGCCCAGCGCGGGCCGGACGGTGCCTGGCTCGGCTACGACGCCCGCCCGCAGGCAACAAGGACAGCGCTGGCCTACAGCCTGCAGCGCCTCGGCACCGACCACATCGACGTCTACCGCCCGGCACGGCTCGACCCCAACGTACCCATCGAGGAGACGGTCGGCGCCATTGCCGATCTCGTCGATGCCGGTTGGGTGCGCGCCATCGGGCTCTCCGAGGTGGGTGCCGAGACCATCCGCCGAGCGGCCGCCACCCACCCCATCGTCGATCTGCAGATCGAGTACTCGCTCCTGTCGCGGGACATCGAGGACACCATCCTTCCCACCTGCCGCGACCTCGGCATCGCCGTCACCGCCTACGGCGTGCTCTCCCGCGGTCTGCTCGGGGGGCACCTGACCCGCGACGCGGCCGGCGTGGGTCTCGGTCAGTTCCGCCAACACTCACCCCGTTTCACCGGCGAGAACCTCGAGCGCAACCTCGAACTGACCGACGCCCTGCGCGCCGTGGCCAAGAACCTGGGCGCCACCCTGGCCCAGGTGGCCATCGCCTGGGTGCTCCATCGGGGTACAGACATCGTGCCGGTGGTCGGTGCCCGCCGGCCGGATCAGCTGACCGACGCCTTGGTCGCAGTCGAGCTCGAGCTCGGCTCGGACGACCTCGCCGCCATCGAGGCCGCCGTGCCCCGCGGGTCGGCCGCCGGCGAGCGGTACCCAACGCCCCAGATGGCCCAACTGGACAGCGAGCGTTGACCGCGGACCCGCCCCCGGCGTCCCCACGGGGCGACGAGTAGCTTTCTTCGACATGCCCAGCGACACCGCACCATGGACCGGCGACGCCTGCTCGCTGGTCGACGCCTTCCGCGCCAAGGACATCTCGCCGGTCGAAGCCCTCGACGCCTGCCTGGCCGTCGTCGACGCCTCGCCCCTCAACGCCTTCTCACACATCGACAGGGACGATGCACGGGCCCGGGCCACCGGTGCCGACGTCTCGTTGCCCTTCGGGGGCCTGCCCATCGGCATCAAGGAGCTCGAGCAGGTCGCAGGCTGGCCGTACACGGAGGCCTCGCTGGTGTTCAAGGACCGGGTGGCCGAGTTCGACTCGACGCAGGTGCAGCGTCTGCGGGGGGCCGGCACCGTCCTGGTTGGCCAGACCACGGCTTCGGAGTTCGGTGGGATCAACTGCACGAGCACCAAGCTGCACGGGACGACCCGCAACCCGTGGAACCAGGAGCGCACCCCGGGCGGGTCGTCTGGCGGGTCAGCTGCAGCGGTGGCCGCCGGCCTCTTGCCCCTGGCCAGCGGCAGTGACGGCGGCGGCTCGATCCGAATCCCGGCTGGCTTCTGCGGCCTCTTCGGCCTCAAGTCCACCTTCGGTCGCATCCCCAAGGGCCCGAAGTCCCTCCAACCCCCGCTCACCGTCGTCGTCGGCTGCGTGTCCCGGTCGGTGCGGGACACGGCGCGCTGGTTCGACGTCTGCAACGGGTTCGACGCCCGCGACACCCTGAGCCTGCCCCAGGTTGGGGGCTGGGAAGCCGGCCTCGACTCCTTCGAGCTGTCGGGCAAGCGGGCGGTCATCTCTGTCGACCTGGGAGCGGCCATCGTCGAGCCCCGCTGCGCCGCGCTGGTCACGGAGGCGGCCGAATCCCTCATCGCCGAAACCGGCCTGTGCCGGGTCGACGTGGTCGTGGACCTGCCTGCGGCCGGGCTCGAGTGGGCGGTGGCCAACGCCGTGGGCCTGGCCGGAGATCTCGGCGACCGGTACCCGGAGTGCGAGGACGACCTCACCCCGGAGATGAAGCTCATCCTCAACATCGCCACCCACACCTTCAACCTGCAGGGGGCAGGGCGCAACGAGATGTTCCACATCCAGTTCAACGAGTCCATGGCCGACCTCTTCGAGCAGGCCGACTTCATCTTCTGTGCCACCAACCCCGACGTGGCCTTCGACGCCGCTGGTCCCATGCCCACCAAGGTGGGTGACGTCGACCTCATCGCCACCTACGGCCTCAACCGCGCTTTGGGCAACAACGGGGCGCTGACCATCCCGGCCAACCTCACCGGTAACCCGGCCGTCTCCATCCCGGTCGGAACGGTCGACGGCCTGCCCGTCGGCTTGCAGGTCATCGGCCGCCATCACGAAGAGCGGCTGTTGCTCGACCTGGCCCGCATCTCCGAACGCATCCGTCCCTGGCCGCTCGTCGCCCCGGGCGCGCCGGTCTGAGCCGGGTGCAGCTCGCCTCGCCCGCTCGCTCCGTCACCGGTTGAGGGCGAGAACCGACTGTGCGCCTCGACGTCTGGCTCCCGACCGTCAACCCCTTCGCCACGCCGGAGGTGCTGACCGCCGTGGCCGAGGAGGCCGAGAGCCACGGCATCGGCACCATCTGGGTGGGGGAGCACGTCGTCGGCTTCGACCACTACGAGTCGTCCTATCCCTACGCCGCCGACGGGAAGATGCCCGTCACCCCCGAATCCGGGCTGCTGGAGCCGTTCACGACGCTGGCCTTCCTCGCCGGCCTGACCTCGACGGTGAGGCTGGGCACGGCCATGGTCCTCCTCCCCCAGCGCAACCCGGTGTACGTGGCCAAGGAGGTCTCTACCCTCGACTGGCTGTCTGGCGGCCGGGTCGACCTCGGCGTGGGTGTCGGGTGGTTGGCCGAGGAGTTCGCCGCCTTAGGTGTGCCGTGGCCCCAACGGGGCCCCCGATGCGACGAGTACCTCGAGGTCCTGCGCAACCTCTGGGTCGACGAAGTGTCGTCCTTCCACGGTGCCTACTACGACCTTGACCCGTGCCGCATGAACCCCAAGCCCACCCAGAAGCCCCATCCGCCCATCCACATCGGTGGCGAGAGCGCGGCGGCGTTGGCCCGGACCGCCCGGGCGGGCCAGGGCTGGCACACCTTCAACCGCACGCCCGGCCAGCTGGCCGAGCCCCTGGCCGAGCTCGACCGTCTCCTCGCCGAGGTGGGACGGTCACGTGACGAGATCCGCATCACGGTCTGCCCCTACATGCAGCCCTTCGATGCCGGAGCCGCCGACGGCTACGCCGAGGCGGGGGCCGACGCGGTGGCGGTTTTGTTGCTGCCATTGAGCGTGAACGAGGTGCGTTCCGGATTCGCCCACCTCGAGCCGATCGTGGGTCGGGTGTCCGGCAGCTGAGGAAGGGGCGAGCCGGCGGGCCTCCGGGCCTAGTCAGGTCCGCATGAAAACCGGCAGCGACTCCATGCCTCGCAGCACGATGTTGTTCTTGTAGGTGACCGTGTCGGTGGCGAGGGCGAGGCTGGGCGACCGGCGCACCAGGGTGGTGAGGGCGACCTGGGCCTCCATGCGGGCCAGTGGGGCCCCGAGGCAGTGGTGGATGCCGAAGCCGAACCCGAGGTGGTTGTTGGGGTTCCGGGCCAGGTCCAACCGCTCGGGATGCTCGAACGGATCCGGGTCGTGGTTGGCCGAGGCGATGAGCAGCATCACGAAGTCGCCGGCGGCGAACGCGGCATCGCCGAGCTCGAAGTCCTCGGTGATGGCTCGCCCGGTGAGCTGCACCGGCGATACGAAGCGCAGCAGCTCCTCGATCCCAGGGCGGGCCACCGCCGGGTCGTCCCGAAGGCGGGCCAGCTGCTCCGGCTGTTCGAGCAGGCCCAGAGTGCCGCCGGCGATGAGGTTGACCGTGGTCTCGTGACCGGCCACCAGCAGGAGGATGCAGGTGGACAGGAGCTCGCCCTCGGTGAGCACGCTGCCCTCGTCCTCGGCCCGCACCAGCCCGCTCAGCAGGTCGTCGCCCGGGTGAGCCCGCCGCTCGGCCAGCAGCTCGAAGAAGTACTGGGCGAACTGCAGGACGGCCGCCCCCCGGGCTTCGATGACCTCGTCGGCGAGGAGGAAGTCGGGATCGAGACCACGGGCGAGGGCGTGCGACCACTCCTTGAAGCGCTCCTGGTCGGTCACCGGCACACCGAGGAGGTCGCAGATGACCCGCACGGGCAGGGGGTAGGCGAAGGCGTCGACGAGATCGACCTCGCCGGCCTCGAGGGCGGCGTCGAGTAGCTCGTCGACGATCTGCTGGGTGCGCTGGCGCAAGGACTCGACCATCCGCGGCGTAAACGCCTTGGCCACAAGCCCCCGCAATCGCGTGTGGTCGGGTGGGTCCCGGAAGAGGAAGGGGCGCATCTCGAGCATGGCCTCATCCATCGTCTCGGTGCCACCGGTGGGGCGGCGGAACCCGGCCGGCATGCGACCGGTGTCCACGTTGAGGCTGTCGGAGCTCGACCGCTTGTCGCGGAGGACGGCCAGGCAGTCGGCGTGGCGAGCCACCACCCAGAAGCCCAACTCGTTGCGGTGGATGGGCGCCCGCTCCCGCAGCTCGGCGTAGAGGGGGAAGGGGTCGCTGGCCCACTGGGGGTCGAAAGGATCGAAGACGGGCCGGCCGGACTGGCGCGCCGTCACAGGAGTCGGCACCGACATCGATGGTAGCCACGGGAGCGAGCACCGGGCGACGCGGCGGTACACAGGCGCCGACAGCGGGAACGGCAGGCACGGCCAGAACCGCCGCTCTCGAAAAGGGCTGGTCTATGGTGACCAGGCCCGGCCCGGCGGGACGTGACGACCGGGGAGGTGCGCTCCATGACCTGGTTCAAGAAGCTGGCCGATGGCGTGACCACGCACCCTTGGATCGTCATCGGTGCCTGGATCGTTGCCGGGGTCCTCGTGATCGTCCTCTCGCCCCAGATCGTCACCTTCACCTCCAACAACAACTCCTCGTTCCTGCCCTCGAGCTACGAGTCCGTCCAGGCCAGCCAGGTGGCCGCCAAGTACTTCCCGGCCCAGGCCCAGGCCTCGGGGATCATCGTGGTGAGCGCCAACGACGGCGGAACGCTCTCCACCACTGACCAGCAGAAGGTGGCGGGACTCGCCCAGAGCCTGACGGCCGACAAGATCCCCTCGGTGGAAACCGTCACGACCTCAGCGCTCTATCTCTCGACCAACCAGAAAGTGCAACTGGTCCAGGTGGTATTCAGCGGACAGGCCGGCGACGCCGGGCCCAACAGCGCAGTGGTGTCGGTGCGGGACAAGACCGACCAGTTCCTGACCGGCTCCGGCCTGGTCGGCCGGCTGACCGGCAACGCCGCCATCAGCGTGGACTCGACCAATGCCTTCGACAGCGCCGAGCTGATCATCACCATCGCCACCGTCGTCCTCATCCTGTTGCTGCTCGGCATCGTCTTCCGCAGCGTGCTCATCTCGCTGCTGCCCATCATCGTCATCGGCGCCGTGCACCAGATGGCTCAGGCCATCACCGCCGACCTCGCCGATTGGTTCCACTTCCTGTTGGGCCCCGAGCTCGCTCCCCTGCTGGTGGTGGTCATGTTCGGGGTCGGCACGGACTACATCGTCTTCATCTTGTTCCGCTACCGCGAGCACCTGACCAATGGTGAACCACCCGCCGAGGCGCTGCGGATGTCGCTGGCCAAGGTCGGCGAGGTCATCACCTCGGCGGCGGCCACCGTCATCGCCGCCTTCGCCGCCCTCTTGGTGGCCTCCCTCGAGTCGCTGCGCACCTTGGCCCCCGGGCTCATCGTGGGCATCGCCCTCATGCTGCTAGCGGCCATGACCCTGGTGCCCGCCATCCTGAGCCTGCTGGGCATGCATCTCTTCTGGCCCACCCAGCCCCACGCCCGCACCTCGGCCCACCGCACTCGGTCGGAGCTGCTGGGCGACATCGTGTCCCGCCATCCGGCCCGGGTGTTGCTGGTCTGGAGCGTGGTCCTCATCGCCCTGGCCTTCGGGGCCCTCGGCTTCAAGACCACCTACAACCAGCTGGCCGAGCTGCCGTCCACCACCCCGTCGCAGGTGGCCTTCAACACCATGGCCTCGGCCTTCCCGGCCGGCGCCCTCGGCCCGACCCAGATCTACGTCGTCTCCAACACGTCCGCGCCCCTTAACGACGCCGACGTCTCGGCCCTGGCCAGCACCCTGTCCAAGACCACGGGCGTGGCCAGCGTGAACCCCCCGCAGTACACGGCCAGCCATGGGCAGGCTTCGATCACCGTGCTGCTCAAGGACGACCCGTACTCCATCACCGCCATCGACAACGTGGCCGGGCCGGTGCGCACGGCCGCCTCCCCCAGCGCCATCGCCGGATCCACCACCTATGTGGGCGGTACCACCTCGCAGCTCGTCGACGTCCGCGACGCGCTGCGCCACGACGTCGAGCACGTGTTCCCGTTGGCCCTGGCCATCGTGGCCGTGATCCTGGCCTTACTGCTGCGGGCGCTGATCGCCCCCATCTACCTGCTCGTCGGCGTGATGCTGACCTACGTGGCCACCCTTGGCATCATCACCCTGGTCTTCCTCGACGGCTTCGGCTTCGTGGGCCTCGACTTCACCATCCCCATCGTCGTCTATCTCTTCGTGATGGCCATCGGCACCGACTACAACATCCTCATCGCGTCGCGCCTGCGCGAGGGTTTCGTGGACGGCCTCGACCCGCGTGAGGCGTCCCGCTTGGCCATCGTGCACGGATCACCGGCGGTGGGCGCCGCCTCCCTGATCCTGGCCGGGACGTTCGCCTCGCTGCTCCTCACGGGCATCCAGCTGCTCGAGGAGATCGGCCTGGCCGTGGCCCTGGGTGTGCTGCTGGCCGCCAACATCTTGGCCACCCGCATCGTGCCCACCCTCGCCGCCATGCGTGCCTTTCACTTCTGGTGGCCGCATCACCTGCATCAGCGCACGGCAACCAGCCGGGACGCGCTCCTCGGACCGTCACCGGGAAGCGGCGCCGACGACCGCCCGCTGGCCGGTCACGGCTCGTAGCTCGCAGCGCAGGCTTCGCTCAGTCAGAGGTCCATTCGGCCAGCTCGATGGTGACGTCGTCCGGCCCGACGAGGAAGACGAGACGGCGGTCGTGGAAGTCCATGACCTCGTTTCGCGTCGTCACCCCCGCCGCCTGCAGCCGATCGAGTGTGGCATCGAGGTCCTCCACCGCGAAGCAGACGTGATTGAAGCCCAGCCGGGCGAGGTTCGACTCGTCGCGATCGTGGGAGAGACCCGGATGGTTGAAGTGGAGGAGTTGGACCTCCTGGTGGGACGGGCCCCCGGTGAGGGTCAGGGTCACGTGGTCGGCTTCCCAGTCCGGGATGCCCATGTACTTCGACATCACGTCGCCGGAGACGACCGTCGACTTGGTCTCGGCGAAGCCGAGGAGGGCGAAGAACCGCTTGGCCTCCTGGAGGTCCGAGACGGCCATGGTCACGTGGTCGAATCCCTGGTGGCGGCCTGACACTCAGCGCACGTTACCGGTGGGCCGCCACCGCCTTCTCCGCCGTCTGGCCCTCCGGCTGTCGTCCGGTGACGCCGCCTCGTCGCCGTCGACCCGCCGCCGGGCCCGGAGCCACGGATCCTCCATCCAGGGGCGCAGGGTCAGCCGAGCAGGCGGAAGCCCGCCGTAGACGAGGAGTGTCTGGCCGGGCCTGACCATCCGCACCGCACCCGGCGTGACCAGTCGCCGGGTGGCTGGGGACCGAGTGGTGGTCGGGCCGCTCGTCCCTCCGGAGGTGGTCGCAGGCAGAAGCACCTCCTCCTCGCCGATGAGATGGCTGGCGTAGTCCAGGGTTTGGGGATCGGAGATGCCCGAACAGAACACCTTGGCCCGGTGATTGTTGACCACGGTGGTGGCCCGAGCCCCGTAGCGGGCGGTGATCTGGGCGAGATCGTGCCAGACGGTCACCAGTTGGACACCGTGGCCGGCAGCAGTGGCGGCCAGCCCGTCGAGATCAGCGAGCGGCGCGATATTGGCCGCCTCGTCGAGCACCACCAGCAAGGGTGGGTCGAGCGCCCGCCGGGTGCGGGCCACGCATTCGTAGGCGTGCTCGACGGCGCTCCGGGTGACGGCGGCGAAGAGCGGCACCAGACGCCGCTGGTCGTGTGCCGGCGCGCAAAGGTAGAGCGTGCCGCCCCTGTCGACCAGGGCGGCGGGATCGAGCAGCGCACCCCGGCCGGCCTGGGCGGCCAGCGGGGCGAGGACGGTCTCTGCCGTCGTGTAGACGGAGCTGCGTTGGCGGTCGTCGCGCGTGAACGAGGCGCGGGCGGCGTGGAGGGCCTCGGGCACACCGGCAGCCAGCAGCAAGTCGAGCACCTCATCGACCTCTTGGGTGTCGACCCAGCGAACGACGTCGGCGAGGTCGCATCGGGCGGTGGCGGCGGCAAAGAACAGGGGGGCGAGCAGCTTGGCCGCAGTGGCGTACCAGAAGTCGCCGTCGGTCAACGTGGTGGATGAGCCCTTGGTCCCCTCGGTGAGGGCCGAGGCCACCCGCCGGGCACCCGGCCAGGTGCGCGCCGCCGGCAGCGGTGACCACGGTTGTTGCTCGAATCCGGTAGTGCCGGACGGGTCGAAGACACCGACCGGGCCACAGGTCCGCCGGTGTCCGAGAGTGTGGTCGACGAGGTCGGTCTTGACGCTGGTGGCGATGACCGGTCCCTGCCAGCCGAGGATGGCCGGCACCACGAGGGCGCTGGTCTTGCCCGACTGGGTCGGTCCGAAGACCACCACCGACTGGGCTCGCTCGGCGGCCACCAGGCGCCGGCCGGCCCGTCCGAGCACCAGGCGCCCGGCCGCCGGCCATGTCACCTCCCCGGCGGTCGGAACCAACAGTGCACCGAGATCCCGCCGGCGTGCCCATCGGGCCGAGCGCGACCCGTCGCCGTTGGCCCGATGTTGACCCCACCGGCCGGCGACGTCATGAGCGGAACGGAACTGCACCCGGCGCCCGGGAGGGGGAAGGAGCGAGCGCCGGGTGCCAGACCGGAGGCGGCCGCGCCGTGCGTCGAGCCGCTCGGGAGTGGCGAGCAGCGCAGCGCCGAAGACAGCCATGGCCACGCCGTCGGTGACGACGGTGGCCAAGGTGGCCACGAGGCTCACCGCCGGATGGGCCGGCTGTCGGATGTTTCGGCCATGGCTTGGTCGGTGTCGACGAACCATCGTTCGGCCGACGACAGGCGGTGCTCGACGAGGAACGAGCGCCGACCCACCTTCCAGAGGGCGGTGCCCCGTCGCAGTTGGGTGACGAGCTCCCCCTCGGTCTCGGTCAGGCCACACAGCTCGGCGGTGGCGGCCGTCTCTCCCGGCGACTGGGCGTAGATCACCCGGGTCTCGGAGTCGGAGAGCAGTCCGGCGGCCAGGTGCACCTGCTCCGACCCGTCGTTCCCGACAGCCCGGAGGTCTGAGAGCCGGTGGAGGACGGCCACGTTGGCTACTCCGTGGGCCCGCGACAGCTTCCAGGACTGCTGCAGCCAGCGGGCCACCCCCAGGTTGGAAAGCATTCAGTAAACCCACGTCTCGTGACCGATGCCCGAAACATGGATTCAGGCGACGACACCCAGTTCGGAGGATCAGCTCGCCTGAACGCTCAGGTTGACTGGCTCAGCTTCCGGCGGATGCACTGCCGTCGGCCAGGTGCTCACGATAGCAAGCAGACGGTGAATTTTGGTGGGCGTTCTGCGTCGCGAAACACAGGCGAACAGGGGCAGGTTCACGTGGAATCTTCCGGGCGATTTCGAGACGACCTGGCCGAGTTGTCGCCTCGACCGAGGGGGAAGTCGCGAAGGTCACTCGGAGCGGAGGACGAGGGCCGCAGGGGTGCGCGCCGCGATCCGCCCAGGCGGGGCGGATACCAGGCCGGCCAGGATCAGTGCGCCTAGGGCGATGACGATGAGGAGCGGCGCTGGCACGGCGGGTTCGACAACGACAGCGAGTTGCTCGGCGAAGAGGGTCCACAGCCATCGTCCGGTCGCGATACCGATGGGGACTCCGAGGAAGACGCCGATAGTCGCGATGGTCATGGCTTGCCAGATGACGCTCAGGAGGAGCTGGCGGGATGTGAACCCTATGGTCTTCAGGACCGCGAGATCGCGACGGCGACGGCGCACCGTGGCAACCAAAGTAAGCACGAGGGCCACGATGGTCCCAAGCGCGAGCGCCGAGGCCAGAATCCCTGGTGTTGTTCCCATCGAGCGGTAGTTCACGATCTCGGCAGGTCGCTGCACCGGGAGGGTCTCCACGGTGATCAGGGCTGACTGCCCACCGCTTGCCGCTTTGATGGCCGGGGAGTTAGCGACCCGCTCGAATGCGGCGACCACACGCTGAAGTGAGCGTGTGCCCTCCGCTTCGGTCACACCGCGTGCGAAACGGACGAAGGTGGCGTTTGGCCCGGCGAACGGTGCCGGAATGCCCTCGGCCAGGACGGCTGCTGGAACTGCCTGGCTCGCAACCAAGGCCCCCACGCTCATTGAGGCGTGGGTGGCGAAGGTCGGTCCGATGGAAGGGAATCCGGCCGTACCGACGATACGGAGATGATGCGTTGCTAGACCGTTCCCCGATACCGTGACCGTGTCACCAACGTGACGGTGCAATGCAGCCAGGGTGGCCGGGCCGAGCACGATGTCACCGCGTGATGCGAGGGACTCGCCGCTGAGCGGGAGCGGGGCGATGGCGGAATGCACCGGCTCGACAAGCGTCGGCACGGTCATGCCGTCGATCAGGAGGTCGGCAAACCAGACGTTGGTGGTACTGGCGATCTGGTGGTCTTTGGCCAGCAGAGGCCCGAACACACTTGTGGGCAATGGCCCGAAACCGCTGGTCGAGAAGAGGGCGTCGTCGAAGTTCCAACCGTAGATGGAGGGATGCGAAATCAAGGTCCCGAGGCTCGATCCGAACGTCACCGTTGCGGTCACTACCGCCACGGCGAGCACCGCTCCAATGATCGTGGAGCGGATGGGGGCTGACGTCCGGCCCTGTCCCGGTTCGAGCGCAAAGCGGACGCCGATCTGAGCGGCGGGCGGGAGTCCCGCCACTGGGCGCGCCAGTCGGGATCTGGAGTGGACGGCGCCAGGGCGACCTCCGCCGTGCGTGCTGGCATCTCGCCCCGCACCGAGGATGGCCACCGCCCCCAGGAGCACAACCAGAGCGAGGACTCCGAAACCGAGGACGGTCCAATCAGCGTTGAAGCCCCGTGCCGGATCAACCGCTGCGACCGGGCCGAAGTCAGTCAAAGGCGACAGGCAGAGTGCGACGATGGCAGCGAGGAGTGCGCCGACGACGACCGAAGCGACGATGCCGAGTGCACCATCGACCAAGGCGTCAGCCGGACTCGCCCCGAGGGCACGCAGGATCTCGCCTTCATGCTCTCCCGACTGCTCCTGGCGGAAAATGGCGAGGGCAGCGACGAGCAACGTGGCGAGGCCCGCGATGACTCCGAATACCCCAAGCGCGATTGCTTGTGGTCGGATCGAGCGTTGAGCCGCGGTCTCGTTCGTCGACGAGTCGTACACGAGCAGCTGGGGGTTGTGAGGAGCCACCCGGCGGACCAGTGCAGCATATTCGCCGTCCACCAGGGCGGCGTTGCGAGCGCCCCCTGCCACCTGGATGGCGTCGTACGGGACCTCCGTGCAGCAGGCGGTGAAACGCCGGGCGAGGGCGGGTGAGCCCAGGAGGATTCCGGTGTGGTCCCGGTCGATGTCGTCCTGGACGACTTGGTGGTTGAAGGTTCCCAGCCCGACCACGTGCAGAACGAGGGTCCGGTAGGGCGGAAGCGGGACCGTCTGAGTGGCGGTAGTAATTCCGACTCGCAGGGCGGACCCGACGGTGAGGTGGAGGAGGGTCGCCGCCTCGGGACTAGCCACGACCTGGGTGAGAATGTCGGGGTCGGGACGATGCCCGGCGGTGATCGTGACTCGGTCGATGTCGTCGAAGTCGCCATCCGTGCTGGCGACCAGCTCAACCTGGGTTAACAGAATCGTGCCGACCTTGTCGGCGTGGTCAAGGGTCTCGGCGTCCAGACCCGTGGCGCACTCAACCTTCTTCACGTGCGGAAGCGCGACGAGGGCCTTGAAGAGCTGCGAGCCGCAGTCGGCAGGGCCGTTCGTGGTGGGCTGGACGAAAAACGTTGAGGGGTTGGTGGTCGAAAGGAACCGGGGGTACGAGGAATCGGTGCGACGGGCTGCCGCCAGCGCCGCCATCGCCACCCCACCGACAAGTCCGATCAACACGACAATGGTGATGTATCCGGCCACTCGACGCGGGAAGGTGGCCCGGAAGAGATACCAGGCAAGTACCAGGGGCCGCTCGGACAAGCGACGTGGGCTCATCGCTGACCGTTATCGCACGAGAACCTCGTCAAGGACAACCCGGCGGGTACACCCAGAAGGGGTGGTGGTGCCCACACCTGGCAGTTATCGCAGGCAGGATGCTTGGGTATCGGTCCTGTGGTCATGGAGAACGCCCGGGCGGACCGACGCCATGGAGAGCGGTGACCCGACCGGCGGTTTGGCCCTCCCTGAAACTGGAACCAGGGGCTCCTCACCAACTGGGTCGAGCTATTGAGTCGCGGCGAACTGGGGCATTTTGCCCACATTTACCCATTCCCCCCCGGCGGCGGCGGGCTGAATGCCTCGATCAGGTCGCCCGGGCTCGGCATCACGGTCGTGGACCAGAAGCTAGATCGGCACTGAGCCACCATGCCGCAGCCCGCTCCGGGCTCGGGTGCCATGCTTAGCGAGTCGTAGCCTGCGGCTCGGAGTCGTTCTTCGAAGTGGCCGAAGACAGCGTTCCTCGTCACCCGGGTTCTCGAGAGAGAGCGCGGTTCGGACGTCATCCCGCGAGGCGAACACAGATGTGCGCCCAGAGCCCGAAGTGAGGACCAAATGCCAGCCGTCAGCGTGGGGCAGCAGTGACGCCTCTGTCGCGTCCTCGCGGAACGGGATGGTGTCCATCGGAAGCCCTAGCGCGAAGCCCAGTGGATCGTTACCTGATGTCGCTTGCCCGCCATAATCCGACCCACGACGTCATGGATCACGGCCTCAAAGGATGGCGAGACATCCCCACGCCGAAGTCCCGTGCGGACGGTCACGAAATGGATGACATCGCCCCACCCGGGTTCGACGGCCACGCGGTCTATGAGGTCAAACCCGTGGCCCGGCAGTTCCCGTGCCAAGGCATCACTGATCTGCTCGGAGACTTCCGGCGCCATTTGGGAATCGTGAGGGTGTTGTGATGGAGTGGGTAGAGGCGAACGTCCCAATCGGGTGCATGAGGTGACAATGCGGTCAGACTCCGCCGGTAGTGGGGCTCGGTTCCGATTTCCAAGGTAGCGGCTTCCGGCGCGTCCGAGAAAGAAGGGCCGCGTCGGCTCAAAGACACCTACAAGGTAGGTGAGGTTGTCCAACTCCATCCGTCTCCCGGTCGCTCGTGTGCGCGACGATTGTCTAGATGGCGAAGGCCTGGGAAACCCATTGGCACAAGCACCCCGGAGTGCGATCCGGCGATGATCTTTCACTCGGGGAGCGGGCAGCTGATCGGATGCGAAACATGATGGGGTCCTGGCCCTTCGTGTTCTCGTTCTTCGGTGTCATGGGCCCTGTGGGTGATCGTCAATACCATCTTCTTGCAGCACGTGCTAAGCGGGAAGGCGTTCGACCCGTATCCCTACATCCTCCTGAATCTGTTTCTCTCGATGCTCGCCGGTGTCCAGGCTGCAGCACTGTTGATCGCCGCCAAGCGGTCTGACGCCATCTCCTCTGAGATCGCCATCCATACCGAGAACAACACCGACGACATCAAGACCGTTCTGGCCGAGAACAAGACACTGTTGGCGGAAAACACCGCCCTTACGACCTCGGTCAAGAAGAACACCGACCTGCTCGATGAGATCCATCTGCACGTGGCGAACATCGGCAAGAAGGTCGGAGCAGATATGGGTCACTTTCCCCCGGGTCAAACGACACCGACGGGAACCTGACCGGCGATCCGTATCCCGCGACCGAGTGGCACCTCACGGGTAGCAGAACAGAGGGAGTACCGGGCTCGCATCAAAGGCCCATCGTGGCGGGGTACATGATGATGCTGATGGCGATCTTCGCAGCACGTGAGGTCAGCGTCGGCATCGTCGTGATGACAGAAGTGCTGCGAAGCGCAAGGGAATGAGTTGTTTCACCGATCTCCTACTGCTGGGCATGTTCGAATGAGGCGGATGCGGGGGTTCTTCCGGAGCATTGGACCCGAACTGATCTCGGGTGCGTCTGACAACGATCCGACCAACGTCGGCACGGCTCAGCCGTCGGGGCCTCCACCGCGTATCAACTGGCTTGGGTGGCGCTCCTGGTCGCTCCCCTGCTTGGCGTCGTCCAAACCATCGCCGCCCATGTGGGCTCAGTGGCTCGCAACGATCTTCAGACGCTGACCCTGAAACGCTACGGCCGCGGCGTCGCCGCTTTGCTGCTGGTCTCGGTGGTCGTCGTCAACGTGGTCACCATCGCGGCCGATCTTCAGGCCGGGGCCGCCGGCATCGGGCTCGTAGCCGGGGCGGACTCGCGATGGCTGGTCATACCGCTGGGGGTGGTCCTGGTCGGACCGTCGGTGGCCGGCAAGTACGCCCAGGTCGTGGGGGTCTTGCGCTACCTGCTGCTCGGCTTCTTGGCCTTCGGGGTGGCGGCATTCCTCGCCCGTCCCGACTGGTCGAGCGTCCTTCGCTCGAGTCTGGTCCCCACGCTACGCTGAGGCGTGACGTGGTCGGCGGCGGTCTCGCCCTGCTCGGTACCACGCTTACCAGCTACGTCTATGTGTGGGATACCTTCGGGCGCGGTGTCGAGGAACCGCCCGATCCGAGGAGCGATGGTGCGGGGTTGGCGCGGGCCAGACTTGGCGCAATCATCGGTGCCGTTCTCACGGCCGTGGTCCTGTGGTTCATGCTCATCGCATCTGCCGCGACCCTCGGCCGGCATCACGAGTCGGCCACCTCAGCTCAGGACGCCGCCCAAGCCCTGCGCCCGCTCGTCGGATCCCGCGCGTCCGACGTCTTTGCCCTCGGGCTGGTGATTTCCGCCGTCGTTGCCCTCCCCGTGCTCATGGCCACCACCGCCTACGTGGTCGGGCGCAATTCAAATGGCGCCGTGGGGTCTCCGAACGAATCCGCCACGCCCGGGGCTTCTACGGCGCTCTGGCGGCGTCGATCGGACTCGCCTTCGCGGTGAGCCTGGCCAAGATCTCGGTCATCGGGATGCTGGTCGCCGCCAGCATGATCGGGGGATTCGGAACCCCCATCGGCCTGGTGATCCTGGTCCCTGGGCCGGGATCACACGGTGGTGGGCACCCGTCCCATTTCAGGGCGTCTGGCCCTCGCCGGATGGGCGGTCGCAGTCGTCGTCGGTGGCTTTGGGCTGCTCGTGATCATCTGAGGCACCTATCGGATGCTGCATCAGCCGACTGCCCCGATGTGCCGTTCGTTCCGGGCGCATGCAACTCTGGCGAGCGCCGGTGGCTGTCGTTTGCCAGTCACATGGGACCAGTTGATCGCTGGTTTCGCCAGTGACATGGGACCACCCTCTTTGCCAGTTATGGGACCACCCTGAGGGTCCACCAACGCCGGCCGGAAAGACATTCGGCTGGGCCTTCAAGCCGCTGGCGAGGAGGCCCCATGGCGTTTCGGGAGGTATCGGTGGTCCAGGTCAAAGAGGCGCTGCGGCGCTGGCTGCGCGGCGAGGGCGAGCGCCCCATCGCCCACGGTGTCGGCATCGATCGAAAGACGGTCAGGCGCTACATCGCCGCTGCTATCGAACTCGGCGTTGAGCGCTCCGGCGGTGAGGAGCAGCTCAGCGACGAGCTGATCGGCCAGGTGCTCGAGCGGGTCCGCCCGCACCGTCCCGACGGACACGGCGCGGCGTGGCGGGTGTCGCTTGCCGAGGAAGAGCACATCAAGGACTGGTCAAGGGTGATCTGACAGTCACCAAGATCGGCATCCTGCTCGCCCGTCGTGGGGTTGTCGTCCCGCCGCGTACCCTGGCGCGTTTCTGTGTCGAGCGCTGCGGAGCCGGAAGGCGCACCGTCACCGTCCGGGTGGCCGACCCGCCACCGGGCCGAGAACTCCAGGTGGACTTCGGACGCCTCGGGTTGGTCCCCGACGGGAGCGCCGAGGGTTTGCCACGGGCTGATCTTCACGGCGTGCTTCAGCCTCACCAGTTCGTCTGGCCGACGTTCCTCCAGACCACTGAAGAGGTGATCAAGGGCTTCGAGGCCGCCTGGAGCTTCTTCGGCGGGGTGTTCCCCGTCGTCATCCCCGACAACATGAAGTCGATCGTCATCACAGCCAGAACACCGCGCCGCGGATCAACGACGCCTTCATGGAGTACGCGGAGTCCAGAGGCTTCGTCATCGACGCGGCCCAGTGGCCACCCCGACCGACAAACCACGGGTCGAACGCGTCGTCCATACGTCACTACAATTTCTTCGCCGGAGAGTCCTTCGTCGACCTCACCGATGTCCGAGTGCGCGCCGAGACCTGGTGCTCGACCACCGCCGGGATGCGCATCCACGGCACCACGCAGTGCCGGCCCATCGAGGCGTTTCGGACAGTAGAGTTCCCCCGGCTCTTGCCCCGGCCCGGCGCATCTTTCGATGTGCCCACGTGGTCCGATCCCAAGG